>NZ_CP132507.1:25000-1313112 GCF_032191775.1 Rhodoferax mekongensis | reverse complement strand
ATGGGAACCTTGCGGCGCGGATCCGGTGCGACCTCTGCATACACGCCTTGGCGATTCTGATTGCTTGGCTCTGCTACAGAATTTGTAGCTGCATCACCAGTATCCACGCCGCCCTGCTTCAGCTCAATCAGCGCCTCGGCAAAAGTCTGTCGGGCCTTCTTCAGGTTGGTGACATAGGAGTCAACCGCATTGGACTCCTTGTTCTTCCCGTTGCCGCGCAGGCTTGCGATCAGGTCATCGAGAACCTTGATCCAGCGCTGCACCAGAGACTTGAATCCATTTGGATCTGCCTTGGCCAGTTGCTCCAAAAACTTCTTGTCATTGAAGCGGTTGCCCGCGAAGTCGGCCACCATCTCCGACTTGGTGAGGCTGGTGTTCAGGCGCTTGTTGACCTCTTGCTGACGCAGTACGCGCGCCTCGGCAGCAGTCTTGCCAGATGCGATAGCCTTTTTCTCGATGGCATCCAGCTCCTCTTTGTAGAGGAAGTTGTCGATGTACGCCTTCTTACCTTTGTCGGACATGCCATCGAAGATGGTGGACACCTTCTTGACGTAGCGCTGGGCGGGTGTGTTGGTCTTGCCGGCCTGATCATCAGCCTTGGCCAACTGCTCAAGGATGTGGTGGCCTTCGTGCCCGGCGGTCTGGGTTGCATCACTGCTCAGGCCGCGAGTGTTGACCCATGCGGTGCCGCGATAGGTGAAGCCGTTGGCGGCGCCCGGGCTGTTGTCGCTGTAGAACTGGATGCGATTGCGGTCTACGCTGTAGGCTTCAGAGATACCGCTTGCGATCTCATTGAGCTGAGGCTCAAGCTCTGGCGCCGGGTTATCCAGCTTTGCTTCTGGCCAACGCTCCGCAAGGATCTGGCGCTCTTGCGCGGTTTTGCCTTGAGATAGGTACTGCTCTCGATCCAGCTTCAGGCTGGTGATTGCTTCTTGCCGGGCAAGATCTCTTGATTCATCCTGCGCGACTTTTCCTGCAGATACCGGCTGTACTCCTTCTCGCCCATTTGGCTGAGAAGTTTCGACTCCATTTGATCCTCGATCTCCTGCAGTCGCGGTGTCAGGCAGTGCGTTCTTTGTGGTGCTTGTTCGGACATTGGTGCCTCCTTGAGGCGCGTATCCTGCCACCCGGAATCGGCCAGTGTCAAGGCGCTCGGGTGCCCACTCGATGTCGCTGTTGCGCTGCTGGTACGCAGAGGCGACACGCTTGGCGTCATCCTCTGTGGCGTATCCGGTGCCATCGTCGCCCAGAACGATCTGCGCTGGCTCGCGCTCCTGTGGAACCTTGCTCAACAGGTCGGAATCCGATGTCTTCTTGAGTGGGTTTGCTACAGGATTGATAGCTGCCGACGCAGACTCTGTGGGGGCTACACCGGCATTTTGTTCAGAGGTTCCTGATGGAACAGATGGATCAGTGCTGACGCTTGGTGCAGGTGCTTGGGCAGCATTACCCACTCCCCCTCCGAGTGCTCCATCGACACGTCCTGTATCTCCCACGCTTGGGATTCCGGAATTACCCCCGCTGACACCGGGGCCTGCAGCCAATCCTGCAGAACTATCTGTTGTGCTGACACTTGGGGCTCCTGCTGGCTTGATGGCCACGGTGACTGGGGTGATGCCTGCCTGAGATGCCGGGCCGCTTGGATCCGCGAATGTGCGCAGGAAGCCCTTGGACTTGGCCAGCTCCTCGGCCGACATGGTTTGCCGGCCAGAGCCTGCCAGACGCGATGCGGCAGCACCAGCGGTGCCCAGTGCGCCACCAGTACCTGCAGACACAATCGCAGTGTCCAAGGCGCCTTGGCCAAACTCTTGCAGGGTGTCTGTAGGATTGACGCCGAAGTAGTTGTCCGTGGCCACTTGGCCAACGTAGGTCGCCTCTTCGGAGGGGATCTCGCGCAGGCCGGTGGAGACTGCGGCGCCACCCAGATCGCGGACCGCATTCTTGCTGAAGCCGCTGGCCAGAGCTTTCTCGAAGGCATCAGCCAGCTTGCCGGTGCCGCCCACCTTCTCGCCCAATGCCTCGAAGCCGCCCATGGCGGTTGCGTACTTGGCCGCATCCACTGGGGACAGGCCCTTCTCGCGGGCATCTTGGTACGAGGACAAGCCCTGCATTACGGCAGGAACTGTGATGCCGCCCGTGGAGATGGCAATGGCCAGCTGTGGAACCTGAGCCACGATCTGCGGCAGGTACTTGTCGCCAAAATTCTGCAGCCCGGAGCGGGTTGGATCTGCTGCATTGATCTCGGTACGCATGGCGGTGCCAGTGTCGAGATTGCGAGCGATGCGCGAGTTGCCGCGCGCAGACGCATCCAAGGCGTCAGAGACGGAGTTGGGGCCAGCTACTCCGGTCACATCGGACAGGAGCTTTGCGCCACCGGCTGCAGTGGAGCGAGCAAAGGATTCCACCTGACGGCCGGCGGACGCCATGATGCCGTTCTCTGGGATGGCTTGGCTGTCGGTTGCGGCGCGCACCACGGGCGCCTTGTTGACAGGGTTTGCGGGGTCGTTGGCTTCTGCGTAGGAGCGGCGCGACAGACGCTCTGCCTCGGCTGCATTGAAGCCCGGATCCTTGAGCTGCACGCCTTCCAGCACGGAGCCCGACTGGGGCTTCACGCGCCCGCGCACGGCGTCGAGGATCAGCCCGGTCTTGCCGGGCAGCACATTGTCGGCCAAGCCATCAAGAATCTGGTTCTTTGCATCGACCATGTTGTCGGCAAAGGACTTCGCCGGCTGCGGTTCCGTGGCCTCAATAGGGCGGAACGTGAGCTGCTTATCTTCAGTTGGTTCCGCAACCTGATCGATTGGTACAAAGCGCATGTTTTATTCCTGTGCGTAGCCGATTACTTTGCCCTTGGAGTCTCGAACTTCCCACCCCTTGCCGCTCACAAACGAGCCCATGGTTGAGCCTGATGGAGCACCTTTGACTCCGGTGATCGAAGGGGGTGCCTTGGGCTTGTTTGATTGTGCTGGTGTAGCTGCCGGTTTGTCACCAGTGTCAGGCTCACCGAGCTTGCCCTTGATGGCGCGCGATGCGATGTCGGAGATCTCCTGCGCGCTGCGGATGCGCTCGACCAGAGCGGTGTACTCCGGGGTTCCCTTGCGGGTGGTCTTCAGCTCCTCTTGGCCATCCTTGATGATGCGCTGCTGGGTGCTGACGGTGGTGTTCAGGTTCAGCATGGCATCCTTGGAGCCCTGCCTGTCGCCACCAGAGTTGGCCGCGCGCAAGTTGGCGATGGCCAGAGCGGTGTCGAGCTTGGCTTGAGCCATCTCGCGTAGCTGGTCGTTCTTTGCGTTCTGAACGTCCGCGCGCATCTGTGCGATCTCCGCGCTGCCGGCCATGGTTGCAGCCTCTTTTGGGGAGATCTGGCCAGACTCCAAGCCCGCCTCGCGCATGACGGACGAGTCGTTGCGCATGCTCTCGCGGAGCTTGTCGCCCTTGGCTTTGCGCTCGGTGGACATGCGCTCGATATCAGCCACTTGCCTGTCATTCATGACGGATGCGTTGCCTTGAAACTCTGGCCCAAGTGCTGCGTCCACGCGCTTGTTGATGATGCCGTCGCGGGCCTTGTTGAAGCGCTCTGCACTTGCAGCTTGGCTTGCGGCTTCCGCCTCGTCCCGGGCCTTGGCTTCGAGCGGGATGTTCTCCAGCTTGAGTCGCTGGATCGCCTCTTGCCGGCGCATCTCCAGCTGGCTTGAGTAGTCGGCTGCGGCCTTCTGGTTGTTGAGGTTTGTCTCTGCCCGGCGCTCTTCGCCGTAGATGTCGCCAGCTGCGCCTGCTGCGGAGCCGATTGCGTTGAGAATGAATCCGGGCATGTCAGCCTCCAAAGTACGTTGATTCGATCCAGTGCCCTTGATGCACGTCCCACATTGAGGAGACTGGATTCCAAGTGAGCTGCGGCTCTCCGTAGCAGAGCAACAACACAGCCCTGTTCACGGGAGTGCGTCGCATGTCAGCCGCCCATTGCCCGGCCAATCACACCCTTCATGGGGATCTCGGTGCCGGCTTGCTGCTCTTGCATCTGCTCGGGTGCGGGCTCGCCCGACTCGGCCTGCATGGTTTCCTGCTCTTCGGGGTGGGTGCCACTCACCATCGTCAGCAGCTCTGCCACCACAGATTTAACGATCTCTTTGTCTGGATCTTCGCCAGTTATGTTGTGAGCCATGTCAACCAGCAGCATGTAGATGTTGACGGCCAGATACGGAGCCACAGCAGGAGGGATGGGCTTCTTCTGCTCAATCACAGACATGATGGTCTGCACGGCCTGCATGGCGCCATGACGGCTCTCCAGCATGGGCAGCAACTGACGCAGCCGTTGCTCGTTGTAGATGATGGCCTTGGCGCCGTTGGTGAACTTGAGCAGTGCGCCCTTGGTGTTTGGGTCTAGTGTTGCCATATCAGCCCTTGTAGATTTTGCCGTTGGTGTAAATGCCGGAGCCATCAGTGCGCTTGAGCTGGGCCTGACGATTGATGATGCCCGGGCCGCGCAGCCCGCTCACAGAGGCGCTGACGCGAGCGCTGGCCTCCTGATCCATCTGATCCTTGGCGCGCATCTCCTTCATGCGCTGCTCGGCTTGGTTCTCGCTGGCGATGCCGCCGGAAATACCCTTCAGCACAATCTCCGTGAGCCCCTTGTTCTTGTTGGCAAAGTCCATGACCTTGCCAATGATCCCGCCGGATGCGGACTCTCCCGACTCAACCGGGCGCTGTGCGAAGCTGCGACCCTCGTTGCTGTAGTTTTCGTTGGAGCCTCCGCTCGAAGAGGGCTGACTGCCTTGGTTGGGTTGCGCAAAGTTGTTGAACGCTGTGCTGAGGCCATCAGAAACGAAGTCGCCAAACTTGCCAAAGGCATCACCCACATCATCGAAAATTTCTTGCCACCAGCTCATGATGTTCCTTTCTTGCGCGACTGCGCTAACTTGGATGTTGCAGAGCGCCATCCGCTTTGATCAAGATTTCCAAACAGGTTTGCATCCACATCAAGACCTTGGACTACCGGGGCAGCCGGTGCTTGTCGTGCCGAAGTGGATGTAGCCGATGGCGATGAGTTGCTACTGGATCCCCTGTAGACAGGAGTGCTGTCTGGGTACAGGTATGGCTTGCCTGTGTCGGGGTTGTTCACCGTCTCTTGGCCCGTTGGTTGACCGCCACCAACGGCACTCCAAGCTGCATCGCCAATGCTCTTGACGCTCGGACCACCGAAGGCTGCCGATGCTGCGTTGCCGATGTTGAAAGCTGTTACTGCGCCACCAGTAGCCCTGTTTAATACGGGCGTTGCGAAACGATTGATGAGCCCCGGAACCAGCCTGCTACCAGCTTCGTTAAAGGGAACTCCTTTGCTCATTTCGTAGACCATTTGCGCGCCATTCTTTAGAATGGAGAAAGGCGCTGGCGACAAGGCATCTGCAACTTTTCCGATGATCGAACCATTCAGGCTTCCTCTTGCGTCGCGTTCTTCCGGAGTCTCGTTGTCAAAGTATTGATCAGAGCTTGTGCCGCCACCCACGCCACCAAGCGTGCGCCACGCGCTGCCCACTTTGCCGGTGGTCATGTCTGTCCACTTCTCTCGGAGCCCCTTGTTCAGCGGGTCGTATGTGTAGACATCACTGACTGGCTTGTGCGTCTCCAGCAGGTACGCCTTTTTGTCCTCGTCGGAAAGGCTTTCATAAGCCGCCCGGAGATCGTCTCCAATAGCTCCGGACTTGCCGTTCACAAAGTCTTGATGCTGCTGTGCAATCGCTGCATTGATCAAGCCGTTGCGACCAAGAACTCTTCCGGTGTTGTTGACAAGAATGGATTTGATGCCACCCTCCGCCTCTTCGGATTGGCGCTGCTCTACTGTCCTGTTTTCTCCGCCATAAGAGTCTGCAACTCGACTTGAGCTTGACCCGGATGATCCGCCTTGAGATGAGTTGCTTCGCCCCTCATTGCTGTAGCCACTTGAGCTTGAGCTACTGCCATACCCGTACCCACCAGCCCTCTCGGCAGCCTCGCGTCCTGATCCATACGATGCGTACTGAGACGCAAAGCTCCCATTGGAGGAAAAGCCGCCACTTGGCGGCGTGTAGTTCCTGCCCTCGTTGCTGTAATTGCTTGAGCTTGAGCTGGAGTCGCTGGAATCACTGGAATCGTCCGACATTACGCAAGCACCTCATCAAGGTAAGAGCTGAGATCCACGTCGCCAGCCAGAGCGCCAATCAGCTGCAGTGACTTCTTCGCGTTTGCGTTGTAGGTGTCGATAGCCTTCTGCTTGGCAGCCGCATCGAGCGTGGTGTTCTGCATGATCGAGTTGACCATTTCAGTGGTCTTGTTGATGATGCTCGCGGCCGACGAAGATGCGGTGGTTAGGTTCTTGTACTGCGCCTCAATGCTCGCCAGATTGGTGTTGCTGGCAGCTGTCAAGTTGGCAGTATTGGTTTTGATCTGCGCATCCTGATTGGCCAGCTGCATGTCGTTGGCAGCCTTGGCGTTGGCGGTTGCCGCATTCGCCTCGGTGGCTGCGTCCTGCTTGGCGATCCCGGTGGCCGCATCGAGCACCGCAGTCTGGCCGGCGCCGGCCGCGATGGTGGAGTTGATCAGGCCACGGGAGTTGGCTTGCTGCTCCGCCCGGCTGCGCGCGAGCTGCATGATGGGGCTATCTTCAGCCACGATCTTCGCGGTGCGGTCCTCGACCATCTGGCCGGGCGTCACGTTGACGGCCTGCGGCGTGGCGGTGGGAGTGCTCGCAATCTGAGGAGCAGGATTCGCCTCGGTAGGCGTAGTGGCCTGCGTTGCGGTAGTGGCTGCGGCCTGTTGCGTGTCGAATGGATTGGGGATTGCAGATGCCATGCTTGGCTCCAGAAATGAAAAAAGCCAGCTCGGGAACCCGGCTGGCTTTGATTACGGAAACTGCAGACGCAATTCCGCCGCAGTCATTCTCTCAGAACGCACACCTCAAGGCAAGGGCTGGGAGGCTGCTTGGGGGTCTGGCCGACCAGTGGAAGCCTTGGTGGACTGGTACTTGTCCCAGCCTGCGTGGCCAACGGCAAAGCCGCCGTACACCATCCACACCTCGACGTCGAAAACGAAGTCCTTGACTACGGTGTGGGCGATCACGGCCAACATGAGCAGGAGGTGGAAGCAGGCGGCCGCCAGCTTGGTCTGAGAGACGCTGCCATCCTTGGATAGAACCAGCTCAGGCAGGCGATCCATCACCTTGGCGAGGCTTGTACGAAAGCTCATTTGGCAGCCCGGTAGGGGATGATCTCAATGGTCACGCGCTCTTGCCGCTTGAGCGCCGGCAGGATCATGGCCTTGAGCTTGGCCAAGTTGTCGCGCGAGCTGGCCACGCTGTTGGGGCCGTTGCGCATGCCGGGCAGCAGGCAGCCCTCGGTGTCGGTGGAGCGATTGCCGCCATGGATGCGGATGTACTTGTAGCCGGGCACGCCAATCAAGGTCAGCGTCTCGGGGCCAAAGCGCCCGGATGTCTCGGCAATCACTTGGTAGACGCCAGACGGAATGGCCGTGACGCCATGGATCTTCCACTTGTCAACCGGCACACCGGGCAGCTCGCGCACCTCATCCTCAAGGATGTCGCACACGAAGTCGAGCCCGAGGTACAGCTTGGACAGGGTGGCCGCGCCCACCGACTTTTCGCGGAACATGGTGAAGTGCATGGTGACTCCTACTTGGCCGCGACTGCGGCAGGTTTTCCGGCAACGAGGTCGCGGATCTTGTCGGTTCCACCAGTGACAACCAGACCGATGATGAATGCGACCACGTAGCCCAGCACCTTCTTGACGGCCTCAGTCTTGTAGGTATCCATGACCTTCGCGGCATGGATCATCCCGAGGTGCGCTTTGCGATGACCATCAAGATCTGGTTTGCCGAGATCGTTGGTAGTGAATGCGGTCAGGGTCGCATCGTGGCCGCGCTTGAGATCCATCACTGCAGCATGGATCTCCGTCAGCATCTTGTGCAGCTCGGCGTTGCTTGGCTGGTCAGAGGCCCGGCGGCGCTCTACGAGAGGATCAGATGAGTTCCCTGAATGCACGGCGGTATCCTGCGGAAAGAATGAAGGGGCGAACGAAGATCCAGAGTGCGGCAATGGCGAGAGCAATTTCACCTCCTACGGCAGCCGGCGGCGGGTAAACCGATATCAGCATGGAGACGACCACGAAGATCCAGAGAGCGGCATTCCACCCAGCGAAGTACCGGGCAAACCTTGAGTCAAAATCATCAAGAAGAACAATGGCCAACTGGGTCACGCCAGAGAGCATGAAAATCGCAGCCCACGCCTCCTCGACGGTGACGTGAGACATCACGGTGTACGTGGGTCTGGCAAAGCTCTCGCCCGGCCAGATGAGCATGACTGCCCACATGAGTTCACCAATGGCCAGAGTGATGCGGGTAGCGATCAGGTCGCTATCGAATAGGGCTCGGCTTGTGGCCTGCCAGTATTTTTCACTCACTTTGATTCCCCCTCTGATCTGGCGGAAGATTGAGGACGGCGCGATCAAATGCAGCCCTGCAGTGTTCGGGCTCAAACCAAAACAGCGCATCAATAATGGGCCTTGCCTTGCCGTAGAAAAGCCCCATTTTCTCGGCCCTGTAGGCGGCGCTGCTGAATGACTCGAATGGATATGCCTTGCCCAAAGTAAGCACGGTGAAGGCAAAGCAATCGAAGGAGAAGAAGATGTTGATGGCTCGCATAGCAAGCCCTTCTTTGAGCGTCATGCTGAGATGCCTGATGCAGCAATGAACAGCTGGTCAACCTGCTCAGAGGTGAGGCCAAGGATTTGGGATAGCGCTTGGACCGTAGATGAGTCGCGGCGAAACTCCTGCGCATCCTGCCACGCCAGCTTCATGAGCATGGGGGTTGCAGGGTTGGACATGATCTCGGTTACAGCATCGAAATATCCAGCCTGATACAGAGCTGCCCGAGCTTGGAATCTCGTCACGGACTCCGGCACAACCTGTGCAGCAGAAGGAGTTGGTGGTAGCTTTATTTTTTGATCTGCAGGATCAAAGTAGCACTTATCAGGGGCTACCCAATCCTCCGAATCAACCCAGAAAAAAGGAGCCGCAACATCAAAGGCTGTGTCGCAAACGTCTGCAACCCGGTATCCACCGAAAGACCGCTCTTCTGGGGAGATAAGTGCTTTTTTCATTTAGAACTCCACAAGAACTACGCCAGCACCGCCAGCGCCGCCATTGAACGACCCGCCATTAAAAACGCCACCAGAACCGCCTCCACCAAGGGTGCCGCCATTACCACTGCCACCACCAGTATCGGTCCCCGGAATGCCGCCAGAGAAATACGAAGATCCGCCAAAATTGAAGCCGCTTGTTCCGAAGCCCCCAGTGCCTCCTCGCATGTTTAAGGAGCCCCCAGAGCCCAATCCTCCAAATGCGCAACCCGTACCTCCGCTTGTTGACCCTCCGCCCCCTCCGGTTGCAGAGCAAAATGCTCCAAAGGAAGATGTGCCTCCGCCGCCTCCGGCAGAATTCACTCCGCCTGCAGCTCCGCCCGCTCCAACCGTCACCGCAACAGTTCCTCCGGGTGTCAAGCCAGTAACTATCCGAACGGATGCGCCGCCGCCGCCGCCGCCGAAGCCGATTCCGCCACTGCTGCCACCACCGCCACCACCGCCACCAACAACAGTGACTTTTGCAGTTGTTACCCCTGCGGGGACGGTGAATGTTCCAGATGCTGTGAATACCTGCAAGTTAGAAAATCCTGCAGCGACGATGGGGTGAGCGTGATCTTCTCTGGCGTACTTGGTTGAGACACCAACAACACCAGACCCAGAGCCGGCCAGTGGGGTTGCGGTTGCTGGCGTTATGGCAGCAACAGTGGTAAGACCCAGTGTTGCAATGGCAGATGCCACGTTTGCTGCCGTAAACAGGGCGTCACCAGTTGCGCCGGCACCCAATGCCGTTCTTGCTGCGGTGGCTGTACCAGCTGTGAACAAGGTGTCGCCAGTTGCGCCGGCACCTGCCGCAACCCGGACAGCAGCTGCATCTGCTGCGATCATGATTGCAGAACCCACTGTACTAGCGCCAATGGCGGTGCGCGCAGCTGACTGGCTGGCTGCCGTGACAACCGCATCACCCGTGGTAGTAATGCCAATGTCGATTCGACTCTGGCTGGCAGAGAAGCCAAAGCCAGCGAAGGTGGTTGGCTTTCCAGTCAGCGTACTCCATGAGGCGGTGACACTTTGCCAGCTTGCATTGGTTCCGTCAGTGACCAATGCCTTGCCAGCGTTGCCAGCCTGTCCGGGCAAGGTTGTGCTGAGTGCCTGCTGCAACACAAACTGGCAAGTGGCAATTTGAGTGGTGTTGGTTCCGCCGGGTGCGGTTGGAGCAGTTGGAGTGCCGGAGAAATTTGGACTCGCAAGTGGCGCCTTGGCATCCATCTCGGCCTGAACAATATCAAGCCCTGCAGACACGGCAGTGAAGTCAGCCTCAACATCTGCTGCCCGGGCCTTGGTTCCGGTGAGGAGGTTGATGATGTTGTTGAAGTAGCGATTCGGCATTTGTTACCTCTGTTGCCTGCGCATGGTGTAGTGAATGATTGCGCCCTGCAGGGTGTGCCCAAAGTCCAGCTTGGTGTTGCTCTGGAACTGCAGTGCGATGTTGAGCCCGGTGCCTTCGAGCGGAACCTCTGGGACGATCACGTCTTGAGAGTCCCAGAAGAACTCATCCCAGTTGGCGTCATCCCAGCTGCCACCAGATCCGCCTGTCTCAAAGGATCTGGCTTGGGTTTGCTGAACATCCGGGTCGCCGTATGTGAGGTCGGCGCGGAATTGAATCTGCGAGTACAGGACCGCAGACATCTCGACCACCATCTTGCGGTAGCGCTTCCTGATGCGCGGGCTCTTGGAGCTGTAGTAGTAGATCTTGATGTACGAGGGGATTGCAGCGCCATCGAATGTCGATCCCTTGTCCATCTCGTAGACGAAGCCGTTGTCGCCACCAAGGAAGGTTTGCTCGGCGCCGTCTGTGTCTTCACCTGACCACGCACAGTTGGGATTGAACCCGAGCTGACCATCCAAGAATCCGACCAGCTGCTTGTTGAGCATGGCCATCCACAGGATGCCGCCATCGTTTGTCACCAGCACATAGAGCCCGCGAGAGCGGGAAACATAGGAGCCTGAGACCTTGTTGCGGATGCGATTGATTAGCGGCTGGATCTTGCGGGACAGCGTAGCGTCCTCGAAGTTGCCAAAGTTCTGGACGGCCTGAATGGATGTGACCCCACGGTCATCAAGCATGTAGGTGTCACTCATGGTCTGCAAGGTGTACGGAACACAACCCACGTCATCGCGGATGGTGTTTATCACCCAGTCAGTCTGACTCGAACCTGACAGGAGGTAGCTGCTGTTGCGGCACTTGACGCCCAGCGAGTCTCCAGTCAAGCCGCACAGCCCAGTGATCGTGTCGCCCATGCCATTCTCGACAGCACCCTCGCCGCTCACGAAGCGGTAGGGGTTGCCCACGGATCCGTTGATCAGGCTGGATCCGATGGCGAGGTACAGGTACTTGCGGTTGGCCTTGATGAAGGCCGGTGTATCTACGGCTGCCCCGGTGCGCAATGGCACGAAGACGGTGCCGTCGAACTCGAAGGCCCGGCCAACACCGTTTACGCCGTACAGGCGGCGCGTTGCAACGCCACCAAAGAAGTTGTACTGGTCGAATTGGTACTTGCCGCCGGGCGGCAGGGTGATGGCGGTCTGCACGCCGGACAGGGTGAGAGATCCTGAGCCTGTTGATGTGGCTGCACCAGATGCAAGGTTGCCGCCAGTACGCCCGGTCAGGATGAGTCGACCGGTGTTGACGCCGCTTTGCAGGCTGCCAGTCTCGACCACCACGCGCTGCACTGTCGCGGTCACGCCGCCTTGTGTTAGCACGTCGCCATCTGTCACGTTGGTGTTGGCGTTGGTGAATACCACCTCTTCACCCAAGGCTACTGCTTGCCATCCAGAGGTGGATGACACGTACATCACGCCAGCTGTGGCGCCTACGTTGTCACGGAAGGCGTACACCTTGCCGGCGTACAGGACCACACCACGGACAGGGCCTGAGCCCGGTACGGCAGCAATCAGGGCTCGGCGGATGTCAGCCTGATCCACAAGGGACTGGGCCTCCTGCGCGGCCGTCACGGCGCCCGTGGCCACCGATGGAGCCCCACTGGGGCTTGGCCGGCCATCGAAGCGCTCGTAGCCCTTCATGCGGGAGTAGCCACCGTTCTGGTTGGGCTCGTAGTTCAATGCAGAGATGGCCACGCCCGGGGGCATGCGAAGGGCTGGAGACTGGGTATCGAGCCCACCAGTGAATGCGAAGAACTCCGTCTCCGTGCGGACCTGTGGCATCCGGAAGTTGGTCATGCCAGTGGCACTCCAAGTCCGACCTGATCCAGTTGATCTTCGGTCAGCGCGTTCATCATGGAGTTGCCATCAGCCATGGCCTCAGCCAGCACCTCGGCAGCGTTCTCGTAGGCTGCGTACTTCTGCCGAGCCATGTGTACGATGAGCATGTGAAACTCATCCGGCATGTCTGGCACGTCAGTGTTGGATGATAGGCGATACGGAGAGCGCTGGTAGTCACCGAACACATCGTAGAAGTCATCCGGCGATGGGCCCAAGACCAAAGCGCTGGTGCGCGGATGAATGCCGAATGCGGCCGGGTACTGAGGCTGGACCGGGGCAAAGATGTACTGAGCCCGGAAAGTCGGCCAATCGACCTGCGTGAAGTCGTGGTTGTCAGCCAGACCAGCGGATCGCTTCTGGATCCGGAAAGTGTCAGGGCGCCAGCGGCGGAATCGGGTCAACCCGAGCAGAGGGTCTGTCGGGTCGTAGGTGGCGACGCCAACTTGCGTGGTGAACTGGAACTCATAGGTCATCCAGCGCCAGTTGGTGTTCTTGAGCTGGATCTCCCACCATGCTTCATTGATCCAGTTGACCACGCGCAGCATCTCGCCGCGCTGGTTCTCGACGGAGGAGATCGCACCAGTGATGGAGGACTTCTCCACCAGCGAGCGGCACAGCTCAAGGAACGTCATTAGCGTGCGTTGGCCAGCTGTTGCTTGATCCACTCAGCGCCACGGCGCCCAGCGGGGTCACTCACGATGCTGAAGGGGTACATCTGGCGGGACACCATCTTCTCCTCGAAGCCCATGGAGCCGTCGCCATTGACGATCTTCTTCTGCTGCAGGCGCTGATCCTTGGCCTGAGCAAGCACAGCCACGTGGTAGCGGCGAACCATGTGAGTCTCGCCACGCACCAGCATGCGGTAGTGGCCATTCACGTTCACTTCGACAAACTGGGGCTCATCTTCTGTGGCCGCATCCATCAAGTGAATTTCCAGCTCCTGAGCCATGAAGGCTTCCAATGGGATCTGGTCTGGGGAGATGATCTTTTCGACGGCGATTTCTTGCGCCTCGAAGGGGGCGTCGCCAGTTTGCAGGGCCTTGGCCACATTGACCTTCACGGCACCTTGGATGATTTGTGCTGCAGCCGCATCCATCGCGCCCTTGCGCTCAAAGGTGTTGGTCTGGATGGTGGTGCCGCGCTTGCGGGGTGATGTTGCCATTGTGGCTCTCCAAAGTAAAAGGCCCCGCCTGAGTGAACAAGCGGGGCCAGTAATGCAGCCGAAGCTGCGGGGATTACACCGATGCGCCGGGGTGCTGCGCCAAGTTGATGTAGGTGGTGGTCACGCCACCGCCCACGTTGAACGCTGTGGTGCCGGGCACGAAGGCTGAACCAGATGCGTTATTCACCTTGATGGCGCCAACGATGGCCTTGCCTGCGGGAGCTTGAGGCACGGGGCACAGGGAACCAGCTTCAACGATATCGCCTTGGGCTACGGTGAAGGCACCAGCGGAGTCCAAGATCACGGCGAATGCGCAAGCGCGGCCGGCAGGGATGCTCTGCAGCGTGTTGGGCGCTGTGGGCACGATGCCGGTGTTGGGCTCAATCACCAGAGCTTGAGAGGCGATGATGCCCCGGTTGAAGAAGCGGCCGTTGATCGCATAGTTGATCGCGGCTGCGTTGGTGAACTGGGAAGCGGTGGAGCCGCCAGCCAGAGCACCAGAGTTTATCGCCATGGTTAGCGCATTTGCGCCTTGCAGTTGAGAAGACATAGCAGTTTCCTTTCAGGAAAAGCGGTTTTAGTTCGGGGTGAAGCGGCGTTGGCCGAGGGCTGTGACCGTTTGGCCAGCCAAGCCTGTACCAGTGCTGTAGCCTGCGCCGAGCGCAGTACCAGCAACCAGCAAGGCAACCAGAGCGGTGTACTTGGTGCGAATGTCAGAAATGTCAGTCAGCAAGGCTGCGTTCTTGGTTCGCATGTCATCCAGCTCTGCGCGCAGCAGATCGAACTCGCGGTTCATATCCTGAGCCTCAGAGGCGGTCAGGGCAGAGCGGTTGTTCAGAACAATGGTGTATGGCATGTTTTGATCCTTCAGGTGAAGGACTGGGCCGAAGCCCAGTCACTCAATTACAGGCCAGACGCCGCGCACTCAAGGCGGACGATCCAGTTCTCGTTGGTCCGGACTGCGTTCTTCCAGAAGTTCGCGCCCACATAGCCGAATTGGCCCATGGGGTTGGCGTGGTTCTTCTGCTTCGCAGGCAGGTAGATCGGATCGATGGAGCCCATGCCCTTCAAGGCAACCTGACCCCAAGCGTCCTGTGCGACCACCATCACGGGGTACACGTCAGCTGTGGTGCCTGCAGTACCACCGTTGGACAGGAATGTGCCCGCAGTGATAGTGCCGCCGGCCTGCAGCCATGGACGGAAGTAAGGGCTGGTCACGAAGCGGAAGCCTTCAACGGCACCCACTTCACGCTCATGCACAGGCTTCTGCTGACCGTACTCCACCACGGGGGTGAAGCCGGGCAAGTTGCGCACGTCTGCTTCCATGTCGGTGTGGATGAACACCAAGTAGGCAGCGGCCACGGCAGAAGAGCCGAAGTTCACGCCAGACTGCAGCTTCTGTGTCACCTTCTTGCCGTGAGCGGCTTCGATGATACGAGCCACTTGACGCAGCTTGTTCAAACTGATGGTGCTGGTCACAGCGGTACGCACGGTGCCGTTAGCAAACACCACGTTGGTGCCACCGCGAACCACGCCATAGGAGATCATCTCCTCGATGGTGCCCATGTGGTCGCCCACCAGATCCACCATGTCGCCGGGGATGTCGTCTTCGTACAGCAGTTCGGACTTGGCCGACAGCTTCATCAGCACGCCGTACTGCTGCAGAGTGGCCTGCACGTCTTGGTACTGGATGGTACGTGCAGTGGGCGTAACGCCTTCCTGCATCAGGTAGTCAGTCGAGGTGACTTGTGGCGCGCCGTTGGCGGCAGCGTCGATAGGCAGAGCGCGGCGATACACAACGGTATCGGTCTTGTTCTGCGGCACTTCTTTTTGCGTACCGAAGGTGGAGATCACCTTGATGGGGTCCGCGCGCTTGAGCATCTGGCGCTCGGCCATGATGAGGTTCCGCGATGGAACGGTGGAGTAATTTTGCATTTAAAGCCTCATTTCCTGTTAGCTTCAAGTTGATCAAGGTGACGCCAATACTCTTGCGGTGTCATGTCATCTACGCTTTTCGTAGTGACCATGGAGCGGCGACCAGTTGGGATGGTCGATGCCCGGACCAAGGATCTCGGCGTCGTGCGTTCTGTTCTTTCTTCCTTCGCCTGAGCCTTGATTGCCTCTGCGCGCAGATCCAGCAGGCGAATTGCGTCCTGCGGGTCTTCACTCGCGGCGAGAGCTTTGATCTCGCGCGGTGCGTTGGAGAGCCACCCAATAAACTCAGGCGATTGCACTGTCTTCTGCCACCCGGGGTGAACGGCGTTGATGGCCATCTCAGCCTTCATTTCAGCCAGCTCCTCCTTCGTCACCACGTTAGAGGTGTCGAGTGGGTTTGCGGCAGCTTGAGGCTGGTTTGTGCGCAAGCGCGCAATCTCCTGCTCCAAGTTGGCCATCGCCGGCTTCAATGCCTTAGCAAACTCCGGGTAGTCACGCTCAAGCGCGGCAAATGCTTCAGGGCTGGCTTGCGCCTTGGTGATCTCAGTGGTCGTTGGCGCTTCGCCTCCGGCCTGAGTAACCGATTTCGCAGCTTCGAGCTGAGTCTTCAGGTTGCTCTTGAGTCCACCAATGTTCCCCTCTGCACTCCGCAAGCGGGCGCTGAGTCCTTCAACCTGCTGGCTCAAGCCCGCGATCAGGTCGCGGTACTTGGGAGGCAGGTCGTCTTCGTCATCAGCGTTGACAGATTCGCCTTCTGTCTGAGCTTGGCGATCACCTTGAGTGCGTTGCTCCGGGGCGGCTTGCGCGGTCCCTTCATCGCTTGCATCTTCATCGGTGAATCCACCGTTATCGCTTGGCAGCTGGCCGTTGTCAGCTGCATCAAGCTCCGCCCAAATGCGTGCTGCTTGTTCCTGTGCGTTGAGTTCAGTGCTCATGTTTCATTGGTCATTGGTCGTCAGGAAAATCTGACAAATTGGCATCGCCTGCGAAGGGGGTGCCGCTCATGCCGGCGCTCTCCGTGGAGAGGGACAGCAATCTTTTGACCTCCTTGATCTGACCCCGGATCAAGAGGGTTTGGTCTTGTGACAACTGGGTGTTGTCATTCGACTGGCGAAGTTCCTGCAAGCGCTCCTGCAAGTCCTTCGTCAATCGGCTCCACACTTGGGAGCGGAAATCAGCTTCGGTAAGGGCTGGTTTGTTCATGTCTGGCCAAGAAAAAAGCCGCTGGCATTGCTGTCAGCGGCTTTCGGTTTGGGCTGGTTCGTCTGGACGCACCTGCCCCTACGAAGTATTTAACTAAAAATCGAACAGATCGTCAAGCATTTGCAGAACAATTTTTCGCACTATTTGGTGAATGCCACGATCTGATCTGGCGCGAGCTGAGTGTCAAAGTAGGCAATGCGTCTGATATAACCGTTTAGTTGTTGCGATGCACCACCATCAAGACCTCCAATCTGCAACTGCGTCACGGCCGGAAGTGTCGCGGCCGCTGCTGCGCTTGGTGCCAATCCGTCGGCAGCCACTAATTGCGAATTGGCAGAAATCGAAAGCGCAATCTTGTGCATTTTGGCATCGGAGATGACTGGCCCAATCGCCCAAATGCCAGAGCCTGCAATGGTTCCCAGTGTAGATGAGCTGCGAAATCTAATATCAAATTTGTTATTCGATGTGCCATCGTTGACCGACAGAACCCCACGGGCACTTGTGGTTGCGAAGGTGCTTGCCTCAGCAAAAAGCGCTCCTCTGGATTGGTTGTACCAACTCGAAAAGTTGGCGCCAGTCATTAAGGCTGAGTCTGCTGCGCGCGTTGCTGTGGACGCCCCGGTCAGGATGAAGCTGGTTGCGAATGCGCCTACTTCGAGCTGGGCCGCATCCATGATGTAGGTAGCGTTATTAACGCGAGCTGTCACGGAGTTTGCCGATGTAGCGTAGATGTTGTTGTTGCAATCTGTATCAGCACCTCCGATTGTGGCGGTTATGGTAAGTCGATACCAGCCATTACCCACGTTCTGAACACTTGCACTGCCAGCACCAGCGCCAAGCGCACCAGATGTGCCAAGCGCTCCGGTGGCCAAATTGAGCCAAGCCTGCCAGCCATTGCCTCCGCTACTGGCAACGGCAAGCCGAATCCAGTCATTGTTGCCACGTTTGAGGTAGCGAGATGATGTGACGGTGGCCCCTGCGGGTAAACCGGCGAGACCTTGATTTAGGTCAGATGTACCAGCCACTCCCTCGGTCATTAGGCATGCGGTGTTCGCCACACCATCAATTCCAACCTGATTGCGGGTTGGGGTTACATCCGTCTTTGACCAGCTTGCCGTGGTCATGTCTCGGCTGTCGATGAATAGATTGGTGCGCGACTCCTCAATTAGCAGTCCGCTCGGCTGAAGTGTCGCTGGATCGTAATCGAATCTCGGCGAGTTCGGCGCCAAAACCTGAAGCAGACCCTGCGCATTGAAGCGCGTTGCGCACGATGTTGCATCTGGTCGCGTGAACGTCACGCGAGGGTCAAGCGATCCCCTTGTGAAGTCGAGCGACAGAGCCGCCACCAAAGGGTCGAGTGCAGGCATGCCGCGCTGCATGTTGCGAACCCGCTTGCGCCACGATGCGCTGTACCCGCTATCCCGAGCCGTGCTTGGAAAATTCAGTGACATTTAGATTCCCTCTCCGGTGTTGACTCGCAGTGCTGCCTCAGCGTTGAAGAGCTGGTGCTGGGAGTCGATCTTGATTGCGTTCATGCGCTCGCGCGACTGGATCTCCGCCTCAGTCAGGATGCCGTCTTGCTGCATCTTGGCGATGGCCAGCTCTCGGTCCATCTGCATCTGCACTTGGCCCTGCTCGCCTTCTGCCCGCTCGCGCTCGATGTTGTAGGCGATCTGTGCGCCCTTGAGTTGCTGCTCGCCTTGTGCCAGCTGCATGTCCGCCGCGCGCTGCTCCTGACGGTCTGCGATGTCCATCTGCTTGCCTTGCAATGCCAGCTGTGCGGTCACGATGCGTGGGTCTTGAGGCTGTGCCTGAGCCGCCTTCTTCAGGTTCTCATCGATCTTGTCATCGGGGAACATCACGTCATCAGGGTTGATGCGGAATGCCTTGAGCATGACCTTGAGTTCCTTCTTCGGATCCACCATGCCTGCGTAGCGCGGGTTGCTCGTCACGTTGGACAGGTTGAGTGTGGCTTGGTTCTGGATGTCCTTCTCCAGCAAAGCCGTGGAGCCGCGCGCATCGATCTGCATGTCGCCCTTGATCTCTGGCTTGGGGTTGTAGGCCATCTGCCAGTCGAAGTGCCGGCCGATGTGTGGCTTGGTGATGTCATCGTCGTAGAGCTTCACCCGGTAGCGCAGCACCACGTTGGCGTTGTTGAACAGCATGACCATGCCGCCCACCGTCTCAGGGGCCGTGCCCTTCTCGCCACCCAAGATCTGAGGCATCGATGTCTCTTGATCTGCGAACTGCATGGCAGCTGCAGACACCTTGAGCATGGCTTCCAAGTTGTTGGCGAACTGGAAGACGTGCATGGCCTTGGTCACGTCCACCGTGTCATCCAAGCCCAGCCACACCTTGTTGGGATAGATGTCGTAGTTGCCGTCCTGCGGAGCGATGAGCTTCTTGTTGATGACGATCTGGCCACCGGCCGTGATCTTGCCGTTGTCCATCACCTGACGCCATGCGGAGATGATCACGCGCTGCTGGCTCTCCAGCTCCTCTGGCAGGCTGTGGCCTTGAGGCGTCTTGTCATCCTTGCGCCAGTTCCAGATGTCCAAGGGCAGGGAGCCATCAACGATCCACGACTCCATGGCGCCGATCACAGTCTCGCCAATCATGATGATGACGCCCGAGGTCACATCCACCAGAGGATCCTGATCCTCAGCGCACATGGATTCACTCAGCAGCTCCATCTCCACGGGGTCCACCTCGCCGTAGTAGAGCCACATCTCGTAGCTCTCCTCTTCGCACATGTTGCGGGTGACGCGACCCTCGGCCACGGTGGTGCGTGTAGGCTTCTCGCGCAGCACCTTGCGGATGGCTGCCTCGTCGTAGCCTTCGACCCCGGCCAAGGCCCGGATCTCCTTCTTGGTCACGAAGCGGCGATGGAAGAAGCCCGAGCCGCGCTGGTGATCGTTGCCGCATGCGGGATCCGTGAAGATGTCCCATGGGTCAGCACTCATGCTGGCGCCCACCATGTCACTGGAAATCTGCAGTGACATCGATCCGTCCGGGTTCGGGATCCACGCGCGCTTGGCGTTAGTCGTGGGGAATGGTCCCAGCAGGCAGCCGGTGCCCAGCTTCACACCGTTCTCGATGACCTTGCGCTGCTCGCCGTTGTAGTTGCACTGGGTCAGCACGTCATCGATCTCGGTCTCCATGGCTGCAGCCGCGCGCTTGGCGTACTCCATGACGCGCTGTGCCTGAATGTTCGGCGTGAGCCCGGTGTCCTGCCCCATCTCATCCACGATGGGCGTGTGGTCGCCCAGCATCTTTGACACGGACTGAGGCACGGGCGTGGGCTTGATGCCCCAGTTGCGGTCATCGACAGGCAGCAAGATCTCGCACATGCGCGCGATGGCCTGATCCACCTTGGGGCGCACGATGTTGACCACCACCTTCGAGCGGTTGTCCTTCGGCCCCTTCTTCACACGGTTGCCCTGCAGTGAGTTGGCCAGAGTGTTCTCAATGGCCTCGGCATCCTTGCCTTCGTACAGCTCAAGCGACGTGCGCCAGCGAGTCTCGACCCCGCTCTGAGCGCGCCAGCGCACCCAGTCGTCACGCATCTTGGAGAAGCCAGCCTTGAAGCCTTCGAGCTTCGCGGTCCACATCTCCTGCTCTTGCTCAGGCGTCAGGTAGCCCTCCTCTGCCAACTTCTCCAGATGGCCAAGGGTTTGATTGGAGGTGTAGTCCGTCATAGTTTTCTCTCTCAGTAGCCAGTGATCTCATCCAGCGCTTGCCATGCGGCCATGCCCGGCTGCATCAACTCGTCTTCTTCTGGATATGGAAGGGTTAAGCCCGGCTCCGCCAAGCGGGCCAAGCAGTCAAATGAGTCGTCGTTGCGACCCACTGGGAAGGTTGCGTATTCGTGCTCGATGAAGTCCGAGATCACGTCATACGAGGTGCCAAGCACCGTCTCGCGTCGCATCTCCATGGGCAGCCAGATGCGGCCACCCTCGAACCATGGGATCAGGCGCCGGATGCGCGCGTTCTTCTCGACCTTGCCGCCCACCTCTTTGATGGCGAAGCGGTACTGCCGGCGCTCCATCTCGGTCTTGATGTGCTCGACATCAGCCTGCAGGCCGTACTGCTCGTAGCGCGTCTGCATGGGCTTGTGCTTCTTGTGCAGCGCGAACACAGCGTCGGCACGTTGCGTGAGATTGAGGCGATCTCTCAGGCCATCTAGCAGGTATGCGTTCTCGTCCGAGCCCAGACCCACGACCCACATGGCTGTGAAGTCGCTCTTCTTGCGGTTACCCTTGGCCTTGGCTGGATCCCCTGCGGGATCGACCAGCAGGATTTTGTTCATGATCTTCGGTGGCGAGGCGTAGCGGTTGATCCAGCTGCGCTTGAACTCGGCACCTTCAGTGGGCCGTGGCTCTTGTTGGTACAGCGAGATCCATGAGCGCGCGTCTGCCTGAGCCGCTTCAATCATGTCGTCGGTGAACCACTCTTTCCAAAGGCGCTCACCCTCCTCGCGGCCCAGTAAGTCCTTGGGGCCGGCGATCATCGGGATCTTGATGACCAGCCACTTATCCTTCTCGCGCTCAAGGAGACGGCCAGCAAGGTCATCTTCGTGCCAGCGGGTCATGATGAGCACCTGCTTGGCCCCGGGCTTCAGGCGCGTCAGGAAGTCGTTGGTGTACCACTCCCATGTCTTCTGGCGGATGCGGTCACTGTCGGCGTCCTCCCGGTTCTTCACCGGGTCATCGATGATCCCCAAGTCGGCACGGCGACCCGTGATGGATCCGCCTACGCCAGCAGCAAAGAATTCACCATCCTTGTTGGTAGCCCAGCGCCCGGCGCTCGCGTTGTCACCAGCCACACCAATGCCGGGAAACACCTCGGCAAACTCTGGATCCTGCATACCGTTGCGGATCTTGCGCCCCCATGCCTCTGCCAGCTCACCAGTGTGTGAAGCCAGAATGGCCGAGAGCTGAGGGTGCCGGCCGAGGAAATACTGGGGGAACAGGCGAGAGCCATAGCTCGACTTCGCGGAGCCCGGCGGCAGGAAGAGCATGACCCGGTTGTTCGGGATGTCACCCCTCTCCAGTGCGTCCAAGGCGTTGCAGATGACCAGATGGTGCAGCGCGGGCTGCATGTCCATGGGCTGCCGGAACTTGGCAAATTCGACAAAACTGTTACGAGCCGCACGGGCGAGCTTTTCCCGGCCAAGCGCGATGGCCTCGATCATCTCTTCGCGGGTCATTTCTTCAGGGTTCCGAGGCGATTCATCGTCTCAATGAGACGAGCTTCAAGCTCTTCGTCTGGCAGGCGCTCCAAGCCGACCTTGCCAGAGTGCTCCAGATCCACCTTGTCGCGCCAGATAGTTGGCTGGCGATTCTTGAGCCACAGAGTTGCGGCTGCAGTGTCAGGTGCATAACGCTTCACAGTGGGTGTGATCACGATGTCCGAGCGCCCGCCACCCACGGAAACAGTGCGGATGTCATCCTCCGGATGCTCGTAGCCGATTGCGCGGTGGTACAGGGAATTGGCAACATTTGCATCAGCAATCTCCCTTCCACGCTTGAGCGCATCCGAAAATTCCTCAATTTCAGCAATCCACTTGCCCACCGTGGAGTCTGCGACCTCAAACAATTCCGCCAATTTCTTGTTGTTCGCCCCCAGCAGGCAGAACTTGTACGCGAGATCCGCATACTCAGGCTTGTATGAGGTTGGGCGCCCCACTGAGCGCTTCTCTGGCTCAGGCTTCTTCTCTGCGTTCACAGTGATGCGAGCCAGCTTCTTCCCCGCTGCCTTCTTGGCTGGGGCTTTCTTTGCTGGGGGCTTCTTGGCTGTTGCCATTACTCTGCTACCTCGTAGGCCAGCGCAAAGATCTCCGGCTTGCAGGGATACAGTTCGCCCTTCACGCCCTTGATGATCCAGTCACCCATGGATGCGACGTGCTTGGCTTCTCCATTGGGACCATCCTCAAGCGTGCGGATGATGGCGCCACCCTCACAGGGTTGAATCACTCCGGTGCGGCGAGCCTCAAGCATCCAGTCAGGCATCACGGTGCCCTCAATGAGCTGCCATGCCTCTACGACTACTGGCTTCTTGCGGTACTTAGCCATTAGCGTTTGCCTTTCGAGCGTTTCACATTGCGGGCTTTGGCAGCTGTGCGCTGTACGTGCCGATTCGACCAGCCCGGGCCCGCCTTCTTGATGCGGGTGTCGCGCCGAATCCGTGAGCGTGAGCGCAAGGTGTTGGTGCGCGTGTCTGTGGGTGCGTTGGCCGGGAGCCCTCCTGACTGGCCACCACTGGCGTTGGCCAGCTTGTTGATCTCGGTTTGCGCTCGTTGCGCTTGCGAGCCAGAGGTAGCTGGGGCCAAGGAGGCACCCAGAGCTGCGACTGTGGCCAGTGACAGGAGGGCCGCTCTCATTCCAGCACCACCCAGTCTTCCGCCAAGCAGTCATTCACGCTCGGAACCCATGTGCTCACGGATTCGTTGACGTTTTTGATTGCGAAGTAGGCGTTGTATGGGACCATGGCTTCGTTGCCAAAGTGCTCTTTGGCAGCCCCGGTCTGTGCCTTGTAGGAGGCTGGGGGGACGTAGTAGACAAACATGCCAACTCCATTCCAGCCCTTGCGAGCCACGCGCTTGCCCGCCTTGAGGGCAAGCAGGGCGCAACCGAAGTCGGTTTCCTGCCCAGGCTCAACGCCCAGTAGGTGCTCGATCATCTCGCGGGCTTGACCTGCGTGGAGCAGGTTGGTGCCCGATGGCCATGTGCCACCCAGAGCTTTGTCGTGGTCAAAGGTGATGTGGCAGTCAGGTGCGAATGCCAGTGGCAGCTTCCAGCTCAGGAAGCGGTCAACTGCGCGTTGGATGGTGACGCTCATGGCTTGGTGATCTCTAAGGGTTTGGAGTTCGCCTTGAGGACAGCGATTCCGACTTGAACAAGTTTCGAGTAAGCCTTTTCCATGTCGCTGACGTTGACCTTCTTGCCATCTCGAAAGATAAAGTCAGTGCCGCCGAAGGCGCTTGGGCCACTGGAAACCACGTCATGCGAGGTCTATTCGCGCTTGACATCCTGAGCCTGAATGGCGGCTTGCTCGCCAGCTTCGGCACGCAGCTTCTCCTTCAGGGCATAGCCCATCAGTGGCCACAGCTTCTGGATTGCGTTCTCCCGGGCGATCTTGCGGCCGATCTCGGCATTGAAGTTCTCGGGACTGGCGCATGCGCTCTCACCCGTGACGGTGAAACCGTTGCGCAGCACCAGTACGCAGAAGGTCAGCAGGTCGAGTTCTTTGGGCGTTGCCTGCCACTCTGGGCCTCGCTCTTGTCCGACTAGCGCCTCAGTTGCCGTGAAGTAGTGCTCACTGACAATGCTCGACTCAATGTCGGCAGGCGTCACGCGCGGGGCCTTGTCAGCCCCGGCGGCTTTGATCTCAGCTTCCCCGATCATGCTGCAATCTTTGTGGCTTGCGCCAGCTGGTAGCCCATCCACTCGGCATAAGTGCCTTCAGGGCGGGTCAGCTCGTTGCCGGTCAGCAGAGTCACGCGAGTGGCAGTGAATGGGTAGCCGTACTGGTCGTAACCTGCCAAGTTGACAGTGTAGGAGTCATGCACGTACACGATCTGCGCAGACAGGGGTTGGGCAGTCTCGGGATCGCTATCGACCATGTTGATGCCACGGGCGGCAATCAGCGCGGCATCGGGGCGCAGCCACACCATGCGGCCAATCGTGGGCTCAATGATGACGGCCGGGCCACCGGGCTCAGTCACGACAGCAGCTTCAGTCGATCCCACCAGCTCAGTAGAGCCTGTAACGCCAGTGTCAGCCACCACAGTATCGCCAAGACTAGCAGCGCTCACGATGGCCACGTCAGTCAGAATATCGCTGGTTGTTGCTACAGTTTGAATAGCAGTCTGCGCAGTATCCACGGGGGCTTCTGCCTCATTTTGTGTGGAATTTTGGGTTGCTTCGTCGCTCATGGAATCTCCTGTGAATTAGCCGGCTCTAAGGCTTGCCGGCAGTGCCGAAATTGGGTTTGCACACGTCCCTGACGTATGACTGGAGGCTGGTCAGCTTTATTGCTGTGGCGTCAGCTTCAGCCGCCATTCCTTGATGCTCTGTTGCGCACGCAAGGAGTAGTCCGCCTTCACTGGCTCCATCAACTCCGCTGCCGGGGGTGGCAGCTCGACCTTCTCGGGCGGCGTCGAGGGCTGCTTGAAGCAGCTGCAGCTCGCCAGCAGCAGCGTCGCGGTCAGCAGCAGCGCGCTTTTTGCTCGCTTGATACTTGGTGTCAACATCGTTGGCCTTTCGAGTTAATTCAGCCTGCTCTGCCCGGTGTGCCTTGGCCAGCTCCAGCATGTCATTGGCCCGGTTCTCGCGCTCCTGCGCCCAGTCGCCAGCCACCAGCGCGCGGCCGGTCTTGTAGGCGGTGTAGTGGGTGACTGCCAGCGCAATGGCCAGAATCAGGTATCCGAACTGGCGAGCAGTGAAGGGCAGCATCAGGATCTCCATTGAGGGTAGATGGCAGCCAAGAACCCTTAGCCCTGCGCAACCCCTACAGCTTCCGCACGGGGCTGTTGCGCTTAACCATCTGGAATGGACCCTGCCTTCAGCTGCATAGCGGTAAAGATATGCACAGGGCCCATACCGGATGGGTTGATGGTTGGGGCAAAGAGGCTGGGAATCGAACCCAACTACCATCTCTCTTGAAGCCATCCAGTGTTGCAACACCATCAAGCCTGCTGGCCAGCATCCCCAGAGTACGGCGCTAACCGCACTCACCATCGCGGCTGCGGACTGGACGCTTAACCGGCTCTCGCTTTCCGGTAGCGAACAATTTGATTAGCGCAGGAACCGATTACTCAGTCACCCTTTCTACGCGCCAATCCGCATGCGTGATGGCTCCGGGCCTCTCACCCGGAAGGTTGTCTGGAATTCCACCAGCTTTAGCCGCCGCCCTTTCAGGCCAGCCTTGGATTGGAAGCGGGGGCGAGATTTGAACTCGCGTCCTCTGGGATATGAACCCAGCAAGCTACCGGGCTGCTCCACCCCGCTGAAACCAAGGGAAAGAACGCCCTATGGACGCACCTACCCCACAGACATCATTTTGATGTCTGCCTAACGCAATGTCAACAAGTGCTTGCGTATTTGTTTGATGTTTGCTAAATTCCATTCCGTCAAGCGTAGCGGCAAGGCAAAAATCACTCACCCAAGAGCCCCTAAGCCTTGGTCTTCTACCTCCCTCGGGAGGCACGCCGCTACGTGGAGGACCGGGACTTAGGGGTTTTTGTTTTTGGAGGTCTGGATGGCTGGAGACTGGATAAAGATGAGGACAAATCTGCTGACACACCCCAAGGTTGTCCGCATGTCGTCCGCATTCGGTGCGGACAGAATTAAGACGGTTGGCGGAATTTATGCGGTCTGGTGTCTGTTTGACATGCACTCAGAAGACGGACATCTGGACGGATACACGCAGGAAGCGCTCGATGGATTGGCCGGATTACCCGGAATTTCAGCTGCAATGGCGTCCGTTGGCTGGCTGGAAATCACTGAAACAGGCATCGCAACTCCCGAGTTTGACACTCACAACGGCCAGTCTGCCAAGCGGAGAGCGCAGGAAAGCGAGCGCAAACGCAATGAGCGCAATTTGTCCGCAAGCAATGCGGACAAAAAGAAGACAAAAAGCGGACCAGAGAAGAGAAGAGAAGAGAAGAGTGATACAGAAGGTAAACCTTCTGTAGGACGCGCAGCAAAGAAGTGCCCTGACTCTTTCGTCCTGAGCGAAGCCCTGCTCGCATTCGCCAAGGCCAATGCACCTCTGGTCAACGTCGAGCTGGAGACAGCCACATTCCGCGACCACACCTTCTCCACCGCCCGCTCGGACTGGGATGGCACGTGGCGCAACTGGATCCGCAAGGCGCAACAGATGGCGGAGGCCAAGCGCAACGACCTGATCCGCAGGAACGGCACCAATGGACAGCCCAAGAGCTTCCAGCAGATCAACCAAGAGGCAGGCTGGGCTCGCTGGGAGCAGATGACCGGGGAGGTTCACCCTGATCGCATCAAGGCCCAAGGTGGCCAAGTCATCGAAGCACCAACCGAATTTCTGGAGATTCCCCAATGATCGAGTTTTCTGGCACCACCCCTATTGCAGCCGTGGACTACGTGTTCAAGGTCATGTTTGCCACCTACGGCGCTGGCTGGTCACGATCCATTGGCGACGCCCCCATCGCGGACGTGAAGACCGTCTGGGGTCAGGTTCTGGCCGACTATGTGCCCAACAGTGAGACAGCTGATCCGGAGGCAACAAGGCGCCCGGTCATCTGGGCGCTCAACAACCTGCCCGAGTTTGTGCCCAATGCGCGCCAGTTCAAAGCTCTGCTTCGCAGCGCACCCAGCAAGCCTGCGCCCCAGCTGCCGGCGCCCACAGTCAATCCCGAGATCGCCGCTCGCGTTCTGGATGGATTGCGGGCCAATCCAAAGCGCGGGTACGACCACAAGGGCTGGGCGCACCGCATCCTTGATCGCAAGAAGGCTGGCGACAAGGTTTCCCCGACAGTCGTGGCTATGGCCAATCGCGCACTGGGGGTCGAGGCTTGACACCATTCCTGAAGATCCACGAAGAGTTGCGCCATGGGCCCAAGTCCTACGCGCAAATTCTGGCCGGCACGGGCGTCAGGAAAACGGCGCTCACGGATGCGCTGAATCAGATGCACATCCGTGGCGACATCAAGCGGATTGCGCGCGGCGTCTACGCGCTTCCGCCGAAAGAAAAATCCGTCTCGCTACAAAAATCATAGCTACTCACGCACGACACACAGCCACCCGCAACTGATTAGGTATTTCGGGATGCGGGCAAGCGCCTACACACACGTTGGAATCGACGTGGCAAAAATACAACACAATCCCACCCTTTAGGGTGTTTAGCAATTTACGACAATTTGTCAGATTTTTGTTGACAGGTCTGTTAGGCATTTGCTAAAGTTCACCCCATCAAACGGCATCGACCGGATTGACAGACAGCCAAACGTCGCCCCGCCATCCACGGCGGAAAACAAGTGAGTGGACACCCCTGCATCCTCTGTGGCTTGTACCCACGGCAGGAAGCGCAAGTAGCTAGGGCATCACCCTAGTGAAACCCCACAGCAATGTGGCGTCAGAGCGGCGGTGCGGAGAGCGGCTTTCAGTGGCCGGAAGAACTGAGAAACGCCGGGACCGTACCAACGGGCTATATCGGCACCCCTCCAACGAGGGGACAGGAGTAAGCGTCGGTGTTCGGCGCTTATCACTGGAGTACATACAAGATGGCAACCTTACAAAAAGTTCCCGGCCTCGTTGCGGCACGTCAAGAGTTTGACTGCAACGGAACGCTCTTCGGCTACACCAAGGGCGATCTCTACATCGTCTACAGCTACGGCACACACTTCCCCGTGGCCGTATTCAAGGACGGCGGCTGGCTGGTCAACAAAGACAAGTACAGCCGCACCACCAGCAAGCACCAAAGCAAGGTGCGACAGGGCATCGGTGGCCCGCTCAACCCCGAGCAGTTCCGCACCACTGAGGAGCTGGTGGAGATCACCTCTGCCTCTGGCCGTCAGCCTGCCTCGTATCACAAGATCGACGGCTGGCGTGGCTACCAGATCCCCTTCGGCGCTGTGATCGGCGCATCTGACACCGGCACATGGTCTGACTCACCTTGCCCCTCTGACAAGGTGGAAGCCGAGATCAAGCAGGTGCAAGCCGAGCTGCGTAAGCAAGGCATCCGCTCACGTCAGAAGACTGGGCAGACAAGCAACGTGTTCTGCGGCAAGCGCTGGCTCTGTGTCGGCCCAAAAGACTGGGACCGTGCGGTGGAGATCGCTGAGAGCTTCATCCCCCGCTTCCGCTTCATTCACGACGCAACTTGAGGAGATCACCATGGCACGAACTACCAATCGCTTTGAACGTGGATCCGGCGCTTACCAGTGCCGTTGCTGCAAGCGAAACACACGGTCTACCGGCCGGGGTGACAACGAGATGATCCGCCTCTGCGCCGAGTGTTACGACTTGGGTGGCGAAGAAAACCACCTGAGTGACAACGGCGGCAAGTTCTACGACTCCCCGGAAAACGTGCTGGCCATGATCGCTGCGGTGGCGAACAAGGGTGGTGACGCAAGCAACTGGGATGACCTGAAGGCCCACGCCGAGAAGGCGATTGCAGAAAGGACAGCAGCATGACCTACCAAGGACACCTGAGTGACGGATCCAGCGTACAGAAGCACAGCGCTGGCGGCCTGTACCCATACGTCATCTTCGCCAAGGACACACCCCACGGCCTGCGCTACGGGGTGCTGTGCCCCAATGGCCATGAGACGGCGCTCTACCCGTACTACCAAGCGGAGGCTACGGCGGAGCGCTTCAAGGAGCGACGAATGTTTTTGAGCTGATCGCAGCGACATGGGGTGAGGCCCATGTCAGTGTGATTAACCAAGGAGCAAGCATGCGACAAATTGAGGCTTACCAGTGCTATGACGGCCAAATTTTCTCCGACGAAAGCAAAGCCAAGGCACACGACGAAGACCTGCTTGGACAGGAGCTTGATGGCCTTCTCAAGCTGTTTGGCTTCGGCGGGAAGCTCACTCGAAACGATGAGTGGCGTGGCCTGATGAATCTGATGCAAAACCGCAAGGAGTTGCGCAAATCGGTTGATCTGATTGCGGCAATTCTTGCCCATGGCGATGAAGAGTGATCAACAAGGAGCAAGCATGTACCTGATCCGCATTAACAGGGGTTACTTCTCTGCTCGCCGGGGCTACTGGGGCGGAGTTGTTCGCCGCAGTGATGCAACCCTCTTTAATCTGCGAGACGCCACAGAGCGTGCCGCAAACATCGTTGGTGCCAGTGTGGTGCCAGCGTGAACACAAACCAAGGAGTGAGCATGACCAAAAAGCACATCTTCAAACCTACCTGCGTCGAAGGTCGGCAACTGCCTGACATCGAGTACACGCCGTTCATCTACATCGCCGGCACAGAGGCACACCGCCTTGCACTGCACAAGGAGCCCAACAGCAAGCCTGAGCCGTACAAGGAATGGCTTGTGTCTGACCCGGTGAGTGGCAAGCAAGTGTGCCGGGTGTATGCCTCTTACCAAGGCGTTCCCTGCAGCTCCAAGGGCTTCGGCCTGAAGCAAGCCCGTGACTTTGCGAATGCAACGCTGGATGCGCTGCTCAACCGAATTGGCTCTGACAAATTCAACGCCACCATCAAGGCGGCAAGCAAGGCTGCGGCCTGAGAGGATCCCATGAAAATCAAAACATCTGAACTGACCGGCGCGGCCCTTGATTGGGCAGTGGCGAAGTGTGAAGGGGTAGGGGACTCGGAATTTGTCCGCACCCACATGGATGCATGGCCTTACTCAACCAACTGGGCACAAGGCGGGCCGATCATTGAGCGGATGATGCGCGACGGACTGCGACTGACCGGGTACACATGCCTACCAACAGACCCAACACACTGCCAAGCGCAGATAAAGGGAATTGTCACTGGTGGCCCAACCCCACTAATCGCCGCCATGCGCTGCCGCGTGGCCAGCAAGCTCGGTGACGAGGTGGATGTGCCAGACGAGCTTTCCGCCTAAGCATCAAACAAACGAATCAACCAGCCCGCCAAGTGCGGGCTTTTTCATTGGAGCGACTATGAAGATCAAGCCAGAGCACTTGGATACGCTGCGCCAACACATTGCAGCACTCGACACACCGGAGCGCCGCGAACAGTACCGCAAGGGAGACTTCCCACGGGCTGAAGCTGTAAAGGATCTCAACAAGCGTTACCGCTGGGATCTGTTCAATGCCGCAGTACCCGCCAAGTGGGTGTGCGATGTGCTCTACAAATACTCACACGACGAGCACATCGATACGGCACTTCGCAACATCGTTAAGCCACTGGAGGTGTGACATGGGATGGTCATTTGAGATTTGCCCCCGGAGTCGCAAAGACTTCATCGAAAGCCTGACAGGCGACAAGCACTTCAGCGAAGACTACAAGGCGCTGGAGCACCGGGTTGTCGGGAATCATGTGTGGCAGCTTGTACGCCAAGTGTCTGCAAACCGCACATTCATCTGCTTGGATCTAATTGCCAAGGAGCGCAACGGTGGCTGGGGCTACAAGGGCTTGAGCGAAGACATGGGGCCTTACCACTACGACTGCCCTCTGGCGCTTCTGGATAAGGCATCTGAGCCTGTCAACGAGACTGCGAAAGAGTGGCGGATCAAGGTGCGAGCCTTCCATGCCAAGAAGGCAGCAAAGCTCAAGCCGAAGGTTGGCCTGATTGTGAAGTCTGGATCCGCAAGCTATGAGCTGCTTGAGCCATGCGCCCCTCGAAGGGGTTGGCGAGTCAAGGATGTTGAAACCGGACTCACCTACCGGATGCCAGCTGCGCAGCTTTCGAGGGCTCTGTCGTGAACCACATCCACAAGCTGCAGAACGAAAACCGCGAGCTGAATGACCAAGTGCTGCGAAAGAACGAGCGCATCGCTGAGTTCCGGGCTCACTTGCAGTCACCCAAGTTCCATGCCGTACAGGGCGATGGCGAGCGCGGTGACTGGATCAGCACTGGCGATGTCCAGCGCTGGCTTTTGTATATCGAAGATCTAGGAAGGATGTATCCATGAAAACAATTCGAGTGTGGGATGTTCAGTCTTGGGATGGTGGTGAGCGTCACAACCATGACTTCTATTTGAACTACGAGTCAACCACTGAAGAGCAGCTGAAGATCTATGACAAGCACGGCTGCTTCATTGACCGGACGCTGATTATTGTTGAGCAGCTGAGTGAAATTCCCGAGCTGCGCAAAGAGAAGATCCGGCAGCGTGCATTGGCAAAGCTCAATGCACAAGAACGCCAAGCGCTTGGATTGGAGTAGCCATGAAAGAGATCACCGTCCGAATCCGCAACAACTACGGCACCACCGTGTACTACCCGGTCTGCATCAACGCTGCGCACTTTGCACAGATAGCCGGCACGAAGACGCTGGGCATACAGACCATCGCTCACATCAAGGCGATGGGCTACACCGTGAAGGTGCAACAGACAGAACCACAGGAGCTGTGATGCGAATCATCGGATACACCTATGAGGCTGATGTGCATTGCCCGGCCTGTACGGAGCACAGGGCTGCGATTGGGGTGCTGAAGCGACAGCCGCCATTGCAAATGCGAACAGATGAGCACGGCATTGCAATGGATCTGATTGATCGCCAAGGCAATCCGGTTCACCCGCTGCACGACATCGATGGGGCTGCCACCGAGTTGACACACTGCGGCACTTGTTACGAGGAGCTGTGATGGCACGAATTACCAAGGAAGAAGTGAGGGTGATGCACCGCAATGGCGAGTCACCTACCGACTGCCTGATAGCCGCAACAAGCAGCGGCGTCGAGTACCCAGATGCGGTCTGGCTTGTTACCGATGCGCTAAAGTTGAAGAGCGACGAGGTTGATGAGATGGAAGAAAATTACATGGAGCAAACATGATCCTGAGCAAGACGCAAGCGGAAGCTATTTACAGCGCAGCAAGCCAAATAAACAATCTTGGCGGAAGAATGAACATGATGCTGAACACCAAGAGTGATCGTCCAATCTCAATAGCGGCCGGTGGCGATGGTGGCGGCATAGCAGTGGTGGCTGGATTTTCTCCATGGCAAATTGAAAGCTATCTCACCAACGCAGACTTTGCTGCAGCCTACGGACTGGAGTGATCGTCAGCGACAAGGGATAGGCCCCTTGTCAGTGTCATCACCAAGGAGAAGTCATGAAATTCAAAAACCAAGCGGACATCAAAGTGGGCACCCTAGTGGTGTTCAATGAGTTGCCAGACGCCACGGTGTTCAACGTGATTGAGCGCAACGGCTTTGCCATCCGCATCGTTGAGGCAGGCACGGATCACAATCCGCAGGAATCGGATGTCAGCCTGTGCCATGTGCCGACAGCTGCGCAGCTCACAGCTCACGATGGCCACCCCCGCATTAAGCTGGGCGAAGGCACTGATGCCCGGAATGCCCGGCTGAACCGCGAAGCCTTGAAGCAGCACGAAGTCAAGGGTGAGGACGGCAACTGGCATCCAGTCACCGGCATGCAGGCTGCGTCCTACCGGGCCGCAGGAGGCGAGGTTCGAGTCAAGAACAACTAGGAGCCACCATGGCAATGTTCGGAGTTCGAGAGCTACTGATCCGGGCCGGCATCAAGATACCTGCCGGTGCCGTGAGCTACCACACGGAGCGAGAGGGCAATGGCCCACGTCAAGTCGTGTTCTCTGTGCAGGGCGACCAAGGCGCCAGCATAGAGCGGGTTGACATCACATACGAGCAGCACTGCGTCCTGTTTCAACAGGGGCGAGCAGGCTCATTTGGCTGGGATCTTGAGAAAGAGCACTGAGCAAACCAATCACCAGCACCAACCCGCTTCGGCGGGTTTTTTATTGCAAGGAAGAAACATGGATCTGACAGGACTGAAGGTGGGCGACTACGTTGCCATACCCAATCGCAACAGCCACTACAACAAGCTGGCAATCACTCACTCGCTCAAGCAAATTGAGCGCGTTACCGGGACTCAGCTGGTGTGCGGCACCTACCGCATCCGCCGCTCTGATGGGCATGTGATTGGGGAAACATACCGGTACGCAGTGATTGCAACCCCGGAGCTGATTCGAGAAAACATCGAGCAGACCAAAACCCGTGATCGTTGGTACGCAGCAACGAGACGTTGCACGCCGATTGAAGATGCGCTGGCCAAGCGCAAGCTCACCGTCGAGCAGATGGAAAAGCTGGCGGATCTGTACGAGTCATTCAAAACAACTTGACCTCAGCGACAAGGGTTGAAGCCCCTTGTCAGTGGAGTCCAAACCACAGCCACCTTCGGGTGGCTTTTTACTTTCACACAGGAGTGAACTATGAGTCAGGCATTTTGGTACGTGGACGGCGAGCCCACTAAAGGCAAGTGGATCGACATGGATCTCATCGACAGCACTGACGAAGTGCTCGAAGAGCTGGCAGAAGCGGGCTTCATTCCCCGCGATGAGGATGGCGGGCCTGAGTACGGCGGCGACCTTCTGGTGGCAGATGCGGAGGATCTGGCCAAGGCATTCCTTGGGCGCCATGGCACCTTCGATCTCGATGACTTCGTTGAGGCCCGCGACCACTGCTCCCGCAACCACGTTGATGAGGACGCCGTGGTGGCCTACATCTCCATGGCCGGGAGCTGGAGCAAGAGCGACTTCGAGGAGTCGTATGTCGGGGCCTACGACAACGAGCAGTCCTACGCCGAAGAGTATTGCGATGAGTGCATGGAAGTGCCTGAAGCGCTGCAGGGCTACATCGATTACGAGAAGCTGGCCCGAGACTTGTTTATCAACGATGTCTATTACTCGGACGGCTACGTCTTCCGGAGGATCTGAACATGAGCAAACGCATCAAGTGCGCTTGGTGTGGCTTTGAGTTTGACCTCACAAAAAAAGGCAGGCCAAAACAGCACAAAGACGGCATCAAAACCTGCTCTGGCAGTGGCCAGCATGCAGACACACACAAAAGACTGCGTGATGCAGCGCAGAAAAACGCAAAGGATAGACATGAGCAAACCAAGCGGACAACGCCTACTCATTGACTCACGCCATGGCATCTACGTGCCGAAGCGGTTTGCCGAGGACTTCGATCACAGCAAGTGGCAAGGGCTCGACAACGTGGACTGGGATGTGCTCAAGAACCCGGACCATGAGCACTACTGGGAAGAGTGGGAAACGGTACTGCAGAAGGCTACATGCCTACAGGATGGCCACACATACCGCCTGCATCAAGACGGAGACCTGTGGGCCTACTGCGATGAGCTGATGACTGACGAAGAGTACGAAAACTTCTGGGGAGAAAAGCGAGATGAGTGAATGCGACAAGCGCAAGTGCATCGTTGAAACGCAAGACGACAAAGGCGAATGGAAGTCGTTTGGCTACATGGATCTGGAGCGCCAGCATCCGGTGGTGTTTGAGTGCAGCTGCCAAGCGAAGTTCACGCTGACTGCGGTGCTGCGTGCCGGGCGCTATGAGGCGCTGCAGATGGGTATGGATCCCCGCGAGGTGGTTAAGTCGGAGAGCGACTTCCGCATCACCCATGTCGATGTGGAGCCGCCTGAGCCCGTGGTCACAAGCACGGACCAAGCGGATGACCTGCTCGACCAACTGCGAAAGCGAGGTGTCATTTGAACAAGCTGATTTACCCCATTGTCTACACGGCTGTCATCCTGACGGCCGTTGTTGTTTTGGGGTTTGACGTTTTCATCTGGAGGCCCTGATGAGCAACGTCCACCCGACCTTCGACGCCATCTTCAAGAGCTTTGGCATCAAGCCGGAGCCCATTGAGATGCAGACCTACCGTGCTGCCCTCAAGAACATGGACTGGCAGTACGAGTACGCAGACGACTCTCTGGCCTACACCAAGGGCAAGCTGCAATTCAACGAGCTGAAGCGACAACAACAGCTGCTCGACCCGGATGCACGTATCTGGAACGAGTATGCACACCCTGAGAAACGGATCACCAATGACCATCTTTTACAAATCCAACAGCCTAGTGCTGCACGCTGATGTGAAGCCTGTCGAGGCACTGCCCGGCCAGCATCACCTCAAGATCCAAAGCCAGCTGCTGCACTCGAAGAACCCCGACGAGCGCCGCGATGTCTTCGCCTTCACTGGCGGTGGCGAATCGCTGCGTCTGCTGGGCGACATCCTGCACAAGGCTGCGTCGTGAGACAGGCTGCATCTGAGGTCTGCGCTGCTCTTGCACTCGCCGTAGTGCTGGGCGGCATCAACGACCAGAACCCACATCAAAACCTCTGTCTCGCACTGGCTGCCATCTTGGCCATTGCGAGCATCAAGCTAGGAAGCAGACGATGAAAAAAATCCCCGTGTTCTACCGCACCGAGCAATCCAGCAAGGATGCTGCCTCCTACTCCCCGTCTGCAGGCAAACCCCTGCTGGCCGTGAGCGACTGGATCTCCCGCTCCGACATCCATCCCCACATCGAAGTGCGCTCGTTTGAACCAGCGACCCGTGAGCAGCTGAAGGCAGCTCATGCACCCGGCTTTGTGGATGGCGTGCTGGACGGACGAGTGCCCAATGGCTTTGACAACACAAGTGACGGCGTGGCCCGGTCCCTGCCCTACACCACCGGATCCCTGATCGCTGCGACTGAGCATGTGCTGGAGCACGGCGGCGTGGCCATCTCCCCCACCTCCGGCTTCCACCATGCTGGCCACGGCTTTGCCGGCGGATTCTGCACCTTCAACGGACTGATCGCTGCCGCACTGAACGCCAAGGCCAAAGGCTTGGCAGAGCGCGTGCTGATCCTCGACTTCGATGCCCACTATGGCAACGGCACTCAGGACATCATTGATCGTCTGGGCCTCGACTGGATCACCCACATCACCGCATACCGCAGCTACGAAACCCGTGCGGAATGCCTGAAGGTGCTGGATCAGATCGACGGCCTGCTGATGGAGTGCAAGCCGGATCTGGTGATCTACCAAGCCGGCGCCGACATCCACGTCGATGACCCGCTGGGCGGCATCCTGACCACCCGCGACATGGCCTACCGCGATGAGCAGGTGATCGAGTCCTGCCTGACCCGCAAGGTGCCTCTGGTGTGGAACTTGGCCGGGGGCTACCAGCGCGACACCAAGGGTGGCATCGAGCCGGTGCTCGCACTGCATCGCCAGACTGTTTACACAACCATCGAACTCACGAAAGAAGCAGTATGAAAATTGTCATCGAACTCAACGACAACGACCTCCGCTTGGCCATCAGCGAGCAGGTTGGCAAGGCCATCTCCGGGCTCGCCACAGAAGCGATCCAGAAGCAAGTGGATGACATTCTGGAGAAGAAGTTTTCCCGCATCGGCAAAGGCGATGTTGATTCCGCCGTGAAGGACGCGGCCACCAAGCTGGTGCGTGGAGACAACAACCAGTGGCGCCTCGATGGGATGGTCAAGACGGCTCTTTCGGATGCGGCGCGAGCACTCATCAAAGGCGGTGGAGAATGACCAAGCACACACCAGCACCGTGGCATTGGGTCAATTCGCAAACAGATGAACCGTTTGATTTTGATGTGGAGTGGGATGGGTATGGACGGCCATCTTTGCGCACGGTCGCAGAAACAAAAAAATCAACTTTCAGTTTGCCCGAATGGATATTGGACGCAGAGCCTATGCAGAACGGAAACGATGCTGCAAACGCCCGACTGATAGCCGCCGCACCTGAGCTGCTGGAGGCTTTGAAGCAGGCGGTTGATTGCGGGATGGTTCCGAAAACCAGCGCAAGTGAAAGTGGTGCAAGCAAACACTCAAGACAAGTGCAAGTGGCCGACATGATCCGCGCGGCTATCGCCAAAGCAGAAGGGAAAACACATGTCACTCATCTCTGAAGCGGGTGACTCAACCCGCCTCATCAAGTACCTGAAGGATGCGATCCCACTGGGCGAGCGCCCGACTCCTCATGCTGAGTGGGTGAGTGTGCGACTCGATGCGTTACAGGCAGCAATCGACTACATCGAGCAGGCCGAGGAGTTTCGGCGGAGGTTCGATCAATCAGTTGAACGCCTCAAAGCAAACAACGCAAAAGCTCTGGCATCGATTGGCCAGATGGAAAAAATTATCAAGGAAGGCAGGACAGGAAAATGAGCAAACATTCACCCGGACCATGGAGAAAACAGGGCAGCATGCTTGTGGCCAATGACGGCACGGACGTGGTGGCAGCCGGGCTTGGGCTCGGGCTTGGCGCAGACAATGGCGACGGAGTACGTGAAGCAAACTCTCGCGTCATCAAGGCATCACCCATGCTCTACATGGCGCTTGTCTGGCACCGCGATGCACTCGATCTGGGCGACGTTGCCTTCTACGTGAAGCACGGATTCAACATATCCGAGATCATGCCAAAGACGCGAGAGCTGCTGCGTCAGGTCGATGACATCGAGGACAAGCCCCAATACCTCATCGCACACATTGGGCATACCAAAAAATCCGATGAGCACATTACTTGGTGGAGGCCAGACAGTAAAGGCTACACCTACTGCATCGACAAAGCCGGGCTCTACACGGAGCAGAAAGCCCGTGACATTTGCTTTTATGGAGCGTGCATCGCAGTCACCAAGAACGTGGCTGAGGCGCTATTCCGGACCACACCCTACTACCGGCGCGAGAACGGATCTCTGAATCGCCTGTATGACGGTGGAAGCATGCGCGTCGTTGAGAACAGCAGCGAGTCATGGGCCGCACTCATGGCCAAGCGCCTGAAGGTTGGCGATGGCAAGTGCGAAAAGCCAACCCCTATCGGCGCCAAGCGTCGTGCAATTTACCTGCCTGAAGGAGTGTCACTGTGAGCAAAGAAATCAAGCCCGGCCAGTGGTTTGCGACTGGCACATACCTGATCAATGGCTTTGGCGGACACCCAAAGCGCTGCACTCGCGTCAGCAAGTCTCGCGTCTACTACGTGCGGTGGTACGAGGATCCGGAGCGCTATCTGGAGAGTGAAAAGCGTGAGCAGTATTGCGACATCAGCTCATGCCAATTCATCTCCGACACCCGCGAGGAGGTTGAGGCCATTCATGCGCTTGGCATCAAGCAATACGATGAGATCAACGAGACAACAGCCGCTATCCGTTTGCGCTATCAAGAGCAGCTGAAGGCGCTGCGAGAGTCTTTCCGGAAAGGTGGTGGGGAATGAGCAACAAAGAAACAGGTGGACCGGCATTCCCATCTGAGCACTCCCGGTGCCAGAACGGACGCGAGGATGGCATGACCCTGCGCGACTACTTTGCCGGTGAAGCGTTGTCTGGATTGGTCGCAAGCTGCACCAATGATCAGGAGGTGACGCCTCGCTTGGCTGCTAAGTGGTGCTACGAAATGGCCGACGCAATGCTGGAGGCTCGCAAGCAATGACCCTGAAAGAACTGCGCAAGCAGATCCTCAAGTTGACCCAAGCCGAGTTCGCAGAGCAGCTTGGGGTTTCGGTGCGTACCTACATACGCTATGAGCACGATGGCGCTCCTGAGCCCATCCTGAAGCTCGCCGGGCACATTGCCGCAGAGCACCTAGCAAAGGCGAAAGATGACAACTGAAAAACAATTTTTGGAAGACGTTGCCAATCACAAAATGGCGGTCATCAAGGATGATGGCGTACACCGGCACATTCGCTTCTCAAGGGTGGATACGATGTTCATGCACTTCGATCTGATCACTTGGCCGGGCTACCTCTGCTACACAGGGGACATGGGCACCTACGTGTTCACTCGGCTGCGGGATATGTTCGAGTTCTTCCGCACTGACCGCGACTCCCCATGGCTCAAGAGCAAGGGTCTGATGCTGGGTATCAACCCTCAATACTGGGGCGAGAAGCTGGAGGCCGTTGACAAGCATGACGGCTTCAAGAAGTTCAGCGAAGAAAAATTCGATGCCGCAATTCGGCGCTACTTTGTCGAGTGGATCCGCAATCACCGCGATGAAACCAGCAAAGATGAGCGGCGCGAACTATGGGAAACCATACAGATCGAAGTGCTTGAGGCTGATGGCGATGAGGGCGGCTACCGAAAGCAGTGTGCCGCCCATGATTTTGGGCACCAAGTTCACGCAGGTCTTTACTTCCGCTTCAAAGACTTCTGGGAAACCAATGTCGAGGAGTACAGCGGCCGCTTCATGTGGTGCTGCTACGCCTTGGCGTGGGGCATTCAGCAATACGACGACTACAAGGGGCGTGCAAATGGCTGATCAAGAACTTCGACGACTTGCGGAGGATGCTACTCAGGGTGAGTGGCACTGGGATTGCGACGAAGTTAAGGGCGACCCGTTCGGCAGGGTTAGATACCAAGTAATAACGTCTGGCAAGACGATTACGAAGATTTATTACAGCAGCTATGAGGGCGGGCCAACTAATGCAAAAGATGACGCCGCCTACATCGCAGCAGCAAACCCCGCCGCAATCCTTGAGCTGCTAGATCGGCTGGAGAAGGCTGAGAAAGATGCGGAGCGGCTTGTATGGGCTATGCACAACATGAGCAACCCGTTTGGACGGCACGAGTTTGGATTCAGCCAGCATGTGCTTGAGCAGGGAAGCACTGGCGACATCAACGATTGCCGCACGTATATCGACGCCCAAATGGAGGCAAGCAAATGACTGACATCATGAAATTGGCAGAAGCATACGCATGGCATTCAGTGCATGGTGCCGCAACAACCGGCGAGTCCGTGATTGGCGCAAGAGACGCACTGCAAGCTGCTATTGAGGCTCTGCAATGTGAGAATGAACTGCTGAAGCGACAGCTTGATGCTGCCAAGGACGTGTTTCGTCAAGATCAAAAATGTATCTTGAAGGCTGTAGCCGATCGCGACGCCCTGCAAGCCGAGCTGACAAAGCAGGAGCCGGTGGGGTACACGGATAACACCGGTATTGCATTCGCCGTGAAATGGAGCGGCGCACTGCCACCGAACCTCACTCTCTACGCAGCACCCAAGGCGCTGGAGACGCTGCGCTCGGCTTTGAACGCAATGCTTACCCAGTTTGGCATGGATGAGGATGAATTTAATAAGGATACTTTTGATAAGGCTCGCCTTGCCCTCGCTGACACGAACACAGTGGAGCCTCTTACAGAAGAACGAATTAACGAACTAGCTCTTGTCCGATTGGTTGAGGCCGAACTAAAGAAGGTAAACGTATGACAACACCATTTACACGAGAAAACCGCTACATCGTCATCAAGCGCAGTGATGTGGCTGCGTATCACGACGACACAAAGAAGTTGCTAGACGCATTACCGCAACTCGATGTCGTTGTTGTAGAGGCCGATTGGCCTGAGTACGAACCAACTTGGAGGGCTATTGAGGAACGGGTAAATGCAGAAAAATCAATTGGCGATGCAGTTCGTGGGAAACTTGTATCGTTGGCCGATAGCCGTATTGCTTGGATGGAAGCGGAGTTAACTAAGGTGCGCAAAGAGTCTGCACTCAACGCACATGCGTACACCGGATTGCTGCTGAAATTTCAGCGCATAAACAGCGCATTGGAGAGTGCGGAAAAGAGCTTGATTGAAGCTATTGATGCTCTTGAACTTCATGCGGAATACCAGCAAGCGCCTCAGGAGGCACATAAAATTCCGATCAACAGAGCAGCGCTAGTCCTTGATGATGTTGATAGCGTTTTAACTTCGGTCCAGAAAGCTCTTAAGGAGCCGACATGACCCAGCACCCTACTTGCCCGCATTGTGGACATGAGTTGAACCACGACGAAATGTACGACGCAAAGGTCGATCTGTATGCACTTGCTCCCAATGAGGGGACGGAGTGCATTGAATGCCCAGCTTGCGATAAAGAGTATTGGGTACAGGGATGCTATACGCCGCACTACAAAAGCGCATTTGCAGAGGAAGAACTATGACCGAGCAAGAACAAAAAGCATTTGACCAGATGCGGGAGACGCTGGAAGAAATCATATGCGCTCACCCTGTAACCAGCACCATGCGACAAGTACATGCAATCGTTGCAGGCCGCAACGCCCTCGCCGCAGCAAATGCCGTATCACACACGAAACCGGAAACAACCCCATTACCAGAGGGCGGGGCTATCACATCCGAATCCGCAGCCAATGCCGTGCAGCCGCAAGCGCAGGGGGAGTGGAAGCACTGCACACCCGAGTTGCTTTCCTCTGGCGTGAGCTGCAAAGACACACCTCGCCGCCCTTGCGAGTGCGAGCATGGCGGCTCTCACGATCATTGGATTGCCCACCCCCAAGCCACCGAGCCGCAAGCGCAGGTAAAACTCAATCCCGCTGACCTTGTGTTCACAGTTGAGGTGCAGCACATGGGAGGCTTTGCTCGGGTCAACACAAGCGGGGTTCGAGTTACCCATGTGCCAACTGGAATTTCAGTCGTCTCCACAAGAGAGAGAAGTCGGCATGCGAACCGGCAGATTGCGATTGATTGCTTGAAAAAAGCTCTTGCGGCAACACCGGAGGCGCCATGAAGCCAAAGCCCCAAAGCGATGGCGAGATCATCGCCTACATCGTGATCATGTGCATTGCGTTTCTGGTGATCAGCTGGGCAACCAAGCCTGAGCCCTGTCAGTGCGCGTGCAGAAAGGAGAGCCATGAAGCCCAAACTTGAAGACATCCGCTTCGTCAACCAGTGCGCCCGCAATCAGTTCAAGCGAGAACTGGGGCGCACGCTGTCTCGCCCGGATCCACAAAAGAAAAGGGGAAGGCAAGAGAAAAATACTTTGTGGAATATTCGATTCAAGGAGGTTAATGATTGAGCATTGAAGCACACAAACTCATTGCCGAAAACAAGCTACTCAGCGAAGTTATAGATCTCAAGAAGGAGCTGACTGCAGCAAAGGTCAAGGCCGGAACGGCAGTCATGCTAAAAACCAGAGCCCAAAGGCAAAGGGATCTTGTGAGGATGCAGTTGATAGCAACCAAAAGAGAGCTGGCCGAAAAGAAGAAGATAGTCTCTGCGCTTGAAAAAGAAAATCTCAAGCTACGACGATCCCTTCTTGAGGCTAGTCTTTAAACATCAACCCCCTCTCGCCGAGCAGCCATAGCCAGCGAGAGTAAGGCCCCCTCGTAGCGCGTCTGAGCACGCAGGGGGTCCATGTCACTTACCCAGCTACTGTGCTGCCCGCACAGGCCGTAGGTGACGAGAGCGCGCTCGACGTGCTCCAGTCTATCCATGCACGATCCGATGATGTCGGCCGTGTTCTTTTCCAGCTCGTCATCCAGCACGGATGAAGCTGAGTCCCATTGCCGGCTAGAGACAGCGTTCTTGTGGCCCGGCGCGCAGCTTGAGTACCCCTTGGCAACCCAAGGCTCGGATTTCTCAATGCTCCACCACACGCTTACAGCATGAGCGAGAGCTTCGTAGTTGTACTGCTTTGTGACAGGTGGCATCAGTTCCAAAATAATCTCCCGAGAGTTATGGCGAGCGCATCAAGCTCGTCCAATTTTTTCAAAGTCCACATTTGCCTCTGGCCATGGATGCCGTTTCGAGATCCTTGGTGGCAGTCTTTGCACAACGCGATGCTGGTGATCCACTGGCCTTGCTTGATCTCATGGCAGTCGCTTGGGCCGTGCTGGTCGCACACGGAGCAAGGCAGATCCTTGACCCGCTCAATGTGCTCGCGCTCGGCCTTGGTCGGGGCTTTTTTATTCTTGCTTTGCAAGGATCTCTCCAATCAAAACCTCAGCCCGGCCACCAGAGACGATGGCGCCGCGCATGATGTGCAACTCATCGATCTGGCTGTCGTTCTCAAATGCGCCCGCGATCTGCAGCGCGTCCTGCAGCGCCTTGATGCGGTTGTCAATGTCGGTGATCCGCTTGTCCTTGGGGAAGATCCGGGCGACCAGACAGATGCGCCCCTTGAGCTTGGGCATCTTGCTTTGCTTGACCGCTTGCATGACCTGCCAGCGGAAGTCCTCACCCTCAACGGAAACGCGCATACCTCCCTGCTTGTTGCGCAAGTAGTAGTGGTTCACCGATGGGGGGAGTGGGAGTGTCAGGGAGTAGGTGTCAATCATGCGAATCTCAGGAGGTTGTCAACCGCGCGGTCAAGCTCTTCGCGGCTGATGTTCTTGTGCGCCAGTACCTTGCTCAGGACGGCGGTGATGGTGGCTTGGTACAGCTTGTCGAATGTCTCTTCGGACATCTTCGACCACTGCAGCGAGTCGGCTTCCAGAGTGAAGCTGCCATCGATGCTGTAGACCGGGTGAAAGTAGCCGGCCATGATGGTCAGCTCTTTCCTGAAGCGCTCCTTGTTGGGGAGCACGTCACGCCCTTCGTACTGCATCAGGTCTATGCCATCGCTCCACAGGTCGAAGGCGTAGTCCACAAGGGTCCACCACTTGCGGAAGTACGAGCCATTGCGCATCTCTTTGAAGTCTGCCCGGATGACGGCGCCGGGCTTAAACTTGCGCACCTTGTCGGCTTGGTCATCATCGAATGGGATCAAGGCCCCGCCGGGAGCCTTCATCATCACCAGCTCCATTACTCAGCCTTCTTCTCGACGGTGTAGCAATTCATCCAGCCAGCCTTCTCAGCCAGCTCGCAAGCCTCGCGCGCAGATGATGAGCTGAAGTAAGGCTTGGTCCGGATCTTCTCGCGCTTGGCGGTGCGCAGGAAGTGCTGCAGATCGAAGTCTCGCTTCTCAAACTTGGCCTTTTCCTTGGCCAGCTCAACCGCCGCAGGGCTCACGCCTGTGGCCAGCCATCCATCGTGATGCGCCTCTTTCTCCTTGGTGACGCGCTTCTGTTTGACGGGCGTGACATCAACGGCCTGACCGTGAATGTTCACAAATGCAAGTGCTGTGTTCATTGCTCTTCCCCTTTTGATTCGTAGTCTTTATCCAATCGCTCCTTGACCCCGGCAACCAGCCTCATGTGCGGCAGTGTTTCCGAGTACCAGCGGAGCGCCTTCTTTGCGAGTTCGTGATCGATGCCGTTCATCCACACGATGTGGTCGATCAGTCCCTCGCGCGTCACATTCCCAGTGCTCGCCATTCGCGCTCGCTGCGTCCCGTTGCGCTTGGCACACGCTTGCCTGTTGGCTCTGCAAGGCCAGCCGTCTCAAGCTCCTTCATGCGCCGGGCTACCTGCACACCATCAAGCCCAGTTCGGGTTGCGATGCTGTCCTTACCCATGGGACCGTGCTTACGCAGTGCTTCGAGGATCATTTTTTTGTGGCGCTCCGCCAGATCTGTGGCACTCTCAGCCGCTTCGTGACTGGTCATGGGGTCTGTTGCGCGAGCGCTTGGCTCAGTGCGGAATGCGTAGCTAGTCATGGCTGCCCTCATCTACCCTATTCGCCCCGTTGCCACTTGACTTGTCAGAGCCGATAGTTCCGTACATGGCACGACGCACAATCACTCTCACCAACTCGCCCGGCTTGCGGTCCTCGCGCGCAGCTATGCGGCAGATGTCCAAGAACTCACGCTCGGTGAAGAAAGCCTTGATGGCCTCCGTGTGCTTGGTGTCATCAACCATGCTTGGCTTTCGACTTGGCGCGACGTTTGCGCGCCTGCAGCTTGCCCTTGGCCTGCATCTCGACCATGCCTGCGACGGTCAGCTCACCACTGGTGAACTCTTCGATGTAGGGCATCCAGTCTTGGGGAATGGGGCGGTGCTTGTTTTTCACCTGACTCAGCGTGGAGACGCTTACGCACAAGTGAGCAGCAAGATCTTTAGAGCGGCCAACCTCTTCATCCAGCCATTGCTTCAGTGTTTTCATATCGCTGAATTTAGCAGATGTCGAACAAAGATGCAAAGCATACGCTTCACGGGGGTTTAATAAACTGCTAACATGACTGAACCAACCATCGAAATACGACGCAAGCACCTCGCTGAACAGCTGAAAAAGAGCAAGCTAAGTCGAAGTGACTTCGCAAATAAGCTGGGCATAAGTCGCAGCTATCTCACTCAGCTACTAACCGAGGGCTTCAGATTCGGAGAAAAGTCTGCGCGAGCCCTAGAAAAGAAGCTGAGGCTGCCGGATGGATTCATGGATTCCTCAGCAGAGTCTGAGGTGCGAAGTGTTGAGGTATGGGAGAGCCCCGACGATTTGCCGGAGGGCGTATTCGCAATCGTCCCCCGGGTGGCCATACAACTATCAGCAGGCTCGGGGGCCATCAGTGAGGGAGAGATGGATTTACCACCGCTGGCCTTTAGGGCTGACTGGCTGAAAAAAAAGAACGTGACTAGCAGGGACAACCTGAGAGTCTGCGAAGTCTCAGGAGACTCCATGGAGGGATACCTCTATGACGGCGACTCCGTGCTTATTGATATTGGGCAAAGGGATCTGGTTGACAACGAGGTGTACGCGATCCGCTACGGCGACGAGCTGAGGATCAAGCGCATAGGCAAGCGATTCGATGGCGGCATCATCATCAAGTCGGACAACCCGCGCTACCAGCCCGAGTCCCTGTCTCCCAGTGAGGCAGAGCAGATCCACATTATTGGGAGGAAGATATGGCGCGGGGGTTGAGCAAACCAGTGTTCACCATGATGTTTGTAGCGGCTGCCCTAGTTGCTGCTGGCACCTTGATCCTATCAATCGTGCATGCAAGAGAGCAGGAGCGCAAAACGCAGAGCAAGCCAGCAGCCGTCAGGCCGGCCGGCGAGTCTTGGATCCAGATGTCAGGCGGGCAAATGGGTGTGGTTGACATACCCGTGACCAGCATCAAGGGAATGACCGAGCGGCAGACGTGCTTCGTGTGGCGCGACACTGAGTACAAGAGCACCAGCATGCAGTGCCCGAATGACAGGGCAAGCTACGCACCAGATCCGCCACCCTGACCCGGTAAATTGATTTGCATAAGAGCCCACCAAGCGTGGGCTTTTTTTCGACTGTTGTTTTCTTGTTAAGCAAATAGTGAAAAAAGTTCTCGACAAGTTGTTTTACGTTTGCTAAACTGCAGGCATTCGTTAAACAACCGAGAAACAGATGTCCAACAACCTTCAGGTTATCGAGCGGGAGATCATGGCGCTGCAGCCGCGCTTTGAAACACTCAGCGTTGACAGCAACATTGTCTTTGCCCGAGAGGCTGAGTTCGCGCTGCAGATCATTGGCGCCAACAACTACCTGCAGAAAATTGTGATGGGCAACATGCAGGCGCTGCACGACTCTGTGCTCAACGTCAGCTCCATCGGCATCTCCCTGAACCCGGCTCGCAAGCAGGCTTACTTGGTCCCACGCAAGGGCAAGATCTGCTTGGACATCAGCTACATGGGCCTGCTCGACATGGCCATTGCTGGTGGTGCGATTCGCTGGGGTCAGGCCGAGGTTGTCTACGAGGGCGATGTCTTCAAGCGCACAGGCTTCAACACGCCCCCTATCCATGAGTGTGACCCATTTGATGATGGCCGCACCAACCTGCGTGGAACCTACGTGGTGGTCAAGACCGCTGACGGCGACTACCTGACGCACACCATGTCTGCTGCCAAGGTGTTCTCCATTCGTGATCGCTCTGAGGCTTTTAAGTCTTATCTGGCCGACAACTCCAAGAAGTGCCCATGGGTCACTGACGAGGAAGAGATGGTCAAGAAGACTGTCATCAAGCAAGCCTCAAAGACTTGGCCAAAGTCCGCGCAGTTGGATCGCGCCATCCATCACCTCAACACCGAGGCTGACGAGGGCATTGAGTTCACTCCTCAGCAAGAGCCCAAGCAGCCAGTGGGGCGCAAGCCTGACGTTGCCATGCCAGAGGCGCGCAAGCGTCCTGCGCCAGAGGGTGTGACTGATGTGGAGCCCAAGCAAAAGCCGACCCAGTCCAACCTGTGCTCCGAAGGTGAGCGTATGTTCATCACCCGCAAGCTGGAGCGCAAGCAGTGGAGCGTGGCCTATGCCCGGGAGATCGCCGGTCTGGATGTGTCTGAAACCTTGGACAGCCTGACGGCCGATGAGTTCATCGCATTGAAGGACGTGCTCAAGTGAACACCGCACAAGACATCATCTTCGATGAAGAGGCGCACATCTACCGCCTCAATGGAAACATCGTGCCCGGCGTGACATCGATCCTCAAGCCGCTGACTGACTTCTCCATGGTCAAGACGGAAGTGCTGGAGTCCGCAAGCAAGTTCGGCCGCGCAGTCCACAAGGCGTGCGAGCTGGATGACCTTGGCGAGCTGGATGAGGGATCTCTGGATCCGGCCTTGCGTCCATACCTGATCGCATGGCGCAAGTTCACCGCCGACTACCAGTGCGAGTGGGAAGTGGTCGAGCAGCTGGTCTATCACTCTGCCCTGAACTACGCAGGAACCCCTGACCGCTACGGCAAGGTCAAGGGTCGCGCAGCCGTGGTGGACATCAAGAGTGTGAGCGGAACCATGAGCCCGGCGGTTGGACCGCAGCTCGCCGCCTACAAGAACGCCATCCCCGGGGTGCCGCCAGTGTGTGACCGCATTGGTGTGCAGCTCAAGCCTGATGGCACCTACGTGGCGAAGAACTACATAGACCGCAATGACTGGCCGGTGTTCTGTTCTTTGCTGACCCTTCGCAACTGGTGCTCGCACCACAACATCACCCCGACTTTTTAGGAGAAACCATGACCGCAGCAACTGAAGAAAAGAAGCTCAAGGGCACCGTCGAGTTCGACATCACCAGCGTGGTCGACCACGTCAAGACATCCGAGGGCGCACTGACTGACGCCAAAGACTACGTGATCGACAGCGACAACATGCTGACACTCGCATCGGGCGACCTGATGAATATCAAGGGCCTGCAGAAGATGGTGGAGGCCGAGCGCGTGTCCAAGGTTAAGCCATTGAACGATGAGGTCAAGCGCATTAACGACGAATACAAGGTGCCGGCCAACTTCTTGGCACAGGCCGAGACGGTTCTGAAGGGCGCCATCAGCACCTACCAAACCAAGCAGCTGGAGATCGCCCGGGAAGCCAAGCGCTTGGCGGATGCAAAGGCCGCTGCGGAAGCCGCTGAGATTGCCCGCAAGGCAGAAGAAGCTCGGCAGGCAGCGGCCAAGCTGGAGAGCGATGCCAAGGCCGCAGCCGAGTCTGGCGACGAAGCCGCAGCCGCAGCCGTTGCCGAGCAGGCGGCCGCCATGACAGAGCAAGCCCAGAGCCTGCAGCTGGCAGCCGAGGTGGTGACATCTGCGCCCGCTGTGCAAGCACCAGCTCGCGTCTCTGGCATCAGCACTCGCGTCACCTACTCCGCTCAAGTGGACAGCCTGCTGGATCTGGTGAAGGCTGTGGCCGAAGGCAAGGCTCCTCTGGAGTGCATCGCAGCCGACGAAAAGTTCTTGGGCGCTCAAGCCCGTGCATTCAAAAAGGCCGGTCCTTTGTACCCCGGCGTCCGTGCAATCGCAGCGCAGTCTATTGCCGCCCGCGCTGCTTAACTCCTGAAAGGAACCACCATGGCAACACGTATCTACAAAGCAACCACACCCAAGGGTGTGCGCCTGATCGACGCAGGCATCAAGTCCTCGGTGATCGCGCATGTCGCGCGTGACGAGATCAAGGTCGAGGTGGCCTCCGGGCACGACATCGCTGAACTTGTCGGCGCTGGCGTGAAGGTCGAGGTCATTGGCGCCAACGCGAACCAAGACCTGTTTGTGGAGGGCACTCAGCAATGAGCTATTCAGAACTTGAAATCAAGGTGATCCAGTGGGCAGAAGCTCGCAAGATCATCCCTAATGCAGCCCCTCAAGCGCAGCTCAACAAGGCACTTGAAGAGCTGGCTGAATTATTTAAGGCAGAGAGTCAGAAGAACATGGACGGCATCAAGGATGGTGTCGGCGATGTGGTTGTCTGCCTCATCAACTACTGCGCCCTGAAGGACATTGATCTGGTGAGCTGCCTTGATCTTGCTTACAACGAGATCAAGGATCGCAAGGGAACCCTGATGCCTGATGGCACATTTGTGAAGGAGTGATAAGTGGCGTCTGTGAATAAAGTAATTCTGATCGGCAACTGCGGCCGAGATCCCGAAGTCCGCTACCTGCCTTCCGGGCAAGCCGTGGCCAACGTCAGCTTGGCAACCACCAGCCGTCGCAAAGATCGGCAGACAGGCGACACCATTGAAGATACCCAATGGCACCGCATCACTTTCTACGAAAAGCTGGCTGAGATCGTTGGCGATTACGTCAAGAAGGGCGACCCGATCTACATTGAAGGTCGCCTGAAGTACGGCAAGTACACCGACAACAGCGGCGTGGAAAAGAATACCTGCGACATCGTGGCTACCGAGATGAAGATGCTTGGAAGTCGTGATCGTCAGGATCAAGGGCAAGGTCAGGATCAAGGTGGCCAGCAACCCCAAGGGCGCGGCCAGCAGCAGCGTCAGGCGCCACCACAGCGCGGTGGTCAAGCACCTCGCGGCGCGCAGCAGCCGGCACGCCAAGCGCCAGCTCGCCCATCCAGCGGCTTCGATGACATGGACGACGACATCCCATATTGATCCAAGGTAGATGAGCAAAAAGAACCCGAAGTTTTTGGTTCCCATGGTCGGCCTCAGTGCAACGCAACGCAAGAGCATTGGGGCCGGCAAGTATGAGCCGAGACAGCGCCACCCGGATGAGGCGCTTCCAAACACCATCAGCATCAAAGAGCTGCCGCATTACGTGCCGCCAAAGCACCAACCCGTGAGAGCTGGAGCTGATGACCACCTGAACATTAAAAGCATAGGAGTCGCCTGCTAGGCGAGAGCAACATGAACGAACAAAAGACCGTGGAAGTTACAGAGCAAAGCCTGTCAGTTGGCCGTCTGTTCATCACCGAAAACAACAAGAACTGGCCAGCCGAAACAAAGGCAAAGCACGACGAGCAAGAGCGCGGCCGCATCTACGCAAACCTGCGTGAAGATGATGCTGGCGCCTCTGCAATCTTGGTGGGCGTGATAGCCAATCCCGAGCTGGCCGAGCGCGTGGTGGTGTGCCTGCAAGCGTGTGAAGGCATCGACAACGAAAAGCTCGCATACGCCCCGGTGGCCACCATCGTGGGTGTCGGCGTGGCGCAGCGCGAGATCGCAGTGAAGGCGCTGGAAAGCCTGCGTGATGAGTATGGCCAAAACATGTCTGGCCGTCAGCTGGCGTTCATTGAAGACGCCATCCTGCGCGCCCGTGGCCTGAAGGCGAAGGAGGTTAGCGATGTTCAGTAACGCGACCATTCTCAAGTACACCGGCAACGACCTCTCGATCACGGATGACTCGTTGCAAAAGTCCGCCTTCATTGAGTGCGGAGCAACACAGGAGAAGTCGGTTGGCTGGGTGCCCCCACGTGGGCAGCAGCACGACCCGCTGATTGCCGTTCTGCGTGGCGCCACCTTCGACCACAAGATCCTGTGCTTGATGATTGAGACAAAGCGCGTGCCCGGCGAGGCCATCAAGCGCAAGGTCGATGAGCAGTGCAAGGCCATTGAGCAGAGCACCGGCCGCAAGCCGGGCAAGAAGGAGCGCCGGGAGATCATGGAGGATGCTCGCCTGTCTCTCTTGCCAATGGCATTCACATCCCGCAAGAAGGTGTATGTGTGGATCAATCGCAGCGCCGGCTACATAGTCATCGACTCAACCAGCCAGTCTGTGATTGATGATGTGACGTATCGCCTTATCGGTGACTCTGAAGATCTTTCGATCATGCAGATGAGCACCTTCAAGACCCCGGCATCTTTGATGACAGGGTGGCTTGGAAGCGGTGAGGGCGGAGTGCTTTTCTCTATTGAGCGCGCATGCGAGCTGAAAGCTCAGGATGAAACCAAGGCTGTGGTGCGCTATAAGAATCACCCGCTCGACACGCCCGAGGTGATGGATCACATCAAGGCAGGCAAGTTGCCGACCAAGCTGGCGCTCACATTCGGTGATCGTGTGTCATTCACACTGACGGAAAACATGCAGCTTAAGGGCATCACATTTTTGGATGTGGTGTTTCAGGACAAGGCTGCCGGCAATCAGGATGATGTGTTTGACTCTGAGGTCTTCATCACAACATCCGAACTGGATGCGCTGATCTTTGCGTTGAAGGTGGAGCTTGGTGGGGAGATGCCACTGTATGAGTAAGGTAGATTACAAGTGGATGGAGGCAACCCCTCCAAAGCCAGATGTCTACATGACCCGGCGCAACAAGTCCAACTACCTGACTCTGCGGTATTGGGATGGGGTCTGGTGGTACGAGATTGCGCTCTCCAACTCTCGCGGCGGAAAGCCATTCAAGTGGCCAAAGCCATCTGCGATGAAGAAGCCTGCGTGGGTGTCTCGGCCAACTACAAAGTTGCACATACGCAAGATCTCGTCAAACCTCAGCAACATCCAGTGGGGTGTGCCGTTCAAGGTATTCGATGAGAAGGAGGTGCTTGCTTACCTAGTGCGAACTGGCGTCCTGCCATCAAACTGGAGGAGCGAGTATCAGCAGGCCATGCGCAATGAGGAGCTTTTGAAATGAGCGCCCCATGGTGGCCGGAAGACGGCAATGACAAGAAGCCCATTGGGCCGGAGGATGTGTGAGCCTGATAACCCAAGCATTCCTTGTTGAAAAGTACGGGCTCAGGCTGACCATGGATCAGCTTGGTGAGTCGCTTGGGATGGCCAAGCAAACCATCTTCAACAAGATCGCCAAGGAGGAGTTCGAGGTGCCGACCTACATGGATGCCGGCAAGCGCTATGCCGACTTCAGGGATGTGGCGGCTTATCTTGACCTTTGCCGAGAGCGTGCAGCGACTCCGGCTTGAGCTGTGTGTAACGGCGCAGATGGCGCCAATCCTTGTGACCCGAGACGAGGGCTACTTGTTCAATCGAGTAGCCCTCTTCAAACATCTTGCTCACCCCATCGTGCCGGGTGTCATGGAAGTGCAGATCCGGAATGGATAGAGCCCTCACCGCCTCGGTGAAATACTTACTCAAGGTCCGGGGCTCCAGTGGGAAGATCCGCTCATCATCATGCACCTGACGCAGCGCCAGATTCCATGAGTCTCCCAGCAGCGGGATCCACTGGTCGTTGCCCTCCTTCTTTCTCGGATCCTTCCTGTCTCTGATCAGCACCATCTTCTTCTGGTAGTCGATGTCGGCCTTGAGGATCCTGCACACTTCGCCCTGCCGCATCGCCGTGATGCAGGCGAACAGGGTTGCGTCCGAGTAGATCTGACCCTTGTTCTCAGCCAGCCAACTCAGGATGCGCGTCATCTCATCCTCGGTGGCCCGGCGCTCGCGCATGCCGCCACCCCCAATCAACCCGAGGTAGGAGAGCTTTGGTCGGGCTGCCCCGATCACATCCGGCAATCCTGTGCCGGCGTAGCGAAACACGGTTCCCAGCTTCGAGAGGTCGCAGTTGATGGTATAGGGGCCGGCTCCATCATCGCGGCGTTCCTGCGCCCAGCCAAGCAGCCTGTCCACGGTTAAGGTGGAGGCAACTTCATGCCCGAGCATGCGCTCCAGCATCTTGAGGGTGTAGTGCTCCGTGGATGAGTCGGAGATGGGCCGGGTAGATCCGCGCAGCCGGCGGTACTTGATGACCAGCTGGCCAATCGTCTCGGCGCCCTGCTCGGTGGACTCCAGCTTCCCGGCATCCATCAGGGCCTCGATCTTGGATGACCACGCAAACGCAGCCGCCTTGGTGTCAAACCACTTCGACTTTTGCGGGTATCCTTTGCGGCGGATTAGGGCTCGCCACTTGCCATTGATTTTCGATACAGACGCCACGACTCACCTTCGACTCACCAACCGACTCACTTGGTTGGTTTACCGAATGCTACCGTTGAAGCGTTTAGCAGTGGCTAAACCCCTATAATCGCCACCAGTCCCCGTAGTTCAATGGATAGAACGGCCCCCTCCTAAGGGGCAGATACAGGTTCGATTCCTGTCGGAGGCACCAGCCACTTTTACGTCGGATCAAGCTCTGGCGCACATGGAATATGCGCAAGCAGCTATGAAAAAGTGAGCAAATCAGCGCTGACGCAGCGCGATGATGTCTTCCCGCACCGCGGCCGCCCACGTCCTGCGGTCACGCCCCTCGGCGGATTGCGGGGCTCCAAAGGTCACCACTGCCTGAATGCCATCGCTGCACAGCGTGCGCCACAGGGAGCCGAGCAGCGTGTCTTCGCCGATATAGCAAGGGGCAAAGCTTTGCTGGCCCTGCGCATCGGCAAACTGCAGGGCCACCGGCTGGATGGGCGCATTCACTGCGATGGCGGCTTGCAACAGGTTGGCGTGGAAGGGCAGCACATGGGTGCCGTCGCCGGTGGTGCCCTCGGGGAACACGGCCAGCACCTCGCCCAAGCTCAAGCGCTCTGCCATGTGGTGCACCACGCGCATGGCGTCGCGGCGGGATTCGCGCTCGATATACAGCGTGCCGGCGCCGGTCGCCAGCGTGCCCACCACGGGCCAATGCTGAATATCGGCCTTGGAGATAAAACGGCAATGCCGCGCGGCGTGGATGACCACGATATCCAGCCAGGAGATATGGTTAGCCGCCAGCAGCACCGGGCCGCCGGTGGGTGGAGTTCCGTTTACTACTAATTTGATAGCTAGCCGCGCAAGCATGGCGTGCGCCCAGGCCTGAACCTCTGCATCACGCTCCGGCTGCGACAGCCGGGGAAACACCATGCGAATGCGCCACGCGCCTGCCAACACGTGCAGGAGTACCCGGCTGATTCGCCAGAGGGCTTTGAGTTGGCGCATGCGTTTGTGGCCCGGTCCGGCTTCAGGCTGCGGTGTAGGCCACGCGGCCGCCAACCAGCGTGGCTTTGACGCGGCCGGGCAGCTCGTAGCCGCCGAACGGCGTGTGCTGCCCCTGGCTGACGAGTGCGGATGGCTCGACCACCCAGTGGGCGGCGGGGTCGAACACGCAAATGTCAGCCGCGCCGCCTGCTGTGAGGCGGCCTGCGCTGGCGGCAAAAGTACCCAAAGCACCACCCAACACCAGAGCTGAACGGCTGGTGACGGTGGCTACCGCTTCCGCCACGCCCAAGCCGCTCTCCTGCGCCCACTTGAGGGCCAGGCTCAGCAGCAGCTCCAGACCGGTGGCGCCGGGTTCGGCTTCGGCAAAGGGCAGTGTTTTTTCGTCGGCACTGACCGGGTTGTGGTCGGAGACCAGCGCATCAATGGTGCCGTCGGCCAGGGCGGCGCGAAGGGCATCGCGGTCGCGCTGCTGACGCAAGGGCGGGTTCAGGCGCATACGGCTGTCAAAATAGCCAATGTCCACATCGGTCAAGTGCAGGGAGTTGATGCTCACATCGCAGGTCACAGGCAGGCCTTCGGCCTTGGCCTGGCGCACCAGCTCCACACCGGCAGCGCTGCTGATGCGGCACAGGTGCACGCGGGCCTTGGTGGCGCGCACCAGCTCAAAGATGGTGTGCAAGGCAATGGTTTCAGCAGCCACCGGCACGCCGGAGAGGCCCATGCGGGTAGCCAAGGGGCCGCTGGCAGCCACGCCCTTGCCGAGGTAAGCCTCTTGCGGACGCAGCCACACGGTGTAGCCGAAGGTGCTGGCGTACTGCAGGGCACGCTGGGTGACCTGGGTGTTGAGCAAGGGCACTTCGGCCTGGCTGAAGGCCACGCAGCCAGCTTGGGTGAGCTGCAGCATTTCGGTGAGCACTTCCCCCTGCAGATTGCGGGTGAGCGCCCCCAGCGGGAACACGCGGGCCTGGTGCAGACGCTCGGCGCGGTAGCGCAACATTTCGACCAGACCGGCTTCGTCCAGCACGGGTTCGGTATCGGGAGGGCACACCACGCTGGTGACGCCACCAGCCACCGCAGCGGCCATTTCGCTGGCCAGCATACCTTCGTGCTCGTGGCCGGGTTCGCGCAGGCGCACGGACAAATCGACTAGGCCCGGCGCGACGACGCAGCCTTGGGCGTTGAGGGTGGTTTGCGGGGCAAAACCGGCGGGCGCTGTGCCAATGGCCAGAATGCGGCCGCTGGAAATGGCCACATCGGCCACGGTGTCGGTGCCGCTGGCAGGGTCAATAACGCGGCCGCCTTGGATCAAAATTTGCATTGCTTCAGTCCTTGAATCTGGGGCCTCAGGCCTCGTTGCCCGCGACGATGCTCATGACCGCCATACGCACAGCGATACCGAAGGTCACCTGCGGCAGGATCACGGCCTGTGCCCCGTCCACCACTGCTGAGTCAATTTCCACCCCGCGGTTGATGGGGCCGGGATGCATGACGATGGCGTCGGGCTTGGCGAGTTGCAGCTTTTCAGGCGTGAGGCCGAAACTCTTGAAGAATTCGTGCATGGACGGCAACAGCGCGCCGCTCATGCGCTCGTTTTGCAGGCGCAGCATGATGATGACATCGCAGTCCTTGATGCCCTCTTCCAAGGTGTGGCATACCCGCACGCCCATTTGCGCCATGTCGGATGGCACCAGCGTTTTGGGGCCTACCACGCGCACCTCGGCACAGCCCAGAGTGGTCAGCGCATGGATGTCTGAACGCGCCACCCGGGAGTGCAACACGTCACCCACGATGGCGACCGTGAGGTTCGAAAAGTCTTTTTTGTAGTGCCGGATGGTGAACATGTCCAGCAGACCCTGGGTGGGGTGGGCATGGCGACCATCGCCTGCGTTGATGACGTGCACATGGGGTGCGACGTGCTGGGCAATCAGATAGGGCGCGCCGGACTCGCTGTGGCGCACCACAAACATGTCGGCGGCCATGGCGCTCAGGTTGGCAATGGTGTCCAGCAGCGACTCCCCCTTGCTGGCACTGGACCGCGCAATGTCGAGGTTGATGACGTCCGCGCTCAGGCGGGTGGCGGCAATCTCGAAGGTGGTGCGGGTGCGGGTGCTGTTCTCAAAAAACAGGTTGAACACACTTTTGCCGCGCAGCAAGGGCACTTTTTTAACTTCGCGGTCGTTGAGCGACACGAAGTTGGTGGCGGTGTCCAGAATGTGGGTGAGGATGTTTTTGGGCAGCCCTTCGGTGGACAGCAGGTGGATCAGCTCGCCGTGTTTATTGAGTTGCGGATTGCGCTTGTACAACATGCTCAGGCCTCCTGCACATCAAAAGAAAACACACCCTCAGCGCTGCGCGCGAGAGCCAGCGATTGGTCTGCCGCCAGACTGACCCGCGCGGCCGCGAATTCGGCCTGGATGGGCAACTGGCGCCCGCCGCGGTCTACCAGCACCGCCAAGCGCACTTGGGCGGGGCGGCCGTAGTCAAACAGTTCGTTAATCACCGCGCGGATGGTGCGGCCGGTGTAGAGCACGTCGTCCAGCACCAGAATGTCCGCGCCATTCACATCAAAGGGCAACTGGGTCTGGCCACCGGAAGACAGGCCCCGTTTGGCGAAGTCATCTCGGTGCATGGCCGACGAAATCGTGCCATGCTTGCCCGCGAGCTTCAGGTCCGCCTGCAGGCGCTCGGCCAGCCAAGCGCCGCCCGAGGTGATGCCCACCAATCGGGTGTCTGCATTGCACAACTGCTGTACGCCGCGCAGGAGTTCGCGGTACAGCGCCTCTGCATCTAGCAACAAGGCCCCCACGCTCGTCGCAACGCGTGCTTCGCTGCCCCCGAGGGGGCGCTCACGCCTTGGGACGGCCCGGCGGCGTTCGTCAATGTGGTCACTCCAGACTCCTCAAAAATTGTTCCAAAATAATGCAGGCTGACATGGCATCGGCGTCTTTGGCGCCGCTGGCAATCGCCTCGGTGGTGCTGTAGCGCTCGTCCACCTCAAACACTAGCAGGCCGAATCGCCCTTGCAACTGGCGCCCGAATTTTTTGGCGCGGGCGGTGTTTTCATGCGGCGCGCCATCGGGGTGGTAGGGCACGCCGATCACGATGGCGTCGGGCTGCCACTCTTTGAGCTTGGCAGCCACACCGTCAAAGCGCGCATTACCCTCGGCATGGATGGAGCCTTGCGGCTGCGCGGTGCGCATCAGCCGGTTGCCCACGGCAACCCCGGTGCGCTTTAAGCCGAAATCAAATGCAATAAAGGTGGTGAAGGCGGGAGGCACAAGGGGCGTAGCGTCGCTCATGCGTGCCCCGCTTGTTGCGAAATCATCCAGGATTCCAAGCCCAAGAGCCCCAAAGCCCGGTCATAGCGTTGCTCCACCGGCGTGTCGAAAATCAAGGACTGGTCCGCAGCGACTGTCAGCCAGCTGTTTTCACCCAACTCGGTTTCCAACTGACCTTCGCCCCACGCGGAGTAGCCCAAAGACACCAGTACCCGCTTGGGGCCGGAGCCCATGGACAAGGCTTCAAGCACGTCTTTGGAGGTGGTCATTTCCAGCCCGCCGGGAATGGTCATGGTGGAGGAGTACAGCGACTCGTCGCTGCCCTGGCCCTCAGCCACCACGGACTCATGCAATACAAAGCCACGCTCGGTTTGTACCGGACCACCCTGAAAAACACGTTGCCCCATCAGGTCTGCGCGATGCAGCGGCAGATCAATCTTTTCAAAAAGGGCCGGGAGCGGCATGTCAGCTGGCTTGTTAATGACCAAGCCCAAAGCCCCGCGCGCGGAGTGTTCGCACACATACACCACGCTTTTGCCGAACATGGCATCGTCCAGTCCGGGCATTGCGATCAGGAAATGATTGGTGAGATTGAAAGGTGCAGAATCGCCGGACATTGTTTGATTTTAACGGTTGACATGCAATCTCACTTCTCTACCGGGCTGGTTTGGTTTCGGCGCGACCTGCGCACCGACGACAACGCGGCACTGTCACGCGCATTGGCTTGCTGCGACACCGTTTACTGTGTTTTCGTGTATGACAAAGCCATTCTGGACAAGCTTCCGCGCCAGGACCGCCGGGTGGAATTCATTCAAGAGTCTGTCACGGCATTAGAGTCTTCATTGCAGGCCTTGCGAGGACATGCTTCCCGCACGCTGATCACTTTGCACGATGTGGCGCAGTCTGCCATTCCGGAGCTCTCCAAACAGCTGCAGGCGAGTGCCGTATTCGCAGCCCGTGATTACGAACCCGCCGCCGTAACCCGCGACACTGCGGTGCAGCAGCAGCTTTTGGCTGAGGGCAAGCAGCTCGTTTTGGTGAAAGACCAAGTCATTTTTGAGGAACGGGAAGTATTGACCCAGACCGGCAAGCCTTACGGAGTCTTCACTCCCTATCACCGCGCTTGGCTGGCGCGGATAGGTATGGAGCTGGTACCAGGCCATGACGTCGGTCGTGGCAACGCGGTACTGTCTGTTGCGCCGGACGCCCTTGCCCAGCCATTGCCCTCGTTGGCGGACTTAGGGTTCGAAGCCACTAACCTGCGAGCGCTTGGCATGCATGGCGGCAGTGCTGCGGGCGAAGCGATGCTGCAGGACTTTGTGGGGCGCATGGACCGGTACAGCGAAGCCCGCAATTTCCCCAGCGTGAAGGGCCCTAGCTATCTGGGAGTCCATTTGCGATTTGGCACCGTATCTATCCGCAAGCTAGTGAACCTCGCCCTACAGCGGGTGCGCACCGGGAGCGAGGGGGCCTCGGTATGGTTGGCAGAGCTCGCTTGGCGGGACTTTTACTTTCAGATCTTGGCAAACTTTCCACACGTGGCAACGCAGGCATTCAAGCCTGAATACGATGCCATTGCCTGGGAGCAAGGCGAGGAAGCTGAGGCGTTATTTGAGGCGTGGTGCGAAGGGAAAACCGGCTACCCGATTGTTGATGCGGCCATGGCTCAGCTCAACCAGACAGGCTACATGCACAACCGTCTGCGCATGGTGGCGGGCAGCTTTTTGGTGAAGCACCTTGGCTTGGATTGGCGCTGGGGCGAGAAGTACTTCGCTCTCAAGCTCAACGATTTTGACCTGTCTGCCAACAATGGTGGTTGGCAATGGGTAGCCTCCAGCGGATGCGATGCGCAACCCTATTTCCGGATTTTCAACCCCGTGACCCAGAGCGAAAAGTTTGACGGGCAAGGAAAGTTCATCAAGCGCTACTTGCCGCAACTTGCTGGCCTTTCTGACAAGGCCATCCATGCGCCTTGGCTCGCGAAACCGATGGAGTTGGCAGCTGCGGGAGTTCAGATAGGCAGCAACTACCCTTCGCCTGTTGTTGATCACGCGAAAGCCAGAGCACGCACGCTCGCGCGCTATGGCTTCCTCAAAAAATCAACAGATCAGGCGGGGACTGCAACGGAGCAGTAGCCCCGCACCAAACCAAGCAATTCGTCTTCCGAGTAGGGCTTGCCAAGGTAATGGTCCACGCCCAATTCACGGGCGTGCTCACGATGTTTCTCTGCGATGCGAGAGGTGATCATGATGATGGGCAGTCCTTGCAGCTTGGCATCTGCGCGGATGTTGCGAGCCAAGTCGAAGCCATCCATGCGGGGCATTTCGATATCGGACAGAACGACTGCAGGAATTTCTTCCTGCAGCTTTTCCAGTGCCTGCAGCCCATCGTTGGCCAGAGCTACCCGGTAGCCTTCACGCTTGAGCAAACGCTGGGTCACACGTCGGACGGTGATGGAGTCATCTACCACCAACACCAAGGGCAGCTGGGTTCCAGACGCGGCCGTTGCAGCGGCTTTTGCCGGTGCATCGGAGGTTGTTTCCAACAATGCATTTACTGGGGTAGCTTCAGTTCCAAGCCCACGGGCTAGGTCACCGTACACGGATGCCAGAGCCACGGGGTTGTAGATCAACACTACGGCACCCGACGCTAGCACGGACATGCCCGCCAGACCCGGCAAACGTGCAAGTTGCGGACCGAGGTTCTTCACCACCACTTCGCGGTTGCCCAAGACTTCGTCAATGTGCACCGCGAGGCGCTGTCCCGCACTGCGGAAGATGGCCACCGGCAAGGTTTTGCCACCCGCGTCCGTGCTCTTGGCAGAGACCTGCAACAAGGCGCCTCCCCAGAAGAAAGGAACCTGTTCTTCACCGATGCGGAATGCTTGCTGGGCATACGCTGTATCCAGCTGGGCAGCGGGAACGCGCAGGACGGTTTCCATAATGTTGGCGGGTACACCGATGGAGAACTCGCCCATGCGCAAGATCACCACCTGTGTCACAGCGGTCGTCAGAGGGAGCACCAATTTGAAGGTTGTACCGGCGTTCGCCTGAGTCTGGGTTTCGATACGTCCGCCCAAGGCATGGACCTCTGCCCTCACCACATCCATGCCGATTCCACGGCCTGAGAGCTCCGTGACTTCGTCAGCCGTAGAGAAACCTGGCATGAAGATCAAGTTGGCGGCATCTGCATCGCTCAAGGAATCTCCAACGCCAATCAACCCTTTGGCCTCTGCTTTTGCACGGATGCGATCCAAGTGCAGTCCGGCACCATCGTCCGTGAAGCTCACGGTCACATCGTTACTTTCCTGATGAACCTCGACGGTGATGTTGCCCGAAGCCGCCTTACCTGCGGCAGACCGGTCAGCCGGCGACTCGATGCCGTGTGCCACCGCGTTGCGCAGCAAATGCTCAAACGCCGGTGCCATCCGGTCCAGCACGCCACGGTCAATTTCAATGGCGCCACCAGAGATATCCAACTTGACCTGTTTGCCTGCATCTTTCGAGGCTTGCCGAACAACGCCATAGAGACGGTCAGAGATTCCGTCAAACTCCACCATACGGGTTCGCAACAAGTCCTTTTGCAGTTCGCGGGCTTGCCGACCTTGTGCAATCAGATCGTCTTCCGTACCTTCCACGGAGCGCTGCAAGTTACGTTGAACCGTAGCGACGTCGTTGACCGACTCCGCCATCATGCGCGTCAGCTCCTGCACACGGGTGAAACGGTCGAATTCCAATGGGTCAAACGCCTGAGCGGAATCCTTGGTTTGCGCCAAACGCGATTGCATTTGGGACTCAGCTTGCAACTCGACGTCTCGCAATTGCTGACGCAATCGATCCAGGTTTCCGGTGAGTTCACCGAGGGAGGCTCTCAATTGGGTCAAGCGCTCATCCATCCGGGAGCGCGTGATCATGACTTCACCGGCTTGATTGACCAAGCGATCCAGTAATTGGGAGCGAACTCGCACCGATTGATTACCTTGAGCCCGCGGCATGGCCATAGCCGGGGCTTGAATCGCCGGCAGCGCCTTCGGCAATGGCGCGACAGCAGGCACGCTATTCGTTGCAGGCACCGCTTCCAGTGGCACTGGAGTTTGCAGGTCTGACGCAACGCCGGCATCAACCTCCGGCAATTTGCCAAGCGAAGCGAAGGCGGCTTGCAGCGCATCAAAGCGGCCCAGCAAGGGCTCCAATTGGATGGATTGCAGCCCCTCAGCTCCAAGCTGCTCGATGGACGACTCCATGCGGTGGCCCATTTCACCCATGCGCATGGCACCGGCCAAGCGCGCACTACCCTTCAAGGTGTGCAACAAGCGCAGCACTTCGCTACGGGCACCGAGGTTGTCCGGCCTCGCAACCCACTGGCGCAAAGCAGAGCCCAATTGAGGCATGAGCTCTGTAGCCTCTTCTTCAAAAATTGGGAGCAAGTCCGCATCCAAATGGTCTTCGGCATCCAGATCGTCATCCTGCTCATCCAGCACGACAAGTGGCGCGGCCTCTGCCACGACGGCAGGCAAAACGTCGGGCACATCGATATTGAGCGCCTCTTGGACCAAGACAGCGGCACCATCAGTCGCACCCAAAGGCTCAGGGAAGGCCTGGTCATCCTCCTCATTGATGGAGGACTCTTCCATCACTGGGGCAGGAAACTCGGTATCAATGATGACCTGCAAGGAGTGCAGCACCTCGGAATCGGCCTCCTTCACAAAGCCGGCAGCAAATTGGTGCAGCAAGCGCCGTATGTCCTCGGCGGCATCGCAAAACACGGCTGCATGTGCACTCTCCACTTGGCGGTGCAACTGCACGTGCTGCAGGGCTTGCTCCAGTGCCTTGGCCATGTTGGAGAGCGCCATAAAGCCCACTGTCGCAGAACTGCCCAAGAGAGAGTGCGCCAAAGAAATCACAGAGTCCGGGACGGGGTGGCCAAGTTCCATCGCCCATTCACCCAGCTCCGTTTGCAAGCGACGCGACCACTCGTCAGCCTCGTTGAGATAAACGTTGTAGAGCGGAATGCTCATGCGCAGGGGTCCGATGACCTTCATGCCATCGTCCACATCGCCACTTGCGACCTCCTCCACTTGCGGCTGCGATACAGGCGCCAGCGGCTCCGGAAACTCGAGCACCAACGCAGACCCACCAGACTCCGGCTCGTCCACCGGTATCAAGTCAGCTTGGGGCAGCGGCTCTTCGACGTACATCTCCGCCAAACGGGTTTCCAGAGGCGCAAGCTCGGTTTTTGCGGGTGGCTCAAAGTCACCAAAATTAAAATCGCCCAAATCCAACTCTTCCGGCTCCAAGTCAGCCTTGGAAGACACTCCCACATTTGGAGAATGTGTGTCCAAAGCTGTCGTTTGGGCAAAGTCAAACATTTGGGTCGCGGCAAAGCCTGCGTGCTCCGACGGCTCCGTCGATGAAAGTTCGAGCTCGTCGGGCAACTGGGTGGGTTCGAAATCCCGCACCGAGACGGTTTCCAGCATTTCAGGCGCTCCGATCTCCGTCGCAGCAAAATCCACATTGCTGATTTCGTGCGCATCCGTCGCAGGTATTTCTTCCACGACGGACAGCGGTTCATGGACCTCTTGGGCTACGTCCTCCGTCGCCTCAAGCTCCGCCACCGGAGTTTCCAAAGGCACCACCAAAGGCACCCATTGATCGTGCAAACGCAATGCATCAGAGGTTTTGCGGAACTCCGCTGCGCTCCATGCACTTGCGTCACCGGATTCAATGTCTCGTACCCAGCGCTCAAATGCAGTCATTGCCTCAGTTGAGGTTGCAATCAGTGCTTCGCTAGCGGGACGCTGTTCTGCCAGCGATGTATTGAGAAGTTGCTCGAACGACCAAGCTGCCTCGCCAAATTCATTCAAGCCCACCATGCGCGAGCTCCCCTTCAGGGTGTGGAATGCGCGGCGAAGTGTGGTTTGATCTGCAAGATTGGTTGGATCCAGCTTCAGAGCAGCAATGGCGTCCCGACCACGGGCGACAACCTCGCGAGCCTCATCCAGGAAAATATCCAGCAACTCAGCGCTGTCATCGTCTTCTTCCTGCAAGGGCTCTGCGGGTGTCGCAACCGGTTGTGTCTTTTCAGCATTGCCACTGGTCTCAGGCTGGGATTGGCCCGTCAAGGCGGCCAATGCGGCCATGTCGTCCTCTATGCCATCTGAAGAAGGCGCAACCGCCTCCGGCAATACGTTCCGCTCACGGCCCATCAGAGGCTTGAACTCCGCAAGCTCTTCATCATAGACAAACAACGTTTTGGCCAGAGTGCGCTGATAGCTGAGCATGTCAATGAGAAAGCCCATCGCACCCAAGCTGTTCCCGAGCTTCTCGAAAATGCCACTGCGCGCGCTGACCTCATCCACATCGTCAACGAGGAACTGCTCAACGCTTGCACGCATGCGGAGTGCCGCGATCGAAGGTTGATCCAGCCCCAACACAGAAAAAACGCCACGCATTTGCGCCAGCTGACTGGGCACCTCGCGCAAAGGACCTTTGTCGCGGGGGTCCCGGAAAAACTGGTCCAATGATTTCTCGACTTCAGCAAGCGTAGTCCGTAACTCATCGACGACACTGCCCATGGTCTGGCGGTCGCTGACACGGCGATACAGCTCCTCCATCCACGCCTCAAGTGGCTCTGGTTCGCCTCCGTCCGTCACGTGTTGCAGTCGCTGCGCCAATCGAGCGCTACGATCTGCCATCTGGTTGTCAGTAGGATCAAGATCTTCGTAAGCCGCCTCAAGATACAGGACAGAGGTTGCAACTTCCATCGCGACCGCTGGCGATGGAGCTGCACCAGTGCGTGCAGTGGCCTCAATGGCACGTGACAATGCTTTGGCCAATTCACCGCTTTCGGCGTGCAATTTGGTGACCGCATCCGCAACCGCTGCAAACTGCTCTGCCGCAGGTTTCAATCGGTTGACATCTCCCCCGGCAAGCGCGGACCAAGTTTCTGCCGCAGAAGCAATCCGCTTGCGAGCCAGCACCAGCATCGCCGGGTCAAAACGGCCGAATTGCTCATGGACATAGTCAACCGGTTTGGCTCGGCTTAATCCATACGCTTTTCGCACAGCCGCCAGGACGGGAGCATCTGAGGCTTCGGACGGAATTGCACGGGAGCAAAAGAAAACGATGTCTTGCGCCAAGCGCTCTGACACCGAATGCTGCCCCTTGGCCAAGGCAACATACTGCTGAAGAATGCGGGATGCAGCGCGTTTGGTGTAGACATCCCCCTCAAACAAATGCAGTGCCGTGCCTTCGAAATAGGCAGCACTTACCATCCAGAATGTCCGCTCTTCACTGGAGTGCGCGGAAGCCGCCAAGCCAAGGCTGATTGACTGCAAGCGTCTGGCCGCCTTGTCGTCGCCGTACTTCACAAGACGCAAAACTGCGTGATCCATCTCGCGGCGTACATCAGGACCAATTTCCCGAGGTTCAGTTCCTTCCGGCACGGCAATGGACACCCATTGCCAAGCCGGAGGCCACAGATCCGCAGGGTGAATACGCTCTGCGCCCGCCAATTCCATCAGGGTTTTGTATTGAGGAAACAAGGCAACAGAAGACGCGGATTTGCCTTTCAAGACGCCATCGAGGTATTCGGTCAGCGCGAAACTTGCCCGCTCCATACAGTTGGCAGCCTCATCACTGCACTGCTCGGGCCGCTGCACAAAGCGCTGGGCCAAAGATTCCATAGCCCGCAGAAACTTCGCGGGTGCTTCCAAGCCGACCATCTCCAGCGCACCTACCGCTTGGTGCAATTGCTGACGAGCGATCCGCAAATGGCTGGCATCCAGGTCTGTCAGGTCTGATCCACGTGCCAGCTCGGCGTCGCGAACAAAACGACGCATCGCTTTGGTTGCACCATCCAGCGACTTGCGTAGCTCATCCAAAACCCAAGCCAATGGCCCTAGGTCGGTGATTGAAAGCTCATTGTCTCCGGGAGCGACAAGGTTTGACGACATGGGTTCAGACTCTCCAGGAAATCACGGGGCAATCGATAGCGGCAAGGCGCGATCAGGAAATCTTGAATCGGGATACCGACTGACGCAACTCTTCGGCCATGCGGGACAGTTCCCGCACCTGATTCGCAGTGGCACGGGTACCTTCTCCGGTTTGCTCTGTCACCGCGAAAATGTGCTGGATGTTGTCAGCCACCACGTTGGCAAGACCCGCCTCACGGGAGGCTGCGTTCGAAATCTGTTCAATCAGATCCGCCACTTGGCGGGACACCCGGTCAATCTCTGTCAGTGCAGTACCGGCGTTATCGGACAGCTTGGCTCCTTCCACCACACCTTGTGTGGAGCGCTCCATAGCGCCGATAGCATCTTGGGTATCCGTCTGAATGGCTTTCACCAGTGCGGCAATCTGGCGCGTCGCGTCGGCAGAGCGCTCAGCCAAGCGTTGCACTTCCTCCGCCACCACCGAGAAGCCACGGCCGGCTTCACCGGCAGACGCTGCCTGGATAGCGGCATTCAACGCCAGAACGTTGGTCTGTTCGGTAATGTCGGAAATCAGCTCGGTAATTTCACCAATCTCTTGGGAAGACTCACCCAGTCGTTTGATGCGCTTGGAGGTTTCCTGGATCTGGTCACGGATGGAGTTCATACCGCCGATCGCATTTTGTACCGCCTGCAAACCGGACTCCGCCGCCTGGAGCGACTGACGGGCCACTGCCGCAGACTCTTGCGCTTGAGCAGACACCTCATTAATGCGACCGGCCATATCCAAAACGGACTTGCCGGTTTCACGAATCTCGTGCAGTTGCTCGTTGGAGGCAGCAAGCAGCTCGGTGGAGGTCGCATCCACATCTGCGGTTGTTTGGGCAACTCGGGCGGCCGTGTTCTGTACGTTGGACACCAGCGAGCGCAACTCTTCCACCGTGTAGTTCACCGAGTCGGCAATAGCGCCGGTAATGTCCTCGGTCACCGTGGCTTCCTGGGTCAGGTCACCCTCCGCAACGGTTTGCAATTCGTTCATCAGTCGCAAAATCGCAGCCTGGTTGGCGTCATTGACACGCTTGGCTTCCTGCTCCTGACGCTCCGCTTCCAATCGCTGGTCTTCCGCAACCACCTGGCGTTTACGGCTGTCTTGCAACTGCACGTAAGACAAACCGCCAGCACAAACCAAAGCGAACAACGCGGCAACCACCAACAAAGCCAAAGAAGCCCCACCGATACCAGCTTGACCTGAGAGCTTGGCCTGCAAGTCCTCCAAGTTACGGCGCAGGGGTTCGCTGTCTGCAATGATTGCGCCTTGCGCTTCACGCGCAGAAACCAAGCCTTGCAAGTTGCCCAGAATAGCGCCTGCCTGCACGCGGGTTTCCTCGTACATCTTGATCAGGGCTTCAAGTTGCTCACGGGTCGCAGCATCTTTGGTGGCAGTCAAACGCAACTCGGTGCTACCGGAAAGAAGCGCTTCTGAGATTTCCTTGAATGTGTTCAAGTCTTTACCAAGCAAGAACACAGCTTCGGGACTCACGCCTTCTGCAGTCAAGAACTCATTGGACGACTTGCCGATGCGCTGGGTCAGCATCACCAACTGGCCAACTGCAGAGATTTCAGCGGCGGGGGCGTTCTGTTGCAACTTGAGGGAAGCAATGGTCTCTGCCACTTCCAATAGATCGGAGGACTGCCGGTTAATCAAACGCAAGGCAGACCCGATCTGGGTGAGCATCTTCTGCTGAGCAATAACGGCTTTGGCGTTCTTGTCAGCACGCTCGACCAAGGGAATCACTTTGCCAAGCTCGGGAGCGTAATCTTCACTCAAAGCGTTGATCCGCATCTCGTCATCACCAGATTGCAAACCTTTGACAGATTTGGACAGAATGCCCGAGCTGTCCGACACGTCCGGGAACGCCTGCGCACTTCCCACCACCGCCTGAGACACTGATTTCGCCAATCGCTGTGACTGCATCAAAGACTGGCCCGTAGCACCCAACTGCTGCGCAACGCGATCAGATTGGTTCAGTGCATAAAACGTGACGCCTGCCAACACCACCAAAGCGGCCCCCAGCAGCACGAACAACGTACGCTGGTGCTGCACCACGGTACGCCGCCCCAGGATGGGGATTGAAATCAAATCCCCCTCGGTTACCGTTGGCTCGTCCGCCAAACTCGGTGCCGGAGCTTGAAGAGGTGCATTCTGCGACTCTTGCATTGTTTCTTGTTCGGCACTGTTGACCGTCGCATCAGGCATCGCGAGGCTCAGGCGCGAGTCCAGCTCCGATTCAGGCTGCTTCTTGGAAAAAAGATTTTTCAATTGATCGACGACGGACATGGTGGGACCTTACGGATGAACTAAGCGCTGATGCTCAAAAACTGTGGGGACTGAGAAAGAATACGCAAATTGATTTCTTGCCAAGCTTCTCCAGCACTGTCGACAAAAACATTGCCAAAGAATGCAGGTGACCCTTCTGCTGGGCCGTGCGATTGGGTAAATGCATCTACACCCCGCAGGCCGGACAAAGCATCCACCTGCAACGCACAGTTCACATCCAAAGCCGCATTCAGCGTCACGACACTGGGCTCGGAGGCAGGAGAGTTCTGAATTGACTCCCCGGTTTCCGCCGACATGAAAGAGGCGAGATCCACCACGCCGAACAAGCCCCCGCGGATGTTCACCACCCCCTTGAACCAATTCACCGCATAGGGAACCGGCTGAACATGGGTGAGAGGAACAATTTCGCCGGATTGGCTGAGTGGGAAAAGATATTTACGGCCCGCAGCCTGCACCGCAAGCCATGCGACCGACATGCCCTCGGCACGAGCAGCCTGTAACCGGCTGGCGAGCCGGGCCTGTAATTCTCGAAGTGCTTCTCTATTGGCCATGGGGCGCTGTGTTAACCCAGTGCCTTGATCTTGGCCAGCAATTCGGATGCATCGACCGGCTTGGTGATGTAGTCCTTGGCACCTTGACGCATACCCCAGACCCTGTCCGTCTCCAAGCTCTTGCTGGTGCACATGATGATGGGGATGTCTGCATATTCGGGGGTGCGGTTAATGGCGCGGGTCAGCTGAAAGCCGTTCTGGCCGGGCATCACCACGTCCATCAAGATCAACTGGGGCTTTTCTTCAGCCAAACGCTTGAAAGCTTCATCGGCGTTCTCTGCCGCACGGACGGCATATCCATTTTTCTGCAGAATCTCTGTCAGGTAAAGGAGCTCCGTTTTGGAATCGTCAACGATCAGTACTTTTTGAATAGGCATCAGGCGGCTCCTTGCAATGCAGCACCGAATTGCTGTACAGCCTGCAGCAATTGGTCTTTGGTGAATGGTTTGGTGAGGTAATCTTGCGCGCCCACCATGCGGCCGCGCGCTTTGTCAAAGACGCCATCCTTGGAAGACAGCATCACGACAGGCACCCCGGAAAATTTGGCGTTGCGTTTGATGATGGCGCAGGTCTGGTAACCATCCAAGCGCGGCATCAGGATGTCGCAGAAGATCATGTGCGGCTGGTAATCATTGACTTTGGCCAAAGCATCAAACCCGTCCTCAGCAAGCAAGACTTCATGCCCGCCCTGCTTGAGAAAGATTTCCGCGCTACGCCGTATGGTGTTGCTGTCGTCAATCACCAGGACTTTAAAGGTGGGGGCGGTCATACTCAAAGGGCTAGGCTCCAGTGTTCACATGGAAAGTTGTGACATGCAAATTCCACACCTGGCGTGGTGCTTCAGATCTGCACCATTTCGAAATCTTCTTTGCGGGCACCACATTCAGGGCATGTCCAGTTCATAGGAACGTCTGCCCACAAAGTGCCGGGTGCGATGCCGTGGTCAGGCGCGCCTGCGACTTCGTCATAAATCCAACCGCAAATCAAACACATCCAAGTTTTAGTATCAGTCACAGCTTATAGGGCCTTCAAATAGAATGCAACGATTGTATAGAGCGGGTTCTGACCAAAAGACCGCCGCCCGACGAAAGAACGCCATTCTGCACGATGACTTACCCTAATAAAGGCCTCTAGATGTCGGCAACACCCTCCCCGAAAATCGAAGATGCCATCGGTGATGATGGGCCCTCGGCCTGCGTCATGGCATTCAACGCCAACGACCCCAGCGGCGGCGCTGGCACGGCAGCCGACTTGACGGCCATTGCATCTGTTGGAGCACATGCCTTGCCGGTAGTCACCGGCGCCTACGTGCGCGACACCACTGAGATCGTGGACCACTTTCCCTTCGATGACGAGGCCGTCACCGAGCAAGCGCGCGTCATCCTGGAGGACGTGCCCGCACAGGTTTTCAAGGTCGGTTTTGTGGGTACGCCCGAGAACCTCTCAGCCATCGCTGAAATGGCGTCGGACTATTCCGATGTCCCTTTGGTGGCCTACATGCCGGACCTATCCTGGTGGGAGGAGGACAAGATCGACTTGTATCAAGACGCTTGCACAGAGTTACTTTTGCCTCAGACGACATTGTTGGTAGGAAACCACAGCACGCTTTCCCGCTGGCTACTGCCCGACTGGGAGTCCGAAAAAAGCCCCTCTGCCCGCGACATTGCGAAAGCAGCCAACGCATTCGGCGTGCCCTACACCTTGGTCACCGGCATACCCTTGCCCGACCAATTCATCGACAACGTGCTTGCCTCACCGACTGCGGTGCTCTGTAGCGAAAAATTTGAGCGCTTTGAAGCCATCTTCACGGGCGCAGGCGACACGCTATCTGCGGCCTTGGCAGCACTAATCGCCAGCGGCACAGAACTGAACGAAGCCGTAACCGAAGCGCTGAGCTACCTCGATCGCTGCCTGGAAAACGGCTTTCGCCCGGGCATGGGACATGTACTTCCTGACCGCCTGTTCTGGGCACAACCCGAAAGTGACGACGAAGAAGACGGCGCGTTGTCCTCTGTAGAAACCGACTTCGAAGTCCCCCCCAATTCCACCCGACACTAACTGGCAGAAATTTTGTGACAGACCGTAACTTAGAACTTTTCGAGCGCGCCAAACGCGTGATTCCCGGTGGCGTGAACTCCCCTGTGCGCGCATTCAAAGCCGTAGGCGGCACCCCGCGTTTTGTGCAACGTGCGCAAGGCGCCTACTTTTGGGACGCCGACGGCAAGCGCTACATCGACTACATCGGATCATGGGGTCCCATGATCCTGGGCCACGGTCACCCTGCAGTGTTGGAGGCGGTACAAAAAGCAGCGCTGGACGGCTTCTCTTTTGGGGCCCCCACGGAGCGCGAAGTGGAACTGGCCGAAGCCATCCTGGCGCTGGTGCCCAGCATGGACATGGTGCGACTGGTCAGTAGCGGCACCGAGGCCGGCATGAGCGCCATCCGCCTTGCCCGCGGCGCGACTGGCCGGAGCAAGATTTTGAAGTTTGAAGGCTGCTACCACGGTCATGCCGATGCGCTGCTGGTCAAAGCCGGTTCCGGATTGGCCACCTTCGGGAACCCCACCAGCGCCGGTGTGCCGCCCGAAGTGGTGCAGCACACCCTGGTGCTGGAGTACAACAACATCCAGCAACTCGAAGAAGCTTTTGCCCTGCACGGCAAAGAGCTGGCCTGCGTGATGATTGAGCCGATTGCCGGCAACATGAATTTCGTGCGCGCCAGCGTGCCCTTCATCAAACGCTGCAGCGAGCTGTGCACGGAATACGGCGCCTTGTTTGTGTTTGACGAAGTGATGACGGGTTTTCGCGTCGCACCCGGCAGCGCCCAGCAGGTCTATGCACGCAGCATTCCCGGATTTGAGCCCGACATGACGGTCATGGGCAAGGTGATCGGCGGCGGCATGCCCTTGGCAGCCTTTGGCGGCAAGCGCGCGGTCATGGAGCAGCTGGCCCCCTTGGGCCCGGTGTACCAAGCCGGCACTTTGTCCGGCAACCCGGTGGCTACCGCTTGCGGATTGGCAACGCTGGCAGAAATCAGCAAACCCGGCTTCTACGAAGACCTGGGCCGCAAAACACAGTCCCTGATCAGCGGCCTGCAAGCAGAAGCCGACAAAGCGGGAATCGACTTCTGCGGCGACTCTGAGGGCGGCATGTTCGGCTTTTTCTTCTTCAAAGAACTGCCGCAAAACTACGCCAAGGTCATGACCACCGACAACGCACGCTTCAACACCCTGTTCCACGGCCTGCTGGACCGCGGTGTGTACATCGCCCCGGCGCTCTATGAAGCAGGCTTCATGAGCGCAGCACACACAGATGCCGACATTGCAGAGACGGTCGCTGCAGCAGGTGACGTATTCAAATTGCTATCAAAATAGAAGCTGCTCGCGCAAATAAAACAAGGGCTGGAAGTCGATTTGGCTTCCCGCCCTTGTTTTATGGTGGGGTGGACTATGCGCTCACTCGCCGACGTAGTTCTCTGGAAAGAAGTGGCGCTCGATCAGCTCAATCAGGATGTGCAGCACCTTGATGTGCAGCTCCTGCACGCGGTCTGCATACGTGCCACCGGGGGTGCAGATATACACATCGCTCAGGGGCTCCAGCTTTTCGCTGCGCTTGCCGCTGAGGATGATGACCTTCATGCCCAGTGCCTTGGCCGCCTCGGCGGCCTTGATCACATTCTTGCTGGTGCCACTGGTGCTGAGCGCCACCAGGCAATCGCCAGGGCGGCCGTGGCCTTCGACATAGCGGGCGAACACTTGCTCGTAGCCATGGTCATTGCCCACACAGGTCAGGTGGCCGGCGTCGCTGATGGCTGTCGCGCCCAGCGATTTGCGGTCTTTGCGGTAGCGGCCGGTCAGTTCTTCGGCAAAGTGCATGGCATCGCACATGGAGCCGCCGTTGCCGCAAGAGTACACCCGCCCGTGGCTCTCAAAAGTGGAGATTAGCAGTTGGGCTGCCTGCTCGATAGTGGCCAAGGCTGCCGGGTTGGCCAGCAGCTTGGTCAGTGCGGTGTGCGCCTCTTGCAGGCTGGAGGTGATGTGGTTTTGCATGGGACCCATTTTCGCGCAAACCCTCCTGTGTCCGGAACAACTGCAGAACAAGCCCAGATACCAAGATTGCAAAGAAGCAGCAGTCGCTACTGAATTCATAGCTGCTCGCGCAAATTCCATGAGTGCCAGCGCATGATTTGACACAAAAAAGCCGCCCTCAGGCGGCTTTTGCACTTGCATCCAAAGTCGAGGGATTAGTGGCGGAAGTGGCGCACGCCGCTGAACACCATGGACACGCCGCGCTCGTTGGCCGCGTCAATCACTTCCTGGTCGCGCATGGAGCCGCCGGGCTGAATGACGCAGGTTGCGCCGTGATCTACCACCACATCCAAGCCATCGCGGAAGGGGAAGAACGCATCGCTCGCCACCACCGTGCCAGCCAAGGACAAATTGGCGTGGCCGGCCTTGATGGAAGCAATGCGGGCAGAGTCCAAGCGGCTCATCTGGCCGGCGCCCACGCCCATAGTCATGCCGCCCTTGCAGAAGACGATGGCATTGGACTTGACGTACTTGGCCACTTTCCAAGCGAACAGCAGGTCGTTCAGCTCTTCAGCAGTAGGCTGCTTGATCGTTACGACTTTCAGATCGCTCAGCGCCAGCTCATGGTTATCGGCCGTTTGCAGCAGGATGCCGGAGCCGATGCGCTTCATGTCCATCAGGTTGCGGCCCTGGTCCCACGCTGACGCCCCGCTGGCTTGGACAGCGCCCAAGGGCGCGGGCAAATCGATTTGCAGAATGCGCACATTGACCTTGGACTTGAACACTTCCAGCGCTGCGGCTGTGAAGCTAGGGGCCATCAACACTTCCACAAATTGCTTGGAGATTTGCTGAGCACCAGCTTCGTCCAGCTCGGTGTTCAGGGCAATGATGCCGCCGAACGCGCTAGTGGGGTCGGTCTGGAAGGCCTTGCTGTAGGCTTCCAAGGCATTCGCGCCCACGGCCACGCCACAGGGGTTAGCATGCTTAACGATCACGCAGGCTGGCGTATCAAAGCTCTTTACACATTCCCAGGCTGCATCTGCATCGGCAATGTTGTTGTAGCTTAGCTCTTTACCCTGCAACTGCTTGGCAGTCACCAGCGAGCCGGGGGCAGGAATCAAATCGCGGTACAGCGCGGCTTGCTGGTGGCTGTTTTCACCATAGCGCAGGTCTTGCACTTTGACGAAGCGGCCGTTGCTCTGGCCGGGGAACAGGTCGAGCACAGGAGCCTTGTCGCCTGCAGGCACAGCGTCGCCGATCTGGATAGCGGACAAGTAGTCACTGATGGCGCCGTCGTACTGGCTGATGCGGTTGAACGCCGCGATGGACAGGCCCAGCTTGGTCTTGTCGCTCACCACGCCATTGGCTTTGAGTTCGGCAATCACGGCGTCGTACTGGGCTGCGTCGGTCAGCACCGCCACGTCTTTCCAGTTCTTGGCAGCGCTGCGCACCATGGCGGGGCCGCCGATGTCGATGTTCTCTATCGCGTCTTCCAGCGTGCAATCAGCCTTGGCCACGGTCGCTTCAAACGGATACAGGTTCACGACGAGGAAGTCGATGGTGTTGATGTTGTGCTCGGCGAGCGCCGCCATGTGGGTGGGGAAGTCGCGACGAGCCAGCAAGCCACCGTGCACGCGGGGGTGCAGGGTCTTCACCCGGCCGTCCAGCATTTCGGGGAAGCCGGTCATCTCTGCCACTTCAGTCACGGGCAGACCTTTGTCGGCCAGCAGCTTGGCGGTGCCACCGGTGGACAGGAGCTTGACGCCTTGGGCGTGCAACGCCTGGGCGAGTTCGACGATGCCGGTCTTGTCGGAGACCGACAACAGTGCAGTTTTTTGTGCGTTCATAGTGCGGGGTAAAGTAAAACCAGAAAACGTTTCACCGGACACCCGCACCATGGCGGGAGCCGGTGGGGACACTCACGAGAGCAACTTGTGCTCTACCAATTTTTTGCGCAGCGTGTTGCGGTTCAAGCCCAACCATTGGGCGGCTTTGGACTGGTTGTTGTCCGCCTGCGCCATCACCACTTCGAGCAAGGGTTTCTCTACCGCCCGAACCAGCATGTCGTACATGCCACCGGGCTCCGTGCCATCCAGATCCGCGAAATACGATTCCAGACTGGTGCGCACGCACTCATCCAAGTGCTTCTTGCTCATGCTGCCAATTCCATCATATCATGTCCCCTTGCCTGACCACTTGCGAGTTCCCGGGCGGGAATGCGGTCCATTTTTTCATTCAACTCATCCAAATACGTTTCCACCGCCGCGACCTGAGAAGCGCTGTCTTCCAACAGGTTCATGCGCTGCCGGAAGTCTTCGCCACCCGGCAAATCCTGCAGGTACCAGCCGATGTGCTTGCGCGCCGAGCGCACGCCTATGAATTCGTCGTACAGGCTGTAATGGTCGTAGAGGTGCTCGACCAACAGCTTTTTCACCTCACTCACCAGCGGTGGTGCAAGGTGTGTGCCAGTGGCCAGAAAGTGCGCCACCTCCCGGAATATCCACGGGTAGCCTTGGGCCGCACGGCCGATCATGATGGCGTCTGCGCCCGTGGCGGCCAGCACGTCACGCGCCTTCTCGGGGCTGGTGACGTCGCCATTGGCCACCACCGGAATGCGCAAGGCCGCTTTGACGGCGGCAATGGTGTCGTATTCCGCCGCGCCTTTGTAGCCCTGCTCGCGGGTACGGCCATGCACTGTCACCATCTGCACGCCTGCGGCCTCGGCAGCGCGGGCCAGCACCACCGCATTCTTCTCGGTCTGGCACCAGCCGGTGCGCATCTTCAAAGTCACCGGTACATTGCGCGGTGCGCAGGCTTTGACCACGGCGTCCACGATCTCGATGGCGAGTTGCTCGTCCTGCATGAGGGCGGAGCCCGCCCACTTGTTGCACACCTTTTTGGCGGGGCAACCCATGTTGATGTCGATGATCTGCGCGCCCCGGTCGATGTTGTAAACGGCGGCCTCGGCCATCATGGCCGCCTCGGTGCCGGCAATCTGCACCGCAATCGGGCCGGGTTCACCATCATGGTTCGCGCGGCGCGAGGTCTTGAGGCTGTTCCACAAATCCTTGCGCGAAGTCACCATTTCGCTCACCGCATACCCGGCACCCAGCTTTTTGCACAACTGGCGGAAAGGCCTGTCAGTCACCCCAGCCATGGGGGCGACAAAGAGGTGATTCGCCAAAGCGAATGGGCCGATTTGCATGGGTAGTGTGGGAGCGGGAGGCGGTAAAAAGCGTGAAGGCCCGCACTGCCGCGGGCCTGATGGGTATTCTAACTGCTCAATATTTCAGCAATTGAAATGCCGCCCGGATGCCGAGAAACTATGGCGGGCTCCCTATACTGGGCTCACCATGGACGTCTGGCTCACCCACTTTTTGCACCTGCTTGCGTTACCCGAGTACAGCCTGAGCACTGTGTTCGCCGTCTCGCTGATATCGGCCACCTTGCTGCCCATGGGCTCGGAACCGGTAGTGCTGGGCCTGGTGCACCTGCATCCCGACATGTTCTGGCCTGTCATTGCCGTCGCGACCGTGGGCAACACCCTGGGAGGTGCGATCACCTGGTGGATGGGCAAGGCAGCCTGCGATGTCGCTGACAAATTTGGCGGCTCCTCCAGCCACGCGCGGGCTCTGCACTGGCTCCGCCGCATGGGGCCCAAGGCCTGCTTGCTGGCTTGGCTGCCCATCGTAGGCGACCCGCTATGCGCGGTGGCCGGCTGGCTCAAATTGCCTTTCTGGCAATGCGTGGCCTACATGGCGGTGGGCAAATGCCTGCGCTACATCACGATGACAGCCGGTGCCATCGGGTTGATATCACTCTGGTGATTTACTTCCGCTCTGCGATACGGCGAGCCAATTCCATGAACCCGGCGTCACTTACATCATCTGTGCCCAAAGCATTCCCCTGGGCCTCAACGGAATGCAGTTGCTGCATGGATCGGTCGTAGTAGCGGTCGTAGTGCCTGACGAGAAGGTCCTCCACCAGTTCTTCGTAGTGCCCGTTCGCAATCAAGCCCTTCCACGCTTCCACTTGGGCCTTGCCGCAGGTCGCACCCAAGCGCTCCAATTGCGCCACCAATACCGGGCTGTGCACGAAATAGGCGTAGTCCTGCAGCAAGAACCGCACGCGCGCACGGACCGGCACATGCAGTCCCATCCATTGGCCCTGCTGTATGCGCTCGTAAACTGCATCTGGCAGGCGCAACAAACCAATGCGTTTGCTTTCTGCCTCCACATACACCGGGCGTGCCGGATCAAAAGCGGACAAAGTGTGTAACACCCGGGTCTCGAACATTTTTTGCGATGGCTGAGCCTGATCCGGCAGTCCTCCAAGCACAGAGCCTTTGTGGGCGGCAATGGCTTCCAGGTTCAAAACCTGCTCGCCTAGTGCTTCCAGCGATTCAAGAACCTTGGTTTTACCGGAACCGGTGGGCCCTGCCAGCACCCGGAAATCGAATCGGGCCGGCACAAGCTCCAGCTCACTCAGCACATGATGGCGCCAGGATTTGTAGCCGCCGCTCAGACGCCGTGCCGTCCAACCCACTTCATTGAGGATATGGGTGAACGAACCACTGCGCTGCCCTCCACGCCAGCAGTACACCAAGGGACGCCAGGACTTGGGATGTGCCGCAAACAGCGTCTCAATGTGGCGCGCCACATTGCGCGCCACCAATACCGCGCCTACCTTGCGGGCTTCAAACGGAGACACTTGTTTGTACAGCGTACCCACCCGGATGCGTTCTTCGTCATCCAACACGGGGCAGTTGATCGCACCGGGAATATGGTCCAACGCAAACTCACCCGGAGAGCGTGCATCGATCACGGCATCGAAACTGCCCAATTGGGCGATATCGGCGAAGGTGTGGTTGACGGAAGTCACGCAATGTTTCCTTTAACGGACCAGAACCAGAATCGTGCCCACCACCGTGAGCCCTGCCCCCCACCAAGCGCCCTTTGCAGGAGCCCGTCTGAGGTGCCACCACAGCAACGGTAGCACCAGCACCGGCGACACGGAAGACAAAATCCCGACCATGCCGACATTGCCATGCTGAAGGGCCAGCAGGATCAGGCTCATGCCCAGCCCCATACCGATCATCCCGCTCAGCGCCACTTTTCCCACCACGGGCCAAGACAAAGGGCTCTGAGTGCGAGCCACCTGGGCCCCGCCCCATAACAGCGCCAGATGGGCCGCACAGGTGGCGCCTACGCGAAGCACAGTGGCAGCCACCGGGTCGACCCCGGACGCCATCACCGGTTTGGCAATCAGGGACCCGGTGGCCTGGCACAGCGCTGCGACCAGCCCCAATGCCACACCCGAAGGCACGTGGCCACGGATCTGCTCCAACGCATGCGACTCGTCCTTGCGCGACCCCAGCGCAATGGCCGTCATCACGCCGCCCACTACCAAGGCTCCGCCCAATATTGCTTGAGTGCCCATGCGTTCCTCCAGCACCCAAAAGCCCAGCAGCGCGCTAAAGAGCGCATGCGTGGCAAACAATACGCCCGTGCGCCGGGGGCCCAAACGGTTCATGGAGGCAAACAGGGCGGTGTCACCCACAAAAATGCCTATGAGACCACTGGCAATCAAGACCAAGGCTTGGGCCCCTGAAATGCTGTGCCACGCGCCATTGAAGAGAACGACTGGAGCCAACATGACAAAGACCAGCCCCATGCGCCAGCGCGTAAACGCAAACGCGCCCAAATGGCGCGCTTGCGGAGCGGAAATCAGCCCGGTGAGGGCCCAGCAGGCCGCTGCTCCCAGGGCCAACCAGTCATACGACAGGGTCACATGATGTCCGTGAAAAGATGCATCAGGAACTGAACAGGAAGTTCATCACGTCGCCATCCTTGACGACGTATTCCTTGCCTTCGGCGCGCATCTTGCCGGCATCCTTGGCTCCCTGCTCGCCCTTGAACGCAATGAAGTCGTCAAACGCGATGGTTTGGGCACGGATGTAGCCCTTCTCGAAGTCCGTGTGGATCACGCCCGCAGCCTGAGGACCGGTGTCGCCCACATGGATGGTCCAAGCGCGCACCTCTTTCACGCCCGCGGTGAAATAGGTTTGCAGACCCAACAAGCTGTAAGCAGAACGGATCAGGCGGTTCAAGCCCGGTTCGGTCTGGCCCAGTTCTTTCAAGAACTCCAGGCGGTCTGCATCATCCATTTCAGAGAGTTCAGCTTCCATCTTGGCGCAAATGGCCACTACGGGGGCACCTTGTGCCTTGGCAAAAGCCGTCAGACGGTCCAACAGCGGGTTGTTCTCGAAACCGTCTTCCGACACGTTCGCCACAAACATGGCGGGCTTGGCCGTGATCAGGAAGAACTGTTTCAACAAAGGCAGCTCTTCTTTGCTGAAATCAATCGTGCGCACTGGCTTGGCTTCGTTCAGGGCAGCCTGGCAACGCTCCAGAATGGACACCAGCTTTTGCGCGTCCTTATCCCCGGAACGGGCCACTTTGGTGTGGCGCTGCAGGGCTTTTTCCACAGCCCCCAAGTCCGCCAGGCACAGCTCGGTCTGGATAACTTCGATGTCGGCGATCGGGTCCACCTTGCCCGCCACGTGAATGACGTTGTCGTCCTCGAAGCAGCGGACCACATTGATGGTGGCGTCGGTTTCGCGGATATGCGCCAGGAACTTGTTGCCCAAGCCTTCGCCGGTGCTGGCGCCAGCCACCAAGCCGGCAATGTCCACAAACTCCACGATGGCAGGAACAATGCGCTCGGGGGTGATGATGTCCGCCAATTGTTGCAGGCGCGGATCAGGCACTTCCACTACGCCCACGTTGGGCTCGATCGTGCAAAACGGGTAGTTTTCTGCAGCAATGCCCGCCTTGGTCAAGGCGTTAAAAAGGGTACTTTTGCCCACGTTGGGCAGGCCTACAATGCCACACTTCAAACTCATAACAAACCTCTAAAAACTGGGTGCCAAGTGTATGCCATACCTGTTTCCTCGCCTGTTGGTGGCGCTGGCACTCTGGATAGGGGTGGGTGGCTGGGGCGCCAGTGCCGCAGAAACCGGCCCCCCAGACACACTGGTGCTCGGTGATGGCACCAGCAGCCTGACAGTCCAAGGCCACACATTGCAATGGCTGGAAAACGGCCGTACTGCAGTCGTCAAGGATGCACTGACGGCCCCTTTTCAAACCACTCCCGCAACGCGGGTCGCTAACCTGAACGAGAGCAACACCCTCTGGATCAAGATACGCGTGGTGCGAGCTGCAGGGAATGCATCTCGCTGGACCCTCAATATTCCTCAGCCTTACTTGGACTACGTCACGCTCTACGAACTGCGCAATGGCGCCTGGTACCCGCAAACTGCCGGGGATATGCACTCCCAAGCCCATTGGGCCATCCGCGGGCTCTATCCCGAGTTTGACCTGAACCTCACAGCCGGGCAACCGCAGGACTTGCTTTTGCAGGTACGCAACTTCAAACCCCTTCCTCTTCCTCTTCGCATCAGTACCGCCAACGTGCGTGAAGCGCAGCGCATGGTGGAGAGCATCGCACTCGGACTGGTTTTTGGCTTGGTGCTGACGCTGACCGTTCTTTCACTGATGCGGTATGCGGAGTTCCGTAACATCTCTGACTTGGGCGCAGCGCTGTACAGCGTGCTGATCGCTACCGCACTGAGCCAGTTCAATGGCGTACTGAACGCCCTGCTGTGGACCGACGCGCCGGCCTGGGCGGATTACGCCAACAGCGTGTTGCCGGTCGTTGCCCTCGGGGGAGCGCTGCTTTTCGGCAGGCATCTCTATGCCCTGAACACCCACCACCCGCATTTTGATCGTGCTTTGCAGGTCATGGCATGGGCAACTCTGGCCTCGGTTTTCAGTTATGTGATGGTTGATCGACCTTCCGCCGACCTGATGACCGGCGTAACGCTTCTGCTGGGCACCGCCATGGGGCTTGCGGCCACCTGGCTCAACTGGCGTACTGGCTCCCCACTGGGGGCGTGGTTACTGTGGACCTACACCCCGCAGTTCGGTATGGTCTTGTGGATGACCCTGGAAGCCGGAGGCTACCTGCCCGCCTTCTGGCCATTGCGCTATCTGCTCACACTCACCGTAGCCGCGTCTGTACCAGCGCTGGTCTATGCGCTGGGACGCGCAACCCATGACCGCAAGGAAATTGCTGCCCGTGCAGAGCACCTGCCAACGCAGGATGCTCTGACGGGGCTGCTGACCCCCGGTGCATTTCAATCTCACCTGGAAGACGCTTATCAACGTGCCATCAGCGGGCGCGAACCCGTAGCATTGGTGCTGGTGACGGTGGTGAACCACGAACACATTCGCAGCAGCATGGGGGACCCGATTGCGGAACAGTGCCTCTTGCGCGCCGTGATCAAGCTGCACCGGGTACTGCGCGATGTGGATCCGGCGGCCCGCGTAGGCAGTGCCCGCTTTGCGATGTTGATGGAAGGTGTGGCATCCCGGCAAGCTGTCACAGAACGTTTGGTGAAGCTGGTGGCGTCCGGCCTGATTCCGCTGCAGGGCTTGCAGCCGGAAGTGACGCTGCAATTCCAAGCCGCCTGTGTACTGCTCCAGGAAAATCCGATAGCTCCCGCCAAAGCCCTGGACGAATTGGCCGAAGTATTGGCAGGTATCTCACCCCGCACCCGACGTCCGATCCGGTTTCTCGAACCCGTGCCCACCCAGGTCGCGAGCTTGCACTCGTCGTTGTCCGCATGACGCTCCTAGCTTGCTCGCACACGCTCATCAGACGCGCCCTGGCCCTGGTCGTCCTGTGCTGGGTAGCATTGTTCAGCCCGCATGTGGACGCTCAAACCACCTACATTTTGGATGACAACGCAGGGAGCTTCCGGCTCCAAGACTCCCTGGCTTTCCTGGTGGAAACGGATGGCAAAAACAATGTTGACGAGATCCTGAAACGAAACCGGAACCGTTTCAGCCCGGCCAGCGCCACCAGCAGCCTTCCTATGCGAGAAGGCAACAGTGTCTGGGTGCGCTTGAGCCTGACGCGTGCGGCCAGCTCCACTGCGAAATGGACAATGGTCATTCCTCTGCCATATCTGGACTATGCCGCGCTGTACCAACCGGACGGACAAGGAGGCTGGACCCGCCAGGTAGCAGGAGATACCTTGGCAGTCGACAGCTGGACCCGGCCGGCGCTCTACCCTGAATTCAGGCTGGACGTCCCGGCGGAAGGGGTCTATGAGATCTACCTGGAACTCCGCAATTTCAAACCCAGCTTGATGCCATTGATCCTCGCAACCGAAAGCAAACGCAACAGCCAACGAGAGCTGGAGCATTTACTCCTGGGCGGGTTGTTTGGAGCGATGTTGATGTTGATGGGTGTATGCGCCCTTCACTACGTGCAGAGCGGAAGCACGGACGATGGGTGGTACACACTGTACGCAGCAAGCATGGTGATAATTGTGAGCTGCATGACAGGGCTCTCTGGCCTGTGGCTGTGGCCACACTCCCCAGTATGGTCTGATTTCACACACCTCAGCATGCCTGTGCTCGGACCCAGTGCTACCTTGATATTTGTTCGGCACATTACCTCGCTGGATGCCGGTTTTCCGCGTTTGTCACAAACCGTGTATGGGTTTGCCGGTTTTGGCATTCCGATTTTCCTGTTGGGCGCTGCCATTGACCGGGGGCTGGCTGACAACATCAATGCAGCCTATCTCGCAATTGGAACTCTGCTTCTGCTGCTTGCCACAGCACAAACATGGCGTCGCGGTCATGCGATTGGCCGTTGGCTGACCATTACATTCATCCCCACTGGGCTGGTCACAATTTACATCGCCCTGCAAAAACTTCATGTACTGCCCGCCTGGTGGCAGTCCCGTTACTTGATGGTGGCGGCAGTCGCCTTGTCGGTTCCGCTTTTGCAGCAAGCCTTGCATTTGCGCGCCCGCGAGCGGCGTGAAGTCCAGGAGCGTGCCGACGCGCTCCCGACCCAGGACGCGCTGACCGGCTTGCTGACCCGCCCACTGTTCGACACCCAGGTGGACCTGGCGATCAAGCGCTCTCGTCAACACCGGGAACCCTCTGCCATCGTGATGGTGGAAGTGGTGAACTACAACTACTTGCGGGAGTCCTACGGGGACGCCATTGCCGAGCAATGCCTGCTGCGTGCGGCGGTCAAACTGCATCGCGTACTGCGCGACGTGGACCCTGCAGGCCGTGTGGATACCGCCCGCTTCGGCTTGGTGCTCGACGGAGTGGCATCACGCCAGGAACTCACCGAGCGCATGGTCCGCCTGGTGGCCTCCGGCCTGATCCCGCTGCCCGGACTGCGCCCGGAAGTCACGCTGCAATTTCACATCAGCTGTGCCTTGTTGACCGAGGTAGTCGCCGACAAGCGCACAGTTCTGCAAGAGCTACAGGACGTTTTGCACGGCATGTCGCCCCGCACCCGTCGTCCTATTCGTTTCCTCGAGCCCGCACCAACGATGCCGGCAGCCCTGCCTTCCAAGGATGACGGCAACTCTGACAGGCCACCGCTCACGCCTCACTCAAAACCATAGCTCGCAGCCACGGACTGGCCCACTCGCAGCACAGCACCCGCACCGGCTTGCACGATGGCATTCATGCCGAAAGTGATCGCGCCGTTCACGCGGGCATCCTGCCGGTAGGCCATCAAGGCGTCACCAACGCCCGGATGGGTTTGGGCCGTGACGGGATCAATGTTTGGAATCGGGCAGCGGGCACAGGGCTTCACCAAGGCCAGGCGGGGCCGGACTTGACTCTCTGCGTCCATCTCCACTTCCAGCACCGTGAGGTGATCTTCATCATGCGCGTCCAGCGCACCCAGGACCAGGTTGGGGCGGAAGCGGTTTATCCCGACAGGGGCTAATCCGGCAGCGGCCAGTCGGGCGTTGAGGGGATCCATGGAAGCTTCGGTAGTCACCAACACCGGGTAGCCGTCGGCAAACTGGGTGTGGCTGGGTGCACCACCTGTCCAGCGCGTGCTGCACGGCCGTTGCACCTGCGGAGCAAAGCGCACCAGCCGTACACCGGGCTCGCCCAATACTTGCTGCAACCACAAAGCTGCGTCTTTCCCCATGTCCAGGGCATCCAAGGTGTCATCCCACACCTGCACGCGGCGCAAAGGGCCCGGCGCCTGAAGCGGCACCACAAGGCGCTCCCCTTCCGGCCCGTGCAGCTCCAAGGCGCCGGGTGTGATGCGGGGTTGCACCAAGGCCATCCGGGGACATTCGCGCTGCGTCAGGAACAGGCCGTCTGCGTCCACCACCATCCAGTGCCGGTCCCACTCCAGGCCTGTCTCCAGCAGACGGGCCTCTGTCACAGAGATTCCTGCAAGGGATTTCACCGGGTAAATCATCAAGGCGGCGATAAGACCGTGTACATCGGGGGTGAAATTGTCGGACATGGGGCTTTCCTGGTGCATGGAGCCTGCATTGTGCACAGCCTCCTACAATGCCCGCATGGCCCAAACCTATGACATTTGTATCCGTGGCGCTGGCATTGTGGGGCGCACGCTGGCGCTGCATCTGGCGGCCAAACGCTTGAAGGTTGCCCTGGTAGTGACCGCGGTCGGTAACCCAGTGGCAGACGCTGATGTACGAGCCTACGCACTCAATCAGCAATCCCGCGCGCTGTTGGAAGCGGTGCGTTGCTGGCCCGCCGGAGACAGCGCCACCCCTGTCCTGCACATGCAGGTCGAAGCGGATGCCCAAGCCCAAGTGAACTTTGCGGCAGCAGACCAGGGGGCTGAGGCACTGAACTGGATCGTCGATGTGCCTGTGATGGAGCAGCAACTGGCACAAGCCGTGCAGTTTCAGCCCCTGATCACCGTGGTCGACACGCCCCAGCCCGCCACCCTCACCGTCGTATGTGAAGGCCGCGCTAGCACCACGCGTGATGAATTCGGCGTCGAATTCGACGTGTTCAAATACGACCAATGGGCAGTCGCGGCCCGGGTGGAGAGCGAACTCCCTCACGGGCAGACTGCGCGCCAGTGGTTCCATGAAGGCGAAATTACCGCACTATTGCCGATGGGCGGCTCACAAGGGAACTTCCACGCCCTGGTGTGGTCAGTCAGTCCCGAGCGCGCACAACACCTGCTGAACAGCCCTGACATGGAATTCACCGACGCATTGCAAACCGCCACTCGCATGGCCGTGGGCAGCTTGCGCCTCACCGGCCCCCGCGCCAGTTGGCCCCTGCAGCATGCTGTGGCACGGCGCTGGGTGGGCTCGGCCTCGATTGCAGGTGTGCAGCGCGCCTGGGTACTGGCCGGTGACGCCGCCCACAACGTACACCCCCTGGCGGGCCAAGGACTGAACCTCGGGCTAGGCGACGTGGCTGAACTGGTGAAGGTGCTGGATAGCCGCGGCTATTGGCGCTCGGTGGACGATATGCGCCTGCTACGCCAGTATGAACGGGCCCGCAAAGCCGACTTCGCGCTGGTGGGCGGCAGTGGCGATTCCTTGCAACAACTTTTTTCACATCCCCATGCACTGGTGCAAAGTGCACGCAGCTGGGGCATGCGGGGCTTTGACCACCTTCTGCCCTTGAAGCGCTGGGTAGCCCGCCGCGCGATGGGCCTTTAAGGCCTTTGGCCAACTTTTCTGAACGGAACTTTCTTCTTATGCGTTTCACCCGATTGTTTGCCGCCTCCCTGGGTTTGGCCTTGGCCGCCCTCACCACCGGCGCAACTGCCCAAGAGGCCGCCATCCGCGAAGCCATTGCCAAACGCGTGCCCCAGCTCAAGGCCATTGACGAAGTGCGCCCCTCCAAGATTCCGGGCCTGTATGAAGTCCGCGTCAACGGCGCCGAGATCTATTACACCGATGCCAAAGGGAACTACCTCATTCAGGGCAACATGTTTGAGACCAAGGGCCTGCGCAACTTGACCGAAGAGCGCATCAACAAGCTGACTGCGATCAAATTCGACACCTTGCCGTTCAAGGATGCCTTCACCATCGTGCGTGGCAACGGGTCGCGCAAGCTCGCCGTGTTTGAAGACCCCAACTGCGGCTACTGCAAGCGCTTTGAGCGTGACCTGCAGAAGATCGACAACGTGACGGTCTACATGTTCCTGTACCCCATCCTGGGACCGGACTCCACCGAAAAGTCGAAGGCCATCTGGTGCAGCAAGGACAAGGCGGTCGCCTGGCAGGATTGGATGCTTCGTGACCAACCCGCACCAGCCGCCGCCGCCATGTGCGACACCACGCCACTGGCCCGCAACGTGGAGTTCGGCAAGGCCTACCGCATTCAGGGTACCCCCACCCTGCTGTTTGAAGACGGCAACCGCGTGCCGGGTGCCATCGACGCCCAGCAAATCGAGAAGCACCTGAAAGACGCCAAGGGCTGAGGCGCACAGGCATCCGCCCTTCACAGCCGCCCCTGAAAAAACGCTCCTGAATTCATAGCTGCTCGCGCATATCCGGCGGGCGCAAACCGGTGTTTTGGCATGAAAAATTCCTCCAAGTCCCCCAAGACCGCCAAATCCGTGGCAAAGACCTCTGCCCCTCAGGCTGCAGTGCACTACAGGGTGGAAGTGGCAGATCTGCATGCCCACCTCTACCGGGTCACCATGACGGTGGCGTCGCCGGCCATCCAGCAGATGCTGCGGCTTCCGGCTTGGATACCGGGTAGCTACCTGCTGCGCGAATTTGCCAAGCACCTGCAAAAGCTGGAATGCCGCCAAGGCGGCAAGCGGGTCGCAGCCGAGCAACTGGACAAGGCGACCTGGCAAGCCCACTGCCGCCCGGAGCTGCCGCTGGAAGTGAGCTACGAGGTCTACGCCTTCGACGCCTCCGTGCGCACCGCTTGGCTGGACGCGCAGCGCGGTTTTTTCAATGGCACCAGCCTGTGCCTGCAGGTGCCCGAAGCAGCAGCACTGCCGCACACGTTGGAAATGCTGCCGGTTGCAGACGCCCAAAGCTGGCAGCTGGCCACCGGACTGGAGCCGGTGCGCATCGACAAAGCCGGCTTCGGCCTCTACCGCGCTGCCGACTACGACACGCTGGTGGACTGCCCGGTGGAAATGGGCCCGTTCTGGAGCGGCAGCTTCGAGGTATTCGGAGTGCCGCACCGCTTTGTGGTGGCGGGCGCCCCGCCCAGCTTCGATGGCGAGCAACTGCTGGCCGACACCCGCGCCATCTGCGAGGCCGAGATGCGTTTCTGGCATGGCAGCGAGCTCGAAAGCTATCAAAAAGAGAGCGCCTCGCGCACAAAGGATGGGCGCCAGAGCCCGATTCCATTCAAAAACTACGTCTTCATGCTGGCCGCGGTGCACGACGGCTACGGCGGGCTGGAGCACAAAAACTCCACGGCGCTGATCTGCAACCGCAAAGACCTGCCGCGCCTGCCCCGCAGCACGCTGGCGCCCACCACACACAAGCAGCCCGAGGGCTACACCACGCTGCTGGGGCTGATCAGCCACGAGTACTTCCACACCTGGAACGTGAAGCGCTTGCGCCCCGCAGAACTGGCCACCTATGACTACACCCGGGAAAACTACACCGAGCTGCTGTGGTTCTTTGAAGGCTTCACCAGCTACTACGACGATCTGCTCTTGCGCCGCGCCAAGCGCATCGACAACGCGGCCTACCTCAAACTGCTGAGCAAGACCATCAACCAAGTGAACCAGACGCCCGGCCGACTGGTGCAGAGCGTGGCCCAAAGCAGCTTTGACGCCTGGGTGAAGTACTACCGGCAGGACGAGAACACCGCCAACGCGACGGTGAGCTACTACACCAAGGGTTCCCTGGTCGGCCTGTGCCTGGACCTGACCCTGCGCGCTGAGGGAAAAACCACGCTGGATGCCGTGATGCGTGGCCTCTGGACGCGTTGCGCCGGCGGCCCCATGGCTGAGGCTGACTTGCTTGTCGTGCTGCAAGCGCTGGGCGGCCGCTCGTTTGCCAAAGACTTGGAGCGCTGGGTGCACAGCACCAAGGAGCTGCCGGTGGCCGAGCTGCTGGAGCGGCACGGTGTGCAAGTAAACCGCGAGCCGGACCAGGTGGCCCAACAGCTGGGGCTGCGCGTCAAGGAGTCCGGCGGGCTGTTCATCCAGCAGGTGCTGCGCGGCGGTGCGGCCGAAAAGGCCGGTTTTGCGGCGGGCGACGAGTGGCTGGCCGTGCAAACCGAGGGCGAGCCTTGGCGCATGCAAGCCTTGGACGACCTGACGCTTTACACCGGCAAGGCCAAGAAAGTCACAGCACTCGTGTCGCGTGACAAGCGGCTGATGAACCTGCAACTCACCCTGCCTGCAGCCTCTCAAGCCGTGCGCCTGTCGGTGCGCGATGCGGCCGCTGCCAACAAATGGCTGGACAGTTCCAGCTGAAGCTGGCCGTCCTGATACTTCGTAGCTAATTGCCGGTAAACCGCGGGGTACGTTTCTCCCGGAATGCCATGACGCCCTCTAAATAGTCATGGGTGCGGCCCATGGCACTTTGGATATCCCGCTCGGCGTCCAGCTGTTGGTACAGGCTGCGGTGAAGCCCGTCGCGCAGTAAATGGCGGGTGGCCACCAGCGCGCTTGTCGGCATCGCGGCCAAGCGACGGGCCATATCCATGGCGGCGGTGACACAGTCGTCGGCCACTTCCCAGATCAGCCCCCAGTCTTTGGCCTGCGCCGCAGGTAGTGCATCACCGGTCATCGCCAAGGCAAGCGCCCGGGCCATGCCCAAGCGCTGGGGCATGAACCAGCTGCTGCCGGCGTCAGGCACCAGCCCTATCTTGCTGAATGCCTGAATGAACTTGGCACCCGGCGCAGCAATCGCCACATCGCAAGCCAATGCCAGTGAAGCCCCTGCCCCCGCAGCCACGCCATTGACGGCCGCAATCACCGGCATGCGCAAAGCCTGAATGCGCCGGGTGGTGGGGTTGAAAGCCTGGTCGATCACGGGGCCGGGGTCGGCGCGCTCCACGAGATTGGGGCCGGGCTCGAAATCGAATTCCGTCAAATCCGCCCCTGCGCAGAAGCCACGGCCTGCACCGGTAATCACCACGGCACGGATGGCGGAATCCGCTTCTGCGCGGTCCAGCGCCTTCCACAAATCAGCATGCATTTGGCGGGTGAAGCTGTTCAGGCTAGCCGGGCGATTCAAGGTCAGCAAAGCCACTGCGCCCTGTGCTGCGTAGGTGACGGTAGATTCAGGGGAGTTGGTAGGAGTCGTGCCGGCGTCAGTCATGTGCAAACCCTCTTCGCTATAGTTCAAAACATCAAAAATCCGGAGACTTCCATCATGAGCTACGAATGCATCACCACCCGTATCGAAGGCGACAAAGTTGCCATCATCACGCTCAACCGCCCCAAGCAGCTCAACGCGCTGAATGATCAACTGATGGATGAATTGGGCGCGGCGCTCAAGGCCTTTGACGCAGACACCGCCATCGGCTGCATGGTGATCACCGGCAGTGAGAAAGCCTTTGCCGCCGGCGCAGACATCACGGCCATGGCCAAGTTCAGCTTTGCAGATGCCTACAAGGGCGACTTCATCACCCGCAACTGGGAAACCATACGCACCATCCGCAAGCCGGTCATCGCCGCTGTGAGCGGCTTTGCGCTGGGCGGCGGCTGCGAATTGGCCATGATGTGCGACTTCATCATTGCAGCGGACAACGCCAAGTTCGGCCAGCCCGAAATCAAGCTGGGCATCATCCCCGGCGCGGGCGGCACGCAGCGCCTTCCCCGTGCGGTGGGCAAGTCCAAGGCCATGGACCTGGCCTTGACCGGCCGCATGATGGACGCTGCTGAAGCCGAGCGAGCAGGCTTGGTAAGCCGCGTGGTGCCTCTGGACAAGCTGCAAGAAGAAGCGCTGGGTGCTGCGCTGCAGATTTGCGCTTTCTCTCAAGTAGCCACCATGGCGGCCAAGGAAGCCGTGAATCGCTCGTTTGAAGGCACATTGGCAGACGGCATTGCTTTTGAGCGCCGCATGTTCCACGCCTTGTTTGCCACCGCAGACCAGAAGGAAGGCATGGACGCCTTCGTGAACAAACGCGCGGCGAACTTTACGCACCAATAAATCTGGCATATAATGCGCGTCTTCGGTCGTATAGCTCAGTTGGTTAGAGCGCAGCATTCATAATGCTGATGTCGGTGGTTCAAGTCCACCTACGACCACCAAACAAGAAAACCCGCAGTGCAAAAGTGCTGCGGGTTTTTTCTTGGCCGGCCCAGTTTGCGCACTGCCGGTAAAATCGCCTCCTTCATTCACAGCCTCTGGATACACACCATGAATCGCTGCACTCTCCTGCTTTGCGCCATGAGCCTTGCGGCGTCTTGTGCCCTCGCACAAACCGGCCCTATCAGCAAGAACCTCACCACTACGGATGGCTCCGTGGTGGCAGTACGCAGTTTCCCCTCAAACGCGCTGCGTGGCACGCTGATTGTCCAATCGCCGCCCGAGGTGCTGCTGGATACCAAAGCCGACCGCCTGTCCCCCGGCGCCCGCATTCGCGGTGCCAATGGGATGTTGGCTTTGTCTGCAACACTGGTCGGGCAGACCTTGCCGGTGATGTACACCCGCGAACCCAACGGCATGCTGCACGACGTTTGGATACTGACAGAGCTGGAAGCCCAGCTCATTCCGGCCAAGCCCTCGTACTCCAAGTGAGCAGGTTCGACCCCGGGTCGCCACCAGCATTCACTTTAATAGTCATTTGGCCCCCTGGTGCCCGCTGCATTTGCGCGAGCAGCTCCTGAATTCATAGCATTGAAACAAACCCATCATGTCCAAAAAAGTCTTTATCAAAACCTTCGGCTGCCAGATGAACGAGTACGACTCAGACAAGATGGCCGACGTGCTGGGTGCAGCCCAGGGCTATGAGCCCACCGATGACGTGGAGCAGGCCGACCTGATTCTGTTCAACACCTGCTCGGTGCGTGAGAAGGCACAAGAAAAAGTGTTCAGCGACCTGGGCCGTATCAAGCACCTCAAGGCCAAGGGCGTGCAAATCGGCGTGGGCGGCTGCGTGGCCAGCCAAGAAGGCGCTGAAATCATCAAGCGCGCACCTTATGTGGACGTGGTGTTCGGCCCGCAAACCCTGCACCGCCTGCCAGAAATGCTGAATGCCCGCAAAGCGCTGGACAAGCCGCAGGTGGACATTAGCTTCCCAGAGATCGAAAAGTTTGACCATCTGCCGCCTGCCAAGGTGGAAGGTGCCAGTGCGTTCGTGAGCATCATGGAAGGCTGCTCCAAATACTGCAGCTACTGCGTGGTGCCCTACACCCGAGGTACCGAAATCAACCGCCCGTTTGAAGATGTGTTGGTCGAAGTTGCCGGCTTGGCCGACCAGGGCGTGAAAGAGGTGAACCTGCTGGGCCAGAACGTGAATGCCTGGCGCAACGCCATGGGTGACTCGGGCGAGATGGCCGACTTTGCCACCTTGCTGGAGTACGTGAGCGACATCCCGGGCATCGAGCGCATCCGCTACACCACCAGCCACCCCAACGAGTTCACACCCAGCCTTATTGCGGCGTATGAAAAACTGCCCAAACTGGTGAGTCACTTGCACCTGCCGGTGCAGCACGGCAGCGACAAAATCTTGATGGCCATGAAGCGCGGCTACACCGCCATGGAATACAAGAGCACCATCCGCAAGCTGCGCGCCATCCGGCCCGACATGAGCATCAGCTCCGACTTCATCGTCGGCTTCCCCGGCGAGACGGACGAAGACCACGCCAAGATGATGAAGCTGATCCACGACATCGGCTTTGACAACTCCTTCAGCTTCATCTTCAGCCCCCGCCCCGGCACGCCAGCTGCCAACCTGCACGACGACACGCCGCACGACGTAAAGCTGGCCCGCCTGCAAGAGCTGCAAGCCGCCATCAACGCCAACATCGCCCGCATCAGCGAGCAGCGCCTGGGTACGGTGCAACGCATTCTGGTGGAAGGAAGTAGCAAGCGCGACAACGGCGAGCTCATGGGCCGCACCGAGTGCAACCGCGTGGTGAACTTTGCCGGCAATCCACGCTTGGTGGGGCAGTTGGTGGATGTCACCATCACTGAGACGCGCAGCTATACCTTGCGCGGCGAGGTACTGACCACCGAGACCGTGGCCTGAGCTCACCAGCAGCAAAGGCTTGAGGGCTCCTGCGGGAGCCCTTTGTGCTCTTCGTAACAGGCAATTACAAAGATTACGGAGCGCCTAGTCCGAAAGCACCACAGCGGTGCAGCCACTTCATCACATTGCGCGTCAATACTTCAAGCCCTATCAACAGGGAGCACAAGTATGTTCAAAAACATCGCCGCCAGTACTTTGCTGGCCATGACCTTTGCCACCGCGCCAGCCATGGCAGGTGCCGTACATGACGCCAATTTGTACACCGGCAACACTCTTGCCGCGAATGACGACCTGTCAACGGGCAGAGTTGACATCGGGTTCAACATCAACTTCTATGGCTCCAATTTCAGCCAACTGTATGTCAACAACAACGGCAATGTGACCTTCAACGCAGCGCTGTCCACATTTACTCCTTTCAGTCTGCTCAGCACCAGCACCCCCATGCTTGCGCCATTCTTTGCAGACGTCGACACCCGCAACATCAACAGCGGTCTCACGCAATATGGACGCGCTACTGTCAATGGGCGGCAAACCTTTGGCGTGAACTGGCTTAATGTGGGGTACTACGCCAGCCAAGCGGACAAAACCAACAGCTTCCAACTGATCGTGACAGACCGCTCGGATACCGGCGCTGGCAACTTTGACTTCCAATTCAACTACGACAACATCAGCTGGGAAACCGGAAGCGCGAGTCGCGGCGTCAACGGTTTTGGTGGAGCTTCTGCAAGAGCCGGCTGGTCCAATGGCAGCACCAACTCTTTCGAACTGGCGGGCTCCGCCGTGAATGGCGCCTTGCTCAACTCCGGCGCAAACGCCTTGATCAGCCACCAGCTGAACTCCAATGTGAATGGGCAGTACAACTTCAGCGTCCGTAACGGGAATGTGATCCCAGCCGTGCCTGAGCCTGAGACCTACGCCATGTTGCTGGCCGGTTTGGCATTGATGGGCACCGTAGCCCATCGCCGCAAAGCCAAACCCCAAGCCTGAGTTCGAGACTCTGTGGTGAAGGGCTCCTGCGGGAGCCCTTTTTGCTTTTGGCTTGCCTTAAGTCAAGATTTTCGCAAGGGTAAACCCATGCGCCGGACGTAAGATGGCCCGCGCCGGAGCAGGCAGCCTGCACCGGCGCATCGCCCATCACCGCCCCGGAGTTTTCTTGACATGCCAACGGCTAGCCGCATTCCACACCCCGCCTACCAGGCCAAGATCATGTCCGCCGATGCCGCCGCCGCCCTCATCCCGGCTGGGGCGAATGTGGGCATGAGCGGCTTTACCGGTTCGGGCCACCCGAAGGCGGTGCCGCAGGCGCTGGCAAAACGCATGGAGACATTGCATGCGGCGGGCGAAGACTTTCAGATCGGCCTGTGGACCGGCGCCTCCACGGCGCCCGAGCTGGATGGCGCGCTGGCCCAAGCCCACGGCGTCTCCATGCGGCTGCCTTACCAGTCCGACCCCACGGTGCGCAAGCAGATCAACGCGGGGCAGATGCAGTACACCGACATTCACCTCTCGCATGTGGCGCAGTTGGCGTGGTTCGGGTTTCTGGGGCCACTCAAGGTAGCGGTGGTGGAAGTGGCAGGCATCCTGCCGGACGGGCGGCTAATCCCATCGTCCTCGCTGGGGAACAACAAGACCTGGCTGGACTTGGCCGACCACATCATTCTGGAAGTCAACAGCCTGCAGCACGCCGGGCTGGAGGGCATGCACGACATCTACTACGGCACCCGCATCCCACCGCACCGCCAGCCCATCCCGCTAGTGGCACCCGGCGACCGCATTGGCGACTGCTACCTGCACTGCGACCCGGCCAAGGTGATTGCCGTGGTGGAAACCAGCGAACACGACCGCAACTCGCCTTTTTCTCCACCGGATGAAACCTCCGAACGAATTGCCGGCCACATCATCCAGTTCCTGCAGCAAGAAGTACAGGCAGGACGCTTGCCCGAAGACCTGCTGCCGCTGCAGAGTGGCGTGGGCAATATTGCCAACGCGGTGCTCATCGGCCTGAACAAGGGCCCGTTCAACAATCTGACCGCCTACACCGAAGTGCTGCAAGACGGCATGCTGGAGATGATCCAATCCGGCAAGCTGACCATGGCATCGGCCACGGCACTGTCCTTCAGCCCGGCAGCGCTCGAAGAGTTCAACGCCAATATCGACTTTTACCGTGAACGCATCGTGCTGCGCCCGCAGGAGATGAGCAACCACCCGGAGGTGATCCGCCGCCTCGGCCTGATTGCCATGAACGCAATGATTGAAGCCGATATCTACGGCAACGTGAACTCCACCCACATCATGGGCAGCAGCATCATGAATGGCATCGGCGGCTCGGGCGACTTTGCGCGCAACGCTTACTTGTCGTTTTTCATGACGCCCTCCACCGCCAAAGACGGCGCCATCTCCTGCATCGTGCCCATGGTCTCGCACACCGACCACACCGAGCACGACGTGGAAATCATCGTCACCGAACAAGGCCTGGCCGACCTGCGCGGCAAGTCCCCCACGCAACGCGCCCAACTCGTCATCGAACACTGCGCCCACCCCGACTTCCGCCCCGCCCTGCGCGACTACTTTGACCGCGCCCTGCAGACTGCCCCGGGCCGCCACACCCCGCACATCCTGAGCGAGGCGCTGTCATGGCACGACCGGTTTGTGAAGACCGGGCGGATGTTGTAATTTGCTATTGATTTAGGAGCTGCTCACGCAAAATCCTCGGGCGCTGGAGGCCGATTTCACCCCAAAAAGAAGCGCCTCAGTGCTCCGGCGCTTCCGCCGCAGCCCGGCTCTCATGCGCCGTGAGCCACGCACCGGCGGCACCACACACGGCAATCAGGGCCATGCCGGCGATGGTCCAGGCATCGGGCACATGCGTAAAGATCAGCCAGCCGCCGAGCATGGCGAATGCAATCTGGGCATACATGTAGGGCATGAGCACTGCTGCCGGTGCGCGCTTGAAGGCCTGGATGAAAATGAAGTGTCCCAGGCTGCCCAAAAAACCCATCAATAGTAGCCCGCCCCATACGGCTGGCGAGGAGATCGGCTCCCAAGCGAAAGGCAATGCCACAGCCGCCACCAGCGCACCGGTCCAGCCGGTGTAGAACTGCATGGTCATCGGGTCCTCGGTGCGGGCCATGCGGCTGGTTAGCAGCTGAAAGCCCGCATTGGCCAGCACCACGCACACCGGAAACAGCAGCGCCCAATTGAAGTCTGCACCCTTGGGCCGCACGATGGCCAAAGTGCCAGCAAATCCGCCAGCCACCAGCAACAAGCGCAGGCGTGACACCTTTTCATGCAGCATGCGGGCGGCCAGCAGCGTCACGATGAGCGGGGTCAGCAGCACGATAGCGGTGAACTCGCCCACCGGCATGTGCTTGAGGCTCAGGAACGCAAAGATGCTGGTCGCCAGCAACAAACCGCCGCGCGCGATGTGCAAGCCCAAATGCTCGGTCTGCAGCAAGGCGCGCCCCTGCCGCGGCAACTCAATGGCCGTGGTGGCCACTGCCTGAAACGTGTAGCGAAAAAACATGGCCACCATCAGCGGGGCGCTCAGTGACACCCATTTGGTGGTGGTGTCCAAGGTGGCGAAGCAGGCCATGGCCAAGACGGCCAGGCCTATGCCTTTGAGGATTTGTTGCGGTGTGTGTTCAGACATCAGAAGGGCATTTTGGGCATGCCTTTCATGCCTCCCAGCCGCTTCATCATCTTCATCATGCCGCCGCCCTTCATCCTCTTCATCATCTCTTGCATTTGCTCAAACTCCTTGAGCATGCGGTTGACTTCCTGCACGTGCACACCCGCACCGGCGGCGATACGGCGCTTGCGCGTGGCTTTGATGAGTTCGGGCTTGCGGCGCTCCAGCGGCGTCATGCTGTGGATGATGCCTTCCTTGCGCTTGATGTCTTTTTCGGCCTTGTCCATGTCCACCTGACCGGCCTTGGCCGCCATGGCCGCAGGCAGCTTGTCCATCAGGCTGGAGAGGCCCCCCATTTGCTTCATCTGCTGGATCTGGGCCAAAAAGTCATTCAGGTCAAAGCCGCCACCGCTCTTGACCTTTTCGGCCAACTTCTTGGCGGCCTCAATGTCCACCCCGGCAGTGACTTGCTCCACCAGCGCCACGATGTCGCCCATGCCCAAGATGCGGCCAGCATGGCGCTCGGCGTCGAACACCTCCAACCCATCGAGCTTTTCGCTGGTACCAGCGAACTTGATGGGTGCGCCGGTGATCTGGCGCACTGACAGTGCGGCACCGCCACGCGAATCACCATCGGTCTTGGTGAGGATGATGCCGGTCAGTGGCAGGGCTTCCTTGAAGGCCTTGGCGGTGTTGACCGCGTCCTGGCCCTGCATGGCGTCCACCACAAACAGGGTTTCGACCGGGTTGAGCGCGGCGTGCAGATTCTTGATTTCCAGCATCAAGGCTTCGTCAATCGCCAAGCGGCCTGCGGTGTCGACCAGCAGCACATCAAAGAAGTGCTTTTTGGCGTAGTCCAGCGCGGCACGGCCGATGTCCACGGGGTTCTGGTCCGGGGTGGAGGGGAACCACTCCGCACCGGCTTGGGCGGTCACGGTTTTGAGCTGTTCGATCGCCGCGGGACGGTACACGTCGCCGGACACGGTCAGTACTTTCTTTTTGCGTTTTTCAATCAGGTGCTTGGCCAGTTTGGCGGTGGTCGTCGTTTTACCGGCACCCTGCAAGCCCGCCATCAGGATGACGGCGGGCGGTTGGGCTGCGAGGTTGATGTCGCTTACGCCTTCGCCCATGGTGGCAGCCAACTCGCGGTTGACGATGCTGACCAGCACCTGCCCGGGCTGCAGGGAACCCAGCACTTCCTGCCCTAGCGCTTTTTCCTTCACCCGGGCGATGAAATCGCGCACCACGGGCAGAGCCACGTCGGCCTCCAGCAGCGCCATGCGCACTTCGCGCAGCATGTCGGTGACGTTGGACTCGGTGATGCGCCCCTGGCCTCGCAGGTCTTTAACGAGGCGGGAAAGTTTGTCGGTAAGAGCGGAGGCCATATTGAAGTATTCCGGCAGGCGCAACCTGCGGTGTGGGCCGGACAGTGCCGGCAGGAAGCAAAACGCTAAACTGTGCGCATGATTTTAGCCAGTGCGTCTCCTGTCAGCGTAACCTTGTCGGTTTTGGCGGCTTGTTCTTATGCTTGGCCGGCACTGCGTGCGGACCGTTTGTCACACGCGGCTGCACGCGGATGGGTCGCATGGGCGTGGTTTCTGCATGGTGCCGTACTGGCTTGGGGGCTCCTGTTACCGCCTGCGCATTTCGGCTTTGCACCCGCCTTGTCCATGACGGCGTGGATCGTGGCTGCGGTGTACGCCATTGAAAGCCAGATTTACCCCCAACTTCAAACACGATGGGCGCTCTCCGCCGTCGGCGCGGTCGCGGTCGTGCTGGCATGCATTTTCCCCGGCACGGCCTTGCCCGGCACGGCCTCCATCTGGCTTCCCACGCACCTTGCCTTTGGTGTGGCCAGTTACGGACTTTTCGGAACCGCTGTCGTTCACGCATGGCTCATGGGCCGCGCAGAAACCCGCATTCGTCAGGCGGCAGACCCTCATAGTGGCTTACCCTTGCTAACGCTGGAGCGACTGACCTACCGGTTTGTGGGTGCCGGTTTTGTGTTGCTCACGGCCACTTTGGTCATGGGATATGTCTTCGGAGATGTGGTCTACGGCACAGGCCACGCATGGCACTGGGACCACAAGACCGTGTTTTCACTACTGTCTTGGATCACCTTCGCGATCCTTCTGTTGGGCAGAGCACGTTTCGGCTGGCGGGGCAAACGCGCGGTAGCTGTGTTGTACACGGGTTCTGTGCTGCTGCTGCTGGGCTACGTGGGGTCCCGTTTTGTGCTGGAAGTGCTGCTGGGACGGTCCGCGTGAAGTATCTGGTTGTGCTGCTGATTGCGCTGGTGGTGCTGTGGAGGATTCGCAGCAAGGCCCAAGCCCCCGAAGCGCCCCCCATCCAAGAGCGGGCAGAAGCTGGCCCCAAAACTGTAGAAATGCATGCTTGCACGCACTGTGGACTGCACATGCCTTTCAGCGACATGGTTACAGGTACGCGTGGGCGCTACTGCAGTGCTGGACACCGCGCCTTGGCGGAGCACTGATGCAGCAGGAACACGGGGATCACTCCTGGTTCGGCGCCTCGGCACTGGACGCCCTGCCCGAGCCCACGGAAGATCAAGGGGACTTCAAACGGCTGTGGCAGGCGTTCATGACCGCGCGGCTGGTCTTGGGCGTAGTGCTGGTAATACTGCAAATCACGCTGTACGTCACGGGCTCCGCACACAGCAAAACGCTGCTGGCCGTCTGTGCCGCCTACTTTTTAGGCACTCTGGCGACGCGCATGTATTTGCGCCCCAGGCCCTTGGGAGGCGCGTTTACCCGGTCCTGGGGCGTGCTGATAGGCATTGACGTGCTGGCGTTTTCAGCCTTGCAGTGGCTCCACGGAAATAGTCTCAACTACACGCCTTTGTTTGCACTACCCGTGCTGCTGGCATCTGTTTTGGGATCCTTGCGTTTAGCCCTGGGAACTGCTGCCGGTGTGACCATGCTGCTCTTGGGTGGAGCGGTTTGGACCCAGATTCGCAGCGAACAGGACAATCCAGCCTCGTTCGTCCAGGCCGGTCTCAGTGGTGTGGGTTACTTTGCCATCGCCTTTCTGGCCAACCAACTGGCAACCCGGCTGGCCAATGAAGGCAAGCGGGCACGACAAAGCCAGCTTGCGGCCACTATCCAGCGCGAGGTCAATGAGCTGGTCATCGAAGCCATGCCCGAGGGCGTGATGATCGTGGACCAAGGCGGCATCGTGCGCGCAGCCAACCCTGCGGCACGTCAACTGCTGGGGGATGAGTACCGCTTGCGCGCAGCGGTGTTTGACCTCAAGACAACCCCCGCGTGGAAGCCACTTCTGCGTTTGTGCAAACTCAGCCTCGGTAGTGGCCAAGCCCAGGAGGCAGAAGTTTCGCTGCAACATGATGGAGGCGCCCCACTCAAGGTACTGGCCCGAACGCGGCTGGCCGCTCCGCAAGGTATAGGGGAAGACAGTCTGTGTGTCTTGTTCCTGCAAGACCAACGCCAGGCAGAGGCCCGTCTACGTACCGAAAAGCTTGCAAGTATGGGCCGCATGTCCACTGCTGTGGCCCATGAAATCCGGAACCCGCTGGCAGCAATTGCACAGGCCAACGCGCTGCTGGCTGAGGATTTGAGTGACCCGAAACAGCTGCGCCTGACGACCATGGTGGGACAGAACGCCAAGCGACTTGAGAAGATTGTTGACGACATTCTCAACGTGGCACGTGCGCGCGGGGCCAACTTCGGCGAGCGCGACGCCCTCCATGGACTGAGCGAGGCGGTACACAAGATTAGCAGTGACTGGGCCCAACAGCATGGTCAAACCGGAATGATCGGTTTTGAGATTGATCCGGCCATGCACTCCGTACGGTTTGACTTGGACCATTTACGGCAAGTGATGGTCAACTTGCTGGATAACGCTCACCGCTATGCCAGCCGACAGCTCGAGGCCATCCAGATCACGGTAACTTACAGTGAAGACTTTGCCTGTGTATCCGTTTGGAGTGATGGAGCACGCATGGACCAGACGGTGGAGCGGCATCTGTTCGAACCCTTCTTTTCGTCCGAGAGCCGCTCCAGCGGCCTCGGCTTGTATATTTCCCGCGAGCTGTCTGAGCGGCACAGTGCGACACTGACCTACCAACGCAGTAGCCGGGAACGTGATAGCCAACTGCATGAGGGCAACGAGTTCATGCTGACTCTGACACGATTGAACCTTTCCACACGCGCCGACAGCGAACAAACAACACCATGGCAAGCCTCCCTGTACTGAGTGCCTCCAAAATCTTGGTGGTCGACGACGAACCGGATCTGCGCACCCTCTATGAACTGACTCTGTTACGGGAGGGTCATCAGGTTGACACTGCGGGAACCGTGCAAGAGGCGATGGATGCACTGGCGCGTCAAGCCTACGACCTCGTGATTACGGACATGCGTCTGCCAGATGGACTCGGCATTGATGTCTTGAAGAACCTGCGCCGTCAAGAGCGCAATGAGCGCTGCATGGTGATTACCGCCTACGGTTCTGCTGAAAATGCTGTCGAATCCCTGAAGGCGGGTGCCTTTGACTACCTGACTAAACCCGTAGACCTGAAACTATTCCGGACCGCGGTCACCTCGGCGTTGAACGACACCGCAGGCCCAAGTGCGGGGGCCGATACTGCCAGATCAATAGCAAGGGCGCCAGACAACCCGGCAGCTGCGTCAACGCTGGAATTGATGGCGGGGACTTCCGCAGCCATGTTGGCGGTGAAGGAAAGAATTGCCAAAGTGGCTCGCAGCATGGCACCTGTACTGATCCGGGGCGAATCCGGCACGGGCAAAGAGTTGGCGGCCAGAGCATTGCATGCCAATAGCCATCGGGCTCAGGGGCCATGGGTTGCGGTGAACTGCAGCGCAATACCAGAGTCCTTGCTGGAAGCCGAGTTTTTCGGCGCCAAAAAGGGAGCCTACACCGGAGCAACCCAAGACAGGGCCGGCTTTTTTCAGGCGGCGCATGGGGGGACATTATTTCTCGATGAGATCGGAGATCTTCCTCTGGCCATGCAAGCAAAGCTCTTGCGCGCCATACAGGAACGAAAGATCCGCCCTCTGGGGAGCAGCACCGAGGAGGCTGTGGATGTGCGATTGGTCAGCGCCACCCACAAAGATTTGGCAGCAGAAGTGGCAGCCAACACGTTCCGCCAGGATCTTTATTACAGACTCAATGTCATCGACATCCATTTGCCTCCTTTGCGGGAGCGCAAAGACGATCTCGAAGCCCTGTGCGGTGCCATACTTCAACGCATATGCGCTGAAACCGGAAGCCCCATCCCGGTGATATCAGCATCCATGCTGGAGCAACTAAAGAAGCACCCACTCAAAGGCAATGTCAGAGAGCTGGAGAACCTGCTACACAGGGCCATGGCGCTGTCGGATGGTCAAGCCCTCGAAATGGATGCCGCATATGCAGACACAGGACCTGCTTCGCTGTCCGCCACCTCAGAGATGCCATCTGTGGATACTGTGATGCCTGATATCAACGAGCAAGCAGAGGCCCGCGCAGAGCAGTCTTTGCCGCCTGCACCACCGGCTATACCCAGTGACCTACAAAGCCACCTGGACGCCCAGGAGCGGGACATTCTGGTTCGCGTGCTAACAGAAACACGTTTCAACCGCACTGCGGCTGCTCAACGCTTGGGGATCAGCCTGCGCCAGATTCGTTATCGCATGGAGCGCTTGCGCATCGACGTGCCAGGGGAAGACCGTGACAAAACAGACTGATAAATCACCGTCTCACGCGACCGAATGGAGCGCAGGTTGGTGGCACGAAGCCCAGCGCGTAACGTCCCCCAACTTCGGCCCCAGACCCCCGGGGACCATCGTAGATTTGGTGGTTATCCATTCGATATCGCTGCCTCCGGGGGTATATGGAGGCCCTGAAGTGCAGCAACTTTTCACCAACACCCTCGACTGGGATGCGCACCCATACTTCCAAAGCATACGAGGCATGGAAGTTTCCAGCCACTTCTATCTACAGAGAACGGGAGCAATCCTTCAATTTGTCAGCTGTAACGATCGGGCATGGCATGCAGGTAGATCTCACTACCTGGGTCGGGACAATTGCAACGACGACTCGATCGGTATTGAACTGGAGGGAACGGACGAAGACAGGTTCACTGCATCTCAATACGAAAGCCTCCACCGTTTGTGCAGGGCGATTTCAGGGAGTTACCAGATCCGACACATTGCCGGCCATGAACACATTGCACCGGGCCGAAAAACCGACCCAGGGCCTGCATTTGAGTGGTCCGCTCTGTCCAAATGGCCCGAGATTTCAGGATGGCGCTTTCCCAGTTGAGTGCTATTGAACGACAACACTCGACCTGACATGGCAGGTTACAAAAAAAATTTCCAGCCCCCGGGGGTGCACCTGAACAGTGCGCATGCAGAACCGGCGCGCGATTCCCGTTGAAATGCGCTCGCGAAGCGCGTCAATACTCGCTAAGCAGCCCCAGATCAACAGAAATCAAGGCTCTGCCGTACCGTGAAAGCATGGGATCATCCGCGCCCTCGGGTTTGCGCGGACCCGAAGCCCGCACAAGGGCAGATACACTACCGGTAGTGGCTTGTCACCACCTCAGACCCCAGATATAGTGTGCCTTGATTGTTGCGCATGGACATATGGCGTCACCGTGACAACCATGACTGCCACCAGATCACCACAAAAAAACACCGATTTAGACGAGGAAATCATGCAATCCATCTCTACTGCAATACCCAGCACTGCAGCTCCCCTGTTGTCTCCCGTCCCGGGCACTGAAACATCCCCGACGAACACGTTCGCGCATTACCAGATCATTCGCCGCAATGGCGCGGTGGTGCCTTTTGAGCCCAACAAAATTGCTGTCGCGATGATGAAAGCGTTTCTTGCTGTACACGGTACACAAGGTGCTGCATCCGCCAGCGTGCGGGAAACCGTGGATGGCCTGACCCAGCAAGTCATCCGTGCCTTGGTCCGTTCACGCCCCGGCGGCGGAACTTTCCATATTGAGGACGTACAAGACCAGGTCGAGTTGGGCCTGATGCGCGGCGGCCACCATGAAATTGCACGCGCATATGTGCTTTACCGTGAACGCCGCACCCAAGAGCGTGCCAAACAAGTGGCTACAGAGGCTCCTGCAGCGCCCGTCATTCACGTCATTGACAACGGCCAGCGAGTGCCCTTGGATCTGGCGCAACTCCAATCCCGCATCGAGACCGCATGCAGCGGTCTGGGAGCCGACGTCAAGGCGGCCCCCATCCTGGCAGAAACCATGCGTAATTTGTACGACGGCGTGCCCTTGGATGAGGTCTACAAGGCGGCTATCTTGGCAGCCCGCACCCTGATCGAAAAAGATCCGGATTACACCTACGCCACTGCGCGTTTGCTGTTCCACACAATCTCCCGTGAAGTGTTGGGCCGCGATGTTGCACAAGCGGATATGCAAGAGGCCTACGCGGACTACTTCCCCGGCTTTATCAAACGAGGCATCGCTGCGGAACTTCTGGACGAGAAGCTCCAGCAATTCGATCTGAAGCGCTTGGGCAATGCGCTTAAGGCCAGCCGCGATTTGCAATTCGACTACCTGGGTCTGCAAACCTTGTATGACCGCTACTTCCTGCACGAAGGCAAGACCCGCATCGAGTTGCCCCAAGCGTTCTTCATGCGCGTGGCAATGGGCTTGTCCCTGAACGAAATTGACCGTGAAGCCCGCGCGATCGAGTTTTACGAAGTGCTGTCCAGCTTTGACTTTATGTCCAGCACACCGACCCTTTTTAACAGCGGTACTTTGCGCTCACAACTGTCCAGCTGCTACCTGACTACGGTGCCTGATGATCTGGATGGCATCTACGAATCCATCAAGGAAAACGCACTCTTGTCCAAGTTTGCGGGCGGCCTGGGAAATGACTGGACACGCGTACGTGCACTGGGCTCCCACATCAAGGGAACCAATGGCGAATCTCAAGGGGTGGTACCGTTCCTGAAAGTGGTGAACGACACTGCCGTGGCTGTGAACCAAGGTGGCAAGCGCAAAGGTGCTGTTTGTACTTACCTCGAAACATGGCACTTGGACATCGAAGAGTTCCTGGAGCTGCGCAAGAACACCGGTGATGACCGCCGTCGTACCCACGACATGAACACTGCCAACTGGATCCCGGACTTGTTCATGCGTCGTGTGATGGAAAAGGGTACCTGGACGCTGTTCTCTCCATCCAATGTGCCCGACTTGCACGACTTGTTTGGTGCGGAGTTTGAAAAAGCTTACGTGGCTTACGAGGAGAAGGCTGCCCGCGGCGAGATCAAGCCCTCCCGTACCGTTCAAGCCAGTGACCTGTGGCGCAAGATGCTGACCATGCTGTTCGAAACCGGTCACCCATGGATCACTTTCAAGGATGCATGCAACGTGCGCTCCCCGCAACAGCATGCCGGCGTGGTGCACTCATCCAACCTGTGCACAGAAATCACGCTGAACACATCTGACACAGAGACAGCGGTATGCAATTTGGGCTCTGTGAATCTGCTGCAGCATTTGAAGGATGGCGCCCTCGACCACGAGAAGCTCAAGCGCACCATCTCCACCGCCATGCGCATGCTGGACAACGTGATCGACATCAACTACTACGCGGTGAAAAAGGCGCGTGACTCCAACATGCGCCACCGCCCTGTCGGCCTGGGCCTGATGGCGTTCCAGGACAGCTTGTATGAGCTGCGCATCCCTTACGCGAGTGAGGCTGCCGTTGAATTCGCAGATCGCTCCATGGAAGCGATCAGCTACTACGCTTACTGGGCCTCTACGGATTTGGCGCGTGAGCGCGGCAAGTACCACAGCTATAAGGGCAGTCTGTGGGACAAAGGCGTGTTGCCACCGGACACCTTGGACATGCTGGCAAGCGCCCGTGGCGGCTATGTGGAAGTTGACCGCTCGTCCACACTGGACTGGGATGCTCTGCGCAACAAGATCGCGATGGATGGCATGCGGAACTCCAATTGCGTGGCGATTGCACCCACTGCAACGATTTCCAACATCATTGGTGTGGACGCTTCCATCGAGCCCTGCTTCGGTAACTTGTCGGTCAAGTCCAACCTGTCCGGTGAGTTCACCGTAATCAACAGCTACCTGGTACGCGACCTCAAGCGCTTGGGCTTGTGGGACGATGTCATGGTCATGGACCTGAAGCATTTCGACGGATCCCTCGCTCCAATCGATCGCGTGCCGCAAGAAATCAAGCAGCTTTATGCCACGGCATTCGAAGTGGAGACACGGTGGTTGGTCGAAGCGGCAGCCCGTCGCCAAAAGTGGATAGACCAAGCCCAGTCTCTCAACATCTACATGGCTGGCGCATCTGGCAAAAAGCTGGACGAGACCTACAAACTGGCTTGGCTGCGTGGACTGAAAACCACCTATTACCTCCGCACCATGTCAGCGACGCACGCAGAAAAATCAACCGTCTCTGCGGGACGCTTGAATGCCGTGTCTTCCGGCAACGATGCGCCTGGCTCGACCAAAATGTCCAGTGCTCTGGAAGCTGCTGCAGCTGCGGCACAAGCCCAGATGGAGTTGGCCAGTAATGCTGCAACAGACATCAAATTCTGTGGCGTTGATGACCCGACCTGCGAGTCCTGTCAGTGATTTCAATAGCGTCGCGATACAAATTGCGATGCTATTGAACAACACAAATATTCAGTGAATTGCGTGATTACTTTTCAATTCAATTCACTGCTCACATAATCTGCAAATTGGAATCACCTATGTTGTCCTGGGACGAAGAAGTCAAGCCCGCATCGCCGTTGAATTACGCGCGCAATCCGTCTTTGAATGACGCACTAGCGCAAGTACCGGTGTCTTCTGTTTTTGTTGCTCAAGCACCTCAGACTACGCCGATGGAAGCATCACCGGTGACCAAGGCCATCGCGAGCGGCCACCGGGTCAAGGCATCCGACAAACGCATCATCAATGGACAAACTGACGTAAACCAACTGGTTCCGTTCAAGTACAAATGGGCTTGGGAAAAGTACCTCGCCACTTGTGCCAATCATTGGATGCCCCAAGAAGTCAACATGACGCGTGACATCGCGTTGTGGAAGGATCCCAATGGTCTCACCGAGGATGAGCGTCGCATCGTTAAGCGCAACCTCGGGTTCTTTGTAACTGCAGACTCTTTGGCTGCCAACAACATCGTGTTGGGCACCTACAGACACATCACCGCACCGGAATGCCGCCAGTTCCTGTTGCGTCAGGCTTTTGAAGAAGCGATTCATACCCACGCATACCAATACATCGTAGAGTCCTTGGGCCTGGACGAGAGTGAGATTTTCAACGCGTACAACGAAGTTCAATCCATCCGTGACAAGGATGAGTTTTTGATTCCCTTCATTGAAGCGATCATGGACCCGAACTTCCATACGGGCACCCCTGAGACGGATCAAAAGCTTTTGAAGTCCTTGATCGTTTTCGCGTGCTTGATGGAAGGCCTCTTCTTTTATGTAGGCTTCACCCAGATTCTTGCTCTCGGGCGGCAAAACAAAATGACCGGGGCTGCAGAACAGTACCAGTACATCTTGCGTGACGAGTCGATGCACTGCAATTTTGGTATCGACCTGATCAATCAGCTCAAGTTGGAGAATCCGCACCTCTGGACACCGGACTTCAAAGCCGAAATCAAAGCCCTCTTCGAAAAGGCGGTCGAACTCGAATACCGTTACGCCGAGGACACCATGCCGCGTGGCGTGCTGGGCATGAATGCCTCAATGTTCAAAGGCTATTTGCGCTACATCGCGAATCGCCGCGCCACACAAATTGGCCTGGAGCCGCTTTTCCCTAACGAGGAAAACCCGTTTCCGTGGATGAGTGAAATGATTGACTTGAAGAAGGAACGCAACTTCTTCGAAACGCGTGTTATCGAGTACCAGTCCGGCGGCGCGCTGTCCTGGGATTAAACCACTCGTCATGCCGATCCAGTTTTCGCCCCTGTTCTGCTGCTGTTCAATCAGTGCGATGGGTGTGCGACCCCGAGTTCATGCCGCTGGGAATGCGCCCAGCGGCATGAATCACTTTCTGCCAGATACGCAGCGGAAAGTGCTCTTTGCACCTTGATCAAGGAGAACATGATGGCAACTGCAAAAAAACCGGCCGCTAAGAAGGCCGCTCCCGCGAAGAAAGCTGCTCCTGCCAAAAAGGCCGTAGCAGCGAAGAAAGCCGCTCCCGCCAAAAAGGCTGCAGCTCCTGCTAAAAAAGCAGCAGCTCCTGCCAAAAAGGCCGTAGCAGCGAAGAAAGCCGCTCCCGCCAAAAAGGCCGCAGCTCCTGCTAAAAAAGCAGCAGCTCCTGCCAAAAAGGCCGTAGCAGCGAAGAAAGCCGCTCCCGCCAAAAAGGCTGCAGCTCCTGCTAAAAAAGCAGCAGCTCCTGCCAAAAAGGCCGTAGCAGCGAAGAAAGCCGCTCCCGCCAAAAAGGCTGCAGCTCCTGCTAAAAAAGCAGCAGCTCCTGCCAAAAAGGCCGTAGCAGCGAAGAAAGCCGCTCCCGCCAAAAAGGCTGCAGCCGCGAAAAAGGCCGCTCCTGCCAAAAAAGCTGCCCCAGCCGCCAAGAAGCCTGCTGCCAAGAAGGCTGCAAAAGCACCCGCTGCCAAGCCTGCCGCTGCCCCTGCAGCACAGACCACGTTGAATCCTCAAGCTGCGTGGCCTTTCCCTACTTCCAGCAAGCCTTAATCGGCCTGTCTGAAGTAGAAAAGCCCGGCGCTCACGCTCCGGGCTTTTTTATTTGCGCAATCAACAGATCAGGGATAGAAAGCAAGCAGCCTGTATCCTGAGACCCGTTCTGCCGGATTGCCTGTTTTCAGAGCAATCGGAAGCACTGCCGAAAACTCTGCGCCGGGCTCCAAGGTTGCGGATTTGAATCCGATATCTTGCGGCTTCAAGACACGGCGTATCAGGCTTTGGTCCTGCATATCTGTGAGTGTTAACTCCAATGCTGGGGGCGCCACAGGTACAGGACCAATATTTTTCAAAGCGACATTCAGCCGGTAAACATCGGTACGGACCTTCGTAAACGATGAACTATCAATAACCACCGCCTCGATATTGCGCAATGGGCTCACATTACACTCCGCCACCTCACACAAGACATCGAGTGCGGGGCGCATGGATGGTTCGTAAGCAGCCCATCGGTCCCGCTCATGGATGGCAATCTGCACAGCCCAGCCTGCGATCAAGGTCACGCCCGAAATTCCAAGAAGAACACGCACACCCGTCTTGTGCCAAATGCTGCCCCCGCGCCCTTTGTGCATGAATGAAGGTTGTTTGACTTCATCCCTGTCTGCGACTTTCACCTGGGCTTGCGTGTAACGGGGCGCAGGACCAGACAACGTTTCAAGCGGGAGGGCCGCAGGCGCGTCTAGTGGCGGCGTCTCGTGATCCTCACCCGGGGTCTGCGCAAGGACTTTGGGACTTTGCGACAGAAAATCATCGAATCCCCGGTCAGACGACTCAATGCTGATAGTGTCGGCCGGTGCAGCGTCTTCAGGATGCACGGGGTCATGAACTGTTACGCCGGTCGGTTCAGGAGTAATCGACACATCGGTAGCAAGCGCCTCTGTCGCCCCGGGGGATTCCTCAGACGCGAATCGCAAAGATGCCGCCCAGTCAGGATCCGGGCTGGTGGTGGCTACAGCTGCGCGCGGCTGCTCCGGCTCCAGAGATACTGGAACAGGCTCTGAATGGAGGTTTGCATTCGCGTCAAAGACTTCATCACACTGACCGCAACGAACCCAACCATCGGATATACGCAACTGGTCCGGCACGACTTTGAACATCGTGGAGCATGCCGGGCATTGGGTAATCAGACTCATTGCGTCACATTGTAGGGGGCGCAATCACCTCAATCAGACTGAGGCGGTCATCAAGATCCAGCCGTCCTCGGTGTCTGCGACAGACAGTGTGCAGTACGGCGCATAAGCCGCCTTGAGCTCGTCTGCCTGCCGCTCCAGAATCCCGGCAAGCACGAGATGGCCACCTGCCTTCACATGCGCACATAGCAGCGGAGCAAGCACTTTCAAGGGCGTGGCCAAGATGTTGGCGAGCACCACATCGAATACCCCCTGAGCTGCCTCAGGCAGTCCGGACACCAATGTGACGTGATTTGCTTCGGCATTCAAGACTGTGGAATCCACAGCGGCCTGATCAATGTCAACAGCAATCACCTCCGTAGCGCCGAATTTGGCTGCACCTATGGCCAGAATGCCTGATCCGCAACCATAGTCCAGCACCCGACCGGAACCGCCATTACGCGCAATCCATCGCAAGCACATGCGGGTAGTGGGGTGCGTACCCGTGCCGAACGCCAATCCCGGATCCAGACGAATCACCTCTTTGGCCTGCTCAGGCGGCTCGTGCCAGGTCGGCACGATCCAGAACTCGGGGGTGATCTCTACCGGCGCAAACTGCGACTGCGTCAAACGCACCCAGTCTTGGTCCTCAAGCACCTCGATACCCAAGATACGGCACCCCACAAAGAAGTCTTGGGCCGACAACAGCTGGGCCGCTTCATCCGCTTGGGCACGATCCGAAAACAATGCAATCACACGGGAACGCTGCCACCCGTCTTTGGGGGGCGGCATTCCGGGTTCACCGAACAAGGCTTGCTCGGCATCCGTTTGGGCATCAGCATCTTCCACACTGACACTCAGCGCATCCAACGCGTCCAGGGCATCACTCAGGTTTTCGACCCGGTCTTCGGGACACATCAAACGCAATTCAAACATGCAAAGCCTTATCGCTTGTGTTGTTCCAGCCAATGCTCAAGATAGTGGATATTGGTACCACCGTCCATAAACTTGGCGTCCACCATCAACTCGCGGTGCAAAGGGATGTTGGTACTGATACCTTCGACAACAGTCTCGGCCAGTGCGGTACGCATGCGTGCCATCGCCTGCTCACGGGTATCGCCATGAACAATGATCTTGCCAACCATGGAGTCGTAGTTCGGAGGCACGAAATAGTTGGTGTACACATGGGAGTCCACACGCACGCCGGGACCGCCGGGTGCATGCCACATGGTGACGCGCCCTGGGGACGGAATGAACTTGTAAGGATCTTCCGCATTCACACGGCATTCGATGGCGTGACCACGCACTTCGATTTGACGCTGGGTGAATGGCAGTTTTTCGCCGGCCGCCACCATGATCTGGGTTTTGACGATGTCAATGCCCGTCACCATCTCCGTCACCGGGTGCTCCACTTGCACACGGGTATTCATTTCAATGAAATAGAACTCGCCGTCTTCATAGAGGAACTCAAACGTGCCCGCACCGCGGTAGCCGATCTTCTTGCAGGCAGCCACGCAACGCTCGCCGATACGCTCAATCAGCTTGCGATTGATGCCAGGCGCGGGAGACTCTTCGAGCACTTTCTGGTGGCGACGTTGCATGGAGCAATCGCGCTCACCCAGGTACACCGCGTTCTTGTGCTTGTCTGCCAGGATCTGGATTTCAATGTGCCGCGGGTTCTGGAGAAACTTCTCCATGTACACCGCCGGGTTGTTGAACGCCGCGCCCGCTTCGGCCTTGGTCATCTGCACCGCATTCACCAGCGCCGCCTCGGTGTGCACCACTCGCATGCCGCGACCGCCACCACCGCCGGCAGCCTTGATGATCACCGGGTAGCCAATGGCCTTGGCAATGCGCTTCATCGCCACCGGATCATCGGGCAGCTCGCCTTCAGAGCCGGGCACGCAGGGCACGCCCGCGCGGATCATGGCCTGCTTGGCAGACACCTTGTCCCCCATGATGCGGATGGACTCGGGTGTAGGACCGATGAACTGGAAACCGCTCTTCTCGACGCGCTCAGCAAAGTCCGCGTTTTCACTCAAAAAGCCGTAGCCGGGGTGAATGGCTTCCGCGTCGGTCACTTCCGCGGCCGAAATGATGGCCGGCATATTGAGGTAGCTCAAACCTGACGGCGCCGGACCGATACACACCGCTTCTTCCGCCAATTTGACGTACTTGGCTTCGCGGTCCGCCTCGGAGTAGACCATGACCGCCTTCACACCCAACTCGCGACAGGCGCGCTGAATACGCAACGCAATCTCGCCCCGGTTGGCGACCAGTATTTTCTTGAACATGGGTACTGCGTCTTATTCGATGATGAACAAGGGCTGACCGTATTCCACCGCCTGGCCGTTGTCGCTCAAGATCTTGGTGACCGTACCCGACTTGTCCGCCTCGATCTCATTGAGAATCTTCATCGCCTCAATAATGCAGATGGTGTCGCCTTCCTTGATGGAGTCACCCACCTCCACGAACGGCTTGGCGCCCGGGGCTGAAGAACGGTAGAAGGTACCTACCATCGGAGACTTTACGGTGTGGCCGGCGGGCGCAGCGGCTTCTGCAGGAGCAGAAGCTGCGACGGCAGCGGGAGCAGCTGCAGGTGCGGCAGCCGGAGCAGGTGCTGCATACACGGGAGCGGGCGCATAGCCCTGAACCACTGCACCACCACCCTTGACGATACGGACCTTGCCTTCGGCTTCGGTAATTTCCAGTTCCGACACATTGGAATCAGACACCAGATCGATCAGGGTTTTGAGTTTGCGTAAATCCATGGAATCTCCAACAACCGACATTAGTAAAGCGGCGAATTTACAGCAAATTGCCGCCAAAAAACCATATCTCCGCCCAAAACAAGGGAAAAGATCAGAAAAATGTCTAGATAAAAATGCCCCGAAGGGGCTTGAGACAGTGGATTCAGACCGAATCCGCTAGGTAGGAGCCTCTATTTTACCGCAACCCAAGCAGCGAGGTCCGACTCGGTCACCCGCCCCATTTTCCGCTGCGCAATGGATCCATCCGAAGCCACCAACACCGAGAACGGCAAACCACCTGTGATGTTGCCCAAGGCCCGCCCGAGATCTGCACCTGACAAACCGGCCATGGCGACCGGAAAACTCAAAGGCAGCTTCTTGAGAAATGGCACCACCGCTTCCTTGCGATCGATGGCCAACCCCAGCACCTGTATACCGCGGCTGCCTTGCTCCCTGTAAAAACTGTCCAAAAGAGGCAACTCATCCACGCAAGGCGGGCACCAGGTCGCCCAGAAGTTAATCAAGACTGGCCGCCCCTTGAGTTCAGCCATGGCCAACGTAGTGTCATGCGGGGTTTGCCACTGCTGCGCCCAGAAGCCCGGCACAGGGTCGACCACAGCCAAAGCGGCGTCTTTGGCATGGCGCAGCGACAACCCGATCCCCGCAGCCCCCGCCAAGCCTGCAGCAACACCCCAGAGAACCGTGCGCCTGCGAGAAGAGGAGGATTGCGCCAAATTCTTACTATCTGTCACGAACTTCTCCCAACAACTTTTGAACTGCAGCCAAATTTCCACGCGGCGCCCTGCCCTTTCCATCCGGCTGCAAGGCACCCCGCACGTCATCCAGGTCGTTGATCAACAAATGCACACCCACATGCTCACCCAAGGGCTGGCACACGGCGTGAATACTCAGGGCGTCCACCATATCCCCTTGCAAACCAGGCACAGAGCGCACCTCAAAGCGAACGCCCTTGTCAATCAGGCTGATCTCCGCCGATTTGGGGTCATCACAAAACAATTGCAGATAAATGTCGGACCGCCGTGTGGCCGTTCCGCGCCACACGGCACCGCCCAGGTGGGGCCGGAAGGCTTCCAGCCGCAGCATCCATTGCACGGCAAGCTCACGCAGGGCCTGCAACTCCTCTGCCTGGCTCTCGGCACAGAAGATCGCAATGTATTCCTCAACCGCAGTCTCTACCTGATCGTTATCCGGCAGCGCAGAACGCGGTGGCACACCCAGCTGTTTGACCGCGCGGCGCTTGGCCGGACCGTATTCCAGCCCCTCTTCCACTACCAAACGCGCCGCCGTGGCTGCGATTTCTTCTTTCAAATCATCCATCACCAGATTGTGCCTGCCCGCTGAAAGCCCTGCTACGCGCCTATTTGCTACGTTATTGATAGCTGTCCGCGCACATTCCACGTGCGCCAGAGCCATAAATCAAGCCAAATCACGATAGGTAGAGTGCCCCGTAGAATACCTGCCATGCATATTCATATCTTGGGCATTTGCGGCACCTTCATGGGAGGCCTGGCCGCGCTGGCACGTGAAGCCGGCCACAAAGTGACCGGCTGCGATGCCGGCGTCTACCCCCCCATGAGTGACCAGCTCCGGGCCTTGGGTATCGAACTGATCGAAGGTTTTGGCGCTGAACAAATGGCCTTGCAGCCTGACATGTTCGTCATCGGCAACGTCGTCAGCCGCGCGCGGCTCGCCGACGGAACCCCAAAGTTTCCACTGATGGAAGCCATTCTGGACGCGGGCGCGCCCTACACCAGTGGCCCGCAATGGCTGGCTGAACATGTGCTCCAAGGCCGCCATGTGCTGGCCGTCGCCGGCACCCACGGAAAAACCACCACCACCAGCATGGTGGCTTGGGTGCTGGAATACGCCGGACTGCAACCCGGCTTCCTGGTAGGCGGCGTCCCACTGAATTTCGGAGTATCGGCAAGACTGGGCGGAGGGGCGTCTGCGCCCTCTGTGCAGGTCAAGGAGGAGCCCGCAAAGCGGGCGGGGGATACGGAGCAGAGGGCGCAGACGCCCCTCCGCCCCGCCTCCGAAGCGAAACTCTTCGTGATCGAGGCCGACGAATACGACACCGCCTTCTTCGACAAGCGCAGCAAATTCGTGCACTACCGCCCGCGCACCGCCATTCTGAATAACCTGGAATTCGACCACGCCGACATCTTTGACGACCTGGCCGCCATCGAGCGGCAGTTCCACCACCTGGTGCGCACCGTGCCCGGTACCGGGCGCGTGGTGGTGAATGGACTAGAAGAAAGCCTGACGCGCGTGTTGCACCAGGGCTGCTGGAGCGAAGTGCGGAGCTTTGGCGCAGCGGTCAGCGACTTCTCAGCCGTCGGCGAGCCCCACGACTTTACAGTCCAACACCACGGCCGCGAAGTCGCACGGGTGCAATGGGCCTTGGGCGGGGTGCACAACCAACTCAATGCGCTGGCCGCCATCGCCGCCGCAGAGCATGTGGGCGTGTCGCCCGCCGTCGCCGCAGAAGCCTTGGGCCAGTTCGTGAACGTCAAGCGCCGCATGGAAGTGCGTGCCACCGCTCCATTGGCTGGACAACCGGGCAGCGCCCCCGTCACCATTTACGACGACTTTGCGCACCACCCCACCGCCATCCGCACCACCGTCAACGGCCTGCGCCGCCAAGTCGGGACCGGGCGCATTCTGGCCGTGTTCGAGCCGCGCTCCAACACCATGAAACTCGGCGCCATGAAAGCCCAGCTGCCCTGGAGCCTGGAAGAAGCCGACCTCGCCTTCTGCCACAGCGGCGGTTTGGGCTGGGACGCAGCTGAAGCGCTGGCCCCCATGGGCGCACGGGCGCAGGTGGGCGACACCATTGATGCCGTGCTGGCCCAAGTGGCCGCCGCCCTGCAGCCGGGCGACCACGTGCTGTGCATGAGCAATGGAGGCTTCGGCGGCATCCACGCCAAACTCGCCAACTTGCTACAAACTTCATAGCTGCTCGCGCACTATCTATCGGCGCCAACAGCATATTCGACCCACAACCCCATGCAAACCGATCCGAACTTTCAACTCCGCCTGCCCGAAGGCGCCCAATTCACCGACCTGAAGCTGCGCCGTTGCGACGCCGAAGCCATCGACATGGACATGGACCTCATCGAGCGCATCTGCCAACTCAACCAGTGGGATGTAGCCAAGGTCCGCGAGAACCCCGGCCCGGTGATCAGCACCATCCTGAGCGTCTGGTACAAAACCCACTTGGCTGCTGGCGGCACGCCGGACGCGGTGATGGAGTCCCTGCGGGCCCCTGCTCCGCTGCAGTAAGGCACAAAAAAGCGGACACAGAGGTCCGCTTGGGTAATGCAAGCCGGAGTGATCACTCCGGCTTTTTTCATGGCGCTATCAAGCAGCGCGGCGCGCCTTGACGGCGGCAGACAGCACTTCCAGCGACTCCACCGAATCGTCCCAGCCCAGGCAGGCGTCGGTGATGCTCTTGCCGTATTCCAAGGCAGATGCATCGTCCTTGCCGGGGGTGAACTTCTGGGCACCGGCGTTCAGGTGGCTTTCCACCATTACACCGAAAATGCTCTTGGAGCCGCCGCTGATCTGGCCGGCAATGTCTTTGGCCACGTCGAGCTGCTTTTCGTGCTGCTTGCTACTGTTGGCGTGGCTGCAGTCCACCATCAGGGTTTGGGGCAGCTTAGCCTTGGCGAGGTCCGCACAGGCGGCGGCCACGTTGGCTGCGTCATAGTTGGGCGCCTTGCCACCGCGCAGGATGACGTGGCAGTCCGGGTTACCGTTGGTTTGCACAATCGCCACCTGGCCGTTTTTGTGCACCGACAAGAAGTGGTGGCCACCGGCTGCAGCTTGAATAGCGTCCGTTGCGATCTTGATGTTGCCGTCCGTGCCGTTCTTGAAGCCAATGGGCGCGGAGATGCCGGAGGCCAACTCGCGGTGCACCTGGCTCTCGGTGGTGCGCGCACCGATGGCGCCCCAGGAAATCAAGTCGCCCAGGTACTGGGGCGAAATGACGTCCAGGAACTCGCTGCCGGCGGGCATGCCCAAGCGGTTGATCTCGATCAGCAGCTGGCGGGCGATGCGCAGGCCTTCGTCGATGCGGTAGCTTTCGTCCAAGTAAGGGTCATTGATCAGGCCCTTCCAGCCCACGGTGGTGCGGGGCTTCTCGAAGTAGACGCGCATCACGATTTCCAGCGTGTCTTTGTACTTCTCACGCTCCACTTTCAGGCGGCGGGCGTAGTCCAGCGCAGCGGCGGGATCATGGATGGAGCAGGGTCCGATGATGACCAGCAGACGATCGTCCTTGCCGGCCATGATGTTGTGGATGGTGCTGCGGGTGTCGGAAATCAGAGTCTCCACCGCGGATCCACGGATAGGGAAAAAACGGATAAGGTGCTCTGGAGGGGGCAACACGGTGATGTCCTTGATGCGTTCGTCGTCGGTTTTGCTGGTGCGGTCGGCGGGCTGGGCTTGTCCGTACCACTCACCGGTTGCAGAGGCTTTAGCGTTCATGTCAGGTCTCCAGAGTCCAAGTTGCGAAAAACAGGTTGAAAAAGGCATAAAAAAACCGCCGGGGGTGCCGGCGGTTTTTGGGAAGATTCAGGACGTTTCTTTTGGGTACGTTCAGATCTCTCGACCGCCGGATGCGCGTGAGAACCAAAAGTAGCTAAAAAAGAAACGTGCGGAATGCATGGGGTTCAATGTAGCACAGGTTTCTGACAGCGGCTTACGCTTGCCACTAGGCAGTTCCACCTACGGTCAAACCATCGATGCGCAGCGTAGGCTGACCCACACCCACAGGCACGCTCTGGCCCTCTTTGCCGCAGGTGCCCACGCCGGGGTCCAGCTTCATGTCGCTGCCGATCATGGAGACGCGCTTCAGGCACTCAGGGCCGCTGCCGACAAGCGTCGCGCCTTTGACGGGGTATTGGATCTTGCCGTTTTCCACCCAATAGGCTTCGCTGGCAGAAAACACAAACTTGCCGCTGGTGATGTCCACCTGGCCGCCACCGAAGTTGGGGGCGTACAAGCCCTTTTTGATACTGGCGATGATTTCTTCCGGCGCCTTGTCGCCGCCCAGCATGTAGGTGTTGGTCATGCGGGGCATGGGCAGGTGGGCGTAGCTCTCGCGGCGGCCGTTGCCGGTGGGCTTCACGCCCATCAGGCGGGCGTTCATGCTGTCCTGGATGTAGCCCTTCAAGATGCCGTCTTCAATCAGTACGTTGCGCTGGCTGGGGTTGCCTTCGTCATCCACGTTGAGCGAGCCGCGGCGGTCGGCAATGGTGCCGTCATCCAGCACCGTCACGCCTTTGGCGGCGACGCGTTGGCCGATGCGGCCGCTGAAGGCACTGCTGCCCTTGCGGTTGAAGTCGCCTTCCAGCCCGTGACCTATGGCTTCGTGCAACAGAATGCCGGGCCATCCGGCCCCCAGCACCACGGTCATTTCACCAGCAGGGGCAGGACGGGCATCGAGGTTGGTCAACGCGGCGTGCACGGCCTGGTCCACATAGTCTTCAAGCTGCGCATCGGTGAAATACGCCAGCCCGAAGCGGCCACCGCCGCCACTGGAGCCTACTTCGCGGCGGCCTTTTTGCTCGGCAATCACCGTCACGCTCAGGCGCACCAGCGGGCGCACATCGGCGGCCAGCGTGCCGTCCGCGCGGGCGACGAGCACCACGTCGTATTCAGCAGCCAGACCGGCCATCACCTGGATGATGCGCGGGTCTTTGGCACGGGCCAGCTTCTCCACCTTGCCCAGCAGCTCTACCTTGGCGGTGCTGTCCAGGGTGGCAATCGGGTCCAGGCCGGCGTAGAGCTTGCGGCCACCTGCTATCTTTGGTGTAGCAGCTTTCGCACGCTTGTTCTGGGCCGCAGTCGAAATGGTGCGCACGGTGCGGGCCGCATCCAGCAGGCTGGCCTCGGAAATATCGTCGGAATACGCAAAGGCGGTTTTCTCACCGCTGACCGCACGTACGCCCACGCCCTGGTCAATGCTGAAGGAACCAGTTTTGACGATGCCTTCTTCCAGACTCCAGCCCTCGGAGCGGGTGTACTGGAAGTACAGGTCCGCCTCGTCCACCTGGTGCGCCTTGATTTCGTTCAGCGCGCGGGTGAGATGACTCTCATCCAGGTCGAAAGGCGTGAGCAACAGGGATTTGGCCGTGGCCAAGCGTTCGATAGTGGGTTCGCGGGAGATCATCCGGCCATTTTAGGCCGCTGCAGAAACTCCAGCAGAGCCGCATCGTCCAGCCCTTCCAAACCTGCGGCTACTGCGGCTGCAAACAAGGCAGAAGCATGGACACCCAGGGGGCCGGAAAAGCCAACTTGCGATGCCGCGTCCAAGGCGAGTTGCGTGTCTTTGGCCAGCAAGGTCATGTGGGCGCGCGGAGCCAGATCGCCCGCAATGGCGCGACGCATGCGGTCGCTGCCGATCCAGCTTTGACCACTGGACTGTTCAATGACATCCAGCGTGCGCCTCTGGTCCAGCCCCAAACGGGCGGCCAGCGCCATGACCTCGGCTGCCCCCACGAGGTTGATACCCGCCAACAGGTTGTTGACCAGCTTGGTCCGTGCGCCATCACCCGGCCGGTCGCTGATATGAAACAACTTGGCCGACAGCGCTTGGAGCAACGGTAGGCAGCGTTCCCACGCCGCCGCAGGGCCGGCCACCATCAGGCTCATGCTGCCCTCCCTCGCACGGGCAGGGCCGCCTGACATAGGGGCATCCAGCGTGAGTACACCGGTGGTCGCCAGCTGCGCTGCAATGTCTTCCGCATCCTGCGGTCCAATGGTCGGGCACAGGATCACCACATGCCCGGCAGGCAGATGCGGAGCCAGCCCTCCGGGGCCGAACAGCACTTCACGGGTCTGGTTGGCATCGACCACGCATATGATGGTTGCTATGGATTCAGTAGCTGCCCGCGCAATATCCGCAAGCGCTAGAGCCCCGAAATGCACCACACCCTGCACCTTGCTCGCATCGATGTCGTGCACCCATGGGGTCCAGCCCAGTGCGCAAAGGCGTTGCGCCATGGCGCCGCCCATATTGCCGACGCCGATCACGGTCACCGGCAAAGGCGCACTCATGACTGGACCAGGCGCTTGGAGTTGGAGATTGACATCAGGATGCCCAGCGCCAGCCCCAATGTCACCATGGCTGTCCCGCCGTAGCTGATGAAGGGCAGAGGCACACCCACCACCGGCAGAATGCCACTGACCATGCCCATGTTCACAAACGCGTAGGTGAAAAAGATCATGGTGGCTGCACCTGCCAACAGTCGGGAAAACAGGGTCGGCGCCTCCAGCGCAATGGCCAAGCCGCGCAGAATCAGGAAGATGAAGGCGCAGATCAGGAAGGTGGTGCCGATCAGGCCGAACTCCTCCGAATAGGCTGCGAAGATAAAGTCAGTCGTCCGCTCGGGAATGAACTCCAGGTGCGTCTGCGTGCCCTTCATGAAACCCATGCCGGTCACACCGCCCGAGCCGATGGCGATCATCCCCTGAATGATGTGGAAGCCTTTGCCCAGTGGGTCGCGAGTAGGGTCCAGCAAGGTGCAGATGCGTTGCTGCTGGTAGTCGTGCAGCACCGGCCAGCGTACGCCGTCAGCACACAACTGCGGCTCAAAGACCACGATCAGGAAGATACCGATCACTCCGATCGCCAGGGGCGGAATCACCAGTTTCCAGCTCATGCCGGCAAAAAAGATCACCGCCATGCCGGCCGCAAGCACCAACAACGAAGTACCCAAATCCGGCTGCTTCATGATCAGGCCCACAGGAACGGCCAGCAGCACTCCAGCCACCACAAAGTCAAGCGGTCGCAACTGGCCTTCGCGTTTCTGGAACCACCAGGCCAACATCAGCGGCATGGCGATCTTGAGAATTTCACTCGGCTGAATCACCACGCCGACATTGATCCAGCGTTTGGCGCCCTTTTTGGTGATTCCGAAAATGGCAACCGCTATCAGCAAGGCCACGCCCACGGTGTACAGCGGAACTGCAACGAGCATCAAGCGCTGGGGTGGAACTTGGGCCACCACAAACATGATGGTGCCCGCGATGAGCATGTTACGGGCATGGTCCTCAAACCGGGTGCCATGGTCAAAGCCGGATGAATACATGGTCAGCAGCCCGGCACAGGCCAGAATGAAGACTGCAAAGGCTAACGGCCCGTCAAACCCCGAAAACCAGGGCGCAATGCGCTGGCGCAGGGGGACTTTTCCAAATTGGTACGACATGGGGGTGATTATCCCCAAGCTACTGCGATCTCCACCGAGGTTTCACCCGGCCGGCTGCGCAATTGCAGTTGCGCCCCCAAGGATTGGGCGCGTTGGCGCAGAGTCTGCAGCCCGCGTTGGCCTCCGGATTCGACGTCAAACCCACGGCCGTTATCAATGATGGTGACGACCGCGAGTGCCGCCTCCTGGTGAGCTCGGATACGGATCTCTGAAGCCTGCGCGTGTTGCAGCACATTCGAAATGCACTCGTACACCATGAACTGCAACTGCCGTGTGGCTTTTTCATCCCAGCGACTGATCAATGGTAGCCAGTCCACATCCCAAGCCACGCTGATGCCTGAGGACACCAGACGCGGCTCCATCCGGTATCGCACATTGGCTAGCACCGAATTGATATCACCCGCCGGCAGATGCATGGAATCTATGGAAAGTTTGAGCTGATCCATGGACTCCTGCAATGTCTGCAACACGTCCTCCTTGGGGGACAGGCCACCTTCCAGCTGGCGGATCGCTGCACTGATGTGGGAACCCACACCATCGTGCATGTCCCTGAGGATTCGGGTCCGCTCGGCAACCCTCGCTTGCTCTTTGGATTGTTCGGTCAACTGGGCGTAACTGGCACTCAATTCGGCCTCTTTGTCCCGGACGCGCTGCTCCAAAGTCTGCAGCAGCTCCCGTGCTCGGGCACTGGCACTGCGAAAGCGTGCGATCACGATGTAGCCAATCACCATGCCGAACAACATGGAGGAGTAATAAAGCGCCGACACATCCCCCGTGCCTGCACTGGTTCGCAAACGCACCAGATCGGCAATGCCCACCGCCGCGTTCAGCAGAACCGCCCCAGCCAATAAACGGCCCGCCAGCGTGCCACCCCGTCCGAAGCTGCGCTTGGTAAACACCATGCTGAAGACCAGAAAGGTTAAGCCAGTCAGGGCGTACCACACTGTCACCAACGCAGGCACGCCCCACACCAATCCCCAGGTCACCATCACCACCCCGGCCAGCATCAGGCAAGCCATCCAAGCGCGCAAGGCCGGTGCCCACCGGGCGTTCCGCCATCGCACCACCTCCATGCAAAAAAGCGCCGTCAGGCAACCCCAGGCACCCAAAGCTAGGACAGGTACTGTGCCCCATACCGGCCAGGGCAAAGGGGGAGTAGCGATCAATGAATCTGAAACACGCAGCGCCCAACAAAATTCAGCCAAAGCGCTGAGCAGGTACAAGGGGTCGCGCCGCTCCTCCATCCCACCCAAATAGCCGGGTTGCGTCAGCCACAGTGCAAAGCAAAGGGTTCCGATCAAGAGGTTGAAGATGACGACGGCGATCAGGCCCAGCGTACGGAACCGCCAGTATTGCCAATACTGAGCCTGCGTCTCCGTCCATCCGCCAAGGACCACTGTACTTACCCCCGCTTTTCGGCCACTATCAGCACGCACGCGGATGTTCAGAACATTGTGGGACCTGACGAGCTCGTCGGGCACAGCAATCAGGCGCGGGCCTTTCCCAGTGTCCTCGCCACCATACTGTTCCATGCTACCGTCGTGGTCAATGACGGCACCATTGAGTGTGACTACGTAAGCGGTGCCAATCTTCGGCAAGTACAAGCCCCAGGGCGCCGGCGGCAACTGAGCCTTCATGAATTCAAACTCCAGATTGGCGTGGCCGGCATGCCCGGGATATTGCAAGTCCCAGCGAAACGGCAAAGTCACCACGTCCCTCGCTGTAACGCCCTCCATCATCGTGGTAATTGTCGCGTTGTCAAAACGTACTTCCTGCGCACGTACAGAGTGCAGCAAAAGTACGCACGCCAGAAACGCCCATTTGCATGCCCGAATGAATGCCGTTTTTGTCACAGCAAGCCCATCCGGGTTGCTTCAAACACAGCCGCATTCTTGGAATTCACACTCAATTTTGCATAGAGCTTTTTGATATGCGTTTGCACGGTGTGTACGCTGGTACCGCGCAAACGGGCGATTTCTGCGTACGAAAACCCGCGGGCGATCAGGCCCAAAACTTCCTGTTCGCTGGGGGTCAATATCACCTCATCCGCTATCTTTTCAGGAGCTGCTTGCGCAGATGTAACCGGCGACAAGACCGGATTGGGCACCAAAGACGAAGCGTTGCCCCGGAAACGCGCCAGCACACGGCGAGCGATCATGGGTGAAATCGGAGACGCTCCCGCGCGCATGTCCAGAATCGTCTGGGCTACGTCCGCGGGAGCTGAGTCTTTGTGGATATACCCAAGAGCACCGGCCTCAATGCTGGCCAATACATTGTCTTCATCACCGAACATGGAAATCACCAGAGGTTCACAGGCCGGGTTCAGGGTGCGTACCAGACGTATCACCTCCAAGCCGCTTCCATCGGGTAGGCCCAAGTCCGTCAAGAGCACATCGATGGAGGGCGAATGAGCTACCAGCCACTCCCTAGCCTGAGCGACCGAGGCCAAGGCAGCCGCCAAGCGCAACTCCGGGCAGGCGACGACACTCCGCGCAAAGAAGTCACGGGTTGACGGGTCGTCTTCAACGATCAGAACACGCCACACGGGTCGTACGCTCCAGCAAGCCAAACGGAGGCTTGAGCATAGCGCGATGCAGGCGTCGCTGGAATCACATATTCATGGGATATCAAAAAGCAGCAGAAGCCGGAAAACTCAAAGCTACCGATTTCAACCACGGAGCTTCCATGTCCCGACTTTTTCGATCGAAAGTATTTGCATTGAACCTACTGAGCGCCCTTGTATTGGCGGCATGTGGTGGAGGTGGGAGTGGTAGTGGTAGTGGTAGTGGAGGTAGCTCTACCTCTAGCAGTACATTGACAGGTACGGCGGCAGTCGGCGCAGCCATTTCCGGAACGGTTTACGCGATCGACGTGAACGGGAAAATCTCACCAGCTGCAACGACAAGCGGCACGGGGGCATTCACAGTGGATGTGTCCGGGATGGCTGCTCCGTTTATCTTGAGTATCACGGGCACATCAGGGGGCAAGCAGATTGTCCTAACCTCCGTGGCGACTTCAGTGGGCCAAACCGTCAACATCACTCCGCTCACAGACCTTATTGTTTCCACCGCCGCAGGTCGCCCGGCAGGTAGCACCTTGAGCGACCTTTGTACGCCCGTCTCACCATCAACCACAGCGCCTGCGGCCTGTCTGACGGCACTGAGTGACGCGGCAAACAGCAGCAAGCTGAACGCCGCCGTGAGCGATGTGATGAACATGATCAGCACCATCAACCCGGGAAACGCAAACCCCCTCACGGGCGCCTTCACCGCTAACGGCACGGGCATGGACAAAGTGCTGGACCAGATTTCCGTGACTCCTGCCACCGCACAGTCGGACATGGCGACCGTCACCCTGATTGCAACCAACACCCAAATTGGAAGCGTCACCTTACCAGCAACTGCCGGGGCTACGGCGACCACAGCTCCAACGCCGGCCTCTTCCACCGAGGCAACTGCAGCGGATGCCGCCAATACCGCACTTTCTGAAATCAAGACCTGCTTTTCAGCCTTTAACGCTTTGTATGCAGCGCCCCTCTCTGCGCCATCGCTCAGCAGGGTGACCGAATTTTTGGATGCTACCTTTACGCATGCGCAATTGACACAATCAAGCTTTGCGTCTGCCTTTTCTGATGGCGGCTCACAGGTCATCGAGGGGTTCAAACTGGACGTCGCCGGGTTTGCGCCCAAAGACATGTCGCCCTTCAGCGCAGGCGAAATCAGCCAGATTGACACCAGTAACAACAATGCCAATTTCGGAAGCTCTCAGCGGACCATCTTTAACAGCCGCAGCACTACCGCCTATGACAGTGCCAGTGGCTCGGCGTGGATCAAGGTCCGGGCATCAGGGGATGCGGGTACTTGGCTCATGAAGATGATCAAGGGTAGTGCTTATTCAGGATGCGCGGGTGGTTGGAAAATGGCGGGCAGCCAGAGTCAAGCCGCTCCGCACATGAACGCACGCATCAACCGCAACGCGAATGGCACCTACACACGCAGTTGGCCGTTCCATATGGAAAAAGCCAAAGCCATCGCTGTGGGAGGTGCCAACGCGTTTGTGACAGTGCGTGGGGCAGGACTGGCTGTTTATAGCGGCAACGCCAGCACCCCGGTAGGTGCATCGACCCGGGTCAAACTGGTTCAGAATCCCAACACCGCTGCTTTGGTTCTGGCAGAGGGGCAGGCTTACTATGGGACTGGAAGTGATGCCATAGAAAGTTGTCAGGATTTGGCCGCTTTGACAACACCACCAGCCGCAGGCACACCTTGCATAGACGAAACGCAGACCGCTCCGGGAAAAATATACCTCTGGACCGTATCCAGCAACTCGACCACTGTCGTGAGCGTTTTCCCGTTCCAGACAAGCGCAGTCCCCATTTCGAAGACGTTTGCGCAAAGCAATGCCAGCAATATCTTCGCCACGTTGGGAGCAACCACCCCGTCTAGTTTTGCCAGCGTGCAGGCATTGCACGACACAGACCTTACCGGGCAAATCACCTTCAATTACACACAGGGAAGCGCATATGGCTCACGCGTGGAACATTGCGGGATTCAGGTATGGAATGGCAACACCCCCATCCTGGGGGCAGAACAACCTCCCATCGGAGCCAGCAGGGAGACCACATGTACCTTCAACGCACCTGAATCTATTGCATCCAACTTTGGCAACAACGGGTTTGGATACTCTGGATCTGCCACAGCGGCATACATCCGGGTAGTAACGACGGCACTCGGCAATCAGGCGGTTTGGACCAAGCAACTCCCCTGACACGCGGCGCCCACCCCACAAGTACCGGCCCCGCAGCTGCGGGGCTTTTTTTCGCCCTTACCATCTCGGGCATGTCCACTGCGTCCGTCACCCACCTCCTCTACCTTCACGGTTTCCGCTCGTCGCCTCATTCGCACAAAGCACAGGCCATGGCGGCGTACATGGCGCAGCAGCACCCGCAGGTGCATTGGTGGTGCCCGCAGCTGCCCCCCTCACCAAGGGCAGCGATGGAGCTGTTGTTGAACGGTATTGCGGATTGGCCGCGCGACAGCATGGCGGTCGTCGGCTCCTCGCTGGGTGGCTTCTATGCCACCCACATAGCCGAGGCCACAGAATGTCGGGCCATGCTGATCAACCCGGCAGTGGACCCTGCACGGGATTTGGGCAAATACATAGGCGAGAACCGCCAATGGCATGCCCCTGAGGAAAGCTTTTTCTTTTTGCCCGAATATGTAGACGAGCTGCGCACCCTGCAGGTCGGCGAATTGCAGCACCCACAGCGCTACCGCGCCCTCCTGGCCAAAGGGGATGAGGTACTGGACTGGCGCGAAATGCATGCCCGCTACGGCCACACGCAGGTCACGCTGCTGGAAGGCGGGGACCATGCCCTGACCGGTTTTGAGGAATACCTGCCGGATTTCGCCCGGTTTATGGGGCTGCCCCCGAACAAATGAGGGGTGCAAGCCCCTGCATCCGGAGCGGGTAGTTTTGCGGGGACAATCTCCCCCTATGTTTGTACTGTTTGAAGAAGCCGGAAAATTCATGGCCGGCCGTGTCCTGTCCGAGGCGGAAGCCTCTGCGCAGGTGGAGCTGGATTCCGGCAAGCGCGTCAAAGTCAAGGGCGCCAACATCCTGATCAAGTTTGAAAAGCCCGCTCCGGCGGAGTTCGTTGCGGCCGCCCAAGCGCAGGCAGCCGGCATCGAGCTGGATATGGCCTACGAGTTCGCGCCCGACGAAGAGTTCGGCTTCGCGGACCTGGCCAAAGACTACTTTTCCGCCCAAGCCAGCCAGGCGGAGCAGGCGGGCATGCTGTTCAAGCTGTTCGACACCCCGCACTACTTCCGCCGTGCTGGCAAAGGTCGCTTCAAAAAGGCGCCTGCCGAAATCATTGCCCAGGCTTTGGCTGCGATTGAGAAAAAGCGCCTGATTGCCGAGCAAATCAACCATTGGGCCCAAGAGCTGGCTGCGGGCAGCTGCCCGCAGGCTATCAAGGACCAGCTGTACAAGATCCTGTTCAAGCCGGACAAGAACGCCCCTGAGTACAAGGCCGTGGTCGAGGCCAGCCGGACCACCCACATTGCGCCTCTTGATCTGCTGCAAAAGGCCGGTGCGATTGCTTCGCCCTACCTGTTCCACTGGAAACGCTTTTTGCTGGAGAACTTCCCCAAGGGCACCGGCTTTCCCGCCATTAGCGCACCCGCCATTGCCGACGAGTTGCCGGTGGCGGCCTTACAGGCCTTTTCGATTGACGATTCCCAGACCACTGAAATTGACGACGCCCTGAGCGTGCAAGGCCTGGGCTCCGGCACCGTGACCGTGGGCATCCACATCGCCGCGCCCGGCCTGGCCGTGCAGCCCGGCAGCCCGGTGGACGTGCTGGGCCGCGCCCGCCTGTCCACGGTGTACATGCCGGGCTACAAGGTCACCATGTTGCCCGACGAGGTAGTGCAGACCTACACCCTGATGGAAGGGAGGGATTGCCCGTCCGTCTCGCTCTATGTCACCTTCAACGAGGAGACGCTGGAGATCACCAACAGCGAGACCAAGCTGGAACGTGTGCCGATTGCCCACAATCTGCGCCACGACCAGCTCGACAGCGTGGTCACCGAGCAGTGGCTGACCGACGCGTCGTTTAACCATGACAATGACGTCCAGCCCGCAGCAGGTCTGCGCGAGCAGCTATCATTTTTGCACCGCTTGGCGCGCGACCTGAAAGCCAAGCGCGAGATCGTGCGCGGCAAACCCGAGACCTTCAACCGCCCGGACTACAACTTCCGCCTGCAAGGCAACGACGGCGCTGAGCCGCAAGGCGACGAGACGGTGCTCATCAGCATCCGCCAGCGCGGCGCCCCGCTGGACCTGATCGTGGCCGAAGCCATGATTCTGGCCAACAGCACCTGGGGCAGCTGGCTCGCCGAGATGGGCGTGCCCGGCATCTACCGAAGCCAGGCATCGCTGGCACCCGGCGTCAAGGTACGCATGGGCACCAAGGCCTTGCCGCATGCGGGTATCGGCGTCAAAGCGTATTCGTGGGCGACCTCGCCACTGCGCCGCTACACCGACCTGGTCAACCAGTGGCAGATCATTGCCTGTGCCCGCCATGGCAAGACGGCGGCTTTGGTCGCCCCCTTTAAGCCTAAGGACGCGGAGCTGTTCGCCATCATCTCGTCGTTTGATGCGGCCTACAGCGCCTACAACGGCTATCAGGGCGCCATGGAGCGGTTCTGGACCATGCGTTACGCGCAGCAGCACGGCATCACCGAGCTCACCGCCAGCCTGTTCAAAGACGGCATGGTGCGCGCGGACGACATTCCGCTGGTGCTGCCCGTCCTGGGTGCGCAGGGACTGCCCCGCCACGCCAAGGTGCGCGTCAAGCTGGGGGAGATGGACCTCATCACCCTGGATGTGCAAGGCACGGTGCTGGAACGTCTGGATGCTCCGGTGGAAGCCGACAACCAGGACGAAGAGGACGACGGCGACGACGAGGTGGCCGGCCCGATCGCGATTGCGGTGGATGTGAACGAAGCGCCTGAAGCCGGCGGCGATAATCCCACCCCGTGACGCTCCCCAAACTCACCACACTTCAATGGGCCCTGGGTGTATCCATCGCGATACACGGAGTGCTGCTGACAGTGCGCTTTGTGGATCCGGAGGCTTTCAACCGCGTGTTTGAAGACAAGCCGCTGGAAGTCATCCTGGTCAATGCCAAGAGCAACGAGAAACCGGACAAAGCGCAGGCCATCGCCCAGACCAATATGGCCGGCGGCGGCGATGTGGAAAAAGGCCGCGCGACCAGCCCGCTGCCCCCGTCCGCGCTGACGGATATCGGCGACTCGCTGGAAGAAGAAAGCGCCCGCAAGCTCCAAAGCCTGCAGGAGCAGCAGAACCTGTTGCTCGCGCAGGTCAAAAACCAGCTCGCCGCCCTGCCCCCACCCGACCCCAGCAAGCTGGCCGACAAGGCAGAGGCCGCCGAGCGGGAAGAAAAGCGCAAACAGCTCATCAAGCTGCTGGCCGAGATTGAGCGGCGCATCAACATGGAAAATTCACGGCCCAAAAAGCGGTATGTGAGCCCAGCCGTGCGTGAAGAGGTGTATGCGGTGTACTACGACCAGCTGCGCCAGTCCATTGAAGAAAAAGGCACCGAGAACTTTCCGCAAAGCGGCGGCAAAAAGCTCTACGGCGAGCTGACCATGATCGTCACCATCAACTTCGATGGGCGCGTACTCGACACCGAAGTCGTGCAGAGCTCCGGCAATCCGGTGCTCGACAAGCGGGCGCAGGCTATTGCGCGGTCTGCAGGCCCCTTCGGGAACTTCAATGCAGCCATGCGCCGCCAGGCCGACCAGATTCTGGTGGTGTCCCGCTTTAAATTCACCCGCGAAGAGACGCTGGAAGCAAAGGTCTCGTCCTCAACCTCACAATGAAGCAGGTGCTGCGTTTGGTCGTGCTGTGCGCGCTGGCTTTTGTAGCGCTGCAGTTGTACTTCGTGGGCCGCATTGCCACCATGGTGGTCTTAGACCCGCAGTCCACCGCCTTTGAGCGCTCCGAGGCGTACCGGGTCACGACCGAAACCGGCGCCTTGCGATGGCGGCAGGAATGGATGCCTTATGACCGCATCTCTGACAACCTGAAGCGCGCCGTCATTGCCTCTGAAGACGATGGTTTCAGCCAGCATGATGGCGTCGACTGGGATGCCCTGGAGAAGGCCTGGGCCAAAAACGCCAAGGCGGAACAGCGTGCCGAGCAGCGCAAAACGACCAAGCCGCCCAAGATTGTGGGCGGCTCCACCATCACCCAGCAGCTGGCCAAGAACCTGTTTTTGTCGGGTGAGCGGACACTGCTTCGTAAGGGGCAGGAGTTTGTGCTCACCATGTTGCTGGAGCATTTGCTGAGCAAGCAGCGCATCCTGGAGATTTACCTCAACAGCGTGGAATGGGGTGAAGGCGTATTCGGTGCAGAAGCTGCAGCCCAGCACTATTTCCGCAAGCCCGCCAGCAAGCTCAGCGCCTACGAGGCGGCCCGTTTGGCCGTGATGTTGCCACGCCCCAAATTTTTCGAGAAGACACCCAACTCGGGCTACCTGAGCAGCCGCGCCGGCACCATCGTGGCGCGGATGAAGGACGCGCAGTTGCCCTAAGTCTTGTTTGACCTGAGGTGCTGTTGCACATGCCCGCAGCGGAACAGGGGTGAGCCCCGCCGCTCGTGTCCCCCGGCCTTCGGCCTCCGCCTTGACCTCGCTGTGGGACTCCCCCCTGTTCCACTGCTGGAATCGAATGCGAACCTGCATTTAATGCCCGACTCTGTCCAGACCATCGGAAGCTGTGGGCGGGGTGTTCTGCATAGTGAGGTCAAGGAGGAGCGCGCAGCGCGGGGGACACGAACGGCGCAGAGCATCCCGCCCACAGCTTCCAGCGCCAACCAACCATTCTCGCTTGACAGTCACACCAAGCACCAGAAGCGACACATCCGCTCTGTATCATCCCCGCCATGCTTGCCAAGTTGATGAGTTACTTTCTGTTGGGCCTGATCCGCTTCCTCACCGGCGCGCAAGCGCGCTGGCACGGATGCCCTCCCAAGGCCGAACAGCGCATCTATTTCGCCAACCACCAGAGCCATGCCGATCTGGTCATGATCTGGGCTGCACTTCCCAAAGAGCTGCGTCACATCACCCGCGCCATTGCCGCGAAAGACTATTGGACCAAGTCGCCCTTCAAAAAATGGCTCACCACTGAGGTCTTCCACGTGATCTACGTCTCCCGCGACCGCAGCTCTGAGGAAGACCCCTTGGAACCGCTGATCGAGGCGCTGGCCAATGGTGATTCCATCATCCTGTTCCCCGAAGGCACCCGCGGCCACACCGGCGAACCACAGCCCTTCAAGGCCGGACTCTACAACCTGGCCACCCGCTTCCCGAACGTGGTGCTGGTCCCCGCGTGGATCAACAATGTGCAACACGTGCTGCCCAAGGGCGAGGTGGTGCCGGTGCCGGTGCTCTGCTCGGTCACCTTTGGCGCGCCCATGCAAGTCGGAGAAGGCGAAGAGCGCCGAGCCTTTCTGGACAGAGCGCGCAGCGCAGTCGTAGCCCTGCGGGACGTGTAAAACAGCTATGTATTTCTATCTCAAGAATCTCGGCCCCACACAGCAGGTCGGAGCCCTCTTCATCATCGTTTTCGGTTTGCTGCTGCTGGCCAGCATCGTGGCCTTCGTCATGTCGCTGCGCGAATACGGGGATGATGAAGCCGGCGACCGCCGCCGCGGTGAGCTGAAAAATCTGGACGGCATCATCCGCACCAGTTGGTTCATGGTGTTTGTGTTCTGGATCGGCTGGCTCAGCGGCCCGCTGGTCGCACTCACCCTGTTTGGCGGCGTATCGTTCTTTGCGCTGCGCGAGTTCATGACGCTGTCGCCCACCCGGCTGGGCGACCATCGCAGTCTGGTGCTGGCATTTTTTGTCGTGCTGCCGCTGCAGTACTGGCTGGTGGCTACCGAACATTTCGACATGTTTGCAGTGTTCATTCCGGTCTATGTATTCCTGGCCTTGCCGGTCGCCAGCGCACTGGCCAATGACCCGCTGCGCTTTCTGGAGCGCAATGCCAAGCTGCAGTGGGGCATCATGGTGTGCATCTACGGCATGAGCCATGTGCCTGCGCTCTTGATGCTCAAGTTCCCTGGCTACGACCACAAGAACGCATTCATGGTCTTCTTCCTGGTGCTGGTGGTGCAGTTCTGCATGGCAGTGCAGCACCTTGTGTCCCGCAAGCTCAAGCTGCCACCGGCAGCACCTGCCATCAGCCAGAGCTTCAACTGGCCCAGTTGGTGGATAGGCGTGTTTGTGGCAAGCCTTTTCGGGGCGCTGTTGGCCGGCATCACGCCTTGGGTACCTGGTACCGCATTTGCGTTTTCCTTCATCGCCTGCGTGGCGGGTTCCATGGGGCATTTTGTAATGAAGGCCCTGAAGCGCGACCGCGGCATTCCCAGCTGGGGCGGGCCGGTGCGCTCTGTCACAGGTGCCGGTGGACTGCTGGACCGGGTGGATGCCCTGTGCTTCGCGGCACCGGTTTTCTTCCACTCCGCCAGATGGTATTTTGACCTCTAGCGCACGTATATATTGCGCGAGCAGCTCCTGATTTCATAGCATGCGAATCCTTGGCATTGACCCCGGCTTGCGCACCACCGGCTTCGGCGTGGTGGACGTGGTGGGCGCCGATGTGCGCTATGTGGCCAGCGGGACCATACGCACTGAGCACTTGGATACGCGAGCACTGCCGGCGCGTCTGAAGATTCTGTTTGACGGCATCGGCGAAGTCGTGGAGCGCTACCAGCCCACCTGTGCCTCAGTGGAAATTGTGTTCGTCAACGTGAACCCGCAGTCCACCCTGCTGTTAGGCCAGGCCCGTGGCGCGTTGGTGACCGCACTGGTGTGCGCAAACCTGCCCGTTGCGGAGTACACCGCGCTGCAGATGAAACAAGCCGTGGCTGGACACGGACGCGCGCACAAGGACCAGATTCAGGAAATGGTGAAGCGCCTGCTGCACTTGCCCGGACTGCCCGGCCCTGATGCCGCGGATGCGCTGGGCCTCGCCATTACGCACGCCCATGCCGGAAAGTCCATGGCCTTGTTGGCGGGAGCCAACGGTGTGGGGGGCAACGGAAAAATCCGCTACCGGGATGGTCGTAGCCAATAGAATTTCCGGATCAGGCACCTTTACAGATTACGGTCCATGCAGCTCACAGCGCTCTTACGTCGGATTGCCTCCACTGCACTGTGGGCATTGGCAGCGATGGGGGGCTTGCAAGCCCAGACACTCACCGGCTACACCGAGCAGTGGCCACCCTACAACTTTGAGGAGTCTGGCGAAGTCAAGGGCATTGCCAGTGATGTGCTCAGAGCGGTCTGTGCAGATGCCAAGCTGACTTGCAAGCTCAATCTCGTACCGTGGGCTCGCGCTTACAAGATCGTGAGCAATCTGCCGGACACGGTACTTTTCACTACGGCGCGCAAGGCGTCACGTGAGAAAGAGTTTCTCTGGGTCGGCCCCCTGCTCCCGCGCAGCACCTGGGTGTATGTCAAAACCGTGCCGGACAAAGGAAGCGTCGCCAACCGGGAGATCAGCCAGCTCCGTTTTGGCGTCGTGCGGGATGAGGCCGCCCGCCAGGACCTGATTCAAGCCGGGGTACCCGCAAGCTCCATGATTGAGGACAGCTCCAACGCGGCGGTGCTGCGCCTGCTGTTGGCCGATGCAGTAGACGCCATGGTGGATACCGAAGTGGGAATGGCTTGGAGCCTGCGCAGTGCCAACCTGCCGCCCGGCACTATCACCAGACTCTCCAAACTCAGTGAAGACGGTGCTTACTACTTCGCCCTGAACCTGCAAACCGACCCGGCCGTGGTGCAGCGCTTACAGGCATCACTGGACAAGCTGCGGCGCAGCGGGCGCCTGGACGCGATTACCCGCCAGTATTCCAGCGGCCTTTGAGAGGGTTTAGACCTTGGTGTCCAGCAGGGCGCCAGCCATTTTGTCTTGGGTCTTGAATACCGCCAGATTGGCGATAAAGCTGTTTTTGGCTTGCAACTGGGTCACCACGTCCTGCTCCAAGGCATTCCCTGCGGTACTGGCCTCTCGCACGCTGGTAGTCACTCCACCGCCGCTCTGTGCGGTTTGCACGGTTTCCTGGCGCTTGAAGCCTTCGGTCGCGAGATTGGCCACGTTATGGGCGCTCGCATTCAAGCTGGTTTGGGCCGCATTCAAACCGGACAAAGCGATAGAGGAAATGGAATTCATGGGCAACTGCCTCGGGCTATTTCCCGCGGGAATCAGGATGTCCCATTATCGGCAGCGGATGAGCGCAGGCAAGCGCTGACCGGATAAACGGCAGGGTTACCAGGCGCGCGCGGGCTGGGCAAAGCCCTGCGGGGCCTGCTTGACGTCTTCAAACGTCACGACCTCCCAGGCTTCCGGGTGGGCCTGGAGTTCGCGCAACAGCTTGTTGTTCAAGGCGTGGCCGGAGCGGCGTGCGCTGTAGGCGGCCAACAGGGGTTTGCCCACGATGTACAGGTCGCCGATGGCGTCCAGAATCTTGTGCTTCACAAACTCGTCGTCGTATCGCAGGCCGTCGGCATTGAGGACCTTGTAGTCGTCCATCACGATGGCGTTGTCCAAGCCGCCCCCCAGGGCCAAGCCGTTGGATCGCATCATTTCGACATCTTTGGTAAATCCGAAGGTGCGTGCACGGGCAATGTCGCGCGAGTAGCTGTCGGTGCTGAGATCAAACTCTACCTTCTGGCCGGTGGAATCCACGGCGGGATGGTTGAAGTCGATCTCGAAACTCAGTTTGTAGCCGTGGTACGGGTCCAAGCGGGCCCACTTTTCATTGGCACCTTCGCCCTCGCGGACTTCGACCGGGCGGGTCAAGCGGATGAAACGTCGTGGGGCGTTCTGCAACTCGATGCCCGCGCTTTGCAGCAGAAACACGAACGATGCCGCAGAGCCGTCAAGGATGGGCACTTCTTCGGCCGTGATGTCGACGAACAGGTTGTCCACGCCCAGACCGGCGCAAGCCGACATCAAATGCTCCACGGTATGCACTTTGGCGTTGCCGCAGGACAGGGTGGAGGCCAGGCGCGTATCCGTCACCGACTCCGCTGACACCACGATGTCCGGTGCATTCGGCAAGTCCACCCGTCTGAACACGATGCCCGTATCCGGAGCAGCAGGGCGCAAGGTGATCTCGACACGTTGGCCGCTATGCAGGCCCACGCCGACGGCGCGGGTCAGGGATTTGAGTGTTCGTTGTTTCAGCACAGGTCTATTGTAAAAGTAGCGCAAATAACCTCCGGAGCGCGTGCCTCAGCCCAGAAACACCGTGGAACCGGCTCAGCCGGGCCACAGGTGTTGCCCCCTGCAAGGGGGGAGCGGCCACACGCAGTGGGCAAGCCGGGGGGTGTGCCCCATTTCCCCGCCGGGCCGTCCCAAGGGGAAACGCGCCCCCATGGGGGGCAGCGACCCGCTCAGCAGCGGAGCGTGGGGGCAGTATCAATCCGCCTGCTTGCGCAAGAAAGCAGGGATCTCGTAGTCATCCATGCCGCCGCTGGAGAGCGCATCCACCTTGGCTGCCGCCTGCGTGCGGTTGGTACGCCACACGCTGGGGGTTGCCATGCTGCCGTAGTCAGGTTGTGCCACGGCTGCACCGGCGTTGCCCATCGAAGCGGTAGTTCCAGCGGGGCTGGCAATCGTATTCAGGGTCGGCACATGGAAGGGCACATTGTCGGTACCGGTACGCAGCACTTGCAGCGGAGGCGCGGTGCGGCGGGCACCGCCTTGGCGGCTCAGTCCGGTAGCGATCACGGTCACGCGAATCTCGTCGCCCAACTTCTCGTCGTTGGCAGTGCCGTAAATGACATGCGCGTCCGGAGATGCGCAGGCACGGATGGTCTCCATGGCCATCTTGGACTCCTTCAGCTTCAAGGAACCCTTGCACGCAGAGATCAGCACCAGCACGCCCTTTGCGCCGGACAAGTCCACGCCTTCCAGCAGTGGGCACGCCACGGCTTGCTCAGCAGCAATGCGGGCACGGTCCGGGCCACTGGCCGTCGCGGTACCCATCATGGCCTTACCGGGCTCGCCCATCACGGTGCGCACGTCTTCAAAGTCGGCGTTGATTTCACCCTTGACGTTGATAATTTCCGCAATGCCGCCCACGGCGTTCTTCAGCACGTCGTTGGCATGGGCAAAGGCTTCGTCCTGGGAGACATCGTCGTCCAGCACTTCCAGCAGCTTTTCGTTGAGCACCACGATCAGGGAGTCCACATTGGCTTCCAGCTCGGCCAGACCGGAGTCAGCGTTGCTCATGCGGCGGCCGCCTTCAAAATCGAAAGGCTTGGTCACCACGCCCACGGTCAGGATGCCCATTTCCTTGGCCACTTTGGCGATCACAGGTGCTGCGCCGGTACCAGTGCCGCCGCCCATGCCTGCAGTGATGAAGAGCATGTGTGCGCCTTCGATCGCTTGGCGGATGTCGGCCTCTGCCTGCACAGCGGCTTCGCGGCCCTTGTCGGGCTTGCTGCCGGCGCCCAGGCCGGTTCCGCCAAGCTGAATGGTTTTGTGAGCAGAGCTGCGGCTCAGAGCCTGCGCGTCGGTGTTGGCGCAAATGAATTCCACACCGCCCACCGAGGTGGTGATCATGTGCTCCACAGCGTTACCGCCGCCGCCGCCCACGCCGATGACCTTGATTTGGGTGCCTTGGTTGAAGGCTTCTTCTTCGATCATTTCGATGCTCATGTTGTTACTCCTGAAAACTTTTTAGAAACTGTTTGAATTGGTATACGGGTCAAAAGGCAAGTGTTCATTTACGAAGGCGGCCCCCCTCTTGCTGACCACCATGAACCTTCTGTGCGGGCGTGCGCACACGCGTTGTGCAGTTGCAGATACTTCATGGTCAAAAGTTCCCCACAAACCAGTCCTTGACAGAACTGAACGCTGACTTCATGGTGCCGGACTTCTGCGCGACCTTGTAGCCGCGCATGCGGGCAATGCGGGCTTCTTCGAGAAGGCCCATCACCGTGGCCGCACGGGGCTGCGCCACCATGTCGGCCAACGCACTGTTGTATTTGGGGATGCCGCGGCGCACGGGCTTGAGGAAGATGTCCTCTCCCAGCTCCACCATGCCGGGCATGATGCAGCTGCCGCCGGTTAGCACTATGCCGCTGGACAGCACTTCTTCATAGCCGGACTCGCGCATCACCTGATTTACCAGGGAGAAGATTTCCTCCACCCGCGGTTCAATCACACCGGCCAGGGCCTGACGGCTCAGCATGCGGGGGCCACGGTCCCCCAGACCGGGCACTTCCACCTGCGTCTCGGGGTCCACCAGCAACTGCTTGGCGTGGCCGGACTCCACCTTGATGTCTTCTGCGTCCTTGGTGGGCGTGCGCAGGGCCATGGCAATGTCACTGGTAATCAGGTCACCCGCAATCGGGATCACAGCGGTGTGACGGATCGCCCCATTGGTGAAGATGGCCACATCGGTGGTGCCGGCGCCAATGTCCACCAAGGCCACACCCAACTCGCGCTCGTCTTCGGTCAATACCGACAGGCTGCTGGCCAGCGGGTTGAGCATGAGCTGCTCGACTTCCAGGCCGCATCGGCGCACGCACTTGATGATGTTTTCGGCCGCACTCTGCGCACCGGTCACGATATGCACTTTGGCTTCGAGGCGGATGCCGCTCATGCCGATGGGCTCGCGCACATCCTGGCCGTCGATGATGAATTCCTGAGGCTCGACCAGCAGCAGGCGCTGGTCGGTCGAGATGTTGATGGCCTTGGCCGTTTCGACCACACGGGCCACGTCGGCCTGCGTCACTTCGCGGTCCTTCACCGCTACCATGCCGCTGCTGTTGATGCCGCGGATGTGGCTGCCGGTGATGCCGGTGTACACCCGGGTGATCTTGCAGTCGGCCATCAGCTCGGCCTCTTTGAGCGCCTGCTGGATGCTGGCGACAGTGGCATCAATGTTGACCACCACACCGCGCTTGAGCCCATTGCTCGGCGCCACGCCGAAACCGGCCAGCTTGAGCTCACCACCGGGCATTACTTCAGCGACCACCGCCATCACCTTGGCAGTGCCGATGTCCAGCCCGACGACAAGATCTTTGTATTCTTTAGCCATAGTTGTACCCTGCTTCGTTTCCGCTATTTCTTGGTGCTGTCCGCTGCCAGCGTGGTAACGCCGCGCAGCTTGACCGCATATCCGTTGGCATGCCGCAAGTCCGCCGATTCGACCGAAGCCGGGGCCCGGCCGTAGCGGGTGGTGACCTGCGTCAGCGTTCTCAAAAACCGTTGGAGGCGCTCAGTGACTTCCTCTGGCGTTCCGCGCCCGAGCTCGATCATGGCGCCCCCGTCCAGACGGGCGCGCCAACTGCCACGACCTGACAAATCCAGCTGCTCCAGCGGCAGCTCCATACCGGCAAACAGAGGGGTCAACGTGCGGTACATCGCCAAGACCTCACCGCTCTGGCCGTCGGGCCCACTGAGCTTGGGCAGTACGTCCTGCTCCACTTCGCCCACGTTGGCTTCAAACACTTCGCCATAGCTGTTGAGTAAGCGCAGTTCCGGCTCGGCACCCCAGTAGGCCACCGCCACATGCTCCTGCAAATCCACCCGCAAGCGGTTCGGAAACTCGCGGCGCACCACCGCGTGGCGCACCCATGGCACCGCCTCAAAAGCGGAGCGCACACGCGCCAGGTCGACCGTGAAAAAAGTGCCATTCAAGCCGGGAGCCACATTGGCCCGCAACGTAAGCGGGCTGTTGTGGTTCATGTCGCCGGTTACCGTGATGCCCTGGATGGAAAACATCGGCAAACGCCCCAGCCAGCGGCCACCGGTCACCACTGCGAGAACGACAAAAGTCATGAACAGGAGCACAGCGGTCCCGTTCATGAGCTTGACGTCCAGCGGAGTGGCGACAGTGGAATTCACGCGTCGGCCTTCCCATCTGTGGCGGTGCTTTGCAGCAGGCGCACACACAGTTCTTCGTAGCTGATGCCGGCTGCACGGGCAGACATGGGCACCAGGGAGTGGCCGGTCATGCCCGGTGAGGTGTTGATTTCCAGCAGGTAGGGTGTGCGGGTCTTGGCATCAATCATGACGTCAGCCCGTGCCCAGCCGCGGCAGCCCAGCACCTGGTAGGCCTTGCACACCAGCGCCTGGATGGCTTCCTCTTCGCCGGCAGGCAAGCCAGCGGGGACCAGGTATTGGGTGGTGTCAGTGAAGTACTTGTTCTGGTAGTCGTAGTTACCTTCGGGCGCCACGATGCGGATCACCGGCAGCGCCTCAGGCGCAGAGCTCGGACCCCACACCGGGCAGGTCACTTCATCACCCGCAATGAACTGCTCGCACAGCACATGGCTGTCGTGTTTGGAGGCCAGTGCATATGCGGCATCGCACTGGTCCGCGCTCATCACCTTGGTGAATCCGATGGAAGAGCCTTCACGTGCGGGCTTCACGATCATGGGTGCGCCCAGCGCCGCAAACGCTGCCTGGGTTTCCGCGGCACTTTTGACCTGCTGCCATGCAGGGGTGGACAAGCCTTCAAAGCGCCAGATGCGCTTGGTCATGACCTTGTCCATGGAGATGCTGGAGGCCATCACGCCGGAGCCGGTGTAAGGAATACCCAGCAATTCGAGCGCGCCCTGCACGGTGCCGTCTTCGCCGAAGCGGCCGTGTAGCGCGATGAAGCAGCGATCAAAGCCCTCGCGCTTGAGTTCATCAAGCGCACGCTCAGAGGGGTCGAAGGCATGGGCGTCCACGCCTTGCGAACGCAGTGCCTTGAGCACGCCACTTCCCGACATCAGCGACACCTCGCGCTCTGCCGAGGCGCCGCCCATCAGCACAGCCACCTTCCCGAGATTCAGATTATTTTGGCTCATAGCGCCCGTCCCTGCTGCGCGAGCAGCTCCTGATTTTGTAGCAATTCAACAATTTTTCCGGGCACGGCGCCAATCGATCCGGCACCCATGCACATCAGCACATCGCCATCGCGCGCGTTGTCGATGGCGGCTTGAGGCATGGCGGCGATGTCGTCCACAAACAGGGGCTCCACCTTGCCGCCAATGCGCAGAGCACGCGCGAGGGACCGGCCGTCTGCCGCCACGATGGGCGCTTCACCGGCGGCATACACCTCGGCCAGCAGCACCGCGTCGGCACCGGCGCCAATGACTTTCACAAAGTCTTCAAAGCAATCGCGCGTGCGGGTGTAACGGTGTGGCTGGAAAGCCAGGACCAGACGCCGCCCGGGGAAGGCGCCGCGTGCGGCTGCCAGCGTGGCGGCCATCTCGACGGGGTGGTGACCGTAGTCATCAATCACCGTGACCGTGCCACCCTGGGGTAAAGCGAGGTCTCCATAGCGCTGGAAGCGGCGTCCCACGCCTTTGAACTCGGCCAGCGCCTTGACGACGGCCGCATCTGGAATGTTCAGCTCCACGGCTACTGCAATGGCCGACAGCGCGTTGAGCACGTTGTGCAGGCCGGGCAAATTCAGCACTACCTCCATATCGGGCAGGACTACACCGTTGCGGCGTTGCACGGTGAAGTGCATCTGGCCGCCCACCGCACGCACATTCACAGCGCGCACTTCAGCGTCTTCGTTGAAGCCATAGCTGGTGATCGGGCAGGTGACCTGCTCGCAGATGTCGCGCACTGCGGGGTCGTCGGTGCACAGAATAGCGGCGCCGTAGAAAGGCATGCGGTGCAGGAAATCGACAAAGGCTTTCTTGAGCTTGCCGAAATCATGCCCGTAGGTTTCCATGTGGTCGGCGTCGATGTTGGTTACCACCGCCATCACGGGAAGGAGGTTCAGGAAGGAGGCATCCGATTCATCGGCCTCGACCACAATGTGGTCGCCGCTGCCCAGTCGCGCATTCGCGCCTGCGCTGTTGAGGCGGCCACCGATCACAAACGTAGGGTCCAAACCGGCTTCTGCCAGCACGCTCGCCACCAGGCTGGTAGTGGTGGTTTTGCCGTGGGTACCGGCGATCGCAATCCCCTGCTTCAGGCGCATGAGCTCAGCGAGCATCAGCGCACGGGGCACGATGGGGATTTTCATCTCGCGGGCGCGGAGAACTTCGGGGTTGTCAGACTGCACCGCCGTGGAAGTGACCACGGCGTCCGCACCGGTCACGTTCTCTGCCGCGTGGCCCACGTAGGTCTTGATGCCCAAAGCGGCCAGGCGGCGGGTGGTGGCGTTATCAGCCAGGTCGGAGCCGGAGATCTCGTAGCCGAGGTTGCTCAGCACTTCGGCTATGCCGGACATACCGGCGCCGCCCACGCCGACGAAATGAATGTGTTTGACTGCGTGCTTCATGTCGCAAGCTCCTCGCAGGCGGCCACCACGGCTTCGGTGGCGTGTAGTTTTTGCATCTTTTTGGCTCCCAGCGCCCGCTGCATCAGCGCGGACCGCTCTGTTTTCAATAGCATCTCAGCCAACACTTCGGGGCTCAGGGTGGCTTGCGGCAACAGCCAGCCACCGCCCTGGTCGACCAGAAAGCGGGCATTGAAGGTCTGGTGGTCATCCACCGCAGCCGGAAACGGCACAAACGCCGCAGCCGCGCCCACGGCGGCCAACTCGGTCACCGTGCTGGCGCCAGCCCGGCAAATGACCAGATCGGCATCGGCAAAAGCCTGCGCGGTGTTGTCAATGAAAGGGGTGATAGTGACCCCCACGCTTGTCGCTTCGCGTACTACGCTGCCCCCATTACCGGAGGGGTCGCTGCGCACCGGGACCTTCGCGTCTTGGGGCTTCCCGGCGACGCTCATGTGGACCGCAATACCAGCCGCTGCATAGTTGGCCCGCAACTCGTCAATCTGTTTTTCGCCAGCCTGGTGCGTCACCACGGGGCGCTGGGCTTCGGGAATCAGCGCCAGGGCTTGGGGGACCACGGTATTGAGTGCACGGGCACCCAGGCTGCCACCCACCACCAGCACCTTGAGCGGGCCGCTGCGGCCGGCAAAGCGCACTTCAGGCGCAGGCAGGTTCAAGAACTCAGCGCGCAAAGGGTTACCTACCCATTCCGCCTTGGGCATGGCGTTCGGGAAGGCCGAGAACACGCGGTCTGCCACACCGGCCAACACCTTGTTGGCCATGCCGGCCACCGAGTTCTGCTCATGCAGCACCAAAGGTTTGCCGCACAGCACGCCCATCATGCCGCCGGGGAAGGTGATGTAGCCGCCCAGGCCCACCAGCACGTCAGGCTTCACACGGCGCACCACCAGCAGGCTTTGCCAGAAGGCGCGCAGCAGCTTGAGCGGCAGCAGTGCCAATGTCTTGATGCCTTTGCCGCGCACGCCACCAAACTCCACCAACTCCAGCGGAATGCCGCGGATCGGCACGATGCGGCTTTCCATGCTGCCGGGGGCACCCAGCCAGTGCACGCGCCAGCCTTTGTCCCGCAGCGCTTGGGCCACGGCCAGCCCCGGGAAAATGTGCCCACCCGTACCGCCGGCCATGATGAGAGCGACTTTTTGCGTCATACCCGCCCCCCATGCATCAACCATGTCGCATTCGCGCCCTGCAACGCTTGCGCGTTGTGCCGGTTTTGCCGAATCAGACAACTCATACACGGCCTCCGTGCATGAGTTGTCTGTTTTCATAGTCCACACGCAAGACCACGGCGATGGCGACGAGATTGATCAGGATGGCGGAGCCGCCATAGCTCATGAGTGGCAGGGTCAGGCCTTTGGTGGGTAGAGCACCCAGATTCACGCCCATGTTGATGAAGGCCTGAAAGCCCATCCACACGCCCACACCTTGGGCCACCAGACCGGCAAAGACGCGGTCCAGCGCGATGGCCTGGCGGCCGATATGCATGATGCGGCGGGTCATCCACAAGAACATTCCAATCACGGCGACCACCCCGACCAAGCCGAACTCCTCGCCGATCACGGCCAGTAAAAAGTCGGTATGCGCCTCGGGCAGCCAGTGCAGTTTTTCCACACTACCACCCAGACCGACACCGAAGATTTCGCCCCGACCGATGGCGATCAGGGAGTGGGAGAGCTGGTAGCCCTTGCCCATGGAGTACTTGTCGTTCCATGGGTCGAGATAGGCAAAGATGCGCTCCCGGCGCCATTCCGAGAAGGCGATCATCAGCCCGAAAGCCACCACGATCACCGCCGCAATCAGGAAGAACATGCGGGCGTTTACGCCGCCCAAAAAGAGGATGCCCATGGCGATGACGGCAATCACCATGAAGGCGCCCATGTCAGGCTCTGCCAACAGCAGCAAACCGATGACCGCGACTGCCACGGCCATGGGTGCCACCGCGCGGAAGAAGTGCTCTTTCACTTCCATCTTGCGGACCATGTAGTCCGACGCATAGAGCAGCACCGCGAACTTGGCGAGCTCAGAAGGCTGGAAGTTCATCACCCCCAGCGAGATCCAGCGCTTGGCGCCGTTCACACCGCGGCCCACGCCCAGCACCAGAATCAGCAGCACCAGGGAGACCACAAACAACCAGGGCGCAAGGCGCTCCCAGGTCTGGACTGGCACCTGGAAGGCAATCAGTGCCGCCACAAAGGCCACCATCATGGACATGGCGTGACGGGTCACGAAATGGGTGTGGGAATAGAAGGTGAACTTGGGGTTGTCCGGCATAGCGATGGATGCGGAATACACCATCACCAGCCCCCAGAGCAGCAAAGCCACCGTGACCCAGACCAACGGCTGGTCGAAACCCTTGACCTGCGCCGGAGTGGTACTGGCAGAGAACGAGCCACGTCCGCCCAGACGCACAGGAAGGGCACCGGCAGCCTCAGCTTCCTTGGGCGCAAACCAACCCGCGACGAAGTTGGGCATGAACTTCATGGAAGCTGCTCCAACTCAGTGCCGTTGGACAGGGCCAGTTCTTTCACTGCGTCGCAGAACACCTGCGCGCGGTGCTCGTAGTTCTTGAACATGTCAAAGCTGGCACAGGCGGGGGACATGAGCACAGCGTCGCCCGCGTGGGCTTTGGCATTGGCCAGCGTGACGGCGGAAGCCATGCTGTCAGCATCCACCAAAGGAATGCCGGTCAGTTCCAGGGCTGCGCGGATCAGGGGGGCGTCCCGGCCGATCAGCACCACGGCGCGCACATAGCGCTCCACCGGGGCAGCCAAAGGCGCGAAGTCCTGACCTTTACCCTCACCGCCCAGAATGACGACGATGCGGCGGTCAGCGCCCAGGCCCTGCAACGCTGCCACGGTGGCGCCCACGTTCGTACCCTTGCTATCGTCAAAAAACTCGACGTCATTGATGATGCCGACAGGCTCCACGCGATGCGGCTCACCGCGGTACTCGCGCAGACCGTACAAAATGGGGGCCAGCGCACAACCGGCGGAGGCGCACAGTGCCAAAGCTGCCAAGGCATTGCTGGCGTTGTGGCGCCCGCGGATGCGCAAGGCGTCCGCCGGCATCAGGCGCTGGATGTGGATCTCTTCCTCTTCATCCTTGCGGCGCTTGCGCGTTTCGTCTGCTTCCAGCGCACGCACCAGCCACACCATGCCGTTGACGTCTTCGATGCCGAAATCGCCTGGACGTTGGGGCATGTCGGTGCCGAAGGAAATGTAAGCGCGCTCTTGCGGCTTTTGCAGACGCACACGCACAGGCTCCGGACGCATGGCCATGACGGTGGCGTCTTCGCGGTTCAGCACCATCATGCCGCGCTGGCCGAAGATGCGGGCCTTGGCCCCCGCGTAGGCTTGCATGCTGCCGTGCCAATCGAGGTGGTCTTGCGTCACATTGAGCACCACGGCAGCCGTAGGCTCGAAACTCCCTGCAGCATCCAGCTGGAAGCTGGAGAGCTCCAGCACCCAGACGTCTGGCAGGGTGTCTGCTTGCAAATGCTGCGTCAGCGTGTCCAACAACGTGGGGCCGATGTTGCCGGCTACCGCAACGGTTTTGCCCGCATGGGCGATCAGTTGCCCGGTCAGCGAGGTGACAGTCGTCTTTCCGTTGGTGCCGGTAATGGCCAACACCGCGGGCTGGTAAGCACGCACAGTACGCAGCGCGTCCAAGGCCATGGAATACAAGCTCAACTCGCCGCCAACGCTTATGGAATATGCGCTAGCAGCTCCTAAAACAGGAGCAATTTCTTCAGGACTCAAACCTGGCGACCGGTACACGGCGTTCAGGTCGCGCCCTTCCACCAAGGACTCAGAAAACGGACCGGCTACAAATTGCACTTGGGGCAGCTCCTGCTGCAACACGGCCAACTGAGGCGGGGTTTCGCGGGTATCGGCCACCGTCACTTGCGCCGCACCCGTTAACACGCACCAACGGGCCATGGCCAGACCCGAGGCACCCAGTCCCAGAATCAACACTTTGTGACCGGCCAGCGGCGCAAAGACGTGCTCGGCTGCGGGCACTTCTTCTGCCACCGCTTGGTCAACGCTGACCTCCACCACCGTCGACTCTGCCTCTGCAGCCTCTGTTTTTTCCGCCTCGGTTTCCGCGAAGATGCGGGCCACAAACTCGGCAGCCTCTTTGGCAGCGGTCAAGGTCGTGGGCAAGGCCTTGGGGCCGGCGGACGCTGGTGCAGCAGGCAGGTTCTCCACATCCACTGCAGGCACCACCGGCTGAACCTCTTGCGCCATAGGGGCGTGTTGCACCACACCAGCGTCATCGGCCGGTGTCTGCAGGTTTTCAGGCGAAAGGTGCTGCTCGGGCGTAGTCATCGCAATTTCAGGGTGGACAGGCCGACCAGGCAGAGCAGCATGGTGATGATCCAGAAGCGGACCACGACCTGGGTCTCTTTCCAGCCGGACTTCTCGAAGTGGTGATGCAGCGGCGCCATCTTGAGCAGGCGGCGGCCTTCACCGAATTTCTTTTTGGTGTACTTGAACCAGGTGACCTGCAGCATGACCGACAAGGCCTCAGCCACAAAGATGCCCCCCATGATGGCCAACACGATTTCCTGGCGAACGATGACGGCGATGGTGCCCAAAGCGCCCCCCAGTGCCAAGGCACCGACGTCGCCCATGAACACCTGCGCAGGATGGGTGTTGAACCACAGGAAGGCCAGGCCTGCTCCGGCCATGGCGGAGCAGAAAATCAACAACTCGCCTGAGCCGGGAATGTAGGGGAAGAACAGGTACTTGGAGAACACCGAGCTGCCTGTTACGTAAGCAAACACACCCAGCGCGGAACCCACCATTACGACCGGCATGATGGCAAGGCCGTCCAGTCCATCAGTCAGGTTCACCGCATTGCTGGAACCCACAATGACCAGATACGTCATGAGCACAAAGCCCAACACGCCCAGGGGATAGCTCACCTCTTTGATAAAGGGCAGCAACAGGCCGGCTTTGGGGGGCAGGTTCACATCAAAGCCCGAGCGCACCCAATTGAAAAACAGCTCCAGCACCCGCAGGTTGGAACTCTCGGAGATGCTGAACACCAGGTACAGCGCGGCCAGCAGGCCGATCAGGCTTTGCCAGAAATATTTTTCACGGGAGCGCATGCCCTCAGGGTCTTTGTGCACCACCTTGCGCCAATCGTCGACCCAGCCGATCGCACCGAAGCCCAGGGTCACAATGAGCACAATCCAGACAAAGCGGTTGGAAAGATCTGCCCACAGCATCGTGGAGGTGGCAATGCACAAGAGGATGAGTACGCCACCCATGGTGGGCGTACCGCTCTTGGCCAAGTGGGTTTCCATGCCGTAACCACGGATGGGCTGGCCGATCTTCAGGGCGCGCAGACGACGGATCACGGCAGGACCGGCAGCCAGACCGATCAGGAGTGCGGTCAGCGCAGCCATCACGGCACGGAAGGTGAGGTACTGAAATACCCGGAACACGCCGAACTCGGGCGACAAACTTTGCAGCCATTGGGCCAGGCTCAGCAGCATGAAATTTCTCCAAACAAATTAGGCATGACCCGCCACCTCCTGCGCGGGGCGGGCCGACAGGGCCTCCACCACACGTTCCATGCGCATGAAGCGCGAGCCTTTGACGAGCACGCTAGCCACCGCAGGCGCCAAGGCCAAGGCAGCAGCGTTCAGGTCGGCCACATCCTTGAAATGCCGGGCACCCGGCATCTCTTGCACGGCATGGGCACTGGAATCCCCCAGAGCCAACACATGCTCAATGCCTGCATCACGCGCATAGCGACCCGCTTCCGCGTGGAAGGCAGGACCCTGCTCGCCTACTTCACCCATGTCACCCATCACCAACAAGCGCGGGACGGGCAAATCCGCCAGCACATCGATGGCAGCGCGCATGGAATCCGGATTGGCGTTGTAGGTGTCATCCACCAAGGTGAAGTCCAGCGCGCCTTGGCGCACTTGCATGGCGCGGCAGCGGCCCTTGACGGGCACAAAGGCCTCCAGCCCACGTGCCACCGTGATAGCAGGCACGCCAGCGGCCAGCGCGCAAGCCGCTGCGGCCAAGGAATTCTTCACGTTGTGGCGACCTGCTATGGCCAAGCGGTAACGCAGCTCGCCTTGGGGCGTGCCGGCCACGACCTGCCAGGCACCATCCCGCCAGCTTGCGCTGCGCACCACGCAATTTGCGCCAGCGTCACCGCCGGCAAAAGTCGCGACAACACGGCCGGCAGACAGCTCGTGCCATAGAGGGGCGTAATCATCATCCGCAGGAAACACCGCGGTGCCTGTTTCAGGCAAAGAAGACAGTACGCTGCCGTTTTCACGCGCCACCGCTTCAATGGTGTGCATGAACTCCAGGTGCTCACGCTGCGCGTTATTCACCAACGCGACGGTGGGTTGGGCCATGGCCGCCAGCACGGCGATCTCGCCGGGATGGTTCATACCCAGCTCCACCACCGCGATGCGATGCGTTGCACGCATGCGCAAAAGCGTCAATGGTACGCCGATGTCGTTATTGAAGTTACCCACTGTTGCAAGCGCAGCGCCATCGGGCGCGTGTGCATGCAAGATGCTGGCAATCATTTGCGTGACGGTGGTTTTGCCATTGCTGCCGGTCACGGCAATGACGGGCAGATCGAATTGGGCGCGCCAACCTGTGGCCAGGGCCGCCAAGGCCAACTTGCTGTTGTTTACTTCGATACGCGGCAAGCCAGCGGGATAAGCGTTGGCCGTCAGACCTGCATGGCACAGCACGGCGGCTGCGCCCTTGGCCAAGGCTTCATGCAACATGTCGTTGGCATCGAAGCGCTCGCCTTGGAGCGCCACAAACAGGTCGCCAGGTTCAATCGTCCGGGTGTCGGTGTGTACGCGGTGAATGGACGTAGATCCATCGCCTACCAACGTAGCGCCCGGTATCAACTTGAGCGCGTGAGACAGGGTCATCATGGCGCTCATCGCATGGTCTCCTCATTGGGACTGCGCAAGGCCAGAGCGGCCCGGGCGTGCGCCATGTCGGAGAACGGGGTTTTCACACCGGCGATTTCCTGGGTTTCTTCATGACCTTTGCCGGCCAGCAGAATGACGTCTTGTGCATCGGCGCTGCAGATGGCGTCGGCAATCGCCACGGCGCGATCCACCTGCACATCCACATGGGGGCACTCCACCATGCCCAAGAGAATTTGCGCCACGATGGCTTCCGGCTTTTCGCTGCGAGGGTTGTCGCTGGTCACGACCGTATGTTCCGACTGGGCTGCGGCGACGGCTCCCATCAGGGGGCGCTTGGACGCATCGCGGTCACCCCCGCAACCGAACACGCACCAGAGTTTTCCTCCGCGGGCTTGGGCCACCGGCTGCAATGCGCGCAAGGCTTGCGCCAGGGCATCCGGCGTATGGGCATAGTCCACCGCCACCAGGGGAGCAGACTCTCCGCCTATGCACTCCATACGACCCGGTACCGGCAACAGGGTTGCGCAGGCTTGCACCGCAGACTGCAGGGGGATGCCCACCGTGCGCATGGCTGCAATCACCCCCAACAAGTTGGACACGTTGTAGCTACCGATAACGTGCGACTGCAGACGGACAGTCTCTCCGCCTTCCACGACATCGAATGCCAGGCCTTGCGCCGAATGGGTGATGCTGCGAGCCATCAAGCGCGCGTCACCTTGCACGGCGACTGTCCATACATTCAGGGAAGTATCCGCAAGCTCTGCCGCCAATTCGGCGCCCTTGTCGTCATCCACATTCACCACAGCGGCCTTCAATCCATCCCAAGAGAACAGCGCTCGCTTGGCGGCCCAGTAAGCCGCCATGCTGCCGTGGTAGTCCAGATGGTCTTGCGTGAAATTGGTGAAGATGGCGGTGTGGATGACCGTGCCGGTCATGCGCAGCTCTTCAATGCCGATGGATGAAGCCTCCATCGCGCATGCCTTGAGCCCTTGCTGGACGAAAGCGCGCAGGGTCTTCTGCAAGAGAACCGGATCTGGCGTCGTGAAGCCAGTGGCCTTCAATGCAGGCGGGCGACCAACGCCCAGCGTGCCAATGACGCCACACGGCATAGCCTCTTTGCCCCCCACTTGGGCCAATGCTTGGGCGAGCCACCAGGCCGTACTGGTTTTTCCGTTGGTGCCGGTCACCGCCATCACGGCCAACTCGCGGGAAGGCATGCCGTAAAACGCTGCTGCTATCGGCCCGGAACCGGCCTTGAGTCCGGAGTAAAAGCCCGTGCGATCGGAATCCAATTCGAAAGCCTCTGCACCCGACTGCTCCGCGAGGCAGGCGAGAGCGCCTTTCGCCAGTGCGGGCGCAACAAAGCGCCGTGGATCGGTCGCGGCACCCGGCCAGGCAATGAATGCATCCACGCTGGTGGCTTCGCGACTGTCTGTCGTAAGGCCCTGAACGCCGCAGGAGCGCAGCCATTCCACGGCCTGCACGGGGGTGGTGAAGGTGGCCATCAGAAGCTCTCCTCCACCGCATCCGCGACGATATGCGGCTGCACGGCCATGTCAGGCTGAACCCCCAACATGCGCAGGGTTTGTTGCACCGTCTCACTGAATACAGGCGCGGCAACTTCACCGCCGTAGTACTTGCCGGCACTGGGCTCATCGAGCATGACGCCCACAATGATGCGCGGCTGCTCGATGGGCGCCATGCCCACAAACCAGCTGCGGTACTTGCGGTTTCCGTCGCTCCCGTAGCCCTTGCCGATTTGCTTGTAGGCGGTTCCGGACTTTCCACCCACCGAGTAGCCGATGGTCTGGGCCTTGGGTGCCGTGCCTCCCGGTCCAGCGGCCATTTTCAGCATATGGCGGACCTTGGCAGCGGTCTGCGCGGAGAACACCTGCACACCGACGGCCGGCTGGCTGGTTTTCAACAGCGTGGCAGGAATGATCTGCCCATCATGAGAAAACACGGTATACGAGCGCACCATCTGAAACAGGGATGCAGACATGCCATAGCCATAAGAAATGGTGGCCTGTTCGATGGGGCGCCAGGATTTGTAGGGCCGCAGTCGCCCCGACACTGCGCCGGGAAACTCGATTTGCGGTTTTTGGCCGAAGCCCGCTTGCGAAAAGGTTTGCCACATTTCGCTGGCCGGCATCTGCATGGCCAGCTTGGTCGTACCTACATTGCTGGAGACCTGAATGACCTGCTCTACCGTCAGGGCGCCATGAGGGTGCGAGTCGCGGATAGTGGCCCCCGTGATGGTGATGGAGCCCGGGGCGGTATCGATCACGGTAGACGGCTTGGCACGACCAGATTCCAGCGCAAGGCCCACTGTGAATGGCTTCATCACAGAACCGGGCTCAAAAGTATCTGTCAGGGCCCGATTGCGTAACTGCTCACCGGTGAGGTTGTGGCGCTTGTCCGGTACGTAGCTGGGGTAGTTGGCCAGTGCCAGCACCTCGCCAGTGATGGCGTCGAGCACCACGACGCTACCTGCTTTGGCTTTGTGGGTGACTACCGCGTCACGCAGCTTTTGGTATGCAAAAAACTGCACCTTGCTGTCGATGCTGAGCTGCAAGTCGCGCCCCGGGACGGGAGGTACCATCTCACCCACGTCTTCCACCGCGCGGCCCAATCGGTCCTTGATCACATGGCGCATGCCCGGACGTCCGAGCAGCTCCTTGTTGAACATCAACTCCACGCCTTCCTGACCGTTGTCTTCGACGTTGGTAAAGCCCACGATGTGCGCAGCCGCTTCGCCTTCCGGATACTGGCGCTTGTATTCCTTGCGCTGATAGATGCCTTTGATGTTCATCTCGGCAATCTTTTTGGCAATGTCCGCATTGACCTGGCGCTTGATCCAGACAAAAGATTTGTCTTCGTCCTGAAGCTTCTTTGCAATGTCGGCCGCTGGCATTTCCAGTAACTTGGCCAGCTGCGCCAGCTGTGTCTTGTCCAATTCCACGTCTTCAGGAATGGCCCAGATACTGGGCGCGGGGACACTGGAGCCCAGTATCAAGCCATTGCGGTCCAGGATGCGCCCACGATCCGCAGGCAAATCAATCGTCCGCGCAAAGCGCACTTCGCCCTGGCGTTGGAAGAAATCATTGGCATACACCTGGATATAGGCGGCACGCGCCACCAAACCTGTAAACCCGAGGGCAATCGCGCCCACCACAAACTTGCTGCGCCATACCGGCGTGCGGCTGGCCAGCAAAGGACTGGAGGTGTACTGAATACCCCGACGTGTCACTGGGCGCCTTTCCTTGCTGCAGATGCGCCGGCTTGAGGCATAGGTGCGCTGTAGGTGACATAGCTGGTGATGGCGGGCGTCACTTGGCGCATTTGGAGCTTTTCACGTGCGAGCTGCTCCACGCGGGCAGACGTCGCCTGTTCGCGCTTGGCAACCTGCAAGCGGCCGAACTCTGTTTCCAGCCGGCGGGAATCGGCGCGCGCCTTGTCCAACTCAGTAAACACGCGGCGCGACTCGTACTGAATCCCCACCAGATATAGCGCACTGCAGACCACCGCCACCAAGAGAACCAAGTTAATGCGCATCATGCCGGCATCCTTTGCGCCACACGCAGAATCGCACTGCGTGAGCGAGGGTTGGCTGCCACTTCTTCTGCGCTTGGCTTGATGCGCCCCAATGCCTTGAGCTTCATGACCTTGGGAGCCGCAAAGGGCGCGCGGCGGTCGTACTCCTCCTTGGAATGCTTGGCGATGAACTGCTTGACGATGCGGTCTTCCAGAGAGTGGAAGCTGATCACAGCCAGACGCCCGCCGGGCTGGAGGACTTCCAGACTGGCGTCTAGCGCCTGTTGCAACTCCTCAAGCTCGGCGTTGATGAAAATCCGAAAAGCCTGAAATGTGCGCGTTGCAGGGTTCTGGCCCGGCTCGCGGGTTTTGACCGTGTCAGCCACGAGTTGGGCCAACTCGGAGGTGGTTGAAATTGGGCCCCGTTCCTGTCGGCGAGCAACAATCGCCTTTGCAATTGACCCAGCAAACCGTTCTTCACCATATTCACGTATCACCTCCGCGATTTGATTGATCTCGGCCGTTTCCAGCCACTGGGCCACACTCTCACCGCGCGTGGTGTCCATGCGCATATCCAACGGGCCGTCGAAGCGGAAGCTGAAGCCCCGCTCCGGGCTATCGATCTGTGGGGAACTCACACCGAGGTCCATCAGCACGCCACCCACGCTGCCAGACGGCAAGACGCCGAGGTTCGAGAAACCTTCGTGGCGAATGGAAAAGCGGGGATCCGTAATGAGCGCTGCCTGGGCCACGGCCTCAGGATCGCGGTCAAAGGCGATCAGCCGGCCGGAAGGATCCAGGCGCGAGAGAATGCTGCGAGAGTGGCCGCCCCGGCCGAAAGTCGCATCCACGTAGGTGGCTTGCGCAGCTGCGTCAAAGGGGGTGCCGCCATCACTGAACAAGGCATCTACCGCTTCGTTCAACAATACGGTGGTATGGGTCCGAGGAGCTTCCACCGTGTGGCCTTAAAAAGAGAAGTCCTTGAAGACGTCGGGCATTTCACCCTGCATGGCCTTCGCCTCTTGCTCGTCGTACGTGGCCTTGTCCCACAGTTCAAAGTGGTTGCCCATGCCCAGCAGCATGGTGTCTTTGGCGATGCCGGCAGACTCACGCAATTCCGGTGAAATCAGCACACGGCCGGTGCCATCCATCTCCACGTCCATGGCATTGCCCAGAAAAATCCGTTTCCACCACTGGGCGGACATGGGCAAAGCCGCAATCCGTTCACGGAATTTTTCCCACTCAGGGCGCGGGAACACCATCAAGCAACCATGGGGGTGCTTGGTAATCGTGAGCTGTCCGGCAGCCGTCGCACTCAAGACGTCACGATGCCGTGTCGGCACCGACAGGCGACCCTTGGCATCAAGACTGAGAGACGAAGCCCCTTGGAACACGAAAAAACACCTTTTTGCTGCAGCAGTGTTGAAACAGCAATTTGGCGGCACTTTTCACCACTAAATTGCACTTTTTTGCACTGTATCAGCAAATCGAACGCTCGCAACAGGGCTTGCGCGAAAATTTTCCAATGAAATCAACGACTTAGACGCGTTTTCGAAGGCTTCACTAGCTTAAAAAGCGTTCTAAATTAAGCACTTAGCAGAGGCTCTGAAAGTGATGCTTGAAGCAGCTACCGTTTATCCGGTCCTTGCGCGCTTACAGGATGAATCGTGACAAATCTTCGTCTTGACTCAGGGCTGCCAAACGCTGGTCGACATAGGCTGCGTCTATATGAACCGTTTGCCCGACCAATGAAGTGGCGTCAAAGCTCACCTCATCGAGCAGGCGCTCCATGACGGTGGACAAGCGGCGGGCTCCAATATTCTCCGTACGCTCGTTCACATCGAAGGCGATCTGGGCCAAGCGGGTAATGCCGTCATCGGCGAAATGCAGTTGCACGCTTTCTGTCGCCAATAGCGCCTGGTATTGCTTGATCAGGGAAGCATGGGTTTGGGTCAGGATGGCCTCGAAGTCTTGAACCGAGAGCGACTGCAACTCCACCCGAATGGGAAAGCGCCCTTGAAGCTCAGGAATCAGATCGCTGGGCTTGCTCAGATGGAACGCACCGGATGCCACAAAGAGAATGTGATCCGTCTTTACCATTCCGTATTTTGTGGACACCGTGGTGCCCTCCACCAGAGGCAAAAGGTCCCGCTGGACACCCTGACGGGAAACCTCTGCGCCACTGCCTTCACTGCGCGAGGTGACCTTGTCGATCTCGTCAATAAAGACAATGCCGTTCTGCTCAAGCATTTGGATGGCCTGAGTCTTGACGTTTTCCTCATTGACCAACTTGGCAGCCTCTTCATCGGCGAGCAGCTTGGCGGCATCCTCAATACGGAGCTTGCGGGTTTGCTTCTTGCCCTGCCCCATTTGACCGAACAAACCGCGAATCTGTTCGGTCATCTCCTCCATTCCGGCTGGCCCCATCACGTCCAGGCTGGGCGCGGGCGCAGCCACTTCCAACTCTATCTCGCGGTCTGCCAATTGCCCCTCACGCAGCTTCTTGCGAAAAGCCTGGCGTGTAGCATTTTCTGGAGTCTCAGCCGTAGAGAGAGAACCGAAGTCTGCCCGCGGCGTTGGAATCAGGATATCCAGGATGCGGTCTTCAGCAGCATCTTCGGCCCGCGCGCGGACCTTGGCTTTTTCTGACTCGCGCGTCTGTTTGACTGCAATCTCTGCAAGATCGCGGATGATGGCGTCTACGTCCTTGCCCACGTAGCCGACTTCGGTGAACTTCGTCGCTTCCACCTTGATGAAGGGTGCGTCGGCCAAACGGGCCAAGCGTCTGGCAATCTCGGTCTTACCCACGCCAGTAGGACCAATCATCAGAATGTTTTTGGGCGTGATTTCCGTGCGGAGAGTGCCCTCCACCATCTGCCTGCGCCACCGGTTGCGTAACGCAATGGCGACGGCGCGCTTGGCTTGCGCCTGCCCGACAATGTGTTTATCCAATTCGGCAACAATGCCTTGAGGCGTAAGTGTTTGCATAAAAATTGAAAGCGGCAACCCTGCTTAGAGGGTTTCAATGGTGTGGTTCATGTTCGTGTAAATGCACAACTCGCCGGCAATTTCCAGGGAGCGCTTCACAATGTCGGCAGCCGACAATTCCGAGTGGTTAAGCAAGGCCACGGCCGCTGCTTGCGCATAAGCGCCACCGGAACCAATTGTCACAATCCCGTTTTCAGGCTCCAGCACATCCCCGTTGCCGGTAATGATGAGCGACGCATCTTTGTCTGCCACCGCCAGCATCGCCTCCAGCTTGCGCAAGACGCGGTCAGTGCGCCAATCCTTGGTGAGTTCAATGGCCGCACGCACCAAGTGCCCTTGGTGCTTTTCAAGCTTGGCTTCAAAACGTTCAAACAAGGTGAATGCGTCAGCCGTGGCACCCGCAAATCCCGCCAAGACCTTGCCGTGGTAAAGCTTGCGTACTTTACGGGCCGTACCCTTGATCACAATATTGCCAAGCGTCACTTGCCCGTCGCCACCGATGGCCACTTGCATACCGGTTGGGGTCTGACGACGCACACTGATGATGGTCGTTCCGTGAAATTGTTCCATGGCGGATAAATGAGGATGGTTGCAAGAAAAGCAAGCCGGGCACTCGCCGGCTTGCTGCGTTCGCCTTAGAGCGAACGGGGAATGACGCGTGCGTGCTCGCTGATACCGATCACGTTGAAGAACGCGGCTACAAGCCGGTGTACATCCTGGAATTGCACCATGCAGCCCTCGGCTTGGCGCATGGCAACCCAATTGAGAATGCTGCCGGCAGCAGAAAAATCGACCCGCACAAGGTAGCGGCAGGACACGGCAATGCTGTTGGACGCATCACGCGCGCCATCGATGCCCGCCAGAACGGTCATGGCATCCCCAAGCACTTCGCCACGAAGTTCCTGACTGGAAATCGTGACCGAATCCAACCCCATGGGTACCGTGGCAATAAAGTCCGATGTCGACCGTGCGACAGAGGGCGCAGCCCATACCGCGTAGTTGCATTTGGCAGGCTCACATGCGGGCGGCGAAACCTCATAGGTCACACAGTAGTCAAGTGCCACCAATTCAAACTCATCGAGCAACTGCATGGCACGCAAGGCATTGAGGCGAACCGTCCACCACGCAGAATCCACCGCTCGGTCACCGGATGGAGTCAGGTTGCGCAAGGCCTGCAGGAGCTTCTCAGCACCGCCAAAGCGCAAGGACACCGGTTCGTCACACAAACTCGCAAAGAGCCCTGAGAGCAAAGGCATGGCTTCGGATTCGATGCGCTGTAGCCGCCCCCACGTCAATGTCCACGGCATGGGATTGCTGGACAAGACCATGCGCAGGGACTCCATGCCATCCACGGTCAAGACCGAAGGACTATCCCACATGGCGGCCGCAGGTCCGAACTCACCCTCTACAGGCTCAGGGACAAACGGTGCCGCAGCGGTCGTATCCATGCCTTGATTGGCGTCAAGCTGCAATACCTCCCAACCCGGCACCCGACCATTCCAAAGATGCGCATATTCCACGGTGGCCCAATCAAACCGGTCCCGATTCTGGGTGGCGCGGTACAGGTCCATAAGCGCAGCGGCCCAATTGAAAGCGACCTCTGCATCCGGATGACCTCGGCCCAGCGCTTGTATGAGACCAGCTTCTGCACCAGCGTCATCTCCATTGGCGAAGCGTATGGCCGCTTCTTCCAACTCCGGATCAGTGGTCATATCCGCCACGTCCATGGCAAAAAGCTTGGAGGTGGAAAAGCTCAATTCGGAAGGATCTGCCGTGATATGGGTTACTGGGCCCTTCACCACCGGCACCAAGGGAACATGGGAAGACATGGGCGGCATGCCGGAGCCCATCTCAGTTGGGGCATATTCGGTGGAGGGCGCCGGATCTCGGACGGTGTTCAACACCCTCAAACCAGTGGATTCTGTCGACTCAAACACAGAAGGAATTGAGATCGGTGCATCCACAGACGTATGCGATCCCGGGCTAGAATCTGACGGGAAGGAAGTCGGGATGCTTTGTGGTGCTGTCGGTCCTGCGCCCTGCATAGCCGCAGCCTCTTGCTTGCCTTTCCACCACTGCTTGGACATCTGGGCTTCGATTTCATCAATCTTCTTCAGCGTCACCGCACGTCCATCGGGGTCGGTCGGGATACTACTCTGGAAGAATGACGGACGAGCCAGATTGGCCGCCGCAGAGGGGTCGCGATTACGCAGCTTTCGCAGTTGATCGAACTCTCGCTTGCGGACGAAATCATTTTGCCGCTTGCGCTCAATCATGGCCTTCAAGGCCTGTTTGTCATAGCTGCTATCCGGCTCGGTTTCCGTACGGGACAACTCCGACCAGTCTTTGGTCGGATTGCGAACGAACATCGCCACCTTGGAAAGTAAGCCTGGTCGTTCGTCTTTGGTTGCCATAGCGGATAAGGATGTGCGCAGTAATCGGGACTTCAGTCCCCGAACATCTTCTGCTTGAGCTCTCGGCGCTGCTGCGCCTCCAGCGACAAGGTCGCCGTGGGACGTGCCAACAAGCGGCCTACGCCGATGGGCTCACCGGTTTCATCGCAATAACCGTAATCGCCTGCATCAATGCGTGCAATCGATTGTTCGATCTTCTTCAGCAACTTGCGTTCACGGTCGCGGGTACGCAACTCCAGAGCATGCTCTTCTTCAATGGTGGCGCGGTCTGCAGGATCTGGGACCACAGAGGTATCTTCCCGCAGGTGTTCCGTGGTTTCGCCAGCGCTGGTCAGGATGTCGCGCTTGAGGTTGGAGAGCTTCAGGCGGAAATACGCAAGTTGCACCTCATTCATGTATTCCGAGTCAGGCATCGCCAACAACTCGGCGTCCGACAATTCGGCAACCGTTTTGCTTTTCCAGTTGTTGGCTAATTTGGCGTCTTTTTTCACGATGGCAGGTATCACAGGAGCAATGACTGGGGAAGACATGGTTTGGTTATAACTCGCTTTTGCAGCTGTGGAAGCTACAGTTTGCGCCATCGACGGGACCGTCAGCTGGGCCAGACGGGATGAAGGCCGTCCTGCTTTGGCTGGAACTGTTGAGACGGCAGCCACCGCGGGCGCAGCACGCACGGGAGTTGCGGGCAATTCTTTGGTCACTTCGACGGACTTCGCCACCGACTTAGCTGTCGCAAGCTTGATTTTACTTGTCGCAGCGACGGGCGCTTTTTCCAATGCTTTAGCGGTGGACTTGGCGACTGCAGGAGCGGTCTTGGAGGGCGCTTTGGCAGCGGCTTTGGCGGGAGTTTTCACAGGGGCAGAAACCACGGTTTTGACAGCGGCTTTGCTGCTCGATTTGGTAGCGATAGGGGCTTTTGCAGCTGCTTTTACAGCTGGTTTGGCAGGAGTTTTGGCTGCAGCAGCCTTGGTGGCAGCTTTGGCAGTGGCAGCCTTTTTCGCAACAGGTTTAGCTTTGCTGGGGGCTGGTTTCACCTTGCTATCTTTCCCGGATTTCGCGTTCACTTCTTGTCTCCTGGCAGGTTCGGCCTGCACATGGTCGCTGGTGGCTGCAGTCGCTTTGCGCCCTTTGAGGGGCTTGTCAGAGCGGGTTTCTTCGGCGCGCGAGTGTACAGGCTTACCCATGGGAAAACCCATTAGTTGCAAAAGCGAGACAAACATAAGGCGCCCTACCCTCTCGACTTTGAGCCGTTACACCAAGGATTGCTCCATGCCTTGCAAGAAGATGTCTTTGGGCAAGTCGATGCCGATAAACACCATCTTGCTCATTCGGGCCTCCCCCTCCGCCCAGGCGGGTCCCAGATCGCTGCCCATCAATTGGTGTACGCCCTGGAAAATTACCTTGCGCTCGGTACCCTTCATATAGAGCACGCCTTTGTAGCGGAGCATGCGCGGGCCATAGATGTTGACGATGGCCCCCAGAAAATCTTCCAGCTTGGCGGGGTCAAACGGACGATCCGACTTGAACACAAAGCTCTTCACATCGTCTTCATGATGGTGGTGGTGCCCGTGGGCCGCGTGGTCGTGAGCGTGGGAAGGGTGATCACAGTGCTCGCCATGTTCATGGTCATGGTGGTGGTCGTCATCCTTCAGGAAATCCGGATCGATGTCGAGCTTGGCGTTCAGATTGAAGCCGCGCAGATCAAACACCTCTTTGATGGCCACCTCGCCGAAGTGCACCGCTTTTTGCGGAGCACGCGGGTTCATATGCTTGATGCGGTGCATCAGGGCATCCAGCTCCTCTTTGGACACCAGATCCGACTTGCTGATGAATATCTGGTCCGCAAAACCGATCTGGCGGCGCGCTTCCTGGCGGTCATTGAGCTGCTGCACGGCATGCTTGGCGTCTACCAGCGTCAGAATGGAGTCCAGCAGATAAGTCTCCGCGATCTCGTCATCCATAAAAAAGGTCTGGGCGACCGGGCCGGGATCGGCCACGCCAGTGGTTTCAATCACGACGCGCTCGAAGTCCAGCTCACCCTTGCGCTTTTTTTCAGCGAGGTCTTTCAGCGTGGTTCGCAAGTCTTCGCGGATGGTGCAGCACACACAGCCATTGCTCATCTGGATGATCTGCTCGTTGGTGTCACTCACCAGAATGTCACTGTCGATGTTCTCTTCACCGAACTCGTTTTCGATGACGGCGATCTTCTGACCGTGGGCCTCAGCCAGCACGCGCTTGAGCAAAGTGGTTTTACCGGAACCCAGAAAACCGGTCAGGATGGTGGCGGGAATCAAGCTCATCGTTCAATTTCCAAAAATGGTGCAGCGCAAAAGAAGCAACTGGGGAGTGTAGTCAGCAATTCAAGACTTGTCGGTGTCAGGCTTGTCGCCGCATCACGACCAAGCCCTTAAGGTACTCGCCTTCCGGGAAGGCGATGGTCATCGGATGGTCCGGAGCTCCGCCCATGCGCTCAGTGATAAAGCCGTCCACACCCGCGTCGGAGCCTGCCCCGGCAATGATTTTGTGGAACAAGTCCGCACTGATGCCTCCCGAACAGCTGTAAGTGAACAGCACGCCGCCCGGCTCCAGCAGCTTGAAGGCCAGCCGATTGATGTCCTTGTACGCCCGTGCCGCACGCTCAGCATGCGCCACGGTCGGCGCAAACTTGGGCGGATCCAGAATGATGGCGTCAAAGGTGCGCCCCTCGGCCGCAAAAGCGCGCAGTGAGGCATTCACATCCGCATCCATAAAAGTGGTACGCGCCGCATCAAAGCCATTCAGTGCGACGTTGGCCTTGGCTTTTTCGATGGCCGGGCCACTGGAATCGATCGAGGTCACGTGCCCGGCGCCGCCTGCCAGAGCCGCCACCGAGAATCCGCCGGTGTAGCAGTAGCAGTTCAGCACCCGCTGGAAACCGAGGCGGCGGGTGTACTGGGCAAATTTGTGCCGGCTGTCGCGCTGGTCCAGATAAAAGCCGGTTTTGTGGCCTTCGGCGATGCTCAGGGCCAACTTCCAGTCATGCTCGCGCAACACCAGGTCCGTCGCCCCTTCGCCACGCAACCAGCCGGTAGCCTCGGGCAGGCCCTCCAGGGCGCGGCTGCTGGCATCCGAGCGCTCGTAGAGCTTGGTCAGCCCGGTGGCACTGAGCAAGGCATCCGCAATGGCGGGCTTCCACTTCTCCACACCGGCCGAGGTGAACTGCGCCACCAGCGTGTCACCGTAACGGTCCACGATCAAACCAGGCAATCCATCCGACTCGCCGTGGATCAGGCGCACGCCGTCGCTTTGTATGTCAAATCGGGCTCTGGCGCTGATGGCTTGTGCACAAGCAGCTATAAAAAAGCTAGCATCAATGCGCTGCTTTTCATCAAAACTCCAAACACGCGCCCGGATCTTGGACTGAGGACTGAACGCCGCCCACCCCAGAAAAGCCCCCTCAGCCGACTCGACGCGAACCGTCTCCCCGCTATCTCCGCCGCCTTTGGCGATGGCGGATTCAAAAATCCAAGGGTGGCGGCGCAACAAGGAGCGCTCTTTACCGGCGCGCAATCGAATGGTTTTCATGGGGGCTATTGTCGCTTGGAGGTGCGGGCGGGTCTTGCTCTTGGACAGACTGGCCCGGAAAACAAAAAAGGCCAGCAAACTGCTGACCTTTTTTGAAACCCCTGAGGGTGAATTTGGAGCGGGAAAAGAGTCTCGAACTCTCGACCTCAACCTTGGCAAGGTTGCGCTCTACCAACTGAGCTATTCCCGCGTTACAAGCCCATGATTATATACCGCGTTTTGGCAACTTTCAAGAAACCGAAAACTTTTTAAGAAAAAGAGGTAGCCGCTCATGCTCCACATCAGGGCTGCCGCTTGAGTTTGGCGCGCGGATGCGCAGCGTCGTAGGCCTTGGCCAGATGCTGAAAGTCCAAACGGGTATAGACCTGCGTGGTGGTGATATTGGCGTGACCCAGCAGCTCCTGCACGCCGCGCAAGTCGCCACTGCTTTGCAACACGTGGCTGGCAAACGAGTGGCGCAGCATGTGCGGGTGCACCGGCACATTCAGGCCCGCCAGCTGGCTGCGCCGCTTGAGCCGCTGCCACACACTTTGTGCAGTCAAGCGCGTGCCGTTGCGACCGATGAAGAGCGCGGAGGCTGCATGGGAGCCTGCTGCATCTACAGGGGCCGCGGTGGCGGTACCCGAAGGGCCACGCAACTCCAACCAACGCTGCAAGGCCTGCATGGCCGTGGCACCCACCGGCACACTGCGGCGCTTGGAACCTTTCCCCAGCACATGGGCCTCTGCGGCCTGCATGTCGATCCAGCCCTTGGCATCTTTGCCGGCTACTACATCCAGCCCTACCAACTCTCCGACGCGCAGGCCGCTTCCATAGAGCAGTTCGACGATGGCGGCATCGCGGGCTTCCAGCCACGCGTTGTCATCACTTTCAAAATCTGCAAACTGCACCGCGTCATCCACCGCCAGCGCTTTGGGCAATGGTTTGGGCGCCTTGGGCGAGCGCACATCCTGCACCGGGTTGCTGCTCACCAAGCCTTCGCGGCCCAGCCAGGCATAAAAGCCGCGCCATCCCGACAGAATGAGTGCGATGCCTCGCCCGCTGCGCCCGGCGCTGTGCATCTGGGCAACCCAGCGGCGGATGTGGTGATTTCTGACGTCTCTCAAGGCTACGCCGGCCCGCGTGGCCTGCTCAGACAGCCGCCCCAGATCCAGCGAATACAACTCCACCGTGCGCGCGGCCAAGCGCTTTTCGACGCGGACGAACTCCAGGTATTTCTCCACCAGTGCCGAGTCGTCCGCAGTCATGGCGGGTTGGGAATGGCTTAACGCAGGCGGGACAGCGCAGCGCTGGCGATTTCGCCGATGCGGGCCAGGAAGTCCGTGCCCATGCCGCTGTTGAAACGCTGCGCGTCGCCCGAGGCCAGCACCAGCATTCCGAAGGCGGGCGCCTGACTGCCGGCCATGCCACTGCGCAGAGGGATCAGCGCCAGCGAGCTGACAGTACCCGGCTCTTCCAGCCAGCTCACGGCCTCGAAACCGGTATTCAGGCCGCAGAAAGGTTCATTCAAAGAAGTGGCGAATACCTTGGCATCTTCACTGACCTCCTGGGCCGCCGGCAAAGCAGCAAAGCCCTCAGCCACGCCCCAGACACGCAAGCCCACTTGCGGGACGGCGAACTGGTCCTTGATTTCGCGCACGATCTCCACGGGCAACTCGGCCGGGTTGATGGTGAGGAACAGCGAGCGCGCCCAGCGCAGGATCTTGTCGGACAGCATCACGTTCTCGTTGCCGTGGCGGATCATTTCCATGATGCGCTGCTCCAGCAATTTGATCTTCTCGCGCAGCATCTCGGCCTGGCGCTCCTGCAAGCTCACTGCGCGGTGGCTGTGCGGGCTGGTGAACTGCACCGTGGCCAGCAACTCCGCGTGGCGCTGGAAGAAGTCGGGGTTGTTCACCAAATAGTTGGCAATGTCGTCTTCGGTGATGGGATTGCCCAAGGCTTGGTTCAGAGGTGGAGTCATGGTCTGCGGGTTCAGGTTATTCGGGTAAATCAATTTCGCCACGGAAAACCGTGGTGGCGGGGCCGGTCATGAAAACAGAGGCGCCCATGCCGTCCCAGGCAATGGTCAGCATGCCGCCACGGGTCTGCACATCCACACGTGCGTCCAGCAGGCCGAGACGGATACCGGCCACCACGGCCGCGCAGGCGCCCGTGCCACAGGCCAGCGTCTCGCCCACACCGCGCTCGTACACGCGCAAGCGCACCTGGCTGCGGCTCACCACCTGCAAAAAGCCTACGTTCACACCTTGGGTAAAGCGCGGGTTGGCCTGCACCTGCGGGCCCAGTGTGGCGACAGGTGCAGCATCCACATCAGCCACCAGCGTGACCGCATGGGGGTTGCCCATAGATACCGTTGCTACCAAAAGAGGAGCTGCTTGCGCAGATTCGACGGGCGCCAGAGGCCAATTTCCCCATGAACCCATGGCTTGCAGACTCAGGCCACTTTCGTCAAAAGGAATGTCAGCCGGGTTGAACACTGGTTCGCCCATGTCCACCGTCACGCGGCCATCGGGGGTGAGCAAGGGTTCGATCACGCCCTTCATGGTTTTGACGCGGATGCGGTCTTTGCCGGTCAGGCCTTGGTCGCGCACAAAGCGGGCGAAGCAGCGGGAGCCATTGCCGCACTGTTCAACCTCGTTGCCATCGGCGTTGTGAATCACGTATTCGAAGTCGATGCCCTCAGCGGGCGAAGGGCGCACCGTGAGAATCTGGTCGGCCCCCACGCCGAAGTGGCGATCGCCCAGAAAGCGGTAATGCGCAGAGGTCAGGCCCAAGCGACCCTTGGTTTCGTCGAGCACCACGAAGTCGTTGCCCGCGCCCTGCATTTTGGTGAACTGGATTCGCATCCGTTCATTATCCCCGTTTGGCTGCACAATCCGCCGCATGGCCAGACCCACCCACCTTCTGCCCGGCGAACTCTCGCCGGCCGCCGCCTCGCTCCTTGATGCCTGGCAAACCGACAGACCCGTGCCCCTGATGCGCCATGTAATGCGCCTCACCGCCCCCAACCCCGGCGTGATGACAGGCCCCGGCACCAACAGCTACCTGGTGGGCGAACCCGCCACCGGCTACACCGTCATTGACCCCGGCCCCGCCGACGCCGACCACCTGCAGCGCCTGTGGCAGGCGGCTGCGTTTGAAGACGGCAGTGGCGGCAACATCCTGCGCATTGTGTGCACCCATTCGCACCCCGACCACTCGCCCGGCGCGGCTCCGCTACAGGCCCTGTGCCAGGGCGGCCCGCCGATTCTGGGCCTGCCCTCAGCACCCACCGCACGCGCCGCCAGTGCATTCACCCCGGACCGACCGCTATTAAATCAGGAGCTGCTCGCACATATGCTGCCTGCGCCAGAGGTCGAAACCGCACTCAAATCTGTGCATACCCTGCAGGTGATTTACACCCCCGGCCATGCTGCCAATCACGTCTGCCTGCTGCTGGAGGAGGACGGCCTGCTCTTCAGTGGTGACCACATCTTGAATGGCAGCACCACGGTCATCGACCCGCCGGACGGCAACATGCGGGACTATCTGGATTCACTGGACGCACTGGCCGCTGCCTGCCGCGACTACCAGGCGCAATACATCCTGCCGGCCCACGGCCATGTCATTGACGGAGCGGGCGAGGCCATTGCCAAGCTCAAGGCGCACCGCCTGGCGCGCGAAGCCAAAATTGCCGCTGTCATGCAAGCCAACCCCCAAGGCAGCCTGGACGACTGGCTGCCCCTGGCCTACGACGATGTAGACCCGCGCATCTGGCCGGTGGCCAAACGCTCCCTGCTGGCCCATGTGGAACGCATTTACGCACTGGATAACGAAAAAGGCCGGCCATGACCCGCACCACACTGAAGCTCAAACCGGCCGCCAAGACAGTGCGCAAGGCACCGACTCCACGGCCGCCCCCCTCTGCCGCACGCGCACCTGCCGCCACGGCCCGCACAGGCGCCTCCCGCCCTGCAAGCCCACCCCGAGCAGGAGCACCGCGACCCAGTGCTGCGCGCCCGGCAGGTACCCACACGCCGAACGCCCGACCCGCGCGCTCCGGTGAGGGACCGGTACCACGCCCGCGCACGCCCCCCAAGCCCTTGCCGGATACGGGCGAGCGCCTGTCCAAAAAAGTCATGCAACTCAAAGACTGTTCCCGCAAGGAAGCCGAGCAATACATTGAAGGCGGCTGGGTGCAGGTCAATGGTGTGGTGGTGGAAGAACCCCAGCACCGAGTAGACAGGGAAACCATCACCCTGGACCCCAACGCCAGCCTGATGGAACTCACACCGGTCACCCTGTTGCTGAACAAGCCGGCCGGCCACACCGACGGACTGGAAGAACTAACTCCGCTGAACGCCGGCAGCCCGGCACGCACGGGCGCACCGGGACGCAAAGTGCCTCCGGCAAATGCCCGTGCGCTGCTGACCCCTGCCAACCATTGGGAAGGTGACCCGACTGACACCCGCGTGCTCAAGCGTCACTTCCACCACCTTGAAGCAGATGTGGAGTTGGAGACCGGCGCTACCGGCCTGGTGGTCTTCACCCAGGACTGGCGGACCACCCGCAAGCTCACCGAGGACATGTCCACCATGGAACACGAATTCCTGGTCGAGGTGAAGGGGGAGGTGCAGCCTGATGCGCTCAAGCCTATCGGCTACGCGCTCAAAGATGAGCGTTTGGACCTGCCTCAGGTGAAAGTCAGTGTGAACAGCACCACCCCGGAGTCCAGCCGCCTGCGCTTTGCCATTAAGGGCTCACACCCAGGACTGATTGCCTTTCTGTGCGAAAAAGCCGGGCTGCAGATTCTGGGAATGAAACGCATCCGGCTGGGGCGCGTTGCGCTGTCCGACCTGCCGGTCGGGCAATGGCGGTACCTCGCGGGCTGGGAGAAGTTTTAAGAGCGCGTCAGCTCGCGATGTAGCTCTGCAGCTGGCTGATCGTCTGTTCGTGGTCCTTGATGATGTCATCCATCAAGTCACGGATAGAGATCATGCCCAGCACCTTGGTGCCGTCGACTACCGGCAAGTGGCGGATCTTTTTCTGGCTCATCAAGGCCATGCACTCCTGGGTGCGCGTCTTGGGGCCGACCACCATGACCTGCGAGGTCATGATGTCTCTCACCTTGGTGTCTTTGGAAGATCGGCCAGCCAGTGCGATTTTTCGGGTGTAGTCCCGCTCCGAGAAAATGCCGACCAACTTGTCGCCATCCATCACCATGAGCGCGCCAACATTGCAGTCGGCCAGCATTTCGAGCGCCTGGTAGACGCTGTCATCCGGGTTCAGGCTCCAGACTGAGCCCCCGTGTTTCTCCAACAGTTCCAGAATCGGTCGCATAAAGCCTCCGCCAAAAACACTGTGAAGACTCGACCATACAACAAATAAAGTGTGAAGCCCACCGATAAGCCGGATTCTGTGCATGGGGTTTCCCCCACGTGACCACCATTACTCTGGGCCGCCGGTCACCCGGACGGCTCGATGCTACCTACCCGCACACTCCGGGGGCCCCGTCAACGTGTGCCTACTTGGTATTGCTGCGCGTAGAGATTGCCCGTTTCACCCGAACTGAATCGGCTCGTCTCTGTTGCTCTAATCCTCACCTTAGGGCCTTCCACTTGCGTGGCCGACTTGTCGGTGGACAGCCGTTAGCTGCTACGCTGCCCTATGCAGTCCGGACGTTCCTCCAGTGCTCTGTTTCCAGAATTGCACCAGCGGTGGTCTGGCGGGCTTCACCCCCCGATTATCGGTCCTGCCGGAGCAGGAATATCGATATGCACAAACTGTCGCAAGGAATTCCGCACTTTGCTTCAGAATATTTGGGTTCATACCCCATCACGGAGACACACCATGGCATTCGATAACGTCCTGCAAACCATTGGCAACACGCCCCACATCCGCATCAACAAGCTGTTCGGCAACAGCCACAAGGTGTATGTAAAAAGCGAGCGCACCAACCCGGGCGGCTCCATCAAGGACCGCATCGCCCTGGCCATGATCGAAGACGCAGAACGCAGCGGCGCGCTGCAGCCCGGCGCCACCATCATTGAACCCACCTCCGGCAACACCGGCGTGGGCCTGGCCCTGGTCGCAGCGGTCAAGGGCTACAAACTGATTCTGGTCATGCCCGACAGCATGTCGATTGAGCGCCGCCGCCTGATGCTGGCCTACGGCGCCAGCTTCGACCTGACCCCGCGCGAGAAAGGCATGAAGGGCGCCATCGCCCGCGCCGAAGAACTCAAGGCCCAGACCCCCGGCGCCTGGATTCCCCAGCAGTTTGAGAACCCCGCCAACATCGACGTACACGTGCGCACCACCGCGCTCGAAATCGCCAACGACTTCCCCCAAGGCGTGGACTACATCATCACCGGCGTGGGCACCGGCGGACACCTGAGTGGTGTGGCCCAAGTGCTCAAAGCCAAATGGCCGCAGCTCAAGGTGTTTGCCGTGGAGCCAACTGCCTCCCCCGTGATCAGCGGTGGTGCACCCGCACCCCACCCGATTCAAGGCATTGGCGCAGGCTTTATCCCAAAAAACCTGAAGACGGATCTGCTGGATGGCGTGATTCAGGTCGAAGCCGAAACAGCCCGTGAGTACGGCCGCCGTAGCGCGCGTGAAGAAGGATTGCTGGTCGGCATTTCCAGCGGCGCCACTTTGGCCGCGATTGCGCAGAAACTGCCCGAGATCCCCGCAGGCAGCACCGTGCTGGGCTTCAACTACGACACCGGCGAGCGCTACCTGTCTGTCGAAGGCTATTTGCCCGCCTGACCTTACGCAAAGGGCTGCGGCTTATTTCAGCAGGAAGTTGCCGTGGCCTGCGTTCAGGGCAGTGGCCGCTGTGGCGGTCTCATCTTTGAGCTCCACCCCGGAGAGCTGGCGCTGACGGGATTCGGTGAGCAGAAAGTGCAACTTGTAGGCTGCCTCTCCATACGCCAATCCGGCTGGCCGCACATTGGAAATGCAATTGCGGCTCGCGTCCGTCAGCCCTACGCGGGGCATCCAGGTCAGATACAGGCCCATGCTGTCCGGTGAGCTCAAACCGGGGCGCTCCCCGATCAGCACCACCACCGCCTTCGCACCCAGTGCCTGCCCTATTTCATCGCCGATGGCAACGCGGGCTTGGCGCACCACACACAGGGGCGCGACTTTCCAATCTTCACCCGCCATGCGCTGATGCAAAGCCGCCAAAAACGGTGCCGCGTTTTGCTCAATAGCCAAGGCAGACAGGCCGTCTGCGATCACAAACGCCACATCGAACGGCCGTTCCTCCAGGGTGCCTTTCGAAGGGGCCAACAGATCGCGCGATGCAAGATCCAAACGGCGCCCCAGATCGGGGCGTTGCAGGTAGTGGTTGCGGTCCGTCGCAGCGCTGTGCAGTTGGAGCACGGTGCTAGGCAGACCCGGCCAGGCAGCGCTCAGATGCTCTGATAAGGCCGGGCCATCCAAGCCGCGATGCACGGCGTCGCGTGCCTGGGCATGGGCCAGTTGAAACGCAAGATGCGCGCTCGTGGGCAAGCTCACGCCGGAGCGGCCCAAGGCAATGCGGGCATCGGTGAATTGGCGCAATGCCGCCCACGGGTTGGCGGTGACCGACGATTGTTTTTCAGACATGCACCACCTCAGGCCAAGGGTAACAAGGCTTGTTCGAACGCAGCGGGCAGTCCCGGCGGCAGCACCAAGTCGGCGCCCTGCCCTTGAAAGATGTTCATGCGCTGCAACCAGGCCTCGAATTCGGGCGCAGGCCGCAAGCCCAGCACCTTGCGCGTATACAGGGCGTCGTGGAACGACGTGGTCTGGTAGTTCAGCATGATGTCGTCCGAGCCCGGAATGCCCATCACGAAGTTGCAGCCCGCCGCCCCCAGCAGGGTGAGTAACACATCCATGTCGTTCTGGTCGGCTTCGGCGTGGTTGGTGTAGCAGACGTCGCAGCCCATGGGCAGGCCCAGCAGCTTGGCGCAGAAGTGGTCTTCCAGCCCCGCACGGATGATCTGCTTACCATCAAACAGGTACTCAGGGCCTATGAAGCCGACCACGGTGTTGACCAGCAGCGGCTTGAACGCACGCGCCACCGCGTAGGCGCGCGCCTCGCAGGTTTGCTGGTCTATGCCATGGTGGGCATTGGCCGACAGGGCACTGCCCTGCCCGGTTTCGAAATACATCACGTTGTCGCCCACCGTGCCACGGTTCAGCGAGAGGGCTGCACTGCGTGCCTCGGCCAGCATGGCGAGGTTCAAGCCGAAGCTGCTGTTGGTCGCCTCGGTGCCGCCTATGGACTGGAACACCAAGTCCACCGGCGCACCGCGCTCAATCGCCTGGATGGTATTGGTCACATGGGTGAGCACACAGCTTTGGGTCGGGATGTCGTAGTGCGCGATGACATCGGCCATCATGTGCACCAGCTTCATCACCTGGGCCACGTTGTCGGTCGCGGGGTTGATGCCGATCACGGCGTCCCCGCTGCCGTACAGCAAGCCGTCCAGCAGGCTGGCGGCGATGCCGGTGGCGTCATCCGTGGGGTGATTGGGCTGCAGGCGCGTCGCCATGCGGCCGGGCAGGCCGATGGTGTTGCGGAATGCCGTCACCACCCGGCACTTCTTGGCCACCAGAATCAGGTCCTGGTTGCGCATGAGCTTGCTCACGGCGGCGGCCATTTCGGGCGTGATGCCGGGTGCCAGTGCCGTGAGGGCCTGCGTGTCTGCCGCATCACTGAGCAGCCAGTTGCGGAAATCCCCCACCGTGAGGTGGCTCACCGGCGCAAACGCTTGCGCACTATGGGTATCCAGAATCAAGCGGGTAACTTCGTCTGATTCGTAGGGCACCAAGGCCTCGGTCAGGAAGATGCGCAAGGGCAGCTCTGCCAAGGCCATCTGGGCAGCAGCCCGTTCCTGCGCCGTGTGCGCAGCCACCCCGGCCAGCAAGTCACCTGAGCGCAAGGGCGTGGCCTTGGCCATCAGGTCTTTGAGGTCCCGAAAACCATAGACATGGCTTGCGACGGTGTGCTGGTATGGGTGGCTTGGCACGTCAGTGATTCAAAGAAGTGGCAGGTAGCAAAGGTGCAGTGATTACTTGGCGGCAGGGGCGCTCATGCCTTGGGGCATGGCATCTGCACGTTGCTGTCCGGTCATCTTAAAGTAGACGTACCCCAGCACCAGGAAGCCCACAAACAAACCGAAGATCAAGGGGTTGTAGTAGATCATGGTGGCCATGCACACCAGCGCGCCGAACAGGGCAAACGCCGGGAAGAAGGGATACAGCGGTGCACGGAAAGGACGTGCCATGCCGGGTTCGGTACTGCGCAGCTTGAACAGGCTGAGCATGCTGAGGATGTACATCAGGATGGCGCCGAACACTGACATGGTGACGATGTTCGCGGTCAGGGACTGGCCGCCAATAGTGATCAAAGAATCACTGTAGATGGCCGCAATGCCGACCACACCACCAGCCAGGATGGCGCGGTGCGGTGTCTTGAAGCGGGGATGCACTTTGGCAAAGTACGAAGGCAGGAAGGCCTCGCGGGACAAAGCGTAGATCTGGCGTGAATAGCCCAGGATGATGCCGTGGAAGGACGCCACCAGACCGAACAGGCCCAACCACACCAGCATGTGCAACCAACCACTGTTTTCACCCACGATGAGCTTCATGGCTTGGGGCAGCGGGTCATTGATGTTGGCCAGCTTGGTCCAGTCACCCGCGCCGCCGGCAAACACCATGACGCCCACAGCCAGCACCACCAAGGTCAGGATGCCGGTGATATAGGCAATCGGGATGGAGCGCTTGGGATCCTTGGCTTCTTCGGCTGCCATGGCCACGCCTTCAATCGCCAGGAAGAACCAGATGGCAAATGGAATGGCGGCAAACATGCCGGGGATCGCAGCCCAGCTGAAGTCGTCCTGTCCGGACCAGCCGCCCTTGGTGAAGTTGGCCATGGAGAAGCCGGGCGACACCACGCCGATGAACACCAGCAATTCAAAGATCGCGATGATGGTGATGAACAACTCGAACGTGGCAGCAATCTGCACGCCGACAATGTTGAGCGTCATGAACACCAGGTAGGCGCCCAAAGCTGCCAGCTTGGGGTCCAGCGACGGGAACTGCACGTTCAGGTAGGCACCAATCGCCAATGCAATGGCGGGCGGTGCAAACACAAACTCCACCAGGGTGGCCGCTCCGGCCAAGTAGCCGCCGGTGGGGCCGAAGGCACGTTTGCTGTAGGCGAAGGGGCCGCCGGCATGGGGAATGGCCGTGGTCAGCTCGGTGAAGCTGAAGATGAAGGTGGTGTACATCGCCGCGATAAACAGGGCGGTGACGGTGAAACCCAAAGTACCGGCAGAGGCCCAGCCGAAACTCCAGCCGAAGTATTCGCCGGAAATCACCAGCCCGACTGCGATGCCCCAGAGCTGCAAGGTGCTGAGCACAGGCTTGAGCGCATGGGCGCCCGATGAGGGTTGTGACGTTGACATGTGGTTCCTCCAACATGGATTGAGAAAGTGCACCCATGCGCGCCGGCATGGGGTTTGCTAGCGGTGAATGTAGGCAGTCGGATGGCAAGCCGGTATCAAAAATCGGCAAACCTGCATTGCGCACCTTCACGGTGCGACTGCCTTGGTCTACATTCCGCACACATTCATCGCCCGCCCATGCAGTCGCCGCCATTGCCCACCACCGCCCTCCGTGTCATCGAAGCACGCGATGCGGACGAGCACGCCGGCAACCTCACCAACTGGGAGCAGTGCTACGACCAAACCACCCCGGGCACCTTCCACGGCTTGCTGGAGGAAATGCAATTGCCGGACATGCAGGTCTTCCGGGAAAGCACCAGCCAGGGCATGCGGCAGACCTGCTGCGTCTGGCCGGATGCCCTGTGGTTCGGCCTGCCCTACTCAGCCCAGGCTACGCGCATCAACGGCCGCACCGCAACACCTGACAGCGTGCTGGTGCGCCCGGGACACTGCGAATTCGAGCTCGTCACACCGGCGGACTACACCATCTTTGGGGTGGTGGTGCGGCAGGATGCCTTGCGCGATGCCGCACAACGCATGGGCTTTGAACTCGATTGGGAACGCCTGAGCCGTGCCGAAGTGGTCCAGGCCTCACCGGCCGCGCGCCGCCAATGCCTGCACACATTGCACGCACTGTTGGCAGGCGATGCCGTATCTGCGACGGACCCGCAGCATCTGGCCCTGGACGCTTTGCTGCCATTGCTGGACACCGGCGTGGTGGACAGTGCGGTGCGCGACAGCCTGGCGCGCCGCCAGCGCATCGTCGCCAAAGCACGCGACTACCTGCTGGCCCACCATGACCAGACCATCACCGTGCCCGACCTGTGCCAGCGCCTGTTCGTGAGCCGTCGTACCCTGCAGTACTGCTTTGAAGACGTACTGGGCATGACGCCGGTGCAATACCTGCGCATCCTGCGGCTCAACGGAGCGCGCAGAGACCTGCTGCGCAAACCGGACAGCGCCGTACGCGACGTGGCGGCCGACTGGAGCTTCTGGCACTTCAGCCAATTCGCCAGCGACTACCGCAAGCTTTTCGGACATAGCCCCTCGGAGGCGCGGCAGCACGGCCCGCACTGAGTCGGCGCGTAAAATCGCGGCCTTGCTTGATAACCACGAGCCGCCATGATCCGCATCACTGAACTCAAACTCCCCCTGTCTGCCCTTCCCGTCGAGGAGCGCCGCGCCTCCGATGCACCTTCGGAAACCGAGGCTGATCGCGCGCCTGTCGCCCACCCTGTAGAGGCGCTTCAACGGCTGTGCGCCCAAGCGTTGGGCATTGACGTAACGGCCATAGCGAACCTGCAAGTTTTCAAACGCAGCTTCGATGCGCGCAAGGTGGATTTGCTGGCGGTCTACATCGTGGACCTCACGCTGGCAGACGCATCTCTGGAAGCTCATTTGTTGGCCCAGCACGCAGGCCATCCGCACATCGGCCCCACCCCCGACATGAGCTACCGCATGGTGGCGCAGGCCCCTGTCGATTTGAAAGAGCGCCCCGTGGTGGTGGGCTTTGGCCCCTGCGGCATGTTTGCAGCGCTGGTACTGGCGCAAATGGGCTTCAAGCCCATCGTGCTGGAGCGCGGCAAAACGGTGCGCCAGCGCACCAAAGACACCTGGGGCCTGTGGCGCAAAAAGAACCTGAACCCCGAAAGCAATGTGCAGTTCGGTGAAGGCGGTGCCGGCACTTTCTCGGACGGCAAGCTTTACAGCCAGATCAAAGACCCGCGCTTTCTGGGCCGCAAGGTGATGCATGAATTTGTGCAGCACGGCGCACCGTCAGAGATCCTGTACGAGGCACACCCGCACATCGGCACCTTCAAACTCGTGAAGGTGGTGGAAGGCATCCGTGAGCAGATCATCGCGCTGGGCGGCGAAATCCGTTTTGAGCAACGTGTCACGGATGTGTTGCTGGGCGAATCACTATCAAATCAGGAGCTACCCGCGCAGACTATACGGGCGCTAGAGGTTGAAAACCTTGTGGATGGCAGCCGCTACCAGCTACCGGCAAGCCACGTGGTCATGGCGCTGGGCCACAGTTCGCGCGACACCTTTGCCATGCTCTACGAGCGCGGCGTGGCCATGCATGCCAAACCGTTTTCGGTGGGCTTCCGCATTGAGCACCCGCAAAGCGTAATTGACCGTGCGCGCTGGGGCCGCCATGCAGGACACCCGCTCTTGGGCGCGGCGGACTACAAACTGGTGCACCACGCAGCCAACGGGCGGGCCGTGTACAGCTTCTGCATGTGCCCGGGCGGCACGGTGGTGGCGGCCACCAGTGAGCCCGGCCGAGTAGTCACCAACGGCATGAGCCAGTACTCCCGCGCCGAGCGCAATGCCAACGCCGGCATGGTGGTGGGCATTGACCCGCCCGACTACCCGGACGACGAGGCCGCCTTTGTGCATGCCTTCGGCGACGAGAGAGGCAAGCGCTATGCGGCAGAAGCCACCGCCATGAAAGCCAACGACCCGAAGGCTGCACACCCTATGTCAGGCATTGCACTGCAACGGCAGCTGGAAAGCGGTGCGTACACCTTGGGTGGCGGCACTTATGAAGCGCCCGGCCAGTTGGTAGGTGATTTCATTGCGGCCAAGCCTTCCAGCGAATTCGGCAGTGTCACGCCGTCGTACAAGCCTGGTGTGAAACTGGGTGACCTCGCCCCTTCATTACCCGCCTATGCGATTGAGGCCATGCGAGAAGCTCTGCCGGTGTTCGGCCGCAAGATCAAGGGCTTTGACATGGCAGATGCCGTGCTTACCGGGGTGGAGACACGCACTTCCAGCCCCATCAAGATTCCGCGCGGTGAAGACCTGCAGTGCACCAACGTACGCGGCCTGTACCCGGCAGGCGAAGGCGCTTCGTATGCCGGCGGCATTTTGTCGGCGGGCGTAGACGGCATCAAAGTGGCCGAGGCGTTGGCCTTGGACATGCTGAGCCAAGCGCGCACTCCCTGAGGGCAGCGGCACTTGCGTGGCCACTGTTGCGCGCGCACCCCAATCAGGTTTTTTAAGCTTTTGGGCTTCCCAGTTGTCACGACTGGGCTTAGCATGTGCTTACAAAAAACAGGGAGGGCGCCATGCAAACATTTGGCTCTTGGAAAGTCAGCACCAAGCTGGCCGCAGGCTTCGGTCTGCTCATCGCACTGCTTCTGGCCATCAGCGGCACATCCATTTACCGGATAGGCAACATCAATGACAACGTCAATCACATCGTAGATGAAAGCGCGGTCAAGGTGATACTTGCCTCCCAGCTGCAACTAGGCATCAATGTGCAGGTTCGCAATATGCGGGCTGCCGTAGTGGGGTTGGCGATAGGCAATGCGGAAGAAGCGACTTACACCGTAAGCCGGATCGCCCAAGGCCAGAAGGCTGCGGATGATGCATTTGAAAAGCTAAAGAAAACCATCGTCAGCGCCAAAGAGCAGGAGCTCTTAAAGCCTGTTGAAGAAGCGTTGATTGCCTTCAATGCTGTCAGAGAAGAAGCCGTAAAGCGCATACAGACGGGCAATACGCAAGAGGCTGGTGAGTATTTGGTCAAGAATGTGCGGGGACCACTCAGCAAGCTGACCGCCGCCTCCGATGCCATGCTGGAGGCTCAGTCAGACACGATAGTCTTGGAGGGCCAGCTCGCCAAAGCGCAAGGCGCTGCGGCTATCCAGACTACCTTGTTGTTCTCTGTCTTTGCCGTCATCGCAGCCTTGGGCGTAGCCATAGTGATCACCCGCAGCCTGACCCGTCAACTGGGGGGCGAGCCGGGTGAAGTGGTCCGGGTGGCCAACGCGATTGCGGAGGGCGACCTGACGGTGGTGATTCCAGCGCACCAGCAACAAACCGACAGCGTGGTGGCTGCGATGCTGCGCATGAAATACAGCCTCACCCACATGGCGGGACTGGTCCATGAATGCAGCGAGCAGGTGGCTTCTGCGTCAGAGCAGATTGCCTCCGGCACCGCAGACCTGAGTGCACGCACCGAGGAACAAGCCAGCAACCTCGAAGAAACTGCCGCGTCTACGGAAGAAATTGCCAGCGCCGTCAAGCTCAATGCCGAGCACACGCGAGAAGCCAGCGCCATGGCCAATGAAACGTCCGGTGCGGCGCTGGAAAGCGGGCAGCACGTAGACGCCATGGTGCACACCATGCAGTCCATCGCCCAGTCATCCAAGAAGATCAGCGAAATCATCGGGGTGATTGACGGTATCGCCTTCCAGACCAACATCCTCGCGCTGAACGCGGCGGTGGAGGCCGCGCGTGCAGGAGAACAAGGGCGGGGTTTTGCCGTCGTGGCCTCTGAAGTGCGCAGCCTGGCACAGCGCAGTGCGGAAGCTGCCAAGGAGATCAAAACGCTGATCGGCGACAGCATCAGCCGGGTGGCCACCGGCGAGCAGCAAGCCCAACTGGCCGGAGCCTCAGTGCAAGGCATCGTGGGCCGGGTGCAACGCGTGAACGAGCTGATGAACCAGGTTTCTGCCGCCACCGCCGAGGAGAACGCAGGCTTCACCCAGATCAGCGAAGCCATCATGCAGCTGGATCAGGTGACGCAACAAAACTCCGCACTGGTGGAGGAAAGCGCCGCCGCTGCGGACAGCCTCAAACAGCAAGCAGCCCGTCTGAAAGAGGTGGTCAGCAAGTTCCGGATTGAACAGAACCGCTTGCCCGGGTCGGGGGCCCCTCTACAGCTGGCCTTTTGAACGGTCTGGCCTGCGAAATCCAGCCTTTGCAGGCAGACAGTCAAGTCGTCCGCTTGAACAGCGCCAACAGGGTGCCGGCTGCCACAAACAAGCCGCCGAACACCCGGTTCATGGTGCGCAGGTGTGACTCGGAATGGAGTGCGCGCAGCACTTTGGCTGCCAAGGCCGTGTAGCAGCCCATGACCACCAGATCAGTAAAAGCCAAAGTGGCGGCGATGATCAGATACTGCGGCGCCAGCGGCTGTGCCAAGTCTAGGAATTGCGGCACCACAGCCAACAAAAACACCGTGCCCTTGGGGTTCAGCGCATTGATGACCCAAGCTTTGAAAATTTGTGTGCGCACACTCGCCGGCACAGCTTCATCTGCCTTTGCAGCGAGAGGAACGGCGGGTGCACGCCACTGCTGGATACCCAGCCACACCAGATAGGCCACCCCTGCCCATTTGATGACCAGAAACGCCGTGCTACTGGCTGCTACCACGGCACCCAGCCCCACTCCTACCACGAGGATCTGGGTCCAAATGCCCAACACCAAACCGATGGTGGTGATGTAACCGCGCCGGAAGCCGTGATTCAGGCCGGCGCTCATGGCGGCTATCGCGCCGGCGCCGGGCGAGATGCTGATGGCCCAGGAAGCGGCGAAGAAGGCGAGCCAGGTAGAAAGTTCCATAGTGCAGAGGCTGAAACGCAAACCGCGGTTGTAGCACGCCACAAAAAGAGAACCCCTGGCCGCACTCAGCGGCAAGGGGTTCGCTCAAGACACGCAGCGCAGTGCGCTGCAGGGCTTACTGCCCGTTGTTCGCCTGCAGGGCAGCAATGCGCTGCTCAATGGGTGGGTGGGTCGAAAACAACTGACCGATACCACCTGCAATGCCCATGGCCGCCACACTCTTGGGCAACTCACCCGGAGTCATGCCACCCAGGCGGGCCAAGGCGTTCATCATGGGCTGCTTGCGGCCCATCAGCTGGGCGGCGCCTGCGTCCGCACGGAACTCGCGCTGGCGGCTGAACCAGGCCACCACCATGGCAGCGGCAAACCCGAGCACGATGTCGAGCACGATGGTCGTCACGTAATAACCGATGCCGGGGCCGCTGTTCTGCTCATCGTTCTTCCGCAAGAAGCTGTCCACGGCGTAACCGACTACACGGCTGAGGAACACCACGAAGGTGTTCATCACGCCCTGGATCAGGGTCATGGTGACCATGTCACCGTTGGCAATGTGGGCCACCTCATGGCCGATAACGGCTTCAATTTCTTCGCGGGTCATGCCACGCAGCAAGCCGGTGGACACTGCCACCAAGGCGCTGTTTTTGAAGGCGCCAGTAGCGAACGCATTGGGTTCACCTTCAAAAATGCCGACTTCCGGCATGCCGATGCCGGCTTTGTCCGCAAACCTGCGCACGGTGTCCACAATCCAGGCCTCGTCGGCGTTCTGGGGCTGTTCGATGATCTGCACGCCAGATGTCCACTTAGCCATGGGCTTGCTGATTAGCAACGAAATAATGGCGCCGCCAAAGCCCATGATGAGCGCAAAGCCCAGCAAGGCACCCAGGTTCAGGCCGTTGGATGTCAAGAACCTGTTGACACCGAGCAGGCTGGCCACGACGCCCAGCACCGCCACCACCAACACGTTGGTCAATACAAACAAAAGAATGCGTTTCATAGTTGTCTCAGAAAAGAGCACCCGCTCCGGGCGAATTAAGCCGAATGGTAGGGGCGCGAGGGCTGAATTCAAGCATTCAGGCGCTTGAACCCATGAAGTTTATGGCCTTTCCACCGCCACAACTTGTTACAAGTGAGGCCCGTGGCCTCCCCTGCTTTGGCTGGGAAAATGCCCGATTCAAAGTGAAATACGATGAGGCTCTTGATGAAAAAAATGGATCGCCGCCAGCTTCTCACCTGCATCGCCGCAGGCACCTTAGCCGGGATGGCCGCGCCGAGCTGGGGACAAGCAGCCAAAGCACCTGCCTCAAAACCCAAAGCAGCCGCCAAACTCGCATCCAAATTGCGAATCGTGATCCCGGCGAACGTCGGAGGCGGTTGGGACCAGACGGGCCGAGCCCTGGGTACGGCCATGATTTCCGCCGGAGTTGTGGATGAAATCGACTATGAAAACAAAGGCGGCAAAGGCGGCACCATCGGTCTGGCCTACTACGCCGAGAAATATGCGGCCGACCCGAACACGCTCATCATGGGCGGTACCGTGATGGTCGGTGCCGTGGCGCTGCAAAAACCTGCGATTGATATGGGAACGCTGGCGCCCCTGGCACGGCTCACGAGTGACTATTTGGTCATGGTGGTGGCGGCCAACTCGCCCATCAAGAATGCCTCTGACCTCTCAGCCGCCATGAAGGCCAATCTGAAGGCGGTCACCGTGGCAGGCGGGTCCGCGGGTGGTGTGGATCACATCTTCTCCGGGGTGTTTGCCCGCGCGACCGGCGCGAACCCCGACGATTTGACCTATCTGCCTTTTGCGGGTGGAGCGGAAGTAGTGTCTGCTGTACTGTCCGGCAAAGCGATGGTAGGGATCTCTGGCTACAGCGAATTCAGCTCGCAGCTCGCCGGCGGGCAGCTCAGGGCCATCGGGGTGTCATCACGAAAAGCCTCTTTCGGTATTCCGTCCATTCGCGACCAGGGCATGCAAGTAGACATGGCCAACTGGCGCGGCGTATTCACCGGGAAGTCGGTCCCGGCAGAGCGCCAAGCCGCGATGGTGGAGGCGGTACGGCAGGCCACTTTGCATGAGAGCTGGAAATCCGTACTCAAACAAAACCACTGGGATGCCTCCTGGCTGACAGGCAAAGACTTCAATGAGCAAATTGACTTTGACCAGACCACGGCACGGGTCATGGTGCACTTGCTCAAGCTCAAGGCCTGACAACGCGTGACAGCAGTGAGGTGCTAACCAGCCGCTGACCGGGGTGCACGGAAGACGCTGGCGTCTGCGTAGAAGTCTGTCGACTCATTCTCCGGCCACCAGCCGGGTACACCGAGCACCGGCAAGTGGGCAAAGGGCTTGGCTGCCAGCATGGGAGCACTCAGCGTGGCTGCCAGCCAGGCATCCATATCCGCTATCGAATTCGTAGCTGCCCGCGCACGGAATACGTGCGCTGTGATGGGTTTTCGTGGGTAAACCAGTTTTTCCAGCAGTGCATGGCCGAACAGCACCAGTGTGGCGTGAGCCCACATCGGGCGCAGCGGGCCGAACAGCGTCTGCCAATCTTTGGCAGCCAAAGCGTCCCACAAGGCATCCGGCGCCATGAGGAGCGCGGCGTTTTCGTCAAAAACGGTCAACGCATCGCGGGCGGGGCCGCGCACCGGCTGGATGCCGGTTTGCGCAATTTGCTGGGCCTGCAAGAGATTGAGCTTCTTCTTGGCCTGTGGGAACTGCATCCAGCACAGACCATTGAAAAAATCGTGCAAACCGTCACGGGTCGGGACGCACCCCGTGTCGTAGATGTGCTGCTCGTAAGCGCTGCCCGCTGGCAACTCGCTTTGGGGGATGAAGCGCACCGGAGCCATGCCGGGCGCATTGAGCGCCTGCGCCACCGTCAGGCCAGCTTCAACCTGCAGAGCCAAGCCCTCCCCCGCATCGCGCCACGGGTCAAGCCACGGCACGGACCAGTTAATCGCTTCTAGACCAAACGCCACTGCAGTGCTTCGCCCGCGGCCAGGGGTTTGAGCGTGGTTTCGCCGAAGGCGTAGCTCTCGGGTGGGGTCCAGCTTTCGCGCGTCAAGGTGATGGTGCCCCGGTTGCGTGGCAAACCATAGAAGTCTGCACCGTGGAAACTGGCAAAACCCTCTAGCTTGTCGAGGGCACCTGCAGCGTCAAATGCCTGGGCGTACAGCTCCATGGCAGCGTGGGCGGTGTAGCAGCCTGCGCAGCCCGAGGCATGCTCCTTGAGGTGAGCGGGGTGTGGTGCGCTGTCGGTACCCAGGAAAAACTTGGGGGAGCCGCCGGTCGCCGCTTGTACCAGGGCCTTGCGGTGCGTCTCACGCTTCAAAACCGGCAGGCAGTAGTAGTGCGGCCGGATGCCGCCGGTGAAGATGGCATTACGGTTGTAGAGCAGGTGGTGGGCGGTGATGCTCGCCGCGGTAAAGCGGTCTGCAGCGGCCACGTACTGAGCAGCTTCCAGCGTGGTGATGTGCTCGAACACGATCTTCAGCTCGGGGAAATCCCGGCGCAAGGGAATGAGCTGGGTGTCGATGAAAACCGCTTCGCGGTCAAACAAGTCAATGTCGCTACTGGTGACTTCGCCGTGTACCAACAAGAGCAAGCCGGCTTTCTGCATGGCTTCCAACGTTTTGTAAGTCTTGCGCAGGTCGGTGACTCCCGCATCGCTGTTGGTGGTCGCCCCTGCGGGGTAGAGCTTCGCAGCCACTACACCGGCGTCCTTGGCACGCGCAATTTCATCAGCGGGCAGGTTGTCGGTGAGGTAAAGCGTCATCAACGGCTCAAACTCCACACCCGCCGGTACCGCGGCCTGAATGCGGGCCTTGTAAGCCAACGCCTGCTCGGCGGTGGTCACCGGTGGCTTGAGGTTGGGCATGATGATGGCGCGGCCGAACTGGGCTGCGGTGTGCGGCACCACGGTATTGAGGGCAGCGCCGTCGCGCACGTGCAAGTGCCAGTCGTCCGGGCGGGTGATAGTCAGTGTCTGGGGGGTGGCTGTGGAGGTCATGGCCCTATTGTCCCAAAACCGCAGCGCACCCCGCTATGAGAGCGGAGTCGCTTAAAACGGCACGAAATCGCTGGGGTATTTCCAGAAGTCCCGGAGCAGGTAGCTCACGGGCAGATTCAGCGCTTTGTCGTTCGGCGGAATGGGCTTCAGAAACCATTTGTCGTAGATCGGCTGAATCTCTTTACTGACGATCAGGCGACGCATTTCTTCGTCGATCAGCTTCTTGAACTCGGGATCGTCTTTGGACAGCATGATGGCCAGGGGTTCTGTGGTCAGGAACTTGCCGACCACGCGCAACGATTCAGGCTTGGGCCGGTTAGACGCCAAGCCATACAAAAGCACATCATCCATCACGAAAGCTTCCGCCTCACCTTTCTCGACCATGTCGACCGCTTTCGCATGGTCGGAGGCTTCGAGGATGGTGATGCGCAACAACCGCTCACGGTTGGCCTGCTCCGCAGCCTTCAACGGGGTCGTGCCTTTGGTGGACACCAGCTTTTTGCCTTCCAGGTCTTCGATCCGTTCTATCTTGCTGTCAGCCCGTACCAACATGCGGGCCCCGGTGATGAAGTGAGGGATGGTGAAAGCCACCTTCTGGCGCCGCTCTGCGTTATTGGTGGTCGATCCGCATTCGAGGTCTGCCTTGCCTTCGGCCACCATGGCGATGCGGTTGGCAGGCGTGACCTGCAAAAAATCCACCTGCATGTTCTTGGCACCGGTCTTCTTGCGCACCGCCTCTGCCAACTTCAGGCACAGCTCTACGGCATAGCCCACGGGTTTCTTGTCAGCATCTACATAGGAAAACGGAATGGACGACTCGCGGTGCGCTATCACCAACTTGCCGCCACTACTGACACGCTCCAGAACACCCGTCGCAGCGGCCGGGCTGTGACCTGCCAAGGCAAGCAGGGTGCCAAGCAAAAAAAACACCGCACGACGGGGTGCAGCTGCATATGTGTTTGTCATCACTTCTCCAACGACGGGGTCTGACTGAATTTGTGACTCTAGCCAGCCCCTTGCACCGCCGCCAATGCCTATTCATTGGGCCGGTATGCAAAACCGTTATGCAACAACTATGCCGCTGCGCTCGCCCGGGAATGCAGATAGTCCCACAATGCCTGGGCTGAGCCCTTGGGCGTGCGGGTCTGCGCCCGCTGCGCCGCGCTCAAGCTGCGGCCGGCTTCCCGCACGGCCAGGCGTTCGCGGTAAGCGCGCACTTCCATGGTGATCTGCAGCGACTTCATGTGATTCGGCAAGGCGCTCACCAGCTTCTTGGCACGCAGGTCTTTCTTTACCGCGCTATGCGGCAGGAAGGCCACGCCATGGCCCTCCAACGCCATTGCCTTCAGGCCTTCGGCCATGTCGGTCTCATACACACGATCGAAATGGACGGGCACTTCGGCTTGCTTCAAGATGAGCTCCACCATCTGGCCCAAGTAAGCGCCCGGCGCATAACCCAGGTAAGGCAGAGGCTGACCGAGTTTGCCGGGAAGGCTGAACATGGGGTTGCCATCCGCATCCGGCTTGGAATAAGGTGCCACCACTTCCTCACCCAGACTGACCATCTCATAGCGGTCCGCATCCAGCTGGTAGGGCTGCGAGGGATGGTGATAGGCAATCAGCAAATCGCAACTGCCTTCGACCAGACGCATCACCGCGTCATGCACATTGAGCGCAATCAGGCGGCTTTTGAGCGGCCCGAATTTCTCGCGCAGCTCGGACACCCACGCCGGAAAAAAAGTGAACGCCAAGGTGTGCGGCACCGCGAACTCGACCACGTCTTGCGCTGCGGTGGTATGCCCGCGCAGCATGGCTCGGGTGCTTTGCAAGGCTTGAAGCACCTCCAGAGACTGGTCATACAGCGTCTCGCCTGCCGGGGTCAGCCGGGTGGGGTAACTGCTCCGGTCCACCAGATCGGTGCCTGCCCACGCCTCCAACGACTGGATGCGCCGCGAAAACGCGGGTTGGGTTACGTGACGCAGTTGCGCTGATCGGCTGAAACTCCGGGTTTCAGCCAGAGACACAAAGTCTTCAAGCCATTTGGTTTCCATGGGCGCGCATTATGCGCGAAACGCATGGATTTACCTTCCATCCGGCGATCCGCCCCTACAAGCTGCAGGAGATCAAATAGTGAAGTGCAAAGCTATCTAGACTTCATCTGGTACAAAAGTAGCTTCAATCGCTTCAGATCAACATGACGACGTCCGTCCAAAAACCCTCAGCAAACAAAAGTCAACCACAACGCGTGGTCGAAAACATTCAGAGGCGGATACTTAACGGGGAATTGAAGCCCGGTGAACGCATCCCAACCGAGCCTGTATTGATGCATGAGTTCAGCGTTAGCAGGACTGTAGTGCGCGAAGCCATGTCCAGCTTGCAAGCGAGTGGATATGTAAAAACCCGGCACGGGAGCGGTACATTTGTACTAGAACGACTGGCCCCCAATGCGCTGCTCTCGACCAGTCAGTACAACCTTAACTCCACACAGATAATGGCTTTGCTGGAAATGCTAATCAGCTTAGGGGCTGAAGCTGCACACCTCGCTGCTAATCGGCGCACCGAGGAACAACTGGCATCCATGCATGAAGCCCTGCAAAACAGTCGGTTCACTTATCAAAAAGAGAACGATGGTGAAGAACCCGATTTCAGATTCCATACTGAAATTGCTGCCGCCACCCAAAACCCGTACTTTGTGGAAGTTATCGGAAACCTGCTCAGTACCTTAATCCGCACAGATTTAGGGGCGACATTGAATAACAGAGGCCCCGAGCCAGCAGAAGGTTCATCCGGCAAAGTGCGCCTGTCCCTACCTGAAGTGGGGTTCAATATACGGTTAGAGCATGAAACCATATTTGATGCGATCACACGAAAGGATGCCGCATCTGCCAAGGCGGCCATGTTTATTCATTTGAACAACTTTGCTGTGCGACACCAACAGAAGTTCGTCTCTGCTTAAACGTTGCTAGACAGACTCACCAAACGTTAGCACCATGGATTCAACTAGACACCGACTGGCCCGCCAAAGAGAGATAGGCATCGCGTGTCTCGAGGCTGACTGACTGCAATACCTGTTGATAGGCAGTCTTGTGCCGCGCCAGCAAACGTGCTGAAGCCACGGTCTTGGAGCGGCAATACCAGTGGCAGGTGTGCTGCATCAAAAAGAGTTCTGCAGACAGGGTGAAAGCACGGCGCTTGGGCGACAGACCTGCCTGGTTTTCAATCACCGACGCGATGCCACGCGCGTGGACTGCAAACGCTTCACGCACGTCAAAGCCGGCGGACGGCCACCAGCGGGCCGCATACGGAAGGGCCACCGGCAAACGGCTCACCCGCGTGGCAGCTGCATCCTGCGTTGCGAATTCGGTGGCGAAGGCAGTGAACTGTTCGCTCAGCGTTTGTTCCTGCACTTCCAGGTAGCTCCAGACCTGGGTCTGGCGCTCCGCGTCTTCCTCGCCCAAGGCGCGCAGATACCCGTCCGTGAGGCTTTCCATCAGCTTTTCGATGTCAAAGCGAGTGAGCACGTTTCCCAACAGGGCAATGCGCTCGCTCTGGTCTTTCCTCTTGGCCCAAGCAAATCCAAGGGCTGCCGCCAACAACAGCAACATGTCCATGACCTACTCCCCGCTTTGCTGCAAGGCCCACATGGACGCGTAACGCCCATTGGCCGCCAATAGTTCGGCATGGTTGCCGCGTTCAATGATGTGACCTGCATCCATCACCAGTATCTCGTGAGCGTCCACGACCGTGGACAAGCGGTGCGCAATCACCAGCGTTGTCTTGTTGCGGGAAACGCCTTGCAGCTCCGCCTGAATGGCGCGCTCGTTGGCACTGTCCAGCGCGCTGGTGGCTTCGTCAAAGATCATGACCGGAGGGTTCTTGAGCAAGGTACGGGCAATCGCTACCCGCTGCTTCTCTCCGCCGCTGAGCTTCAGCCCCCGCTCGCCCACCATGGTGTCGTAACCTTTGGGGGCTGCCGCAATAAAGCCATGAATGTGGGCTGCTTTGGCCGCAGCCTCTACCTCGCCACGGCTGGCACCGGGTCGCCCGTAGGCGATGTTGTATTCCACCGTGTCGTTAAAAAGCACCGTGTCCTGCGGCACGATGCCGATGGCCTGACGCACGCTGCTTTGGGTCACATTGCGGATGTCCTGCCCGGCAATGGTGATGCGGCCCTGCTGCACATCGTAAAAACGGAAGAGCAAGCGCGCCAGCGTCGATTTGCCTGAACCACTGGGCCCCACCACAGCGACGGTTTTGCCCGCAGGAATCTCGAAGCTGATGTGGTGCAAGATGGTGCGCGCCTCGATGCCTGCAGCCGCCTTGCTGCCTGCGGGGTCGTAGCTGAAAGTGACATTCTCAAACCGCACGCTGGCGTCCGAACCATCGGCCGCCAACTGCAAGGGCGGTGCCTCGGGCGCATCGGCGATCTCGCGCTCACGCTCCATCAGGCTGAACATTTTCTCCAGGTCGGTCAGGCTTTGCTTGATCTCCCGGTAGATCACACCCAAAAAGTTCAGCGGAATGTAGAGCTGGATCATGAAGGCGTTGACCATGACCAGGTCCCCCAGCGTCATGCGCCCGTCCACCACGCCCTGGGTCGCACGCCACAGCATGGTGACCAGTGCACTGGCGATGATGAGCTGCTGCCCGCTGTTGAGCAGACTCAGCGTGCGCTGGCTCTTGACGGCGGCGCGCCGGTAACGCTCCAGGTTTTCGTCGTAGCGCCGGGCTTCGAATTCTTCGTTGTTGAAATACTTGACTGTCTCGTAGTTCAGCAGCGAATCGATGGCGCGGCTGTGGGCAGTGCTATCCATCTCATTCATTTTTTTGCGGAACTGGGTGCGCCACTCGGTGACCGTGACCGTGAAGGCGATGTACACCACCAGTGCAATGCCAGTGATCCAGGCGAACCAGACGTCAAACTTGACCGCCAGCAGCGTGAGCACCAGCGTCACCTCGATCAGGGTGGGCACGATGCTGTAGAGCGAATAGTTGATCAGCGAATGCACGCCACGGGTGCCCCGCTCGATGTCACGCGTCATGCCCCCGGTCTGGCGCTCGAGGTGGAAACGCAAACTCATGGCATGCAAATGGCGGAACACCTGCAGGCTGATGGACCGCGCCGCACCCTCGGTAGCTTTGGCAAACACCAGCTCGCGCAGCTCACTGAACACAGACGTGCACAAGCGCAAGGCGCCGTATCCCACCAGCAATGCCACCGGCACCGCCAGCACCGCCGCCGCATCACCGGGCTTGAGGGTCATCGCATCCACCAGGTTTTTCAGCAGCAGGGGCACGCCCACATTGGCGAGCTTGGCGCCCACCATGAACGCCAACGCTGCCAACACCCGCCATTTGTAGGTCCACAGGTAGGGAAACAGGCGCTGCAGAGTGCTCCAGTCGGATTGGGGCTGCATGTCAGGGGCAGAGGGGATCGCAGCGGGAGCTGCTGCGGGGAGACCGGAGGGGCGCATGGGGGACAATTCGGATTAGTTTCAGTTCAGGATTGTGCCCATGTCTACCGTTTCAAGTTCCAGCCACGTTCAATTGCCTACCGACCAGGAGCTGGTCCTCAAAGTCATCCCCATGCCGGGCGACTGCAATGCCAACGGCGACATCTTCGGCGGCTGGGTCATGGCCCAGGTCGACTTGGCCGGATCGGTGCTACCCGCGCGCTACACCCAGGGGCGTATGGCCACAGTGGCGGTGAACGAGTTCATCTTCAAGCAACCGGTGCGGGTGGGCGACATCCTGAGTTTCTTCAGCAAGGTGAGCCGCATCGGCCGCACCTCCATCACCGTCAAAGTCGAGGTGTATGCCGAGCGTTACCGCTCACAAGGGCAGTACACCAAAGTCACCGAGGCGTCACTCACCTATGTCGCGATTGACGACCAGGGACGCCCCCGCCCCATACCAAAAACCAACGAATAACGCTATTATTTTAATAGCTACTAGCGCACATTCCATGGGCGCCAGAGCGCAAAAACACTTCAAGCCTGCACTGCAGATGCCCTGCAGAATTGAGGGGACTTCCTAGGGTCAACGAGATCAGTGGGAACCCTATCGGTGATTGGGGGACACAACGCTATAACCGGACTGCACTTACCAAGGAGACAACGTGCAGTTCCTTCAATTGCTGATCAGCGGCGTGGCACAGGGGTGCATCTACGGCCTGATCGCGCTCGGCTTTGTTTTGATCTACAAAGCCACCGAAACCGTGAGCTTCGCCCAGGGCGAACTGATGATGCTGGGCGCCTTCGGCGGACTGGTGGGCATGACCATGCTGGGCATACCCTACTGGATTGCCGTACCCAGCGCGATTTTGGGCATGGCCATCTTCGGCGTGTTACTGGAGCGCCTGGTCATTCGCCCCATTTTGGGGCAGCCTGCTTTCTCGATCGTGATGCTCACCATCGGCATCGGCTATGTGGCGCGCGGCCTGATCACCATGATCCCCGGCATCGGCACCGACACCAACGCCTTACCTGTGCCCTACAAAGACGAAATCCTGAAGTTCGGCGGCAATGAAATGGGCATTGGCGCTTTGGTGCTCAACGTAGAGCACCTGGTCATCATCGGCGCCACCGGCGTGCTGTGCGTGCTCTTGTTTGCACTGTTCCGCTACACCAAGCTGGGCATCGCCATGCAGGCCGCTTCACAGAACCAGCTGGCGGCCTACTACATGGGCATCCCTGTTCAGCGACTCAATGGTTTGGCCTGGGGCCTTGCGGCTGCGGTTGCTGCGATTGCCGGCATCCTGCTCGCGCCCATTACCTTCGTGCACGCCAACATGGGCTTTATCGGCCTCAAGGCCTTCCCTGCTGCGGTGGTGGGCGGCTTCGGCAGCCTGCCCGGCGCCATTGTGGGCGGGCTGGTGATCGGCCTGGTGGAGTCGTTTGCCGGCTTCTACCTGCCTGATGGCTTCAAGGACACAGCCGCCTACGTGGTGGTGCTCGTCATGCTGATGGTCAAACCCAACGGTTTGTTCGGCGAAAAATTGCGGAAGAAAGTCTGATGCGTTTCATATTCAAGACCGATTACGCGCAGGACATCAACCTCGCCAAGCATGGCGGCCATGTGTTCTGGTACAGCGCACTGGTAGTACTGCTGGTGGCCGCTCCATGGCTGCTCACCGAATACAGCCTGGCCCAATTGAACCTGGTGCTGATCTACGCCATTGCGGGCCTCGGGCTGATGCTGCTTGCCGGCTTTACCGGCCAGTTCTCGCTGGGGCATGCCGCCTTCCTGGGCGTAGGCGCCTATGCACAGGCTTACTTCACCAATGCCGGCGTTCCCTTTGTGGTTTCACTGGCCCTCTCGGGTACCCTGTCGGCGCTCATGGGCATCGTCGTGGGCTTGCCAGCGCTGCGGCTCAAGGGCATCTATCTGGGTATGGCCACTTTGTCCTTCGGCTTCATCATCGAAGAAGTGTTTGCCCGCTGGGAGTCGGTCACTGGCGGAAATGCAGGCAAAGCAGTCGGCGTGATCAAAATGGCTGGTTACGAACTGGGCAGCGGCCAAGGCTTCTACTTCGTGTGCCTCACGGTGACCGTGTTGTGCACACTGGGCATTCTGAACCTGCTGCGCTCCCCGACAGGCCGGGCTTTTGTGGCCATCCGCGACTCCGAAATTTCGGCGCAGAGCATGGGCATCCATCTGGCGTACTACAAGACACTCTCGTTCTCCATCTCAGCCGCATTGGCAGGCATGGCCGGGGCCTTGTATGCCCACAACCTGCGCTTTATCTCGCCCGACCAGTTCAACCTGCTGCAGTCGATCGACTTGCTGCTGATGATTGTGATCGGCGGCCTGGGCTCGGTGCACGGGGTGTTTCTGGGTGCCATCTTCCTCATCATCCTGCCCCAAGGTATTTCGATGGGCAAAGAGTTTCTGCCTGAATTCATCGGCCAGGCTCCGGGCCTCAAGAGCGTGATTTATGGCTCTGTGCTGATCGCCTTTGTGCTGTTTGAGCCCATGGGCCTGTATGGCCGCTGGCTCAAGGTGCGCACCTATTTGCAGATGTTCCCGTTCTACCGCAAGGGCATGTTCAAGCGGCAGAAATCCTTCCAGAAATCGGACCGGTTGAAATGAACTCCGACACACTTCTCTCGGCCAAAGACCTGAGCGTGCGCTTCGGCGGCGTGCTGGCGGTCAACAAAGTCAGCTTCGATGTCAAGCAAGGCGAGGTCTTCACCCTCATCGGGCCCAATGGCGCCGGCAAGACCACGGTGTTCAACCTGATCAGCCGCATCTACACGCCCACTACCGGCAGCATCACCTATGCGGGCCCGCAGGGTCCGCTGCAGCTCACCGAACAGGCCCCGCAAAACGTGGCCTCACTGGGCATTGCGCGCACCTTCCAGAACATTGAGCTTTTCGAGCACGCCAGCGTGCTGCACAACCTGCTGATCGGCCGCCACACGCACCGCAAAACCTCGCTGTGGCAAGACCTGCTGTTCACACCCGCCGTTCGCGAGGCGGAACTCAAGGCCCGTGAAAAAGCCGAGGAAGTGATTGAGTTCCTCGACCTGCAGCACTACCGCGACTCGCTGGTGGCAGGCCTGCCCTACGGCGTGCGCAAGGTGGTAGAGATGGCGCGAGCCCTGTGCACCGAACCCAAGCTGCTGCTGCTCGACGAGCCGTCCAGCGGCTTGAATGTGGAAGAAACCGACGACATGGCTTTCTGGATCCAGGACATCAAAAACGAGCTGGGCATCACGGTGCTGATGGTGGAGCACGACATGAGTCTGGTCTCCAAAGTCTCGGACCGTGTGCTGGCCATGAACCAGGGCGAAGTGCTGGCCATGGGCAGCCCGCGGGAAGTGCAAACCGACCCCGCCGTGGTGGAAGCCTATCTGGGCTCCATTGACGATGTGTCCTCATTACGCCGGGAAATGAGCGCCGACGGGCCGCCCCTAGGCGCGAGGGCCCCCTTGGGGGGCAGCGCAGTACGCGAAGCGACAAGCGTGGGGGCAAAATCAGCATGAGCACCTTGCCTCCCCCCATCAGCGACCAGCCTGTGCTCAAGCTGCTGAATGTCGAGAGCTCCTACGGCCCCATCAAGGCCATCCGGGGCGTGAGTTTGCAAGTGCGCCGCGGCGAGATTGCCACCGTGTTGGGCTCCAACGGTGCGGGCAAGACCACCATTTTGAAAACCATCTCCGGCATCATCGATCCGCGCAAAGGCTCAGTGGAGTTCAAGGGGCAGGACATCACGGCCCGCGATCCGGCCTACATCGTGCAGGAGGGCCTGAGCCATGTGCCCGAAGGGCGCGAAGTGTTCCCTCTGCTCAGCGTGCATGACAACCTGCTCATGGGTGCCTTCACCCGCGCAGACCGCGATGGCGTCGCCAAGGACCTGGCGACCGTGTATGGCTACTTCCCCATCCTCAAGGAACGCGCCGCGCAGGATGCCGGTTTGCTCTCGGGCGGACAGCAGCAGATGCTGGCGATCAGCCGTGCGCTTATGGCAGACCCCGACCTCATCCTGCTGGACGAGCCCAGCCTGGGTCTGAGCCCGAAGCTCACCAAAGAGATTTTTGAGATCGTGGTGCGCATCAACCGCGAACGCGGCACCACCATCCTGCTGGTGGAACAAAACGCCAACATGGCGCTCAATGCTTCGGACTACGGCTATGTGCTGGAGAACGGCCGCATCGTCATGGAAGACACCTGCGCCAACCTGCGCGAAAAAGACGACATCAAAGAGTTTTACCTTGGCATGAAGGAGGACGGAGTGCGTGGGGAACGTCGTTGGAAAAAGAAGAAAAACTGGAGATAGCAGCATGAACGGACTCTGGGATACCAGCGACATCCAGCCACAAAGTGGCATCGCCATGGCGGGAGAGACGATTCCGGCCATGTTCTGGAACGCCGTGGCCGCACGCGGCCCCGACATCTGGCTGCGCCAGAAACACCTGGGCCTGTGGCGCAGCTGGACCTGGAACCAAACGGCCGACGCCGTGCGCGAAATCGCCGGCGGCCTGATCAGTCTGGGCTTTGAGCAAGGCCACACTGCATCCATCCTGGCCAACACCGTGGTGGAGTGGGTGTGGGCAGACTTGGCGGTACTGTCGGCCGGTGGTGTGTCCAACGGCATTTACCCCACTGATGCACCCAGCCAAGTGCAGTACCTGTGTGAGGACTCCGGCACCCGCTTCCTGTTTGTGGAAGACGACGAGCAACTCGACAAGGCGCTGGAAGTCCGGGCGCAGTGCAGCACCCTGCAAAAAATCATCGTCATGGACATGGAAGGCCTGCGTGGGCTGGATGACCCTGACGTTCTCAGCCTCGACGCCCTGCGGGCTCTGGGCCGCACCTACAACGCAGCCAACCCCAATGCAGTGCCCCAGCGCAGTGCGGCCTGCAAACCCGAAGACCTGGCCATTCTGGTCTACACCTCCGGCACCACGGGCAAGCCCAAGGGCGCCATGCATTTGCACCAGGGCATTGTGTATTCAGTGCGCGGGTACAACACCTTGATCGCCCAGGACGCCAGCGACGAGCGCATGTGCTTTCTGCCGTTGTGCCACATTGCCGAGCGGCTGGGCGGCGAGTACTTCTCACTCTACACCGGCGCCAAGCTCAACTTCGTGGAGAACCCGGAAACCATCCCCGAAAACGTGCGGGAGATTGCCCCCACCGTGTTCACCGCCGTGCCGCGGGTGTGGGAGAAGTTTTACTCCAGCGTGATGATTGCGCTCAAAGAGTCCGGCAAGTTCCAGCAGTTCGTGTACGGCTGGGGCATTAACGTGGGCACCCGGATCGCCGACAAAGTGCTGGCTGGCCAGCCGGTGGAAGCGTCTCTGAAACTGCAATTCAAGCTGGCCCAGGTGCTGGCACTGAACAATGTGCGCAAGCTGATCGGCATCCACCGCTCGCGCTTCCTGATCACGGGCGCAGCGCCCATCTCGCCCGACCTGGTGCGCTGGTATCTGGCCTTGGGCTTGCCCATGCTGGAGGTCTGGGGCATGACGGAAACCTGTGGTGCGTCCACTGGTGTGCCAGTCAACAAGATCAAGCCCGGCTCCATCGGCCCTGCGGCCAGCTTCAATGAGGTCAAGCTGGACCCGGCCACTGGCGAGATCATGGTGCGCGGCAAGAACGTGTTTGCCGGCTACCTGAACCTGCCTGAGAAAACCGCAGAAACCATCACCCCCGATGGCTGGCTGCACACCGGCGACGTGGGCGTGGTGGATGAGGACGGCTACTTCCGCATCACCGACCGGATGAAGGACATCATCATCACGGCGGGCGGCAAGAACATCACGCCGAGCGAGCTGGAAAACGACCTGAAGTTCTCGCCCTACATCACCGACGCAGTGGTCATCGGCGACAAACGCCCCTACCTGACGGTGATCATCATGATCGACCAGGAGAACGTGGAAAAGTTTGCCCAGGATGCGGACGTGCCCTTCAGCAACTACGCATCCCTCACCCGCGCACCAGAGGTGCAGGCTCTGATCCAGGCGGAGCTGGACCGGGTGAACAAAAAATTTGCGCGCGTTGAACAGATCAAAAAATTCTTCCTGCTGGAAAACCAGTTGACCGCGGAAGACGAGGAACTCACTCCCACCATGAAGCTCAAACGCAAGCTGGTGGAGAAGAAATACGAAGCCCGTATAGAGGCCATGTACCGATAGCAGCCCTGCTGCCCCCTTTTGCAAAGAGAACCAACGAGGAGACACAACCATGAAACTGCGTACCGCCATCGCACTGGGCACCCTGGCCCTGACCGCGACATTTGCCAGCGCCCAACAAGGCGTGAGCAAAGACGAAATCCTGCTGGGCTCCATCCAGGACCTCTCCGGTCCCTTGGCCGGCTTCGGCAAACAGGCCCGCGCCGGCATGCTGCTGGCGGTGGACGAAATCAATGAGCAAGGCGGCGTCAATGGCCGCAAGCTGAAACTGCTGGTGGAAGACTCCGGCTACGACCCCAAAAAGGCGGTGCTCGCTGCCCAGAAGCTGGTCAACCAGGACAAGATTTTCATGATGGTCGGCCACATCGGTACCGCCCAAAACATGGCGGCTATGCCCGTGCAGTTCGAGAAGAACGTGATCAACTTCTTCCCGATCACCGCCGCCCGCGAAATGTATGAGCCCTTCCACAAGCTCAAGTACTCGTTTGCCGCACCGTATTACGACCAGATGCGACTGGCCGTGCCCAAGCTGGTGAAAGAAAAAGGCGCCAAAAAGGTCTGCACCTTGTACCAGGATGACGACTTCGGTCTCGAAGTGCTCAAGGGTGGTGAAGACGGCCTGAAGACCATCGGCATGGAATTCGCCGAGAAGACCTCCTACAAGCGTGGAGCCACTGACTTTTCGTCCCAGGTCTCCAAAATGCAGGCCAGCGGTTGCGACTTTGTGGTGCTGGGCACCATCATCCGCGAGACCATCGGCGCCATCGGCACCGCCCGCAAGCTGGGCTACAACCCCACCTTCATCGGCTCCAGCGCTGCCTACACCGACCTGATCCACAAGATCGGCGGCAAAGCCATGGACGGGCTCTACGCCACCATGACCGTGCAGAACCCCTACACCGATGAGCAAACCCCTGGCATCCGCTTCTGGGCCAACAAGTACAAGACCAAGTTCAATGAAGACCCCACCGTCTTCTCGGTCTACGGCTACATGATCATCAACACCTTTGCCTCAGCAGCCAACAAGGCCGGTAAGAACCTGACCACGGATTCGTACATCAAGGTCATGGACAGCATGACCATTCCGGCAGACATGTTCGGTGCACCGGTCCAAACCTTCACCGCCACCAAGCGTCTGGGCAGCGGAGCATCCCGCCTGTCCCAGATTACCGATGGCAAGTGGAAGGTCATGTCTGAGTACGTGAGCGACGCGCCTGCCAAAAAGTAAGCACCGCCAGCTACCCATGAAAAAGGCCACCTTCGGGTGGCCTTTTTCATGGGCTTTGGATTTTGCCAAGTTGTTGATGCGACAAGAACAGAAACCCAAACGTGTTTCAGGCTTCCAGATGTTTGTGGGGCAGCTTCAGGCGGCGGATTCAACCGGTCGATGCAACACACTAAAACCTGCGCGAGCAGAAGGAGTGTTGCAGATGAAGTATCGAACGCGAACCTACTACACAGACAGTCAGAAGGCGCTCATGTGGGAGCGCTGGAAGCAAGGGTGGACGCTGCACGAGATTGGCAAGCTATTTGATCGCCACCATGGATCGGTGCGCCAAATCCTGGCAGAGACAGGTGGAATCCGCCCACCAGAGCGTCGCCGTTCCTGTCTTGCACTGACGTTGGCAGAGCGTGAGGAGATTTCGCGTGCGGTGGTGGCTGGCTTGTCGATTCGAGCGATAGCGACGACGCTCGGACGTGCCCCTTCGACTGTCAGTCGTGAAATTAAGCGTAACGGCGGCCAAGAGAACTACCGCGCGAATCAAGCCGACCAAGCTGCATGGAATCGGGGGCATCGCCCCAAGGTCTGCAAGTTAGTGCATAACCGTGCCTTGGCTCGCATCGTGGCAATGAAGCTGCGGATGCTCTGGTCACCGGAACAGATCGCAGGCTGGCTCAAGCATACTTATCCGTGCGACGAAAGCCATCACGTGTCACACGAGACCATCTACCGCAGCCTGTTCATCCAAGCACGTGGCGCCTTGAAGAAGGAGCTTTTGGCCCATCTGAGGCGTACTCGTGGCATGCGTCGGTCTCGTCACTACACGCAGAAGACGGCAATCCACGGACAGATCATCGACGCTGTCTCGATCAGTGAGCGGCCACTCGGCGTTGAGGATCGAGCAGTACCTGGTCACTGGGAAGGGGACTTAGTCTTTGGCAGTGGCAATAGCCAGATCGCAACACTGGTTGAGCGTCAGACGCGGTACGTGATGCTAGTCAAACTCGATGGAAAAGACTCGCAAACAGTTGTCAGCGCGCTAATCAAGAACGCTCAAAAACTGCCGCAAGAGCTCTATAAGTCATTGACTTGGGACAGGGGTACGGAAATGCATGGACACAAGAAGTTCACCGTAGCCACCGACATCCAAGTCTACTTCTGCGATCCGCAAAGCCCATGGCAACGTGGAAGCAACGAGAACACGAATGGGTTGCTAAGACAGTACATGCCAAAGGGCATGAACCTCTCGGGTTTCTCTCAGGTTCAACTCAATGCAATTGCCAGACAATTGAATGAGAGGCCGCGCAAAACGCTCGGCTTCCATACACCCGCTGAAATGTTCAGCGAATGTGTTGCATCGACCGGTTGAATCCGCCGCTGATAGCTGACTTTGCCACCGCCCGGAAGGAGTCACTCAATTGGCACGTCAACGTTGGAGGCAACCGGACGCAGACCAGCACGCATAGCCTGCTAGGCTGCGGTCCGTGTTGGCCGACTTGTTACACAGCTTCGCGTGGTGTAGGCATTTCAATCGCTACTGCATAAAGTAAGCATGCCTATGCACAGAAGCGGCAATAGCGACGGTGGCACAAGGCGACACCAGTATGAGTCCTGCCTCCCATGTTTTCAGCGGCTTGAGGAATGGAATAAATAACAGGAAGAAGAATGGAACTAGCACGAAGACGGGCAGAACTTTCCGGACCTCCGCTGCGAACAGATGCGTACCCGAGGAATTTCCGCCATGAGCTTCGAGAGCGCGATTAATGCGCCTCCACTGCTCAGAGGAGATTGCACTACCCGGAGTCTCGTCGAGGATCTGCTTAGCGCTAGCAGGCCAAGCATCAGTGTTTATCCCGACTCCGCCACTGACGCCTAAGAAGGATATCAACAAGGCAACCAAAAGAGCGCCAACGGAAAGGAAGGCCGCCTTTACTAAAGCAACCGAACGCGGGGTTTGTTCCTGGGAGTTCACAGTTGTTTTGATGTCTAACGTGGAAGTAAGCGGACGCCGGAGCGCGAAGCGCGGAGGAAACCACAAGCGCAGCTTGTGGCGGTCCGCTTGAGTGATGGGATGGACTCCCCCGTCTTTTTGCGCAAGAGTTGCGTACTGGTCGTCATGGGGATGGGGATCAGATCTTTCAACGTAAGGAGTCCGACATGAATGCTACTACCGTTGCAGTCGATCTTGCAAAGTCCGTCTTTCAACTCGCAGTTGCCGATGAGCACTGGTGCGTGGTGGAAACCCAGCGCCTCACGCGCACCCAGTTCGAGCGCTGGTTTCTCAACCGGGAAGTGAACCTCGTTGTCATGGAAGCCTGCGGCTCAGCCCACCACTGGGCCCGCTGGCTCAATGGCCTAGGCATTGAAGTTCGCCTTCTGCCTGCTCAGTACATCCGTGCCTACGTCAAACGCAACAAGACTGATGCCACCGATGCTGCGGCGTTACTGGAAGCTGCTCGCTGCGCCGATATTCGCCCGGTTCGGGTGAAGTCTGTTGAACAACAAGCACTGCAAGGCATGCACCGCATCCGCAGTCTGTGGATGGGAACGCGCACTTCCCGTATCAATGCTTTACGGGGCTTCTGCCGGGAATTCGGGATTGCGATTCCTGTGGGCGCGCGCACTGGCGTGGAGTCAATCAGCCGGGTACTGGCCGATCCCAACACGGCGGTGCCCGAGCTGATCCGGGGTACTGCCAAACTGCTGGTGGAAGAAATTCATTTGCTGGAGGCACGCATTGCCCAACTGGAACGCGAACTGGCTCGTCTGGCCAAGCTCAGCCCAGCTTGCACCACGTTGCTGTCGATTCCTGGCATTGGATTGCTTACGGCTACTGCGCTGGTGGCGGCAACATCAGGTGATGTGAGCCACTTTCAGGATGCGCGGCATTTCTCCAGTTGGTTTGGCCTGACGCCCAAGGAGTACAGCTCGGGCAATAGCCGTTATCTGGGACGCATCTCCAAGAAGGGGGACCGCTACCTGCGCATGCTGCTCACGCACGGGGCCAGGAGTGTACTGCGCTCAGCCAAGGTAGCCGAAGGCGCAGGCAAGGAGGTGTGTGGGGTCCGTCGCTGGGCGCTGGATGTGCAGTTCAGAAGCAATCACAACAAGGCTGCGTGCGCGCTGGCCAACAAGCTGGCGCGGATTTGTTATGCCACGCTCAGAGACAAGGAGCCGTTTGGCGAACAAACCGTGCGGCTATCCAAGAAGGTCAACAGGGAGACTTTCGTGATGCCGGTTTGACTGCCAACATCCAAAACAGCCGTCAACAAGAAGAAGCTTTGAAAACCCATCACGCGTTGCGACGAGATTGATCGACCATCATGGCCAACCGGGTTCACCCCACACCGATAGACGCCGATAACTCTTCCGGCAGCTTGCCTGCCGCTTGTAGCGTGTGGCGCATCGGTGACGCAGATTCCATGTCGGCACGGACCACAACAGAGTCCACTTTAGATGCCGGATATACGACTGCAGGCGCTTCCCCAACAGCCAAACTATCGATCAGTTTCTTGCGCTTGTGGGGGAGTCCATATATGTAGGGTTAGAGCGCTGAAGGCTCATCATCTGACGGTTTTGAAAGAATGGGTTGCCACGCACGAAACCAGTCTGTTGCCTCTGACTCCCACGGCCAAACACCCGATGTATTTGGAAAGACGAGCTGGACGACATCGAAGTGTGGCCCTTCATAGAACCACAGTGATTAGCCAAAGTACTCTTTGTAGTGAGATTGGTGGACCGTCGCGACCTCCATCTCAAAGTCGCCGATGAAACCAGAGTACCTTTTACCCGGTATGAATTTCTCGCCTTCTCGTACTCGCTTGTTGTACTCATTGACGACGAAGTGAGCCATGTCTCTTTTTAAGCCGATGACGACTACTTCGGGTGCACCACTCGTCTTTTGAATCCCGACGGAGTAGGCGAACGGAGGCAGCTCATCTTCCTCCGAGATGTGCATGACCTGACATCCGAACTTCTCGATGTTCTCTAGGAGCCTGCGATCAGATTCGTCCATGTGTTGCGCTCTAACGTAATGTATGCCGCAAAACCTGCGGGAAATTCTGGAGGCTGCGGGATAAACAGGACGCAAATTGCGCTGGAAAGCCTTTATTAGTCTCGATCTCCGAAATTTTCATATGCGTTGGTATAGGTATAAAAAATCTGACAAACCACGCACTTTGTAAGGAATGAGGTGAGCCAGTGATTTCACGATTTTTGCGCCTCAGAACCAGATTGAACATCCCCCAATCGGGTGTTTTTGTGAACGGCTGTTGCCGCTACAGATCAGGCGTTCACTTCACACCGTCCTTAAATCGAAAAACTGGCCTAAGCTACTTGCGCAACCAATGAAACATACAAGCTTCACAGCTGGCATATTTCTTGGTCATTTATGCCCCTAGCGCCCATGGAATATGCGCGAGCTGCTCCTGAAAATATAGCAAATCAGGAGACGATATATGCCGCAGACCCCGTGGACAACAGCTTGCCATCCGCGCCCAGAAACTCCATTCGGGTAGACGCCACGCGTGAGCCCAGGCGCATCACCTCGGCGTGCAGCTCGAACTGCTCGCCGATGCCGGGGCGCAGGTAGTCCACCCGCAAATCGATGGTGCCCAGTTTGGCAAAGCGGTGCAGGCGCTGCGAAGGCGCTTCGTCCATGTGGCGTGCGCCTATGGCCGCCATCACTGCCAAGCCACCCATGGCATCCAGCCCTGCGCTGATCACGCCGCCGTGTATGCGGTTATAGGCATAGTGCCCCACCAGCTCCGGGCGCATGGCAATACTGGCCTTCACTTTGTCAGGAGTGATGGAGGTTATCTTCAAGCCCAGCATCTGGTTGAAGACGATGCTCACTTCAAAGATGCTGGTCAGGCCTTCAATGAACTCAGCCTCAAAAACGATGGGCACTGCGGCTGACTCTGCATGGGGGGTTTTAGGCATGCCGCATTCTCACAGGCCGAGCTGACGGCTTGCCAACTCTTTCATGATTTCCTCAGCGCCGCCGCCGATCATCATCACCTTCACTTCGCGGTAAATACGCTCACAGGCCGTGCCCCGCATGTAGCCCATGCCACCCAAAATCTGCACGCCCTGGTCGGCGCAGAACTGCATGGTCTGGGTCGCATGGTTCTTTAGCAGGCACACCTGTGCCACCCACTCTGCACCTTTGGCCGACTTGTCGCCGCGGTCACCGGCGTCCGCCCGGGCGGCCACCGCATGCAGCCAGGCGCGGGTGGACTCGATGCGCATCTTCATGTCCATGAACTTGTGGCGGATCACCTGGTGATCAATCAGCGCGGTACCAAAGGTTTTGCGCTGCTGAGCCCAGCTCAAGGCTTCGTCGTAACAGCACTCCGCAAAGCCCAGCGCCATGGCTGCCATGGACAAGCGCTCGCCGTTGAAGTTGGTCAGGATGATCTTGAAACCCGCACCCTCCTCGCCCACGAGGTTGGAGGCCGGCACCCGCACGCCGTCAAAGCGCAGTTGCGCGGTGTCCGAGCAATGCCAGCCCATTTTTTGGAGAGGGCTGCGCGACAGGCCGGGCGCGTCGCCGGGCACCATGAGCATGGAGATGCCCATGGGACCTTTGTTCTTCAGGTCGGTGCGCACCGCCACCGTGATCCAGTCAGCGCGCATGCCGGAGGTGATGAAGGTTTTTTCACCATCCACCACGTACTCGTTGCCCTCCAGGCGGGCCGTGGTTTTGAGTGCCGAGACATCGGTGCCACCGCCGGGCTCGGTAATCGCCAGTGCGGCAATCTTGCGGCCGGCCAGCACATCGGGCACCACCTGCTGCTGCAGGGCCGCAGAGCCATGCCGCAGCACCGGAGGCAAGCCGATGTTGAGGCTGAACAGGCTGGCCATCAGGCCGCCACTGCCCCCGTTGCGGGCGAGCGCAATCGTGAGCGCGTTGCGCAGTGCCCAGGGTGCCGGTGTGCCACCAAAGCGCTCCGGGTATCCCAGCCCCAGCCACCCCAGATCGGCAGCGCGCTGGTACAGGCTGCGGGGGAACTCGCCCGCCTCTTCCCAGTCCGCCAGATGCGGGGCCACCTCGGTCTGGATGAAGCGGCGCGCCGCGTCTTCGACGGCAGCCACATCTTCCGGGCCGAGCTCCTGTGCCAATTCAGGGAGCGCGCTCATGACTGAAACACCTTGGGCGTGCTGGCGCGATGAAAGCCGTTGAAAGGCTTGATGGCATCGCGGGCTTGCGCCTTTTCGTCCGCCACGCGCATGGGCCAGCCCATGCGCACTTGGGGCCGTGCACCGTCGATGCGCAGCGTGGTACCGCTGATAAACGCCGCTGCAGGGCTCAGCAAAAACACAATGCCGGCGGAGGTTTCGGCCTCGGTGCCAAAGCGGCCCAAGGGCACCGTCTTGGCCATTTCGCGGAGCATGGGGCCCATTTCGGGCGGATAGTGGTCCATGCCGCTGGAAGCGATGTAGCCCGGCGCGACGGCGTTCACCCGCACCCCACGGCCTGCCCACTCGGTGGCTGCAGTCTCGGTAAAGCTCACCATACCGGCGCGCGCGGCACCACTGTGCCCCATGCCGGGCATGGAGCCCCACATGTCGGCCACGATGTTGACGATCGCGCCGCCATGCTTGCTCATGCTTTGGCTGAAGCACTCGCGTGCCATCAAGAAGCCGCCGGTCAGGTTGGTGTTGATGACCGCCTCCCAGCCCTTGGCGCTGATGGCTTCCAGCGGCGTCATGTACTGGCCGCCGGCGTTGTTCACCAGGCCGTCAATACGGCCGTGCTCGGCCACGATGGCAGCCACGCAGGCCTTCACGGCGTCTTCATTGCGGATGTCGCACACATGCTGGCTGACTTTGCCACCGTCCTCGGCGATCTCGGCTGCCGCTTTCTCCAGCTTTTCGGGCTTGCGGCCTATGAGCGCCACAGTGGCGCCCAAGGCCGCCAGCTCATGGGCTGTGCAGCGGCCAATGCCGGAGCCGCCTCCGGTAATCACCACCACTTTGCCGGCGAACAAGCCGGGCGCGAAGACAGAACCGTAATGCATCACACCTCCTGAATGAACATGGCCACGGCGTGTTCGCCGAGCGCTTCTACCGTGGCCCCTTTGGCGGGGTCGAACCATTGCACCGACCAGTTGAGCGCGCCCAGAATCAGCAGGCGCGCCACGCCCACCGGCGCCTTGAGCTGGCCACTGTTCTGCAGGGCTTGCAGCACCGGCATCCAAAGGGCCTCGTAGTCGGCAATCAGTTTGTGCAGCACCTTGCGCTGCGGGCGCTGCAAGGAGCGCCACTCGTACAGCATGACCGGCACAAAGTCATTCCCCGGCCCGAGCAGCACCTCAAAGTGCGCATGGACGAGGCGGCGCAGTTTGTCGGCCGGACTCAGTGCGGCATAGGCCGCGTCACCCAGCACACGCTGCTGGTTGGCCAGCGCCGAATGCATGCCCGCCTCCATGACGGCGAACAAGAGCGCGTCTTTGCTTTTGAAGTGGTAGAACGGCGAGCCGCTTTGCATGCCAGCCGCGTTGGCGATGTCGCGGGTGGTGGTAGCGGCGAACCCTTGGCGGCGGAAGAGCTGGGCTGCAGCTTTGAGCAGCTCGTGGCGGCGGTTGCCGTCATCACGCTCGTCTTCGGTTTTGCGGGGACGGCCGCGCGGGCGTTTGGCCTCAGGTGGCGCGACATCTTCAGCAGGCGCGGCAGGCAGGGTCTCGGTAGGGGTCATGTGTCGACCATACCAGCCTCATCTATTTTCAGCAAGCGCTTGCTTGGCAAAAATACTCAGGGAAAACGCGAGTGTCTTGGCGCTTTGTGGCTGAGGTGCAAAGGCAGCACCTCAGCTTCAGATTGCTATTATTTCAGGAGCTGTTCGCGCATATGGAACGAGCGCTAGCAGCCAAAAACACTTGAAAGTCAGACCTTGCTGAAGTCTGGCTTTCTTTTTTAGCGAAAGCGTAAACCACGCTCCGCGTGCAGCCTTCGGCTGTCGACTTCAGACTTTGCTGAAGTCGGGTTTACGCTTTTCCATAAACGCGGTGAACGCCTCTTTGGCAGAAGGTTCACCCAGCATGCGGCCGAAGCTCACGGCTTCTTCGTCGATGCGGGCCAGCACGTCAGCCAGTTGGCCTTTCTTGAGCAGGTGCTTGGTTTCGATCAGCGAGGCGATGGGCTTGGCGGCCAGCTTGCGGGCCTGGGCCTGGGCCACCGCATTGGCTTCGGTGGGCGGTACCACACGGTTAGCCAAACCTACTTCCAGAGCAGCTTCGGCCATGAAGGGCTCGCCCATGAGCAAGGCCTCGGCGGCGCGGTGGTAACCCATCATCTGGGGTACCAGCAGGCTGGAAGCCGCTTCCGGGCACAGGCCCAGGTTCACGAAGGGCATGGAGAAAGCTGCGTTGTCACCGGCGTACACCAGGTCGCAATGGAACAGCATGGTGGTGCCGATGCCCACTGCCGGGCCGCACACCGCCGCAACGATGGGCTTGGGGAATGCCGCCAGAGCCCGCAAAAAGCGAAACACCGGTGCGTCCTGCGCCTTGGGCGGTGCGCCCAGAAAGTCGCCGATGTCGTTGCCGGCGCTGAACACGGTGGCATCGCCCTGGAACACCACCACGCGCACGGCAGCATCGTCACGCGCAGCGTCCAGCGCATCGGCGCAGGCTGCATACATGGCCTGGGTAAAGGAGTTCTTTTTTTCGACCCGGTTCAGGGTGATGGTGGTGATGCCGGCGTCGGTGTGAATCAGGATGTCTTGCATGGTCGCTCGCTCAAATTTGGATGCGTGATTGGATCACTGTTTGTAATAGACGATCTGGTGCGTGGTCACCAGCAGCACGCCAGCTTCGTTCCAGAGCTGGCTGCTCTGGTCAAAAAAGCCATTGCGGAAGGCCTGCGCTTGCGCCTGCCCCAACAGGTAACCGGTGCCGGTCTGGGCCAGTTGCTCGGTGCTGGCGTGGAAGTACACCGTCAATGACACGGTGCCCACAGGCACGTGGGTGGCCCGGCGGATGAACACCCGGGGAAAGAAAACATCGGAGATGCAAGCCAGCGACGCAAAGTCCAGGGGGCGTGGCGGATTGTCCCGCACCCAGATTTGCGTGAGGCTGCTGTGGCCGCTGCCATCCCACACGGCAGGCAGCTGGCCGGTCACCGGGAGCTGCTCATAACGCTTCACAAACTCCATGGGCGCCATGACCTGCGGCGGCGGTACTTCGGCGGGTGGCGGGCACAGGGGCATGGGTTCTTCGTCCACACCCCAGGTCTCACGTCGCACGGCGGTCACCGCCGTGCCGGTCATGACAATCGCATCCCCCTGCTGAATCTCGATGGTCCAGTGCTGGGTCGACCGGTTGGTGCGGGCCGCACGCGCCATGACGGTGAAGGGGCCGTCGGTCAGCGCCGCGCAAAAATTTACCGTTAGTGACACCGGGTCGCCTAATCGCTCCGGGTGCTGCAGCACTCCGTTCAGGGCCTGTGCTGCGGTGATGCCACCAAAGGGCCCCACCATATTGGCGTAGGCCGGGTGGGTGTGGCCTGTCCAGCTGCCATCCGGCTGCGCCTGCAGCGCAATGGCTTCATCAAAAACGTGGGTACTCATTCAAGCGATCTCCAGATGGCTGCGGAGCATACAGCCCCATGCAAAAGGCCACCCGAAGGTGGCCTTGGTGTGACGCGCCTTACACGCGTTCAAAGATGCCGGCAGCGCCCTGACCAGTCCCTACGCACATGGTGACCATGCCGTACTTCAGGTTGTGGCGGCGCAGCGCGTGCACCACCGTGGCTGCACGGATGGCACCGGTAGCGCCCAGCGGGTGACCCAGCGCAATCGCACCACCCATGGGGTTGACCTTGGACGGGTCCAGACCCAGGGTGTTGATCACGGCCAGCGACTGGGCCGCAAAGGCTTCGTTCAGCTCGAACCAGTCGATGTCAGAGTGCTGCAGACCGGCGTAGCGCAGGGCGGCAGGGATGGCTTCAATGGGGCCGATACCCATGATTTCGGGTGGCACGCCACGGGCCGCAAAGCTCACAAAACGGGCCAAGGGGGTCAGGCCGAACTGCTTGACGGCTTTTTCGCTGGCCAGAATCAAAGCGCCTGCGCCATCGCTGGTCTGCGAGCTATTACCGGCAGTCACGCTGCCGCGTGCAGCGAACACGGGCTTGAGCTTGGCCAGGCCTTCGATAGAAGTGTCTGGGCGTGGGCCTTCGTCGAGGTTCACGGTGCGGGTGCGGGTGGACACTTCGCCGGTTGCCAGGTTGGGAGTGCGCTCGATCACATCGATGGGCGTGATCTCGTCGGTGAACTCGCCGGCTTGCTGGGCCTTGATGGCACGCAAGTGGGATTCAAGGGCGAAGGCGTCTTGCATTTCGCGCGTCACTTTCCACTGCTGGGCGACCTTTTCTGCGGTCAGACCCATGCCGTAGGCGATGCCGACGTTTTCGTCGCGGGCAAACACTTCGGGGTTGAACGAGGGCTTGCCACCGCCCATGGGCACCATGCTCATGGACTCGGCACCACCGGCGATCAGCACATCGGCCTCGCCCACACGGATGCGGTCTGCCGCCATCTGGATAGCGGAAATGCCTGACGCGCAGAAGCGGTTGACGGTGATACCGCCCACGGGGTGGTCAAAAGCCAAGCCCACGGCCACGCGGGCCATGTTCATGCCCTGCTCGCCCTCGGGGAAAGAGCAGCCAATGATGGCGTCTTCAATCGCCTTGGGGTCCAGGGTGGGGACTTGCAACATGGCGCTGCGCAGGGCAGACACCAGCAACTCGTCAGGGCGGGTGTTACGGAAATAGCCGCGGCCGGAACGTCCGATGGGCGTGCGCGTGGCGGCAACGATGTAAGCGTCTTGGACTTGTTTCATGAGGAAACTCCTTTATTTTTTCGGGGTGGGTATCCACGCCCAGATGAATTCACATTGGATGGGCTGTTCGCCCGATTCGTCGCTGACCAGCACCGGCACGCTGACCTCGCCTTTGTCGCTTTGCTGCATGAGCTGGCGCTGCGCATCCGACAAGGTGGCCACTGCGCGCATGGCGCCTTGAGCACGACGTTTGAAGTCGATGCGCATGGTCTTGGCCAGGGGCAGGCAGTCGTCACGCACATTCATGCCCACCACCATGCCAGTGGCCGTTTCAGCCAGCAATGCCATGGCAGCGGCATGCACGCCTTGAATGTGGTTTTGCACGCGGCGCACATTGGCCACGGCAATCTCCACACGTTCAGGCGCCATGTGCGCAAAGTCCAGACCTGCGGTGCCGGTGAAAGGCACTGCACGGCCCATGACCTTGTTGCGCAGCCAGGGGCGCAGGGCCGCAGGCACGCGGTCCAGCTTGGCGACCGAGCGTGCCAAGCGGTTGGGCCGGGCAGTCGATGCGTGGTCAGCGAGCATCGTCATGGCGCCAATCAGTTACGCACCGGCTTGCCGGTGGACATCATGCCCATGATGCGTTCTTGCGTCTTGGGGTGGGTCAGCAGGCTGCAGAAGGCCTTGCGTTCCATGGCCATAAGGTATTCCTCCGTCACCAGGGTGCCGGCATCCACTTGGCCGCCACAGACCACCTCTGCAATCAGCAAGCCGATATGGAAATCGTGTGCGCTGATGAAGCCGCCGTCGCGCATGTTGACCAGCTGGGCACGGATGGTGGCAATGCCACTGCGACCGGCCACGGGGAAGCTGCGCTTGTGCGGTGCACGGTAGCCGGAGGTGTACAAAGCTTTGGCCTCGTTGATGGCCACAAACAAGAGCTCGTCTTTGTGGGCTACCACTACGTCGCTCTCCAGCAAGTAACCCAGCTTGCGGCTTTCGAGCGCGCTGGTGCCTACCTTGGCCATGGCCGCAGCGGTGAAGCCTTCGGTCAGGAAAGGCAGCACGTCCTTGGAGGTGGACAGTGCCATGTTCTCTGCAGCGCGACGTGCGATGTAGGTCAAGCCGCCGGCACCGGGCACCAGGCCCACGCCGACTTCCACCAGACCGATGTAGCTTTCCATCGCCGCCACGCGCTTGCTGGAGTAGATGGCCAGTTCGCAACCACCGCCCAGCGCCAAACCGCGAATGGCAGAAATGACGGGCACGTTGGAGTAGCGCAGCTTGAGCATGGCGTTTTGCAGCTCGGCTTCTGCGCCTTCGATGGCTTTGGCGCCACCGATCATGAAGGCGGGCATCATGCCTTGCAGGTCGGCGCCGGCAGAGAACATTTCGTCCGGCGACCAGATCACCAGGCCTTGGTATTCCTTCTCGGCGAGCTCTTGGGCTTGCAACAGGCCTTCGATCACACCGCCACCGATGGCGTGCATCTTGGTTTTGATGCTGGCAATCAGCACCTGCTCATCGAGCGTCCACAGGCGGATGGACTCGTCTTCAAAAATGGGCTTGCCTGCGGTCTCGGCCTTGGGCGCGTTGGAACCCAGCACGCTCTCGGGGAAGTGCTGGCGCTCGTACACGGGCAGCTTGCGCACCGGTACAAAGGTGCCTGTGGTGGGGTTCCAGGAGCCTGCAGCGGTGTGCACACCCCCAGCGTCGGCCACGGGACCTTTGAACACCCACTCGGGCAGAGGCGCTTTGCACAGGGCCTTGCCGGCGGCTATGTCTTCCTGAACCATCTTGGCCACTTCGAGCCAACCAGCCTCTTGCCAGAGCTCGAACGGGCCTTGCTTCATGCCGAAGCCCCAGCGCATGCAGAAGTCCACATCGCGGGCGTTATCTGCAATGGACGCCAGGTGAATGGCAGCGTAGTGGAAACTGTTGCGCAGGATGGCCCACAGGAACTGCCCCTGCTTGCCTTCGGCATTGCGCAAGAGCTTCAGGCGCTCAGCGGCTGGCTTCTTGAGCATGCGGGCGTAGACCTCGTCGGCCTTCTCGCCGCCGGCCACGTATTCTTTGCTTTCACCATCGAAGCGCAGCACATCGCGGCCGACTTTCTTGAAGAAACCGGCTTTGGACTTCTGGCCCAGGTTGCCCATCTCCAACAGGGTCTTCAGCACCACAGGGGTGGCAAAGCTCTCGTAGAAGGGATCGGTTTCGATGCTGAGCGTGTCCTGCAACGTCTTGATGACGTGGGCCATGGTGTCCAAGCCCACCACGTCTGCCGTGCGGAACGTACCGGAGGATGCGCGACCCAGTTTCTTGCCGGTCAGGTCATCGACCACGTCGTAGGTCAGGCCGAAGTTTTCCACTTCCTTCATGGTGGCCAGCATGCCGGCGATACCGACGCGGTTGGCGATGAAGTTCGGGGAGTCCTTGGCACGCACCACACCCTTGCCCAGGGTGCTGGTCACGAAGCCTTCGAGCGCATCGAGGTAATGGGCTTCGGTAGTGGGGGTATTGATCAACTCCACCAGCGCCATGTAGCGGGGCGGGTTGAAGAAGTGGATACCGCAGAAACGGGGCTTGATGTCTTCAGGCAGCGCTTCCGACAGTTTGGTGATCGACAGGCCGGACGTGTTGGACGCAACAATCGTGTTGGGACCGATGAAGGGCGCGATCTTTTTGTAGAGGTCCAGCTTCCAGTCCATGCGCTCTGCGATGGCCTCGATGATGAGGTCGCAGTCACGCAGCTGTTCGAGGTGTTCTTCGTAGTTGGCCTGACCGATCAGAGCAGCATCATCCACCACGCCCAGAGGGGCGGGCTTGAGCTTCTTGAGGTTCTCAATGGCACGGGTGACGATGCCATTCTTGGGGCCTTCTTTGGCCGGCAGGTCAAACAGCACCACCGGCACTTTGACGTTGACGAGATGGGCCGCAATTTGTGCACCCATGACGCCGGCACCGAGCACAGCGACTTTACGGACTTGGAAGCGGGACATAGTTTTTCCTGAAATGATTACTGGATACGGGTCCAGGTTTGGGTTCGGCCGAAGAAGGCGATGGAACCGCGCATCTCCAGTTTTTTGCCACCCTCGATGGGGGTCAGGCGGGCGTTGTATTCCTTGCCCTCAGCAGGGTCCAGGATCTTGCCGCCATCCCATACGTCTTTGCCTTCCACTTTCTTGACTCCGCGGATGATCTCAAGACCCACGATGGGCTTGCCCTTGCGGTCGTCCTTGCATTCATCGCACTTGTCGTCCGGCTTGGCAGCGGGGTCTAGGCGCTTTTCGATGCGCGCAATGACTACGCCGTTCTCTTCAACAATCCGGATCTCCGACTTGGCCAGACCGGTTTTGTCGTCCACTTGGCGCCAGAGCCCCACGGGACTCATTTGCGCCATGGCGGCGGTAGCTGTCAGGCTGAGAGCAATTACGAGCGTGTTGCGAATCATGAAAGTCTCCTGTCGTTAAAAAAGTGGAAGGGGAAACGCAGTACTTTTTTAAGCCAAGGCGGCGTCGGTGTCCATCAAAACCTTGGAGCCGGTGCGGGCTGTGCGCATCAGGGTCGCGGTCTCGGGGAACAGCTTGGCGAAGTAGAAGCGTGCGGTCTGCAGCTTGGCGGTGTAGAACGGGTCGGTGCTACCGGCCGCAATTTCACGCAGTGCCACCTGGGCCATACGGGCAAAGAAGTAGCCGAACACCAAGTGACCTGCCACACGCAGGTAATCCACTGCAGCGGCGCCCACTTCGTCGGGGTTCTGGAAACCCTTGAAGCCGACTTCGGTGGTGAACTTGGTCATCTGGTCGCCCAGAATCGCCACCGGGGTGATGAACTCGGACATCTTCTCGTTCACGCCCTCTTCTTCCACCAGCTTGCCGATGAGTTTGCCGAACTTCTTGAGCGTGGCGCCGTTGTTGCCCAGCACCTTGCGGCCCAACAAGTCCAGCGACTGGATGGTGTTGGTGCCTTCATAGATCATGTTGATGCGGTTATCGCGCACAAACTGCTCCATGCCCCATTCCTTGATGAAGCCGTGGCCGCCGAAGACCTGCATGCAGGCGTTGGTAGCAATGTGGCCGTTGTCGGTCAGGAAGGCTTTGGCAATCGGGGTCAGCAAAGCGAGCATTTCGCCTGCGTCTTTGCGCACCTTTTCATCGGGGTGGTTGTGCTCTTTTTCCAGCAGCATGGAGCAGTAGACCTGCAAGGCACGACCGCCGTCAGCGTAGGCACGAGCAGTCATCAGCATCTTGCGCACGTCGGGGTGCACGATGATGGGGTCAGCAGGCTTGTCTTTGGCCTTGGTACCGGAGAGGCTGCGCATCTGGATGCGATCTTTGGCGTAGGCCAAGGCGCTCTGGAATGCGACTTCGGTGAGGCCCAGGGACTGGTTGCCTACGCCCAGGCGTGCGGCATTCATCATCACGAACATGCCTTGCATGCCCTTGTTGGCCTGGCCGACGATGGTGCCCACAGCGTTTTCCAAGACCATCTGGCAGGTGGCATTGCCATGGATGCCCATTTTGTGCTCCAGGCCGCCACAGTAAATGCCATTGCGCTCGCCAAGGGAACCGTCTGCATTCACATGGAACTTGGGCACGATGAAGAGACTGATGCCTTTGATGCCAGGAGGCGCATCGGGCAAGCGGGCCAACACCAGGTGGATGATGTTGTCGGTCATGTCGTGTTCGCCGGCGCTGATGAAGATCTTGTTGCCGGTGATTTTGTAGGTACCGTCGGCCTGAGGCTCAGCCTTGGTGCGCATCAGACCCAAATCGGTACCGCAGTGGGGCTCGGTCAGGCACATGGTGCCGGTCCATTCGCCGCTGGTCATCTTGGGCAGGTAGGTGGCTTTTTGCTCAGGGGTGCCGTGGGTTTCCAGTGCGGCATACGCACCGTGGGTCAGACCGGGGTACATGGTCCAGGCCTGGTTGGCGCTGTTGAGCATTTCGTAGAACATGCCGTTGACCACATAGGGCAGGCCTTGTCCGCCGTACTCGGGGTCGCAGGCCAACGCTGCCCAACCGCCGTCGATGTACTGGCGATAAGCTTCTTTGAAGCCCTTGGGGGTGGTGACCTTGTGGGTGGTCTGGTCGATCGTGCAACCTTCGGTGTCACCGCTGATGTTCAGGGGGAAGGCCACTTCGGCAGCGAACTTGCCGCCTTCTTCCAACACCGCGTTAATGGTGTCTGCATCGATGTCCGCGTGCTTGGGGATTTGTTTCAAGTCATCCGCCACTTTGAGCACTTCGTGCATCACAAACTGCATGTCACGGATCGGGGGGGTATAGGTGGGCATGGTGAGTTCTCCTAGGTAACTGGGGGTGAAGATGGGTTCTGGCGCTTACACGGAGGTGATTGCGTAGCGCGCAAGGATGTTGGAAAAACCACGGTTCGCGCGCTCAATGGAACCGGGGTTTTTGAGGAAACGGGCTTCGTAGTGCAGGGCCAGGATGAGGCCGTGGATTTCAAAGGCCATCTGTTGTTCATCTGCTTCCGGACGCAGGTGGCCGCATTGCTTGGCCAGCACGACAGCGCGGTACAAGGCGCTGAGCCAGGTTTGTACGGAAGAGGCCAGAGCGTCGCGCACCGGGCCCGGGCGGTCGTCGAATTCGACGGCGCCGCTGATGAAAATGCAACCGGACTGGATTTCCACGGCGACGCGCTTCATCCAATTGCCGAACAAAGCTTCCACGCGTGGCAGTCCGCGGTCCGCATGCAGGGCTGGATAAAAGACTTCCTGCTCAAAGCGATTGAAGTATTCGCGGATCACGGAGATCTGCATTTCCTCGCGGGAGCCGAAGTGCGCAAACACGCCGGACTTGCTCATCTGCGTGACTTCCGCCAGCGCACCGATGCTCAGGCCTTCGAGACCGATCTGGGTCGCAAGGCCCAGCGCAGCTTCCACAATGGCCGCTTTGGTTTGCTGCCCTTTTTGCATGGCGCGGCGTGCGGGTGCGCGTTTGGCACCAGCCTCTGCAGGCACAGCTTCTAGAGCGTTTTCAGTGACAGACGACATAAGCGAAATACCATCCAAAATAGAACGATCGTGCTATTTTGCAGCATTTCACCGAGTGCTGTGAAGTATCCGCCCCCTCTAGAGGGTCACTTCTAAGGAAATCTAGGGTTTACCCGAGGATGAGGGCAAGTGCCGGCTCCAGGTGTTCCGAGGGCGAGCGCTTGAATCCGGAACGGGCATAACGCTGCAAGCGCCCGGCCACAAAAGCCACCACGGCCGCGGCTTGCACTTGCGGGTCCGGCCTGGGCCCGGATGCGGGCGTATGCAAGGCCGCATCGCGCAGGCACTGCTTGATGGTGGACTCCACTTTGTCGAACAGCGCGTTCATGCGTTGCTGCAGGCGCTCGTGCTCCAACACCAGGGCATCGCCCACCATGACGCGGGTCATGCCGGGGTTCTTTTCTGCAAACTGCACCAACATGCCTGCGATCCGGCTTGCCTGACGCGTGCCGGTTGCGGGGCCGACGTCAGCAGCCTCTTTCTCGACGATCTGATTGATCAGTGAAAAAACAGTTTGCTCGATGAAGTCAATCAGTCCCTCGAACATCTGGGCCTTGCTCGCAAAATGGCGGTAAAGCGCAGCTTCACTCACCTCCAGACGCGCGGCCAGTGCAGCGGTGGTAATGCGTTCCCCCCTGGCTGCTCCAACATGGTCGCGAGCATTTGGAGGATCTGAACCCGGCGCTCACCCGGCTTGGGCCGCTTGCGCGCGGGTGCCGCGTCGTCGGGTTGAGCCGAGGTGTCAGGGGTGTCGGTCGGGGCAGCCGAGGAGTCAGACATAGGTTGCTCTGCAGAACGTTGAAGTTAGTGGCCACTCAAATTTTCGCACACGCCAACAGGCCACTTTGAATTTCAGGCCGGGGGGAATCGAAGCCCTACACACAGACCCCGCCCCGCTCCGCCGGGCTTGAGCTCCAGCTGACTGCGATGGACCAGCGCAATTTCATTGGCAATCGCAAGCCCCAGACCATTGCCCTCCACGGCCGTACCCGCAACCCGGTAAAAGCGTTCCAGCACACGCTGGTGCTCAGCCTCTGGCACGCCGGGGCCGTCGTCTTCCACCTCCAGAAACGCATAGCGCCCCTGGCCGCAGCGGATGGTGACGTGCCCGCCTGAGGGTGTGTACTTGATCGCGTTATCGACCAGATTCACCAGCAATTCGCGCAACAACCACTCTTGCCCGCTGATGTGCACCGGGCTGGCATCAAGCCCCAAGTCTATGTTTTTGTCCATCGCCGCATCCAGTTGCGACTCCAGTACCGCCTCGCACAGTTGCTGCAGATCGATGCGTTGCAACGGCTGCACATTGGCGCTGCGCGCATCAGCCCTTGAGAGGGCCAGCAACTGGTTGGCAAGCTGGGACGTCCTGCGGGCAGCGTGGCGCAAGCGCAAGACCTGATCCGCTCCTAAAGTGATAGCAGCTTGCGCAGATCCGGCGGGCGCTGATGCCGTATTTTTATCGGAAGTCTGGGCATCCACCGCTTGGGCCCAGGCTTCTACTTGGGCCTGTAGTCCGGCTAGCGGCGTACGCAGTTGGTGCGCCGCATCCGCCACGAAACGGGCCTGGCTTTCGGCCTGGGCATTCACCAGACCGAACAGCCGGTTCAAGGACACCACCAACGGCCTCACCTCATCGGGCGAAGCGTCCGGGTCCAGGGCCGACAAATCGCGCGGGGAACGCCGCTCCAAAGCATCCCGCAGTTCCAGCAAGGGGCGCAGTGCGGTGCCCACTGCCCAACGCACTGCAAAAAAACCGGCGAAGGCGAGCACCAGGTTCGGCAGCACCACCTTCAACGCGAGCAAGCGCAGCCATTGCTGGCGGGGGTCTGAACCATCCGCCAAGCGAACCACCAATTCACCCGCCACGGTCTGTACCCGTTGGCTGACGATGCGGTAAGTTACCCCCTCAAACTCTTCACTGGAAAATGCGGGTTCTTTAGTCGTGGGCGGGGCCCCTGAAAGCCAGTCTGCTCCCACGCGCACCACGCCATCCAAGCCAGCGACGGCAATTGCTGCAGCGCCCGGCCGACTGTTCAAGAACTCTTCCACAGGTGGTGCGGTGAGCAATACAGGAACCGCGGCCGCCGTATCGCCCCGGGCGACGATGGAGTCAGCCAACAAAGGCACCAGGCTGAGGAGCTGACTGTCTTGCTGCAGCGCTGCGCTGTCTGCAGAGCGGTAGTCGAACCACGCATTCAACAAAGCCAGTACAAATAAAGGCAACAAGAGCAGAAGCAACAGGCGCCGCTGCAAACCGGTGGACATGCCGGCGTTCACCATTCAGGCTGCGATGAGTTCCAGGCGGTAACCGAAGCCGCGAATGGAGCGAAGCGCCACGCCATGCGGCTCCAGTTTGCCGCGCAGCCGGGAGATGTACACCTCCACGGCATTCGGGGTGATTTCTTTGTCCCAGCCAGTGAGTGCTTGCAAAAGCTTGTCCTTGTTGGCAGGCTTGGGCGCTTGCAGGAGCAGGTATTCCATTACGGTCCATTCGCGGGGGCCCAGCTCCAATGGAGTGGCAATCAGTCCATCACCACGGATACAGGCCACGCGCTGGGCAGTATCCAGCTCCAGGGGGCCAAAGCTCAGGATCGATGAGGTTGCAGCCTGCGAGCGGCGCAAAAGTGCACGCAAGCGGGCCAGCAGCTCAGGCAGCTCGAAGGGTTTGACCATGTAGTCATCTGCGCCCATATCGAGACCCTGCACGCGGTCCTGCAATGCATCTCGCGCCGTGAGAATCAGCACCGGCATGGTCTGGCCATTTTTGCGCAGGGAATGGGTCAAGGCCAAGCCATCCATGTGCGGCAGCCCGATGTCCACCACCGCCACATCAAAGGACTCCGTCTGGGTGACTTCGAGCGCACGCTCTGCGCTACCCACCCAATCCACGGCATAGCCGGCATCGGTCAAGCCCAGCTTGATGCCGCTAGCCACCATCACATCGTCTTCAACCAACAGGAGTCGCATCAAAACCCTCTCTGGCGCACTACCGTTATGCGCGAGTAGCTACAAAATAGATAGCAAATGGATTACTGCGACCGGATCATGGTGCCAAAGGCCTGATCAGTCAGAATCTCTAGCAACAGCACGTGCGGGACACGGCCGTCAATGATGTGCACCGAGTTCACGCCGCTCTTGGCTGCATCCAGTGCGCCGGCAATCTTGGGCAGCATGCCGCCGCTGATCGTGCCGTCGGCAAACAGTTCATCAATACGTTTTGCGGTCAGGTCTGTCATCAGGACGCCTTGCTTGTCCAACACGCCACTGATGTTGGTCAACATCATGAGCTTCTCGGCCTGCAACACCGTAGCGAGCTTGGCTGCCACCACGTCGGCATTGATGTTGTAGCTTTCATTGTTCTCGCCGAAGCCGATGGGGCTGACCACAGGAATAAAGGCGTCATCCTGCAGGGCCTTCACCACACTGGGGTCTACGCTGACGATATCGCCCACCTGGCCGACGTCATGCTCTTTGGTCGGGTCTGCACTGTCCACCATCTTGAGCTTTTGGGCCCGGATCATGGCGCCATCGCGGCCCGTCAGGCCCACGGCCTTGCCACCAGCCTGGTTGATCAGCCCGACAATGTCCTGCTGCACCTCACCACCCAAGACCCATTCAACCACTTCCATGGTTTCGGGGTCGGTCACGCGCATGCCCTGAATGAACTCCCCTTTTTTGCCGAGGCGCTTCAGCAAGCCTTCGATCTGGGGACCACCGCCGTGCACAACCACAGGGTTGATGCCCACCAACTTGAGCAACACCACATCCTCCGCGAAGGCTTTTTGCAAGGCCGGGTCCGTCATGGCATTGCCGCCGTACTTGATCACCATGGTCTTGCCGTGAAACTTGCGGATGTAAGGCAAGGCACGAGCCAGAATTTGGGCTTGATCGAACGGGGCAATGGTGATGGCGGTCGTAGCGTCTGTCATGAAGGGCACCCAATGGGGGATAAGTCGGAGAAAGTGTTCAGGACCAAATTGTGCCGCATGTGTGCACCGGCCATACCGTCCTCGGTATCAGGCCGGCTGGTAGCCCTGAACGTGCTTTTGCATAAACGCCTTGATGGCGAACATATCGTTACGTTCTGCAGCCACATACAGCGCATCGAGCTCCGGCTTGAGTTGCTCCCAGGGCACATAAGGCTCATGCGCCTTCATGATTCGGGGGTGTTCCGTCGGTTGTGGGTTGTCGCCAATCAGCAACTCCTCGTAGAGCTTTTCACCGGTACGCAGACCCGTTACGGCAATTTCAATATCGCCATCCGGATGTGCTGCATCCCGGACAGAAAGCCCTGAGAGTTGGATCATGCGCCTAGCCAGGTCCATGATTTTCACCGGCTTCCCCATGTCCAGCACAAACACATCACCGCCCTGCCCCATGGCGCCGGCTTGCAACACCAACTGGGCCGCCTCCGGAATGGTCATGAAATAGCGGGTTACCTCTTCATGGGTCACTGTGAGCGGGCCGCCTTCGGCCAGCTGTTTGCGGAATAGGGGCACTACGCTACCGCTGGAGCCCAACACATTTCCAAAGCGGACCATGGAAAAGCAGGTTTCCGGGTTGTTTGCCGCCAAGGCCTGCAGCACCAATTCCGCCACGCGCTTGGTTGCGCCCATCACGTTGGTGGGGCGAACCGCTTTGTCCGTACTGATGAGGACAAAACGCTTCACACCCGCTTGCGCTGCCGCACGCGCAAGATTCAGGGTCCCGAAGATGTTGTTGCGCACCCCTTCCCCGGGGTTGTCTTCCACCATGGGAACGTGCTTGTATGCGGCAGCGTGATAAACCACTGAGGGCCTGTGAGTGGTCAGAACATCGCGCAAGCGCTCCTCATTCGACACGCTGCCCAAAAGGGGCACCAACTCTACGGAGACTCCATGCTCCGAGTGCATGGTTGAGAGCTCTTGATGGGTGGAATACAAGCCGAATTCATTGTGATCCAGCAAAATCAAGTTGGCCGGCAATTGCGCGCAAATCTGACGCGCAAGCTCCGAACCGATGCTTCCGCCCGCACCGCTTACGAGAACGACTTTCCCATTCAACTCACGGTTCAGCAGCGCTTCTGACGGTGGAACAGGATCCCTACCCAACAAATCTTCAATGTCGAGTTCCCGAATATCCTGAACCGTCACTTTTCCGCTGGCGAGATCGGACATGCTTGGAAGCGTGCGCACATGCACCGGTATCCCGTCAAGCGCTGCGATGATCTGGTTCCGCCGCTCGCGCGGTGCGTTGGGCATGGCGAGCAAAATGTCAGTTATCGCCTCTGATGACACCAGCCGGGACAAGGCCTTTGCGGAGTAGACCGGCAGGCCATTCAAACTGCGCCCGGCCATGGTTTCGTCATCATCCACGAAACCGACCAGATCATATTGGCGCGCCACGCCCAAAGCCGCAGCAGTTTGCGCGCCTGCATTGCCTGCGCCATAAATCAACAATCGGCCCGATGAGCCGCGGGCCTTTGCATCCATTTCAGCCAGCCAGAAACGCGCAAAAGCGCGGCTTGCGCCGACCAGAACCAGAAACACCATCGGCTGAAGCAAACCCAAACTGCGCGGCACCATGGGCCATTGGTGCCACATTAGCAGCGCGGACAAGAAGAGTGCATAGAGAGCGACCGCTTTACCCGTCGCAATCAATGCCGCCTGACCGGTGTACCTGAAGATCGCGCGATACAAGCCGAAACGAATGAAGATGGGAATCGCCAATACCGGTGCAATGCCATAGACCCACCACTGAGCCTCAGCAGGCCGGTGCAATCCCTCCAACCGCAACGAATACGCAATCCACGTGGAAAGAATCGCAAGCACTACATCGAGTGCAATCACGATCAGTCGCTTGGCCGAACGCGGCCAAGCGAGTAACTTACTGTGCATTGATCGCGAATGATTCCTTGGACTGGCCTTGTGCGATCAAGGAGGACAACCATTTGGGCGTCAAACCACGCCCCGACCAAGTTTCTCCATTGGGGCCGCGGTATTTGGCAGCCACTGCCACACCCGCTTTTTTGGAGGTCTTCTCAGTTTTGGCAACGGCTGCAGGTTTTTTGCCGCGGATAGCTTTGGAACCTTTCGCCGGCTTGGCATTCTGCAGATCTTTCACCGTGATCCCGAATGCTTGCATTTTTGCCAAGATATCCTGGACAGTGCTGTTGAATTCTTTGGCTTTGATCTCATTTGCCTGCTTCTGCAGTTTTTCGATTTGAGATTGAATATCGATCAGATTGCTCACACGCTTCTCCTTTATGCAGAACGCAATCAGTGGGTAACACTTTCCCGTTTCAAGACTTTCACTATAGTAAGGGCAATTATCTTCAAATCCAAACCCAGGGAATACTGTTTCAAATATTCTTCGTCCAACGCTACTTTGTGGGGAATGGGTAATTCGTCGCGCCCATTGATTTGCGCCCAGCCCGTCAAACCGGGAACCAGCATATGGACTCCTTTGCTAGTCCGCAAACTTATCAAATCCTGCTGATTGAACAGTGCAGGGCGCGGACCAACAAAACTCATATCGCCGCTCAAAATGCACCACAGTTGCGGCAATTCGTCCAAACTGCTTTTGCGCAGAAACGAGCCTATAGGTGTCAGCCACTGGTCTGGGTTTTCTAATAAGTGGGTCGCCACGGCCGGCGTGTTGACACGCATGCTGCGGAATTTGGGCATTTTGAACAAGCGGTTATTCCGCCCCACCCGATCACTCCAGTACAAGACCGGCCCCGCAGAGGTCAAACGAACCGCAACGGCGGTGAGAAGTATCGGGATTGCCAGCAACAGACCTCCCATTAGGGCCAGTATTACGTCCAATAATCGTTTCATTTTCGAAACTCTCCTGCGGCAAGCCAGAGCCCTTCATCCACGGTCAGCGGCGGGGTCCATTCCAATAATTGCCGGGTTTTGCTGATATCGACCTGCAAAGAACCGCAGAGCCGATGGTAAATATTCGTTCTACGCATCAACCGTGCGCCGATTTCCAGCCAGGCCAGTGGTACGGCCGGCAAACGCACCGAGGTTTCCAAGGCACGCCCCATGCGCCGCAGCAATTCCGCAGTGGATAAATCCTCGCCATCACTGGCGAGAAAAATGTGATTTGCGGCGGCGGGATGGTGGGTGCACAGCATGGTCAGATCCACCAGATTGTCCAGCGCCACAAAACTGCGCCGGTTATGCGTCACCGCGCCCAAGGGCAATGGAATGCCCCAGGACACCCAGCGCATCATGGCGGCGAAATTAGCCTTGACCCCTGGGCCGTAGACCAGGGGAGGACGGATGATGACCACCTCCATGCCGGTTTCCTGGGCGAGCCGTAGCAGCCCCTGTTCGGCCTCCCATTTGGAGATGCCATAGGCATCCTCTGGCGCTGGTAGGGTGTCTGCTGCAAATGGGGCGTCAGGGAAGGTTCGCTCGCCAAGTGCTTTCACCGAGCTCATGAACACAAAGCGCCGAACTCCAGCCTCGGCCGCCCAGCGCGCCAGCGCCAGAGTGCCCTGGACATTGATGCGCCGAAACTCTTCCAAGGGGTCTGCGGCCATCTCATCCATGACATGGACTCTGGCCGCCGCATGGACTAGCACCTCCACACCGACCAAGGCGGCACGCCAAGCGCTTTCCGAGGTGAAGTCGGGGATGGCGTAGCAAGTCACCCCCTCGGGCGAAGTGGGTGGTGGGGTTCTGTAACACGCATGAACGCGCTGGCCTGCGGCGAGCAGTTTGCGCAATAGCGCGCTGCCGACAAAGCCGGAGGCACCCGTCAATAGCACCGTCATGGACGCCGACTCGCTCCCCTAGGGGCTGGTTCAGCCATCCGGAGCAGCCAGGCCTCCAGACGCCTCAGTAGCATGGATCGCTCGAACTCTTGCTCGTATAGGGCCATACCTCTTCGACCCATCTCGGCACGCGAAGCGTCCGCCAGCATAGACAGACGCAGAACGGCATCCGCCAGCCCTCGGGCATCACCAGCCGAGCAAGTAAGCCCGGCGCGATGGGTGTCCAGCAGGTCAGCCCCTTCGCCGTCGAGCATGGCGACTATGGGGCGCCCGGCGGCCAGATAGGATTGCAGCTTGCCGGGAATGGTCATCGCAAAAATGGGCTCTTTTTTAAGGCTGACGAGCAACGCATCAGCCCCCTGGAAAAAAGACGGCATGCGCTCCACGGGAAAGCGGCCCAGCAGTTGCACACAGGATGCCAGTTTGCGTGCAGCTATGGCCTCCTCCACCCATGGCTTCACACGGCCATCACCCAAAACCACCCAGCGGATATGGGGTTGGGAGTCTTTGAGGTACTCCGCCGCTGCCAAGATGCCGGGGAAGTCCTGGGCTTCGCCCATATTGCCCGCAAACAGGACCGTGAAACTGCCAGGCGCGCTAGCCAGTTCCTCGGCCGGACGCGGGGCCGCATTTCCGGCAAACAATGACTCTGCCCAGCTGGGGAAGTAAGCGATGCGGGCGCTGTCACCTGCATACCGGCGTATCTGAGGGATGAAGCTCTTGGACTGCGCCAGGATCAGGTCGCAGCGACGGTAAATCCAGCGGACCATCTGCCCTACCAGCCACAGGCCCCAATCAGAGCGGACGATGCCAACGGCCTTCAGTGTTTCTGGCCACAAATCCAGAACCCAGAAAGCCATGGGTGCGCGCTTGCACCAGCGCAACACTGCGCCAGGAATCCCCACGGTCACGGGCGAAGGCTCGTGCACCAGGATGGCATCCACCCGCTGCTTGCGCAGACGCCAGGCGCCCCAGAGGGAGGCGCTCAGGGCAAAACTAAAATAGTTAAGCACCAGGCGTACCGCCCCACGCCCGCGCGCCAGCATGGGAACGCGCACCACGCACGCGCCAGCATAGCTGGCAAAGTCTGCGGGCGCACGGCGGTAGGCCTCAAACACTCGCCCTTCGGGGTAGTTCGGCTTGCCCGTCAAAACCGTGACCTGGTGCCCCTTCTGGACCAAGTCGGCCACCAAATCATTGATACGAAAGTTCTCCGGCCAGAAGTATTGGCTGATCACAAGCACATGCATAGCGTCAGGCGGCGTACTTCTTCCACACCACGCGGTTGACGTAATCCGTATAGCTGTGGAGTATGCGCAGTACCTTGTCCGAGACATTGGGCATGCTGTAGTCCTCCACCTGGCGCAGGCTACGCTGCGCGCCACGCGCCTGGGTGGACAGGATGGTCAGCGCCTGGCGCACACGCTCCACCTCCAGGCCCACCATCATGACGGCAGCTTCTTCCATGCCTTCGGGCCGCTCATGCGCTTCGCGCAGATTGAGCGCTGGAAAGTTCAGGATGGAAGATTCCTCGTTGATGGTGCCGCTGTCGGACAGCACTACACGTGCAGACAGTTGCAACCTCACGTAGTCATGGAAGCCCAAGGGCTTGAGCAGGCGAACCTGCGGATGGAAGCGCACCCCGGTGGCGTCCACGCGCTTTTGCGTGCGCGGATGGGTGGAGACAATCACCGGCACACCGTAGTCCTCTGCCACGGTGTTAAGCACCTCCACCAGCTTGCCAAACGACTTTGGCGACTCGATATTCTCTTCGCGGTGGGCGCTCACCACAAAGTACTGCCCCGGCTCCAGCGCCAGGCGTTGCAGCACATCGGAGGCATCGATGCGGGGGCGGTAGTGCGTCAGCACCTCGCACATGGGGCTGCCGGTCTTGATCACCATGTCCGGCGGCAGGCCCTCGCGCAACAGGTAGTCGCGCGCAATCGTGCTGTAGGTGAGGTTGATGTCGGCCGTGTGGTCCACGATGCGGCGATTGGTCTCCTCCGGCACGCGCTGGTCAAAGCAGCGGTTGCCTGCCTCCATGTGAAAAATGGGCACCTTGCGCCGTTTGGCGGGAATCACCGACAGGCAGCTATTGGTGTCGCCCAGAACCAGCATGGCCTGCGGCTGTTCCTGCTCCAGCACGCGGTCTACCGCCGTGATCAGATTGCCTATGGTGTGGGCAGCGCCGCTGGAGTTAGCTGCGCTGTCCAGAAAATAGTCGGGCTTGCGGATGTCCAGATCGTCAAAGAACACCTGGTTGAGCTCGTAGTCGTAGTTCTGGCCGGTGTGCACCAGCACATGCTCACAGTGCGCATCCAATTTTGCCAGCACGCGCGACAGACGGATGATCTCGGGGCGGGTTCCCACCACGGTCATGACCTTGAGTTTTTTGGGCGTCATGGGGTTCTTTCCAAGCAATGTCATACCGGGCAGGCGAAGGTATCGGGCCGCGCGCGGTCAAACACCTCGTTAGCCCAGAGCATCACCACCATGTCTGCGTCACCCATATTGGTGATGTCGTGGGTCCACCCAGGCACGGTCTCTACGATCTGCGGCTTGGTGCCACTGGTCTGCAGCACATGCTCCTGACCGGTCTGCATATGGCGAAAGCGGAACCTAGCATCCCCCTGGATGACGAGGAACTTCTCTGTCTTGCTGTGGTGATAGTGCCCGCCCCGGGTCACACCGGGATGCGCCGTGAAGTAGGAAAACTGGCCACTGTCCTGGGTCTTGAGCATTTCCACGAACACGCCACGCGGGTCTGCATAGCCCGGCACCTCATAGGAAAAGGCCTCGACCGGCAGATAGCTGACATAGGTCGCATACAGCGCCCGCATCCAGCCCGTCCCCACGCGCTCCGTCATGAGTGTGGCGCGGCTATCCCGGAACGAGGCGATCTGCCGGGCAAGCTCGCCCACGGTCACGGTGTACTGTGGGGCTACGGTATCAAAACCTTCTGCGTTGGTCGCCGGGTCTGCCCCGTCCATGATTTGCAGGAAGCGCTTAATTACATCGTCCACATAGACCAGCGTCATGGCGGCGTGCGGGTCGTGGATCTGGATGGGCAAGCCCCGGGCGGTGTGGTGGCAGAACGTGGCGACGGCAGAGTTGTACTGGGGCCGGCACCACTTGCCAAACACATTGGGCAACCGGAAGAGATGCACCGGCACCAGCGGGTCCTGCTCCAACGCCTGCAATGCGACCTCGGCCTCCCGCTTGCTGCGACCATAAGGATTGTCGGACGCAGCCTGGGTCGACGAGGTATAGAGGATCGGGATGGCCCGGCCCGCCGCATGCGCAGCGCGCGCCACTTCCGCGCACAGGGCGCGTGTCAGATCGGCATTGCCCACCGTGAACTCGGCAGGGTCCTGTGGGCGATTCACGCCCGCGAGGTGGAAGACGAAATCCACCCCTTGCAGCAGCGCGGGCAACTGCGTCACCCCGTGTTCACGGGTGAAGCAGACCACCTGCACATCCTTGCGTTCGCTCAGGTGCAGTTGCAGGTTCTTGCCGACAAAGCCATTCGCACCCGTGATCAGTACCTTCATGGGCTCAGTCCTCGGCAACGGCCGCTTCACCGCGCACGATGCGCCGCATGAAATCCAGCTTTAGCAGCAGCTCTCGCATGCCGCTGACATCTAGGCGAGTCGTGTTGTGCGAGTTGTAGTCCTCGCCATGCGAGCTTTGGGTCAGCTTGCGCTCACCCTCTTCCACAAACTTGGCATAGTTCAGATCGCGACCGTCTGGCGGCACCCGGAAGTACCCACCTAGATCGTCGGCGCAGGCCATCTCTTCGCGGCTCAGCAGGGTCTCAAACAGCTTCTCGCCGTGCCGGGTGCCGATTTCATGGACCGGATGCGCACTGCGCCCCAGCAGCTCCAGCAGGGCCTGGGTCAGCACTTGGACCGTGGCGGCTGGTGCTTTTTGCACAAAGATATCGCCGTTGCGCCCGTTCTCGAAGGCGTAGAGCACCAGATCCACCGCGTCCTCTAGAGTCATCATGAAGCGCGTCATGCTAGGGTCGGTCACGGTGATGGGCTTGCCCGCCAGCACCTGGTCGACAAACAGTGGAATGACCGAGCCGCGCGAGGCCATCACATTACCATAGCGCGTGCCGCAAATGACGGTGCCGTCAAGGTTGCGGCTGGTGGCGACCATGACTTTCTCCATCATGGCCTTGCTGATGCCCATGGCATTGATGGGATAGACAGCCTTGTCGGTGCTCAGGCAGACCACTTGCTTGACGCGGGCCGCAATGGCGGCTTCCAGCACGTTCTCGGTGCCCAGCACATTGGTGCGCACGGCCTCCATGGGATGGAATTCGCAGGAGGGCACCTGCTTGAGCGCGGCAGCATGGAACACATAGTCCACGCCCCGCATGGCGGCCGCCACGCTGCGGATGTCGCGCACATCGCCGATATAAAACTTGAGCTTGGGATGCGCATAGCGCTTGCGCATGTCATCTTGCTTCTTCTCATCGCGACTGAAAATGCGGATTTCTCCAATTTCTGAGCTCAGGAAACGGCGGAGGACAGCATTACCGAACGAACCAGTGCCGCCTGTGATCAGAAGCACTTTATTTGCAAACATGGATTCATCCTTTGGAGACAGTTAATGCGATTTCACGCCAAACCGATTCAGAAGCGCGCTGCCAAGTACGGCACTTGACCGAATCTATTGCAGCCATGGCCTTCTGCTCAGCCTCTTGAGCATTGTCCAATGCCTGACGCCAAGCATCGGCAATCGAATGAGGGTTGGTCGGATCGAAGTAAAACACCGTATCGCCCGCGAATTCGGGCATGGGACCGCTGTTTGAAACCAGGGCGGGCCGGCCGGCTGCCATGATTTCCATGAGAATATTCGGGCAGTTTTCCGTGCGCGAGGCAAACAGATTTAGGTGAGCATGTTGGTACAGGGCCGGTAATTGTTCGTGCGGCAGATTACCACTCAAGAGCACCGACGCCTCTAGTCCAAGTCGCGCTATTTCAGCACGCAAGGCAGATTGGTAGGGTGCGTAGCCCCCTCCGGCGATCACCAAAGTGCCGGGGGCCAGTCCTTGCACCTTCATAGAAGCGAATGATTGCAGAACTTCAATCTGAGACTTATAAAAGTCGACGAATGAGACATACAGGTAGTACTCGCCATCAGGCGCGATTTCTGGGCGGGGCAATGGCCGTGCCGAGTTCAACAGGAACCGTGGATGAATGCCGTGTGGGATCACCACTGCGCGCCCTCCTAATGGCCCGATTCGGGACTGGATAAAGTCAGCAGCGAACCGGGAGATGAAGATCACCAGATTAGCTCGGCGCATAGCAGCGGACAGGCCACGCTCCAGCAACCACTCACGCAAGCGCCGCGCACCCCAAGGGTAACGCTGGCGCTGAGTGCGGTCATAAGGCAGCATATTTTGGAACGTGACTACAGTTTTGAGTCCGACCGGTAAACCCAAGCGAGGCAATAGCCCTCCGGGACTAAACAGCACTTGCGCATTCAATCGTTGCGCCATTCGACCCAGATGAAGAATTTCCCACAACGCTCTGCGATAAGGGTTGCTCAAATCCCGCCCCACCGCAATCCGCTCGACGTTTTCCGGCATACCCTGCAAATCAAAGTTGTCCGGGCATAGCAAAAAAATCCTCCACTCTCCTGGGGGAACGTGGAGCAACAGATTTCGCAAATAGGTCTGACCGCCACCCAAACGTGCCGATAGTGCATTGATGAGGATGCGCAATCGCTCCCCCTTCAGTGCTTGACAAACATAGCCGGCAGGCCATTGCGTACGGGGTACGCGGCATGGCAACTGCTGCACGCTATGCGCTCGGCACCGATATGCAGGTCAGCGCTTCTGCATTCCGGGCAAGCAAGTAAGTCGTCGAGCTTGATCCCAATGTTGCGCTTGCGTTGTGACAAAAGGCCGCGTGCCAGCTGCAAGACACGCTTATTGACTCGAGCGCGCAAACCATTGCGTGGTGTGCCCGGGTTCTCTTCGGTAGGTGCGGCCCAGTCCGCGTCAACCTCAGGATTGAGGATCGTGAAATCAATGTGCCCATCCCAGTAATAGCGCACGTGAAAATCAAATGGGTGTCTAGGAATCGTCTCTCCGGCAATCCACTTCTTGCCTCTCGAATCAAATAGCTCGACCAAAACAGGGTCCGTGCGCCAGTCGGGCTTCTTGCGTACCAGCAACCTGCCATCACGCACTGTGATTTCGAGGCGGTGATCTCGATACGGGTTGAGGCGCTCCATCAGAGCATCTGGAACTTCGATATAACCGGCCTTGGCAACACGCTGCAACTCTCGTAGAAACAGTTCTGGTTGTGTGGAGTGCTCGAACACATGCGAAGCGATCACAAAGTCGAAGCTCTTGTCGCGAAACGGCAAATGCTCCACAGCCCCCAACACCGTGGCCCGGTCAACAACCAGTGGAGCCCAATGGCGTTGCTGCGTCACCTCGAAGGCATCAAGCAGCACATTGGATCGGAAATACGGGTTTCCTCCTGAGCCCACTTCCAGAACCAGCGCATCGGGAGCCACAGGGCAATGCAAACGGCGCAGCGACCAAGCTAGTTGTGTCCAACCCAATTTGCGACACAGACGCATCCAGAACGATTCTTCCATTCTCATGATCAGTGCTTCGCCTTCAGTTCTTCAATCCAATTTGTCAGCATGCGCATCCGGGACGTGACATCATGCCCGGCTGCCGCCACTTTGGCGCGTCCCGCGGCAGCCACCGCGTGGCACAACTCCTCGTTGCGCAGATACAGGTCCAGCTTATCCCCCAATTCCTGGGGTGACGAGAAATAGTCCGCCTCTTTACCCGGAAGAAACAAGCCCTCCAGGTCGGCCGTGCGCTCCGACAACAGCAGGGCGCCACTTGCCGGGATCTCGAAACAGCGCCTAGTGTAAGTGTCCCGGTTCAGCTTGGACAAGAAACACAAGGCGACCTTTGCCCCTGCCAGCGCGGAATTGTAGTCTGCCCCCCAGAGGGGATGGACCGGTGCCAATTGGCGCAGGATAGGGGACTCTTGCAATGCCAGCGCCCACCCCTCCTGATGGCCAAAAAGGCGTAGGCGCCAACCACGCCTCACGACCTCCTCCAGACAGGCAAGACGCATATCCGGCTCGTAGTGCCCGATGAACGCTACATCACAATCGAAGCGCTCAAGCTCCTTTTCACTTAGCTCTTTCGGGTGGTTCAATTCCGGTACATACCAAGAGCGCAACAGCTCCACACGCGGGGCACCCGCACGTGCGAAGTCTTCGAGATTGGCTTGGCGATAAGCAAGCGCCAAATCAAGCAACGGTAGACTGGCGATAAAGTGTCGCCATAGTCCTGCGATATGACCTCCGGCAAAAGGGTCATCATTGTTGTATCCGATCAGAACCACGCCGGGTATCTGGGCACGTAGAGCACGAACGGTCGCTGCTCGGACATGAGTACCGCGGTAGATAAACACCACATCCGGCTTGAACTTCGATGCTTGCGCCAATAGATCACGATTAAGGCTGCGTAGCTGCGGCCCCCAAAGATACTTGTTCTGTGCGCGGCGAACAAAGTGCCTAAGCCCAGCCAAGCGCCCCACAGGTCTTGAAAAGTAGTTGCACCACTTGAAGGCCGCCACTTCATGACCAAGGCCTTGTAAGGCTTGCTGAACCACCTCCTCATGCAGCTTGGAATGCCAGTCCCCGACTATCAAAATCTTCACTGGCCGCCTCCTCGGGCCGCGCCAAGACGTGGGGTGTAACCCAACTTCTTTTTAATCAAGCCAACTACCCGGTCCGAGCGGTCGGGACCGAGCAGTAGCAGAGCCAGGAAGTAGAGATGAAACAAGGGATACCGCCAGAAACCTAGCCTGGCCAATGACACGCCGTAGGCAAAAAACACGGATGTGGGGCGCTTTGCCTGGATGGAAAGTATGGGATAGGCATAGTTGCCGATATCCGCACGAATCGCCTTGAATACTTTCAAACCTAGAGTCTCTTCAACATACTTAGCGATATCGAGCATGCCGCGCATGAAATGAAGCGATGACTCTGGCGTTTGGTCATGCGGGACAAACTTTCCCTTTTCTACTTCGCTGTTCCCGAAGTCCGGTGGCGTGCCATCCCGGCGCAAGGCAATCACTTCCGGCACAAACACCACGCTGTGCGCGGACAGAACCATTCCGACCAGATAGAGCTGATACAACAAGGTCCCGTCAAATCGATCTGTCTCGACGGCGTGCGCGGCATCCCGGTTGATCACCATCCCCGATATCACGACAGAGCGTCGGTAGGCCGTGAAGATGGCCTGCGCTCCTGCGCGCAGCACATGCTGTTGCGGGAAGTAGCGAAAAATCTGTTTGTATAGAGTAGGATCCGCATCGAAGGAGGCGTAGCTTCTGACCACCACGCCACAGTCAGCTTGCTGCGTCACGGCCGCGGCTATGCGCGCTAACGCCCCTTTGCACAGCAAATCGTCATTGCCCATGAACACGCAGTAGCGCCCTTGCGCCAACTCGACCAGGCGGCGGATATTGCCGTCATACCCCAGATTGACGGGGTTCTCTACATAGCGAATCAGCCCAGGACGCAGTCGATCAAATCGGTCGGCGACCTCCGCAATGGCTGCACGCTCCGGCGAACCGTCTTCGCAGATTAAGACTTCATACGCCTCAAAGTCTTGGGCCAAGATGGATTCGAGCAGTGGCCCCAGCAAAGCGGCCCGGTTGTAGGCAGGAATGCACACCGACAGTAGCGGCCGGTCACCAGCGCTATCTGACGCTTGATGAATAGAAGAGACTTCTTTGGGATTGGCGTTCATGACCACGGCTATCTGAAAACCCTGAGTGCACAGCCGATCTTGGGGGGGCGTGCGAAATATTCTTCGGCATTCAGGACCTTCTCCACGTCGGGCTGAAGCGTAGCCACCAAGGTTCGAATTTCAGCATCCGTCTTATGGTGCTGATATTGATGTGATCCGTACGCATCGAAGGTATTCAGACATGCGGCCTTGTACCTTCTGACAATCCGAGACCAGCGAGTTTCCCCTTCTATTTTCGGCACATCCCCTTGAACACAAAGCAGGAGCTTCTCAAGGACACCTCCCAGGCCGGGCAACATCCGCAGAAGCGAGATGAAGTGCGCATAGAAAAGGATGGCCCGGAACGGCATGCGAGAGAGTACTGCACGCAGGGGCAAATAGATCAAATGCCAGCGCCCCCATCTCAAGACACCCTGGTCGTTCAGGCCATAGCAGTTAAAAACAAACTCTCCACCTGGAGCCACCAGCCCATAGAGGGCATGTGCAGTCTTCTCAACCGATGGCGTGTGCTGAATAACGTTGTGGCAATAGACCATGCCGTCTATGGACTGATCCAACAATGGCGGCGCATCAATCGAGCATTGGATAACATCGACATTCTTCAGACCCGCCAGATTTCGCCGTACCACATCGTCTACCGAGTGAGACAGGTCCAGCATGATCACATGCTTCGCGCCATACTCGGAAAACCATTTGGTTTGCGCCCCACTTCCGCCGCCGGCGTCTACGATCAACGTGTCCTTGAATGCACCTGCAGATCCAAATGTGTTCTTCACCGTGTGCTGAAGCCAATTAATCTTGAAGTCGGTAAAGTTGAAGTGATTCCATTCATCGCCAAAAGACGTCACACTTTCAGTCTCCACCGTCTCAACAAAGCGCGGAATGCCGTTGATGATGGGATAGCGCCGACCCGATGGCGCCACTAAGTTTCCTGAATGTATGTTCCCGTCCTCATCCATCACCGCGCCGGCCAAAACAAGCGGCGCCTTTGAATCAGGTTCGCAAATGTATTTGAGTAGAAATGGCGTCATCCTTAATATCCGCTGGTGGTTTTTTGCACAGTATGAAATAGCGTGACTCGCTTCATGGGCCATCTACGTTATGCATGGCAAGTGCCAACATGATCAACGCAAACAACCGCCCCCCATTGGCCCGTCCGGCAAGGTGCCCCCTGACAAGACCGCGGACCTCCGTCATGTCGATCATCGCTGGAAGCCCTTCCATTCTTGCCATCAATGCGCTCTCTCCTTCAGCACGCAACCATTCATTGATCGGAATAGAAAACCCCTGCTTGCGCTTGGTATCCAGATCCGACGGAAGCCACTGCTGCGCAAGGATCCGCTGCAGCCGACGCGACTCACCATCCTGCACCTTCCATTCCGAGGGGATTTTTTCAAAAGCAAACTCAATCAAATGATGATCCAGAAAAGGCGCGCGCACCTCTAGGCTGTGCGCCATGCTGGCGCGGTCCACCTTGACGAGAAAGTCATCCGGAAGAATGCTGCCGAAATGTGTTCGGGTCATGCAGTCAACCGGGTCGCTGCCCTGATCAAACAAGTGGGTCAGGAACATCTCGGGAGCAGATACCCCGCCCCCCAACTCGGCGATGGCCGGCTTCGTCATGATGCGTTGTCGAAGCTGCATATCAAAGTAGGGCCGCCCCCAGATCATCTGGCGTAGCGGTCCATGTCGCATCGAGGCCAGGCGATTGCGACCACGCACACCCGCAGGCAATTGGCCCGCCACGGAGGCCACGGTGCTCAACAGGGCGCCTCGCATCCATCCCCAGCGGCGAGCGTCCGCCAAACTGGTGGTGTAGTCCGAATAGCCTCCAAACAACTCGTCCCCACCATCGCCGCCGAGGGCCACGGTGACCTGCTTTCGCGCCAAACCGAACACTAACCAGGCAGGAAGTATGGATGAATCAGCAATGGGTTCGTCGATATATGGGGCCAACTGGTCAAGGTGCCCTAGACCCGGCCTATCCAGCGATAGCACATGGTGCCGGGTACCAAAGTAGCTGGCCACCCTTTGCGCGTGCATAGACTCATCCAGAGCCGAGCCAGGCAACGAGACGGTGAAGGTCTCAACGGGCGTTGAACTGACCTGCGCAGCCGCTGCCGCTATCAGACTGGAATCCAGCCCCCCCGACAGCAGGACCCCTACCGGAACGTCAGCGATCAATCTATGCCGAACCGAGTCTTTGATCAGTTCGCCCGCCTCAGCGGCCAAGTCCATCCCATTGACCTTTCCGACCACACTCTTTGCTGGTAGCGCCCAGTAGGGCTTGATAACAAGCGCCCCTGTCGTCAGATCAAGACGGCCGCTGTGCGCAGCCGGCAGCTTTGCAACCCCCTGAAACAAACACCTATCGCGGGGGACATAACCCAAGGCAAGATAGAAGTTGAGCGCCTGCAGGTCAATCGCGCGCCCATGCTTCAGGGCCTTGAGCTCCGATGCAAAGTGAAACACTCCACCGGCATAGGAATAGTAGAAAGGCTTTTCCCCTGCCCGATCACGGGCAAAGAACAACGACGGCCCGCTGCTTTCATCCCCCTGATCCAGAATGGCAAGTGCAAACATCCCGTTGAGTTTGTGCAGACATTGTTCACCCCAAACTTGGTACGCAGCCAGCAAAACCTCAGTATCGCCTGACGAGGTGAACTGGAAGCCCTTTTCCTGCAGCTCGGCGCGCAAGGACTTGAAGTTGTAAATCTCTCCATTGAAGACCACAACAAAGCGCCCGCTTCCGCTGAGCATGGGCTGGCTAGCAGCATCCGTCAGATCAACCACCGCTAAACGGCTGTGTCCCAATCCAATCCGCCCACAACTTGAATACCACACCCCGGACCCATCTGGCCCACGATGTGCTAAGCGCGCTAGGCTAAGCTCCATGCCGCTGCGCTCAACTGCCCCATGCAGATCGACAACACCAAAAATTCCACACATGAAACGGCCCTATATTTTCACCGCGTCGGCGAAGATATGCATCAAAGCTTAATCCACTCAGCTGGCAGCAAGCCGTCGAACCCCCACCACGCCTTGCCTTCCAGCTTCTTGTAGCCAGGTGCAATCACATGCTTTCCTGGGGAGGCTGATAACCAAGCTCCCCACCAACTGAATGTGCTGTTTGCAATGATGAAGTGCTGGCACTGCGTCATGAGCCACAGATCTGCATATGCATATGCATCACCCTGGTTATGGGACACACAGGTGACTCTGTCATCAGGCAATGGGATGCGTTCACGTGCACTTTCTGGCTGATCAGAAAAAAGAAAGTAATGCGCCTGAGGGACGAGCTCTTCCATCTTGGCGATGGCACGTGCGTAATAGTCGCCTGGCGCGTTCGTGCCGCCCTCAATGCCCGGCGTGTCAAAGAATCGCACATGCACCGCAATGGCAGTACATGTGCGCACTCGCAATGCGACGTCTAGATTTTTGGCGTCGGAAGGCGGCTTTATTCGCAAATCAGCCCGAAGCACAGGTTCTATATCCTTGAAGTAGGCCTCGCCCTGCCAATAGCCTTCGAGATACAGATTTCCTCTGGGCTGGACATCCAGCAAACGAGAGTCAAAATCCATCCCCACTTGCTGAATATAAGTACGCAACTCAAATCGTTTTTGAGCATTTATTTTTCGCTTCAAATACCTGCGAATGCGCGAAAAAGGCTCCATCCGTTCAGATGCAAGCGCTTTTCGACAAGGAATATGAAAATGCTCCAACTGCGAATGTCGCTGATACAAACTGTCATTCGCAAAGCCACTGACATCATCTATTACTAATTCGGAAGCCGTGGCTAGTGCCAGCCTGCGCGCGGCAGCATAGCAAAAAAGTTGGTTGCCTAAGCCACCAAATATTCGGGGAATTACTTTTGTACCCATCTTAGTCTTTGAGTAACTCATCTTTACTTACTAGGAGCCGTACGTGAGTGCTCTAAAACGCAGTAGGTCAATACACACAACATAAATTCAGACTCTGCGTCCAAGGATCTCCGAAAGCCAGGCGTAACACCCGGTACAACAAAAAAACCTCGAACATCTTGTGTCAGTCGCCGGTGCGCATAAAATATCACCAGTCACCTATTTTGCAAGTCAAGCCACAGAAGACCTGATTATTATTCTTATTTCTTTACGGCAATGCAGTGCCAACCAAAGCATGCCAAATCATCTGCTCGGTGCTTTTTTCGGACTCGAAAATAGACCACCCCCAGAACAGCATATGCATATGCAAATGGCCAATACCAGCCCCCCTGTCGACGCTCCAATCCACCCAAACGCAGGATCTCTTGGCGCAATAGGGAATACCAATCCCCATTAGACACAATCTCTTTGATTTCAAACCCACGTAAAGTCAAATGATGCTCATACCAATATCGTGAGAAACCACTACAGAAATGGTACGGCGCCATATGGACATTGGAGCTAAATGGAGCGGTCAGAATAACCGTACCACCCGGCTTGAGAAGCCGGGCAAACTCATCAAGTGCATGAGTGGGCTCTGGCACATGCTCCAGCACTTCGCTGCAGAGAATAGCGTCAAAACTAGCATCAGGAGCAGGGATCGCCGCGATATCAGAAACTAGGTCTATACGACTGGTATCCCAATGACAATCATGCAAGCCTTGGGTAGCCGCCTCACCTTTGCCTCCTGTATATTGTCCAAAGTCCTGGGACACGTATACCAGATGACGACAGTGCTTTCGATTCTTCAACTCACCGGCACCGGCATCCAAAATTCGGAGGCCCGGAGGGATAGCGGAGAGTGCCTTTTCTAGCCACACTTGGCGATTCGACTCATTTTCCTCGGCGATCAGCATAGCTGTCCTAATTGAATTATTGCTTTTTGAACACAAATATGCCAAGGCCATAATCCTCATTGGCCAGAGCCTGCAGTTCATTGTCGATCGGTTGAGCATCTTTGACGGTGGAACCATTAGTGATCACCACTAAGCGCTGAAGAGACAATACATTTGCTTGCGCTAAACGAATAATGCTGCGTGGATCAAAAATGCGGTTGGCGTTAAACTCCACTTTTTCGCGGCCAATAGGTACGGCAAGATAAAAAGTCCCCCCCGGCCGCAGCAGCTTCGCCATATTCGCGAAGCCGCGCACATGGCCATTGGCGTCTACTGGATCCCCATATCGCCCCAAACCAAAATGCTCAAGAGCATGCAGGCATGAAATTGAATCGCAGTACCCACCTGAGGTCAGAGATTCATCAATCCCATTCATGAGATCTGCTTGTTTGAAGCTGATGTTGGTAAGTTTTGTCCTGATGGGACGCACATCAAACACCTCGATTTCACGATAGCTCGCGACATGCGCTACAAATCCATCTACCCGGGAGCCCACATCCACATGCTTTTCCGGCTTTGCTTCAAAAATCCACCTTGCAACCAGAAGATCTTGCCAAAAGTACTCCGTGTTGGTACTTCCTCCTTCTTCATATCTATCGTGTAAACAGGGAGTCAGCGTCAAAACACCATCATACTTCTGGGAGAACTCACGCCAATCTTTCAAAAATCGTGGTATCCCACGCAATGATTTCAGAAATACAAAGAAATCAAACCCCAATTGGCTTGATGTAATCCAATGAATTTTCTTAAGAATTTTTTTCATACTTCACATTGAGTGGCTATGGTTCTGCATCCATTTTCACTTCAAAGGCTTTTCATCGAAAAGTTCTTCCGTGCCAGCAGAAGCATCCATATAACGTAGACACCAGACACAATAACCAAAGCCCCTACGACTCCCGGAACACCCAAGATAGATCCCGCATAAAAATTGGCAGAGACACCCAAGACGCCCGTCCAAATTTTTGCCGAGGTCATGATGGACGCTTGCATATCACTGATCAATTTCAAGGCCAACATCTGGCCTGCGGCAAATAGTCCTCCAGCCAACACCATCCACGGCATCAGATATGACACAGAGCGGTATTGAGGGGATACCAACCAAGCAAAGATCCACTCATGCATCAGACACGCTAGAGCAAATCCTACTCCGGTCAAACCCAAGCAAGCCAATGTAATTCTCCAAGTCAAGGCTCGAACACTTCCCCGCCGCCGCTCATCGGTCGCATCACCCGCTCGTTGATAGAAAATAGGCCCAAGGAATGACACAACCGTTCCAACCGTCATCACAATCGGCGTATAGCCAAGTTGAAACAGCACAGCATACAAACCGACATCTTCGCGCGAACCAAAAAGGTCCAACGCCCATCGATCTGAGCTCTGTTGAGCCCATACAAACACGCCCCAATAACTGAATGGAAGACTATATTTCCATATATGCTTTATCCACTCACCGCTATTCTCTGTAGATTTTTTCTCGAGATGCAAGCATGATTGCAAGAAGAAATATAGTGACCCGACCACCAACATGCTGGCCCCGACATAAGCTGCAATAACCGCCGGTACAGATGCCCCTAAACAAGAAACTGCACCGAGAACCAAGAGAATCTTCAGCCAAGCCTCCACCCCTCCATGCAAAGCAACCAGCGAACGCAACCGGGCTGCATTCAGAATACCACTGTAGGCGGCCCCATATCCACCAAGCAATGAAAAAAGAACGAGTGGCCCGACAAAATCAATCTGCGGGTCATATCCAAAAAACTGAAGCCCTCCAAAACACAGGCCACCAAAAGTCAATATGATGACGGTTGAAATCCATAAGATACGTTTAGACGCCTTGAGGTAAACGCCTAACTCTTGTTTTTCAAAAGCAATCGAATAATAACGACCAATACTTGTCACGACACCACCAAGGACTACCTGGTTAATAAGTCCAATCAGCGTGAGCCCCAGAGCCAATTCTCCGTAGGTTTCGGGGGCAAGGTGTTCGGTCAACACACGCACCAAAACCAAAGTACCGGTGACAGCCGCCAATTGTCCAAAGACCAGCCAGCCCATTTCGCGAGCCAACCGAAAGATGCGCGACCAATTCATGTGGACTCGACCGATCCAGGCTGTATTCGAGCGAAACGCCAGGCACTGGCGCACATTTCGTGGATATCCCTCGATGCACTCCAGCCCATCAACTGCCTAGCCGCGTCCGTTTTTGCATAAGCAGCGGCGACATCTCCCGGCCGTCGAGCCACTATGGAATGCTGGATCGAAAACCCACACACCTGCTCAAACGCACGCAGAACCTCCAGAACACTGTAGCCACGCCCCGTCCCAAGGTTGAAGGCATTCCACCCCGGGTGAGCCTCCAAAAAGTCCAACGCGGCCACATGCCCCTGCGCCAGATCGACTACATGGATGTAGTCCCGCACGCCAGTGCCATCGGAAGTGGGGTAATCCGAGCCATACACACTCACGCTTGGAAGTCTGCCGCAAGCCACCTGCACAACATAGGGCATCAGGTTATTGGGCACACCACGCGGACTCTCCCCAATCAAGGCCGACGCATGCGCGCCCACTGGATTAAAGTACCGCAAGCATGCAATCCGCCACGCGGCGTCCGAATTCGCGACATCCTGCAACATCTCTTCAATATGCAGTTTGCTACGCCCATACGGGTTGACCGCTCCAGTCGGGTGTGCCTCATCCAAGGGCAGATACTGCGGAACACCATAGACGGTGGCACTGGAGCTGAAAATCAGGCTCTTGACATGGGCCACCTGCATAGCTTGCAACAGACTGATGGTGCCCTGCACATTGTTGGCATAGTAAGCAACTGGGGCTTTGACCGACTCCCCTACTGCTTTTAGCCCGGCAAAATGAATCACGGCATCCACCGCGTGCTTCTGAAGCACTTCGGTCAAGCGCGCGGTATCCAGAATATCGCCAGCAATGACAGGGACTGTTGTTTTGGTGATTTCCTCAATACAACACACAACCGTCGGACTGCTGTTGCTGAAGTTGTCATAAATAACCGCGTGATGCCCGGCTTCAATCAGTGAAACAGCGGTATGGCTGCCAATATATCCAGCACCACCGGTCAATAGAATATTCATTCGCTGCCCTTCACGACGCTACGTGGGCGCGCACTGCCACTGAATAGTAATCCTGATACCAATCAACGAAACGCTGAACCCCGAGCTCTACAGAGGTGCTGGGCTTGAATCCAACCCACTGGTTCAGTGCGTCCGTATCCGCAAAGGTTGCCGGGACATCTCCGGGCTGCATCGGCAAGTAGTTTTTTACCGCAACTCGACCCAGAGACTTTTCGATGGCCTCGATATAGGCCATCAAGGGCGTTGGCTGGTTATTTCCAATATTGAATACGCGGTAAGGTGCGCCTCCCGCTTGTGATGCGGGGGCGGCTCGTTTGTCAAGCACCCTCACCACGCCTTCCACGATGTCATCGATAAAGGTGAAGTCCCGCACCATTTGACCTTGATTGAACACGTCAATGGCACGCCCCTCCAAAATGGCCTTGGTAAACAGAAACAAGGCCATATCAGGGCGCCCCCAAGGGCCGTACACCGTGAAGAACCGCAAGCCTGTCGTCGGCACATTGAACAAATGGCTGTAGGTGTGCGCCATCAACTCATTGGCCTTCTTGGTCGCGGCATATAAGCTAATGGGATGATCCACACTGTCCTGCTCGGAAAAAGGCAGCTTGGTATTTCCTCCATAAACACTGGAACTACTCGCGTAGACCAGATGCTCAACCGCGCCGTAGCGGCAACCCTCCAGGATGTTGACAAACCCGGCCAGATTCGAGTCCACATAGGCGTGGGGGTTTTGCAGCGAATACCGCACCCCCGCCTGAGCAGCCAGATGGACCACACGGGTGGGCGCCTCTTGTTGAAACAAGTCGGCCATGTCGGGCCGATCGGCAACGTCCAGTTTGCGAAAGCGGAAGTTGTCATGTGCCATCAACAGCTTGAGTCGACTCTCCTTGAGCCCCACGTCATAGTAGTCATTGAGATTATCAATACCAACGACTAAATTCCCCTGGCTCAACAGACGCTGGCATACGTGAAAACCAATGAAACCGGCACTCCCGGTCACAAGTATGGTCACGATTGACTCCCAATGAGTGCACCAGAGGTGCGACCCAAGGCAGGCTGGGTATAAGGGCGGGCAAGGGGTAGATACATGTGGCTGGCATTCTAAGCAGCCATCCCCAAGTGCAGACTAGCCCCAATCGATCAGAAGTGTATCCCCCGCATCATTTGCTGCATCGCAATCGCCTCCGGTGACAACTTCGCCTTCTCCCCTGGCTTGGCACCCTTGGCCGCGGAGGAATCAGGGAACATACGGAAGCTGGTGTTCATGGCGATCTGGGCGATGCGGGGCACTAGGGCATGCATTACCTGCCCGGTGATACCCAAACGCGTGGCGATTCGCACAGGTTTGCTGATGCAGGCATCCGCCACCATGTCGGCAGCTTGTTCAGGGGACAAGGTCGGCACATTGTTGTAAATGCCCGTTGGCGCAATCATCGGTGTGCGCACCAAGGGCATGTTGATAGTGGTGAAGCTGATGCCTTGGTCTGCGAACTCACTGGATGCGCAACGGGTCCAAGCATCCAAAGCGGCTTTGGATGCCACATAGGCGCTAAAGCGAGGCGCATTGGTCAGAACGCCAATCGAGCTGATGTTCACGATGTGCCCCTTTTTCTTGGCCACCATACCCGGCAACAAGCCCATGGTCACGCGCAGACATCCGAAGTAATTGAGCTGCATCGTGCGCTCAAAGTCGTGAAAACGGTCGTAACTAGACTCGATAGCGCGGCGGATGGAGCGGCCCGCGTTGTTGATCAGGAAGTCCACGCCCCCGTGGTTCTCGATCAGCACTTTCACAAACCGGTCGCAGTCCGCCATGTCGGCAATATCCGCCGGGTAGGCAACAAAGCTGTAGCCCTTTGACTTGGCCTCCTTACAGGCCTCTTCAAGCTTGTCCAGGTCCCGACCACAAATGATCGTAGTCGCGCCAGCCTCGGCAAACTTGTGCGCAGCTGCCAGACCGATGCCCGATGAGCCCCCAGTCACCAACACCACTTTGCCGCCCACGGTTCCGCGCAGGGAACGGTCGATATGCAGGTCGGGGTCCAGGTGGCGCTCCCAGTAATCCCACAAACGCCATGCGTAGTCTTTCAAGTTGGGGCATTCAACGCCAGAACCCTTCAACATCGCCAAAGAATCACGGCAGTCAAAGCGTGTGGGGTAGTTGATAAAGGTGAGCATGTCTTCCGGCAGGCTCAGGTCCTTCATGATCGCGTTCCGAACCCGACGTACAGGCGCGAGTCCCATCAGACTCTTTGTCACGCTGCGTGGAATGAATCCCAAGAGGGCGGCATTCACAAAGATATTCATCTTTGGGGCATGGGCCGCCTTGCTGAAGATGTCCAGTACGTCGCCTACCCGGTAGCCCACCGGATCCACCAAGTGGTAGCACTGCTTGGCAATGCCCTGCTTGTGGCTGATAACGTTCAAAGCATCAACGACAAAATCTACGGGGACGATGTTGACCCGCCCCCCTTCCAAACCAATGGACGGCATCCATGGCGGAAGCAACTGCCGCATGCGCTGAATCAGTTTGAAAAAGTAATACGGCCCATCAATCTTGTCCATTTCACCGGTCTGGCTGTCGCCGACCACCATGGCCGGGCGGTACACCGACCAAGGAACCTTGCATTCCTTGCGAACAATCTTCTCACTTTCATGCTTGGTCATGAAGTACGGGTGTTCGTAGTTCTCCGCCTCATCGAACATGTCTTCACGAAATACGCCTTCATACAGGCCTGCAGCTGCGATCGAAGACACATGGTGGAAGTGCCCTGCATCGATAGCCTTGGCAAATTCCACGGTATTCCGGGTTCCTTCGACGTTGACGGCAATTTGCGACTCTTCGTCAGCCTCCAAGTCATACACCGCGGCGAGGTGATAGAAGTGGTCAACTTGTCCTTTGAGGGCTTTGATGGCGTCTGCACTAACGCCCAGCTTCTTGCCCGTCAGATCACCGAATACCGGGACAACCCGCCCCGCCGATTTGGCGTCGGACACCGCCCAGAACTCACGCAGGTCGGCGACTTTATCTTCGCTTTCTTTGCGAATCAGGAAGTGCACTGTCGCACCCTTGCGCTGCAACAATTTTTTCACTAGACGTTTGCCGATAAACCCTGTAGCCCCTGTGACGAAATACCGCATACATGCTCCTGTTAATCGAATAATTCTGACGGTTTTTGGCGCTGCGGATTTCATCGTAAACCCGCGAAGTCTTTCGTATGACTGCGCGATTGTGGAACGCTTTCAGCGTTTTCCTTAGTGGCGCCCACCTACACAGACTGCATGACAGGCCTTAGAGTAAGCATCAAGCCGGTGCAGATATGCTTGTGCACCCTGTCACACACTCATCAGGAGTTCTCATGGTCAAGAAAATCCAAAAAAGCAAATCCTCTCCTTCTACCGGCACTCCGTTGTCGTCTTCGGTCAAGGACTCTGCACAACAAATCTGGCAAGCCGGCTTGGGCGCCTTCACCCGCGCTCAGGCAGAAGGCAGCAAGGCATTCGAAGCATTGGTCAAGGAAGGCGTGAGCATCCAGCGCAAAACACAAGCCGCGGCCGAAGGCAAAATTAACGAAGCCACTGCCAAAATGTCCACCATGGCCAACGACATCACCAGCAAAGCCACCGGTCAGTGGGATAAGTTGGAAAACATCTTTGAAGAACGCGTCGCCAAAGCCCTGAACAAGCTGGGCGTTCCCTCCGCCAAGGACGTGAGCGCCTTGATTGAGCGCATCGAAGAACTCAACAAGACCGTCCAAAAGCTGTCTGCCAAAGCACCTGCGGCAACCAAAACCGCAAAAGCTCCCTCGAAGAAGGCCGCGCCTGCGCCAGTAGCCGTGACCAAAAAGGCACCAGCCAAGAAAGCCACCACTTCCAAACCCGCTGCCAAAAAGGCTGCTAGCAAAAAAACCACGATGAGCAAAGCGCCGGTAGTGCCTGCAGAGGGCAACGCGACTCCACAAAACTGATCGCTCAAAGCGGTAGAACAAGGGCGCAAAGGCGCCCTTTTTTACGCCCGTAGAAACTGCTGCATCGCAGCATGAATACCCTCATCTGAACACTACACTTCCCCCATGAAGGCAGCCCGACAAACAAAGCCCCGAATCGCCATGGCACTCGCTGGTGGCGGTCCTTTGGGGGCCATTTATGAAGTAGGCGCTCTGTGTGCTCTACACGACTCTTTGGCCGGCTTGGATTTCAATCATCTGGACCACTACGTAGGCGTTTCTGCTGGCGGCTTTATCGCTGCAGCCCTTGCCAACGGCTTAACGCCCCACCAGCTCTGCGCGTCCTTCATTGAAGGGGATGCAGACTCCAACGACTTCTTTGATCCCGCCTGGCTGATGCAGCCTGCGTATGACGAATGGGCGCGGCGCGGCATCATGTTGCCGGGCCTGCTGGCTTCAGTGGGTTGGGACATGCTGACGCGACGCACTACTGCCATTCGGGCGCTGGAACGGTTAGCCCCCGCATTGCCGACCGGCGTCTTCTCCAACAGCCAAGTGGATACACAACTCTCGAGACTGTTCAGCCAGGACGGCCGCACCAACGATTTCCGCAAACTGGCCTGCAAGCTCACGTTGGTCGCCACCCACTTGGACAGTGCAGAAGCGGTCGCATTCGGAAGCAAGGGATGGGATCACATCTCCATCTCCAAAGCCGTGCAAGCCAGCTCTGCCTTGCCGGGGCTGTTTCCGCCAGTTGCCATTGATGACCAGTATTTCGTGGATGGGGCGATGAAGAAGACCATGCACGCCTCGGTGGCGCTTGACGAAGGGGCAGACCTCTTGATTTGCCTGAATCCCTTGGTGCCCTTCGACGCAACGGCACCCCAATACAAACGGATCATGCAAGCCGGCATCCCGGCAGAAAAGCGCAACATCCCGCGTATCGTGGATGGCGGGTTGCCGGCGGTATTGAGTCAGACTTTCCGCTCCATGATCCACTCTCGCATGGAGCTGGGCATGAAACACTATGCCCATGCATACCCTGACACTGACATCGTTTTGATCGAACCGGACCATCGGGACCCGGAGCTGTATCTGGCCAACACTTTCAGCTACGCCCAACGCAGGCAACTCGCCGAGCACGCGTACCAGCAAACCCGTCAACTGCTTCGCTCTCGCAAAACGGGCTTGTCCGCACAACTGCACCGCCATGGCATTCAACTGCGGCATGATGTGCTGGACGACCCCAAGCGCCACCTGTGCGCCCCGAGGAAATCCCCCTCCCGTTTGGGGCAAGCCTTGGGTACATTGCAGGACGTTATGGAAGATCTTTCACACGTGGTTCGCCACGAGACACTGCTGAGGCACTGACCCATGGTTAAAAAAGCGCCGCGGCGTACTGCCGAGCGGATATTGGAAACCACCCTGGAGCTATTCAACCGCTTCGGGGAGCCGAATGTATCGACCACGCTGATTTCGGCAGAACTCGGCATCAGCCCGGGGAATTTGTATTACCACTACCCGGCCAAAGACGAGCTGATCAACTCCCTGTTTGACCGCTACGAACGTTCACTGAACGAGGTGCTTAACGCCAGTGACAACGTCCGGGATGTGGAAGACGCCTGGTTTTTCATGCACACGCTGTTCGAGCTGATCTGGCAGTACCGCTTTTTGTACCGCGATCTGAACGACCTTCTCAGCAAAAACAGGCGTCTGGAAACCCACTTCCAAAGCGTGCTGAAGAACAAAACCCGCTCAATACGCGCCATGCTCGAGTCCATGGCTCGCGCAGGCGCCTTGCGCATGGATGTGCGCGAAATGGAGCCCACTGCCACCAGCATGGTGGTAGTCCTCACGTACTGGCTGAGTTTTGAATATGTGCGCGACCCGCGCAACGCCCTGGAGCCGGAAAGCGCGCAAGCTGCCTTGCTGCGCGGCGGTCAACATGTGCTCAACCTTCTGGTCCCCTACCTTGAAGCCCAGCAACGCAGTCATTTGCTGCAACTCAGCGGTGCCTACACCAGCTCCTGATGCACGACACTCCGGTCTGGGACCCTTTCCCCTACGTGCATCAGCACCTGTTTGACAGCGAGAACCTGCAAAACCACTGGGCGCGCCTGCACGATGGTGATCAGGAACCCCTGCCCCTAGACCCCGAGGTGTTGCAGGCTTGGGTCCTGTATCACTGCGGCGAGTTCGAAGCAGCGTTCCGCGCAGGGCGTTTGCTAGGCCCGGCCGGCTACGCCGTGATGAACAAGGCGTGCCTGATCCAAGCGGACTACTTGGAGCGCAACGAAGCCGCCCGCTTGAATTTGTATTTCGATACCGCAGAGCGCGCAAAAGCCCACATGGCGGCAGAGCCCGGCAACCCCAATGCGCACTACTTTTATGGCTATGCCTTGGGCCGCTACAGCCAGAGCACCAGTGTGGCGCAAGCGCTTGTCAAGGGTTATGGCGAAAAAATCAAAACTGCTTTCGAAACCGCCATCGCTTTGAACCCGCGCCATGCAGATGCACATATTGCATTGGGCTCGTTCCATGCCGAGGTGATCGACAAGGTGGGCGCCATGATCGGCAACATAACTTATGGCGCCAAGCGCGAAACCGCCTTGCACCATTTCCGCACGGGCTTGGCGCTCATTCCACGCGCTGCCATCGCGTTGACTGAATACGCACGTGGCTTGCTCATGCTCGATATCGAGCAGTTTGAATCCGAGGCCATGTGCCTCTATGAACAAGCTGCAGCCGTACAGCCTCTGGACGCGATGGAGCACCTTGGGGTGCTCCAAGTTCAGGCCGAACTGGCGAGCTGATCAGTCGCCCCAGGGCAACATCAGCGTCAGCATGGAGAGCTTGGCAAATTCCGGCTCGAACTGGTCGATGATTTTCTGGGGATCCGGGCACAAGGTCGCATCCGTCACCACGCCGAACTGTACCCCTCCGCCGTAACTCAGGATGGACACACCCAGGCCCACGGATCCGCTCTGGGGCACCCAGAACAGGTTTTCCTCAATCGTGGCGCCGCAGATTTTGAGCTTCTCGCGCGGACCCGGCACATTGGTCATGACAGCCGTGGTCTTTTTGGAGAACAGGCTCAAAAGGGCATCCTGGGCAGGCTTGATCAGCAAACCTGCCACCGCCAACAGGCCGAAGGCCAGCAGAGGCTGCATGCTGCCCTTGAGGCCTCGCATGCGGGTGCGGACTTCATACACCCGCTCAACCGGGTTTTCCAGGCCAATGGGCAGCACCAGAGGGGCCAAGCCGAACTGGTTGCCCAACTTGTAGGCATGCTCCAGTGGCCGCAGGTTCACCGGCACCATGGCGCGGATTTCCTTGCCGGCTACCGCATCGCCTTGCTCGCGCAAGTACTCTCCAATCGCACCCGCCACGCAACTCAGCAACACATCATTGATGGAGCAATTCAAGGCCTTGCCCACCGCTTTCACTTCTTCCAGCGGCAAGGGCGCGCACCACGCCACACGCTTTGCATGCCCGGGCTGCCCTTTGAGCCGCGTGGGCGAATCGTCGGGCATCAAAGCTAAAGCGGCCAAGTCACTCACCACCTGGTAGGCCATCTTTGCCATGTCGACCGAGCTGTGCATGCCCGACTCCATGCCCTTCTGCGGCTCCATCAACAGCGACATGGACTTCACCGCGCCATCCCCGGCCGCTCCCAAGGCCTTCACGGCCATGTGGGTCAGGGGCTTGAGCAAGGCGTCGCTCAACCACTCCTCTGCGCCATCCAGCCCTTGGGCACGCTCAGGTTTGCTGCGGCGTTGCGGTGGCGGGCTGCCGCCGTCCACCAAGGATTGGGTTACTGAAATCAGGGCAATGCCATCTGCAATGCAATGGTGAATGCGCACCATCAAGGCAGAACCGCCTTTGTAGTTCTCTACCAAATGGAACTGCCAGAGCGGCCGGCTGCGATCCAGCGGCTCCATGGTCAGGGCAGCCAGTCGCTCCTGCAGGGCCTCCTGCTCGCGGCCGCGCGGCTTTTTGGCCAATGTCTCAGTTACCACATGCCGGTCGATATCGAAGTTGGCATCCTCCACCCAACTGGCCCCGGCAGCGTCTTCCACCACGCGCTGTTTGAACCGGGGGTACTTCAACAGCCGATCTTCCACACGCTGCTTCAGGTCTGCCAGTGGCAAGCCGGGTTGGGTGACCCACACGCCCACAATCATCATGAGGTTGGAGCTGGAATCCATGCGCAACCAGGCCGTGTCCACCTTGGACATGCGTTCGCCATTCAGGCCCAGGGTGCCGATCACGGCATCCGCCACATTTTTCTGCACGGCTCCGGCTAACTTGCGGGTCCGACGCACCACCTTCTTGGCAACCGGTGCCACGGAGGGTGCCGCATTGGATACGGGGTTGCGGGCCTTGTCGGCAACGTTCTTTGCAATGACGCGGGTGACCATGGATTCTCCGGACAGAACAGGTATGGGGGCGAACGCCTATTCTGGGGGCAAAACGCCGCTTAAGATACGGGTGAAGCACCTGCTTGCATTGGGTGTTCCCCCTAGTTCCTTGCACAAACCCGAACGGAGAAAACCATGGCCGATCTGAAAGCCGCTTTCGAAGCCGCTGTTGCCAATTCCAAAAACCTGAGCGAGCGCCCTGACAACGGCACCCTACTCAAGATTTACGCCCTCTACAAGCAAGCCACTGCGGGTGACAACACCGAAAAGAAGCCCGGTTTCGCCGACATGGTGGGCCGTGCCAAATGGGATGCCTGGAATGGTTTCAAAGGCACCAGCAACGATGACGCCATGCAGCAGTACATCGACCTGATCGAATCCTTGAGCTAAATCAGCTCTTGGCGCCCGCGCAGCATGTGCGGGCAGCTATCAAAAAAGTAGCACATCACGCTATTTTTTTTTCGCCCCGGATTTGGCAGCCGCTTTGGGCTTGAGCAGTTGATCGAGGTTTTTGACAATCTCTGCCTCAATCTTGTCTTTGAAAGCCCCGAGCAAAAAGCCGAGCTTGGCGCTGAGTTCGAACTTCGAATCGCTCACTTGCAACATGCCGCTAACTCCCGAGCGCTTGAAGATCACTTCATCCAGCCCCTCGCCCTCGACATAGGTGCACTCCATGTCGAAATCCTGTTCAGCCTGTTCGGCCCACTGAAAGGCAATTTTGCGCGCAGCAGCAAAGCCCAGGCTGTGTTCGCGCAGTATGTGTAAGTCCGCCATGGGTGTTCCTCTTGTCAGTATGCTGTGGGTGCTGCATTTGCAGTGAACGGCATCATAAAACCACTGCGGGCTCCGCCATGCTTTACAAATTCAAATCCAAAGTAGCCAGCGACGTCATCATGCTGGAACCCAATGGCCGGCAGATTCTGGCGCTGTGGGGGCGCACCGGCGAAGAGAGCTTGCGCAAAGGCATCTTGCTGGCTGCAGACATGCCCGTTGCCATCAGCGCGCTCGAAGAAGCCATCGCCAAAGAGGAGGCCCAACGCGCCCAAGCTGACTTGGAGGCACAAGAAAAAGGGGAAGACACGACCCCGACCGGTGTGAGCTTGCGCCAACGGGCCACGCCCTTGCTGGACATGGCCCGCCGCAGCATGGCTGCGGGCAAGGACATCACTTGGGGTGTCTGACCCGGCGAGCGGGTCAGACAGGTTTCAGGCCAGATCAGTCAGCGTAGACGCCGGCGGCCTTGATGATGGGGGTCCACTTGGCGATTTCAGCCGCCACGAACTTCTTGTGCTCCGCAGGTTCGACACGCTTGTCAGTCACCACCACGGCACCCAGCGCTTCTTGCTTCTTGATGAAATCAGCATCTTTCAACGCCGCCTTCAAAGCGGTGTTGAGCTTGGCCTGAATGTCAGCGGGTGTGCCTTTGGGGGCATACAGGCCGTGCCAGATGGTCACTTCGAAGTTGGACAGACCCTGGCTTTGCAGTGTGGGCAGGCTCTTCAAAGCAGCGGTCGTCAAAGGCTTGGCAGTAGTGACCGCGTAAGCATTCACTTTCTTGCCTTCGATCTGCTGGCTGGTGTTGGTGGTCTGGTCGCACATCAGGTCGATCTGGCCACCGATCAGGTCGGTCATCGCAGGGGCGGTGCCTTTGTAAGGCACGGTCGTCATGTCGACCTTGATGGCGTTCTGGAACAGCAAACCGCACAGGTGAGACGCAGAACCGATACCGGCGTTACCCAGGTTGATCTTGCCGACGTTCTGGCCGATCCAGGTGGTGAGTTCCTTGTAGGTCTTGGCAGGCAGGTCGGGCTTGCCGATCAGGGTCATGGGCACATCGTTGATCATGCCCAGATATTCGAAGTCAGACTCGACCTTGAAGGGCATGTTGCGCAACAAGCCGGGCATGGTGCCCATGGCGATGTGGTTCAACAGCAGGGTATAGCCGTCCGGCGCGGCCTTGGCCACTTTGCTGGAGCCGATAGAGCTGCCTGCACCCGCTGCGTTGTCGATGATGATGCTCACATCACCCAGCTGCTTGCGCAGTGATTCAGCCAGGTCGCGGGCTACGCGGTCGGTGGGACCGCCGGCAGCAAACGGCACCACGATGGTGATGGGCTTGGAGGGATATGCCTGTGCGAAGGCGGAAATCGAGAACATGGCCGCCGTCGCAACGAGTAGTTTTTTCATGGTTTGTCTCCTGGTTAATGGATGCAGTCTAGCCCGCCCCACGTGACCGTGTCATGTGGTAAGCACCTAGCTCGCGGGGCTATTAAAAATGAGAATGAGCATTCCCGCAGAAGCAAGGTTATCGGGTCCGGCGCGGGGGGGAACTGTGGTGTTCAACAGCTCGGGAAAACCCTGAGGCCCGCAACAGCGGGCCTCCAGCTCAGCGGTAACTGCGTGCGTCTTCGATGACTTTGCCGTCATTGGGCAGGCTGCCCGGAGACAACAGTTGCACATCCCCACGCAGCTTGGTCACATCGCGCACCGCATCCGCCACACGCTGCGCCAGGCCTTCGGGTTGACCTGCAACCTCCAGCATCAGGGTCATCTGGTCATTGGCCATTTCACCGCTGACCACCAAACGGGCCTTGTGCACTTCAGGGAAACGCTTGGCCACTTCATCCACCTGCTTGGGGTGCACAAACATGCCTCGCACCTTGGTGGTTTGGTCGGCACGCCCCATCCAGCCTTTGATGCGGGTGTTGGTACGCCCGGTCGGGCACTGCCCGGCCAGAACCGCTGAAAGGTCGCCGGTGCCGAAACGGATCAAGGGGTAGTCCGGGTTCAGACTGGTCACCACCAACTCGCCCACTTCACCTTCGGGCACCGGGTCACCGGTGCCGGGCCGCACGATCTCCACGATCACCTGCTCATCCAGCACCAACCCTTCACGCGCAGTGGTCTCGTAGGCAATCAGACCCAAATCCGCCGTGGCATAGCACTGGTAACCATCCACCCCGTGGGCGGTGAACCAGTCACGCAACGATGGTGGAAACGCCTCGCCACCGAACATGGCCTTGCGCACGGTGGGCAGGGCCACGCCCATTTCCAGCGCCTTCTCGAGAATGATTTTCAGGAAGCTGGGCGTGCCGATGTAGCCGGCAGGCTGCAACTCGGCCATGGCCTGAACTTGCTGCTCGGTCTGACCGGTGCCGCCTGGAAACACCGTGCACCCCAAGGCATGGGCACCTGTCTCCATCATGGAGCCGGCGGGCACAAAGTGGTAGCTGAAGCTGTTGTGAATCAGCTCGCCGGGACGAAAGCCCGCCGCGTAGATGGCCCGAGCCATGCGCCAGTAATCGCGCGCTGTGCCTTCGGGCTCATAAATGGGGCCCGGGCTGGCAAACACGCGGGTCATGGCGCTGCCGAACCCAATGGCACTGAAACCACCGAACACGTTTCCGCCCTGTTGGCGCGCAGCCTGCTGCAACGCCTGCAACTCGGATTTGCGGGTCACCGGCAGTCGCGCCAGTGCCGCACGGTCGGTAATGCTGGCAGCGTCCACGCCCTGCAGGATGGAGGCAAACGCCGGACTGTGTTGCTGCGCGTGGGCGACCTGCCGGGGAAGTGCCGACATGTGGGCAGCATCGCGCTCGGCCTGCGAACGGATTTCCAGGGCGTCGTAGGCGGGGGTCATAGGCTCTCCGTCAGCTGATTTGCTATTATTTCAGGAGCTACTCGCGCACATTCAACGGGCGCCAGCAGCACTTTTCTATCAAGACATCAGGCCAACCAGCGCTTGCGGCGCTTGTAGCTCTTCACATCCTTGAAGCTCTTGCGTTCACCGCCACCCATGCCGAGGTAGAACTCCTTGACGTCTTCATTGGTACGCAAATCTTCTGCCGCACCGTCCATCACCACACGACCGCTTTCCATGATGTAGCCGTAGTCAGCGTATTTCAGCGCCATGTTGGTGTTCTGCTCGGCCAGCAGGAAAGTGACCCGCTCTTTGGCGTTGAGGTCTTTCACGATCTCAAATACCTCTTCCACGATCTGTGGCGCCAGGCCCATGGAGGGTTCATCCAGAAGCACCATACTGGGGTTGGCCATGAGCGCGCGGCCGATAGCGCACATCTGCTGCTCACCACCGGAGGTGTAAGCCGCCTGGCTGGTACGGCGGGTTTTGAGGCGGGGGAAGTAGTTGTAGACCTTTTCGAGGTTAGCCGCCACCTCGGCCTTGCTCTTGCGGGTGTAGCCGCCGGTCAACAGGTTTTCTTCGATGGTCAGGTGGGCAAAACAATGGCGCCCCTCCATCACCTGCACCACACCGCGTTGCACCAGATCGGCAGGGCTCAGGTTTTCGATGCGTTCACCGCGCAGCTCAATGCTGCCCTTGGTGACTTCACCCCGCTCGCCCGCCAACAGGTTGGACACAGCTCGCAAGGTCGTCGTTTTGCCCGCCCCATTGCCCCCAAGGATGGCCACGATGCCGCCTTCGGGCACCTGAAGGGAAACCCCCTTGAGTACCAGAATGACGTGGTTGTAAATGACCTCAATGCCATTCACGTTGAGAACGATGTTTTTCGGTTCCATAGGTTCGCCTTTACCAATCGACAGACCTGCGCAGCAAGCCTGTCGATTGGCGGCCCGTCAGGGCCGCTTCCCCTCCCGCTCAGCGGGAGGGGTTGGGGAGGGTGCAGTCAGGACAGCAAAACTGCCGTCTTGATCTGCACAGCAGATCAAGACTGGCAGTCCGCAGGTGTGCGGGCAGTCAGCTTCTTCTCTGCGGCGTACTTGGCAGCGGTAGTCTTGACCAAGGGCTTGATGATTTGCTCATCGCCTTGCAGCCAATCTGAGGTGAATTGCCACTTCGTGCCGTCCCAGGTATGGATACGGGCCCAGGACGCACCCATGTGATCCATGCACGAGGTGCTGATGGGGCGCATCACGCCGGCAAAGCCGAGTGCATCCAGCTTGGGCTGGGTAAGGTTCAGGTTCTCCAGACCCCAACGGATCTGCTCACCGGTCATGACCTTACCTTTGCCGAAGCGGTCTTGTGCAGCGCGCACGCCTTCGATCGCCAGCATGGCGCTCATGGCACCGCGCATGTAGAGCACCTGGCCGACTTCTTCTTTCGGTCCGGTGCCCTGCCCCTTGCCGTGCACCATGGCCATCACGTCCTTGACCAACTTGGAGTTGGGTTCGGCACCGTGCTGCATGGTCACGGCGTTGTAGCCCTTGGCGCCGTCGGCCACGTCCTTGACGTCCGGCTCAGCACCGGCCCACCACACGCCGTACATCTTTTCGCGGGGGTAGCCGGTGGCTTGTGCTTCCTTGATGGCGGTGGAGTTCATCACACCCCAGCCCCACAGGACCACGTAGTCAGGACGGTTCTGGCGCACCTGCAGCCAAGTGGCCTTTTGCTCCACGCCGGGGGCCGTCACGGGCAACAGGGTAAGGTTGAAGCCGTGCATGGCTGCACGCTCTTGCAACAAGGGGATAGGCTCTTTGCCGAACGGGCTGTCGTGGTAGACCAGCGAAATCTTCTTGCCTTTGAGCTTGTCGAAACCGCCTTCCTTCTTGGCGATGGCTTGCATGATGGCATCTGCAGCCACCCAGTAAGTTCCGGCAATGGGGAAGTTCCACTTGAAGACGGAACCATCCGCGCTTTCACTACGGCCATAGCCTACTGTCACCACAGGGATCTTGTCCGCAGGTGCTTTTTCGGTAATCGCGAACGTAGCGCCAGTGGACAGGGGTTGCACAAACGATGCCCCCTTGCCCTTCAGGCGCTCATAGCACTCCACGCTGCGGGCTGTGTCATAGCCGGTTTCGCATTCTTCAAAGCTGAATTTCACGCCATTGATGCCGCCGCGGGCATTGGTGAGCTTGATGTAGTCCACATAGCCGTTGGCCCATGGCACACCGTTGGGCGCGTAGGGCCCGGTGCGGTACGACAGCACCGGAATGAACTGCTCCTTGGCTTGCGCGAAAGCATTGCCTGCCATCAGGCCGGATGCACCGGCAGCCACCAGAGTGCTTGCGAGTACGAGTTTAGAAAGCTTCATTTGTCTCTCCTGTAATAAGTGGTTGAAGCACGGGGAAAACACGGAACCTGACCCGCCCTCAGTGAGGGAAAGGCCACAAACGCAATTTCTGTTTGCCGATGGACCACAGCTTGGCAAGGCCATGGGGCTCGACGATCAGGAACCAGACAATCAGTCCGCCGAACACCATCAGCTCGGCATGCGAGACAGCGGCTGTGGAAATCTCAAATCCGAACAGGCCAGCCAAGGCCGGCAGGAACTGACTCAAGAAGATGGGCAAAACCACGATGAAAGCCGCACCGAAGAAGCTGCCCATGATGGAGCCCATGCCGCCGATGATCACCATGAACAGCAGTCGGAACGACTGGTCCACCGAGAAGGCCGCTGGCTCCCAGGCGCCGAGGTAAATGAAGCCCCACAAGGCACCGGCGACACCCACGATGAAAGAGCTGACGGCAAACGCGCTCAGCTTGGCGTACATGGGGCGAATGCCGATCACCGCAGCCGCCACGTCCATATCGCGGATCGCCATCCACTCACGCCCCACGGCACCACGCACCAGGTTTTTGGCCAGCAAGGCAATCAGCACCAGCAGCGTCAGGCAAAAAAGGTACTTGGCCATGGGAGACTCCAGCGAGAGGCCGAATACCTGCAAGTTGGATACCGACACCGAGCCAGACGGCGAGTTGTTGGTGAACCACTGAATGCGCAAGAACATCCAGTCCGCAAAAAACTGCGCCGCCAGCGTGGCCACCGCGAGATACAAGCCCTTGACGCGCAAACTGGGCAGCCCGAAAACCATGCCGAACAGCATGGAGCTCACGCCACCCAGCAGCAGCGCGACCAACAAAGGCATGCCCTCAATGCGTACAAAGAAGTTGTAGGCCGCGTAGGCCCCTACCGCCATGAAAGCGCCGGAACCCAGCGAAATCTGGCCGCAGAAGCCCACCAGAATATTCACGCCGACAGCGGCCAGTGAAAAGATCAAAAAGGGAATCAGAATCGCCCGGAACAGGTAGTCGCTGGCCAACATGGGCACCAGCGCAAAGCCCACCAGCAACAGGGCCACGATGGCCATGCGGTCTTGCAGAATGGGAAATATCTGCTGGTCCGCACGGTAGGTGGTTTTGAATTGGCCGTTTTCTCTGTAGAACATTTTTTATCTCGCAGTCTTTTGGCTGAGTGTCAGGACGGCAGCGCACTTTGCTCCGTGTCCTCCGCCCGCTTTGCGGGCTCCTCCTTGACCTACGCAAAGCGCACTACCGCCCTGCCACCGAATGAGCGCGATGGAGCGCAGAGATGGATGCAAATTGAAAGTCATACGCGGTCAATAATTTTTTCGCCGAACAAGCCTTGGGGCCGGATCAGCAGGAAGCCCAGCGCCAACACATAGGCGAACCAGATTTCAATACCGCCACCCACATAAGGCCCGAGGTACACCTCGGACAGCTTTTCGCCCACGCCGATGATCAAGCCGCCCACGATCGCACCGGGTACCGAGGTGAGCCCCCCCAGAATCACCACCGGCAGCGCACGCAAGGCCACGGTAGTCAGTGAAAACTGCACGCCCAGCTTGCTGCCCCAGATCATTCCGGCCACAAGGGCCACCACACCGGCCACGCACCAGACGATGACCCAGATGCGGTTGAGTGGAATACCGATGGACTGCGCCGCCTGGTGGTCATCCGCCACGGCGCGCAGGGCGCGGCCCGTTGCTGTTTTCTGGAAAAACACGCTCAGCAGGGCCACCAGTGCAGCAGCGATGATGGCGGCATAAAAGTCTTCCTTGTTGATCAGGATGCCGCCTTCAAAGGTACTCTCCAGAATCATCACCGGGTCCTTGGGCATGCCGATATCGATCTTGTAGATGCTGCTGCCGAAGATGCTTTGGCCCAGCCCTTCCATGAAGTAAGTGATACCCAGGGTGGCCATCAGCAAGGTGGTGCCTTCCTGATTCACCAGATGGCGCAATACCAGGCGCTCAATGATCCAGGCCACCACAAACATCACAACGCCCGCACCCACAAAGGCCAGCACGTTGGCCGCCACCGGGGAAGTGATGCCCAGATACACCGGAATCCATTCCGCGAAGCGCGCCATCGCCAAAGCGGCAAACAGCACCATCGCACCTTGGGCAAAGTTAAAGACGCCTGAGGCTTTGAAAATCAGCACAAAGCCCAGTGCGACCAGCGAATACAACATGCCGGCCATCAGGCCGCCGAGTAAGGTTTCAAGGAAAAAAGCCATGGTGTTTTCTTTCAGTGGCTGGTGCCGAGGTAGGCGCTAATCACGTCTGCGTTGTTGCGCACTTCGTCCGGGGTGCCATCGCCGATTTTTTTGCCGTAGTCCAGCACCACCACGCGGTCGCTGATGTCCATCACCACGCCCATGTCGTGCTCGATCAACACTACCGTCGTGCCGAACTCATCATTCACATCGAGCACGAAGCGGCACATGTCCTGCTTCTCTTCGACGTTCATGCCGGCCATGGGCTCATCGAGCAACAGCACTTGGGGTTCCATCGCCAGCGCGCGACCCAAGTCGACCCGCTTTTGCAGGCCGTAAGGCAGCTGACCCACAGGCGTCTTGCGGTAGGCCTGGATTTCCAGGAAATCGATGATGCGCTCCACCGCCTCGCGGTGCTGGATCTCTTCCCGCTCGGCCGGGCCGATGCGCAGGGCCTGCATCAGGATGTTGCTTTTGATCTTGAGGTTGCGCCCGGACATGATGTTGTCCAGCACGCTCATGCCCTTGAACAAGGCTAGGTTCTGAAAGGTGCGGCCTATGCCCATGGTGGCCACTTGGTGGCTGTCCATGTGCTTGAACTGCTGCCCGCGGAAAGTGATGGCCCCTTCCTGCGGGGAGTAGACCCCGTTGATGCAGTTCAGCATCGAGCTTTTGCCGGCGCCGTTGGGGCCGATGATGGCGCGAATCTCATGTTCCCGCACATCGAAGCTGATGTCGGTCAGCGCCTTCAAGCCACCGAAACGCAAGGATATGTTTTTGACGTCCAGAATGACGTCGCCGATCTTTTTATCGCTCATGCTGCAGCCTTTACGGGGGCAAGGGTTTTGGTGTCTTCGATGCGCAGCGTGGCGCTGACGCTGCCGGTGCGGCCGTCTTCAAACTTCACCACGGTCTCGATGAACTGGCTGGTCTTGCCCTCGTACAGTGCATCCACCAACACCTGGTACTTCTCAGCAATAAAGCCGCGGCGGACCTTGTTGGTGCGGGTCAATTCACCATCGTCTGCATCCAGCTCTTTGTGCAGCACCAGGAAGCGGCTGATCTGGCTGCCAGCAAGCAGCGCATCCTCGCTCAGGTCGGCATTGACCTTCTCCACGCACTCTTTGATCAGGTCGTACACCTGTGGCTTCTGGGCCAGATCGGTGTAGCCGGCATACGGCAGATTGCGGCGCTCAGCCCAGTTGCCTACGGCATCAAAGTCGATGTTGATGAGCACACATACCTTCTCTCGGCCATCGCCATAAGCCACCACTTCCTTGATGTGCTGGAAGAACTTGAGCTTGTTCTCCACGTACTTGGGAGCAAACATCGCATCGTTGAACGCACCGCCTTTGAGGCGGCCCACGTCTTTGACGCGGTCGATGATCTTCAGGTGGCCGTGCGAATCGATGAAGCCTGCGTCACTGGTGTGGTACCAGCCGTCAGCCGTCAACACCTCGGCAGTCGCCGCTGGATTCTTGTAGTACTCCTTGAGCAGGCCGGGCGACTTGACCAGGATCTCACCGTTCTCAGCCACCTTGATCTCCACGCCTTCGCAGGGAATGCCCACCGTGTCGGCGCGGGCCTGGTTGTCCGGCTGCAGGCACACAAACACTGCGGTCTCGGTCGAGCCATAGAGCTGCTTGAGGTTGATGCCGATGGAGCGGTAGAAGGTAAACAGGTCCGGGCCGATGGCTTCACCGGCGGTATAGGCCACGCGCACGCGGCTGAGACCCAGGGTGTTTCGCAAGGGGCCATACACAAACACATTGCCCAGGGCATACAAGGCGCGGTCTGCACCCGACACCTCCAGCCCATCCATCAACGCGGGGCCCACACGCTTGGCCACGTTCATGAAGTAATGGAACATGTTGCGCTTGATGCGGCCCGCATCTTCCATGCGGATCATCACGCTGGTGAGCATGCCCTCAAACACCCTTGGCGGCGCAAAGTAATAGGTCGGGCCGATTTCTTTCAGATCGATAGTGGCCGTCGCGCTGCTCTCAGGGCAATTCACCACATAGCCACAGGACAACCACTGGGCGTAGCTGAAGATGTTCTGGCCGATCCATGCGGGGGGCATGTACGCCAGCACTTCCTCGGCACTCGTGAGCTTGTCGAACTCAGCGCCTGCACGTGCCCGGTTGAGCAAGGAGTCGTGCGTATGCACCACGCCCTTGGGGTTGCCGGTGGTGCCCGAAGTAAAGAACATGGCCGCGACATCGGAGTGCACTATCTTCCCCACCTCGCTCTTGAAAAAAGCGGGGTGCAGTCCGGCAAACGCTTTGCCCGCAGCCAACAGCTCATCCACCGCGGCAAGTCCGGGCTGGTCGTAATTGCGCAGGCCGCGGGGGTCGTCAAAGTAAATGTACTGAAGCTGCGGGCACTGGTCGCGCACCTCCAGCAGCTTGTCGACCTGCTCCTGGTCTTCAGCGAATGCAAAGCGCACTTCAGCGTTATTGATAGGAAACACGCATTCAGGGGATGCAGCATCCTGGTAGAGCGGAATAGGCACAGCGCCCAGGCTTTGGACGGCCAGCATGGTGGCGTACAGGCGGGGGCGGTTGGCGCCCACTACCACCATGTGGTCACCGCGCTGCAAACCTGCTTGATGCAGCCCGGCGGCGAGATGCTCCACCATCACGGCCAGGTCACCCCAGCTCAGTGATTGCCAGATGCCGTATTCCTTTTCGCGCATGGCAGCGGCCTGCGGGCGCTGACTCGCGTGCTGCAGCAGAAGCTGCGGAAATGTCGTGTGCGTACCCATTGCGTGTCACCTCGTTATGCCCGCTGCATGCTGGTCGCGGACTTTGGTATGGGGCGAATGGTAGGACGGCGTTTGACGTCAGGTTGTCGTTTGGACGACAATTCAGACGAATCTCGGTAGGTGTTTTCCCTTCGCTGAACGGCAACTTACACGCGGGTTACATGAAGCTTTCACCATGCCCCACACACGCACTGCACACGCCTCTGACGCCACGCTGCACCAGCGTCGTCGCCCCCTGACTGACGCTGAGTTGGACGCCATTCCGTGGCTGCACTTGCTGGCCCCCACCGACCGGGAACGCGCTGTCGATGACCTGCGCATTGCAGAGGCCGCACCGGGCGAATACATGTGCCGCATGGGGCGCCCGGTGACCTACTGGTTCGGCGTGATTGACGGCCTGCTGAAGATGAGCACTGACAACGCAGAAGGCCAGACCATGACCTTCACCGGTGTTCCGCCCGGAGGTTGGTTCGGTGAGGGCACTGCACTCAAGCGCGAGACCTACCGTTACAACATTCAGGCCCTGCGCAAGAGCCTGGTCGCCGGTTTGCATGTGGATACCTTTCATTGGCTACTGGACCACTCGATTGCTTTCAACCGCTTTGTGATGAACCAGCTCAATGAGCGTCTGGGTCAGTTCATCGCTGCACGCGAAATCGACCGCATGACCAACCCCGACATCCGGGTCGCCCGCAGTCTGGCCTCGCTGTTCAACCCCGTGCTGTACCCCGGCGTCGGGGAGGTGCTGCGCATCACCCAGCAGGAGCTGGCGTACCTGGCCGGCCTCTCGCGCCAACGGGTCAATGAAGCACTCAACGCCCTGGAGGCGCAAGGCTTCATCAAGGTGGAATACGGCGGACTGCGTGTCTTGGATTTACAAGCCTTGCGCTCCAAAGTATTCACCCGCCAGCTGCCCTGATGCCCCTCCTCTAAGATACGAGCCAACAACAGGGAACCACTATGCTGACAAGCGAAGAGCTGGAGGCACGCAGGCAGCACTTCCGCTTGCTGGAGCGCATCAGCCTGCCGATCTGGGTGTTCGACATCGACAAGAGCCGGGTGCACTGGGCCAACGATGCGGCACTCACCCTCTGGCGCGCGCAGGGACTGCCCGAGCTGTGCAGCCGCGATATGGGGGCGGACATGTCCGCCTCGGTTGCCAAACGGCTGCGGCAATACCAAAGCGACTTTGCGCAGCACGGCGCCAGCTTCAGCGAGCAGTGGACCATCTACCCCGCCGGCGTACCGGTGTCCATGAACATGCAGCTCAGCGGCATCCGCCTGACAGACGGGCGCATGGCCATACTGTGCGAAAGCCGCATCATTGAGCCGGACCGTCCCGAGGCACTGCGCTCGGTAGAGGCCCTGCTGCACACCGATGTGATGATCACGCTGTATGACCGGGAAGGCGTGGTGCTCTACCGTAACCCGGCTGCGCGCGAATCGGTGCCCAACCTCAACATGCGCATGGCCGAGCGCTTTCAGGACATGGAAGCGCTGGAGCGCATGCTGGCCATGCTGGAACTGCATGGTGAAGCCACACTGACACTGCCCGCCCACACCACCCGCAATCTGCGCTGGCACGAGGTGTCGGTCCGCCTGTGCCGCGATGCGGTAACCGGGCGCGACGCAGTGCTCATGAGCGAAGTCGATGTCACCGCCATCAAACATGCGCAAGACCACTCGCAGTACCTCGCCCGGCACGACTCCCTGACCGGCCTGCCCAATCGCAGCCATGTGATGCAGCGCTTTGCCGACACCTTGCGTGACATGGGAGAAGGCGCTACCGAGGCTGCACTGATCTACATCGACCTCGATCACTTCAAGGACATCAACGACACCCTGGGCCACGCGGCGGGTGACGCCCTGCTGGTGCAGGTGGCCGAGCGCCTGCGGGCAATCACCCGCAGCAGCGACATGGTGGCCCGGCTGGGTGGAGATGAGTTCCTCATCCTGATGGTGTCCCACAACATCCGCGAAGAAGTCGACCTGGTACGCAGGCGCCTCAGCAGCACGGTCGCGCAACCCATACATATCCATGGTGCGGAAGTCATCGTCACGCCCAGTGTGGGTGTGAGCTTTTATCCCGAGCACGGCAAGGAGCTGGATACCCTGCTGCGCAATGCCGACCTCGCCATGTACAGCGCCAAAGAGAGCGGCCGCAACGCCCTCAACATCTTCGAGTCGCCCATGGCGCAGCGCGTGCAACAGCGGCTGGAGCTGGAAACCGAACTGCGCCACGCCCTGACGCGGCAGGAGTTTGAGCTGTACTACCAGCCACGCGTGGACGTGGCCACCGGCCAGGTGCGCGGGGCGGAAGCGCTGATCCGCTGGAACCACCCGCAGCGCGGGCTGGTAGGGCCGGACGCCTTTATTCCGACCTGCGAGAGCACGGGCATGATCAACGCCTTGGGCGACTGGGTGTTTGAGCAGGCTGCGCGGCAGCAAGTGCAGTGGGCCCGTGAAGGCTTGGACCTGAAGATTTCCGTCAACCTCTCGCCCCGCCAGTTCCGTGACCCGGAGCTGCTGAACCGCTTGGCCCGCATCGTCACCGCCACTGCGGCGCAGCCCGCGCGCCTCGAATTGGAGCTCACCGAGTCCATGCTGCTCGGAGTGGCGCCCCACACCCACGAAACGCTGGACGATTTGCGGCGCATGGGCTTCTCCATCAGCGTAGACGACTTCGGCACGGGCTACTCCAACCTGGCCTACCTGAACCGTTTTCCGATTCAAGTGCTGAAGGTGGACAAAACCTTTGTGCAGGACATCGAGGCCAACCGCCCGGTGGCCGAGCTCATCGTGTCCATGTGCCGGCTGATGCAACTGCACATCGTGGCTGAAGGGGTGGAAACCCCGGCCCAATTGGAGTGGGTGCAGGCCCAGGGCATTGGGCAATACCAGGGGTATCTGTTTGCAAAACCCTTGCCCGCCGCAGCTTTTGTACAGAGAGTGCGGGCATAGCGCGAAGCCAACCGTCCGGGAATGAGAAAATACAGGCCATGACAAACACGACTGAACGCCCCGCCCTGCCCGACCACCTGTCTATCGACCCCCGCAGCCCCCACCATGTGGCTGCCGTGTTCGAGCACGACATCGGCATCCGCTTCAACGACAAAGAGCGCATGGACGTGGAGGAATACTGCGTCAGCGAAGGCTGGATCAAAGTGCCCGCCGGCAAGACGGTGGACCGCAAAGGCAAGCCCCTGCTGATCAAGCTCAAGGGCAAGGTTGAAGCCTTTTATCGCTAACACAGCCACTGCTTGGTGATGGGCCCTCAAGACCGGGATGGGGACGCTGCAGCGCCCCGCCAGATGGGGCTGATTCCGCTCATCGTTTTTTGGTGCGTGGTGATGGGCCTGCTGTATGCCGGCATGAGCGTCTACCTGCAGCCCAAAAAGGCCCAAGTGCTGGCCAATGGCGACCTGATCATCCCGCGCGCCCTGGACGGACATTTCTACACCCCAGGCCGCATCCAGGGCGTAGAAGTCACGTTTCTGGTGGATACCGGTGCGTCGCTGGTCACGGTGAGCGAAGCGTTTGCGCGCAAGGCCGGGCTGACCGGTGGCACCCCGACCACCTTCCGGACCGCCAACGGGGACCGCGCCGGGCGCGTGGTCGAGGGGGCGAGCCTTTCCATCGGCCCGGTGGAAGCGCGCAACATCAAGATGGGTGTGGGCCTGCACGGAGGGGAGGACGACGAAGCGCTCCTGGGCCAGTCCTTCCTGTCCAAGTTCGACATCACGCTCCACAAAGACCATATGGTCCTCCAACCCCGCTAATGCTGGCCTGCCAGGCCATTTAGTAGCAAAATCTGCCTCTAGCGCTCATGGAATGTGCGCGAGCAGCTCTCAAAATAATAGCAACCGCACCATGACCGATCAGACTCCTCCCCGCCCCGTCCTGCGCCGCGCGCCACCGCCCGCCCAGGAGGCAGCAGCCCCCACCGGCGCACGCCGTGCACCGCCTCCCGTCGCATCCCGCGCGCCGGGCAACCGCGCCATTCCCCAAGGCCAGAGTAACACCGCCGCCCATGGCGCCGGCGGCACGGTGCGGCTGAACAAACGCATGGCCGACCTCGGCATGGCCTCGCGCCGTGAAGCAGACGAGTGGATAGCCAAAGGCTGGGTCAAGGTCAACGGAAAAGTGGCCGAGATGGGCATGCAGGTGCTGCCCGATGTGCGCATCGAAATCGACAAGCAAGCCCAGGGCCAGCAGGCTAACCAGGTCACCATCCTGCTGAACAAGCCGCTGGGCATCGTGAGCGGGCAAGCCGAGGACGGGCACGAGCCCGCCATCAAGCTCATCCAGCCCCAGAACCGCTGGCGCGATGACAACGCGCGCTTCTTCTTCCACGGCAGCCAGCTCAAAAGCCTGGTGCCCGCCGGCCGGCTGGACATTGACTCCACCGGCCTGCTAGTGCTGACACAAGACGGCCGCGTGGCCCGCCAGCTGATCGGCGAAGACTCAGTGATGGAAAAGGAATACCTGGTGCGCGTCGCCTACACCGGCGTGGAAAACCCCGGTGCGGCCAACTCGCCTGCGGCCACCTACCCTGCATTGGCCGGACGAGGCAAACCTCAACAGCTGATTCGCCTGGACGATGACGACCCAGTCACCAGCGATGTGCAAAGCGTGTTCCCGCCCGAGAAGCTGCAACTGCTGCGCCACGGCCTGAGCCTGGACGACCAGCGCCTGAAGCCCGCCAAAGTGGAATGGCAAAACCCGGAGCAGCTGCGCTTTGTGCTGACCGAAGGCAAGAAGCGCCAGATTCGCCGCATGTGCGAGCTGGTCGGCCTGAAGGTGGTGGGCTTGAAGCGGGTGCGCGTGGGCAAGGTCATGCTGGGCAATCTGCCGGTGGGCCAGTGGCGCTACCTGCAGCCGCACGAAAAGTTTTAAATACAAGGCGCCTATGCCCACACCGCCCCGCACCAAGGTCTTCGCCAAAGCCATCGCCACAGACCTGCGGGGCGCAGCCCAACTGGCCACCCAGGCCACCTTGGGAGTAGCGCGCATGGCCGAAGGCGTGCACCAGTCGGTGCTTGGCACGTTGGGCGCACGGGGCGACATCAGCAGCACGCAAACAGGCAGCCACCCGCAAGCCACCGGCCTGACCGGCTGGGTGTACAGCGCAGTGCGCGGCATCACCACCCTGGTGGGCAAGTCGGCAGACGCCGCCTTGCGCGCCCTCACCCCTTTGCTGGAAAGCACCGAGGCCCAGCCCCCCGAATCCCCCCAACGTGCCGCCGTGGTGGCTGCACTGAACGGCGTGCTGGGCGACCACTTGGCCGCCACCGGCAACCCGCTGGCCACGCCGATGAGCTTGCGCTTTAACGGCGCTGTGCTGGAACCCGACCAGATTCCCGCCAAAAATGCCGTCAACGGCAAGCTGCTGATCGTGCTGCACGGCCTGTGCATGAACGATCTGCAGTGGGAACATGCAGCGGCAGACGGCACCCCCACCAGCCACGCCGCCGCACTGGCGCAAGCCCATGGCTACACCCCTGTTTTTGTGCGCTACAACACCGGCTTGCACATCTCGGTCAATGGTGCAGCGTTGTCAGAAAAGCTCGGCGAGCTGGTGGACCAGTGGCCTGTGGCGGTGGAGAGCATCACCGTGCTGGTGCACAGCATGGGCGGGCTGGTGGCACGCAGTGCCTGCGCCACCGCGGAAGCAAACGCAGCTCCGTGGCGAGCCCTGCTGAAGTCCATGGTGTTTTTGGGCACGCCCCACCACGGAGCGCCGCTGGAGCGGGCGGGCAATTGGGTCGATGTGGTGCTGGGCAGCACGCCGTATTCACGCCCCTTGGCCAAGCTGGGGCAGCTGCGCAGTGCCGGCATCACTGACCTGCGCTATGGTTTGGTCCTGGAGTCTGACTGGCAAGGCCTAGACCGCTTCCGACGCCAGCCCGACCGGCGCACCCACCTGCCCCTGCCCGGGGGAGTGGACTGCTACACCGTGGCCGCCACCGTAGCCAAACCGCGCAGCCTGCTGGCCGAGCGCCTGGTGGGCGACGGCTTGGTACCCCTGCACAGCGCTCTAGGCCGGCACGACGATGCCGGCCGTACGCTGCACTTCCCCAAAAACCGGCAAGCCGTGGTGTACCGCCTCAACCACATGGAATTGCTCAGCAGCCCCGTGGTACGAGAGCTGTTGGTCAATTGGTTGGCCTGAGCCTGTCCCAACGCCGCTCAAGCACGGCGCTCTGCGTCTTCGAGGGCCAGCAGCAGGCTGGTGCGGTGCTGGCGGGCGACTTCCTGCCAATGCAGGCCGCTGATCGCACCCTCCAACGCCCAAAGCAGGTTCAAGCTGGCGTTGCCGACTTGGCGCTTGACTTGGAGGTAAGCCGCCACCGAACCCAGGCGACGCAGGTCCGCCACGGTGTGGATGCCTGCGGCGATCAGCATCGACTGTGACTTGGGGCCCAGATTGGGCAGATGGGCAAGGTGGTTGACCATGGGCGAATCTCGTAACAGTTAACTGGGTGCAGATACGGCTGTCGCGTGCACTTCTTGCACCCAAAAGCCTAGAGCAGACCGAATACCCCGCAGCTCAACTCGCTGACCGGCCACAGGCAATGGACCGACAACACGCCCTTGCACACAAGCCTCACCGGCGGCTCCGTCTAGACGAAATGTGAAATCCTGTTTGCAACCCTTCCCCGATGTCTGGACAGGCTCTGCCTTCAAGACGACCGCTGAAACTCCAGTTTGGGGAGAACCTGTGATGTACGCCAAGCCATAGACATAGCCCAAAGGCGCTGCAACAAGTACACCAGCAAGGGATAGTGCCATCACCGGAAAACCCAGCAGAACCCGAAAAATGTGCGTCGGCATTTTGAGTTCCAGCCCAGCGCTGAGGCGGCTATGCCAAGACGGAATGCACCAAAAGCCCAACAACAGAATTCCACCAAGGGTAAAAATCAGCCGCCATGCCCAAATTGACAGTCGGGTCGTAGCAATCAAGTACTCCGTCATTTCGGCGGTCAGACCGCAGCCCAAAAGCAGGAACAGAAAACAGGCGACAACTAGCCCGACACGAAGTTTCTTGTTTTGAAGCATTTGGCAATGCTACCCATCTGCCCAGCCTCTTGAAACCCACCCCCTCGCCCATAATTGAGGGTTGCCCGCGCCGCAGGCGCTATTGGCCCGTGTCGCACATCGCTTTTTTTGAGACTCAGAGACAGAACTATGACCAAGCAAACCATGAATTTCCAGGCCGAAGTCGCCCAGCTGCTGCACCTGGTGACGCACTCCCTGTACTCCAACAAAGAGATTTTTCTGCGGGAGTTGATCTCCAACGCGTCGGACGCCTGCGACAAGCTGCGCTTTGAAGCCATCAACAACAGCGGCCTGTATGAGAACGACTCCGAGCTGAAGGTCAAGGTTACCTTCGACAAGGACGCCAAAACGCTGACCATCACAGACAACGGCATCGGCCTCTCCATGCAGGAAGCCATCGACAATCTGGGCACCATTGCCAAAAGCGGCACCAAAGACTTTGTGAGCAAGCTCACTGGCGACCAGAAGGCCGACAGCAACCTGATCGGGCAGTTCGGCGTGGGCTTTTATTCCGGCTTTATCGTGGCCGACAAGATCACCGTGGAATCCCGCCGCGCCGGCTTGAAGGCCGATGAAGCCGTGCGCTGGGTAAGCGACGGCGGCGCCAGCGGTGGCGGTGCGTTTGAGGTGGAAGCCATTACCCGCGAAGCGCGTGGCACCAGCGTCATCCTGCACCTGCGTGAAGACGCTTCCGACTACCTGCAGACCTGGAAGGTCAAGGGCATCATCAACAAATACTCTGACCACATCAGTCTGCCCATCCTGATGGAAAAGGAAGAGTGGAAAGACGGCGAGCTGATCAACCCGTCTGATGAAAACGGCGGCCGCCAGCCCGGTGGCATGGTCAAGACCGGCGAGTGGGAAACCGTCAACAAGGCCAACGCCATCTGGAGCCGCGCCAAGAAGGACGTGACGCAAGAGCAGTACGACGATTTCTACAAGCAGATCAGCCACGACTTTGAGGCGCCCTTGGCCCACACCCACAACCGCGTGGAAGGCAGCACCGAATACACCCAACTGCTCTACATCCCGGCCAAGGCTCCACACGACCTGTACAACCGCGACCACAAGGGCGGCCTCAAGTTGTATGTGAAGCGCGTGTTCATCATGGACGATGCCGAAGCCCTGCTGCCAAACTACCTGCGCTTTGTAAAAGGCGTGGTGGACTCCGCCGACCTGCCCCTCAACGTGAGCCGCGAGCTGCTGCAAGAGAGCCGCGATGTGAAAGCCATCCGCGACGGCAACACCAAGCGCGTGCTCTCCATGCTGGAAACCCTGGCCAAGAACGACAAGCTGCCAGAGGCCGGTGCTGACGGCGTAACCGATGTGCTCAGCGCCGAAGAAAAGGCCGAGCAGGAAGCCAACTTGGGCAAGTACACCAAGTTCTATGCCGAGTTTGGCGCGGTGCTCAAAGAAGGCTTGGGCGAAGACTTCGGCAACAAGGACCGCCTGGCCAAGCTGCTGCGCTTTGCAAGCACCACCAGCGATACCGTCAGCGTCAGCCTGGCCGACTACAAGGCGCGCATGAAGGAAGGCCAGGAGGCCATCTACTACATCACCGCCGAGACCCTTGCGGCCGCCAAGAACAGCCCGCAGCTCGAAGTCTTCAAGAAAAAGGGCATTGAAGTGCTCTTGATGACCGACCGCGTGGACGAGTGGGCCCTGAACTACCTGCACGACTTCGATGGCACGCCCCTGCAATCCGTGGCCAAAGGCGCGGTGGACCTGGGCAAGCTACAAGATGAAGCGGAGAAAAAAGCCGCAGAGGAAGCTGCCGAAGCCTTCAAGCCAGTGCTGGCCAAACTGAAAGAAGCGCTGAAAGAAAAAGCTGAAGACGTACGTGCGACCACCCGCCTGGTGGACAGCCCCGCCTGCCTGGTGGTGCAAGACCACGGCATGAGCACCCAACTGGCCCGTTTGCTCAAGCAAGCAGGCCAGCAAGCTCCGGATGTGAAGCCTGTGCTGGAAGTCAACGCGGACCACGCACTGGTGAAAAAGCTGGATGGCTCGGTGCATTTCCACGACCTGGCCCACATCCTCTTCGACCAGGCCTTGCTGGCGGAAGGCGGACTGCCGGAAGACCCGGCGGCTTATGTGAAACGGGTGAACGCTCTGCTGGTGTGATGCGGGCTGACATAGAGAAAAATAAGCCTCCAGCGCCCGCTGCATATGCGCAAGCAGCTACTTAATTAGTAGCAAAAGGCAGAAAAGAAAAGCCCCGCAGTCGCGAGACTGGCGGGGCCATTTTCTGAGCGAGCTCAGGAGGCCATGTAGCCCGTGCGCAGCGCATACGCCCACTCCGGCCGCCCGCGCAGATCCGCCAAACGCGCCATGGGTTCAAAGTCGTAAGGCACGCTGTGCAGCGCAGCGCTCCAGGCTCCCGATGCGCGTTCAATGATGGCGTAGCGGGCGTCGGGCGATCCGTTTTCCACCACGTTCTCCATCGGCTCCAGATCGTCGAAGGCCGCCAAGCCCACGCTGCCGGGGTTGCACAGCAACTGCCCGGCACGCGAGCGCAAAGCACGAGGAATGTGCGTGTGACCGCAAGCCACGACAGCTGCGGTGTGGGTCAGGATCTGGCGCTCGTGGTTACCTGCCAGGCTCAACCAGCCACTGGCCATCAGGTAGCGGGCCGTTTCCAGGGGCAACAAAGGGCCGGACAGGCTGTCGCCCAAATTGACGATGCAGTCCACGCCTCGCCGGCGAATGTCAGCCGCCACCGCCTCCAATGCGGGGAGGTTGCCGTGAATATCGGAGATGAGGGCAATACGCATGATGCTGACATTACCACCCGGCTAAACGGCAAGCGCCACATCGTTGCACGCCGGAATTCCGCTGGACGACTGCACTTGATTACGCCCTGCCGCCTTGGCGGCGTACAGTGCCTGATCCGCACAGTCAATCACGGCTTCCAGCGACTCAATGCCACCGCGAGTTTGTCCGTCCGGTGCACATGCATAGCCGACCGAAAACGTGAAGCGGACATTGCGGCCATCCTTGATGCGCACGGACTGCCTGCCGGCTTCGTCCACCAGCCGCTGGGCAAAGCGGCCGGCTTCTTCGGCAGAGCAGTCGTGCAAGAGCACACAAAATTCTTCGCCGCCGTAACGCACAGCAATATCGGAGAGGCGCGTCAACTGCGACAACATGCGGGCGGCATGCGCCAGCACGGCATCGCCCCCTGCGTGGCCATAGCTGTCGTTGATACGCTTGAAGTTGTCGATGTCCATCAAGACGAGCGCATACCCCCCAGCTTGCCACTGGTGGGGCTTGGCAACAGCCATCTCAAAGAATGCGGTGCGGGTGTAAAGGCCGGTCAGGCCATCACGGCGCAGCCGGTCACTCATCTCGCGGTGTTGGCGCTGACTCACCATCACGATGAACACCACGGTGGCCACCGTGAAGTACAAAGCAGCCACGCACAAGGCCACGATCTGGGCGGGCGAGTTCGCAACAGTAGACACCAGTATGGCCTGGCCATTGAGTGCCATGCCTGCCCGCACGAAAAAGGCCAATGCACTGAGTCCGTGAATGATGTTCAAAACCACCCGCCACTGCGCTCCATGCCGCCCGGGGGCCATGGCCACCATCAATGCGGCCAGCACCAGCTGAAAGCCAATGGCCATGGACATGGAGAAAACGCCAAACTGTGCATCCGTTTCGAGGAAATAGACGGCCAATACCCCTGACAGGCCGACCGCAGTACTCAGTGCTACGCTGCTGACGGGTGCCTCCACCTGCAAGAGTTTGGCGTAAGCAAGCATCGTGAACGGCACAACGGCCAACATGGCCAGGTTCGCGACCAGATACGTCAGGACCCAGGGGGCCTTACCGCGGAAAAAGAACAACAGAAACGCAAATGACGCAAAGGCCAGACTCGCAGACCATTCATGCAAACCCAAGCGCTTGGAGGAAGCACCCCGTGCGAGCAAGGCAGAGAGAATGGCAAGACTGAACGCCAGCAGACTCGTGGCGAATACCAATGTGGCGGCATCCAGCCGCAGGTGACCCGTTGTATACAAAACCACTCCCTGAAGCTTGACGGGTGTGCCACTGTGGGAACTACCACGCCCTCGTTTTTTTGATGTCAACGACTCAGCAAATATTGTTCCATGGAGAAGTGGCTATAGAACTGAAATTTCCTTTATTTCCAGACTTACCCCTCGGGCAAGCAGCCCAAAGGCTTGACCGATATCATGAAAGCTCGATTCCCAACCCCGAAATCGGCAAGCCTCTTGTGGACACTCCCCTTCTGACCGCACCCGACATCCGTCAACGCATCTGGCAGGAACTGCAGCGTGCCCTGCAAGACAGGCACCACGAATGGCGAACCCCCGTGCTGGCCACGGTGAACGCGGATGGCTTGCCGCAAGCACGCACCGTCGTGCTCCGGCATGCAGATGCGCGGCAGGCAACCTTGCAATTTTTCACCGACAAGCGCAGTCCCAAGTTTGCAGAGTTGGAGGCGGCGCCCTCTGTGGCGCTGGTGTTCTGGAGCAAACGGCTTAGCTGGCAGTTGCGGATCCAAGCCACGGCAACGTTGCAACGTAGCGGACCTGATGTGGATGCGGTGTGGACACGCATCAGCCAATCCCCCGCTGCAGGGGACTACCTCTCGGCCAAGGCGCCGGGGGATGTGTGGGAAGAAGACGCCTCAGACACCCCATCTGACAACACGCAGCACTTTCTTGGGATCGTGACCCTGCGAGTTCAGAACTTGGACTGGCTGGAACTGGCGCGCACGGGTCACCGGCGGGCTGTATTTACCGCAGACCAGTGGGAATGGCGTGTGCCCTGAGGCACGGATATCAACCTGCTTTGGCAACCTGGATCATCCAGGCAAAGAGTTGCTCCAGGTCATAGTCGCCAGCGTGGCCCTGATCCCAGGGCATGGCAAAGTCCACGGCATAGCCTTGGTTCTGCAAGGCGGTTGCCAAGATCACCGGAATGGCCAGTGAGGTATCGCGGTCGATCGTGCCGTGGCGGATGCGCCAGCGTTTGGCATTGCGCGCGTCCCTGCTGCCGATGTATTGCATGGCATTCATCATCTTCACCAGCTTGTCTTCCGCACGAACCGCAGCGTTGGCCGTGTTGCGCTGCACCGAGAAATCCGTGAAATGCCGGTTATTTGTTGAAGCGGTGCCGAACAGGTTGTTCTCACCGCTGGAGGCATCCAGTGCATCGAACGCCGGCGGCAACTTCATGCGGCCTGCATAGCGAACAAAGGCGTCAAAGTCGAGGCTGCGCACCTTGCCACCTTGGATGTTGAGCCAGCTGTATTTCCCTAAATCTTTGCCTGCATCCAGTTGACCCTGTGCGGAAGAGAGTACATAGCCCGAAACCCAGTCCTTGAAGCTGCCGTTGCCTGAAGCGTCCAGCGTCAAGTTCTGCCCTTGGGGCGACTTCAGATTCAAACTATTGACGTAGGCAGGAAACAAAGGCTTGAGCTCGTTGGACACCTTGATCTGCTCAGGCGTCAGGGTACCGGCCACTTCTTTGCGAACCATGTTGAAGTCCAGCATGCTCACCTGGATAGCCCGGTAATCATTCACCCCGTTAAACAGCCACTCGTGCGCGGCGTCGGCATGCTCAAGGTTGGTAATCGGGCAGTAGGCCGACACCGCAAAAATGTCGTCCCGCCCCGGGGCTGCGCCCATGGCTTGGAGATAGGTCTCGTAGTCCGGGGAGTTGCCGCTGGCACCCAACAAGGCAGACAAAGCACCACCAGCGCTCGTGCCGTTGGAAATGATTTTTTCCATGTCGCCGGGCAATACGCTGGCGTTCAAGCGCAGGTAGCGCACCGCGGCTTTCAGGTCCAGGATGGCTGCGGGCGCTTTGCCGGTAAAGGCACCATCAGCATCCTTCAAGGTGCGCCCCCGTGCGCCGGGAGATGCGACTACAAAGCCCTTGAGCAGGGCCGCGGCAATAGTGCTGGGCTTGCCAGCGCTGGGGCCCTGGGTTACCGCTTGCGCAGTACCCGGCTTGGCGGGCATGTAGCCGCCGACCTGGTTAGGAAAAAACACCGGCGCCGTGCGGGCATCGAAGTCTCCCACCTTGGCGTTTTGGTAATAGGCCTCCGGCACATAGATGTTGATCACCTGGTAGGCGGTATCCACCGGCTTGGCGACGTAGGGCACCCCAAGGTAGGCACGCACTGCGATGCTTTGCCCGTCCACCGACACCGTTTGCTTTTCAAACCGCGTGGGGTCCAGGCGCAATGCATCGGGCGCTGTGGCGGCTACAGCATCACTCTTGGTTGATGAACAGGCTGTGCCCATCAGCACAGCGGTACCGGCCAGACAAGCCAGCGTGGCACGACGGGAAATGGAAGAAGACATGAAAAAACTCCTAGGTAGCGCATGCTATCCAGCGAACGTAAAGAGTGGATGTAGCTGTCGCAAAGCGAGGTTTGCCTACCCTAAGGGCTAAACCTACCCGTGACAGACCAGACTCCATCGCGTCGCCCTAGCACGACCGCCTCGCCGGAGGCCGGAACCACGCCGGCAATGGCAGTGATATTGACCTGATGGGTCACAACGACCAAGACACCTTTACCCGCCCATGCATTCATCAAAGCTTTGGCGGCTTGCGTTTGGGCAGGCGCAGAATCCGGTTCACCAAAAAAAGAATTGAACGCCAGCTTGTCTACCCGCATGCCCGGAAATGCCAAATCTGCCGTGTCGCGGGCTCGGCACCATTGGGATGACCAAACTGCATCCACCGGTACCTGAAGTTTCCGGAAAAACTGACCCAAACGCACCGCCTGCGCACGGCCCTCCGCACTGAGGTTGCGTTGGGTGCTGCAGTCGTTCAAAGTAAAGTGTTCGGGGTCACCCACGCCGGGAGCCAAGGCGTGGCGAATCAATACCACGCTGCCAGCCCGAACTTCTGCGTTGCCATCCACAGCCGATGCCATGGAAGCTGCACACCAGGCGAGCAACAGCGACGTTATGCGAAGCCAAAATTGGGGCGATGTCATGAGAGCATTCTTTCGGACCCAAGCGGTTGTCGGTTGGATCGCAGCCCATACCCCTTCACGCATAATCGCCCGGCTCGCGCACATCGGCAAAGCGCTGCTTGATCGACGCCCGCTCTTCTTTGGCGGACAACAGGGCCTCGACGCAATCCCTGTCCAACAAGCCAGCATCCGCTTCTGCACGCAGTTCTGCGCACACAGCGGCGTCATCCCACGAGTTTTTGTAGGCCCGGCGATTACTGAGCGCGTCATACACATCAGCCACCGCCACAATGCGTCCCTCCAAGGGGATGTGCTCCATGGTCAGCCCACGCGGATAGCCCGATCCATCGCCCCGCTCGTGGTGCGTCGAGACGATGTTGCGCATGATCTGCTCCTGCATGCTCCCCTGCAAGCCAAGGTCCTGGCTGATTCGGCCGATGATGCTCTCGCCCATGGCCACATGGCGCTTCATTATCTCGTACTCGGCAGCATCCAACCTACCAGGTTTGAGCAGGATGTGGTCCGGGATACCGACTTTGCCGATATCGTGCAAGGGCGAGAAAAGCTCCACATACTCGATGTAGGCATCACTCAAACTGTGGCTTGCAGCCAAAGCGCGGGCCATGATGCGAGAGTAGTACGCAATACGCTCCAGGTGCTGCCCCGTCTCAAAGTCCCGGGATCGGGCCAAGTCCACCGCGACCTGAATGGCACTCACAATGCCGCGCGCCAAACGGCGTTGCGTCAAAAACAAATGCGCAATCAGATCTGTGAATTCGCGTAGCTCTTCCACATCCGCATCTGTGAAAGCATGGAGTTGCCTGGAGTCATAAAAGAGAAAACCCGCCAGCACATCGCCCTGGGAGACCGGCGTTGTCACGCTGGATGGGTAGTGGTGATGCTTTAGCCAATGGTTGGGGGTGGACGGAGAGCGGAATGCGTCCACCAGGTTATGAATGACCCGGGTACCGCGCTGCACAGCCAGCTCCGAGAGCGTGGGCACATCTGCCAAAGCGACTTCATAATGCTTCAAGGCACCATCATCCCGGTTGGTGCTGACCAGCGTCTTCAGGAGCCCGGTGTTCGCATCATGTGCCACCACGGCGATACGATCGACCGCCGCAACTCGGCTGTTCACGAGGCGGAGAATCATCTCCAGCTGGGATGCCAAGCCTCCGTTCGGCATGGACTCCACCACATGGTGCGGCGACAACGCAGACAAAATGGGGTACAACTTCATGGTCATCATTGTTGCGCGATATAGAACCTTTGCGCAAAAAATTGGGGCCGTCATCCACGTATCAGATCGCTTTTTCTACCTATATCCAACCTATGAAAACCAAGCTCCGCACTTCCCTCTTCGCGCTAGCCCTGCTGGCCCACAGCGCCTTCGCACAAAACGCTGTGACCGCGGCAGCTGCCAAAGAAGATGGCGCTGTCGTCACCTCCAGCGGCCTGGTGTACCGCAGTCTCAAAGACGGCACCGGGGCCAGCCCCAAAGCCACCGACAAAGTCACGGTGCACTACAAAGGAACTTTCCCGGACGGGCGTGAATTCGACAGCTCCTACAAGCGCGGCCAGCCCATTGACTTCCCGCTCAACGGAGTGATCCCCTGCTGGACCGAAGGTGTGCAGCGTATGAAAACTGGCGGCAAAGCCAAGCTGACCTGCCCACCGGAAATCGCTTACGGTGCCCGTGGTGCAGGTGGCGTTATCCCTCCGAACGCGACGTTGGTGTTTGAAGTAGAACTGTTGGGCGTGAACGGAAAATAAGCAGCGGATAGATTTCAAGCCACGGCAGGCGCAAAACCTGTCTGGCTTGTAAGCATGACTCGCCTTGGATACGCGCCTCTAATTGACACTTGTATGACCCTCATCCGCGTACTGATCGCAGAAGATCACACCATGCTGGCTGATGCACTTCAGATGCTGCTGTCCACCCAAGAGGACATGCGTTGCGTCGGCATCGCCACCAATGGTCACAGTACCTTGGAGCAAGCTGAGCGCTTGCGTCCTGATGTGCTCTTGCTGGACTTGGGTCTTCCTGGTCTGGATGGTTTGGGCGTGATGAAGGCACTTCATGCCATGGAATCAGCCTCTCGCACACTTGTGGTAACTGCACGCATGGATGCAGGCTCAGTACGGGCTGCCTTGGCGCTGGGTGCCGCGGGCTACGTGCCCAAAAATGAAAGCAGCAGTGAACTGCTACACGCCATCCGCCGGGTGGCTCAAGGCCGTCGCTATATCAGCAACGATATCGCCAGTCTCTTTGTGGACGATGCAGAAGAGGAAGCCAAAGACATCAAACTCACCCACAGTGAAACGATTGTCCTGCAACTTGTCGGCGAAGGGCTCACCAGCAGGGAAATCGGTTTAAAGCTCAATATCAGCGAAGGCACCGTGCGCAAGCACAGGGAAAACCTGCGCAGCAAGCTGGGCATCCGCAACAGTGCCGAGATGGCGGCATATGCCATACGCACCCAGGGTGGTAGCACCCAGCCCGGAGATCTGTAGCCTCAAGTCCGATCGGCGACGATGTCCGCTGCTTTCCCGTTGTGGGTACTCAGGCCACACAGCGTGAAGACAGATCCAAGCCCTGGGGCACTCTTCAGCGCAAGATCGGCAGTCATGTAAGCCGCCTGCGCCTTGGCAATCGCCAGACCCAAACCGTGGCTCTGTTCGGCGTGCCGGTCATCAAAGCTGCGATAGGCGTCGAACAGGAAATCCTGCTGTTCAATGGGAATCCCACGACCACTGTCACGAACCTCGACGCAAAGGCGGCGCCCGATGCGATACCCCAGTCGCCAGCGCACGCCCACGTACACGGCACCGGAATCGGTGTTCTTGATGGCATTGCTTATCAGGTTCTGCACAACGGATTCGAGCATGCGGCGGTCGCTCCAGACGGTCTTGTGTTTCAGCCTGCCCGTAACTGCACATCGCAGCACAATTCCTTTGGACTTCGCCTGTTCGCCGAACAAAGCTTGCATGTATGCAAATAGATCCGTCAATTCCACACGCACAATCTGGAATTTGAGCGCTCCTGACTGCAATCGGGAGAGCTCCAACAAGCGACTCACTTGCGCATGGAGCTCATCCAAAGCACTCTCCATTTTTGGCACAACCTGGCCCAATGCCTCCTCGCCGCCCTTGGGAACCGTGTGCCTCAAGACACCCAGGAACAAACCAATCGCTTGAAACGGTTGTTTTAGATCGTGGCTCACCCCGGCCAAAAAGAGTGATTTGGTCTGGGAGGAATTTTCCGCAGCTTCTTTGCTCAGTAGCAGATCTGCAATCAAATTCTGGCTCTCGTATCGCAAGCGAACGTGCCCCAGCTCACCCCAGACGCCAATGAGGACAAGGTGTACACCAGCAACACATCTGCGTGGCGCTGTGGGTCGTCCATGCGTTTTCTTGAGCGCCACATAAACAACTCGCGGGCTGCGTTGGCAATCACACTAAAAGCCAGCCATGCTGCGATGACCCCATGCGCCACCCGGCCATGCATCAACCACACGCAAACGCCACTCAACAACACGACTGCAACCAAGGGAAAGTGCAAGTCAAAAACAAAATAGCGGGCGAACGCGCGCCTCTCAAACTGCGCCAGCGTCTCTGTTGATGCTTTAGAAGGCATGGTGTATTCGTATGGATTTTTTACGGGTACACCTAGGCAGTACGCAATCCGCACAAAGTGAAAGTGCTACCGCACCCCAACCGGGAGCTGACATCAATCTCGCAGCCCAGAAAACTGGCTTGCGCCTTGGCAAGAGCCAGACCCAGACCATGACTCTCGCTGCCATGGCGATCATCAAAACTCCGGTAGGCATCAAACAACAAGGGCAACTGGTGCTCTGGTATGCCGGCTCCGTTGTCGCGCACTTCAATGCACAGTTGCTGCCCCTGCGGGTAGCTGGTGCGCAAGCGGGTACCGACGTAAACCCGCCCGCCTTCGGCATGCTTGAGGGCGTTGCTGATGAAGTTCGTCAACACGGATTCCAGCATCCGCCGATCCGCCCACACCCGGTGCGAACGTCCCGATGCCAATCGCAATTGCACGCCTCTGGCCTTGGCTTCTCCTGCCAATAGCTCATAAACCGGCAACAAAACATCCGTAAGCTGTATCACCTCAAGGTGTACGGGCATGGCGCCCGACTCCAGCCGTGAGAGTTCCAGCAGACGGCTGATCTGACGATGGACAGCACTTGCAGCCGCCTCAATTTTTTCAGCCGTTTGGATGGTGACCACATTGTCCAACCCCTTGGCCGCGCTGTGACGCAGAAAGCCGGTGTACATCCCTATCGCGCGAATGGGCTGCTTCAAGTCATGACTGACACCCGCCAGAAACAGACTCTTGTTGCGCGAAGCACTCTCCACCTCCGCGTTGCGTTGCTCCAAGTCGGCAATCAATCGCTGATTGTCAAAACGCAGGCGCATCGACTCCCGATGCAGCCGATTGGTGATGTGGGCATACCCACTCATGGTGGAGAAGTACGCCATGCTCAAACCGGCAAGCGCTACTGCCAACGGCTCTCCACTGATGGCCAAACGCACGACACCGGGCAGTAGCACGGGAACAGCAAAGGCATAGAAAGCCGGCAAATACGAAGACAGGGGCGTTACCGCACCGCCAATATGCCCGGTCACAAAAGCACCCGCCAACATGATGCGCATGGGGTCCCTAGGATCCACATGCATGCCCACAAATATGCCCCAGAACATGCCCAAGGCCAGGGACACTCCGGTGAACGAGCGCAATGCAGGGCCCGCCCTCATTCCGGCAGCCAATTGAGGCCGAAGCTGACGCACGAGGCACTCTCGCCATGCGGTCACCCCAAACCCCAATAGCAACCACAGCGCAACGTAAGTGTCCGGGTAGTTGGAACGAAGCAACCACGTGCCCAACACAGCCATGGCCAGATAGCTCACGTAAGGGTAGCGGATGTCGTTCGCAAAATAGCGCGCGAACTCGAGCTCCTCGTAATGTGCAAGGGTTTCAGGCTGCTTCGTGGCGTACATGAATGGTGAGATGAAGCCGTGACATACGGCCTAACACTATGCCATTTACCCCCCACTTGATGGACATAGTCCGACTGGACTATGCACCTCCATTTGCAAGGTTTTTATACGCACAAGTGCGTATAAAAACAGACCCAACTACGCATTGCTGCGGATTGCGACGAGCCGCGGCTGCTTTTAGCCTCGCTCCATCACAAGTTGTCGCATGCAACGCGACGCCGACCAGGGAGCCCTCATGTCAGCCATTCAATCCAAACGTCTCACCACGCCTGCGCGCTCGATCCACGCAGCCAACACTCACCACTCCCAACCTGTCAGATCCGAAAGCGAGGGATTCAAGTGTCGCGCTTTGTGTACGGCATTGGTCACAGTATTGGGTGGGTGGCAAAGTCCTGCGCTGGCCCAAGGGCGGACTGATACTTTGGCTATTACGGGCCAAAGTGCGCCTGGCACGCGTGGAGGCACCTTCACTTCATTTTCAGCGCCTGTGATCAATCAATCTGGGCAATTCGCGTTCCAAGGATTTATGAATGGCGGTAGCAGCACCGGAGGAATCTACAACGGTACCGCGGGTAATGCATTGTCCCCTGTTGTACTGCAAGGCCAGAGCGCCCCAAGTGCAGGCACAGGGAGGTTTTCTACGTTTAGCAACCCCGTACTCAACGAAAGCGGGCAAATAGCCTTCATCTCTTCTATCACTGGGGGCAGCAGCACCGTAGGCATTTACCGAAGCGACAGTGGCGGCGCGCTCACCGCCATTGCTTTGCAAGGCCAAAAGGCGAATGGCGCAAGCGCTGGGACATTTTCAGGCTTTAGCAACCTCTCAATGAACGAAGGCGGACAGACGGCCTTCAACACCTCAATCATTGGAGGCAGCAACAGTGGGGGAATCTACCGCAGCAACAGCGCAAGCGCGCCCACCGCCATCGCATTGGTTGGGCAAAATGCCGGCGGCAACGCCGGAGCATTTTTCTTTGTTGGCAATCCAAAGTTGAACGATAGCGGTCAAGTCGCTTTCAGAGTCACCCTCACTGGGGGGACCATCGCCCAAGGTATCTACTTCAGCAACGGTGGCACACCCTTCACTATCGCCGCCCATACCCAAGGTGCTCCCGGCTCTGGGGGCGGCATGTTTCTCGATTTCGGCAACCCCGTGCTGAACAATAATGGGCAAACGGCCTTCAGAGCCCTATTGACTTTTGGCAGCAGCACTGAGGGCATCTACCGAAGCAGTGACGGCACACTCACCCCGATCGCCATTCAAGGCCAAAGTGCGACCGGAACTGGCGTTGGTACCTTTGCGTCCTTTAGTAGCCCTGTTTTAAACGCTAGTGGGCAAACGGCTTTCGTTGCCAACATAACCGGTGGCAGCACTAATCAAGGCATCTACCGTAGCAGCAGCACAACCACGCTCACCGCCGTCGCGTTACAAGGTCAGAACGCCACCGGGTCCAGTGGCGGGACCTTTTCCTCCTTTAGCAACACTATTTTGAATGATCGCGGACATACCGCCTTCAAAGCCAACATCTCCGGAGGTAGCAGTAGCGAGGGACTTTACGTTGGTGACGGACAAGACACCGTTGCCGTGCAACTTGCGGGCAGCACGATTGCCGGGAAGACGGTGAGCTCCATAGACACGCCTCTCACTGGCAGCTTCAACAACCTCGGTCAACTGGCCTATCGAGCCGTCTTCACAGACGGCGGCTCCGGCAACTTCCTCTTCACCCCCGACCTGCGCTGGCGCCAGGCCATCAGCGGTGCGTGGGATACAGCAGCCAACTGGACTCTTGGCCTGGCACCGGCATTCGTGCATGCGATCAAGATCGACCCTAACGTCAGCCTCACCGTCACCGGTCCCAAAGAGGCGCAGTCCGTCAAGTCGCTCACGGTAGGCGGTGGCAACGGTATTGCCACACTCAAATTGGCAGGCGGAACGCTTACATCTGAGAGTGCCGTACAAATTGCCAGCACCGGTGTGCTAACGGGTGAAGGCGTCATTACAGGGCGTGTACTGAACGCTGGCACCGTGCGTGCCGACAACCTGCGCTTTGATCTCGGCTTGGACAATGTAGGCCGCGTAGTCGGCAACGGTCGCATTGCTGCAAACCTTGTAAACGCAGGTCAAGTTCGCGTAGGGGCTGGCGAGGCCATGCTCTTGAGCGGCACCACGCACACCAACGCTGGCACGATAGAAGTGCGCAATGGTGGCGAGTTGGAGATAAGCGGCTCGGTAACCCAAGCAGCCAATGGCCGCACGCTCCTGGACAACGCCACCTTGCGCTTCAACAACGGATTGACCAATGCCGGCCAAGTGAACGTGGGCTTTGGCGGTGCATCGGTGTTTGGCGAGGTGGTCAATGCAGCGGGGGGCAAAGTCATTGTGTCGGGCAATAGCCAGGCCACTTTTTATGACACCGTAGAAGCCAAGTCCGGTAGCGAACTGCGCGTTTCTGCAGGCAGCACCGCGCTGTTCTTCGGGCAGGTGTTGCAGCGTAACGGCGCGGCATTCACTGGCAGCGGTACCAAGTTCTATGAAGGAGGCTTGTCGGTGGGCAATTCACCCGGCGCTGCTAACGACGAAGGCTCTGTGAACTTTGGCAGTGGCAACCTGTACCTGGCCGAAATTGGCGGCACGCAGGCAGGCACGGGGTTTGACTACTACAACGTGGCGGGCAACCTGCACTTTGGTGGCACGCTCAAGCTGGTGTCGTATGGCGCCTTCATCGGCCAGGCTGGCCAAACGTTTGACCTGTTTGACTGGGGCACCAGCAGCGGCACGTTTGCCAGCATTGACAGCAGCAGCTTCCACCTTGCTGCGGGTACACGGCTGGATACATCCCACCTGTACCAAAACGGCACGATCAGTGTGGCTGCTGTGCCTGAGCCTGAAACCTACGCCATGTTGTTGGCTGGCTTGGGACTGATGGGGGCGATGGTACGTCGCCGACAGACCAAAGCGTAAGCAAAGGCTGTGAGAAAACACGCATCACCCGACCGTTTTGTCAAATATCAATTTTCCAAGGAGATTCATCATGCATCACTCTTCACCTGTGAGTTCACCAAGCGCTGTAAAAGATGCTCGCAAAGCATCGCGCATCTCGCGACCCCTGATCTCGCTATTTCTCGCTCTAAGCGCACTGTTCCTCGCCATGCCGGCAAGCGCCGGCTTGACAGTCTTCTCAGACTCGGGAAGCTTCTTGGCAGCCACTGGTTCTGTTCAAACTGAAACATTCAATAGTTACACCAACGACCAAGCGGCCAACAACCTTAACTTCGGGGCATTTGTGGGACACAACAGCCTGCAGGTCGATGCACCGGACCTGAAACTTAGCATTGACGGCACCACCAACCTCTATTCCGATATCTCCTACGGCGGCTGGTTCACGCTGCGATTCAATGCGCCGATCATGGCCTACGGTGCATGGTTCTCCGGGTTGAGTTCACGCATAGGTCTTACGGTTGCTGCCGACAGCCTTTCAGGCTATGGCTCATATTCCACTTTGGGCCGCTATCAAGCAACAGCGAGTCCAGATAACACGCCGCAATTCATCGGATTTACCTCGACAGAAGCTTTCAACGGCATTACCTTTGAATCCAATGGCTGCTGCAGCGCCAGATTCGCCTTAGACAACGTGATGTACACCCATGCACTGGCACCCGTGCCCGAACCCGAAACTTACGCCATGCTGCTGGCAGGCTTGGGTGTAATGGGTGCAGTGGTACGTCGGCGCAAGCAAACAAATTGATGGCTCTGGTTCTCGTGACGCGCAGCACCGGTTTGTTCAGCGGACGCACCCTTCTGCGTTGCGGGTTGACTGCTTCAACCGTCTTACGTGTGCTCTACCTCGGCACACTGATGAGTGTTCCGCCACTGCTTCATGCTCAACCGACCGCAGAAGATGGGCCGCCGCCATCAACGTTGGCCGCCGACATGTTTGAGACCGTGACTAAACTGCCGGTCACAGTCAAAGACATGTACGGCAAATCCATCGACGGTCAGATGGTGCTCACCCATTTCAAGCCGCCGGGGGATGGACCTTTCCCCGCCGTGATCATGAACCATGGCCGTGACTCCAACCAGCGGGCAAACCCCTCGCGCTATAGATACTCAGACGTTGCACGCTACTGGTTGCGCCGGGGTGTTGCGGTATTCGTACCCACCCGCCTGGGTTACGGCGACAGTGGCATGGAACAGGATCCGGAATTCACCGGAGAATGCAACTCCAAAAACTTCGACGCAGCCGCCGCCGTCACCAATGTCCAGACATTGGCCACGGTGGAATTCGCCATCAAGCAGCCCTGGGTCAATCCCAGCAAAGTCATTCTCATGGGGCAGTCCATGGGCGGCTTTGCCACCGTGGTGGCCATGGGGACCAAACACCCATCGGTCATTGCAGGCATCAACTTTGCCGGGGGAAGCGGTGGCGATGCAGTCAACCGCAAAGCCAACCCATGCGGCTACCACCGCGTAGCCGCTACGTTTGAGAAAGCTGCCAAAGCCAACGGGGGCAGCACGCCCATGCTGTGGCTGTACTCCGAAAACGACAACTACTGGGGCCCTGACATTCCCCGCAAGTGGCACACCGCCTACACCGGCGCAGGGGGTAAGGCCGAGTTTGCGCCATTCGGCCCGGTGAGCACCGATGGTCACAGCCTGCTGGCCAAAGGCATGTCCATGTGGCGACCTGTGCTGGATCAATTTGTACGTCTCCAGGGCATCGCGATTCCTCAAGCCACTGGTGCGCCACCGGCCAGTGGTTTCGCCGCCATCGGAGACGCCAGCAAGCTCCCCCTTGTCAAACAGGACGTGAAGGAGACGGGCTATGTGCGCTTTCTCGCACTGGACCTGCCTCGCGCACTTGCCATTGGACCCAAGGGCGAATGGGCATTTTTCTCGGGGGAGAACGTGATTGCGCGAACGCTGGATCGCTGCGCCCAAACTGCCAAGACCGCGTGCAAGCTGTACGCTGTGGACGACAACGTCGTGTGGCAGCCTTAAATCAACGCTCGCGTCAAAAGACTACACCGACCACTGCAGCAAGGGCTGCAGCACACTGGCACCCAGCTTCTTGGAACGTTGACCGCTCCAGCCGGTGGTAGGGTCGGGAAGGTTGACATTGTCCTTGAAGGGCATCTCGATCGTCAGAGCCATACAACCGAAGCGCTGGGCGATCCAGTTGGTGGCCAGTGACATATTGGCCTGGCCTGCCGCCACGCGGCCGTAATTGAGCGTGTCCTGGAAGTCGGGGCAGGCACGCATCCAGTCGGTCTTGAAGTCGTCTTCCAGCTCGGCAATACGCGGGGTGTAGCCCGGCGTGCCTTCAGAGCCGACTACAAAGTTGCAAGGCAGCGCTTCGTCGCCGTGCACATCCAGGCACAGGTCCACGCCAGTGGCCTCCATGGCTTGGCGCACCAGGGCCACTTCAGGCGAGCGCTCCATGCTGGGCGCGGCCCACTCCCGGTTCAGGTTAGCGCCCGCAGCGTTGGTGCGCAGGTTGCCCAGCACGGCGCCATCCGGGTTCATGTTGGGCACCACATGGAAGTTGCAGCGCTGAAGCAGGGTGCGGCTGACGGAGTCGTCGGCGTCCAGCAGGCGTTCCAGAAAGCCTTCCACAAACCACTCGGCCATGGTCTCACCGGGGTGCTGCCGGGCGATGACCCACACGTCCTTTTTGTCTTCCTCAGCCACCAGGCTATGCACGTCAGCAACGCGCAGCACGCTCATATCACGCCCCTGCACGGTCGTGCCCAGCCGTTCCACGGTGACCAGCGACGAGGCTGCTGCCGACGCCAGCAGGTCCAGGTGCTGCTCGTACGAATAGGGTTCGAAGTAAGCGAAGTAGATGGCGTTGGTCTGCGGTGTGATGCGCGCAGTCATGACCTCGCCGTCATAACTGGTCTCAATACGGCTCCAGTGTTGGCGATCCTCGCTGCAGACCACCTGGTAACCCTCCCAGCCCTTGGGGTAGGCGCATTGCTTGGCGTTCATGAACCGCAGGGTTACCGGCTCGCCGGCCGCTCCATGTAAGCAGAAGTGGAACCACTGGGCAAACTCTGCTGCCGTGTCCTGGCGGATGCGCAACTGGATGTCGTGCGCAACGTCGAGCCGCAACACCTCGATGGCGCCGGAATCGAACTGAGAAGAGATAGAGAGTGGATTCATAGTGTTTTCAGGCAGTGGCGCTCATGGAATGAGCGCAAGCAGCTACTAAAAATATAGCAAATTACTGCGGCAGCACGACTTTAACCAGTTGACCGGGCGTAGGCTCCCCGCCGCCATAAAAACCATTGATCAAGCGCAACTGTTGCTCAGGTCGGGCAATCGGCGAAGTGCGGGCCAGCTCGGCAAAGCCGCCTTTGGGGTAGGGCACGGACTTGATCACCCAGGGCCGGGCGGCGGCCTTGTCGGCCGTGGTCAGCGCCCGGAAGCTGCCTTCAGCTTCGCGCAGGCCGGCTCGTGCACGCGCCAGTGCATTGGCATCTTTGGCGGTGGACTGCAGCAGATACACCCGATCTCCCGGCCCGGAGACGACCGTGGCTTCCAGTGCCACGGTGGTGCCATTGGCATTGGACCGCGCACCAGTGAATCGCGAGGCCTGCAGGCCATTGATGGTGGTGGCCTCCAGCTTGCCCTGGGTGGGCTTGAGCAGGTTGCGCACCACATCAGCAGGTGCCTTGCCGGCCTGGGCCGGCACCACACGCACCAACAAGGCAGCGTCACGGGCCGTGTTGATGAAGGCGAGTTGCTCCGCATCGTTCTGGATGTACCAGCCGGCAGGTGCTGTGAGCGCCAGGCCCAGAGGCTCATGGTAAAAATTGCGCCCGCGCACCAGCCCCTGGTCCGGGCTGTCGCCGAAGTTCATGTTGCTGATCGCCTGCAAATAGCGGGCCCGGCCTTCGTCGTTGTAACGGTCCTTGCTCTGGTACTGCGCGGCCAGACGGGTAATGGTCTCCAGGCGCTGGTCATTGCTGGGGTGGGATGCCAGCCAGTCGCCTTTGGCAGGCGCCGGACGTCCTTCGGCCTTGGCCTGGTCGGCCGCAAACAGCTCCTGATTTTTGAGGACCTTGATCACGTCGATCATGTTGCGGGGGTCGTAGCGGGTGCGGTAGAGGTATTCAGCACCCAGGCCATCTGCCTGCAATTCCTGCTCGCGCCCGTACGACGCGATATAGCCCGCCGCCACGTTTTGCGACACCTGGCCCGCCAGCTGCCCGGCACCGGTAACGCCGTAGGCCTCTGCCACCGCACCCAACACGCTGGCAGCGAACACGCCCAAGCCCGCGTTTTGCTGGCTGGTGGCGCGCTGTGCACCATGGCGGGCAGTGACGTGGCCGATCTCATGGCCGATCACCCCGGCCAGATCGGCCTCGCTTTCCATGTAGGCCATGATGCCGCGCGTGACATACACATAGCCGCCGGGCAGGGCAAACGCGTTGATCTCGGGGCTGTCCAGCACGGTGAAGTGCCACTGCAACTGGGACCGGTGACTCTGCGCTGCCAGCTTTTGGCCCAAGGCGTTCACATAGGCCTGCAGCTCCGGGTTTTTGACCACACCGTATTCCTGCAACACCTGCTGGTGCCCCTTGGCGCCCTCGGCCAACTCGGCCTCTTCGCTCATGGCCGAACGCTCAGTTTGCCCGGTCACCGGGTTGACCACATTGGTGCCGCAAGCCACCAGCAATGCGCTGCTGACCAGCGCCACACTCCACCAATAACGCATGAGGAAACCTTAGATTACGCGCCGCAACGCCAAGCCCGAATTTTAAGGAAGTCCTGTGGGTCCGTCGTGCCACATCGTCCGGTTGCGGCCCGCCGTTTTGGCCCGGTACAAAGCCAGATCGGCCTGGTGCAACAAACGCGTCAAAAACACCATATCACGCCCCTGGTGCAAAGTCTGTTGGGCGCATGACACCCCGATACTGACCGTGACTGGCTTGTTGTCCACCCTCACCTCCCGCACCAGCTGATGCACCCGCTGGGCAATGGCACTGGCACCATCAGGCCCGGTACCCGGTAGCCAGAGGGCAAACTCCTCACCACCGTAGCGCACCACCACGTCACTGCTGCGCTTGCAGGCCTGCAATTGGCGAGCCAGCTCCTGAAGCACCCGATCACCCTCGTCGTGGCCATAGCGGTCGTTCACGCGCTTGAAGTGATCCACATCCACCATCATCAAGGCAGCGGGAGCCCCCAGTTCGGACTGCATTTGCCATTGCTCAACCGCACGCTCCAGCGCACGCCGGTTACCCAGTCGGGTGAGGGGGTCGGTCAGGCTGAGCGTGGCCAGTTCCCGGTTTTGGGATTCCACGCTTTGGGCGTGCTGAGACAACTGCTGGTGTACCGATTGCAACTCCGCATTGGCTTGTGACAACTCCGCAGCCAAACGTTGCGCGCGTGCACGCGCTTCGACCAACTCGGCCTCAAAGCGGCTGCGCTCCAGGGCTACAAAGAACACCCAAACAATGCACTCCTGCCCGTCCCACTGCCCGCGCCGCGCATTCACCATCACCGGCACCCGCTCGCCCGCCCCATTGATGAGGTGCAGATAAATCTCCTTCACATATCCATGTCGCAGCATCAAGGGCCACACATGGGTCTGCAAAAAGACCCGGCTGGGCGCGGGTAAAAAGCCGTCCAGATAGCGCCCCCGCCAATGTTCTGCATCCTTGCCTACCAAGGCCAACAAGTCACTATTGGCAGTCACGATATGCCCCTGCGCGTCCGTCACCAGTACCGGGCTCGGAAGCAGATCCAGGCGATCCATGAGTGACGCCCCAAGCAAAGCTTCGGGACTCAATCTTTACGGGCCAGGTACGTCTTCATTGCGTCCACCACCAGATGCGGGTGAGACATATGGCAGCAGTGCCCCACGACGTCCAGCACCTGGTAGGTGCTATTGCGCAAGTGCTTATGCAAATACTCCCCCACCTCCACGGGCGCCAATGCGTCATAGCGGTGCTGCAAGATCAAGCTGGGGCAGCTCACGTGCGGCAGGTCAGCCCGGTTGTCCGCATAAAACGTAGCCTCGGCGAAGATGCGCGCAATCACCGGGTCCGTGGAGCAGAAGCTGTCTGACAAATTGTCTGCCACCGGTCCGCCACCCTGTTCACCCGAAATGACAGGGGTGAGATAGTTGGCCCAACCAATGTAGTTCTGGTCCATCAAGGCCAACAAGCCCTCCAGATCGGTGCGCTCAAAGCCCCCCACATAGTCCGGAGGCTGGTTGATGAAGCACGGCGACGGACCCAGCAGGACCAACCGGTCAAACAGTCCGGGCCGTGCGATGGATGCCAACATGCCAATGGAGCAACTCACCGAATGCCCCACAAAGGTGACGCCCGATGTCAGCCCCAACGCATCGCACACATCCAGCACGTCCTGGGCATAGCCGTTCAAGGTGCTGTAACGCCGGCTATCGAAGGCCGAAATGTCGGACTGACCGCTGCCCACATAGTCAAACAGCACCTGCCGGTGGCTTGAGGTAAAAGCAGGTACCACCTGCGACCACATGTGCTGGCTGCAGCCGAAGCCATGGGCATAAAGCAAGACTTTGTCGCCTTCGCCAGTTTCATGGACGTTATTGCGCTTCAAGACATTCATGGACAAGGCTCCCGACGCCTAGGTTGTATTGGGAGACAGTCTAGGTCAAAAACCCTGCCTGTGAAAGAAATCCATGCGGCACTATTCGCACGCGGGTGGGTGGGTGGCGACGGCGGCAATGGGGCTGAACACTTGCTTGACATGGAGTTGCTATTCATCGGCTCAGCGACGATCCTGTGGCCTCTGTGCGTTTGGTATTTGCTGCTGAAACCTTGGTTCGCACATCGCTATGCAGCCAAACAAACCTGAAATCACGCTTCCAGCCTTAAGCCAAAGTACCAAACCGCATCCCCGCTGCCCGCGAAGCGAGACGGAGAACACGGGTCACGCCGCCTGCCGTGCCCCCACCAGCCCCGCCAGACGGTAATTCAGCTCAAAACCTGCCTCTGGCGCTCATGGAACATGCGCGAGCAGCTATAAAAACAATAGCAAAAGCCAGGCCAAGCAAGCCTACGCAAACCACACCGCCGATAATCGGAGCATGACAGCTTTCTCCACCCTTCCCCTCGCACCTGCCACGCTGGCCAACCTGCAACAGTTGGGCTTTGATGCCATGACACCCATCCAGGCCGCCAGCCTGCCCGTGGCCCTGGCCGGCAAAGACCTGATTGCCCAGGCCAAAACCGGCAGCGGTAAGACGGCCGCCTTTGCCTTGCCCCTGCTGGCCAAGCTCAACCCCCGCTGGTTTGCAGTGCAAGCCATGGTGCTGTGCCCCACCCGTGAGCTGGCCGACCAGGTGACGGTGGAAATCCGCCGCTTGGCCCGCGCGCAAGACAACATCAAGGTTGTGACCCTGTGCGGCGGCGTGGCCACCCGCGGCCAGCGCGCTTCGCTGGAAAACGGCGCGCACATTGTCGTGGGCACGCCCGGCCGCATCATGGACCTGCTGGAGCGCGAGTACCTCACGCTCGAAGGCCTGAACACCCTGGTGCTGGACGAAGCCGACCGCATGCTGGACATGGGCTTTTTTGAAGATATCGTGACCGTGGCACGCCAGTGCCCCAAAGAGCGCCAGACCCTGCTGTTTTCTGCCACCTACCCCGAAGGCATCGAAAAGCTGGCCAAGCAGTTCATGCAAGACCCGCAGCAAATCAAGGTGGAAGCCCCGGTGGCCGACAACACCATCGAGCAGCGCTTTTTTGAGGTGGATCGCGAGTCCCGCTTCAGCGCGGTTAGCAGCATCCTCAACCACTTCCGCCCGATCAGCACGATAGCCTTTTGCAACACCAAGCAGCAGTGCAACGAACTAGTGGACACGCTGGTGGCTGACGGATTTGTGGCCCAAGCCCTGCATGGCGACCTGGACCAGCGCGAGCGCGACCAGGTGCTGGCCCAATTTGCCAACCGCAGCTGCTCGGTGCTGGTGGCCACCGACGTGGCCTCCCGTGGGCTGGACGTGAAAGAGCTGGACATCGTCATCAACGTGGACATCACACCCGACCCGGAAGTGCATGTGCACCGCATCGGCCGCACCGGCCGCGCGGGCGAGAAAGGGCTGGCCCTGAGCCTGGCCAGCATGCGCGAGATGGGCGCGGTCGGCAAGATCGAGCAGTACCAGAACGCGCCCTCGGTGTGGCACAAGCTCGACGAGCTGACTCCGAACGGCACGGGCCGCTTGCTGCCCCCCATGGTCACCGTGCAGATTGCCGGCGGCCGCAAAGAAAAAATCCGTCCCGGCGACGTGCTGGGCGCGCTCACCAACGACGAGGGCGGCCCTGCCTTCACCCGTGAGCAGATCGGCAAGATCCAGGTCACCGAGTTCTGCACCTTTGTCGGTGTGGCGCGTGACGTGGCCCAGGCCGCATGCAACAAGCTCAATGCCGGCCGCGTCAAAGGCAAGAGTGTGCGAGCACGTTTGCTGTAAACCCAGGCTCCGTAGTGGCGGGCAAGAAGCCAGTTTATCCGGCTTTGTAAGGGAAATTCCTACACGTTTTCCAGCGCTTGTCTGACTCCACTTTTTGGAGTGCGTGGCTACAGTTCCTCCAAGCGCCAAAGTCACTCGATGGCGCAAACTTTCACCGGAGAACTGCCATGAAAACCACTGCCACCGCACTCAACCCCTTCAGCCTGATGATGGAGCCCGAGCTGGTTCTGCAAACCATGGAGCGCTCCCAGCAATTGCGCGGCCTGCGCCGCCACAAGCTGCGCCCCTTGGACAAACCGCTGATCCCCTACACCAAAGAAGCATTGGCCGCCCGCGCTGCCTTTGACGCCGCCATTGACGCGGAAGATTTCGAAGCCAACGCCGACAGCTACTTGCTGAACTGAACGGAGGCTTGCGCTTTCTGCAACGGTGCAGCGGAAAGCAGGGGTGTTGGGCCGATAATGAAACGGTCCACCCCTCCACAAGGAAAGTTTGCAATGCACCTGCCCCGTTCTGCCCCCTCCCGCCTGGTTTTGACCGCCGCTTTGGCTGCCGCGACTGCAGGTGCCTGGGCCCAGTCCACCGAACCCGTTCGTGTTGGTTTGCTCAGTACCTTGTCCGGCCCCGGCGCCGGCTTGGGCGTGGATATCCGTGACGGCTTCCAACTCGCTGTGAAACTCAACGGCGGCAAACTCGGCGGTCGCCCTGCCGAGGTCATCGTGGCCGATGACCAGGCCAACCCCGAAGTGGGTCGCCAAACCGCAGACCGACTGATCAAACGCGACAAGGTCGACTTCATGACCGGTATCGTGTTCTCCAACGTGATGTTGGCCGTAGGCACCCCGACCTTCCAGTCCAAGATTTTCTACATCAGCGCCAACGCAGGCCCCTCACAGTACGCGGGCGAGCAGTGCAACCCCTACTTCTTCAGTGCCTCGTACCAAAACGACAACATGCACGAGGCCGTGGGCAAGACGGTCACCGACAAAGGCTTCAAGCGCGTGGCGCTGATCGCCCCCAACTACCCCGCGGGCAAAGACGCCCTCACCGGCTTCAAGCGCTTCTACCAGGGCGAGATTGCTTCCGAGACCTACACCGCCCTCAACCAGCTCGACTACGGCGCCGAGCTCTCCAAGCTCCGCGCCACCAAGCCGGACGCGGTGTACATCTTTCTGCCCGGCGGCCTGGGCATCAACTTCATCAAGCAATTTGTGGGCGCCGGCCTGTCCAAGGACATCACGCTGTTCGGCCCCGGCTTCTCGGGCGATGAGGACGTGATCAAGGCGGTGGGCGACCCGATGCTGGGCATGTTCAACACCTCCCAGTGGGGCCACGACATGGACAACGCGGCCAACAAGAAGTTTGTGGCCGAGTTTGAAAAAGAATACGGCCGCCTGCCCACCCTGTACGCAGCCCAGGGCTATGACGCCGCCCGCCTGATGGACGCCGGCGTGCGCGACAGCAAGGGCAAGCTGGACGACAAAGCCGCCGTCAAGAAGGCACTGGAAGCCGCCAAGTTCGACTCGGTGCGTGGCGCCTTCAAGTTCAACACCAACCACTTCCCTATCCAGGACTACTACCTGCGCGTCATCACCCGCGACGCCAAGGGCCGCGTCACCAACCGCACCCTGGGCACCGTGTTCAAAAACCACGCCGACGCCTACGCCGCCAACTGCAAGATGCCCGGCCTCTAAGGCCTGACGCACGCGCATGAGCGGAATTCTGCTGCTGGAGCAGGCCCTGAACGGCCTGCAGCTCGGCCTGATGCTGTTTTTGCTGGCAGCCGGGCTGACGCTGGTGTTCGGCATCATGGACATGGTGAACCTGGCCCATGGTTCGCTGTACATGGTGGGTGCCTACCTGATTGCCACAGCCACCCAAGCCAGCGGATCGTTCTGGTGGGGCTTGGCTGCGGGTGTGGCGGGCACCGCCCTTTTCGGGGTGCTGCTGGAGGTGTCCGTCCTGCGCAGGCTCTACCGGCGCGACCACGTCACCCAAGTGCTGGGCACCTTTGCCATTCTGCTCATGTGCAATGAAACCGTGCGCATGATCTGGGGATCACAACCCCTGTCGCTCAACCCGCCGGCCGCACTCTCGGGCCCGGTGGAGTTGTTGCCCGGCTTTTTCTACCCGGCTTTCCGCTTGCTCATCATCGTGGTCGGCTTGGCCACGGCGCTGCTGCTCTACCTGCTGGTGACCCGCACCCGGCTGGGCATGCAAGTGCGTGCCGGTGCTTCCAACCGCGACATGGCACTGGCCATGGGCACCAATGTGCAGCGCCTGTTCACTGCGGTGTTCGGGCTGGGCGCCGCTTTGTGCGCGCTGGCCGGCGGCATGCTCGGGCCGCTGCTGGCGGTGCAGGTGGGCATGGGCGAGAGCATTCTGATTCTGGCCTTTGTGGTCATCGTGATCGGCGGCATCGGCTCCATCCGCGGTGCACTGGTCGGCGCACTGCTGGTGGGGATGGTGGACTCCGGCGGGCGCACCCTGCTGCCCATGGTGTTCGAGTCGCTGTTCGGCGCAGCGCTGGCGGCTGATGCGGCACCGGCGGTGGCCTCCATCCTGATTTATGTGTTGATGGCTGCGGTGCTGTTCTTCAAGCCGCGCGGCCTGTTCCCTGCCCATGGTTGATTCGAACAACGCCCGCACATCGCTGCACCACACACTGCACCTGCGGGCTGCACTTCCTGTGTTTCTGGTGCTGCTGGCCCTGCCGCAGATCACGGCGGCCTTGCACGCGGAGTTCTACGTCACGCTGGCCACCCGCATTGCGATTTTTGCCCTGGCTGCCAGCAGCCTGAACCTGATTCTGGGCTTCGGCGGCTTGGTGAGCTTCGGGCATGCGGCCTTTGTGGGCGCGGGCGCCTACACCGTGGGCATCCTGATGCAGCATGGCACCGTGCCTGCTGCCATTGCCTGGCCCGCTGCCATGCTGGTGAGCGCGGGCCTGGCCTGCCTGATCGGCTTTATCAGCCTGCGAACCCAGGGCGTGTACTTCATCATGATCACGCTGGCCTTCGCGCAAATGCTGTACTACCTGGCCGTCTCCCTCAAAACCTACGGTGGGGACGACGGGTTGCCGCTGGCCGGGCGCAACACCTGGGCCGGCATTGCCCCCGGCGACACGGCGCTCTATTACCTCGCCCTCGGTGCGCTCACGCTGTGCCTGCTGTTCACCCAGCGCCTGCTCAACGCGCGCTTCGGCCAGGTGCTGCAAGGCCTGCGCGAGAACCCGGTGCGCATGCAGGCACTGGGTTTTCCGGTGCTGCGCACGCAGCTCACCGCCTTCACCCTGGCGGGCGCGATGGCCGGTCTGGCCGGCACCTTGCTGGCCAACCAGGGCGGTTTTGTCAGCCCGTCCATGATGCAGTGGAGCCAGAGCGGCATGCTGATGGTGATGGTGATTCTGGGTGGCGTGGGCCACCTGTATGGCGGCGTGCTGGGTGCTGCCGCTTTCCTGCTGCTCGAAGAAGTGCTGGGCCACACCACTGAACACTGGCAGCTGGGCTTGGGCGCCATGTTGCTGGCCGTCGTGTTGCTGGCACCGCGCGGCTTGGCCAGCTTGCGCAGCGTGTGGACGCGGAGTCAGGCATGAACACCGGCGCCACCCCCTTGCTGCAGATCGACACACTGGTGAAGCGCTTCGGCGCGCTCAGCGCCACCGACCACGCCAGCCTGCAAGTGCACAAAGGCGAGGTCCATGCCCTGATAGGCCCGAATGGCGCAGGCAAGACCACGCTCATCCACCAGATTTCGGGCGCGCTGCAGCCGGATTCCGGGCGCCTGTTACTCAACGGGGCAGACATCACCCGCCTGCCCATGCACGCCCGGGTGAAGCGCGGGCTGGCCCGCTCGTACCAGATCACCAACGTGTTTTTGCGCCTGAGCGTGCAGGACAACCTGGCCCTCGCCCTGCAGGCAGTGGCGGGCAGCAGCATGCGCTTCTGGCGCCCGGTGCACACCGAGACCCAGCGTATGCAGGCGGCGGCAGATGTGGCTGCGCGCGTAGGTTTGCAGGCCCAGTTGCAACGCACCGCGGGCGCCTTGTCGCATGCCGAGCAACGACAGTTAGAGGTGGGCTTGGCGTTGGCCAGCCGCCCGCAGTTGCTGGTGCTGGACGAACCCTTGGCCGGCATGGGGCCGGACGAATCCCAGCGCATGGTGGCACTGCTGCAATCGCTGCGCGCCGAGACCACGCTGCTGCTGGTGGAGCACGACATGGACGCCGTGTTCCAACTCGCCGACACCATCTCGGTACTGGTGGCCGGCCGCGTGATTGCCAGTGGCCAGCCCGATGCCATCCGCCAGAGCGACGACGTGAAGCGCGCCTACCTTGGCGATGAAGCCTTGCCGGAGGCCCACCCATGAGCACCGAGACCCTGCTCGACATTCAGGGCCTGGAGACGGCTTACGGTAACAGCCAGGTGCTCTTCGGGCTGGACATGCAGCTCCAGGCCGGCACCACCTCCACTCTGCTGGGTCGCAACGGCATGGGCAAAACCACCACGGTGCGCAGCATCCTGGGGCTGACGCCAGCGCGCAGCGGCAGCATCCGTTTCCGGGGCGAGCGCATTGAGGGCTTGAGCCCCGACCGCATCGCCCGCATGGGCGTGGCTTTGGTGCCCGAGGGACGGCAGATTTTCCCTAACCTCACGGTGCAAGAAAACCTGATTGCCTTTGCCGCGCGGCGCAATGCCAGCGCCGAGCCCTGGACGCTGGAGCGGATCTACCACCTCTTCCCGGTGCTGGAGCACCGCGCGCGCAACATGGGCAACCAGCTCTCCGGCGGCGAGCAGCAGATGCTGGCCATTGGCCGCGCGCTAATGACCAACCCGCACCTGCTGATCCTGGACGAGGCCACCGAAGGCCTGGCGCCACTGATTCGTGAAGACATCTGGCGCTGCCTGGACACCCTGCGCACCCAAGGCCAGAGCGTGCTGGTCATCGACAAGTATGTGCAGCGTCTGATCGCGCTGGCCGGCCACCACACCATCATGGAGCGCGGCCGCGCGGTCTGGAGTGGCGACTCGACCACCTTGGCCGCACAACCCGAACTCTGGCACCGCTACGTCGGCATTTGATTTCAAGGACACCCCATGCCCAAGCTCTACCGCGACTTTGACACCCAGGCGCAGATCGACGCGCAATACAACCCCTCCATCGCGCTGCCCGACCCGGCTGCTCCCGGCAAGCACTTTGCGGCGCAGGCCGAAAAAGCCCGCAGCACCCTCAAGCACCATGCCGGCATCCCCTTCGGGCCCACGGTGCACGAGACGCTGGACATCTTTCCGGCGGACGTGCCCAACGCGCCAGTCTTCGTGTTCATCCACGGCGGCTACTGGCGCGCCTTCCAGAGCAAAGACTTTCATGGCGTCGCCTTGGGCCTGCACGCCAGCGGCATCACGACCGTGGTGGTGAACTACGCGCTGGCACCCTTTGTGACCATAGACGAAATCACGCGACAGGTGCGCTCGGCCATGGCCTGGACGCTGCGCAACATCCAGAACTACGGCGGCGACCCGACCCGCGTGGGCGTGGGCGGCCACTCCGCCGGCGGCCACCTGGGCGCCATGTGCCTGCAAACCGCGTGGGACACCGACTACGGCCTGCCGCGCGACCCGCTCAAGGCGGGCCTGCTGTTCAGCGGCCTCTACGAGTTGGAACCCCTGCGCTACAGCTACCTGCAACCCATGATCCAGCTGGATGACGGCATCATCCGCCGCCAGTCCCCCACGCCTAACCTGCGTGCGTGCCCTACGCCAACCTGGGTGATCTGGGGCGGTGCCGAGTCCGGTGAATTCGCCCGCCAGTCCACCGGCTACCGGGATGCGGCAGTGGCTCTGGGCAACCCGGTAGAGCTGAGCGCCATCGATGGTGCCGACCACTTCACCGTGATCCACGGGCTGGAAGACGCTAACAGCCCGGTGTGCCGCTGGCTGCACCAGAAGCTGACCACCTGACCTGATGCGCGGCGCACTGCTGCGCTCTCTCCCTGTTTACCCAACCGAAAGCCCCATGCTCACCGGCGACCTCAAAAGCAAAATCGACCAGATCTGGAACGCCTTCTGGTCCGGCGGCATCGCCAACCCCATCGAAGTGATTGAGCAAATCACCTACCTGCTCTTCCTGCGCCGCCTGGACGACTTGCACACCCTGGAAGAAAACAAGGCCACGCGTCTGAAGAAGCCCATGGAGCGCCGCATCTTCCCCGAGGGCAACGACCCACGGGGCCGCGCCTATGACACCCTGCGCTGGAGCCGCTTCAAAAACGAAGCGCCCAGCGAAATGTTTGTCATCGTGGGCGAACACGTCTTTCCCTTTCTGCGCACGCTGGGCTCGGACGATTCGACGTACGCCCACCACATGAAAGACGCGCGCTTCACCATCCCCACGCCAGCCCTCCTGGCCAAGGTGGTGGACCTGCTGGACGCCGTGCCCATGGACAACCGCGACACCAAGGGCGACCTCTACGAATACATGCTGAGCAAGATCGCCAGCGCCGGGCAAAACGGCCAGTTTCGCACCCCGCGCCACATCATCCAGCTCATGGTGGAAATGACCGCGCCCACGCCGACCGACACCATTTGCGACCCGGCCAGCGGCACCTGCGGCTTTTTGGTGGCAGCAGGCGAATACTTGCGCGAGGCGCACCCCGCACTGTTCCACGACGCCAAGCTGAACCAGCACTTCAACCATGACATGTTCCATGGCTACGACTTTGACAACACCATGCTGCGCATCGGCAGCATGAACATGATGCTGCACGGCGTGGACAACCCCGCCATCACCTACCGCGACTCGCTGGGCCAGGAGCATGGGCTGGAGGAAGACCGCTATAGCCTGGTGCTGGCCAACCCGCCCTTCGCTGGCAGCCTGGACTATGAGAACGTCGCCAAGGATTTGCTGCAGACGGTGAAGACCAAAAAGACCGAGCTGCTGTTTCTGGCCCTGTTCCTGCGCCTGCTGAAACCCGGTGGCCGCGCGGCGGTCATCGTGCCCGACGGTGTGCTGTTTGGCTCCAGCACCGCGCACAAGGCGCTGCGCAAAATGCTGGTGGAAGACCAAAAGCTCGACGGCATCGTCAGCCTGCCCGGCGGTGTGTTCAAGCCCTATGCGGGTGTGAGCACCGCCATCCTGTTCTTCACCAAGACCAACAGCGGTGGCACCGATAACGTGTGGTTCTACGACATGCAGGCCGACGGCTACAGCCTGGACGATAAGCGCCAGCCGCTCTTGCCTGAGCATCTTTTAGGCCTCCAGCGCCCGTCGAATGTGCGCGAGCAGCTATCAAAAGAAGAGCATGCCAAAAACAACCTGCCCGACGTGCTGGCCCGCTGGGCACAGCGGGAGGGCACAGAACGCCAGCGCAGCCGCACCGAACAAAGCTTCTGCGTGCCCAAAGCCGACATCGCCGCCAACGGCTACGACCTGAGCATCAACCGCTACAAGGAAGTGGTGCATGCGCAAGTGCAGCACCGCGCACCGCAGGAGATATTGGCGGAGCTGGCCAAGCTGGAGGACGAGATTGCGGCGGGGATGAGGGCGTTGGAGGGGATGTTGAAGTGAGTAGCTTCACAACGATCGCTGACGCGTGCGAACTCGTAACCGACGGCACTCACTACACGCCAAAAGATGTGGGTAATGGCATTCCATTCTTGACCGTCAAAGACGTCTCAGACAGCGGATTGGACTTTGCTGGCTGCTCTTTCATTTCAGAGAGCGACTACCTCGCTGCTAAAGCTGGCAACAGTGCGCCCCTCAGGGGCGATGTCCTTTTTTCGAAGGACGGAACAGTCGGCAAAGTTCATGTGGTTGCCACCGACCAATCGTTTGCAGTGCTTTCCTCGCTGGCAATTCTCAGGCCCAAGGCCGGATTGGTCGATCCAGGCTATCTCGGTCATGTTTTGCGTTCCCCAGCGGTCTTGGACGACGCTCTTAAGAAAAAGACTGGCTCAGCCATTCGGAGAATCGTTCTCGGCGACTTGAAGCGCGTTCGGCTTCCATTGCCCACTTTGGAAGAGCAACGCCTCATCGCCGCCATCCTAGACCAGGCCGAAACCCTCCGCATCCAACGCCGCCAAGCCCTGGCCCACCTCGACACCCTCACCCAGTCCCTCTTTCTCGATATGTTTGGCGACCCGGTGGTGAACCCGAAGGGCTTGCCTGTCGTGAAGTTTGGTGATGTGGGTACTCTGGATCGCGGCATTTCCAAGCACCGACCACGCAATGCGCCGGAACTTCTTGGCGGGGACCATCCTCTGGTGCAGACCGGCGAGGTGTCCAACTGCGATGGCTACATCCGCAGCTACACCCACACTTATTCCGACATTGGTTTACGGCAAAGCAAGATGTGGCCTGCTGGTACGCTGTGCATCACCATCGCTGCGAATATTGCAAAAACTGGCATCCTGACATTTGATGCTTGCTTCCCCGACAGTGTTGTTGGCTTTCGCGCTGACGACCCAGCTACCGTTGAGTACGTCAGAGTGTGGTTGTCCATCTTGCAAAAGGCGCTTGAAGACTCCGCACCTGAATCCGCACAAAAGAACATCAACCTCGCAATATTGCGAGGGCTAAACATTCCGTTGCCCTCGCTCCCCCTCCAACAAACCTTCGCCACCCGCATCCAAGCCATCGAAGCCCTCAAAGCCACCCACCGCACCGCCCTGGCCCAGCTGGATGCATTATTTGCCTCGCTCCAGCAGCGGGCGTTTACCGGAAATCTATAAAAATTTAAAGGGAGATAAGAATGAAACTGCGACGTATTGAGATAGAGAATTTTCGAGGGTTCGCTCACCCTGTTGAAATCGACGTGGATGATTTCACAGCGTTGATTGGTCGGAATGACATTGGAAAGTCTTCCGTACTTTCGGCACTGACAATTTTTTTGGAGGGTGATGGCGTCAAAATTGACTCAGATGACGGGGCCATCAATGGTGACAAAACCCAGGTTCGAATTAGCTGTGAGTTCGATGGTTACCCTGGGAGCATTGTTCTCGATGACCAGTTTGAAACCAGTTTGGCTTCCGAGCGCTTGTTGACTGGTGCTAATCGTCTTCGTATCACAAAGATTTTCGATTGTTCAAAATCCAAGATTGCGCCCGAGGTATTCATTGAAGCGGATGAGCACCCCGTGGACCAAAACGGAGAGTCGCTGATTCCTTTGACTTTGGCAGAGTTAAAGAAGCGTGCAGTCGAGTACGGTGTGGCTCTGGAGGTTGGCGAAGCCACGGTGAAAGCAAAGATTCGTCAAGCAATTGCAAATCGCTCAGCAGCTTTGACGCCTAAGTCGGTCCGTATTCCTGTCTCAAAGAATGATTCAAAAACACTTTGGGATCAGCTTATCCGTGTGTTGCCCATTTGCGCCCTTTTTGTTTCGGATCGAGCCAGCTCTGAGAAGGACAAGGAAGCCCAGACGCCGATGGGCATTGCAGTTGAGGCTGCACTGAATGAAATTCAGGACAAATTAGATGACATTTCCCTCATTATTGAGACGCGGGTTCAGGACGTTGCGAATCGAACGCTAGCAAAACTTCAAGAAATGAACCCTGAGTTGGCGGGGCAACTTCAAGCTTCCTTGCGCGAAAAGCCGAAGTGGAAAGATTTGTTCAAGTACACGCTTAACAGTGATCAAGGTGTGCCAATTGATAAGCGTGGTTCCGGAGTGCGGAGATTGGTGCTTTTGAACTTCTTCCGTGCCGAAGCAGAGAGGCGCGCATTGAACGAGGGTGGTAGGCCCATCATTTATGCAATTGAGGAGCCAGAGACAGCTCAACATCCCGATCACCAAAAAATCCTCGTCAAGGCCCTCATCGAGATTGCATCGAAAGGCGGTCAAGTCATTTTGACGACACATGCGCCTGGATTGGCGGGAGAACTTCCGACGCCTAGCTTAAGGTTTCTGGATGCCGCGGAAGATGGAAGGCGAGTGATCCGCAGCGTTGCCACCGAAGACGCCAACAATTTGTTTGTATTCATCGCCGAGCGCCTTGGGATGTTGCCCGACAACCAAGTTCGAGTATTGATTTGCGTCGAGGGCGCGAACGATGTGCGGTTCTTGAAAGCGGTGAGCTGCACTCTTAGCGAAACAGACGCTTCGATACCCGACTTGTCTCGTGATCCACGCTTTGTTTTTGTACCGATGAAGGGCGGCAATCTCATCGACGTTGTGAATTTACACATCTTCAAGAACTTCCGAAAGCCAGAATTTCACATCTACGATCAAGATGAAGGGCAAACGTACGCTGATCAAGCGGCAGAGGTGAATGCGCGGGGTGATGGGTCTAAAGCTGTGCAGACCAAGAAGCGGTACATGGAGAGTTACGTTCATGCCGATGCGTTGGACAGAACGAAGGGTGTCAAGCTAGTAATTGATGACTCCATTGATTACACGCCGCAATTGGCCGGACTATTGGGTGTAAAGAAGGCAGAAGCAAAGGCCATCCTTTCTTGTGAAGTTGCCCCAGCAATGTCAGTCGAGGAAATTGATGAGGCGGATGGCACTGGTGAAATCCGCAGTTGGCTGATAGAAATTTCAGCTATGGCCGCGTGATGTTCAACTTCAAGGTGATGGGCGCGGTGGAAGCTGGCGCAATACGCGATATTTAAACAGGAAGATATCTAGAAATGCTTTAGGGGAGGTTTGTTTTGAAAATAAATTCAATAAAAACAAAGACTTATAAAACATGGGATTACAAGAGAGCGATGCTGAGCGCAAGCTTTAGCGCGTATGGCTCTTGCTTTAAAAATCTGACCCTATGAGGTCAAATCTGCTGCTTTTGCGAGCAATCAGCCGGTTTTTGCCCTCATGGGGTCAAAAATAATGGCCTCCAACTTCTCATTCCTGCAGGCTGAATGGCCAGCGCTATATGCCGAGGCCACCAAGGCCGAGCAGGCTGCGCTGACCGACCCGCGCACCGCCTGCTTCTATGCGCGGCGCACGCTGGAGCTGGCGGTGGTGTGGCTGTTCCAGGCAGAAGGCGGGCGCTCTGGTCGGCTGCAAATGCCGTACAAGCCGGACCTGTCGGCGTTTTTGTTTGAGCCCAGCTTCAAGGTGCTGGTGGGCCCGGCACTGCACGCCAAGATGGACGTGGTGCGCAAGCAGGGCAACAACGCCGTGCACAGCGCCCGGCCTATCACTGCAAGTGACGGCACCGCCGTGCTGCGCGAGCTGTTTCAGGTGGCCTTCTGGCTGGCGCGTAACTACGGACGTAACGTGGCCGCGCGGCCCGACCCGGCGCTGCAGTTCCGTGCAGAGCTGCTGCCCCGCCCTATCAATGCTGCAGCAGAACAAGCCGCCGCCCAAGCCAGTGCTCAAGCCACACAGGCCGCGCTGCAAAAGCTGGCCACCCTGGCCGACGAGCTGGCAGCGCGCGATGCAGCGCTGGCCGCCGCCCAGCAGAAAACGGCGGCACTGGACGCCGAGCTGGCACAGCTGCGCGCCGAGGTAGCTGCCGCCAAAGCAGCCAACACCGCCACACCGGATTCCCACGACTACAACGAAGCCGAAACGCGCGACCTCTATATCGACCTGCTGCTCAAGGAAGCGGGCTGGAAGCTGGACCAAGCACGCGACCGCGAATTTGAAGTGCAGGGCATGCCCAATAACCAGGGCGTGGGCTATGTGGACTATGTGTTGTGGGGTGACGATGGCAAACCCCTGGCTGTGGTGGAAGCCAAGCGCACCCGGCGGGACGCGCGCGTGGGCCAGCAGCAGGCCAAACTGTATGCCGACTGCCTGCAAACCCAGTTTGGCCAGCGCCCGCTGATCTACACCACCAACGGCTACGAACACTGGTTTTGGGACGACAGCACCTACCCGCCGCGCCCGGTGCAGGGCTTTCATAAAAAGGACGAGCTGCAGCTGCTGGTGCAGCGCCGCACCAGTGCAAAACCGCTGGCGGGTGTGACCATCAACCCCGAGATCGTGGAGCGGCACTACCAGCTGCGCGCCATTCGCCGGATTGGCGAAACTTTTGAGCGCGACCGCCAGCGCAAAGCTCTGGTGGTGATGGCTACCGGTGCTGGCAAGACCCGCACCGTGATTGCGCTGGTGGACTTGCTGCAGCGCGCCAATTGGACCAAGCGCATTCTGTTTCTAGCCGACCGCGTGGCGCTGGTGAACCAGGCGGCTAACGCCTTTAAAGCGCATTTGCCGGATGCAGCGGCGGTGAATTTGGTGACCGACAAGGAAACCGAAGGCCGGGTGTTTGTGAGCACCTACCCCACAATGATGGGGCTGATTAATGAGACAGACGATGGGCTGCGCCGCTTTGGCGTGGGGCACTTTGACCTGATCATCGTGGACGAGGCGCACCGCTCCATCTACCAAAAGTACAAAGCCATCTTTGCCTATTTTGATGCGCTGCTGGTGGGCCTGACGGCCACGCCCAAAGACGAGATTGACCGCAACACCTACAGCCTTTTTGAGCTGGAAAACGGTGTGCCCACCGATGCCTACGGCCTGGAAGATGCGATTGCCGAGAAGTATTTGGTGCCGCCGCGCGCGGTGTCGGTGCCGTTGAAGTTTCAGCGCGAGGGCATCAAATACGCGGAGCTGAGCGAAGACGAGCGCGCGCAGTGGGACGCGCTGGACTGGGATGATGAAGGCCATGCCCCCGACGAGGTGGGCGCGGAGGCGGTGAACAAGTGGCTGTTCAACACCGACACCGTAGACAAGGTGCTGGAGCTGCTGATGACCCGCGGCCACAAAGTGGCGGGCGGCGACCGCTTGGGCAAGACCATTGTGTTTGCCAAAAACAATGCGCATGCCAACTTCATTGCAGACCGCTTCAACGCCAACTACCCGCACTACGCGGGGCAGTTTGCCCGCGTAATCACTTACCAGACCGAGTACGCGCAGAGCTTGATTGACGACTTCTCCATCAAAGAGAAGGCGCCGCACATTGCCATTTCGGTAGACATGCTGGACACCGGCATTGACGTGCCCGAGGTGGTGAACCTGGTGTTCTTCAAAATCGTGCGGTCCAAAGCCAAGTTCTGGCAAATGGTGGGGCGCGGCACCCGCCTCTGCAAAAACCTGTTTGGGCCGGATCAGCACAAGCAGGAGTTTGTGATCTTTGACTTCTGCCAAAACCTGGAGTTCTTTAGCCAGAACTTGGAGGGCAGCAAAGGCAATGTGGCCGAGCCATTGAGCCAAAAGACGTTCAAGGCGCGGCTGGAGTTGTTGAGCGTGCTGGACGAGCAGCTGGCGCAGGAGCAGGGCAGCGCCAGGGTGACCGAGCCTGTAGCGGGCTACGGCCTGACCGCTGCCGCCATGCGGACAGACACTGCCAACCACCTGCACACGGTGGTGGCGGGTATGCAGCTGGACAACTTTGTAGTGCGCCCCCAGCGCCGCTGGGTGGAGCCGTGGAGCCAGGCAGACGCATGGCACAAGGTCACCGGCGACCAGCTGGCGGATTTGGCGCAACACGTCTCCGGTCTGCCCAGCGCTGTGCGCGACGACGATGAAGAAGCCAAGCGCTTTGATTTGCTCATGCTGCGCACCCAGCTGGGTAGCGCGCGCGGAGATGTGGGCTTTGCCGGCTTGCGGGAAAAGGTGCGCGCGCTGGCAGACGGGCTAAGTGAGCTGGGCAGCATCCCGGATGTGAATAAGCACATGGTGCTGATTGAGGCCGTGGCGGGCGAAGAGTGGTGGCAGGACGTGACCCTGCCCATGCTGGAGCAGGCGCGCAGACACTTGCGTGGGCTCATCAAGCTGCTGGAGAAAACGCGGCGCAAAGTGGTCTACACCGACTTTGAGGATGCGGTGGGCGAAACCACCGAGGTGGCTTTGCCCTTGGGCGGCAGTGCGGGTGACTTTGAGCGCTTCCGGCTCAAGGTGCGAGCCTTCTTACGCACGCACGAAAACCACATCACCCTGCACAAGCTGCGCCGCAACCAGCCACTCACCGCGACCGACCTGGCCGAGCTGGAGCGATTGCTGATCGACAGCGGAACCGCCACCGCGGAAGACGTGGCCCGCGCGGGACAAGAGGCCCATGGACTGGGATTGTTCGTACGTGGGCTGGTGGGCTTAGACCGTGAGGCGGCGACCCAAGCGCTCAATGGTTTTGTGGCGGGCAAGACCTTGACGGCCAACCAACTGGAGTTTGTGAACCTGATCGTTACCCACCTGACGGAGCGTGGCGTGATGGATGTAGGGCTGCTGTACGAGCCGCCATTCACCAGCTATGCACCGCAAGGGCCCGACGCGCTATTCACGTCTGCCCAAGTGGACGAGTTATTTGGGGTGCTGGACCACATCAAGGCCACAGCGCTAGCGGCCTGACCCGCCAGATTACAAGCAAAATCGGCCTCTAGCGCACACAGAATGAGCGCGAGCAGCTCCTGAAACAATAGCAAGCTAGCCGGCGATCGGCGGCCGGCGACGGTCCTCGCGCAGGGCGTGGCTGCGCAGGTAGCTCACCCACTCGGCCAAAGGGATCGGGCGGCTGAAGCAGTAGCCCTGCAGCTCGTCGCAGCCCAGTGCGGTCAGGGTCTGGGCGGTAGGCAAGTTCTCTACCCCTTCCGCCACCACCTTCAGGCCCAAAGTGTGGCCCAGCGCAATCACCGCATGCACGATGGCGGCATCGGCACTGTCTTCCAACATGCCCAGCACAAAGGACTGGTCCACCTTGAGCTTGTCGATGTCGAAACGCTTGAGATAAGCCAGGCTGGAGTAACCGGTACCGAAGTCATCAATCGCCACCTTCACACCCAGCGCCTTGAGCGCGGCCACCTGTTGCTGGGCGGCCACCGGGTTGTCCATCAGGTGGGATTCAGTGAGCTCGAGTTCGAGTTGTGCGGGTGGCATGCGGGTATCGCGCAGCACGGCGCTGAGCTGGTCCACCAGCTCGGGGTCGGCCAGCTGCGCGACAGACAAGTTGACCGACAGCTCCAGCCCCTTGCAGATGCCTTGCTCTTCCATGGCCATCCAGTTGCGGCAGGCCTCGCGCAGCACCCAGGCGCCTATGGGTTTGATCAAACCGCTTTCTTCGGCTACGTGGATGAACTCACCCGGAGGCACCTGCCCCAGCAACGGGTTTTTCCAGCGTAGCAGGGCCTCGGCACCCTGCACCTTGCGCGTGCGGGCGTTCAGCCGCGGTTGGTAATGCAGGCTGAACTCTTCATTGGCCAGCGCCTGGCGCAACTGCGTCTCCATGGACTGCCGGGCAAGCACGCGCTGGTCGGTCTCGGGAGAGAAAAAGCGTGCCGTATCGCGCCCGGCGGATTTGGCCTCATACATGGCCGCATCGGCGCGGCGCATCAGCTCGTCCTGGTCCGTTGCATCCTCGGGGTAAAGCGCCACGCCCACACTGCAGGACACGGTGAGCACATGGCCATCCACCGTGGCGGTCTGGCGGATGGTCGGAATCAGGCGGTCGTTGACCATGGCGGTCAGCTCCGGCAGGTCGGTCACATGGCGCAGGATGATGACGAATTCGTCCCCACCCAGACGGCTGACCGTATCGTCTGAACGCACCGCGCTGCTGAGGCGGCGCGCCACGGTGCGCAGCAAGCCATCGCCGATGTGGTGGCCCAGGGTGTCGTTGATGAGCTTGAATCGGTCCAGGTCGATGAACAGCACCGCCACCTTCTCGCCGGTGTGGCGTGCACTGGCAATCGCCTCACCTAGACGCTGCTGGCACAAGGCACGGTTGGGCAACTCGGTCAGCACATCGTGCTGGGCCAGGAAGCGGATACGTTCCTCCTTGGCTTTGCGGTCGGTGATGTCGATGGAGATGCCAATGTAGTTCACCACCTCGCCGCTGGTCGCACTCTTGTGTACGGAGGAGACCATCAGCCATGCGGGGTAGGTGTCACCATTTTGTTTGCAGAAGTGCACTTCGCCTTGCCAGTCGTTCTGGTCTTCGAGGTCGGCCCACACGGTGTCTTGCGGGGTGTTCATCACAAAGCTCAGGTCCTGCCCGAGCGCCTCGTAAAAGTCGTAACCGGTGCTGCGGCAGAAAGCCTGGTTCACGCTGATGATTTTGCGGGCCTCGTCCATGATGATGATGCTTTCGCTGGACGCCTCAAACACCTTGGCCCACAGCTCCAGCCGCTGCTCCATCACCTTGAGTTTGTTGATGGGGGTGAACGCGGTGAGCACGGCGTCGCGACCCTGGAAGTTCAGACGCCGGGCAGACAGCACCGCCCAGGAGGGCGCAGTGCCGCCGTGCCAGCGCACCTCGAATTCATCCACCGCATCAAAGTCCGCCAGACGCTGAAAAAAGCGACCGCGCACACCGGGCTCCAGCCCATGGCGCCAGGGGTCGCCGGTGCGGCCGTTGAGCCAGGGGCGGGCGGGCGTATTCACGTGCAGCACTTCGTGGTCCGGCACCGAAGTCACCACCATGGGAATGGGGAAGGCCTCCACCAATTCTCGCTGGGCTTCCGCAGCGCGGGCGCTGGCGGCCAGCTCCTGCTGCACCAGCCGGTCGCGGTCCAGTTGCTCCAGCATGCCGTTGAAAGCGGCAAACAGTTGACCGATTTCATCCCGGCTGTGCCACTCGGCGCGCAGGCTGTAGTCGGCCTTGCGGCGCACATCGTGGGCCACACGGGCCAAGCCTTGCAGGGGTTTGGCAATCTGGCTGGCCACCAGATACACCAGGCTCAAAATGCAGCCCAGCAACAGCAGCGCCGTACCCAAGTGCAGCCACATGCGTTTGAAAAGCTGGTCCACACGGGTCTGCAACAGGATTTGGAGCTGCGCAATACCCACGCGCCAGCTCTCTGACAAGTCCTGGAGTGCGGCCCGGTAACTCGCATCCAGAAGTGCTGCCTGTTCGCTCGACATGCTGGCACTGTTGACGTCATGCACCGCACGCGCAAATTGGCTGAGTGATGTGCGCAAGGCCTCGCGTGCCGGCCCGAGGGCTGCACGCAGCTCCGGCGAACCGGCCAGCCAGGTTTGCTCATAGTCAGACTCCAGCCCCTGTTGCACCGCGTCCAGCCGGCCCAAGAGGGTGAGCAATTGCGCGTTGGGGTTGAAGCCAGGCACCCGCAAGCCCCAGTTCGCCATGAAGTTGTGGGTGTCCAGCAGCACCTGCAAGAGTTCGGGCAGGCGAAGCAGGGTCAGGGACATGACGTAGTAACTGTCGAGGTCTGGATCCAGAATCAGGTTGGACTGGTTGCCCACGATGGTGAGCAGGTCACGCGCCTGCCCGAGCATGCGGGCATGTTCCGCATCGGTGCGGGACTCGACCAGCAGTTCATGCAAGCGCTGGGACGCAGCTGCCGTATTGAGCTCTGCGTCATAAGCAGCCCGGGCTTTGTCGAACTCCGGCAGGGTTGCCACGCCGGGGCGGTCCGCGGGCAACAAAATCGCGTCCATCACGTTGTGACGCACCGCTTCGGTGTAGCTGGCACCCACGATTTCTTTGCGGGCGAAGTCAATCGCGAGGTATTTTTCGTGGATCAGGATGCCGGACACATAAATGACCGCAGTCAAATCCAGCAGGTAAATGAGCGTGAGTTTGCGCCCGACACTCAGGCGCCCCAACCACAAGGGAATTTTTGACAGCATGTGTAAGGCCCGATCTTCAGAGCCACCCGCCCACGCGGGCTCCAACGGCTTACCAACACGCAAGCAATAAACGCACCAGACGCGCCCCAATAGGGTGCGCGCCTTAGAAACCACGCACTACATATTCCGCCGGTACTGCCCGCCCACCTCGAAAAGCGCACTCGTGATCTGGCCCAGGGAGCACACCCGCACCGCATCCATCAGCACCTCAAACACGTTCCGGTTGTCGATAACGGCCTGCTGCAGCTTTTTGAGCATGGTGGGGGCCTGCGCAGCATGGCGGGTGTGAAAGTCCTGCAGGCGCTTGAGTTGGTTTTGCTTTTCGTCGTCGGTACTGCGGGCCAGCTCCAGCTTGTCCAGCACCGCGTCGCCATGCGGGTTGCGGAAGGTGTTTACACCGATGATGGGCAGCTCGCCGGTGTGCTTGAGCATCTCGTAGTGCATGGATTCGTCTTGAATCTTGCCGCGCTGGTAGCCGGTTTCCATGGCGCCCAGTACGCCGCCGCGCTCGGCAATCCGCTCAAACTCGCCCAGCACCGCTTCTTCCACCAGTTCGGTCAACTCTTCGATGATGAAAGCGCCCTGGTTGGGGTTCTCGTTCTTGGCCAGGCCCCACTCGCGGTTGATGATGAGCTGGATGGCCATGGCACGGCGCACCGAGTCTTCGGTGGGCGTGGTGATGGCTTCGTCAAACGCGTTGGTGTGCAGGCTGTTGCAGTTGTCGTAAATCGCAATCAAAGCCTGCAGCGTGGTGCGGATATCGTTGAACTGGATTTCTTGCGCGTGCAGGCTGCGGCCGCTGGTCTGGATGTGGTACTTGAGCTTCTGGCTGCGTTCGTTGGCACCGTATTTCTCCTTCATCGCCACGGCCCAGATGCGGCGGGCCACGCGGCCCATCACCGTGTACTCGGGGTCCATGCCATTGCTGAAGAAGAAGCTCAGGTTGGGCGCGAAGTCGTCAATGTGCATGCCGCGCGCCAGATACGCCTCCACAAAGGTGAAGCCGTTGGACAAGGTGAACGCCAACTGGCTGATGGGGTTGGCCCCCGCCTCGGCAATGTGGTAACCGCTGATGGACACGCTGTAGAAGTTGCGCACGTCGTGGTGCACAAAGTATTCTGCAATGTCGCCCATCACCTTGAGCGAGAACTCGGTGCTGAAGATGCAGGTGTTCTGGCCCTGGTCTTCTTTCAGGATGTCGGCCTGCACCGTGCCGCGCACATTGGCCAGCACCCATTCCTTGATTTTGGCGACCTCGGTGTCGGTAGGCTCGCGGCCGTTGTCTGCTTTGAACTTATCGATGTTCTGGTCGATGGCCGTGTTCATGAACATCGCCAGGATGCTTGGAGCCGGGCCATTGATGGTCATGGACACACTTGTGCTCGGGCTGCACAAATCAAACCCACCGTAGAGCACCTTCATGTCGTCCAGCGTGGCGATGCTCACGCCGCTGTTACCTACCTTGCCATAAATGTCCGGGCGCGGGTCAGGATCGTTGCCGTACAGCGTGACCGAGTCGAAAGCGGTTGAGAGGCGCTTGGCCGCCATGCCGCTGCTGAGCAGCTTGAAGCGCGTGTTGGTGCGGAAGGCATCGCCCTCGCCCGCGAACATGCGGGTCGGGTCCTCGCCCTCGCGCTTGAAGGCAAAGGTACCTGCGGTGTAAGGGTAGCTGCCGGGCACGTTGTCCAGCATGAGCCACTTGAGAATTTCGCCATGGTCCTCGTACTGCGGCAAGGCCACTTTGCGGATGGTGGTGCCGCTGAGGGACTTTGTGGTGAGCGCGGTGCGGATTTCCTTGTCGCGGATCTTCACCACGTACTCGTCGCCCGCATAGGCCTTTTGCATCTCGGGCCACTGGGTCAGCAGCTTGCGCTCTGCGGCACCCATGCGCTCTTCGCGTTCAGCGGCCAGTTGGGTGACCGCGGTGACCGCATTCATCTTGTCGGGATTGGCTTCGCGCAACATGCGGCCGGACTCACGCAGTTGCTGGATTTCGCGCGCCAGGCGGGCTTGCTCTTTGGCGCGTTTTTTATAGCCGCGCACGGTGTCGCTGATCTCGGCCAGGTAGCGGGTGCGCGCCGCGGGCACCACCGGCGTTTGGTTGGAGCTGTGGCGTACGTTCACGCGGGGCAGGCTGCCCTCATTCAGTGGCACGCCCAGTGACTTGAGACGCGGCAACAGGGCCTGGTACAGGGCGGTGACGCCATCGTCATTGAAGCGCGCGGCCATGGTGCCGAACACCGGCATCTGCTCGGTAGGTGTGTTCCAAGCTTCCTTGTTGCGCTGCACCTGCTTCGCCACGTCGCGCAGCGCATCGCTGGCACCCTTGCGGTCGAACTTGTTGATGGCCACGAACTCTGCAAAATCGAGCATGTCGATTTTTTCGAGCTGGCTGGCAGCGCCGAACTCAGGCGTCATCACGTACAGCGGCACATCCACATGTGGGACGATAGCCGCATCCCCTTGGCCGATGCCCGAGGTTTCCACCACCACCAAATCGAAGCCCGCCACCTTGCACGCAGCGATCACATCCGGCAAGGCCGCGCTGATTTCGGAACCGAAGTCACGGGTCGCAAGCGAGCGCATGAAGACGCGGCTTCCCTGCTGCCAAGGCGAAATGGCATTCATGCGGATGCGGTCACCCAGCAGAGCACCCCCGCTCTTGCGGCGGCTCGGGTCGATGGAGATGACGGCGACGCGCAAGGCGTCATTCTGGTCCAGCCGCAAGCGGCGGATCAGCTCGTCCGTCAGGCTGGACTTGCCCGCACCACCCGTACCGGTGATGCCGATAGTCGCTATGTTTTTGGTAGCTGCTTGCGCACGTATTTCCTGCGCTAGAGCCGGATTGAGCTTGGAAGCCTCAATAGCGGTCAGCAACTGGGCCAGTGCACGCCAACTGGCCTCGGTATGGCCCTGAATGGCGGACAAGTCGGTAGGTGCCAGTGCCGTGATGTCCTTGTCGCAGCGCATCACCATTTCGCCGATCATGCCTTGCAGTCCCATGCGCTGGCCGTCTTCGGGGCTGTAGATGCGGGACACGCCATAGGCATGCAGATCGCGAATCTCGGGCGGCACAATCACGCCGCCGCCGCCGCCAAACACCTGGATGTGCGCACCGCCACGGCTTTTCAGCAGGTCCACCATGTACTTGAAGTACTCCACATGCCCGCCCTGGTAGGAGCTGATGGCAATGCCTTGCACGTCTTCCTGCAAAGCGGCGGTCACGACCTCGTCCACACTGCGGTTGTGGCCCAGGTGGATGACTTCGGCGCCCATGCCCTGCAGGATGCGGCGCATGATGTTGATGGCGGCGTCGTGGCCGTCAAACAGGCTGGCCGCAGTGACAAAGCGCACCTTGTGGGTGGGGCGGTAGTTGGCCAGGGCTTTGAAGTCGGCAGACAGATCGGTCATAGGGCACCAGTGGACGGTTAATTGACGTTTACGTAAACGTCAACTGTAAACCAAGCAGCCTGACAGCGGCTTACAGCCTGCATGGGGGTAAGTACCTAGAGCCCGCCTGCAAATCCGGACGGGCGGCGCGCCGAATCCGGTAGAGTGCGAGCCATAGAGACACAGCTCCCCGGCACCATGACCTTTCTCGCGTTGGACATCGGCAATACCCGCCTCAAATGGGCGCACTATGCGTCCCCCCGCCCCGGCGCCGCCTTGCTGGCACAAGGCGCGGAGTTTCTGGAAAACATCGACAAGCTGGCAGACGGCGCATGGCGCGACATGCCAGCACCTGCCCAGGTTTTGGGTTGCGTGGTCGCCGGTGACGCCGTCAAGCGACGTGTGCAAGAACAAATGGACCCCTGGGACGTGGTGCCGCAATGGGTGGTTGCCAGTGAAGGCGAAGCCGGTTTGCGCAACGGCTATGACCACCCGACCCGCCTGGGGGCAGACCGCTGGGTGGCCATGATCGGGGCCTACCACCACATGTTGAACCAGGGTACGCCCCGCCCCATGGTGGTGGTCATGGTGGGCACCGCGGTGACCGTAGAAGCCATTGCTGCTGACGGCAAGTTTCTGGGCGGGCTGATTCTGCCGGGCCACGGCATCATGTTGCGCGCCCTCGAATCCGGTACGGCCGGCCTGCACGTGCCTACCGGCGAAGTGCGTGAATTCCCCACCAACACCAGCGATGCACTCACCAGCGGCGGCACCTTTGCCATCGCCGGTGCGGTAGAGCGCATGGTGCAACATGTGAGGGCGCACTGCGGTGCCGAGCCCGCCTGCATCATGACCGGTGGGGCCGGCTGGAAAATGGCACCCAGCATGACCCGCCCTTTCGAGCTGGTGGACAACCTGATTTTTGATGGCCTGCTGCAAATGGCCAAGGTCCGCTTCCCGGTGGCCCAAGCGGCCTGAAGGGCTCCGCTGGCGCTACAGGTCCAGCAGCTGGGAAAAGTCGGTATTGCTGGTTCCGGGCGTCTCGCCGGACACCACGGCAGCGGAGTCGAAGGCGTGGTCCAGCACCCGCACTCCGTCACCCGGCGCACTCTGCGCGGAGAGCACCGCACGGTCTACCAAGCGTATCAACTGCGCCCGTGCTGCCTCCTGGGACAAACCATTCAAATCCACGGTCGCCGTGAGGGTCAGCCGCACGGTGGCCAGTTCTGGCACGCGCTGCTCCGGCCGTCCGACAGCACCTGTGTCTTGCAATACCGCGCCGTCCTGGCCGATAAACAGAATGCGTGCACGGCCCTTGGGCGACAACACATGGGACTGCGCATCCGGGTTCACCACCAGCATGGTGCCATTGGCAAAGTCGCGGGCCCAAGCGGTTTTACCCCCCTCAAATCCACGAATCACAAAACCGTATTCACGAGGGGACGCGAAAAAGCGGCCGCTGGCGTCGAGGGCCGGGTCGTCAATCTCCAGCTCATCATGCACAAAGGTGTAGCGGTACTCGCCAGGCCGCGACTGCCGGCGCACGGCAGCCTGCAATCCGCCGGACCGTTCACGCGGGTTGATTTCGCTCCACTGTGTCATGACTCCCCCCCTGTTACATCTTGTAAATCATGATAGCGATTTCAGATGTCAGACGCGAGCCATTCTTCTGCCAAACGCACCCAAAAGGTGGCGCCCAAGGGCAGCAGCTCGTCATTGAAGTCATAGCTCGGGTTGTGCAAAGTGCAAGGGCCGGCGCCATGGCCCAGGGTACGGTGGTCACCATCTCCGTTACCGATAAAGGCGTAGCAGCCGGGTTTGGCTTGCAACATGAATGAGAAGTCTTCGGCGCCCATGGTGGGCTCCTGGGTGAACACCTTGTCGGCGCCCACAATGCTTTCCATCACCTTCGCAGCAAACGCCGCCTCCTTGGGCGCGTTGATGGTGGGCGGGTAGTTGCGCACAAATTCAAACTCCACGCGGGTGTTGAATGCGGCACACAGGTTCTCACTCATCTCGCGCATGCGACGCTCAATCAGGTCCAACACTTCGATGGAGAACGTACGCACCGTGCCCTGCAACTCGCAGCGGTCAGGAATCACATTGGTGGCTTCGCCGGCGTTGATCATGGTGACCGAGATCACACCCGCATCGATCGGTTTCACATTGCGACTGATGATGGTCTGAAAGCCCTGCACCAGCTGGCAAGCTACCACCACCGGGTCGATGGCGTTGTGCGGGATGGCCGCATGGCCGCCCTTGCCGCGGATGGTGATCTTGAATTCGTTGCTGGAGGCCATCACCGGGCCTGCGCTGGCTGCGAATGTGCCCGCTGCCATGCCCGGCCAGTTGTGCATGCCGAACACGGCCTCGACTGGAAACTGTTCAAACAAGCCGTCCTTGATCATTTCGCGGGCACCGCCGCCGCCCTCTTCGGCGGGCTGGAAAACCAGGTACACGGTGCCGTCGAAGTTGCGGTGCTTGGCAAAGTGCTGGGCCGCAGCCAGCAGCATGGCGGTGTGGCCATCGTGCCCGCAGGCGTGCATCTTGCCGGCATGTTTGCTGGCGTGGGCAAAGGTGTTGAACTCTTGCATGGTCAGGGCGTCCATATCGGCGCGCAAGGCCAGTGCGCGACTGGAGGTGCCGGCTTTCACAATACCCACCACCCCGGTAGTGGCCATCCCGCGGTGGATGGGAATGCCCCACTCTGTCAGCTTGGCAGCCACCACATCCGCCGTGCGAACTTCCTGGAAGCACAGCTCCGGATGGGCATGGATATCTTTGCGCAGGGCCGCAATTTCGGGGGTGTTGGCAACAATGGGCTCTATCAGTTTCATGGCAAGTGTCCTCCGCAGGAAGAGAAATGTCCCTCCCTTGTCATCTCAAGAGCATACGCAATTCGGTAAAGTCCGCACCATGCACTCAGACACTCCCGCGACCTCTCCATCCCCCGCAGGCACCGCCCACATTTTGGGCGCCTGCCCCCACGACTGCCCCGATACCTGCTCCATGCTGGTCACCGTGCAGGATGGCGTGGCCATCAAGGTCCAGGGCAATCCGGATCACCCCGCCACCCACGGCGCGCTGTGCACCAAGGTATCGCGCTACACCGAGCGCACCTACCACCCCGAACGGCTGCTGCACCCGCTCAAACGTGTGGGCCCCAAGGGTTCAGGCCAATTTGAGCGCGTGAGCTGGGACCAGGCTCTGAGCGACATTGCCGAGAAGCTCCAGAGCATTGCAAAGCGCGACCCGCAGGCCATCCAGCCTTACAGCTATGCCGGCACCATGGGGCGTGTGCAGGGCGAAGGCATGGCGGCCCGCTTCTTCAACAGATTAGGCGCCGCCCGGCTGGACCGCACCATTTGCGCCTCGGCTGGCGCCGAAGCCATGACGCTCACCCTGGGCAACAAGGTCGGTACCAAGGTGGAGTTTTTTGCAGAGGCCAAACTCATCCTGATCTGGGGCAGCAACTCGATTGCCAGCAATGTGCACTTCTGGCGCCATGTGCAAACCGCCAAACGCAATGGCGCACGCATCATCTGCATAGACCCGCGCCGCTCCGAGACGGCCGAGAAATGCCACCAGCACATCGCCCTGCTGCCCGGCACCGATGCTGCCCTCGCGCTGGGCCTGATGCATGAGCTGATCACCCACGACTGGCTGGACCACGACTACATCGCCCGCCACACTGAGGGGTGGGAAGGGCTGCGTGCGCGCGCCCTGCAATGGACGCCCGAGCGCACCGCAGAGGTCTGTGGCATTACTGCTGACGAAGTGCGCACACTGGCCCGCGAATACGGCCAGACCGCACGCACTGGCTTGCCCGTTGCCATTCGCATGAACTACGGGCTACAGCGGGTGCGTGGCGGCGGCAACGCGGTGCGCGCGATTGCCTGCCTGCCCGCACTGGTGGGCGCCTGGCGGCACCGCGCAGGCGGCGTGTTGCTGTCCAGCTCGGGCTATGTACCCATCCAGACCATGGCGCTTGAACAGCCCGAGCTGCTGGCCGGCCGCACGCCCCGCACCATCAACATGAGCACCATTGGCGACGACTTGCTGCGCCAGGCCAGCCCCGAGTTCGGACCCGCGATTGAAGCCCTCATCGTCTACAACAGCAACCCCGTTGCGGTCGCCCCGGAGTCCGCCAAGGTGGTGCAAGGCTTTGCGCGCGAAGACTTGTTTACCGTGGTGCTGGAACACTTCCAGACCGACACGGCCGACTATGCCGACTACGTGTTGCCCGCCACCACCCAGCTGGAGCACTGGGACGTGCACAGCAGCTACGGCCATACTGACATCCTGCTCAACCGCCCTTCCATTGCCCCGCTGGGCGAGGCGCGCACCAACACCCAGTTCTTCCGCGACCTGGCACAGCACATGGGCTATACCGAAGACGTGTTTTCGGAGTCCGATGAGAGCTTGTGCCGGACTGCCTTTGGCGACAAGGTGGACTTTGGCTTGTTACTGCGCCAGGGCTATGCGCCCCTGCCCGTGCCGGATGCCCCGTTTGCCGATGGTGGCTTTCCGACGCCCAGCGGAAAGTGTGAGTTTTTCAGTGCACGTCTGGCCGAGCGCAGTGAAGACGGCCTGCCCGACCATGTGCCGAACTACGAGCCCGCTGGCGCAGACCCGCGCTACCCCCTGGCCATGATTTCGCCGCCCGCGCGCAACTTTTTGAACTCCACTTTCGTGAATGTGAGAAGTCTGCGCGACATTGAAGGCGAGCCTTTGGTAGAGCTGCATGAAGCCGATGCTACGCCACGCGGTATTGCGGATGGGGATGAGGTCACGGTGTTCAACGCCCGCGGCACCCACCGTTGTGTGGCCCGCGTGTCCGCCCGTGCGCGACCCGGAGTGGTCAATGGCTTGGGCATCTGGTGGCGCAAACTGGGCCGCGACGGCACCAATGTGAACGAGCTGACCAGCCAACGCCTGACCGACATGGGACGGGCGCCCACGTTTTACGACTGCGCAGTGGAAGTGAAAAAAAGTTAGCGCTTTTTGCGCCCGAAATTGAGCAGGCGGGTGGCGATGAAGGTCTCCACCATGAAGCAGATCAGCGCGCTCAGAAAGCACACCACCCCGCCCAAGAAACTGAAGATGGAAATGCGCAGGCCGGGGAAGTCGATGGTCTCTCCGAGGAACAGCACCACGATGGTGAGGCCGATAAGGAAGGCGCACGCGGTCAGCAGTGCAATGCTGGTGTTGGCCAGCAGGCCACGGCTACGCAACTCGGCGAGTTCTGCGTAACCGTCGGCGTCTTCCGCAGGATGCGTGCCTTGTTTGATCCGGGTCTCCACATTGCGTGCGCGATCGATGATGCGCGCCAGGCGCTGTGCCACCGCACCGATCATGCCGGACACCGCCGTGAGCAAAAACACCGGCGCGACCGCCAGCTGGATGCCGTGCGACACCGTATCGGGATCCATTGGAAAAACCATAGCGACTACCTCATCAGAAACAACAACGCGGCCCCGCGGCCGCGCTGTTGCCGGATTGTAGGCCTGACCTTAGCCTTGCTGCGCCAGTTGCTGCTCCAACTGGTGCAACACGCGGTAGCAGTCCAGCACGCGCCCCACGCTGGAGTTGGGTTCACGGCCTTCCTTGATGGCAGCGAAAAACTCGCGGTCTTGCAGTTCGATGCCGTTCATGCTGACAGCCACGTTGCTCACGTCGATTTTCTCTTCCTTGCCGGTGAACAGGTCGTCGTAACGGGCGATGTAGGTCGCTGTATCGCCGATGTAGCGGAAGTAGGTGCCCAAGGGGCCGTCGTTGTTGAAGCTCAGTGACAAGGTGCAAATCGCACCATTGGCTGCGCGCAGCTGGATGCTCATGTCCATGGCGATGCCCAGCACCGGGTGGATGGGGCCTTGGATGGCGTTGGCCTGCACGATGGGACTATTGGCCTGGTAGGCAAACAAGTCCACGGTATGCGCAGCGTGGTGCCACAGCAAGTGGTCGGTCCAGCTGCGGGCTTGGCCTAGCGCGTTGGTGTTGGTGCGGCGGAAGAAGTAGGTCTGCACATCCATCTGCTGGATGTTGAACTTGCCTGCCGTGATCTGCTGGTTCACATACTGGTGGCTGGGGTTGAAGCGGCGGGTATGGCCGCACATGGCAACCAGACCGGTCTTCTTTTGCTCGGCCACCACGGCATCGGCGCCCGCCCAGCTATCCGCCAAGGGTATTTCCACTTGCACGTGCTTACCGGCTTTCAAACAGGCCAGCGTTTGCTCCGCGTGCATCTGGGTCGGGGTGCACAAAATCACAGCATCCAGCTCAGGGATTGCCAGACTTTCAGACAGCTCGGTAGTCACATGGCCCACGCCATACTTGGCGGCCACTTCTTTGGTTTTATCCAGCTCACGGCCAATGAGGGAAATAACTTCCACGCCCTCGATGTTTTGGATGCCGTCCAGGTGTTTGACGCCGAAAGCGCCAGCGCCTGCCAGCGCCACTTTGATGGTTTTGGTCATATCAGTTGTTTTCCAGAATGAGGTGTCCCACCGCCGTGTTGCTGGCGGGTACATGATAAAAACGGTGCTTGACGCTCACGGAGTGTGCGCGGGCTGCTTCCAAATCTGTAGCATCGTAGGGTACGTCCGACATGGCGCCGCGGGCGATCAGCCACATCACCAACTCAATGCCTTCGCTGCCGGCTTCGCGCACGTAGTCGATGTGCGGCGTGGCGGCGCAGGCGGCCGGGTCGGCAATCATCTGGTCCAGCCAGGCGTTATCCCACGCGCGGTTGATCAGGCCGGCACGCGCGCCTTGCAGCTGGTGGCTCATGCCACCGGTGCCCCAGATGTGCACATTCAGATCTTCGTCGTAGCTTTCCACCGCCTTGCGGATCGCCTTGCCCAAGTTGAAGCAGCGCTGGCCGCTGGGCACGGGGTACTGCACCACGTTGACCGCAAACGGAATCACCGGGCAGGGCCAGCTGTCCTTCACAGGGTCTTTTTCGCCGCACATCAGGCTCAGGGGTACGGTCAGGCCGTGGTCCACATCCATTTTGTTGACGATGGTGAGGTCAAAGTCCTGCTGGATCACCGAGTGAGCAATGTGCGAGGCCAGGTCAGGGTGGCCTTGCACCTTGGGCACCGGGCGGGGGCCGAAGCCCTCGTCGGCCGGTGTGTACTCCGCAGCGGTACCGATGGCGAAGGTGGGAATCATGTCCAGGCTGAAGGCGGTCGCGTGGTCATTGAAGACCAGGAAGATCACGTCAGGCTTGTTGTCCTTCATCCACTGCTTGGAATACTCATAGCCGGCAAACAGCGGCTTCCAGTAGTCCTCCTGGGTCTTGCCCAGATCCATGGCGGCGCCGATGGCCGGCACGTGGGAGGTGAATACAGAGGCGGTAATTTTGGCCATGGGGTTCAGTCTTTCTTGCCACCAACGGTGGATTGTTGGCCTTGGGGTTGGCGGTGGGCCTGGGCGTCGCCGTCCTCACCAATGTAGCGGTTTCCTTCGGCCGAGCGGCCACCGGCCAGCATCATGGCGCGGTACTCTTCTTCGGTCATGCCGGTCATGCTGCCGGCCATCTGCTGGAAGCTGCGGCCATGGGTGGCGCCGATCTTGGCCAGGAAGTAGATATTGCCGCCCAGCTGCATGGCGCGGTTCAGGTCCATGTCAATCACGGCCTGCTTCTGCTCCTCGCTCATGGGCCACTCGTTCAGGTAGGCGCGCTGGTCGGCCTTGAAGCGGGTGCGGTTGTCGGCCTTCATGAGGCTCATGCAGAACTGGTTGAGCCAGTAGCCTCTGCGGCTCTGCTCGGCATCAAAAATGATGGTGCCAGGGATGTCCTGGTAGGGTTTATCGAGTGCCATTCAGTACTTTCTCAAAACAATAGAAATCGCCGCAGGGCCGCCCCAAGGCGATTTGCGCCCCCTCCGGGGGCAGCGATCCGCGCAGCGGCAGATCGTGGGGGCCGTCAATCCTTCCAATAGAGGCGGTTGGGGTTGTCCACCAGCAGCTTGCGTTGCAGCTCTGGGGTGGTGGCGATGTGGGGAATGAAGTCCACCAGCAGGCCGTCATCGGGCATGTGGTCCTTCAGGTTGGGGTGCGGCCAATCGGTACCCCACAACACGCGATCCGGGAACTGCTCGACGATGCGTTTGGCAAAGGGGATCACGTCGCGGTAAGCGTGTTGCTCGCCGTTCAAAGCTTTGGGGCCACTAACGCTCAGGCGTTCGGGGCAGCTCACTTTGCTCCACACATTGCTGTGCTCTCGCATGAACTTTTCAAACAAGGCGAATTGCGGACCATCTACCGGCAGCGACACATCGGGCCGGCCCATGTGGTCCACCACCACCGTGGTCGGCAGTGCGGTAAAAAAGTCCCACAGTTCGGGCAGGTCCACCGCCTCAAAGTAGATCACCACGTGCCAGCCCCACTTCGCAATGCGGCCGGCAATTTCCATCAGCTCGTCCTTGGGCGTGAAGTCCACCAGGCGCTTGACGAAGTTGAAGCGTACGCCGCGCACACCGGCATCGTGCATGGCCTGGATCTCTTCGTCGGTGACGCTGCGCTTGACGGTGGCCACACCGCGCGCTTTGCCATTGCTGGCGATGAGTGCATCCACCATGGCACGGTTGTCAGCGCCATGGCAGGTGGCTTGGACAATCACGTTTTTCTCAAAGCCCAAGTGGTCGCGCAAGGCAAACAACTGGTGCTTAGAGGCATCACACGGCGTGTACTTGCGCTCGGGCGCATAGGGGAATTCGGCACCGGGGCCGAACACATGGCAGTGCGCGTCGACAGCTCCTGCAGGCAGTTGGAACGCGGGTTTGGCAGGACCGCTGTACCAATCCAGCCAGCCCGGGGTTTTTTCAAATTGCATGGTTCACTTTCTATGGTTACCTGTAGCCACAGCGGCAGGCTCTTTGCCACTGAGAGCGGATGCCACAACGCGCCGGAACTCCACTGAGTTCATGGCAACCTGGGTTTGGTTGGGCAACTCCACATTGCCTCCTTCAATCGCACGCACTGTCGCCAGCACGCGCGGACGGCCGTCTCGCACGACAACGAAATAGCTATCGCGGTTGAGGTCACCAAAGTAGTCGTAGCTGGTCGAGCTCAGCAGCTCGGGGTATTTGCGCAGTTCAAAGCGGGTGTCGCGCATGGCTTTCATGAACGCTGTCTGGTCGACCTTGCCAGCCACACCCAAGCCTGCCTTGATCGCCTGCACCACGAAATAGCCTTTGATGGCGTTGTGGTCCGGCCGCGCACCGTAGCGCGCAACAAAACGGTTGCTGAAAGCCTGCACTGTGGGAACCGGCGCCTCGGCCGATGCAATCATGTGCGCCAGTATTCCCTCTCCCGCGCCCCCAGCAGCCTCGAGTACGGTCTGACTGGCCACCAGACCGTCAGTAAACACCGGCTTGCTGAAGTTCTGGCGCCGCAGCTCCTTGAGAAGCTCAATTGCTTCCGTCTCGGTCGTGTAAAACAGCAAGGCATCCGGTGCTGCCGCAATCAGCTCGCTCACCTCTTTGCTGAAATCCGCCTGTCCGGGCTTGATGGCCCGATCAAAGCCGATGTTTACATTGCGCCGCTTGAGCACCGTGCTGAGCGCGGCTTTTCCATCGCGTCCGAGATCATTGTCAATGGTGATCAAGGCCAGGCTTTTGAGTTCCAGCCCGAAGGACACCAGCGACGCCAAGCGCGGTGCGGAAGACGGCTGCGACAACGAGCTGCGCAGCAACGTCGGATGGAACTGCCGGGTCACTGACGCCGCCTCACCGGCGGTGAAGTGCGGAATACCAGTGCCGGCCGTCAAGGGCATGGAGGCGAGCGTCAGGCCCGAAAACACGGGACCGATCACCGCAAAAGGCTTGGTGGCAACTGCTTGCGCCATGGCCTCTTTGGCAGCCTCGGGCTTGGTATCAATGTCGTACTGGGTGAGCACCAGCTTTTGGCCGAGCACGCCACCCGCCGCATTGATTTCGTCCACTGCCATGCGGTAGCCGTTTTTGAAGCTGTTGCCTGCCAGGGCGCCGGGGCCCTTGGCCTCGGTCACCGCGGCTAGCGGAATCTGCGCATGGGCCGCCACGACACCGGCGCAGGCCAACGCACACAGGCCGCGCAGTGCTTGAGGTGCCATTTTTCGCAACACGATGGCGCTTCAGTCGATGTACTTCAAACCCAGCGCAGCCAGGGGCTCGCGCATCTTGTACATGTCCAGCCCCAGCACGCCGGCGGCCAGCTTCTCGCGCTTTTCGCCTTCGAAGCTTTCACGCTTTTGGGCAGCGGCCAGCGTGGCAACGGCTTTGGCTGCGGGCACACACACCACGCCATCGTCATCTGCCACGATCACATCACCGGGGGTCACCAGCATGCCGGCACACACGATAGGAATGTTGACCGAGCCCAAGGTGGCCTTGATGGTGCCCTTGCTGCTGATGGCCTTGCTCCACACGGGAAAGCCCATGCGCTGCAGCTCTTTCACGTCGCGCACACCGCCATCAATGATCAACGCGCGGGCGCCGCGGGCTTGGAAGCTGGTCGCCAGCAAGTCACCGAAGAAACCGTCGGTGCACTCTGCCGTGACCGTGGCCACCACGATATCACCGTGCCGCCACATGCATCATCCAGTTGTCGCCGGGTTGCAGCAGCACGGTCACTGCGGTGCCGGACACCTGCACGCCGCTCTGGATGGGGCGCATATAGGGCTTGAGCAAGCCCACGCGGCCCATGGCTTCGTGCACGGTGGCAGAGCCCAAGGCGGCCAAGCCATCTGCGGCTGCGCGGTCTGCGCGGGTGATGTTGCGGTAGCAAACGCCTAATTCATACATATTCAAGACTCCTTCATATTTCTGGCTGCATTTCTCACTGGACCTGCTTTTCGCTGGACCTGCAGCAGAGCAGGGGCAAGTACCTTCGTTCATGTCCCCCGCCCGCTGCGCGGGCTCCTCCTTGTTTTCACTGCGGCACTCACCCCTGCTCTGCTGCTGCGAACGAAATTGGCTTCATTCAGCCACCTATCCAAAAACGCTGGCAAGGCTTGGGGTGGTTATGCGTTTTGCGAAGGTCAAGGAGGAGCCCGCAAAGCGGGCGGGGGACACGCAGCAAAACGCATGGCCACCACTAGCCCTCCAAGAGCAGCGCAAAACCAAATTACCGCCCCTTGGCCTTCAAAACCGCATCCAGCCGCGGAAACACGCGGCGGGCATTCCCCTCGTAAATCTGGTGCCGATCATCCGCACTCAGGATCTTGGACGCCTCGATATACCGCTTGGTGTCGTCGTAATAGTGGCCGGTCTGCGGATCAATCCCGCGCACCGCACCAATCATCTCGGACGCGAACAACACGTTCTTCACCGGGATCACGGTGTTGAGCAAGTCAATACCGGGCTGGTGGTACACGCAGGTATCGAAGTAAATGTTGTTGAGCAAATGCTCCTCCAGCAGCGGCTTCTTCAACTCCTGCGCCAAGCCGCGGAAACGGCCCCAGTGGTAAGGCACAGCGCCGCCGCCGTGTGGAATCAGGAACTTGAGCGTTGGGAACTGCTTGAACAGGTCGCTGGTCAGGCACTGCATGAAGGCGGTGGTGTCCGCGTTCAGGTAGTGGGCGCCGGTGGTGTGGAAGCAGGCGTTGCAGCTGGTGGACACGTGAATCATCGCGGGGATGTCGTACTCCACCATCTTTTCGTAAATGGGGTACCAGTGCTTGTCGCTCAAGGGGGGCGATGTCCAGTGACCGCCGCTGGGGTCGGGGTTCAGGTTGATGCCCACGTTGCCGTATTGCTCCACGCACTTCACCAGCTCAGGGATGCAGGTGGCGGGGTCCACACCGGGGCTTTGCGGCAGCATGGCGGCAGGGATGAAGTTGTCGGGGAACAGCTGGCTCACGCGGAAACACAGCTCGTTGCAGATAGCCGCCCAGGTGGCACTGGTGTTGAAGTCGCCGATGTGGTGGGCCATGAAACTGGCGCGCGGGCTGAAGATGGTGAGGTCAGAGCCCCGCTCTTTCATCAGGCGCAGCTGATTGGATTCGATGGTTTCGATCAGCTCGTCATCGCTGATCTTCAGGTCCGCCACCTTGGGGCCCAGTTCGGGCGTGGACAGGTTGGCGATCTGGGCATTGCGCCAGTTTTCCAGCGCCTTGGGGGCCGTGGTGTAGTGGCCGTGGCAATCAATGATCATGGAAGTCTCCGGTGATGTTGTCGGTATGTGTGCTTATGCGGGCTCCATGCCCTGGCGCAGCTTGGCGGCATGGGCCTGGGGCGATGCCATGTAGTCCAGCAGCGCGCGCACGGCGTCGGCTCGGCTGCTGTGCGCACCGAGGCCCGCAGAAAAGGTGGTGGTGATCTGTATCTCTGCGGGCAGCGGGCCCACGATGCGGATGCCATTCACGTGGATCAATTCGCTGAGCTGCTGAAAGCCCAACGCCACTTCGCCCCGCGCTACCAGCGTGCCTACCGGCACGCCGGGGGGCGCTTGCACGATGCGGCTTTGAATCTCGTCGGCAATGCCCCAGCGCTCAAACAGCTTGGCCAGCGCCACACCGCTCGGGCCGGTGGAGTAGCTCAGGGTAGGCGCTGCCAGCACGGCTGCACGCACTGCAGCTTCCGAGCTAATGTCAGGCGCCGCGGCGCCCTCTTTCACCGCAACGGCGACGCCGGAGTGCACCAGATCTACGCGGCTACCGGCAGCCAGATGGCCTGCCGCCAACAGCTTGTCAATGGCGTCCGACGCCAGAAACACGATGTCGAACACCTCACCCGCTTGCACCCGCTTGGCGGCGTCTACTCCGCCCACAGACTCCAGCGCGAGGTGCACGCCCGTGGCAGCCTCATACGCCTTAGCCAGCTCCGTCAACACTTGGCGCGTGGCCATGGAGGAGATAGCTTTCAGGGTCAGTCCCGCAGGGGCGTGGGAGGGAAAGGCAGGGGTTTGCATGCTGGCTATTCTGTTCGGCCAAGCAGGCTTTGATAAGCCGAGGGGGCGACTAGCAGCTATCACATATCGGCATAATTGACGCGCAGCTATTCTCAGAAGAAACTCGCTCATCTGGGAAAGCCGCTATGGAATTGTTGCTATGGACTTGAAACAGTTGGAATACTTTGTGCGCGTGGCCGAAATGGGCAGTTTTACCCGCGCCTCCATCTCGCTGGACGTGGCCCAGCCTGCGCTGAGCCGCCAGATCCGTCTGCTGGAGGTGGAGCTGCGCCAGAACCTGCTCACCCGCAATGGCCGTGGCGCAGTGCCCACTGAAGCCGGCAAGTTGTTGCTGGAGCACGGCCGCGGCATCCTGCACCAGGTGCAACTCACCCGGGAAGAGATGGGCGCCGCCCGCGGCGCGCTGGCCGGAAGGGTGTCCATAGGCCTGCCGCCCAGCCTGTCCAAGCTGATTACCGTGCCGCTGGTGAAAGCCTTTCGCGAAGCCCTGCCCCACGCCCACCTGACCCTGACCGAGGGCTTCTCGGTGCAAATGCACGAAGGCCTGCGCCTGGGTAACCTCGACATGGCGGTGCTTTACAACCCCGGCCAGAGCACCGACCTGGAAATGAGCACGCTGGATGAAGACGAGCTCTCGCTCATCTCGCACAACCCCAGCGGCGGCAAAAAAGGCAAAGGCAAAGCGGCGCCCGCCATCAGCCTCAAAGAAGTAGCGGCGCTACCGCTCATCCTGCCCAGCCGGCCCAATGCCTTTCGCATCCTGCTGGAGGGCGAGATGATGGCGCTGGGCCGCCGGCCTGAAGTGCTGCTGGAGGTCGACGGGCTCAACGCCATCCTGAACCTGGTGAAAGAAGGCATGGGCCACGCTGTGCTGCCCAGCTACACGCTGAGCAACTTCGACAACCCCGAGACCTTCACCGTGCAATCCATCCACAGCCCGCGCATCATGAGCCAGCTGATGCTGGTGTGGTCCGCTCGCCGCCCTACCACCCAGACCCAGCGCAAGGCGATGGACGTGGTCAGCAAGGTGGTGCTGGAAGCCATTCACCGCTAGCGTGCTCACAGTTTTTTGCATAGCTGCTATTCCGTGCACTGCTTGCTATGCAACCGGCACTGCCCCCACACTGCCGGCACAACTATTCAGAGGAGACACCCATGACCCGGATCGCTACCAAATTCATAGCTGCTTGCGCAATCTTGACGGGCGCTAGCGGCCTGTTTCTATCGCAATCTGCAGTGGCACAGACTGCCGGCACCTACCCTGCCAAACCCATCCGGCTGGTCGTGCCTTTCACACCCGGCGGGTCCACTGACATCCTGGCGCGCGCCATCGGCCAGAAGCTCAACGAAGCCTGGGGCCAGCCGGTGGTCATCGACAACGTGCCCGGTGCAGGTGGCTCGATTGGTGCCGACCGCGTGGCCAAAGCCCCGGCCGACGGCTACACCCTGCTCATGGGCCACATCGGCACGCTGGCGGTCAACCCTTCGCTGTACCCCAACCTGCCCTACGACCCCATCAAGAGCTTTGCGCCTGTATCCTGGGTGGCGCGCGTGCCCAACGTCTTGGTGGTGCACCCCAGCGTGCCGGCCAAGAGCGTGAAAGAACTGGTGGCATTGGCCAAGTCCAAGCCCGGCCAGCTGAACTACGGCTCCGGCGGCAACGGCAGCGCGGCCAACCTGGCGACAGAGTACTTCAAACTGCAAACCGGCAGCTCGCTGCTGCACATCCCCTACCGCGGCACGGCCCCTGCGGTCACCGACCTGGTGGGCGGCCAGATTCAGGTGTTGTTTACCGGCGCACCGGCCGTCATTAACCAGGTCAAGGCCGGGCAACTGCGTGCGCTGGCCGTCTCCAGCCCCAAACGCCTGGACGCATTGCCGGACCTGCCCACCGTGGCGGAAACGGGCTACAAAGACTTCGAAGCTGACCAGTGGTATGGCGTGGTGGCTCCGGCCGGCACGCCCGCCGAGGTGGTGGCCAAGCTCAATACCCAGATCAATCTGGCGTTGAACTCGCCCGAACTCAAAACCCGTCTGAACACAGAAGGCGCCATCGCCACGCCGGACACCCCTGCCAACTTCGGCAAACTGATTGCAGCCGAAATTGCCCGCTGGAAGCCGGTGATCAGTGGCGGGCGGGTGAAGGCGGACTGAGGACACTCACGTGCACCGCAGAAGCGCGCTCCTTCTTTTGGCGATGCTGGTTTCTGGCTGCGCACACCTCACAGGGCAGCGCAGCGAAACGGTGTTGCCCGTGAGCCGTGCCTGGGTGGATGGCCGGCAGGTGGAATATGTGACCACCGATATCTCTGACGCCACCATGGCAAGCGCCCTGGGCGTGAACTACGTCCCCCGCTTGCGCCATGCCATAGGCGCGCCGCAGTCCCTGTTGGAACGCGTTTACAAGTTCAGTGGGAACGAGCAGATCAGCATTTTTCAGTCAGCGCCACTACCTATCGGCGCGCTCAATGCGGACAATGCCTACAGCCCGCTCTGGCGACTCGTGCTGGTCACATGGCGCGCACCTCACACGGCGCGTGTACTGACATCAGAGGAAGAACTGCTGGCTGCGGAAGACGCCGGACAGGTCCGCCTAGACCTCACCGACATCGTGGTCAACTGCCCCGTCACGAAGGCGGTGGGCGGCGAAGGGCTTAGCGGGGTTCGCTGAGCGCATTACACCGGCATCACTGACGCCGACGCCCTCCCCGTAGTGCCTGACTGCACTGGCACCATGGCATCCATGCGCCTCAGAGCGGATAGTGCTTCAACACCCACAACAGCACATTCAACGTGAAGAACGAGCCCACCGTCGCGGCCAGCAATGTGGCTGCGCTCACTTCTTCATGGCCGTACTTCAGCGCGAGGATAGGGTAGACGCCCAGCATGGGCATGGCGGCAAACAGCAAAGCTGCGGTGCGCAGCTGCGGGTCAGCAATCGGCACCACAAAGGTAAACGCGAGAAACACGCACAGCGGGTGCAGCACCAGCTTGCCGAGGGTGATCTGCCCCACTAACCGGCGCTTGCCCTTGAGCTGCAAACCAACGAGAGCCCCGCCAATGACAAACAGCGCAAGGCCGGTAGTCGCCTGCGAGAACAGCGTGATGGTGCGCGCCAATGGGCCGGGTAGAGCCCAGCCCATGACGGACACCAGCAGTGCCAACGGAATCACCACCAGCATGGGCGTGCGCACCCAGCCCCGGGCGATGTCCCGCAGCACGGTGCCCCAGGTGCGGTGCGCGCCGGCATCGGCGTTGTCGGCCAGGGTGAGCAGCACGGGCAGCTTGATGAGGTTTTCAAACAGCATGTTGAGCGCCAGCGCTACCGGCGCAATGCTGCCCAGCACCAGTTGGGCCACGGGGTAGCCCATGTAGCCGCTGTTGGAGCAGGCGGTGCCCATGGCAAAGAAGGCGCGGTAGCTGCCGGTGCTGCGGTTCATATAACGGGCCCACAGGTAGCTGCACAGTAGCATGACCCCTGAGCCCAGGCCATAGGCCAGCAGGTAATCCATGTGCATCACATCCCGCAGGGGGCGCTGGGCAATGGCATTGAACAGCAGCGCAGGCAAGGCCAGGTTGAGCACGAATTTGCCCAGTATCCGCAAATCCGGTTTGCTGAACACACCCGTACGGGTGCAGAGGTAACCCATGGCAATGCACAGGTAAATGGGGCCGGTGATGGCCAGGATATCAAGCATCAGTACCTGTCAGTCAGTGGTGCGGCGGGCGAGGAGCGCGTCAGCGTAATCCTGCCAAATGGCGTTGGGGGCGACGTTTGCAAAGGCGCCGGTGCGGGCCTGGTCAGCCACCCACTGCTGTTTGTCGGCAATGGCGCCGGCCATGGTGGGCGCAAAGCCGGCCTCGCCCACGGTGCGGGCGGATTCGCGCATTTCTTCGGCGCGCCGCTGGCCGTGCTGGGCGACGCGGCTGAAGAAGTAGGAGCCCTGCTTCTCCCAATCGATGCTCGGAAAGGTTTCGGCCAATGTGGGCAGGACATGGGCCTCCACCCCGTAGGCACGCGCGGTGGTGTAGCTTTCGATGACCAGGGCCTCCAGCCCCTTGATCATGACGCTGCGGCACATTTTGATGGCCGAGGCCACACCGATGTCGGCCGACACGGCCTTGGCATCCATGCCCAGCGCCTGCAAAGCGGCGGCCAAGCTGGCGGCCTGCGGGCCACCCAGCAACATGGGCACGCGGATGCCATAGGGCGGCACCGAGGTCATGACGCCGGCTTCCACATAGTGCGCACCGGTGGCCTGCACCAGTGCAGCGGCTTGCTGCTTGGTGCCGGGAGAGGCGGAGTTGAGGTCCAGAAACACCATGCCCGCGCGAAGGTGCGGGGCTGCAGCTTGCGCCACCGACAGGGTGTTGGACGCGGTCACCGCGCTGATCACCCAATCGCTTGCATCGCACAGCGCTTGCATGGAGGTCGCTTGCAGCACGCCGCCCGTGGTGGCCGCACCCGCAGCGTCATGAAATTGGATGTCCCATGCGCTGACGCTTTGAAAGTGCGGTAACAGGCCGGCACTGAAAATGCGCCCGACTTCGCCATACCCCACCAGCCCGAGCCGGCTCGCTGACAGATTCATCTTCCACCCTTGAATTTTTAAGTAATTGGCTGCTAGCGCCCACGCAACATGCGCGAGCAGCTCCTGAAACCATAGCAACTTTCACAAACGCGGCACACCGGCTTTGGAAATGACTTCGCTCCAGCGCTTGATCTCGCTGCCCAACAGCTCGCCTAATTTCTCGGGTGAGGAGCCCTTGGCTTGCACGTTGAGTTCAAACAGCTTTTTCTTCACGTCGGGGTGGGCTAAGGCGGCTTGTACTTCCTTGTTCAGCCGCGCAATCACGTCCTTGGGTGTTTTGGCAGGCGCTGCCAGCGCGTTCCAGGACGACACATCGAAATTGGCCACGCCACTTTGCATGACGGTGGGCACATCGGGCACCTGCGCAGCGCGCTCGTCCCCCAGAATGGCCAGCGGGCGCACCGCCTTGGAGTTGACCTGACCCATCATGGGCCCGAGGATTTCGATAGCCACATCTACCTGCCCACCGCGCAGGGCCGTGGTGAGGGCGGGTGTGCCGTTGAAGGGCACGATCAAGAAGTCCAGCCCGGTGCGCGACTTGAACAACTCGGCCGCAAGGTGCTGGGTGCTACCGATGTTGATGGTGCCCACATTGAGCTTGCCGGGGTTGGCCTTGGCATAGGCCATGAGCTCGCCCAGATTTTTGTAAGGTGCATTGGCCGATGCGAGCACGGCCAAGTCAAAGTAACCCAGCGTGGAGATGGGCGCGAAGTCGTGCTGCGCGTCGAATGGCAGGCTCTTGAAGAGGCCGGCACTCACTGCAGTGCCATTGGACATCAACAGCAGCGTATGGCCATCGGGCTCCGCCTTGGCCACCGCCTCGCCCGCGCCCACACCACCGGCGCCCGGCTTGTTATCGATAATGACCGGCTGCCCCAGCGACTCCGAGAGCTTTTGCGCCACAGTGCGGGCCGTCAGGTCGGCCACACCACCGGCGCCGAAGGGCACCACGATGCGGATGGGCTTGCTCGGGAAGGTGTCGGCAAGAGCGGGGATTGCTGCGGTCAGCGCAGACGCAGCGATAGCAGCCATTGCGCTGCGGCGTGTGAAACGGTTCATGCTTGTCTCCTTTAAAGTAAAAAGAGCTACTGGCGCTTATGGAATATGCGCGAGCAGCTCTTGTTTTGATAGCAAATTACCAGCTATCGGGCCACGCCCAGCAGCCTGTCGAGCAGCTCAGGCTGCTCGCGCAGTCCTTGGGCGGTGCCACTGTGGACTACGGTGCCGCGGTCCAGTACCGCAGCGGTGTCGCTGATGGCCAGAATGGCTTGCGGGTGCTGCTCCACGATGATGGCAGAGAGGCCCTCTTCGCGGGTGATACGGCGGATGGCACGCAACAACTCCTGCACGATGATGGGCGCCAAGCCTTCACAAGGCTCATCCAGCAGCAGAAGCGTGGGGTTCAGCACCAGCGCGCGGCCCACGGCCAGCATTTGCTGCTCGCCACCGGAGAGCTGGGTGCCCAGGTTGGTCTTGCGCTCGGCCAGACGGGGAAATAGCTCGTACACGCGCTCGGGGGTCCACATCGCGGCCTTGCGGCCGGCGCGGGCCGGGCGCGCCACCGCGGTGAGGTTTTCATCCACCGTGAGCGACTTGAAGATGTTGCGCTCTTGCGGCACCCAGCCGATACCGGCGGCCGCCCGCTCGTGCTGGGGCATTTTGTGCAAGTCGGCGCCCCCTAAGCGCATGGTGCCGGCGTGCTGCCGGGTGGCGCCGGCCAGGGTGTTCATGAACGTGGTTTTGCCGGTGCCATTGCGACCCAGCAGCGCCAGCGTTTCGCCTTCGTTGATAGACACTGACACGCCGTGCAACACCACAGCCTCACCGTAACCGGCAGACAGGTTTTCTACTTTGAGCAGCTCACTCATGATGACCTCCCGCCCCCAAGCTCGCCACTCCGTGTGCTCCGCTGCCCCCCGAGGGGGCTTTCGCGTCTTGGGGCGGCCCGGCGTCGCTCGCTCCTTCGCCTTCGGCGTGGCCGAGGTACACCGCCTTGACCTGCGGGTCATTGGCAATTTCTTCGGGGTTGCCCTCGGTGAGCATGGTGCCGTTGACGAGCACCGTCATGCGGTTTGCAAAGCTGAAGACCAGATCCATGTCATGTTCAATCAAAAGGATGGACACATCCGCCGGCAGGGCTGCCACGGTTTGCAGCAGCTCTTCGCGCTCGCCGGCAGGCACACCGGCCACCGGTTCGTCGAGCAAGAGCACGCGCGGCTCGCAGGCCAGCGCAATCGCAATCTCCAGCAGGCGGCGCTTGCCGTAAGCCAGCACCCGGGTTTCCTGGTGCATGACGCTGCTGAGGTGGAACTGCTCGAGCAGTTGCTCGCACCGCTCCAGCACACTGCGCTGGGCGCCCAGCGGCTGCCACCACTTGCCGCCCAGGCCCTGGTGCTGGCTGACCACCATGGCCAGGGTTTGCATCGGGCTCATGCTGTCAAACAGTTGGTTGATCTGAAAGGTACGCACCATGCCGCGGCGCACACGCTGGTGCGGTGCCAAATGCGTGATGTCTTCCCCTTCGAGGACGATGCGGCCTTCCGTAGGCTGGAGCACGCCGGTCAACAGGTTGATGAGTGTGGTTTTGCCGGCGCCGTTGGGGCCGATGAGTGCATGGCGCGCACCTTTTTGCAGGTTAAGCGTGACGTTGTTGGTGGCGGTGATGCCGCCAAACTTCATCACCAGCCCTTGCGCGCTGAGTACGGTGTTGGAATTCATGGGAGTAGAGGTGGCGCTCATGCAGCACCTTCCTTCTTCTTGGAGGACGATGTGCCGAACCAGGTCCAGGGGCGCACCACACGCTCGCGGCCCACCAGCATGAGCACCACGAGGAAAAGGCCGATCCAGAAGGTCCAGTACTGCGGGGTGATGCTGGAGATAGCGTCCTGCAACACCTTGAACACGATGGCACCGATGACGCCGCCATACAACCAGCCCACGCCGCCGATCACCAGCAGTAGCACCAAGTCTGCTGAGCGGTGGAACTCGAACACGTCGAGCGAGGCAAAGCCGGTGGTCTGCGCCAGCAGCGCCCCGGCCATGCCGGCAGCACCTGCAGCTACCGTGTAGGCCACTGCGATGCGGCTGGCCACTGGAATGCCGATGGCCATGGCGCGCAAGCGGTTGTCGTGAATGGCCTTGAGCGTGCTGCCGAAAGGCGAGTTCACAAAGCGGCGTGCCAACACAAACATGATGAACAACACCACGATGGAATAGGTGGCCGCCGTGCTGCCGTACAGGTCGAACTCGAAGCGGCCGAGCAAGGGGCCCATCATCACGCCCTGCAGGCCGTCGGCACCGCCGGTGAGCCAGTCGAGCTTGTTGGCGAGTTCCATCAGGATCAGGCCCACGCCCATGGTCACCATGAGGCGGGTCAGGTCGGTACCGCGCTGCACGGTCACACTGCAAATGGCGCCCAGCACCGTGGATACGACCATGGCCACTGCCAGACCGAACAAGGGGTCGGGGTTGATGTGCTTGGAGAACAAGGCTGCGGTATAGGCGCCCATGCCGAAGAAGGCCGCATGGCCCAGCGACACAATGCCGGTGTACCCGAGGATGATGTCCAGGGACAGGGCAAACAGGGCAACGATGGCAATCTCGTTGATGATGAGTGCGTGGGTGTTCATGACCCAGGGCAATGACAGGGCCACTGCCCAGAGCAGCAGCTCCCACCAGCGCCAGCGGCCGGCACGCATCAGGATATTGGTGTTGTTCATGGAAGAAGAGTCCGGGGTGTTCATGCCTTGCCACCTTTGCGCACAAAGAGGCCTTGCGGGCGCCAGACCAGGATGATGATCATCAGGCTGTACACAATGAAGGCGCCGAGTTTGGGGATGTAGTACTTGCCTGCGACGTCAGCAATGCCCAAGAGCAATGCTGCCAAGAGTGGCCCGGTAATGCTGGAGGTACCGCCCACGGCCACCACGATCAAGAAGTAAATCATGAACTTGAGCGGGAAGGTGGGATCCATGCCCAGCACGTCGGCGCCCAGCGCGCCGCCCAGACCGGCAAGGCCGGAGCCCACCGCAAAGGTAGCCAGAAACACCACATTCACATTGATGCCCAAACCGGCGGCCACCCGTTGGTCGTCCACCGATGCGCGCAGGCGGCTGCCGAAGCGGGTTTTGGTCAGGATGTGCTGCAGGGCAATGGTCAGTGCGGCACACACGGCGATGTTGAACAGGCGGTAGTGGCCCATGCCCAGCATCCAGGCACCCTCACCGATTTCGGTGCGTCCTTTGAGCCATTCAGGCAGCTGCACGATCTGCTGGGTGGAGCCCACAAAGTAGTCCACCGCGGCCACCGCCATGAAGGTCAAGCCGATGGAGAACATCACCTGGTCCAGGTGCGGCCGCTTGTACAAGGGGCGATACAGGGTGCGCTCCAGGATGGCACCCAGCACAGCCGACGTTAGAAATGCAATGGGCAGGCAGACAAGAAAAGGCACATTCAGGCGCTGCATCAACAGCACAGTGACGTAGCCGCCAACCATGGCGAAGGCGCCGTGTGCGAGGTTGACGAAGTTCATCAAGCCCATGGTGACGGCGAGGCCGACCGCGAGGATGAACAACAACATGCCGTAAGCAATGCCGTCAAAGAGGATGGTCAACATAAAGGTGGTGTCCGGGTCGTTCTTGCTGGAAATCGGCGGAGTCCGGGCAACAAAAAAGCGAGGGGGTTGCCATCGCTTTTTTGCCTGCAGACTGCCGCCGGTCGTCAGCGGTCAGATAAGTCGATTAACGGGCTTTGCCTGGGTCTTTGACGTCTTTGATCACATCAAATTCCACGTTGTACAACTGGCCGTCTTTCTTCTCCACTTTGCGCAAATAGATGTTCTGCACGATGTCGCGGGTCTGGGCGTCGATGAAGATCGGGCCGCGGGGGCTCTCGAAAATCTGGCCCTTCATGGCTGCCAACAAGGCATCACCACCGCCCTGGCCCTTGGTAGCCTTGAGCGCTTCGTAGATCACGCGCATACCGTCGTAGCCACCCACCGCCATGAAGTTGGGACGCAAGTTGTTGTTGGCCTTTTTGAAGGCTTCGACAAACTTCTTGTTGACGGCGGAGGGGTGGGCTGCCGAGTAGTGGTGCGAAGTGACCACACCCAAGGCGCCATCGCCCATGTCGTTCAACTGGTCGTCATCGGTAATGTCGCCGGGGCCGATGAGCTTGATGCCGGCCTTGTCCATGCCGCGCTCCAAGAACTGCTTCATCACCGCTGCGCCTGCGCCGGAGGGCACGAACACAAACAATGCATCGGGCTTCAGGTCGCGCACTTTTTGCAGGAAGGGGGCGAAATCAGGGTTGCGCATGGGCACGCGCAGGCTGTCGACGATGGTGCCGCCATTGAAGGTCAGGCGATCCTTGAAGAACTTCTCTGCATCGAGGCCGGGACCGTAGTCAGACACCAGGGTCACAACTTTCTTGATGCCGTTTTTGGGAGCCCAGTCAGCAATGGCGACTGCAGCTTGCGGCAGCGTGAAGCTGGTGCGCACGATATAGGGCGACGCTTCTGTAATACTGGAAGTGGCAGCAGCCATCACCACCTGAGGGGTCTTGGACTGGGTGGCCAGAGGCGCTGTTGCCAGCGCGGAGGGGGTGATACCGAAGCCGGCCAATACATTGACCTTGTCATTGACGATCAGCTCTTGCGCCATGCGCTTGGTCACGTCAGGGATGCTGGTGTCGTCCTTGATGATGAGCTGGATTTTCTTGCCGGCAACGGTGTCACCGTTTTGGGCCATGTAGAGCTTGGCGGCTGCCTCAATCTGGCGACCTGTGGTGGCCTGCTGTCCGGTCATGGGCAGGATCAAGCCGATTTTGAAAATATTGTCTTGGGCAAAGACAGTGGAACCGGCGATTGCCAACGAGGCCAATGCGGTTGCGCGGAGGAAGTGGCGTTTGTTCATGTTTGTCTCCTGAACGGTTTTTCGAATCACACTGCGTGCGACTATCGCCCTTTGCAACTGCTATTGCAACTGCGGATATGCACTCTTAGTTATTCCATTTTGCAATATCCGCCCACTCCGTGCTACATCAATGTGGCCCCGAGGGTTATCGAACTCGCCACTCCAGTCACGGATTTCTCAAGGCTTGCAGCTGCTGGCGCAGTTCCGCGTTCTCTGCTTCCAGTGCCGCTACTCGCTGTTGAAGTGCTGCGACGGTGGCTAAGGGGTCTATTCCCTCTGTGGCAGCGTCGTCAGGTGCGAAGGCCGGCACACTATGTTCAGCCATCGCTTCACGGGCTGCACGCTTGGCGTCCCGCACGCGCTTGGCAGCAAGCTTGAGCTCCTCTTTGCCGGCGCTCGCTGCTGCGACCTGCTCTTCTGCGGGCAAAGTAGCCACTGCAGCGGCTGCATTGATGGAGATGACACCTGATTTCACGGCGGCCACCAGCTCTGGAGCCGCTTGCTTCTGGATTTTTTCAATCATCACCACCTGGCTGCTGCTCAGGCGTGCGGCCTTGGCAAGGTCTTCCCGACTTTTGAAGGCGGGTGCAACCGGTGCGTCGGTGATTGGAGTTGAGGTGACCGTGCTTTCGCTTGTCGCCTGTGGGGCAGGTTCTGCCGACAAGGCGTCTACGAGGGCCAGCTGTTGGCGCGCCGCCAGAATTTCGCGTTTGCGCAAAGCCAGAACACCGCGCTGAAAGTCAGACACACTTCGGCGCCCCAGATGCTGGTCGATCATCCAAAGGTGCACGTCATCCATGGATTTGAACAAGGCACTCTGCACGGTGTTGAATGGCAGGCCGTGCTTGCGGCAGATGCCATAGCGGTTGTGGCCATCCACCAGCACATCACCCCATAGCACGAGGGCGTCCCGGCACCCCTCATTCAGGATGCTTCGCTCCAACGCAGCATGCTCTTCAGGGGTAAGTGGGTCGATGTAAGCCTTGAGCTCTTCGTTGACGATAATGTCCATGCTGAATGTGCGCGCAAAAGGGCTGGATTGTAGGTCGTGGCCCTGCGCGATCACCCCGCCACAGCGAAGCGCTCCAGGTAGCCCATGAAGGCCTCTGCCAAGGGTGACAGGCGCTTGCCCTGCAAATGCACTGTGTACCAGTTGGAAACGATGGGAAAGCCTTTCACTTCCAGTACGGCGAGTCCTTGGCCTGCGATGTCCGGACCCAACGCGTGCCGTGAAACCACCGATAGGCCCAGCCCCCCTGCGACCGCTTGCTTAAGGGCCTCGTTGCTTCCCATTTCCAAGCGGATACGCGGAATGAAATGGTGTGACGCAAAGTGGGCATCGGTATTGAGGCGAGTGCCGGACCCTTTTTCGCGCAGTACGAAGCGCTCGGCCTGCAAGTCTTCCAATGCAATGTTTTTTGTCAGCGCCATTGGATGGGCCAGTGGTGCAATCAACACGAGGGGATTGGCCAGAAATGCGTGGGCGACGGCATCAATGTCGGCGGGTGGCTTGGACATGATGTAGAGGTCATCCACGTTCTCGCGTAAGCGCTGCACCACGCCGTCGCGATTCAGTACTTCCAGCGATATCTCCACCTCTGGATGCATGCGACAGAAATCTCCCAACAAACGGGGCGTGAAGTATTTGGCGGTGCTCACCACGGCCAGCCGAAGACGACCCGCAGTCAGCCCACGCCTTGCGGCAATGCCTTGTTCGAACAGGTCCCATTCATGGAGCATGGCCCGTGCGGTGGCCTCGAGGTCGCGGCCGGCCTCGGTTAACTGCAGTTTTTTGCCCGTTACCTCGTACAAGGGCATGCCGACACTGTCGGTTATCTCCTTGAGCTGCATGGAGACGGTGGGCTGCGTGACGTGCAATGCACGAGAGGCGGCAGTAATGCTCTCTTGCTCGGCTAAGGCGAGAAAGGTTCGCAGTTGCTTGAAAGTGACGTTCATAGATATACACCTATGGTGCAATGCGGTAATTTTGATTTTACTTTATGAGTTCTTGTTTTTAGGATCGCTACATCCTCCAGGACTCTCACATGCAAGCACTTCTAGACCCCGCTATCCTTTTCTTCCTTCTGGGCGTTCTCGCCGGTTTTCTCAAATCGAATCTGGAAGTCCCCGCTCAAATTTCGCGCTTTCTGGCGCTGTACCTCCTCATGGCTTTAGGTCTGAAAGGTGGTTTTGCGTTGGCTAAATCGGGGTTTACCGCGGATGTGGCCATGGCTTTGGCACTCGCGCTCTTACTGGCAGTCTTGATCCCCGGAATCGGATACTTGGTCATGCGCAAGCTGTTGGCACCGTTTGACGCCGCCGCGGTTGCTGCGACTTACGGGTCCGTGAGTGCAGTGACCTTCATCACCGCTGTTCAGTACATGGAGTCCCGCGGTTACGCGTTTGGTGGCCACATGGCCGCAGCCATGGCGTTGATGGAGTCACCTGCAATCATTATTGCCATCGCAATCGCAGCTCAGCTCCGTAAGCGCCAGCCTGTCGTGGCCAATGCGTCACCAAATGCGCCTGCACAAGGTAGTTTGAAAAGTGTCCTGCATGAGGCGCTGACCGACGGTGCGCAGTTTCTCTTGCTGGGTTCCATGGCCATCGGCTTCATGACAGGGCAGGATGGCAAGCTGGCTATGGAACCCTTTACGGGCAGCCTGTTCAAGGGGATGCTGGCGTTTTTCCTCCTCGACATGGGACTCAGTGCGGCCCGCAACCTTCCCAAGTTGAAAGGACAGACACCATGGATCTACGCCTACGCGGTGGTTGCCCCTTTGCTACATGCCGGTCTTGCCTTGGGTTTGGGATATGTCTTTGGTCTGGCGGCTGGGGACTTGGCGCTTTTAATGGTGCTTGCCGCGAGCGCCTCGTACATTGCCGTACCAGCAGTGTTGAAACATTCGATGCCTGAAGCGAATCCGGCGCTGTATTTCGGAATGTCACTGGGGATCACTTTACCGCTCAACTTGGTGATCGGTATCCCACTGTATGTGCAGCTTGCATTTCAGGCCGTCGGCACTCCTGGGCCTTAACATCGGCGCATGAACTTAGCTAGCACAACGATTACATCGCGACTACAGCAAGAATATTCACGACTTTTCCTGGTCGCAGGTCGTAATGGGGATTGCTTGATCAATGAATTGGGGTTGGTGCGCGCCCTCGTTGTGGAAGTCACTGTGCCATTGGGTTGGAAGGCACTTTCCCAGGTTTGGTACGGGGTTCAAACCGATTTCGGACTTCCTGCCTGTTGATTCCAACTGAACACTGGGCCACTTTGAGGCGAATTCTAGTCGAAAACTGAGCCACGTTATCCACAATCCTTGCTTCATTTTTAAGCAGGGGTACATAGGAGTGATAGACGTGGGAACCCTCAGCAAACTCAGACGTATGGTGTTACGTGAGAACGTATCCGTGCGCGAAGCGGCCAGACGGCTGCGTATCTCCAGGAACACCGCAGCCAAGTGGTTGAATGAATCACAGATGGTGGAGCCGCGCTACCCACAGCGCGCAGCTGTGCCAAGCCTGCTGGATCCGTATCGAGAGCAATTGGCCAATTGGCTCAAAGCCGACAGTTACCGTGGCAAACATGAGCGCCGTAGTGTGCGGGCTTACTTTGAGGCGATCCGTGCCATGGGTTTTACCGGCAGCAAGAATCTGGTTTATGGTTTTTGCAGCAACTGGCGGCAAGAGCAGGCCAACGTCCCGCGCAATGCGGGGTTTGTGCCGCTGAGCTTTGAACTCGGCGAGGCATTCCAGTTTGACTGGAGCTGCGAATACGTAGTAATTGGGGGCTTGCGCAAACGTCTGGAAGTGGCGCACACCAAGTTGGCGGCAAGTCGGGCGTTCGTGTTGGTGGCTTACTTCACCCAGTCGCACGAGATGCTGTTTGACGCACACAACAAAGCCTTTGAAGTGTTTGGCGGTGTGCCCAAGCGTGGCATCTACGACAACATGCGAACGGCCGTGGACAAGGTGGGTAAAGGCAAGGAGCGCAGCGTCAATGCCCGGTTTGAATCGATGACAGGGCACTACCTGTTTGAGGCCGAGTTCTGCAACCGCGCAGCGGGCTGGGAGAAGGGGCGCGTGGAGAAGAATGTCCAGGACCGGCGTCGGCACATCTGGCGGGAAGCGGCCGAGAAGCGCTGGACCAGTCTTGCCGAGCTCAATGACTGGTTGCTGCAGGCCTGTCAGGACAGTTGGGCAGAACTGAGCCACCCGGACTGGCCGGAGCTCACGGTGGCCGATGTCATGCAGGATGAGCGTAGCCGTTTGATGGCCTTGCCCAAGGCATTTGACGGCTATGTGGAGCAACCTTTGCGGGTCACCTCCACGGCGCTAATCCACTTCCAGCGCAACCGCTACAGCGTGCCTTGTGAATGGGTGAACACGGTAGTGAGTCTGCGGGCGTATCCAGAATTCCTTCGCGTGGTGGACAGCCACGGCGAAGTGGTTGATCTGGTTCGCAGCTTTGAGCGTGATCAGACCTTCTATGACTGGCGCCACTACATCAGCCTGATAGAGCGCAAGCCCGGTGCCCTGCGCAACGGCGCCCCCTTCAAGACCATGCCCGAGCCACTTCAGGAGTTGCAACGGCAGTTACTTAAGAACGCGGGAGGGGACCGCGTGATGGCGCAGGTGCTCAGTGCCATCCCTATGCATGGCCTGGACACTGTTCTGGTGGCCATCGAGATTGCGCTGGAAGGAGGACGTGCGAGCGCCGAACATGTCATCAACACGCTGGCCCGGCTCAAGGATGGCGCACGCCCGTTGGCAGTGCTTCAAATTGATACGCCGCTGACATTGCAGACTCCGCCACTGGCCAACGTATCGCGCTACGACAGTCTGCGCACCCAGGAGGCCCGCCATGTCCAATGACATCGTTGCCGCTCTGAAGTCCTTAAGCCTGCATGGCATGGCCAGCGCGTGGCCGGAGGTGCTGGGTACCGCACGCATCAAGACGTTGGACCATGAAACAGTGCTACACCAGGTGCTCAAGGCGGAATCTGCACAGCGTGAGGTGCGCTCCATGGCCTACCAAATGCGGGTGGCGAGATTCCAATCACACCGTGACCTTGCTGGGTTCGACTTCAGCCAGGCTAATGTTGATGAGGCTTTGGTTCGCGATCTGCACCAAATGAAATTCTTAGAGTCGGCTCATAACGTTGTTCTGATTGGCGGGCCAGGCACTGGCAAGACGCATCTGGCTACCAGTCTTGGGGTTGCAGCAATTCGCAACCATGGCAAACGGGTGCGGTTCTTCTCTACGGTCGAGTTGGTCAACGCCCTGGAACTGGAGAAGACGCAGGGGAAGTCAGGACAACTGGCCTACCGACTGATGTATGTGGACATGGTGATCCTGGATGAGATGGGTTACCTGCCGTTCACCCAGTCCGGTGGTGCTCTGCTGTTCCATCTGCTGTCCAAGCTCTACGAACGAACCAGCGTGGTGATCACTACCAACCTGAGCTTCTCGGAATGGGCCAACGTGTTTGGGGACGCCAAGATGACCACCGCGCTATTGGACCGGCTGACCCATCACTGCCATATCGTGGAGACCGGCAATGACAGCTGGAGGTTGAAGAACTCCAGTGCGCAGGCTAAGCCAGCACGCAAAGGCGGCAAGGCAAAAACACAGAAAGGAGACGCGCCAGATGTAGACTTATCCACAATCGAGTAGCCAAAAATACCTTTAAACCAGGTGGCTCAATATTCGATTGGAATCTGGCTCAGTTTGACGCTGGAATCAACACCCATGAGGGCCCAATGCATGTTCTTTTTGTGGCCCAAGTGCAGTGTTTGCACGCTCGCTGTTTTCGCACGCGACTATGACATATCGGCAGCGCCAATCAACCAGCGTGAGCATAGGGAAAACCCTGTCGGGATATTTGCAATTGCATAGCCGAGCGCTGTTGGCCGTCCCTTTAGAAGCCGACTGACAGGGCGATGGTGCAGATGTCTAGTCAATCAGCGATCGCAGCAGTGAATGAACTTTGAGTTTGCTGACATGAAGATTCAACAACGAACGTCGCTTGCCAGCTCAAAATCCGGTGAATACGGCTGAAATTGGTGCCAATGCGGTGCCGGAAACAGGACACCAGTGAACGGCGACACCTAGCCCTGAGCGGAATTTGCCCAATGGTCCAAACTTCTTCAAAGCCCTTCCGGATGGGCACGACCGGGGCACAGAATGGGCACAGATTGGGCACAAAACAAAAAAGGCCCACCGAAGTGAGCCTTTGCTGCCGTGGAATTCCACGTGTCTATTGGTTGCGGAGGCTAGATTTGAACTAACGACCTTTGGGTTATGAGCCCAACGAGCTACCAGGCTGCTCCACTCCGCGTCAAGACTTGAATTATAACCTATTAAGCTTTCACTTCTTCAGAAGTTGCAGAAACTTCTTCAGAACGCTCAACCAATTCCACCAATGCCATGGGCGCGTTGTCACCAACACGGAAACCCATTTTCAAAATACGTGTGTAGCCGCCTGGGCGCGCCTTGAAGCGAGGACCCAAAACGTCGAACAACTTGGTGACGCTGTCACGATCACGCAGACGATCGAATGCCAGACGACGGTTTGCCACGGTAGCTTCTTTAGCCAAAGTGATCATGGGCTCCACTACACGGCGCAATTCCTTGGCCTTGGGTACAGTGGTTTTGATGACTTCGTGTTCGATCAACGAATTCATCATGTTGCGCAACATAGCCAAACGGTGTGAGCTAGTGCGGTTAAGTTTACGAAGACCGTGTCCGTGACGCATATTAATTTCCTTCAGTTTTATTAACAGGCAGCCGTATCAGGTACTGCCTGTGGCACGGAACCCTGTAAAGGGTTCAGATACGAGTTAACGCTTTTCCAAAGAAGCAGGGGGCCAGCTCTCCAGCTTCATTCCCAAAGTCAGCCCACGGGAGGCCAATACTTCCTTGATTTCGTTGAGAGACTTGCGACCCAGATTAGGAGTCTTCAGCAGCTCATTTTCTGTGCGCTGAATCAAATCACCGATGTAGTAGATGTTCTCGGCCTTCAAGCAGTTCGCAGAACGAACTGTGAGTTCCAACTCATCCACTGGACGCAACAGAATCGGATCGAATTGCGTATTGCCACGTGGCGCAGGTGCGGTGAACGCATCCAACTCGCTACCTTCCAACTGTGCAAACACTGCCAACTGTTCGACCAAGATTTTGGCGGAAGCGCGAACTGCATCTTCTGCTGTCACAGCACCGTTAGTCTCAATCTCAACAACCAACTTGTCCAAGTCAGTACGCTGTTCTACACGAGCGCTCTCGACGGTGTAGCTCACACGGCGAACAGGCGAGAACGAAGCGTCCAGCACAATGCGGCCAATTGACTTGTTTGGCTCGTCAGCGTAGCGGCGCATGCTGCCAGGCACGTAGCCACGACCTTTTTCAACCTTGATCTGCATATCCAACTTACCGCCATGCGACAAGTTTGCAATCACGTGCTCAGGATTGATGATCTCAACATCATGAGGCGTTTGAATGTCAGCAGCAGTAACGACACCTTCGGTGTCCTTACGCAGGCTCAACGTAACTTCTTCGCGGTTGTGCAACTTAAAGACTACGCCCTTAAGGTTCAACAAGATGTTCACTACATCTTCTTGAACACCGTCGATAGAAGAGTACTCATGCAACACGCCGGCAATTGTCACCTCAGTCGCAGCGAAGCCAGGCATGGAGGACAACAACACTCGACGCAAAGCGTTCCCAAGTGTGTGACCATAACCACGCTCAAAAGGCTCCAGAGCCACTTTGGCGCGATTCGGGCCAAGTTGCTCAACGCTGATCGACTTAGGCTTCAACAAATTGTTTTGCATGCAAACTTCCTCTCAATACCCCCGACTCGTTACATCGGTAAGGCTGGTGAAGTACCTTTGCCGCAGTGCCCCGCAGCAAAGGAACGATTACAAAAACCCGAAACGATTAGCGGGAATACAATTCAACGATCAATGATTCGTTGATGTCAGCACCGAATTGGTCACGATCAGGAACAGTCTTGAAAGTGCCTTCGGCCTTTTCAACGCTCACCTCAACCCATGCGGGCAAACCGACTTGTTGGGCCAATTGCAGGGCTTCAACGATACGATTCTGTTTTTTGGACTTCTCGCGGACAGCGATAACGTCACCGGCCTTCACCATGTAGGAAGGAATGTTCACGGGGTTACCGTTGACAGTGATCGCTTTGTGAGAAACCAGCTGACGGGCTTCTGCGCGTGTGGAGCCAAAACCCATACGGTATACAACGTTGTCCAGACGGGATTCCAACAGAACCATCAAGTTGGCGCCGGTGTTACCACGACGACGATCTGCTTCAGCAAAATAGCGGCGGAACTGGCGCTCCAACACACCGTACATGCGCTTTACTTTTTGCTTTTCACGCAATTGCAGACCGTAGTCAGAAGTACGGGCACCAGAGGTGCGGCCGTGCTGGCCTGGCTTGGAGTCAAATTTTGCCTTGTCAGCGATAGAGCGGCGTGCGCTCTTCAAAAACAGGTCTGTGCCTTCGCGGCGGGAAAGTTTGGCCTTGGGGCCTAGGTAACGTGCCACTTGATCTTCCTTTTATGTCATCTGACGCGTAGAAACGCGCGAGCCACCAACAAAAGTTGGTGGCGGTGGGCTTGGTTTAAATTAAATACGGCGGCGCTTTTGAGGGCGGCAACCGTTGTGCGGCACGGGGGTCACATCTGCAATCATGTTGATGCGGATACCCAGTGCAGCCAAGGCGCGAACCGAAGACTCGCGACCGGGGCCGGGGCCCTTGATCTCAACGTCGAGGTTCTTGATGCCTTGTTCCAGAGCTGCGCGGCCAGCCACTTCAGATGCTACTTGGGCAGCAAACGGAGTGGACTTGCGGGAGCCCTTGAAACCCTGACCACCGGACGATGCCCAAGACAACGCGTTGCCCTGGCGATCGGTGATGGTAATGATCGTGTTGTTGAACGAAGCGTGCACGTGAGCGATGCCGTCGGCAACGTTCTTGCGAACCTTTTTGCGAACGCGCTGTGCTGCGTTATTAGCGGGAGCCTTTGCCATAGTGGTCTCTCAATCCCTATTATTTCTTCAAAGACGCAGCTGCCTTACGAGGGCCTTTGCGTGTACGTGCGTTCGTGCGAGTACGTTGACCACGCATCGGCAGGCCGCGGCGGTGACGGAACCCGCGGTAGCAACCAATGTCCATCAAACGCTTGATGTTCATGGTGGTCTCACGGCGCAAATCACCCTCAATTGTAAACTGAGCGATTTGGTCGCGGATTTTCTCAAGATCGGAGTCAGTCAAGTCTTTGACTTTCTTCGAGTAAGCGATGCCACAGGCTTCGCAAATCTTGCGTGCGCGGGTGCGTCCGATACCGAAAATAGCTGTCAAGCCGATTTCGGAATGTTGGTGCGGCGGAATGTTGATGCCAGCGATACGTGCCATTTTCGTCCTCTAAAACTCTTGCAATTAACCCTGACGCTGCTTGTGGCGTGGATCTGTACAGATCACGCGCACAACGCCTTTGCGTCGGATGATTTTGCAGTTGCGGCAAATTTTCTTGACCGAAGCCGAAACTTTCATTTTCTTCTCCTAAAACTCTTCGCCCAGTCCCGACTTTGATTCGCGCGGAACAAGCGCTCTAACTTGCTATCTGAATGCCGCGCTGCCTGGCAAGCAAGCTGCACGCACTCCCTCGATGACTTACTTGTATCAAGAAGCCTTGAAATTCGCCTTCTTGAGCAGCGATTCATACTGCTGAGACATCATGTAGTTCTGGACTTGAGCCATGAAATCCATGGTGACAACAACAATAATCAGCAACGAAGTTCCTCCGAAGTAGAACGGCACGTTGTACTTCAATATCAAGAACTCAGGCAACAAACACACGAACGTGATGTAGATCGCACCAGCAAGCGTCAAGCGAACCAAAATCTTGTCAATGTATTTGGCAGTTTGGTCTCCTGGCCGAATGCCGGGGATAAATGCGCCGCTCTTCTTCAGGTTGTCCGCTGTTTCGCGGCTGTTGAATACCAAGGCCGTGTAGAAAAAGCAGAAGAACACGATAGCTGCCGCATACAGCATCACATAAACAGGTTGACCTGGACTGAGCGTGCCGGCAATGTCTTTCAACCACCGCATTGAATCGCCAGTACTGAACCAATTTGCAATCGTTGCAGGCAACAGAATGATGGATGACGCAAAGATCGGAGGAATAACGCCAGCCATGTTCAGCTTCAATGGCAGATGGGAAGATTGCCCACCATACACCTTGTTGCCTACTTGACGACGGGCATAGTTCACAAGAATCTTACGCTGTCCCCGCTCCACGAACACGACAAAGTACGTGACCAGTGCAACAACGACCACAATCAGCAAAGCCACGATGATACTCATCGAACCAGTGCGCACCAGCTCCAGCAATCCCCCGACAGCATTCGGCAATCCAGCCGCGATACCACCGAAGATAAGGATGGAGATTCCGTTACCCAGTCCCCGCTCTGTAATCTGTTCACCCAACCACATCAGAAACATGGTCCCGGCTGTCAGAGTCACGATGGTAGTCATGCGAAACCCAAAGCCAGGAGATATCACCAAGCCTGCAGACGCCTCTAACGCAACAGCAATTCCCAAAGACTGGAACAAAGCCAAGCCCAAGGTACCGTAACGGGTGTATTGCGTTATCTTGCGACGACCGCCTTCGCCCTCTTTCTTCAACTGCTCAAAAGCTGGCAACACATAGGTCAACAGCTGCATGATGATCGAGGCTGAGATGTAGGGCATTATGCCCAGCGCGAAGATCGTGAAGCGAGACAAGGCGCCACCGGAGAACATATTGAACAAGCTCAATATGCCGCCTTGTTGACCCTTAAACAGTTGTTGCAGTTGTGCGGGGTCAATGCCTGGGACCGGGATATGCGCCCCCAAGCGATAGACCACCAGCGCCAGCAACAAGAAAACAAGCCGGCGACGCAGGTCGCCGAACTTGCCTGCTTTGGCTGTTTGAGCTGCAGTTGTAACCACTCGTTTACTTTCGTAAAACTAATTAGGCTACTGCGCCGCCAGCGGCTTCAATAGCAGCTTTGGCACCAGCAGTTGCACCGATACCGCTCAGCTTCACTGCTTTAGTGATCGCACCGGTATTGATAACCTTCACCACCTTGGCCAGCTCACCGACTGCACCCGCTTGCTTCAGGGCAACGAGGTTGACCTCAGCCAAACCCAAAGCTTCCAAGGCAGTCAACGTGATCTCAGCATTGAACTTGAGCAAATGCGACTTGAAACCGCGCTTTGGAAGACGACGATGCATGGGCATCTGACCGCCTTCAAAGCCGACTTTATGGTAGCCGCCAGAGCGAGACTTTTGACCTTTGTGACCACGGCCGGCTGTCTTGCCCAAACCGGATCCGATACCACGGCCGACACGACGCTTGGCGTGCTTGGCGCCTTCAGCGGGCTTGATGTTATTCAGTTCCATCATCAACCTCTTAGAGCACCTTGACCAGGTAGCTGATCTTGTTAATCATGCCGCGCACTGCAGGTGTATCCTGCAGTTCGCTCACGCTGTTGAGCTTGCGCAGACCCAAGCCACGCACAGTGGCGCGATGCGACTCTTTCGTTCCAATCGGGCTACGCACCAATTGAATCTTCACAGTTTGTTGTGTTGTCATTTTGAAGTCCCCGATTAAGCGAAGAGTTCTTCAACAGTCTTGCCACGCTTGGCTGCAACTTCTGCAGGTGTCGTAGACACAGACAGAGCATCCAAGGTCGCACGAACCATGTTGTAAGGGTTGGAAGAACCGTGGCTCTTGGCCACGATGTCTGTAATGCCCAGAACTTCGAAAACAGCGCGCATAGGACCACCAGCAATAATGCCGGTACCCTTTGGAGCTGGCGCCATCATGACGCTAGCTGCGCCGTGGTGACCCATCACCTTGTGGTGAATGGAACCATTCTTCAAAGTAACCTTGATCATGTTGCGACGGGCTTCTTCCATGGCTTTCTGCACTGCTGCAGGAACTTCCTTGGATTTACCTTTGCCCATGCCGATACGACCATCGCCGTCGCCAACCACCGTCAGAGCAGCGAAACCGAGAATACGGCCGCCCTTCACAACTTTGGTCACGCGGTTGATCGCGATCATTTTCTCGCGCAGACCGTCCTCAGGACCCTCGGCCTTACCTTGCATTTTTGCTTGAACTTTAGCCATCTTAATTTCCGATCTGCTTAGAACTGCAAGCCAGCTTCACGCGCGGCATCTGCCAGCGCCTTGACGCGACCGTGGTAGGCGAAACCGGAGCGGTCAAACGCCACTTTTTCGATACCGGCGGCCTTCGCTTTTTCAGCGACGCGCTTGCCAATGATCTGTGCTGCAGCGACGTTGCCGCCTTTGCCAGTTGCACCCAGGGACTTGCGAACTTCTGCTTCAGCAGTCGATGCGCAGGCAATGACTTTGCCGCCGTCGCCGGAGACAACGCTGGCGTAGATGTGCAAGTTTGTGCGTGTAACGGTCAAACGTGCTACGCCTTGCGTTGCAATGCGGATTCGGGTCTGACGTGCCCGACGAAGACGCTGCTCTTTTTTGCTCAACATGTTGCAGCTCCTTATTTCTTCTTCGTTTCTTTGATCGTAATCTTCTCATCCGCATAGCGGATGCCCTTGCCCTTGTAAGGCTCTGGGGGACGAATCGCACGGATCTCAGCGGCGATCTGACCTACGCGTTGGCGGTCAGCACCTTTGATCAAGATTTCAGTAGGAGTGGGAGTGGCCACAGAAATGCCAGCAGGCATTTCGAGATTCACCGGGTGCGAGTAACCGACAGCCAAGTTCAACTTGGTGCCTGTAGCTTGCGCCTTGTAACCCACACCAATCAGGCTCAGCTTGCGCTCAAAGCCCTTGGTTACGCCAACCACCATGTTGTTGACCAACTGGCGGATAGTGCCGGTCATTGCGTCAGCTTCACGGGATTCGTTAGCAGGTTGGAAGCTGAGCTTGCCAGCTTCGTTCTGGATGTTCACCAGGCTGTTTTGAGCCAGTTGCAGAGTGCCGCCAGCGCCCTTTACGCTGATCTGATCAGCCTTGATGGACACTTCAACACCAGCAGGTACGGTGACGGGGAGTTTGCCTACGCGGGACATTGTTTCTTACTCCTGTAGCGTTAAGCGACGTAGCACAGCACTTCGCCACCGACACCGGAAGCGCGCGCTTTGCGATCAGTCATAACACCCTTGGGTGTAGTCACGATAGCAACGCCCAAGCCGTTTTGGACTTGAGGGATTGCATCGCTGCCGCGGTAAACACGCAGGCCAGGACGGCTTACGCGCTCAATACGCTCGATCACAGGGCGACCGGCGTAATATTTCAAAGCAATTTGCAGCTCAGACTTGCCGTCTTCAGTGGATACCTTGAAGCCGTCGATATAGCCTTCTTCTTTCAACACTTGCGCAATTGCGATCTTCACTTTGGAAGAAGGCACGGACACGGTTGTTTTTGCAACCATCTGTGCATTGCGGATACGTGTCAACAGATCGGCGATGGGATCACTCATACTCATGTTCGGTTCTCCTATCGCTTACCAGCTGGCCTTGGTAATGCCAGGAATTTCTCCGGCAAAAGCCATTTCACGAATCTTCGCACGACCCAGACCGAAGTGCTGGAACGTTCCACGGGGACGACCCGTGATGGAGCAGCGGTTACGCTGGCGAGTGGGGTTTGCGTTGCGAGGCAACTTTTGCAGACCCAGACGGGCTGCTGCACGCTCTTCGTCAGAACGCTTTGCATCACCTGCGATTGCCTTCAGTTCCGCGTATTTTTTAGCGTACTTGGCAGCCAACTTGTCACGTTTGAGCTCGCGCTCGATTAAAGCCATTTTAGCCACAGGTCACCTCAGTTCTTGAACGGGAAACGGAAGCCAGCGAGCAGTGCCTTGCACTCTTCGTCGGTCTTTGCCGTTGTGGTGATGCTGATATTGAGGCCGCGCAAGGCATCAACCTTGTCATATTCAATCTCAGGGAAAATGATCTGCTCTTTGACGCCGATGTTGTAGTTACCACGGCCATCAAAAGCGCGACCCGAAATACCACGGAAGTCACGGACGCGGGGCAGAGCCACGGTCACGAAACGATCGAGGAATTCGTACATCTGCACGCCGCGCAAAGTCACCATGCAACCGATTGCCTGGCCTTCGCGGATCTTGAAACCAGCGATAGCTTTCTTGGATTTGGTCACCACGGGCTTCTGCCCAGCGATCTTGGTCAGATCGGACACTGCGTGATCCATCACCTTTTTGTCAGCAACGGCTTCGCTCACACCCATGTTCAGGGTAATCTTGGTCAAACGTGGCACTTGCATGGGCGAGGTGTAGCCAAACTTGGCTGTCAACTCAGGCGCCACTTTTTCGCGGTAGTGTTGTTGTAGACGTGCCATGTTTATGCCACCTTGATTTCTTCGCCGCTGGACTTGTAAACGCGAACGCGTTTGCCGTCAGCCAGCACCTTGATACCAACACGGTCAGCCTTGCCGGTTGCTGCATTGAAAATGGCAACGTTGGACTGGTGAATAGGCATGGTCTTTTCAACGATGCCACCGGTTGTGCCCTTCATGGGGTTTGGCTTGGTGTGCTTTTTCACCAAGTTGATGCCCTCGACGACTACGTGAGAGTCGTCAGCGCGCAAGGAGATCACTCCGCGCTTACCCTTATCGCGACCTGCGATAACGATGACTTCGTCGCCTTTGCGAATCTTGTTCATGGCGGGTCCTTACAAAACTTCAGGAGCCAGGGACACGATCTTCATGAACTTTTCAGTGCGCAGTTCGCGGGTCACTGGTCCGAAGATGCGGGTGCCGATAGGCTCCAACTTGGCGTTGAGCAACACAGCTGCGTTGCCGTCGAATTTCACCAAAGAACCGTTGCCACGGCGGATGCCCTTGGCAGTACGAACCACTACAGCGCTATAGACCTCGCCTTTTTTGACGCGTCCACGGGGAGCAGCTTCTTTGATGGAAACTTTGATGATGTCGCCGACGCTTGCATAGCGACGCTTAGACCCGCCCAGCACCTTGATGCAGAGAACGGATTTCGCGCCGGTGTTGTCGGCAACTTCCAGTCGAGATTCAGTTTGGATCATTTCATTATTCCCAACTTGCACCTGGAGCTGCTTTGCCACACTGGCAACTACAAAACCAAGTCAGTCTTGGGCCCGCTATCCACCGCACAAACCACTTGCACGACTTCTATTTGGGCAGAACCTTCAGCTTTTTCAAGCGAAGCCCACTATTGTGCCAGCCTTGATTTCTGACGTCAACTACTTTTTATGCAGGAATTTCGGTGTATTGAGCCGCCAAAGCGATAAATTCAGCCTCTTTGGGAGGCAAACCTGTCTCCTCCACAAGAATTCTGGCCACTTCGGGCGCCAAACGGGCTGCAAGCCGGGCATCCAAAAACAATACACGCGCCCTGCGGGCAAGCACATCTTCTACCGTCACCGCGTATTCATAACGCGCTGCGAAACGGACCATGGCCTCGGTCAGACCCGGCGCCAGCTCTACCCCTCTACCGGGTAGCGCATGCACTGCCGGATAGTCCAACCCGTAGGAGTGCGCCCCTTGCGGCATGGACATAGCGCTTTGTCGAACGCCCACGCCGTCAGCACCTTGGAGGCGCAAATGCACGGTAGCACCAGCCGCACGGGCTTCCAGCAGGTTCTTTTCTGCACACTTGGCAAGCACGTCCTCTGCCATGGCCCGATAGGTCGTCCACTTTCCGCCGGTAACCGTCACCAAACCGCTTCGGCTCACCAGCACCGTGTGCTCCCGGCTGATGGCTTTGGTGTTTTCGCCATCATCCTCCTGGGGCTTGACCAGTGGGCGCAAGCCCACCCAGATGCTCCGTATGTCCTCCGTGGTAGGCGCTTTCTTCAGATAGCGGGCTGCCTCTTCTAATATGAAAGCAACCTCTTCCTTGAAGGGCCTGGGCTCGCGATCTAAATCATGACGCGGGGTATCGGTAGTACCCAAAATGACTTTTCCGAGCCACGGCACCGCAAAAAGTACGCGTCCGTCCTGGGTCTTGGGAACCATCAGGGCCGTATCGCCCCCCAGGAACTCCCTGTCCACCACAATATGTACACCTTGGCTGGGCGCTACCATGGGTTTGGTCTTGCTACGGCCGTCGTGGGGATTGGCCTCACCGTCTTTCTCACGCAAAGCGTCCACCCAAACCCCGGTTGCATTGACGACGCAGCGCGATTGAATCGAGAACTTGCGCCCCCCGATGGTGTCCTCACACAAGACGCCACACACCTTGCGAGCCTCATACTGCAGCTGGGTTGCTTTGCAGTAGTTCACGACCAAAGCACCTTTGGCGGCTGCGGTACGCGCCAAAGTCAGCGCCAGCCGCGCATCATCAAACTGGCCATCCCAGTACTTGACGCCGCCCTTGAGCCCTCCGGTTGCCACTTGCGGAATCAGATTGCGGGTTTGATTGACGCCCAAAAACTCAGTTTTACCCAAACCGGCCTTCCCCGCCAACAGGTCATACGCAGTCAGCCCAGCGCCGTAAAACGGCGTTTCCCACCATTTATAGGAGGGCATGACAAAGGCCAATGGTTGAGCTAGGTGCGGGGCATTGCGCAGCAATGTCGTCCGCTCGTGCAGTGCCTCGCGCACCAAGGAAATGTTGCCTTGGGCCAAATAGCGCACACCTCCGTGCAAAAGTTTCGTTGCACGGGAGGACGTGCCTTTGGCAAAGTCGTGCGACTCGATCAACACCACACTGAAGCCACGAGCTGCAGCATCCAGCGCAACCCCCAAGCCGGTAGCGCCTCCGCCCACCACCGCAATGTCGTAAACCTTGGGCTCGGCCAAGCGATTCAACAGGTCTTCCCGGCGAGTGGGCAAGGGGGGGGCGTAGGGTGTCATGAGGTCTGGTGAAATAGAGTGCAGTCAGTAATCGTATTCGTTATTTTTCTTTTTGTCACTTATATGATTCGTTTTTGTTCGTTTATAGTGCGTACGCCATAAGGATCCACCCCCATGTCCGCGAACCCTCGCCAACTTCAACTGCTTCACACCGTGCAAGAACAGGGCTCTGTCACCGTAGAGCGCTTGGCAGAGTCTCTGGGTGTGACCTTGCAAACCGTGCGTCGCGACGTACAAAAACTGGCGGACGAGGGCTTGCTGACCCGTTTCCACGGTGGCGTAAGGGTTCCCAGCTCCACGGTGGAGAACATTGCACACCTGCAAAGGGTGCAACTCAACGCACCAGAGAAAAACCGCATCGCCCGCGCCATTGCTGCGGCCATTCCCAACGATTGCTCCCTGATCTTGAACATAGGTACGACCACCGAAGCCGTGGCGCGGGCACTGCTGGAGCACACGGGCTTGCGTGTGATTACCAACAACCTGAACGTCGCCAGCATCCTGAGCGCGAATAGCCAGTCAGAGGTCATCGTGGTCGGCGGTGTCGTGCGCGGGCGCGACCAGGGCATCGTGGGCGAGGCTGCGGTGGACTTCATCCGCCAGTTCAAGGTGGATATTGCCGTCATCGGCATCTCCGGCATCGAGGCCGACGGCACCCTGCGCGACTACGACTACCGTGAAGTGAAAGTCGCCCAGACCATCATCAGCCAGGCGCGCGAAGTCTGGGTGGCCGCCGACACCAGCAAGTTCAACCGCCCGGCCATGGTCGAAGTCGGCCTACTAGCCCAGATTGACCGCCTGTTCACCGACTCCATGCCGCCAGCTCCCTTCCCTGCCCTGCTGGAAGAAGCGGGCGCCCGCCTGGTGATTGCAGACTGACACCATCCACAAGAAGGAGACAACCATGACCTACCTGCTCGCCTTGGACCAGGGCACCTCCAGCTCCCGCAGCATCGTGTTTGACGAAACCGGCCACACCGTGGCCATGGCCCAGCTGGAACTGCAACAGATTTACCCGCAACCCGGATGGGTAGAGCACGACGCCCAGGAGATCTGGCGCATCCAACTCGCCACCGCGCGCGACGCATTGACCAAAGCCGGCATCACTGCCGCGCAGGTCAGGGCAGTGGGAATTACCAACCAGCGCGAAACCACGGTGGTGTGGAACCGCAAAACCGGCGTGCCCATCCACTACGCCATCGTTTGGCAGGACCGTCGTGCAGAGCCCACCTGTGCCGACCTGCGCGCCCGCGGGCTGGCAGACACCATACAAGCGAAAACAGGGCTGCTGGTGGACGCCTACTTCTCCGGCACCAAACTCAAATGGATTCTGGACAACGTACCCGGCGCGCGCGCACAGGCAGCCAATGGTGAGCTGGCCTTCGGCACTATCGACAGCTGGCTGATCTGGCAACTGACCGAGGGTAAAGTCCACGTGACGGATGTGAGCAATGCCTCGCGCACCATGCTGTTCAACGTGCACACCAACCTGTGGGACGAAGACCTGCTGGCCGCGCTGGACATTCCCGCCAGCCTGATGCCCGCCGTCCAGCCCTCGGCCTCCCTGTTCGGTGAAGTGGCGCCCGGTCTGCTGGGCCACGCCATTCCCATCGGCGGCGTGGCGGGCGACCAGCAAAGCGCGCTCTTCGGTCAAGCCTGCTTCAAGGCAGGCATGGTGAAAAACACCTACGGCACAGGCTGCTTCATGCTGATGCACACCGGTGGAACCTTTCAAAGCTCGCAAAACGGCTTGATCACCACCAGTGCCGCGCAAATAGCCCCCACGCTTGCCGCTCCGCGTGCTGCGCTGCCCCCCGATGGGGCGCGGTCTAGCTTGGGGCGGCCCGGCGCGGCGACCTACCACAGCCAACCCCAGTTCGCGCTGGAAGGCAGCGTGTTTGTGGGTGGTGCCGTGGTGCAATGGCTGCGCGACGGGCTGCATGCCATTCAGGGCAGCGGCGAGGTGCAGAGTCTGGCGCAAAGCGTGCCGGACTCCGGAGGCGTCATCGTTGTACCTGCATTTACCGGCCTGGGAGCCCCCTATTGGAAGCCCGATGCACGCGGCTCCATTACAGGCATTACCCGCGGCTCAACGCTCGCCCACATTGCGCGAGCTGCTCTCGAAAGCATAGCATTCCAAAGTGCCGCTCTGCTGCAAGCCATGAGCCGCGACGCCGTAAGCGCGGGTGCTGCGGCGGTGTCTGAGCTGCGCGTTGATGGTGGCGCCTGTGTGAACGATTTGCTCATGCAGTTTCAGGCGGATCTGCTGGGCATTCCGGTGGTGCGCCCCGCAGTCACCGAGACCACCGCGTTGGGAGCCGCCTACCTGGCCGGCCTGACCACCGGCGTGTACCGCAGCACCGACGAGCTGACCGATCTGTGGAAGGCCGAGCGTCGCTTTTTGCCGACTTTGCCACCGGCACGTGCCAAGGACCTGATGGAGCGCTGGGAGCACGCAGTGCGGCAAACGAGCCTCTGAAACCCCGTCCGGGTTGTCAGCCGCCGTTGGCTTGGGTGCCTCCGCTTTGGCTAGACTTGCGCGCTCCAACCTTCATAACACAGGACGACACACCATGGGCAAGCGCATTGCATTCATAGGCGGCGGCAATATGGCCAGCGCCATCATCGGCGGGCTGCTCCGCCAGGGCTTCTCGGCCGCCGACATTGATGTGGTGGAACCCTGGGACGAAGCACGGGCGCGCTTGGCCAAGGACTTCGGCCTCGCCCCACAGACAGAAGCCGGAGCGTTCTTGGCAGGCGCCGACATGATCGTCTGGGCCGTGAAACCCCAGACCTTCAAGGACGCAGCTGCGGCTATGCGTGCCCACAATCAGCATGCCTTGCACCTGAGCGTGGCGGCAGGCATCACCAGCCAGAGCATCGCCCAATGGCTGGGCAGTGAACGCATCATCCGCACCATGCCCAACACGCCCGCGCTCATCGGCAAGGGCATCACAGCGCTGTACGGCCGCCCGGCCGTCACCCAGGCGGACAAAGACTGGGCCAATGAAGTCATCGCCACCACCGGTGCCACAGTTTGGTTGACCGCTGAAGAGCAACTCGACGCGGTCACTGCCATCAGCGGCTCAGGCCCGGCCTATATGTTCTATTTCATGGAAGCCATGACCGAGGCTGGCGCCAAGCTGGGTTTGGAGCGTGATCAAGCCTACCAACTGGCCGTGGCCACCTTCATCGGCGCGGGCGAGCTGGCCCGCGCATCGACCGAGCCGCCGGAAACCCTGCGCGCCAAAGTTACCTCCAAGGGCGGCACCACGTATGCGGCCATCACGTCCCTGGACGAAAGCGGCGTCAAAGACCTGTTTGCCAAAGCCTTGTTTGCCGCGCACAAACGCGCTGGTGAACTGGGCGCTGAATTCGGTAAAGCCTGACAGCTTTACAAAAGTAACAGTTGGTGAGGCGCGGGGTGCAGCGCTACCATGCGCTGCATGAAACGCATGCTCCCCTCCGCCCATTCCTTGGCCCCTCTGTGGCTGTGCGCTGCACTGGCCGGCATGCAGGCCTGTGCCCCGCTGCCTCCCGCCGCGTTCAACAGCGCAGCAGCGCCTGCCACCCCGCAGAACTACCAGTGGCTGAACCGGGTAACCTGGGGCGCCAACAGCCACACTGCCCGCCAACTGGAGCAGCAGGGGCAAGCCACATGGTTGCTGCAGCAACTCCAGCCCCGCGACGCTGTGTTGCCCGAGCCCGCGCGCGAAGCCGTGCGCAGCATGACCATCAGCCAGACCAGCTTGACGGATCTGGTCCTCAAAATGGAGCAGCAACGCAAAGACTCTGACGCGCTCAAAGATGACACTGAGAAGAAAAGCGCCCAGCAGGCCTACCAGCAAGAGCTCAACCGCCTGGCCCGCGAATCCGCGACTCGCCACCTGCTGCGGGCGCTTTACAGCCCGGCCCAGGTGCAGGAGCAGATGACCTGGTTCTGGCTGAACCACTTCAATGTGCACCTCTACAAGCACAACCTGCGCGCCTTGCTGGGCGACTACGAGAACAGCGCTCTGCGGCCGCACGCCCTGGGGCGCTTCCGCGATCTGCTGGGTGCCGTGACCTACCACCCGGCCATGCTGCGCTACCTGGACAACGACCAGAACGCCGCAGGCCGCATCAACGAAAACTTTGCGCGAGAGCTCATGGAACTGCACACCCTGGGGGTGGATGGTGGCTACACCCAGAAGGATGTGCAGGAACTGGCCCGCGTACTCACTGGCGTCGGTGTGAACATGAACACCGGTAACCCCAACCTGCGCAAAGAGCTCAACCGCCTCTATGTGCGCCGTGGCGTGTTTGAGTTCAACCCGCAGCGCCACGACATGGCCCCCAAAACCCTGCTGGGCAACCCCGTGACCGGCGAGGGCCTGGCCGAAGTGGACGCCGCGCTGGACACACTGGCCCGCCACCCGTCCACCGCACGCTTCGTCAGCCGCAAGCTCGCCACCTACTGGCTTTCGGACAACCCGCCCCAAGCCCTGATCGACCGCATGGCGGCCACCTGGAAAGCGACCGATGGCCAGATCGCCAAAGTATTGGAGACCCTGTTCACTGCACCTGAGTTTGTGAACGCACCGCCCACCAAATTCAAGGACCCGGTACGTTACGTGGTGTCCTCGGTGCGGCTGGCGTATGACGACAAGGTCATCCTCAATGTCGGCCCCATGCTGAACTGGATCAACCGCATGGGCGAGCCGCTCTATGGCCGCCAGACGCCGGACGGCTACCCCATGGTGGCCTCAGGCTGGGACAGCGCGGGCCAGCTGACTACCCGCTTTGAGATTGCCAAGGCGATCGGCTCCGGCAGTGCCGGCCTCTTCAAGACTGATGGCCCGCAACCCACTGAAAAACCTGCCTTTCCCCAGCTGGCCAACGCGCTGTATTACCAGGCGATTCAGGGCAGCCTGAGCCCGGCCACGCGCGCTGCGCTGGACCAGGCCAATTCGCCACAGGAATGGAACACCTTCCTGCTTGCAGCACCCGAATCCATGCGGCGCTAATCGTCCGTCCGCTCGCCATCCCGCTCAAGGCCACCCTACCGGAGTCCGCCATGCAACGTCGTCACTTTTTACGCCAAGCCTTGCACACCACCGCAGCGGCTGCAGCGCTGGGCATTCCCGGCGTGCACCTGCATGCCGCCACGGCGGTGGCAAGTACCGGGGCGCCCAAGTTTTTGTTCGTCTTCCTGCGTGGAGGCATGGACGCGGCCAGCCTGCTGGTGCCCACCAGCAGCAGCTTCTATTACGAAGTACGGCCCGAGATTGCGATTGCCAAGCCCTCTGCCGACCTGGCCAGCGCCCTGCCGCTCTCTGCCGACTGGGGCCTGCACCCGGCTCTGCGCGAATCGCTCTATCCGCTCTACCAGCAAGGCGAATTGGCCTTTGTGCCTTTCAGCGGTACCGACGACCTCTCGCGCAGCCATTTCGAGACGCAGGACAGCATCGAACTGGGCCAGCTCCACAACGGCAGCATCCAATACGGCTCGGGCTTTTTGAACCGGCTGGCCGCGCAATTGCAAGGCCCGAAACCTGCCGCGCCCATGGCGTTTACCGACCAACTGCCTATTGCCATGCAAGGGGGCCTGCGGGTGCCCAACACCAGCCTGCGCAACCTGAGCAAGCCGTCGGTAGATACACGCCAGAGCAGCATCATTGCTGCCATGTACAAAGGCACGGGCTTGGAGGGCACGGTACAAAGCGGCTTTGCGGTGCGCGACCAGGTGATGCGCGAAATGTCGGCCGAAATGGATGCCGCCAGCCGCGGCGCCATCACCGCCAAGGGGTTCGAGTTGGAAGCCCGCCGCATTGCCCGCCTGATGCGCGAGCAATACGCACTGGGTTTTGTGGATGTGGGCGGCTGGGATACCCATGTGGCCCAAGGCGGCGCCACCGGCTATCTGGCCAGTCGTCTTGACGAACTGGGACAGGGCTTGGCCGCTTTTTCACAAGAAATGGGCAGCGCCTGGCGCAACACCGTGGTGGTGGTCATGAGCGAATTCGGCCGCACCTTCCGCCAAAACGGCAACCGCGGCACCGACCATGGCCATGGCAGCGTGATGTGGGTGCTGGGTGGCGCGGTGCGCGGCAAGCAAGTGGTCGGCGAGCAGGTGCAGATGACGGCGGCCACCCTGTTCCAGAACCGCGACTATGCGGTGCTGAACGAATACCGCAGCGTGCTGGGCGGCATCTTCCAGCGCCAGTGGGGCCTGAGCGACAGCCAGCTCAAAACCATATTTCCCGGGTTCAAGGGCGCACGCGACTGGGGACTGGTCTAAACGGCCACGCGTCGCAAAAGCCTCACGTGCCTGTCACACAGGGTTCACGGCGGAGGCGCACGCTGTACAGGCGGCGTGTTGCCGTGTTTCATGAATAAGCGAGCCCTGAATGACCCAAGACACTTCCCCCATGGCCGACACCGTGGCAGACGATCTGGTGGACGAAGACTTTGAGACCATAGCCGACTACCACCGCATGGCCGCCCACCACTTCCAGGCCGCCGCCAAACACCATCTGGCCGCTGCCGCAGCCGATGACGAAGGTGACGACGAGACCAACGCCCGCCACGCATTTCTGGCCTACCGCCATCAACTCAACGGCGTGCAGTGCGCCGAGATCGCAATGATGGAAAGCGACACGCTGGACGACGAGTTTGACGTGCCTTCGGAAGACGACGCCCATTAATTCGCCATACAGGATCATGAAAAGCAGGATTTGAGCGCTAGCCGGCTCAATGGTTTTGACCACCGCACCATGTAAATGAAAAAACCCGCTGAAACTCAGCGGGTTTTTTTCATTTGAAGTCGAGTGCTTTTAGGCGCGCTTGCGGCGACGCACCAGGGCCCCTATCGCGCCCAAACCAGCCAACAACATGGCATATGTCTCAGGCTCAGGTACAGCCGCCACGTGCAGTGCACCCACCAACGAAATGGAGGGAACAGTTCCGCCGGGGGCCACTGTATCCAAGCCAATCGACTGGTATTGCAAGTTTGCGCCGTTAGCGATGCCGAATGCCGAGAAGTCAACCAAGGCAACGTTCAACGCATAACCGCCAGCGGTGTAACCCGTTGCAACCGTTTGAAAAGACAATGTTTGTGCGCCGAAGCTCACTTTCACAGAGTCTGCAATGCCGAGTTCAAAAACAGCCAAGTCTGCACCGGCACCATTGAACACATTGTTATCGGTGAAACCAAGCAACAAACTGGCACCGGGTGTGCGAGAGTACGCATAGGTCCCAGGATTGGTGTCTGTCAATACTTGCGCCAAAGTGCCACCGGAGGTGGTGTAACTACCAAACGAGTAGTACAACGCATCAGCGAACGCGTTGTCCGCGAAGCTGATGCCACCCACTGTAGTAGTCGCACTGGCACCGAGCGCGGATGCGGCCAACGCAATTGCGGTTAAAACACGTTTAATTTTCATAAGAGCTCCCATTTGAACCGGGATACACCGGCGATCAGCATTAATCTAATTCGCTGCCAAGGCTCTTGCAATAGTTCTTTCGGATGTCTGCAAGCACTAATCCCGAAGCACGGTTCGTTGCCAATACCCCGGCGCGCTGTAGCGCTCTTTGATGAAGTCGATCCACAAGCGCACCCGCAGGGGCATGTGTTTGCGTTGGGGGAAGACGGCGTAAATGCCGTTGGGCGGAGCGGCATAGTCTTCCAGCACCGCGACCAAACGGCCTGCGGCGATTTCGTTTTCCACCTCCCAGGTGCTGCGCCATGCGATGCCGTAGCCCCCCAGACACCAGTCGTGCAGCACCTGGCCATCGCTGCAGTCCAACGGGCCGGCGGGCTTGAGGTAAATCACCTCGCCTGCGTCAGCGCGCTCACCCTTGGCCGCGGGCAACTTGAAAGCCCAGCCCCGGGTTTGGGATGCGTCGCTGGACAGCGTGAGGCAATGGAAGCGGCTCAGGTCGGCGGGCGTTTTGGGCGTGCCATGACGCTTGAGGTAGGCCGGTGTGGCCACGCACAAGCGCCGGTTGTCGGCCATGCGCACGCTCACCAGCGATGAGTCGGGCATGTCGCCCACGCGGACTGCGCAGTCAAAGCCCTCGCCCGCAATGTCCACCACACGGTCACTCAAGTTAAGCGAAATCGTCACATCGGGGTGCAGCTCGCGGAACTTGGGCACCAGCGGCGCCACATGGCGGCGGCCGAAACCAGCAGGCGCCGTAATACGCAAATGGCCTGCCGCCTTCACGCCACCGGCGCTCACGCTGGCCTCTGCGTTGGTCACGTCGGCAATGATGCGCTGGCAGTCTTCCAGAAACGCACTGCCCTCGTGCGTGAGTGTGATGCGCCGGGTGGTGCGGATCAGCAACTTCACGCCCAGGCGCTCTTCCAGCGCGTCAAGCCGACGGCCCATGATGGCGGGGGCCACGCCTTCGGCATTGGCGGCTGCGGTCAAGCTGCCACGGGTGGCGACCGAGACGAAGGATTCGAGTTGCTTGAGCTTGTCCATGGCTAGCTCCGGGAGGCCTGAACGGCAGTGCGGTCTGCGCAGGTCAAGGAGGAGCCCGCAACGCGGGCGGGGGACACGGAGCAGGCCGCACTGCCGCTCAGGCCTCTAGCGCACGCCAGATATGCGCAAACCGCTATATTTTTCATAGTACTACGCCTTGTGCATGCAGCGCCGCCACTTCGTCCGCGCTGTACCCCAGACTTTGCAGCAGCGCGTCGGTGTGCTCGCCCAGCTTGGGCGGGTCCAAGCGAAGGCCCAGGCGCTCACCACCCAGCGTCAGTGGCAACAAGGGCACTTGGGTCTGACGGCCATCCGGCAGCTCCATGGGTGCCAAGCCGCCGGTGGCTTGCAGGTGCGGGTCGTCAAACAAATGCTGTGGATCGGTGATGGGCGCGAAGGGCAGGCCCACGTGCTCAAAGCGCTGTGACAGCTCTGCACGGCTGAACTGCGCCAGGCGTGTGCGCAGTTCTGGGATGAGCCAGCTGCGCGCCAGCACGCGGTCGTTGTTGGTGGTGACGCGCGGGTCGGCAAACAGGTCGGCGTAGGCAAAGGCCTCGCAAAAGGTTTTCCACTGCCCATCGCCCACCACGGCCAGAAAAATTTGCTCCTTGTCCTTCACGCTGAACACGTCATAAATGCCCCAAGGCGAGATGCGCTCGGGCATGGGCGCGGCGGCTTTGCCGGTCACGGCGAACTGCATCATGTGCTGGGCCACCAAGAAGATGTTGTTTTCAAACAGCGCGCTTTGCACCTCCTGGCCCTTGCCGGTTTGCTGGCGCTGCATGAGTGCGGCCATGGCGCCCACCGCACCGAAGATGCCGCCCATGATGTCGTTCACACTGGAGCCTGCGCGCAGCGGGTCGCCCGGGCGGCCGGTCATGTAGGCCAGGCCGCCCATCATTTGCACCACCTCGTCCAGCGCGGTGCGATGGTCGTAGGGGCCGGGCAGAAAGCCTTTGTGACTTACGTAGATCAGGCGCGGGTCCAGCTTGCTCAAAGACGCGTAGTCCAAGCCCAGCTTTTGCATGGTCTCGGTTTTGAAGTTCTCGCTCACGATGTCGGCCGTGGCGATCAGCTTGAGCACAATCTCACGGCCCTTTGCGCTCTTGAGGTCCACCGCAATGCTCTTCTTGTTGCGGTTGAACAGCGGGTAGAAGCCCGCGCCACTGCCCAACAGCTTACGCGTACTGTCGCCTGCCAAGGGTTCGACCTTGATGACCTCAGCCCCCAAATCGCCCAGCGTCATGCCGCACGTAGGACCCATGACCATGTGGGTGAATTCAACAACGCGGATGCCCGCGAGGGGGAGGGTTCGGGCTTCGGGCCCACTTTGCTCGGAGGGGTAGGTCGGGTTAGCGCTTGTCATGGCGGGTATCTTCACAAATTACACGGCGTAATCCAACACCAGCACGTCGTCCAACGTGGGTTTCAAAATCTCCACAAACGCCAAGTGATCGGGGTGTGGCAGGTAGCTTGCGCGGCCGGCCTCATCCGCGAAAGTGAGGTTGAAGCAGTGGGTAAAGCCTTTGGCCAGGCCTTCGGGGCTGTTATCGGTGCCCCACTCCAGGCTCTGCACGGCGCTGATCTTGCTTGCCAATGCGGCAAACGCGGCTTCTATGGCCTGCACCTGTGCGGGCTCCGTGTCGGCTTTGAACTTCAGCAGCACCAGATGGCGTATGGGCATGAACTACATCCTGAAAAGTCACAAATCGATTGATATTCTTCCATATAGTAATCTGCAAAGGATGGAATACAGTACATCCATAGCCTGAGGACATTCCCCCTCGCGCGACCTGTTTTCACTTTGTTGACCGCCCCTTCCTTTGAAAGGCCCACCATGACGACAACGACACCCCGCACTACTGAGCACCGCCTTCAGGTAGCAACCAGCCTGCATAGCTTCATCCAGGACAAAGTTTTGCCAGGCACCGGCATCACGCCCGAGGCGTTCTGGAAAGGGTTCGACGCCATCGTGGCCGACTTGGCCCCCAAGAACATCGCCCTGCTGGCCGAGCGCGACCGCCTGCAAACCGAGCTGGATGCCTGGCACAAAGCCAACCCCGGCCCCATCACTGATATGCCTGCGTACAAGGCCTTTCTGGAAAAAATCGGCTACCTGGTCGAGAGCCCCAAGAAGGTAAAGATCACCACCAAAAACGTGGATGCCGAGCTGGCCACCCAAGCCGGCCCCCAGCTGGTGGTGCCCGTGCTGAACGCCCGCTATGCCTTGAACGCCGCCAACGCGCGCTGGGGCTCGCTGTATGACGCGCTGTATGGCACCGACGTGATCAGCGAAGACAAGGGCTGCGAAAAGGTGGGCCCCAAGGGCTACAACCCCAAGCGCGGCAAAAAAGTCATCGAATACGCTCGCCACGTGCTGGACCGCTGCGCACCGCTCAAAAAAGGCTCACACGTAGGCTCTACCGGCTACGCCATCAAGGGCGGTGACTTGGTCGTCACCCTGAAGGACGGCAGCACGTCCAAGTTGGCCGACAAGGACCAGTTCGTGGGCTTCCAGGGCTCTGCCAAAGATCCTTCCAGCGTGCTGGTGATTCACAACGGCCTACACTTGGACATCATCATCAACCGCGCCACGCCCATCGGCAAAACCGATGCAGCAGGTGTAAGCGACTTGGTGCTTGAAGCAGCCCTCTCCACCATCCTGGACCTGGAAGACTCCGTGGCTGTGGTGGACGCTGAAGACAAGGTGCTGGCCTATGGCAACTGGCTGGGCATTCTTCAAGGCACTTTGGTCGAGAGCTTTGACAAGGGCGGCAAAACACTGACCCGTGGTCTGAACGGCGACCGCGTGTACACCGCGCCCGACGGCAAAAGGCAAGTCAAGCTGCACGGCCGCAGCCTCATGTTTGTGCGCAACGTGGGCCACCTGATGACCAACCCGGCCATCACCTACACCGCAGCGGACGGCAGCACCAAAGAAATCCCCGAAGGCATCATGGACGCCGTGGTCACCACCACCATCGCCCTGCATGACCTCAAGAAGACCAAGAAAGACGCCATCCGCAACTCGCGCAAAGGCTCGGTCTACATCGTCAAACCCAAGATGCACGGCCCCGCAGAAGTGGCGTTTGCAGCCGAGCTGTTCACCCGCGTAGAACAGATGCTGGGCCTGCCCGACAGCACCGTGAAGCTGGGCATCATGGACGAAGAGCGCCGCACCAGCGTGAACCTGAAGGCCTGCATTGCCGCCGCCCAAAGCCGAGTGGCCTTCATCAACACGGGCTTCCTGGACCGCACCGGCGACGAGATGCACACCGCCATGCAGGCCGGCCCCATGATCCGCAAGGCGGACATGAAAAGCAGCGCATGGATTGCGGCGTATGAAAAGAACAACGTGCTGGTGGGCTTGTCTAGCGGCTTGCGCGGCAAGGCGCAGATCGGCAAGGGCATGTGGGCCATGCCCGACCTGATGAAGGCCATGATGGAGCAAAAAATCGGCCACCCCAAGGCCGGTGCCAACACCGCCTGGGTGCCCAGCCCCACCGGCGCCACCCTGCACGCCCTGCACTACCACCAGTTGCTGGTGAGCGACGTGCAGAAGGAACTGGAAAAGACCAACTACGAGAAAGCCCGCCCCGGGATTCTGGACAACCTGCTGCAGATTCCCGTGACCGCCACGCCCAACTGGACGGACGCCGAAAAGCAAGCTGAGCTGGACAACAACGCCCAGGGCATCCTGGGCTACGTGGTGCGCTGGGTGGACCAAGGCGTGGGCTGCTCCAAGGTGCCCGACATCAACGACATCGGCCTCATGGAAGACCGCGCCACCCTGCGCATCAGCAGCCAGCACATGGCCAACTGGCTGCACCACGGTGTGGTCACCAAGGCGCAAGTGGAAGAAACCTTCCAGCGCATGGCTGCCAAGGTGGACAAGCAAAACGCCGGCGACAAGCTCTACACCCCCATGGTGGGCAAATTCAAGGGCGCGGCGTATCAAGCAGCGACTGAGCTGGTGTTCAAGGGATTGGCGCAGCCCAGCGGCTACACCGAGCCCTTGCTGCATGCTTGGCGCTTGAAGGTAAAAGCGGCGTAAGCCAGCCTTCCAGAAAAACGGCACCCGAGGGTGCCGTTTTTGTTGATGGAAGAGACTGCAATAAAGGCCCGCACCTCACCATGCCATGGCTTTCGCGCCACACTCTGGCACCCCATCTCCAGAGACCTCCCACATGCACCCGGAAGACGACACCCCACCTCAGCGACCGCGTTGGCTTGCAGCGGCACTTATCGTGGCAGTAGTGGTGGTCGTTGCAGGCATGCTGATGGTGGGGTGGCGTACGTTGCAGGCGGGCAGCAGCGAAGGCAAAGCGAGTCAAAGTTCTGCTGTCACAACAGCGAGCGCCAGCACCGTAGTGGTGACAGCTTCTCCGGCTACCCCCGCCACGCTGGCAGCCGGATTGGCCACCGTCAACGCGTCCGACTGCATTCGCTGCCACGGGGTAGACAGGCGCTATGTCGGCCCCGCATTCAACCAAGTCGCTGCCCGCTACCAGGGCCGACCCGATGCGGTGGACTACCTCGCAGGAAAGATTCGCAACGGGGGAGCCGGCGAATGGGGCCGGGCCCTGATGCCCCGCCACCCGCAGCTCAGCGAGGAACAAGCGCGTCAGATAGCGCAGTGGGTGATGTCGCTGTCGCCGGCAGCGCAGTAAAGCCTCAGCGAAAGTCGAAGCCGCTACATTTTTAGTAGCTGCTTGCGGATATTCCATGGGCGCTAGAGGCCCATTTCATACCTAAATGCCTCAGGCGGCAGCCATAAGGCGCACCGCGCGGATGTCGTCCGGGCCGGTGCGGCAGCAGCCACCAATCATGCGGGCCCCTTTGGCTTGCCAGCGCGCAGCCATCTCTGCGTAAGCATCCGCCGGGTTGCAAGCACCGGTCCAAACCTTGCCTTCGGCGTCGTAATGCTCACCGGAGTTCGGGTAGACCAGCACCGGCTTGGTGGTGCGGGCCTTTGCCTGCTCGACCAAGCTGGCCACATGCTCAGGCGCCGTGCAGTTCACACCGATGGCAACGATGTGCGGGTAGGCCTCCAGCACAGCCACGCAGTCTGCCAAGCGCTCGCCCTGCACGTTGTGCTCGCCGTCTTTGCAAGAGAAGCTGATCCACGCAGTCATGTTGTTTTGCTCTGCAAGCACATCAGCAATCGCCAAAGCTTCGTCCAGGCACGGAATCGTCTCGCAGGCCAGCAGGTCAGCGCCAGAGCTAGACAGCACCTGCATGCGTTCGCGGTGGAAGTCGGCCAGCGCGGCACGGCTCAGGCCGTAGTGGCCGCGGTACTCCGAGCCATCGGCCAGCATAGCGCCATACGGGCCTACCGAGGCAGCCACCAGCGGACGCAGGCGCCCCACGCGGTTCGAGGGCTCGGCCCAGAAGGCATCGCGCGCCTCGCAGGCCAGAGTCACCGACAGGCGCATCAAATCCGCTGCCTCCGCCCGGCTCATGCCACGGCGGGTAAACGCTTCAAAGGTGGCTTGGTAGCTGGCGGTGGTGGCCACATCGGCGCCGGCGGCAAAGTAGTCCGCATGCACCGCGCGAATGAGCTCGGGTTGTTCGATCAGCAGCTTGGCAGACCACAGCGCGTCATTCAGGTTGGCGCCACGGCGCTCCAGCTCGGTGGCCAGGGCGCCGTCCAGCACCATCAGGCGGTCGTGGGCGAGAAAACTATTCAGGGGATTCAGCATCATGGGGATCATTCAAAAATTCGAGGATGAGCTTAGACAAAGCGCCCGCGCTGCGGCGGCAATTTGCCAGGCCTCTGTGCACACAAGCAGCTCACGCAGCGTGGCTTTTGCGGCGTCGCTCCAGAAAATGCACACCCGCCGAAATCAGCAGGGTCAGCACGCCATAGACCACGCCAGCCAGCACCAGCGCATCCGTGGTGTACGACTCGGTGGACAGGCGACGGGCCACACCGGTCAGGTCAAACACGGTGATGGTGCTTACCAGCGCCGTGGCTTTGAGCAAGGACACCACCTCGTTCCCCAAAGCGGGAGTGGCGATGCGCAATGCCTGCGGTAGCACGATGCGGCGCAAGAGCGTGCCGCCCGGCATGCCGAAGGCGCGGGCCGCCTCCTGCTGCCCCAAGGGAACGGCAAGTAGGCCGGCGCGAATGTCTTCGGCCATGTAGGCAGCTATATTGAGCGTCAAGGCGATGAGCCCGCAGTAAAACGCATCCTCCAGCACCACCCACGCAGCAGACGCCCTCACCCATTCAAACTGGCTGAGCCCGTAATAGAGCAGGAACATTTGCACCAGCAGCGGCGTGCCGCGAAAGGCCGCACTGTACACACGCACCAGCCGCTTCAGCACCGGCCCGCCATGCGTCGCGCCGAGAGCCAAGCCCAGCGCCAGCACCAAACCGGCGGCTCCGGAAGCCGCCCACAGCTGCAGGGTAACAATCAAGCCTTCCCACAGCTCGGCGCGGTTGTCCTGCAGCAGGACGAGGATGTCGGTGAACCAGGCGTCCATGGCTAGCTGCGGTGGGCCTGATAAGGGCGCTGCGCACGCCGCTCCAGTGCGGAGACCAGCGGGTCAGACAGCGCCAGCAGGCAGAAATACATCACGGCTGCCGCCATCAAAAACAGGAACGGCTGATGCGAAGCCTGCGCCGCCATGTTGGACTTTTTCAGCAAGTCTTCCAGGCCCACCACCGACACCAGCGAGGTGTCTTTGAGCAGGGATTGCCAGAGGTTGCCCAGACTGGGAATGGCGATGCGCCAAGCCTGTGGCAAGCGCACCAGAAAGAAGGTTTGCACCGGGCTCAGGCCCAGCGAGCGGGCGGCTTCCAGCTGCCCGCGCTCCAGCGCCACAAAACTGCCGCGAAACACCTCAGAGGCATAGGCCCCCATCACCAGCGCCAAAGACACCACGCCCGCAAAAAACGGGCTGATGTCAAACGCACTGTCAAAGTGGTTGTTGATGAGGTTGGACAGCCCGAAGTAGCACACCAGCACCACCAGAAACTCGGGCACCCCGCGCAGCACGCCGGTGAGCACCGCCACCGGACGACGCAGCCAGGTGTGGCGGCTGAGCTGGCAAGCCGCCAGCACCAAGCCCAACACCAGCCCGCAGACCAAGGCGGCGCAGGCCAGTTGCACGGTCATCAGCGCACCTTGCAGCAGCTGGCCCGTGTAGGCCTGCAAAACATCCATCTCGACTCCGGGAAAGCGCGGCCACCACCCGCTCGGGGCGGTGGCGGCCTGTCAGTTACTTGCTAGCGGGAGCAATGCTAAACGGAAACACCTTTTTGTTCTCGGCCGCAAAGGTGCCGTCGGTCAGCACCTTCTTGATGGCGGCGTTGAAGCGGGCCTTCAGGGCGTCGCCCTTGCGCACGGCGATGCCGGTGCCTTCGCCGAAAATTTCCACATCGTTCACCGGCTTGCCGGCGAAGTCGAAGCCCTTGGCCTTGCCGGTTTTTTGCAGCCACTCGTAGGCCACAGTGGTGTCGGTCAAGGTGGTGTTCAGGCGGCCGGCTTCCAGGTCCAACCAGATCGCGTCCTGGTTGGGGTAGGACTTGGTGGCAATGCCGGACTTTGCCTTGGGCAGGCGCTTCTTGAAGTAAGTCTCGCTATTGGAGCCGCTGTACACGCCCACTATCTTGCCGCGCAGGGTGGCCGGGTCTTCGTTGATGCCGGAGCCTACCTTGGCCACGTATTGCACCGGTGCCAGGGTGAACAGGTCGGTGAAGTCCACCACTTTCTTGCGCTCATCGGTGATGGACATCTGGGCCAGCACGGCATCGATCTTTTTGGCTTTGAGTGCAGGGATCAGGGCATCAAAGTCCATGGTCACGTATTCGCATTTGGCTTGCATGTGCTTGCACATCGCGTTGCCCAACTCGATTTCCATGCCCTTGAGCTGGCCGGACGCATCCTTGTATTCAAAGGGAGGGTAGTCAGACAGGGTGCCGATACGCACCACATCCTGGGCATAGGCCAGACCTGCGGCCAACAACCAACCACCCACTAAAGCTTTCACAACCTGACGATTCATTCTTCGTTACTCCAGACAACACCGGTCAACCGGCAGACCACATCCCATCACGGGAACGACATCCTGCGCCGGAGTAAGCACATCGGGTGGCCAAAAACAACAACATGTTGTCTATAGCCACCTGCCACCCGGCACCTCGCGTTAGGTACGCAAAAACGTGTTTTTGAGACGCAAAGGAAGCTCAAGTTTCCGCAAAAGAAATGGCGCCAGGCGGCGTATTCGCCACATTGAACGCGGGAAAACCGCATAAGCAAGCGCTTTCGCGCCGCGCAGGCTCAGCACCCCCTTTTACCTACAATCAAGCGATGGAAACGCCTTTGGACCCCTTTGACCGCAAGATTCTGGAGTTCGTGCAACGCGATTGCCAGGTCAATGCAGAAGTGATTGCCGAGGCGGTCGGCCTGTCCGCATCCGCGGTGCAACGCCGCTTGCGCCGGCTGCGAGCCGAGAAGGTGATTACGGCCGAGGTGGCCATCGTGGACCCGCAGGTCGTAGGCCAGCGCATGCAGTTCATCGCCGGCATCGAGCTCAAGGACAACTACGAGGCCCTGCCCCGCATTCGCGCCTGGGTGCAAAAAGAACCCGAGGTGCAGCAGCTTTTTTACGTGACCGGTGCAGTGGACCTGGTGATGGTCATCCTGAGCAAAAGCGTGAAAGAGTACGACGCCCTCTCCGCCCGGCTGATGGCCGAGGTGCCCCAGGTCATTCGCATGACCACCAATGTGGTGATCGATGCGATGAAGTCCGACCTGTACGTGCCGGTAGACGAATAAGCGCAACCGCAGGCTCTGACGGCCCATCATCCGGTACACCCGCGCGAGCTAATTTTGCTATAAAAACAGGAGCTACTGGCGCAAACCCAATGAGCGCTAGAGGCCATTTTTATCCCAAGCCTTCATGGGATGTACTCCACGTACTAATCGGCTGCGTGGCCAGATTGGAGTTGAAGTAGCGCGCGTCGTGGGTGACCTCCTCACCCAACCACGCGGGGCGCTCAAAGGCCTCGTCCTCTGTGCCCAGCTCCAGCTCGGCCACCACCAAACCGGCGTTGTCCCCTGCAAACTCGTCCACCTCCCAACGGTGACCTGCATGCAGCACGACATAGCGGGTTTTCTCTATCAATGGGCCATCACACAAGGCCATCAGGGCCTGCGCATCGTCCAGGGGCACCGGATACTCAAACTCAGCCCGGGTCGCCCCGGTGCTTTTGCCTTTGATGGTAAGAAAGGCCGCATTCCCCGCAATGCGGATGCGCACGGTGCGCACCTTGTCCCGGTTGAGGTAGCCCTGCCGGTACAACACGCCACTGTCGTTGCGCCAGGCATCGCCCGTCACCAGAAACTTGCGTTCTATTTCTACGGCCAAGGGGTTCTCCTCTGAGGTGCGGTTGGGGTCTGGCTACACTGCAAGCTTCATGTCTGAAACACCCGCTGCCAACGTCAACCCCGAAGTGTGCCCTGTGTGCGGCCAGGGAAACCGTTGCGCCATGGAAATTGAAAAAATGACCGGCCAGCCGCAGGGCCCATGCTGGTGCACCCAAGTGGATTTCAGTGCGGAACTGCTGAGCCGCATTCCCGCACAGGCGCGGGGCCAAGCCTGCATTTGCGAGGCTTGTGCTACTCGATCCGGTGCAGCGCCGTCAGATTGATCAGCGCCGAAATCACTTCCGATTTGAAGCCAACCCGCTTGGTTGCGCCATCCGAATAGCCGCCGTTCAGGATGAGGGTGCGGATGTATTCCACGCAATCCCGGTGGCCCCAAAACTTCTCTATCGCCAAGGCAATGCGTATGTGGTGTTCCGCAATGATGGCCATTTCATGGTCAATCTGTGCCTGCAAGGGGCGCTCATTAAGCGGCAGGGGGCGCGTGTCCAAATCCTCGTCCTCCCACTGCAAGGAGGGGAAGCCGGTTTCTGAGAAACGGGAGTCTTTGGGGTCGGTCACCGGGCGCACTTGTATTTTGAAGCCCACACTTTACTCCACGCCGTCCGCCGCGCTACTGACGTATTCCAGCGGCACAATGGGGGCATGACCAGCCTGCCCCCCTTCATCGCCCCCGCCCGCTTTACCGACCCGGCCGCCGCCCTGGCCCAGGTGCATGCCATTTACGACCAGAGCATCAGCCATTTGCGCCAGGCCATGCAGCGCTTTGTGGCCGGTGAAGAGCTGGGCGGCCATGTACGCGCCTGCTACCCGCTGGTGCGCATCCACACCGATACCGTGTCCCGCAAGGCGGCCGCCGACATTGCCTGCCTGAGCTACGGCTTTGTGGCAGGCCCCGGCCGGTTCGAGACCACGCTCACGCGGCCTGACCTGTACCACCGCTATTACCTGGAGCAGTTCCGTCTGCTGCTGCAAAACCATGGCGGCGAGATTGAGGTGGCCACCAGCAACCAGCCGATTCCAGTGCATTTTTCGTTCGCCGAGCATGACCATGTGGAAGGCCAGATGAGCGCCGAGCGCCGCACCCTGATGCGCGATGTGTTCGACCTGCCCGACCTGGCCGCCATGGACGACGGCATTGCCAACGGCACCTACCAGCCCCGCCCCGGAGAGCCCCTGCCTTTGTCGCTGTTCACCGCGCCGCGCATGGACTACTCGCTGCACCGCCTGCGCCACTACACCGGCACTGGCCCGGAGCACTTCCAGAACTTTGTGCTCTTTACCAACTACCAGTTCTACATTGACGAGTTCATCGCGCTGGGCCGCAAAGCCATGCAGGACCCGGACAGCGAGTACATCGCCTTCGTGGAGCCCGGCAACATGATTACCCGCCGGGTCGGTCTGCCGCCAGAGGCCGCAGACGCACTGGGCAAAGAGCCCCCCGCCTGCCCCAGATGCCCGGCTACCACCTGGTGCGCGCCGACAACGCCGGCATCACCATGGTGAACATCGGGGTTGGCCCGGCCAACGCCAAAAACATCACCGACCACATTGCCGTATTGCGCCCGCACGCCTGGATCATGCTGGGCCACTGCGCGGGCCTGCGCAACAGCCAGCAGCTAGGCGACTATGTGCTGGCCCATGGCTATGTGCGCGAAGACCATGTGCTGGACGAAGAGCTGCCGCTGTGGGTGCCGATTCCGGCGCTTGCCGAAATCCAGGTCGCTTTGGAACAAGCCGTGGCCGATGTGACGCAGGTGAGCGGCAGCGCACTCAAGAGCATCATGCGCACCGGCACCGTGGCCAGCACCGACAACCGCAACTGGGAGCTGCTGCCCGACAACCAGCCCCAGCGCCGCTTCAGCCAAAGCCGTGCCGTGGCGCTGGATATGGAAAGCGCCACGATTGCCGCCAATGGCTTTCGCTTCCGCGTGCCTTACGGCACCTTGCTGTGCGTGAGCGACAAACCGCTGCACGGCGAAATCAAGCTGCCCGGCATGGCCAACCACTTTTACCGCGAGCGGGTGGACCAGCATTTGCGCATCGGCATCCGCGCCCTGGAGCTGTTGCGTTCTCAAGGCATAGACCAGTTGCACAGCCGCAAGCTGCGCAGTTTTGCGGAAGTGGCATTTCAATAATGGCAACACCGAACTCCACCTTTTTCCAAGTCGAGCACCTGCACAAGCGCTACGGCGATGCCGAGGTCGTCAAAGACCTGTCCTTCCACATCGCACCGGGCGAGTGCCTGGGCGTCATCGGCCCCAACGGTGCAGGCAAAACCACCACCATCCGCATGTGCCTGGGCCACACGCTGCCCGACGGCGGCACCATCACGGCCATGGGCTTGCAAATGCCCCATGAGGCCATGGCCATCAAGGCGCAACTGGGCGTGGTCACCCAGTTCGACACCCTGGACCCGGACTTCACCTGCGCGGAGAACCTGCTGGTCTATGGCCGTTACTTCGGCATGAAGGATGCCGCGATCAAGGCTCGCATTCCGCAGCTGTTGGAGTTTGCGGCGCTGACCCACAAAGCCAATGCAAAGCCCGGCGAATTGTCCGGCGGCATGCGCCGGCGCTTGAGCCTGGCCCGCGCACTGGTGAATGACCCCAAGCTGCTGCTGCTCGACGAGCCCACCACCGGGCTGGACCCGCAAGCCCGCCACCTCATGTGGGAGCGGCTGCAGGTCTTGTTGCAGCAGGGCAAGTCGATTCTGCTGACCACCCACTTCATGGACGAGGCCGAGCGCCTGTGCAACCGCCTGCTGGTGTTGGACCATGGCAAGAAAATTGCCGAAGGCACCCCACGCGACCTGATTGCTGCCCACCTCGAGCCCGATGTGGTCGAGGTGTTTGGTGTAGGCGCTCAGGCGCTGGTGGACAGCCCTTTGCGCAACCTTGCTGCGCGGGTCGAAGTCAGCGGCGAGACCGTGTTCTTCTACACCCAGGATTCCGCGCCGCTGTTGCAGGCGCTTGCAGCCCACCCCCAGCTGCGCACCCTGCACCGCCCGGCCAATCTGGAAGACCTGTTTTTGAAATTGACCGGACGCCAGATCCGAGAGGACGCCTGATATGAGCACCCCCACAACTGCCCCACTTCTCAAGCCTCAGAGCATCTGGCGCGCGCCCGAGCTATCCATGCGTTTCTGGCCGGTGTTTTTGCGCAACCTGCTGGTCTGGCGCAAGCTGGCCATTCCCAGCCTGGTGGGCAATATTGCCGAGCCCTTGATGTGGCTGGTCGCCTTCGGCTACGGCATGGGTGCGCTGGTCGGGCAGATCACGGTGAACGGGCAGCAAGTGCCCTACATCCTGTTTCTGGCCAGCGGCTCCATTTGCATGAGCGCCATGCAATCGGCCTCATTTGAAGCGCTGTACTCCGCGTTCAGCCGCATGCATGTGCAAAAGACCTGGGACGGCATCATGAACGCGCCCGTGAGCCTCGACAACGTGGTGCTGGCGGAGATGCTGTGGGCGGCCTTCAAGTCGCTGTTCACCGTCACCGCCATCATGGGCGTGATGCTGGCCCTGAGCATCAGCCACAGCCCCAAACTACTGGTGGCCTGGCCCATTTTGCTGGGGGTAGGTATCACCTTCAGCTGCATTGCGCTCATCTTCAACGCGCTGGCCAAGGGCTACGACTTTTTCACCTACTACTTCACGCTATTCCTCACGCCCATGATGTTTTTGAGCGGTGTGTTCTTCCCGCTGGAACAGCTGCCCCAAGCGGTGCGCGTGGTGGCCGACTGGCTGCCCCTGTCCAACGCCGTGGCGCTGGTACGGCCACTGTTCATGGACCAGTGGCCGACCGACACCATGCGGCATCTGGGGGTACTGGTGGGCTACGCGGTGGTGTCGTTCTGGGTGGCGTTGGCGTTGACGCGCAAGCGGTTTGCGAAGTAAGCGGGCACAGGGGATTGGTCATGCGGCCTATGCGCCTACTTGCTCTCTTCTCGTTGGCAGCAGCACTCGGCGACAAGGGCATTCCGCTTGCACTCGCCGATGAGGCGACGCCTTACCAACCTTCTGCGCAGTACGCTGGCCGTATTGCCGCGGCCGTGAAACGCAATTTGGTCTACACGGAAGCCCTTGCAGTCAACAAGGCCGCCGAGGTGGAAATCACCCTGGCCGTCGACGGTAGCATTGTGGACCGCCGACTACTAAGGTCCAGTGGCGTGCCTTCCTGGGATGAGGCAGCGCTCCAGGCGGTTGATCGAACAAAGCGCCTCCCACTAGACAGCAGTGGACGCGTGCCGCCCGTCATCACCATCGCCTTTCACCACTCCTCGTTCAATTAAGCCGTCCCCCATGCCCCCTTGATCAAATCCGCCGCTTTTTCTGCAATCATGATGGTCGGGGCGTTGGTATTGCCGCTGACGATGCGGGGCATGATGGAGGCATCCACCACCCGCAGGCCCTCCATACCGTGGACACGCAGCTCGTGGTCCACCACATCCAATTCACCCGGCCCCATGCGGCAGCTGCCCACAGGGTGATACACCGTATCCGCGTAATCGCGGATGAATTGCTCGATGGCCAGGTCGCTGGTAGCTTGGGCAGAGGCCGCCACCTCCCGACCGCCCAGCGCTTGCATGGCCGGCTGTTGCAGCACATGGCGCATGATGCGAAAGCCCCGCATCAGTCGCTCCACATCGTCCCGCACACCCAGGAAGTTCGGGTCTATGAGTGGAGCGGCGAACGGGTCCTTGCTCTCCAGCGTCACGCTGCCGCGGCTCATGGGGCGCAGCAGGCAGACGTGGCAGGAATACCCGTGGCCAAACACCGTGCCGCGCCCGTGGTCCACCAGCTTGGCGATCACAAAGTGGAACTGCAGATCCGGCGTTTTTTCCTCGCTCTGGCTTTTCACGAATCCACCGGCCTCGGCGAAGTTGGTGGTTAACAGGCCCGTACGCTGTTTGCGCCACTCCAGCGTGGCGCCTATCAGGCGTGCAATTCCGCCGGGAGTCACGCCCACGCTTTGGGTGAGCTTGGGCGCATGCACCATTTGCACGACGTCGATATGGTCATGCAGTTGCTGCCCCACGCCGGGCAGGTCATGCACGGTGGGAATACGGTGTTCCAGCAAGTGCTGATGCGGGCCTATGCCAGAAAGCATCAGTATCTGAGGCGACTGCAGTGCGCCCGCGCACAGCAACACTTCGCGGCTGGCGCGCAGCTGCTTGGTGTGGCCTTGGTGCACAAACTCCACCCCAACCGCACGCTTGCGCTCGGTCAGGATGCGGGTGGTGTGAGCCCCTGTGAATACATGCAGATTCGGTCTATGGAGGTTGGGCGTCAGATAGGCCTTGGCGGCACTGAAGCGCTCTCCATGCTTGTGGGTCACTTGGTACATGCCCACGCCCTCTTGCACCGCCCCGTTGAAGTCCATGTTTTGCGGGTAGCCCGCTTGCACACCGGCCTGGATAAATGCCGGTCCGAGGTCGGTCGGGCTGGTGAGGTCCTGCACATGAAGCGGCCCGCCTGTGCCATGGAAGGCATCCGCGCCACGGGCGTTGTCTTCGGCCTTTTTGAAGTAGGGCAAGACTTCGTCGTAACTCCAGCCCGGATTACCTTCGGCTGCCCAGTGGTCATAGTCTTCCCTCTGGCCGCGCACGTAGATCATGGCATTGACCGAACTGGAGCCCCCCAACACCTTGCCGCGTGGCTGGTAACCGCGGCGGCCATTGAGGCCCGGCTGTACCGTGGTGTTGAAGGCCCAGTTGGCCTGCCCGTTGCGCGCCAGCGCCGCAATACCTGCCGGACAGTGGATGAGCACGCTTTTGTCTACCGGCCCGGCCTCCAGCAAGGCAACCTGAATGGCGGGGTTTTCGCTCAAGCGTGCTGCCAGCACGCAGCCTGCCGATCCGCCACCGATGATGATGTAGTCCCACATGTGCATTACCCCTTGTCCGGTACCAGACCGCACGTTAGCCACTGCGCTGCGCCCTGCCAAGACCCGATTTACCCTTGTCCCCGACGTGACCATGGTTTCTTAATTTAAATTGCACACAATTTAATTGCCAGCTACAATTCAACCCATGCCAAGCAAACGCACACTCCCTGCCAACGATGCCGCCTTGCGGCTGGACAACCAGCTGTGCTTCGCGCTGTATTCGGCATCGCTGGCCATGACCAAGCTGTACAAGCCTTTGCTTGAAGCGTTGCAACTCACCTACCCCCAATACCTGGTCATGCTCGTACTGTGGGAAACCGATGGCATGAGCGTTTCTGCGCTGGGCGAACGATTGTTCCTCGATTCGGGCACGCTCACCCCTTTGCTCAAGCGCATGGAAGCCAGTGGCCTGTTGCACCGCCAGCGCAGCGCCCAAGATGAACGCAAAGTTGAAGTTTTTCTGAGCCCTGAAGGCCGCGCCTTGAAGGCCAAAGCGATCAGCATTCCGGCCTGTGTGGTGGCGGCCAGCGCTTGCCCCATCCCGGAATTGATGTCGCTCACCGGCCAAATCCGAAACTTGCGCGACCAGATAAGCGCCGCACACCACTAAGTTTTACCCACCCCACCGCTGCAGACGCAGTTTTTTCAAAGGAAAACACCATGGTCAACAAGATCGACAAAGTTCTCTACACCGCCCACGCCAAGTCCACCGGTGGCCGTGACGGCACAACCCGCACCTCTGACGGCCTGTTGGACCTGAAATTGGCTGTCCCCAAGGAAATGGGCGGCCCCGGCGGCGGCGTGAACCCTGAACAATTGTTCGCCTCTGGCTACAGCGCTTGCTTCATCGGCGCCATGAAGTTTGTGGCTGGCACCCAGAAGATCGCCCTGCCTGCGGACACCAGCATCAACGCGTCGGTGGGCATCGGCCAGATTCCCCAGGGCTTCGGCATTGAAGTGGCGCTGGAAGTCAGCATCCCCGGCATGGACAAAGCTGCTGCAGAAGCCCTGGTTGCCAAGGCTCACGAGGTGTGCCCGTATTCCAACGCCACCCGCGGCAACATCGAAGTGAAGATCACCGTGGTCTAAGAGGAAGGTTCGCAGCGGCGTCTTGGCGCCCTTGCGCTCCTGCCCACACGCCGGCATGCCCTTTAGGGTGTGCCGGTTTTTTCTTTGGGGCCTTCTTCCCGCAGGGTGTGAACTTCATCGCGCAAATGACGCACCTCCAGCCGCAAGGCGTGGATCTCGCGTAGCAACTCACTGTCCACCGCCCGCTCCTCCACTTCCACCAGCATGGCCGCCACGGATGCAGTCACCAGGGACAGCACCGCCAGCCCCATGAGCACCACCACCACGGCAAAGAAGCGCGATGCATGCGTACTGGGCACGATATCTCCGTAGCCCACCGTGGCGGCGGTCGTGAAAGCCAGCCACAGGCCATCGCTGTAAGTCTCCGCCCTGGGCTCCAAAGCCCAAAAGCCCAAACCGCCCAACCCCAGAATCAGCATGCACAGGCCCAATGAATAGATGAGCCCACGGCGACCGATCACGAGTTTGTGCAGTTTGACTTTGCGCATAAAACCACTGTAAGGCCGCCCTGCAGGGCAGACATTGACCTGCATCAATTGGCCAAGCACCTCCATTCTGCAAACTTGCCGTCAGCCCGGCAAGGCATGATGCAGCGATGATGACAAGAACAGAGATGGAGACGGGATGAGATTGGCTTTGTTGTCCGACATTCACGGCAACCTGCAGGCGCTGGACGCCTGCCTGGCGCATGCGCGTGCGCAAAAGACGCAGCGCTTCGCCTTTCTGGGGGACATGGTGGGCTATGGCGCACAACCGGCCGAAGTGGTGGAGCGCATCATGCTGCTCACCGAAGAAGGTGCCATCGTGCTCAAGGGCAACCATGACGACATGGCCGTCAATCCGCCCCCAGTGGCCAAGACGCTGGGTGACAGCACCGCGGACTGGACACACCATCAACTCAACGACAGCCAGCGGGAATGGATGGCCGCCCTGCCCCTCACCCACCACATGGACACTGTGCTACTGGTGCATGCCAGCGTGGAGGCGCCCGAACTCTGGCGCTATGTGTACGACGAGCGCAGTGCCACCGAGAGCCTGAATGCCGCCAGTGCCTTCCCGGATGTGCGGTACGTGTTCGGTGGCCATGTGCACTTGCAAAGCCTGTACTACCGGGGCACGGACGGACTGATGAAGTTCACCCCGCAAGCCGGAGTCGCGGTGCCCGTCCCCAAACACCGGCAGTGGTTGAGCACTGTGGGCTCAGTCGGCCAGCCGCGCGACGGCAACCCGCAAGCCATGTACACCTTGCTTGATACCGAGCGCCAACAACTCACCTACCACCGCGTGCCCTACGACCATGACGCAGCCGCCGCTGCCATACGGCACGCAGGGCTGCCTGAGTTCTTCGCCCAGCGCTTGGAGGAAGGCCGGTGAAACTGCTGGAGCCCGGCGAAATACTGGATGGCTTCCGTATTGAGGCCTGCCTCCACTCGGGCGGCATGGCCCACATTTACCAAGTGGTGTATTCCGATGGCAGGCCGGGTCCGGGTTTTGAGATGGCGATGAAAGTGCCCCGCATGACTGCAGGCGACGGCGCAGAAAACATCGTCAGCTTCGAGGTGGAATGCCAGATCATGCAGGCCCTGAGTGGGCCGCACACGCCCCGATTTGTAGCGGCCGGCGACCTTCTGCACGTGCCCTACCTGGTGATGGAATATGTGCACGGCCGCACGCTGCAGCACTGGCTGGAGGGCCCGCAACCTCTGGACATTGCGGAGATCACCCGCCTCGGAGCAGCAGTGGCGCGGGCGGCCCATGCACTGCACCAGCAGAACACCGTGCACCTGGACCTCAAGCCGGCCAATGTGCTCATCCGCGACGATGGCAGTGCCGTCCTGCTGGACTTCGGCCTGTCCTGCAACGCCCACTTTCCGGATCTGCTGGCCGAACAATTGCGCAAGGCAGTGGGCTCGCCGGCCTGGATCGCCCCGGAGCAGGTGGTGGGGGTGCGGGGCGACCCGCGCAGCGATGTATTCGCCATCGGGGTCATGCTCTACCAGCTGTGCACCGAAGAGCTGCCCTTCGGCGAACCACAAACCAGCGCTGGGCTGCGCCAGCGGCTGTGGATGGACCCTGTGCCGCCACGCAAGCGCCGCTCGGACGTACCCGCATGGTTGCAAGAGGTGGTGCTGCGCTGCCTCGAACCTGAAGCCGCCAAGCGCTACCCTTCGGCTGCACACCTGGCCTTTGATCTGGCGCACCCCACGCAAGTGCACGTCACCCGCCGGGGCACCAATGTGGAGGGAACGCCCTTCAGCACCCACTTCAAACGCTGGATCAAGGCAGCGGGCATGCACTACCAGCCCAGCCCGGTGCCCGCACAGCAGGTGGAAGAGGTGCCCATCGTCATGGTGGCAGTCCCCCACAAAGACGCGACCGATGCCACCCTGTACAGCCTGCGTCAGGCTGTGGCCCGATCACTGGGCACCCGCCCCGGTGCTCGGCTGGCCTGCGTCACCGTCATCTCTGGCGGTCAAACCAGCGCCTCGGACGAAGCCCGCAGCGAAACACAGGTGCACCGCCGCTACCTGAACACCTTGCGGCAATGGGCGCAGCCCTTGGATTACCCGGGCCATCAAATCTCTTGCCACGTGCTGGAAAGCAGTGACGTCGCCCAAGCGCTGCTGGACTATGCACGCGGCAACAACGTCAGCGTCATCGTCATGGGTGCGGCTACCCACGGCCTCAAAACACAGCGATTTGTCGCCACCGTGCCCATCAAGGTGGCCATGGAAGCCCCGTGCACCATCATCCTGGTAAAGCAAGCACTGCCCTTCGAACACCTGGGTGGAAAAGGCGGAGCACATGAGGGGGGCGGCTATTCGGACTCCGACTCCGACGCCCACGGTGACAGCCTCTCAGGCTACGGGGACGACCTCGGCCCGCTGGGCTAAACACGCTTGGGCGGCCAAATTGCTGTCCGGGCCGGACAAGCTACGCCGCGAAGGCACACACGTCCGCAGCCATGCGCCTGATTGCCCCTACCATAGCCCCACCCACCGCAGCGCATTCCCCACCCACACCGAGACACTCATGCAAACACGTGCCGCCGTCGCCTGGAAAGCAGGCCAACCCCTCACCATTGAAACCGTGGACCTGCAAGGCCCCAAGTTCGGCGAAGTGCTCGTCGAAATCAAGGCCACCGGCATCTGCCACACCGACTACTACACCCTGAGCGGTGCCGACCCTGAAGGCATCTTCCCCGCCATTCTGGGGCACGAAGGCGCAGGCATTGTGGTGGACGTGGGCCCCGGCGTAACCAGCCTCAAAAAAGGTGACCACGTCATTCCGCTTTACACCCCTGAATGCCGCCAGTGCAAGTTCTGCCTGAGCCGCAAGACCAACCTGTGCCAGCTGATTCGCGGCACCCAGGGCAAGGGTCTGATGCCCGATGCCACCAGCCGCTTCAGCCTGAATGGCGACCCCATCTTCCACTACATGGGCACCAGCACCTTCAGCAACTACACCGTGGCGCCTGAAATCAGCTTGGCCAAAATCCGTGACGACGCCCCTTTTGACAAAGTTTGCTACATCGGCTGCGGCGTGACCACCGGTATCGGTGCAGTAATCTTTACCGCCAAGGTGGAAGCCGGTGCCAACGCGGTCGTATTCGGCCTGGGCGGCATCGGCCTGAACGTGATCCAGGGCCTGAAGATGGTGGGTGCGGACAAGATCATCGGTGTGGACCTGAACCCTGCCCGTGAAGCCATGGCCCGCAGCTTTGGCATGACCCACTTCCTGAACCCCAAGGACATTGAAGCCGCTGGCGGCAACATCGTGGACGCGATTGTGCAGCTCACCGACGGCGGCGCCGATTACAGCTTCGAGTGCATCGGCAACACCAAGGTCATGCGCCAGGCGCTGGAGTGCACCCACAAGGGCTGGGGCCAGAGCATCATCATCGGCGTGGCCGAAGCCGGTGCCGAAATCTCCACCCGCCCCTTCCAGTTGGTCACGGGCCGGGAATGGAAGGGCTCTGCCTTTGGTGGCGCACGCGGCCGCACCGATGTGCCCAAAATCGTGGACTGGTACATGGAAGGCAAGATCAACATCGACAGCCTGATCACCCACACCATGCCGCTGGAAGACATCAACAAGGGCTTCGATTTGATGAAGCGCGGCGAGTCGATCCGCGGCGTGGTGATTTACTAAAACCCGCTGAAGCTTATGCCGGGAGTGCGCTGGCAAAACGCTCCCGGTAGGCTTGGGGGCTCACCCCCAAGTGCTTGAGGAACAACTTGCGCAAAGGCTGTTCCGAAGCGAAGCCAACGCGCGCGGCAATCGTCTTGAGCGGCAAGTCGCCCTCTTCCAGCATGCGTCTGGCGGCCTCCAATCGGGCTGCCTCAATGAATTGCACAGGGCTGCTGCCCACTTCTTTGGCAAAAACTCTTCTGAAGTTGCGCTCGCTCATGGCGGCGCGGGCTGCCAGCGCCGCGACATCCAAGGGTTGGGAAAGATTCGAGAGCACCCAGTCCTGCGCATCGCGGATGCCGGCATGACCGGTACTCTGGCTGGTGAGGTGCACGCTGAACTGCGACTGGCCACCAGGGCGCTTGAGGTACACCACCAGATCGCGCGCAACTTGCAGCGCCAGACTGCGGCCATGGTCTTCCTCCACCAAAGCAAGCGCCAAGTCAATACCGGCGGTCACACCGGCGGAGGTCCAGATACGGCCTTGACGCAGGTAGATGGCATCGGCCTTTACATCCACCGCCGGAAAGCGCTCTTGCAACAGGGACGCCACACTCCAGTGGGTGGTGGCCAACAGGCCGTCCAGCGCGCCGGCTTTGGCGAGGAAAAAGCACCCGGAACACAAGGCCACAAGACGCTCCAGGCGCGGCGCCACCGCGGCGGTCCAGGCCACAAGCGCGGGGTTGGCTTCCAGCGCCTGTTCGATGCCGCGCGCCCCGACGATCAGGGCGGTGTGGGGCAGATCGTCCTCACGCAGTGCCTGCGCGTCCAGCTGCATGTGCATGTCGGAGGCCACGGGGCCTGATGCGCTGGACACGATGCGCAGCACATACCCGGCCGGGCGGCCCTGTTGCACCAGGTGGATGTTGGCGTACTCAAAGACGCTCATGGCGCCTATGGCCTCGATGCCCTTGAATCCGGGGTAGACCAAGACGTCGACCCGCTTGGGCGCATGGGGTGGCAGAGATTGCATGGCGGCATTGTCACACCGCTGGCCATGTCGCCGTGCCGCGGATGGGCAGGAGGACGACAATAGCCCCATGCACAGCACCGCGGGCTCCGCCCTCCACCCCTTTGAATCCCTCACTCCCGACCTGGTGCTTGACGCCCTGGACAGCGTAGGCCTGCGTGGCGACGGGCGCCTGACCGCTCTCTCGTCCTACGAAAACCGCGTCTACCAAGTGCAGCTGGAAGACGGCGCCCCGGTGGTCGCCAAGTTCTACCGGCCTGAGCGCTGGAGCGATGCCCAGATCCAGGAGGAGCACGACTTTGCGGCGGAACTGATGGCCGCCGAAATTCCTGTGGTGGGGCCGATGGTGCTTAGTGGTCAATTCGCCGCCGGGCCGCCCCAAGGCGAATTCGCCCCCTCGGGGGGCAGCGACCCGCGCAGCGGTGGAGCGTGGGGGCCACGTTCTCTTCACCACTTCGGCGGCTTTGCCTTCTCGGTGAGCCCCCGCCGTGGTGGCCGCCCGCCCGAGCTGGACGATGGCGAGGTGCTGGAATGGATTGGCCGCTTTCTGGCGCGCATCCATGCCGTGGGTGCCAAGCGCCCGTTTGTGCACCGCCCGGCCTTGGATGTGCAAACCTTTGCCATCGAGCCCATGCAGTGGCTGCTGGCCAACAACATGGTGCCGCTGGATGTGCAAACCCTGTGGAGTGAGCGCTGCCAGCACGCTATTGATTTGATAGCTGCTCGCGCAGATATGGCGGGCGCCACCGGCCAAAACAAGTCCAATACCAGCGGCATACGCCAGCTGCGACTGCACGGCGACTGCCACCCCGGCAACATTCTCTGGACGCCGACTGACGTGGCTGTCAGCGCGGGCCCCGGCCCGCATTTTGTGGACCTGGACGACGCGCGCACCGGTCCGGCGGTGCAAGACCTCTGGATGCTGCTCAGCGGCGACCGGCATCAGCAAACCCACCAGCTCGGCATGCTGGTGGACGGCTACGAGCAATTCCGAGAGTTCGACCGGGCCGAGCTGGCGCTGATCGAGCCGCTGCGCACCCTGCGCCTGATCCACTACAGCGCCTGGCTGGCCCGGCGCTGGAGCGACCCGACCTTTCCGGCCAACTTTCCGTGGTTCGGCACCAGCGACTACTGGAAGGGCCAAATCCAGATGCTGGAAGACCAGATCGAGGCCATGGACCACGACCCGCTGATCGTCTGACCGCGCTGCGCCGAGGGCTACACTGACGCCTCTTTTTGCACCGCAGCATTTGCCCATGTCCCACACGTTGCCCCTGAGCACCCAAGCCTGGTGGGTAATCACCCACATGGGCGCATCGAGCCTGCTGCTGCCTGCCTTGGCATTGGTACTGGGGGGGCTATGGGAAAGCGGCGCCCGTACAGTGGCACGCGCCTACCTGATGCGCATCGTGCTGGCCGTCACGATCACGGTCATCAGCAAGTGCTTGTTCTTCGGCTGGGGCATAGGCATTGCGGCGCTGGATTTCACCGGCATCAGCGGCCACACCCTGTTGGCCACCAGCATCTTGCCGCTGTTGCTACGGGGCATTCCCTGGCCAGCCATGCAAGGGCGTGGCTTGGGCGCAGCCATGGGCTGGGCGCTGGCCCTGGCAGTGGGCATTTCACGGGTGATGGTGAACGCACACAGCGTGAGCGAAGTGGTGGCCGGCTGGGTACTGGGGGCCGCGGTGAGCTGGCCGACGTTGCGTGCATTGGGTTCACGACCGCTGACCCACTGGGCCAGCAAGTTCGCGCCCCTGATCCTGCTGCTGGCCTTGCATGGCAATAGCGCGACCTTGCTGCCCACGCATGAGATCGAGGTGCGACTGGCACTCTGGGTTTCGGGGCAAGGCAAACCATTCGTGCGGCACCACCTGCATGCCCGTCACCCGGCCGCAGCACCAACGCCGCCTGCGGTGGGCGGTGCGCCCTAGATCGACGAACTGCCCAATACTTCCTGCACGCCATAGAGCGGCTTGTAGCCCAACAGACGTGCCGCTTTAGCGTGCGAAATCAGCGGATCTGCGCCTGCAAAGTCCGACGCGAACTGCGTGACTTCCGGCCAGAACTCGGCCATCAGTGCGCGACCGTCGCGGCCCGTCCAGTTGTGCGGGCCAGTGATGAAAAAGGTTTCGTGTTGGTGCTCCAGATCGGTTTCCAGAGCCAGGCGGTGCGCGGTGGCCACATCGCGCGCATCCACAAAGGTCCAGATGTTTTTGAACCAGTTGGGATATTCGGCAACCAGCGAGCGGTAGAAGGGGCGCTGCGCATCGTCCGGCAGCCAGACCCAGGGCATGCGCAAACACACGGTGCGCATGCCATAGCGCTCGGTGTAGGTCTTGCAGATTTGCTCGCTCACCACTTTGCTCAGGCCGTAGGGGTCCTGCGGGCGGGCCGGGTGCGACTCGTCCACCGGGATGTACAAAGGCGCCAAGCGGTGCGCGGCGAAAGCGAAGCCCATGGTCGATTCACTGGAGGTAAACACCACTTTGGCAATGCCATGCTGGGCGGCGGCTTCCAGCACGTTGAAGGTGCCGTTCACGTTCACGTCAAACACCCGCTTGGCCGGGTCATTGAGCGGGTGCGGAATGCCCGCTACATGCATCACCGCGTCATACCCTGCCATGGCCTGCAGCACCGCATCGAGCTGCAGCACGTCCACAACATGGTGCGCCACGTCGCTGCGGGCGGGGGCTGCCAGATCCAGCACACCCACGGCGTACCCGTGCTGCACCAGATCGTCCACAATGTATTTGCCGACGGCACCGGTGCCGCCTGTAACCAGAATTTTTTTCATGCCGCCATGGTAGCGGCGCCCACCGTTCCTGGAGTGAAGCGCGCGTGACAACTTTGAACCTGATGGGTGCCGGCCGGGTCGGCCGCACATTGGCCTCCCTGTGGGCACGGCATGGCGTATTCGAAATTCAGGATGTGCTGACCAGCAGCCTGACGAGCGCCCAAGAGGCTTGCACCGCCATAGGCGCTGGTACCGCCGTAGCAACCATTCAGGGCATGCGCCCGGCCGATGTGTGGATGGTGGCGGTGCAGGACGCACGGATTGCGGAGGTCGCCCATGCACTGGCTGCCACACACGCATCCGGATCCTCCCGCCCTATCGTCTTTCATTGCAGCGGCGCCCAGAACTCAAGCAGCTTGCAGCCCTTAGCCGAGTTGGGTTGGCGTACGGCCAGCGCGCACTGCATCCTGAGTTTTTCCAACGTAGCGGCGACGGTGCAGCAGTTTGCGGGCACAGCATGCGCACTCGAGGGCGACGCCAGCGCTTGCGAAACTATGCGTGCGGCATTCGAATCGATCGGCGCGCAAACGTTTGGTGTGGCCAGCGAAGACAAAGTGCTGTACCACGCTGCAGCGGTGTTTGCGACCAACTTTTTGCCGGTGCTGCAGTCCGTGGCAGAAGCTGCATGGACTCGCAGCGGCGTACCACCCGAGCTGATTCCTCACTTGCGCGCCACACTACTGCGTAACGCGGCAGACAACATCACCCGCCAGGGGCCCGCAGGCGCCTTGACCGGGCCCGCTGCGCGGGGCGATGTGGCCGCGATTGCACGGCAAGCTGACGTGGTGCAGGCATGGGATGCGCCCAGTGGTGATGCCTATAGGGCCCTCAGCACCCTGGCACTGAGGATGGCAGGCCACTGAAATTCGGCAGCGATTTACTGAGGACGAAGAGGCCAGGCAGCCCACAGCTCTGGCGCCCAGTGGGCCGCACCGCCGGCCAGTCCGGCCAGTACGGCGACCAGCGCCAAACCCAAAACGACACCGGAGAGCATGGCCAGTCCGTCTTCAAACACGAGCCCCAGTCCGATGAGCAGCAAGGCTGCCGCCGGTACCACATTGCCGAACGGAATGGGCAGAAAAATGATCAGCGCCATGGCGGCGACGAAGGGAGCGAGCCAGACCCGGTGACCGGGCTGCACCCACCAGCGCAACCTCGCCCGCATGACGCGGGAGGCTTTTTCATACAACCAGGCCAGGGTGTTCAGCGCCCGGCGCGCCATGGGTGGCGAGAGCTGGAAGCGCCCCACCTTGCGCGGCATGACCAGGCGCGGGTAGTAACGCCAGATCATCCATGCCACCATCGCCATCCCCATGGAAAGCAACATGCCCGCGCCAGGCACGGGCAAGAGGCAGGGGACTGCAAGCACTACCAGCAAGGCCCCCGGCCCCGCCCGCCCATGCAGGCGGAACAGTTGCTGCAGGCTCAGGGGTTGATCCTGCAGCGATGCCGCTGCGGCCCGCAGGCGATCGGCCTGCGTGTGGTGATCACTCATGCGCGTTCTTCCACCTTGCTGGTGCGAACGCTCAACCACATGGTGACGGCCAGAATGCCCACCACCACACCCAGGGATGCACCCACGGGGATCTTGTAGATATCGATCAGGCACATCTTTGTACCGATGAACACCAGGATGACCGCCAGGCCGTAGTTCAACAAGTGGAACTTGTTCGCCACCGCAGCCAGCAGAAAGTACATGGCACGCAGCCCCAGAATCGCAAACACGTTGCTGGTCAGCACGATGAAGGGGTCACTGGTGATCGCAAAGATCGCGGGGATGGAGTCCACGGCAAAGATCACGTCGGTCAGGGCCACCAAGCAGATCACCATGAACAAAGGCGTTGCGATCTTCTTGCCGTTTTCCACGGTCCAGAAATTTTCACCGTCGTAGTTCTTGCTCACGGGCAGAATTTTGCGCAGCAGCTTCAAGGCTGGGTTGTCATCCAGACTGGGCTCCTGGCTTGCGGCCCACCACATCTTTACGCCCGTGAGGATCAGGAAGGCGCCGAACACGTACAAGATCCAGTGGAACTCAGCCAACAACCAGCCGCCCACCAGAATCATGATGGTGCGCAACACGATCGCACCGATGATGCCGATCATCAGCACCCGCTTCTGGTAGTGCGACGGCACCGCGAAGTAGGTGAAGATCATCAGGAACACAAAGATGTTGTCCACCGCCAGTGACTTCTCGATGAGGTAGCCGGTCAGGAACTCCAGCGACTTGGTGTTCGCGATCTCGGTCGAACCGGTGGTGTCTTTGACAGCCCACCAGAACAAGCCATTGAACAGAAAGCTCAAGGCGATCCAGATCAGGGACCAGTTGAGCGCCTCTTTGACGCCGATGTCATGCGCGCCCTGCTTTTTGAGGACGACGAAGTCAACGAAGAGCGACACCAGAACGATGCCAATGAACGTGGCCCATAGCCACAGTGGTGCGATTGTTTGCATATGCAAGACCCTGAAATGGTTGAAACATTTCCTGTAGGTCTTGCGGGAGAGCGCCGGATGGCGCCTCTGCATGTTCCGGCCGGGGTAACACTGCCACCCGCGACGTACTGACGAAACATGCAAACCCGGCACCTGCGCGCCGGGATTGCTACTCCCCTAAAGGTGGACGGATCATGACAGAAAAAAACGGACTTTCATCAGTAGTCCCATTTTCCAAAGGGGCATTAGCTATGAAATTGATAGCTACTCGCGCCCATACAGCCTGCGCTAGCAGCCTATTTCTTTTGAAACGTCGATGCGAGCAATCGCCAGAGGTAAATCAACAAACTGGTGACTGCCACCACAGTGAGCACCATCTGAGCCCTATGGTTTTCCGCAAAATCAAGATCTTCAGTGACCAAATGAAAGATGGACAAGGCCACCAACACCGCAGCGATGCGCACACCCCAGGCCGTAGGCGCAAACTGCGTTGAAGGCAAGCGGATCCAAACTTGGTGCCCCAGCAAACCAGCGAGCAGGCCCAGACTGGCACCCACCGCCACATCACCCGGCCAATGGGCACCCACTGCAATGCGGGACAGTCCGGTGCCGGCAGCCAACACCAGCAACCACCAGTGGCGCCTGCGTTGGGCCACCGTGAGGGCGTAGTAGATGCCCGAGGCGACAGCAAAAGCCGTCAAGGTATGGCCGGAGGGCATGGACACGTTGTGCAGCAGCTCACCGACCACGCGCATCTGCGCGTTGTCGACTACCGCTGCCGGGCGCGGGCTTTCAATAAAGAACTTGCCGGTGCGCGCGAACAGCACGGCAAAAGGTGCCGCACACAGCCAGGCCACCATCAAGCGAGGAGCGAATACCAGCAGCGGGGCCGTTACCGCCAGCAAACCCCAGCCATTGCCCAGGAGGGACAAGCCGGTCCAGAACTCGGCGGCCAAGGGCGCGCACCACTGGTTGATGGTGATGAAAAGCGTGGGCTCCCACAGCTGCAGCCATAGTGGTGTGCCCAAAACGAAGATCACCAAAGGCCACCACCAGCTGCTGGCGGATACCGGGCTGGCGAGGGCGTGGGGCGTAACGGGACGAGGCATCAACATGGGGTTTCAGGAATTGGGCGGGAGTGTAAGCCGAGGCTGCGGTGCGGCACCGGACCAACCGCGGCAGTCATAGAAGCGGAAGCTCGCCAGGGGCTGACCCCAGTGCTGCACCGGCAGACTCTCCAGCAGGGTACAGGACGCAAAACCATGTGCTCCCACGGGAGCCTCGTAAGCCATATGGGACCAATCAACCAGCAAAGCCCCCTCGCCTGCGGACAAGTCCCCTGCCCACAGTTTGAACTGGGAATCCCCCTCCTCCAGAACGAACACCGGCAAGGGCCGCGCATACCAACCCAGGCGGCTGCCCAGCGTCCAGTTCTGCACGGCGACTCGCGACAATCCCTGTTGCTCCGCCAGCGTTTGGGCGCGGGCACCCGCAAGTTCCCAGCCATGCAAATCCGCAAAGGGATTGGGCCGCGGCGCCACAGCAGCATCGCTACCGGCAATGACCGGCCAGCCCGCGCTGCTCATCAGCCCCAGCAAGCAAGCACTTGCCAAGAACTGCAAAGAGGCCAAACCCGCTATCACCCTTCGCATGCCTCTGCGCCACGCAAAAGCCAGCCCCCAACCCGCAAAAGGTGCCAGCGCCACCCAAGAGGGTGCCGTCCAGTGCGGTAACGCAGTCCCGCCACCGGACATGTAGGCGAAAATCACAAAGGGAATGACAAACAGCCAGACCAAGGGCCGCAAAGGTGTCGGGGCACTGCGCCAACCCGGCGCCGCGAACAGCAACATCGGGCCAAAGACCAGCAGTTGCGTCAGCAGAAACCGCAACACGTGCGATAACTGCCATACACTGCCCTTGCCGTGCGCGAGCTGGTAGGTAAATGAAATCCACTGGTTCTGGGCGTTCCACACCAGCACGGGTGTAATCAGCAGCGCGGCAATGACCAAGCCGAGCCACAACGCAGGCAGACGCAGCACCCGCAACCCTTGGGCACCGACAACGCATACGGCAATTGCAACCGCAGTGAAGACGGCGGTGTATTTGGCCAAGCCCGACAAGCCCAGCAACACGCCCATCACCACCCACGGTACAACGCGGGTGGTAGCTGCTGGCTGCATCAAGGTCCAGGTCTGCTGCATCAGGGCCACGGTGAGCGCCATCAGCAAGGTATCAGGCAGCAGGCCTATACCCAGCACATGCAGCAAAGGCGCCAGCGCGAGTGCCGACACCGCAGCCAATGCCGCTTGCGGGGCCATCGCCTGGCCCGCAAAAAGCCGCAGCGTCAGCCGGTGCACGCCCCACACCGTGAGCAACCAGCACACGCCCGGCACCAAGCGAAGCACCGCGATCGGCGCGTCCAGAGCCACCAACGGTATCTGCACCCAACCCACCAGAGGCGGATGGTCGAAGTAGCTCAAGGCGGGGTGGGCGGCGTACAGCAAGTAATGCGCCTCGTCCACGGACAGACCCAGGAGCCCTCCCAGCAAGGCATGCAGCACAAACACCAGCAGCAACACACCACGTGCGCGGGCTGACGGTTCGGGAGGGAACAAAAATTGCAAAGGAAGAGTCGGAGGAAAATGGCAACCCCCGCAGTCTAATCTGCACGCCCCATTGACGTCATAACACCCCCGCAACAAGGAAGACCATGCCCACCTACCACGTCGAAATGTTTGAAGGCCGCTCCCCCGAGCAAAAGAAAAAGCTGGTGGAAGAAGTGACCCGGGTCACGGCCGAAACCCTGGGCTGCTCACCCGAGGCGGTGGACATCATCATCACCGAGGTCAAGCGCGAGAACTGGTCCACCGGCGGGAAGCTCTGGTCAGAGCCGCGCACATAAGCAAATGCACATTCCATCCGACCTGCCCTAGCCTTTCACGCACCCTGCGGAGTAAACTGTTTCCATGTGCCAACTGCTTGGAATGAACAGCCATTTGCCGGCCAGCCTGACGCTGAGCTTCACCGGCTTTTCGCAGCGGGGCGGCTGCACCGACCACCATTCGGATGGTTGGGGCATCGCCTTCTTTGAGAGCGAAGGCGACCAGCCCGGCAAGGCGGCACGGCATTTTGTGGACAAGGAAAGTGCATCGACCTCGCCGATTGCGAAGATGCTCAAGTCCTACCCGATCAAAAGCCATAACGTCGTGGCCCATGTGCGCAAGGCCACCGTGGGCGCCGTTACCCTCGAAAACTGCCACCCCTTTACCCGTGAACTTTGGGGCCGCTACTGGGTCTTCGCCCATAACGGTGACCTGAAAGAATTCAACCCCAGACTGCATGGCAGCTTCAAACCAGTGGGCAGCACCGATAGCGAGCTGGCGTTTTGCTGGCTGCTGCAGGAGTTGAACAAATCCCACGTCAAGGTGCCTACCGTCGAAGAACTCACGCGCACCTTGGCGGAACTGGTTCCCCAGATTGCGAAGCACGGCACGTTCAACTTTCTCTTGAGCAATGGCCAAGCCTTGTGGGCGCACGCCAGCACCAAGCTCTGCTACGTGCTACGCCAGCACCCTTTCCCGGAAGTGCAGCTCAAGGACGAAGACATGACCGTCGACCTCTCAGACCTGAACGGTCCCGAGGACCGGCAGGTGATTGTGGTGACCGAACCCCTCACCACCAACGAGGCTTGGGTCGCCATGGAGTCCGGCGAATTGCAGGCCTTCGTGGATGGCATACCGCTCACACGCACCGTGTGTAAAGCCACCCTGATTGCAGCGGCCGCGGCAGCGGCGGCACAACGGGAAGCCGAAGAGGCTGCCAAAGCCGCAGCCCTGGCAGCCTCCGCTGCAGGTTAATGGTTAACGGGCCTCAGGGCTTGCAACCGTATTGGCCCTTCTTGGTGTTTTCGAAGTAGCTCAGGTCACCACTACAGACATGCTTGGCTGCCGGCAATGCGGTGCCGGGCTTGGCCGCACACGTAAAGGCACCGGTTTTGGCATTGGGTTTGCCGGACAGCTTCCACGGCTTCTCACAAACATCGCCCGGTTTGGCTGGGGCTGCGGCTTTAGCCGTACCCGTCACCGAAATATCAACTGCACGCTCCGGGCCGCCGCAATTGGGGTGGTTCTGTACATTCTTCCCGCCCAAAGTCACATGGTAAGAACCGGGCTTGTCAAAGGTGCGGGTGATGACCAAGGGTACGGGGGTGTTCATATCGCTCACGGCATCCTTGAACGTGCCATCACCGAAGTCCACGACGAATCCGCAGTAATTCGATTTGATGACATCGATGTTGGCCGTGATGGTGACAGGCTCACCCACCTTGACGTTTGTGCTGGACGCAGTGATGGTGCCCAGTACCTGAGCGTTGGCGACACCGGCCAACAACAGACCAGCCGCGATAAGGGATGCTCGATAGTTCATAAAAATACGTCTCCAGTTGCCATGCCGCAGTGCCAATCTTGGCCGCAGACCATGTGGGGGGATTTTGCGTGCTGCAATCGTGAATGCAAGGGGGCAAGGTCAAACCGAAGCAGTAAAAAGTCACGAAATGTGAACTAGTGCCCCTCCGGTGCACTACCGCGGCGTCTCCGAGCTCAAGCAGCAGCCTGTGCCGCCTCCAAGGCGTCCAGGAACATCGCCGGCACATCAAAACCGGTCTGGTCCGTGATTTCCTGGAAGCAGGTCGGGCTGGTGACGTTGATCTCAGTGAGGCTATCGCCGATGATGTCTAGGCCCACCAGCAACAAGCCGCGTGCAGCGAGAACGGGCCCCAAGGCTTCTGCAATCGCACGGTCACTGTCGGTGATCGGCTGCGCCACACCCTTGCCGCCCGCAGCCAGGTTGCCACGCACCTCGCCACCCTGCGGAATGCGCGCCAGACAGAACGGAACGGGCTTACCGCCAATCACCAGCACCCGCTTGTCGCCTTCACTGATGGCCGGCAAGAACTTTTGCACCATCAAGGTCTGAGCCCCATCCTTGTTGAGCGTCTCGATGATGCCGCCCAGGTTCAGACCATCTTCCTTCACGCGGAAGATGCCCATGCCGCCCATGCCATCCAGGGGCTTCAAGATAATGTCGCGGTGTTCCGCGTGAAAGCGTCGGACATCATCCGCATCTCGGGTCACCAGAGTGGGGCCGATGAACTGGGGAAACTCCAGAATCGCCAATTTTTCAGGATGGTCGCGCAGCGCACGGGGTTTGTTAAAGACCTTGGCACCTTCCCGCTCTGCCTGCTCCAGCAGGTGAGTTGCGTAAAAGAACTCGCTGTCAAAAGGCGGGTCCTTGCGCATGACCACGCAGTCGAAGTCCTTCAGTGCCTGGGGCCGCTCATCGGGTTTGCTCTGGGCGGAGGTAAACCACACATCCGGGGCACCGGTGAGCGTGATGTCGCGCACATAGGCGGTCACCACACCGCCGCGCTGCCACATGATGTCCTTGGGTTCGCAGGCGCTGATGCGGTGGCCTCGCCTCTGAGCCTCACGCATCATGGAGAAGGTGGTGTCCTTGTAGATCTTGAACGACTCCAGCGGGTCGGCTACGAAAAGAATGTGCATGGTGTCTTTCTGCAAAATGGGGTGTCGGGCAAAGCCCTGCTGTGGCTCGATCAGTCAATCAGTTCTTGGCTTGCGGAGCGCGGGCACCATGTTGCACCAAAAGCGCCAACACCCCTGCCACCACGCCCCAAAAGGCTGAGCCGATGCCGGCGATTACCACTCCGCTGAGCGTGACCAGAAAAGTGATGAGGGCGGCTTCGCGATTGCGCTCGTCCTGCAGGGCTGCGTGCATCGCGCCGCCAATGGTGCCCAGCAGGGCCAAACCGGCAATCGCAGCCACCAGTTCTTTGGGGAACGCAGTCAATATGCCGGTGATTGCGGAGCCAAAAAGACCAATCACCACATAAATGGCTCCGCATGAAGCCGCTGCCGTATAGCGGCGCGCAGGATTCGCGTGGGCTTCCGGCCCCATGCAGATGGCCGCCGTAATGGCACTCAGATTCAAAGCGAAGGCTCCGAAAGGTGCCAGCACCAGCGTCGTTAAGCCAGTCAAGGTGATGACTTTGGAGATAGGAATGCCTGCGCCACCCCCCTGTGCATGGCGGTCGGCAAAACCGGCAGCCTGGATGGCGGCCACACCGGGCAAGTTCTGCGAGGCCATGGTCACGACAAATAGCGGCAAGGACATGCTGATGAACGCTGCCAGTGAAAAGGCCGGCGCCACGAAAACTGGCATCGTCAAGCCAAAATGAATGGTAGCGCCCGTGAACTGTGCGCGAGCAGCTACATAAATAATAGCAATCAACAAAGTGAGCGGAACTGCATAGCGGGGCAAAAAACGCTTGCCCAGCAAGTAGGTCGCGAACATCAGAGCCACCAAGGGCAAGGCCGTTTGCGCTGCGGCAAAGCCTTGCAGGCCGAAGCGGGCCAGCACACCGGCGAGCAAGGCGGAGGCCAGCGCCAGGGGGATGCGGTTCATCACCCGTTCAAACCAGCCTGTAGCACCGGCCACCGTGATGAGTACGGCACACAACATGAAAGCACCCACACCATCGGCCATGTTGAAACCGCCTGCGGTGGCGGCGGTGGCCAGTACGGCTGCGCCCGGCGTACTCCAGGCGACCATGACAGGCTTCTTCCACCACAAGGACGGAAGCAAAGAGCACAGCCCCATGCCGATGCCTAGCGCCCACATCCAGGAGGCGACCATCTCGGGCGTTGCGCCCAAGGCCAGCGCTGCTTGGAAGACGATCGCCACGGAGCTGGTAAAGCCCACCAGCACCGCCACAAATCCGGCGGTAAACGCCGAGAGACTCAGGTCTTTGAAAAATCGCATGCCCGCATTGTCAGCGATGCGGGCAGCGCCCCGCGCAGTGGCGGAGCGTGGGGGTCAGGCTTAACCGCCGGGCCGCCCCAAGGTGAGCACGCCCCCTCGGGGGGGCAGCGACCCGCACAGCGGTGGAGCGTGGGGGCACTACTTTCTAAATTTCGATCTTGGAGCCCAGCTCCACCACCGAGTTATTGGGCAGGTTGAGGAAGTCGGCTGCTGCGCTGGCGTTGTGGTGCATCTGCGCAAACAGCTTCTCGCGCCACGGCGCCATACCTTCACCCAGGGTGGGCACCACGGTGTCACGCGACAGGAAATAACTGGTCGACATGGCATCCAGAGCGCAACCCCGGCCACGCATCTGCTCCAGGGCCTTGGGCACATCCGGGTCGTTCTTGAAGCCGTAGTTGATGGTGACCTGCCAGCAGTCGTGACCCAAAGACTCGATCTGCAAGCGCTTGTCCAGCCCGATCCAAGGCACCTCATGGCTCTTGACGGTGACAAACAGGTTATTGGCATGCAATACCTTGTTGTGCTTGAGGTTGTGCAAAAGCGCATTGGGCACACTGCCCTTGTCCGCCGTCAGGAACACCGCTGTGCCCTCCACCCGTGCAGGCGGGCTCACGAAAACCGCCTCCAGAAAACTCGACAGATCCAGCGAGTCAGCGCGCAGTTTTTCGTTGAGCATCCGGCGGCCATCCTTCCAGGTCATCATCAGCGTGAAGATCGCTCCGCCGATCGCCAAGGGGAACCAGCCACCGTCAAACAACTTGAACATGTTGGACGCCCAGAATGCGAAGTCCACGACAAAGAAAAAACCGGTGGCAGCAACACATAGCCACAGGGGGTACTTCCAGCCATATCGCACTACATAGAACGTCAGGATGGTCGTGATCAACATGTCGGTACACACCGCAATACCGTAGGCGGCTGCCAAATTGCTGGACGATTTGAACATCACCACCGCCAGCACAATCGCCACAAACAAGCCCCAATTCACAAAAGGCATATAAATTTGACCGGTGTCTTTCACGCTGGTGTGGTCAATCCGCAAACGAGGCAAATAACCCAGCTGAATCACCTGCTTGGTCACCGAGAATGCGCCCGATATCAAAGCCTGGGAAGCAATCACAGTGGCCATGGTGGCCAATCCGACCAAAGGAAGCAGTGCCCACTCGGGGGCCATCAAATAAAAGGGGTTCTTCACCGCTTCCGGGTGATCCAATAGCAGCGCGCCTTGCCCGAAGTAGTTCAGGGTGAGCGCCGGCATGACGATAGAGAACCAAGCCAAGCGAATCGGTTTTTTGCCGAAATGCCCCATATCGGCATACAGCGCTTCGCCGCCCGTCACACACAACACCACCGCACCCAGAATGATGAAGGTGGTGCCCGGGTTGTTCCAGATAAAGCCCAAGGCGTAATGCGGACTGATGGCCCACAGAATGCGCGGTTGATCGACGATATGGCTCACACCCAACACCGCAATGGCCATGAACCAGACCACCGTGATCGGACCGAAAAACTTGCCGATCCCCGCAGTACCGCGCTTTTGCACCGCAAACAGGCAGAACAAGATCACCAGGGTGAGAGGAATCACGAAGCGCTTGAAGCCCGGAGAAATCACCTCCAGACCTTCGACTGCGGACAACACCGAGATAGCCGGGGTAATGACTCCATCCCCATAAAACAGGCAGGTCCCGAAAATGCCGATGAGCAGCAAACCCTTGCGCAAGCGGGGCTTGTCTTTGACGGACTGCGACGCCAAGGCCAGCATAGCCACCAGTCCGCCTTCACCGTGGTTGTCGGCGCGCAGCACCAGCACCACGTATTTGATGGAGACGATGACCGTCAGGGTCCAGAAGAAGATGGAGAGGATGCCGTACACATTGGCTTCGGTAAAAGGCACATGACCGGAGCCGAAGACCTCTTTCAATGCATACAGTACGCTGGTGCCGATGTCGCCGTATACAACGCCGATGGCACCGAGCGTAAGTGCCGCGAGAGACGATTTAGATGCTGACACAAAAAACCCCGGCCTGCGATGGGCGCCGGGTTCCGTTCCTTGAGGGACCGCTATTTTGCTCCCCGCAAAAATGGCTGCAAGGATCTCATTCTCTAATTGCAGGGTTTTCGCACTCTTGTTGCAGCGCAACAACTCGGCCCATCGCCTGCTTGTCGCAGGACTTGACGGCGCTCAGTCGTAGCGCTCTGCGTCCGGATCGGTGGCTTCCAGTTCATAACTGGCGGCCAACATGGCCAAGCGGCCGATCACACCATACATATAAAACCGATTAGGAGCACTTGCGCCGGGACGTACCCCGGGCTGAGGTAAGTGCGTACTCTCCGCGAAAGCCAATGGAACATAGCTGGAGCCTGGTGCACTGAGGTTCTCATCCACCCCGCGCTCTGCATGCATGCGGTAGAAACCGCCCACTACATACCGGTCCATCAAATACACCACCGGCTCAGCCACCGCGTCGTTCACCCGCTCGTTGGTGAGCACCCCTTCCTGGAGAATCAGCTCCAAAGGATCGGGCGCATCCTCCACACCAGCGCCCATTTTTCGCAGTTTGGCTTCCAGGTCCTTGGTGTCCCGCACCGACAAAATGGTGTTTCCGCTGGTGCGGTTGTCCGCTTTAATTACGAGGAAGGGCTTTTCCTTGATGCCGTATTCCTTGTACTTCTTCTTGACCTTGGTCAGCATGCCGTCAATGCGGCTGGCCAAGGCGGCCAGCCCCTCAGGGGTTCGCAAGTCCGCCACGCCGTACTTCTCAAACATGGGCGTAATCAGCCAATGGTCTACCCCGATCAGTTTGCCGAAGCGCTTGGCCACTTCCTCATAGCAGCGGAAGTGGGTGCTCTTGCGACGGGTAGTCCAGCTGGCATGCAGGGGCGGCAACAAATACTGTTCGTGCAGGTCTTCCAGAATGCCGGGCACGCCGGCACGCAGGTCGTTGTTCAGCAGAATGGTGCAGGGATCGAAATCTTTGAGACCCAAGCGGCCTTTGGTCCGCACCACCGGCTCCAGGGTGATGGACTCCCCGTCGGGCAGCTCGATGGTGGTGCTTTTCTTGATGTCAGGGCTGATGGAGCCGATGCGCACATTCAGACCCGCCATATTGAATATCCGGCGCAGTTGTGCCAGATTCATCAAATAAAAGGTGCTACGGCTGTTGTTCTCGGGAACGATCAGCAGGTTGCGGGCTTCGGGGCAGATTTTTTCAATCGCTGCCTGGGCCGCTTGCACGGCCAGCGGCAGCATGGCAGAAGTGAGGTTGTTCCAGCCGCCGGGAAAAAAGTTGGTATCTACCGGCGCCAGCTTGAAACCAGCATTGCGCACATCGACGGCCGTGTAAAACGGGGGGGTGTGCTCCATCCATTCGAGGCGGAACCAGCGCTCGATGGCCGGCATGGAGTCCAGCACCCGCTGCTCCAATTCATTGATGGGGCCTGTCAGGGCAGTGATGAGATGCGGAACCATGCGCTGTGGGCTTTCTTTGTGGGAGGTCAGGCTTCATTCTAGAAGCGCCTTGTTACTTGGGGTTGCCCAAGGTTTTTGCAAGCGCCCGGTAACCCTAAAAAAGCTCGGTGGATCCGTAGCGCATGTCTTTGATCAGTCCCCGTTGTAACAAATCGCTGAACGATTGCACCTGATTGCGCCCCATTTCTTTGGCGCAGTACAAAGCCCGGTCAGCCCGACCGATGTTTTCCGACGGAGACAGGGCGGGATCAATGATGGCGTAGCCCACGCTCACCGTCACGCTTTCAACTTGCGGGAAGTAGTGCCCCTCCACCTTGCTGCGCACCCGCTCAAACAGGGTATGCATGGCCTGCGGCGACTCCGCGCCGGCCACCACCAAGAACTCTTCGCCGCCATACCGGTAGACCGGATCGCTTTTGCGAAAGCAGCTGGAAATCAGTCGGGACACCAACAGCAGAATCTCATCGCCCAGAATATGTCCGTACTGGTCGTTGACCTTTTTGAAGTGATCAATATCAATCACCGCCAAGGCATACATCTGCACCACGCTGTTGCGCCGGGCATCCGCTTGCGTGGACTCCCGGCCCAGCACCGACCACATCCGGTCGATATTCAGGTCCATGGCATGGCGGTTGTAGAGGCCGGTCAGCCGATCCCGCTGGCTTTCGTCCAAAAGGGCGTGGTAGTTGGAATAGACCCGCAATATGCCGTTGATCAGCTCCTGGTCATGCTCACCCATCGGCTGACTCAGGCGCATGCTGATCAAGCCACTCAGGCCGTGTGAGCCGATGAGGGGGAACATCTGCAGACCGCCGGTCTCCGTTTTTCGGGCAGCAGGCTTGAGGCTGAGTACCACCGTCTGTGCCAAGCTGCGCACGTCGGCAGGGACCTCAATGTTGGCGTAAACGGTATCCACCTGCTCGGTGTCCCGCCCCATACTGCCCGCGAGGACTTCAATCTGCCGGTAGTAGTGAAGCGCTTTGGTGACCTCATGATTCGCATCCAGCGTCCACAAGGACAGATCCTCGACATGAACTGTGGAGCCTATGGCCCGCAGCAAACTGTGTTCGATAGCGACGAAGTCACGGGTAGCGGTAATTTTCTCCAGTTTGGAGAGAAGCGAGATGCTCACGTTTTTAACTTTCCGGTTCCAACAGCGCTCGTCAGGCGCATGTTTTATTAAAGCGTCTTGCTCGTCGCCTAAGTTACACCCGGAAAATCGTTAAAACAAGGAAAAAATCCACGTTTAGGGTTTGTCAGTAGAGGAAGTAGAGGGCTTGCTCCCACTTCACTTCCGCACTTCGCCCTCACCCAGAACCACGTACTTCAGAGACGTGAGCCCCTCAATGCCCACCGGACCACGTGCATGGAATTTGTCGGTGCTGATGCCGATCTCCGCGCCCAGCCCGTATTCAAAGCCATCGGCAAAACGGGTGCTGGCATTCACCATGACGCTGGCGGAATCCACCTCGCGCAAGAAGCGCTGGGCGTGTACGTGGTTGGTCGTGAGGATGGCGTCGGTATGGTGGCTGCCGTAGCGGTTGATGTGGGCAATGGCCTCATCCACACCGGCCACCACTTTCACGCTGACGATGGGGGCGAGATACTCCTCGTACCAGTCCTGCTCGGTTGCATCATTCACCTTGGCGCCTGCCACTGCGGCGAGGATGGCGCGTCCTTCCGCATCGCAGCGCATCTCCACGCCCTTATCCGCGTAGACCTTGCCGATCAAGGGCAGGAACTCAGCGGCCACACCCCGTGCCACCAGCAGACCCTCAGTCGCATTGCAGGGGCTGTATTTGTTGGTCTTGGCGTTGTCCGCCACCTTGACGGCCATGGCGATATCGCAGGGGTCGTCCACATAGGTGTGGCAGTTGCCGTCCAGGTGCTTGATGACGGGCACCTTGGCATCGCGGCTTATGCGTTCGATCAGGCCCTTGCCACCGCGGGGGATGATCACATCGACAAACTGCGGCATGGCAATCAACTGCCCCACCACCTCGCGGTCGGTGGTTTGCACCAGTTGCACGGCGTCAGAGGGCAAACCGCTCTCTAGCAGCGCCTGCTGCACCAACTTGGCCAGCGCCTTGTTGGAGTCAATGGCTTCCGAGCCACCTCGCAAGATGCAGGCATTGCCACTCTTGATAGACAGGCTGGCAGCCTCAATGGTCACATTCGGGCGGCTCTCGAAAATCATGCCGAACACACCGATCGGCACGCGCATCTGGCCCACGCGGATACCGCTGGGCTGTTGCTTCATGCCGATGATTTCGCCAATCACATCCGCCATGGCGGCCAGCTGCTCGCAGCCTTCTGCGCAGGTGTCCAGCACTTTGGGCGTGAGCTTGAGGCGATCCACCATCGGAGCGGACAGGCCGTTGGCCAAGGCCCGCTCAATATCCTTGGCGTTGTCCACCTGCAGGGCCTGGGTGTTCTCGCGCAGCAGCTCGGCCAAGCGTCGAAGCGCTCTGTTTTTCATAGCTGCCGGCGCACGCGCCATCAGCGCGGATGCCACTTTTGCTTGAGAACCGAGGGCCAGGGTGTATTCGGTGGTGTTGGTCGCGTTCATGCCATGATTTTCGCAGAACCCGCAAGGGAGGTACGAAAACCCCGAATCAGGAAGCCCCAAAGGTGCCAGACCATCGCTCCAGATCCTGCACCACATCGCCTAAGGCCAGTGCATCGGTCACCACTGACGACCACACGGGGGAGGCCACACGCACTCCGGATTGAAACAGCGCTTCTTGCATGCGCTGCTGGATTTGTTGCTGCCACTTGGAGTCTTCCGGCATTCCCCCGAGCGAGGCCAACACCCGCTGCTTGGCGTCCACCATGCCTTGCACGCGCATCAGCCTTAGCAAGCGTTGCTGCATGTCGGGCTGGGAAGACAAGCGGTCTGCCTGGCGATGGATGGCCTCGTTGAGGAGCATCTCTGTCACTTGCGCTTGGTCCTGACAAGTGCGCGTCCAGACGATCTCGCCCTCGAAGTGCTGCAGGCTGCGTTTGAAGGCGACCGGGCCGGCCTGCAACGCATGGGTATGGAAAAAACAGAATCCACGCTCATTCCACTGCTGGGCCTCCAAGCGGTGCCAATCGGCATCCAGCCGGTAGTGCAGGCGAATGGAGATCTGGTTGTGGCGCTGCACGTGCCGCTGGGCAGGGGTAGCATCAGTCACATGCGTCTCCGATCGGTCCCTTAGCGGCGTGGACCGCCTGCGGGTGCCGCCTTGGTTTGCCCTGCGCATAGTGCACACACCTGCAAGGCAAGCCGATGCAGCGCCTGCCAGCCGGAGCTGGGCCAGTCCGGCTGCTTCAGGCCTTTGACAATGCCGTCCACCACATGGGCGGACTGCAACAGCTCCGCCAAGGTGCGCTCGGACAACTTGGGCAACACCCGTTCAAACAGTCGCTCTTTGGCGCCCCAGATGCGGTTTTCGCGCAACGCCATCGGCAGGGGGCGGCCTTGGCCCATGGCGTCTTTGACGCGCTTGAGAGCGCGGATGTCTTCGGCCAGGGTGTAGTGGACCAGCACTTCGGCTTCTCCCTCGGCCTGCAAACCATCGAGCATGCGTTGCACGCGCCCGGCCTGGCCGGCGAGCACCGCTTCTGACAACTTGAATACGTCGTAACGCGCCACATTGAGCACGGCACTTTCCACCTGCTCCAGGCTCAGCACGCCGTCATGGGCATCGGCGGGGAACAGCAAACCCAACTTCTGGATTTCCTGATGCGCGGCCAACAAGTTGCCTTCCACCCGATCCGCAAAAAACTGCAAAGTGCGCTGCCCCTCTTCTCCGGCCGCCACCCGTTGGCCCTGCGCACCCAGACGCTGGGCAATCCATTGCGGCAAGGCGTTGCGCTCCACCGGATCCACCTGGATGGTGATGCCATAGCTCTCCAGCGCAGAAAACCAGGCGCCGGATTTTGTCATCTTGTCCAGCCGTGGCAGGAGCACGATAGTCAAGGTGGAATCATTGCCCTGCGACGCTTCGGCCAGCTGCTGCAAAGCGACGCTGCCATCCTTGCCGGGTTTGCCACTGGGAATGCGAATCTCGACGATCTGTTTATCTGCAAACAAACTCAGGGAGCCACCCGCGGCCAGCACCTCGCTCCAGTCGAAGTGGGCCCCGGCGACCGTGTGCGAGGTCCGCTCGGTATATCCCAACGTGCGAGCGTGGGCACGAATGGCGTCCAGCGCTTCCTGCTGCAGCAAAGGCTCATCGCCATGCACCGTGTACAGGTTCTTAAACCCGCGCTGCAGGTGGTTGCTGAGTTGATTCGCTGGGAGTTGCATAGGGGCACGAGTTTAAGGCCCCCGTGCTCCGTCTGCAGTTCAAGCTGCCAGTTCCATCGTCGCGCGCTCGGGCGCCAAGACGGCGCACACCAGATCGGTAGCAGCCTGGGCGGTGCGGCCTCCAAAGTCGCGCAACGGGTTGTACTCCGTGAGTTCCATGGCCACAAAGCCGGCTTGCTGCTGGCAACCCGCGAGCACAGCCAAAGCATCCGCCAAGCGTATGCCCTGCTCCACCGGCGTGCCGGTGCCCGGGGCGTCCCGCGGGTCCAGGCCATCGAGATCCAAACTGATGCCCCAGCCCGCGGTGCCGCTTTGCGCAATGGCTTGCGCCTCGGCAAAGCAAGCGGCGAATCCGCGCTCCAGTACTTCCGGCATGTACATCACCCGCACGCCCAAGCGCGCGAGAAGTGCCTGCTCGGCGGGCTCATAGCTGCGGGCACCGATGAGGGCCACATGCTCCGGACGCAGTTTTCCACTCCAACCGAAAAGCCCGGTCATGCCCGGTGCACCATGACCCAACAGTGCTGCCAAGGGCATGCCATGCGGGGCCTGGGTGTCTGAGGTATCCGGCGTGTGAGCATCCAAGTGGGCATCGATCCAGATCAGCCCCAAAGCGCCCTGCGGGCGCACATGGTCGGCCACCGCACTCCAAGTGCCCACGGCGCAGGAGTGGTCGCCACCCACGACCAGCGGCTGCTGGCCATGTCGCAGGACTTGCTGCACGGCGACGGACAGATGGTCCGAAAACACCTCGATGGCATGCAGCCGGCTGGTGGCCAGCATGGGCTGCGCGCTGATGGTGTCGCCCCAGGTCACCGTACGCCCGGTGGCTGCGAGCGCCCTCGCCATGCCGTGATCTTTGAGCGCAGCAGCGCCCCATTTGCAACCGCCATCACTGGCCCCTTCACCGACGGCCGCGCCGATGATGTGCAGGACTTGATCGTTCATGCTGCTTTGCGCAAAACGGGACGAGCCGCCGTGGCGCAGGCAAACAGGTCCTTGGGGTCCGCCATCTCCGGCACCAGCTGCACCGTGCTGCCCACGCCCAGCTTCTGGGACAAGGCATGCACATAGCGCAGGGCCGACAGGTCTTCCAGGGCAAAACCCACCGAGTCGAACAAGGTCACTTGCGCGGCGTTGTCGCGCCCTACCGCTGTGCCGGCCAGCACCTTCCAGAGTGGATGGGTCTCAAACCCAGCAGGCATCTGCTGCAGCTCGCCCTCCACACGCGTCTGGGGTTCAAACTCCACAAACACTTTGGCGCGTTGCAGGATGGCTGCTTCCAATTCGGTCTTGCCGGGGCAGTCTCCACCCACGGCGTTGAGGTGCATGCCCGGTTCGATCATGTCGGCGCTCAGGATGGTGGCATTGGTCTTGTCCGCCGTGACGGTGGTGACGATGTCGGCGCCGCGCACGGCTTCCCGGCTGGTAGCGCAACGCACGATGTGCAGCTTGCCCGCATCAGTGTAAGGGCGCAGGTTGGCGACCAGTTTGTCGGTGGCTTTGGCATCCACATCAAACACGCGCAACGTCGTAATGCCCAGCTGCGTCATAAAGGCAATCGCCTGGAATTCGCTTTGAGAGCCATTGCCGATCAGAGCCATGGTTTGGCTGTTCGGTCGGGCCAAGACCTTGGCCGCCATGGCGGAAGTAGCGGCGGTGCGTAGCGCGGTGGTAATGGTGAGCTCGCTCAGCAGTTCGGGGTAACCGGTAGCCACATCGGCCAGCACGCCAAAGGCCATCACGGTAGACAGTCCTTGCAAAGGGTTCTTGGGGTGGCCGTTCACGTACTTGAATGCGTAGAGCGCGTTGTCAGAGACTGGCATCAGCTCGATCACGCCGTTTGTGCTGTGGTTGGCGGTGCGGGGGGATTTGTCAAAATCGTCCCAGCGCAAAAAGTCTTCACGGATGGACTGGGCCATTTCCGACATCATGGGAGCCAGTCCGTGCAGGTGCACCAGGGCTTGCATGTCGTGAACGTCGATATAGCGGGTCATGGGGTTCTCCTCGAGGCCGAGCGCCACAGGATGCGGAATCCGCATCTACTGCACTGCCGGCTGGTGCGTCTAGTCTACGAGAGGCAGAGAGGCACGAAACGACGAAGCGCAGGGCTCAAAACGCAGCAAACGGCTGCCCCGCATACGCCTTACTTCCGAAACGGAAGTGCCTGCATCAGCGCTGGGTGCGCACCATGAGCGGGAAGCCCGCAAATTCCTTGACAGTTTGCAGCTCGGTGCTGGTAACCACCTTGTCGATGCCCAGCCCCACGTCGTCAATCCAGGTGTTGGTCAGGTCCCGGTAGTGCGCCAGATCCCGGCAAGCCAGGCGCACCAGGTAGTCGTAGCGACCACTCACCAAGTAACAGGCAATGACTTCCGGACAGGCCACCATGGCCTGTTCGAAGCGCTGTACCGTGGCCTGACGCTGGTCTTTGAGCGCGATCTCGGCAAACACCGACACATGCTCGCCGATGGACTGGCGCGCCAACAAGGCACGGTAGCCTTCAATATGCCCATCGTCCTCGAGCTTGTGAATGCGGTTCAGGGTGGCTCGGGCCGAGAGGTTAACCACTTCCGACAAGGCCTGCGCGCTCATGCGCCCGTCGCGCTGCAGCAGCTCCAGCAAGGTCTGGTCCACCCGATCCAAGGCCATGGCTTAGGGCTCCAGCGTCTTGACCGCCGCAATCCGGCGCAGCAACTGCTGCACGATGTCGGACTGCATATCGCGATAGAGCAGAGCCTCTTCCGCCTCTTTGGCCAACACGGCAGATTCGTTGAAGCTGATGTCCCGCTCCTGCAGAATGTCGGTGGGCGCTATCAGGTCGCGCCCCTCGGAGCTGCGCATGCGAAAGCGCACCTTGATGCGCAGCTGGTACTCCCGCACCTGGCCCGAGGCGTTCAGCGCCACGATCACCTTTTCACGGGTCTCGCCCAGGATGTCAACAATCACATCCGGCAAAGCGCCTCCCGCCGCAGGCGCCACCGGGCGCACCATGCTGCCCAAGTAGCGGCTCAGCTCAGATGCGACCGCTGCCCCCTTTTCAGGGGTGACCGCAATCGTTTCAAACGCAAAGTTCTGCTTGCCGCGCAGCTTGAAGCCGCAGCCCCCCAGCAAGGCGGCAGCAGGCAGGGCTACAAGATGGCGGCGATTCAGCATGGAGCTCAGACGACGATGTTGACCAAGCGGCCCGGCACCACGACGACCTTCTTGGCGGGCGCGCCTGCAGCATGGCTCATAAACACCTCACTGGCCAGCGCAGCGGCTTCGATGGCGGCCTTGTCAGCGCCTGCCGGCACGCGCACGGCACCGCGCAGCTTGCCGTTGATTTGCAGCACCAGTTCGATCTCGTCTTGCACCAGGGCCGCCGCGTCCACCTGTGGCCAAGGCGCATCCAGCAGATCGCCGAGGGCGGAGGCATAGCCCAGCTCGGACCACAAGGCGTGCGAGAGGTGTGGCGTAGCGGGGTACAGGCAACGCAGCAGGATGCCGAAACCTTCGATCAGAGCCACTTGTGCACCGGCGCTGTCCATAGCCTTGAAGCCTTCCAGCGCGTTGATCATCTTCATCGCACCCGACACCACCGTGTTGTATTGCATGCGCTGGTAATCAAAGTCCACCTGCTTGAGCACGGTGTGCATTTCCAGCCGGAGCGCCTTGGCTTCCTTGCCGAATTCCACATCATTCAGGCTCTTGGCGCCCGCCACGCTTGCGCGAGCAGCTACAGAATCCATAGCAGACAGCTTGTAGCCAAAGTTCCAGACACGGCGCAGGAAGCGGTAGCTACCCTCCACCGCCGAGTCGTTCCACTCCAGCGTAGCCTCGGGCGGCGAGGTGAACATGGTGTAGATACGGGCGGTGTCTGCGCCGTACTTGGCAATCAGCTCCTGCGGATCCACACCGTTGTTCTTGGACTTGGACATGGTGCCCACACCCTCGTAGTCGATGGCAGTGCCCACCGGCAACAAGCCATCGGCACTATCCACTTCGGCGATCAGCTTGGCACCCACCACCTTACCGGCGGCGTCATGAACGTGCTCCACGTCCTTGGGCCAGAAGTATTCCTTGCCGCCCTTGGCAGTGCGGCGGCTGTAGATATGGTTGAGCACCATGCCCTGGGTCAGCAGCTTGGTGAAGGGCTCGTCCACCTTCACCAGGCCCAGGTCGCGCATGACCTTGGTCCAGAAACGGGCGTACAGCAAGTGCAGGATGGCGTGTTCGATACCCCCTATGTATTGGTCCATGCCGCTGCCGCCGGTAGCGGCATTCTGGTCCCGCATCCAGTAGTCAGTACCGCCTGCCACCATGGCGTCCGGGTTCTTCGGATCGCAATAACGCATGAAGTACCAGGACGAGTCCACAAAGGTGTCCATGGTGTCGGTCTCTCGGCGGGCGGGCTTGCCGCACACCGGGCAGACCACGCCGGCGTGGAATCCTTCATGCTTGTGCAGCGGGTTGCCGGAGCCATCGGGCACGCAGTCTTGCGGCAGCACTACGGGCAGGTCTTTTTCAGGCACCGGCACGGCGCCGTGCTCCTCACAATGGATGATGGGAATGGGTGTGCCCCAGTAACGCTGGCGGCTCACGCCCCAGTCGCGGAGGCGCCAAGTGGTCTTTTTCTCGCCCAAGCCTTTGGCAGCCAGGTCTGTAGCCACGGCATCCACCGCAGCCTTGTAGGCTAGGCCGTCGTATTTGCCGGAGTTCACCGTCACGGCGCGCTGCTTGTCGCCATACCAATCAGCCCAAGACTCCAGCGAGAAAGTTTCGCCCTCGGCGGAGACGACCTGCTTGATCTCGATGCCGTACTTCTTGGCAAACGCAAAGTCGCGCTCGTCGTGCGCAGGTACGCCCATGACGGCGCCGTCGCCATAGCCCATCAGAACATAGTTGCCGACCCACACCGGCACCCGGGCGCCGGTCAGCGGATGGGTCAGGAACAAGCCGGTGTTCAGGCCCTTCTTCTCTTGCGTGGCCAACTCGGCTTCTGTCGTGCCGCCGGTTTTGCATTCTTCAATGAAGGCCGCCAGAGCGGGGTTGGTGGATGCGGCGTGCGCGGCCAAGGGGTGCTCAGGCGCCACAGCGCAGAAGGTCACGCCCATCACGGTATCGGCACGGGTGGTGAACACGTACATGCGGCCATCACCGATCAAGGCACCCGTCGAATCCTTGATGTCATGGGTGAACGCAAAGCGCACGCCTTCGGACTTACCGATCCAGTTCTCCTGCATCAGGCGCACACGGTCGGGCCAGCCGGTGAGCGTGGCCTTGTCGTTGCCCATTTGCACATGGTCCAGCAGTTCCTGCGCGTAGTCGGTGATCTTGAGGTAGTAGCCGGGGATCTCGCGCTTCTCCACCACCGCACCGGTGCGCCAGCCCTTGCCGTCAATCACCTGCTCATTGGCCAGCACGGTCTGGTCCACCGGGTCCCAGTTCACCACTTGGGTCTTACGGTAGGCGATGCCTTTTTCCAGCATCTTCAGGAACAACCACTGGTTCCATTTGTAGTAATCGGGATCGCAGGTGGCGACTTCACGGCTCCAGTCGATGGCCAGGCCCATGGCCTGCATTTGGCCCTTCATGTAGGCGATGTTCTCGTAGGTCCACTTGGCAGGGGGCACCTTGTTCTTGAGTGCCGCGTTTTCGGCAGGCAAGCCGAAGGCGTCCCAGCCCATGGGCATGAGCACGTTGTGGCCGTTCATGCGCAGGTAGCGGGCCAGCATGTCGTTGATGGTGTAGTTGCGCACATGGCCCATGTGCAGCTTGCCGCTGGGGTACGGCAGCATGGAGCAGGCGTAGAACTTCTTCTTGGGCTTGCCGTCCACGCCCACGGCGTTTTCGGTGACACGGTAGGCGGTATCGCCATTCCACAAAGGCTGTGCCCAATGGGCTTGCGCGGCTTGTTCTACGTCGAGGTGCTGGTACTTGTCTTGCATGGGGAATGGGCAGCGGTCACGCTGCCGTGAAGAGAGGCTTGGTGCGATTTTAGGCGTTGCACTGCGCGCGGGGTTCAGGGGGAGGCGGACGCCTCAGGTTCGGCTACAAATCCGATCTGGCTCAAGCCCGCTTTTTGAGCCAAACCCATGACTTCCACCACGCGGCCGTACGGCACGGTGGAGTCAGCACGCAGTCGGACTTCGGTATTCGGGTTGCGTTTGGCAGCGTCGGCCAAAGCATTGGCCAAAGCGGGCTTGTCCATGGGCGCATCGTTCACATAGGTCTGCCCTGCAGGGTCAATGGTGATCGCTATAAATTTGGGAGCATCCACCGCTTGCGTACCCTGCGCCTGAGGCAAATCCACCTTCACAGCGCTCACCATCAGGGGAGCAGTAATGATGAAGATCACCAGCAAGACCAGCATCACGTCAATCAGCGGCGTCATGTTGATGTCGCTCATCGGCTGCGCGCCGGACGGGCGTTCCAAGCGGCCGAATGCCATTCAGTCCGCCTTGGGGCTGCTCAGCAGCAGTTCGCGCAGGTCCAGGGCAAAGCCCTCGAGATCGGCCTCCAGACGGGCGACCAGACGGCCGAACACGTTGTAGGCCAACACAGCGGGAATCGCCACGGCCAAGCCAGCCGCTGTCATGATCAGCGCCTCACCCACCGGGCCGGAGATTTTGTCGATGCTGACCTGCCCGCCACCGGTAATACTGATCAGCGCATGGTAGATGCCCCATACCGTTCCCAACAGGCCCACAAAGGGAGCGGTCGATCCCACGGTAGCCAGCAATACCTGACCGGACTGCAGACGTTGCAACACGCCGTGCAAAGCGTCACGCAGGACGCGGGTGAGTTGTTGGCCCCTGTCACCGGCAGCTGCCAGCGTCCCGGCACCTTGGGTCTGCGTGGCTTGGACCAGGGGCAAGACCAGGCCCTCCCGGTCAAATGCGGGCAGCGCCGCCAATGCGGCAGTCACATCCGCCGCCTGCCAAAAGGCCGCTGTGCTGCGCGACACGTCCGTCAGCGCGCGCTGCAGCAACCAGCTTTTCCAGAAAATCACAAACCAAGCGGCGATGGACATGCACAGCAATATCAACGCCACGGCGGTATGAACCGCATCTCCCTGGAAAAGCAGCTGCAACGGGCTCATTTCAAATTCAGAACGTCGAACATGTCATACAGCCCCGGCGCACGACCTGCCAGGAAACGCACCGCGCGCAAGCTGCCCTGGGCATACGTGGCGCGACTCGACGACTTGTGGCTGATCTCAATCCGTTCGCCGGTGCCTGCAAATAGCACGGTGTGGTCACCGACAATATCGCCTCCGCGAATGGTGGCGAAGCCGATGCTGGAAGGGTCGCGCTCGCCGGTCACGCCGTAGCGCTCGTAGACAGCACATTCCTTCAAGTCGCGGCCCAGGGCGTCGGCAATCACTTCGCCCATCTTGAGTGCGGTGCCGGAAGGAGCATCCACTTTGTGACGGTGGTGGGCTTCCACGATTTCAATGTCATAACCGGTGGCAAGCGCCTTGGCCGCCATCTCCAGCAGCTTCAAGGTCACGTTCACCCCGACGCTCATGTTGGGCGCCATCATCACGGGGATGGACTTGGCAATCTCGGCGATTTCGGCTTTTTGCTCGTCGGTAAATCCTGTGGTTCCGATCACGGCCGCAACACCCAATTCGCGGCACACCTGCAAGTGAGCCAGTGTGCCTTCCGGGCGGGTGAAGTCAATGAGCGCCTGGCTGTTCTTCAGGCCTTCGCGCACATCTGCAGTGATCAACACTCCGGTAGCTTGTCCAGAGAACGCGCCCGCGTCCAGACCCAGGGAAGGACTGCCGGCAATATCCAGCGCGCCGGCCAGCGAGCAATCGTCCGCAGCACGGACAGCATCAATAAGCATCTGGCCCATGCGGCCTGAAGCGCCAGCAATGGCAATGGTGTGGGTCATGGTCAAAAGAAAAAAGAAAGATCAGAGGCCGCCGGGCTCCAGCGGCGGGTAGGAGGTAGCAGCTGCTGGTGCGGTGTTGCCGGATACGGGTGCCTCCGCCTTTTTCGGCGCCGGGAATTTTTTGAGCGCTTCTTCAGAAGCTGTCAACGAAGGCACCGGGCCCAGCACCGTTTTCGAACGCAAGGTTGACACAAACTCCGTTTCGCTGGGCAGCTCGTCCGCTTCAATCTTGCTGATCACTTCATTGGCGAAAAACACGGTCACCTTGCGTGCCTGAGGCTCACTGCCCTGGCGTTTGAGGGTGAACACATAGTCCCAACGGTCTGCATGGAACACGCTGGTGAGCAAGGGGGTGCCGAGTACATCCTGCGCGATGGCACGGGGCATGCCCACTCGCAAGACAGCCAACTGCTCGCGGGTGACCACGTTGCCCTGAACGATGTCGATTTTGTATGGCGTCATCACCCCCGCGACTTTTTCTCCTGTGGTGCTGACGGACCCGCACGCGGCAAGGGTTGCCACAACCAAAGCCAATGCGGCTGAACGGAGACTACGGCAAGAGGTAAGGAGCATGAAAATTGAAGGGCGATATGATCGTGTCATTGTAGCGGTTGGCCTCTGTCGGCCTGTTTGATGACCATGCCAGGAATGTGCTGATGAGCAATATCGAAGAATTGAAAAACACGGGCCTCAAGGCCACGGTCCCCCGCCTGAAAATTCTGGAAGTCTTTCAACGCGGCACCCAGCGCCACATGACGGCGGAAGATGTGTTCCGCGTTTTGCTGCAGGAACGCTCTGATGTGGGCTTGGCCACCGTCTACCGGGTATTGACCCAATTCGAGCAGGCGAGCATCTTGAGCCGCAGCCACTTTGAGAGCGGCAAAGCGGTGTACGAACTGAACGAAGGCCAGCACCACGACCATCTGGTGTGTCTGGACTGCGGACGGGTGGAAGAGTTTTACGACGCAGAAATCGAAAAACGCCAGCATGCCGTAGCCAAATCCAAGGGATTTGCGATTTCCGACCACGCCCTGAGTTTGTACGCCAATTGCACCAAAGGCGCTTGCCCTCACCGCAACAGCAGCAATTAGCCGCCTTGGGCCATCGCCTTGCGGTGGCGCTCGACGAATTCCTGGTAAGTGTCAATCCCGCGCAACTGCAGGATCGTGTTGCGGACAGCGGCCTCCACCAGCACTGCAATGTTGCGGCCAGCCACCACTTGAATCACCACCTTGCGCACCGGTATGCCCAGCACATCCTGCGTCAAAGGTTCATAGGGAATGCGCTCGTAATCCCGCTCCAGGGTTTCTCTGCGCACGAGGTGCACGATCAATTTCAAGCGCATTTTGCGGCGCACCGCCGTTTCACCAAATATCCCGCGGATATCAAGCAAACCGATGCCGCGCACTTCCAGCAGGTTCTGCAGCAACTCCGGGCAGCGCCCCTCGATCGTGGTCTGATTGATGCGATAGAGGTCTACGGCATCGTCGGCCACCAAGCCGTTGCCGCGCGAAATCAGCTCCAGACCGAGCTCACTCTTGCCAAGACCGGATTCACCGGTAATTAACACCCCCAGCCCCAAGATGTCCATGAACACCCCGTGCATGGACATGCGGTCCGCAAAGTGTTTGGACAGATAGGCCCGAAGTACGTCAATCACGAAGGCGGACGACTCCTTGGTCGCAAACATGGGAATTTGTGCTCGCTCGCACATGGCCAACAGAGCCTGCGGAGCAACTTGCCCATCTGCCAGTACAAGCACTGGCGGCTCCAATGTCACGATGCGGGAAATGCGGCGGGCGCAGTCTTCGGGAGTGGCGTTGGTGATGTACGTGATCTCACGCTCACCGAGGATCTGGACGCGGTACGGGTGGATGTAGTTCAGGTAACCCACCAGATCGGCACCGGACCGGGCTGCCTTGATGGCAACCTCATCGAACCGACGTTCAGAGGCACCCAGACCGGCAACCCACTCCCAGCGCAAATGCCCCCTGAATTCCTCAAAGAGTGCGTCTGCACTGACTGCGGTGGGTTTCAATGCGGCACCTGAAGGTGGGAAAGAACTTAAGCCGCTCTGGCGGACTGCCAGCCGGCAATCAGGGAGTGCAAAAGGGTGGCGTCTGCACAGGTAGTGATTTGCTCACGGAGCGCGGAATCACTCAAGAGTTCAGCGATTTCAGAGAGGATTTCCAGGTGCTTCTGGGTCGCTGCTTCGGGCACCAGCAGGAATATCAGCAGACTCACAGGAACATCGTCCGGTGAGTCAAAGCCGATGGGGTGTGCCAACTGGAACACTGCGGCCATCGGTGACTTCAGGCCCTTGATACGGCCATGGGGGATCGCTACGCCATGCCCCAAACCTGTGGAGCCCAAACGTTCACGGGAAAAAAGACTGTCGGTCACGAGCGCGCGGCTCAGACCGTGCAGGTTCTCGAACAGCAGGCCTGCCTCTTCAAATGCACGCTTTTTGCTGGTGACATCAACTTGCGCAAGTACTTGCGAAGGAGGAAGGATAGACGCTAGGCGGTTCATGGTAAGGAGCGGATTATGCACATAAAAAAACCGCCCGTGTCTGGGCGGTTTTAGTGTTGTCGTCTCTATTGCAACACTACATTAGGCGCTTGGGGGCCTCATGGTGATGATTTTGCAAACGGTCCTTGTGACGAACGACTTGCCGATCGAGCTTGTCGACCAGATCATCCACAGCAGCATACAAGTCGGCATGGGCGCTTTCGGCGAACATGTCACTGCCTTTGACATGGATGTTGCACTCGGCGCGCTGCCGTCGTTCCTTCTCCTTCTGCTTTTCAACGGTGAGTAGCACCTTGACATCTACCACTTGATCGAAGTGGCGCATGATGCGATCGAGCTTGGTCGTGACATAACTACGCAGGGCCGGGGTAACTTCCAGGTGATGACCGCTGATCGTCAAATTCATAAATAGCCTCCAGTTGCTCTCAGGGTTGAAAATGCCTTCTGCAAAAGTAGCAGTCGGCGCTCAAACTTGTTAAACGATTTGCGCTGTTTATGAATCCACTATGCGCCCGAATCAGGCCAATTGCAAAGTCTTTTTTGTAATGCACTGCAGCAATGAAATGACTTCGAATTTCACGATTTTCCAGCTGCTTGATGCAGGTTCAGCCTTCCGGCAACAACCACCGCCAAAACGCTGGCAACAGCGCCGATCAAGGCAGAGCCCCAATAGTTTTGAACCAGGCCCGCCGTGTCGCGGCTGATGATGGCGCCACCCACCAGGGCCGCAAGCCCCATCGCGGCTGACTGCACCGAGGCATTCAGGGTCATGAAAGTACCTCGCAGGGCCGGGTTGGCCGCAGAGGTGAGCATGGCCATACCGGGAATCATGCGTCCGCTTCCACACACGAAAAACAGGGTCGATACCGCCAATGCGCCCCACATTCCGACCGGCCCCAACAGGGTGAGGCCGATCAGGGGCAGCAAAAACACCAGAGCGATAGCCCTGAAAGTCTGGAACTTGTCCCAGCTATCCGCGAGGTTTCCGAACCAGCGCGCAGTCATCAGCGTCGCCACACCACCACACAGGTACACATAAGGCACCTGATCCGCACGCAATCCGACATTGGACTGCATGAAGATGGTGATGTAAGGAATCACGGTAAAGCCGGAGAACATGAGCAAAGCGGAGAAAACAAAGGCGCGCAAGTGATTGCGGTCTTTCAAGACCTCGGAGATCCGAGACCACGCCGATACCGGCGCATGGGCCTGCAAGTGCGCATTCAGCGCGGGAAGAGTCAGAAATGCAAACACAGCAAACAAAACGCACACCCCCGCAATCAGCAGGAACGGGATGTGCCACCCGAAATGCGCTGCCAAGAACAAGCCCAGCGGAACGCCTGCGACGGTAGAAACAGAAAACGAGGTCATGACGATGCCCATCGCATGACCTCTTCGCTCGAAGGGAATCACGTCGCCCACAATGGTCTGGCTCAATGCCGACAAGACGCCCCCAAAGATGCCGGCGCTGACCCGGGCCAACAACAACGTCTCATAGGTCGGCGCTACACCGCAAGCAAAAGTAGACAAGGCGAACAACCCGTACAACACCAATAGCAAGCGCTTGCGGTCAAAGCGATCGATGTAGGTGGATGCAAGCAGTCCAGAAGCTCCGCCCGCCAAGGTATAGGCCGAGACCAGCATGCCGAACTGGGCATCGCTGATGTGGAATAACGCGGTCAAAGCTGGCCCCAAGGGCATCATGATCATGAAGTCCAGGATGTTGGTGAACTGGATGCCGGCAAGCGTGATCAGCAGCCAGCGTTCACGCGTCGAACTCAAAGTAATGGGCATGGGGAGTAAAAAAATGGGGAACCGGGATGGTGGGCAGCCACTCTATCACCCGGGGCGGTGCGATAATTTCCGCTTCTGAATTACCGGAGAACGCTCCTTGGAAACCTACCCTAGTCGGTAGCTTTCAACTCCCACCACTGCGCCGGGGTTGAAAGCACCCAACACCCGCCTGCAGCCAACCATTTTGGGAGTGAGCCATGCTCAACATCTTTACGCTCGCCAATGGCCGACTCTTTCAAGAAGAAATCGAGTCGCTCGAAGAGCTTTCCAAATTCCAGCCCATCTGGGTCGATCTGGAATCCCCCACGCTCGAAGAAAAGCGCTGGGTCAAGCAGTACTACGGCCTCTCCATCCCGGATGACGCGATGGACGAGGACATCGAAGAATCTGCGCGCTTCTACGCTGAAGACAATGGCGACGTACACATCCGCAGCGACTTTTTGATTGCGGACGACGACGAACCCCGCACCGTCCGGGCTGCGTTCATCTTGAACCTCGTCAATGACAATCTCAAAAGCAAAGGTGTGCTCTTTTCCATCCACGATGAAGACGTTCCCGTCTTCCGGCTGCTGCGCATGCGCGCCCGCCGTGCACCCGGCCTGATCGAAGACGCCAAGGAAGTGCTGCTCAAGCTGTTCGATGCGGACGCCGAGTACTCCGCCGACACGCTGGAAGGCATCTACGACGAGCTGGAAAAAGTCAGCAAGAAGGTTCTTTCAGGCAACGTGACCGATGCCATCGCCGGCGAAGCGCTGGGCGCGATTGCCCGCCACGAAGACTTGAGTGGCCGCATCCGCCGCAACGTGATGGATACGCGCCGTGCGGTCAGCTTCATGATGCGCAGCAAGATGCTCAACGCAGAGCAGTTCGAACAGGCTCGGCAGATTTTGCGCGACATTGACTCGCTGGACTCGCACACCGCATTCCTGTTCGACAAAATCAACTTTTTGATGGATGCAACGGTAGGTTTCATCAACATCAACCAGAACAAGATCATCAAGATCTTCTCGGTGGCCAGCGTAGCCTTGCTGCCGCCGACCCTGGTCGCCAGCGTGTATGGCATGAACCTCAAGTTCCCGGAACTGGAGTTCCTGGGCGGGTGGAGCTACCCGTACACCGTAGCACTGATGGTCGCCAGTGCTCTGGTGCCCATGTGGTACTTCTACAAACGCGGCTGGCTGCGTTAGCACTCTTTTGAGGCTTTGGCGCCCGACACACATGCGCAGACAGCTATCTTTTTGATAGCAAATCAAGCATCTCCAGCACAAAGGCACGGGCGTAAAGGCTGGCCGTTTCCCGCACAAATTGCGGGAAATCCACATGTGCGGTGTCATCCGCCCGGTCTGAAATGGTTCGCATCGCCACGAAAGGCACGCCATAGTCTGCGCACACTTGGGCCGCGGCGGCGCCCTCCATCTCTACCGCCAATGGGCAATAGTCGGAGGAAGCCAGTGCGCCCAGCAATGCGCTGACTTCGGCAGTGCTGCTTACAAACCGGTCGCCACTGGCAATCAAACCCGTGTGCAGCTTTGCCGGGTAGCGCGCTGTACGCAACGCCGGCTGCACCCGATTGAAGGCCTCACAGGCAGTCGCCAAAAGCGGGGGATCCGCTGCAAAAAGTGCCTGTCCGCACAACGGAATCTCATAGCGGGGGAACAGCGGCGAGGCGTCCATGTCATGCTGCACATAGTGGCTGCCCACCACCACATCGCCCACCTGAACTCCAGGCCCAACCCCGCCGGCGACGCCGGTAAACAGAACCCGGGAAGCACCGAAATGGGTGATTAAACCGGTAGCCGTCGTCGCAGCGGCCACTTTGCCGATGCGGGACAGCGCCAACACCACAGGCAGGCCCTGCAAGCGGCCGGTCCAGAAAACACGCCCCCCATGATCCACTCGCCGGGCATCCTGCAAGTGCTCGAGCAGGCCCTCTTGTTCTTCAGCGAGTGCGCTCAGGATGGCAATGGGAGTTTCAGCGCTCATGGCAATGGATTCAGATGCAAAACACGGAGCTTAGCAAGCCACACAACAAAAGCGGCCCGAAGGCCGCCGTGGTTGCCGAGGTTTTCCTCCAGGAGGAGGAAACCACGCTTATTTCTCGCGCAATTCGCGCCGCAGGATCTTGCCCACCGGGGTTTTGGGCAATTCGGCGCGGAACTCCACGACCTTGGGATGTTTGTAGCCGGTCAGGTTCTCTTTGCAGAAGTTGCGCACATCTTCTTCGCTGAGGTTGGGGTCTTTCTTGACGATGACCAGCTTGACGGCCTCGCCGGACTTGGCATCAGCCACACCCACGCAGGCACACTCCAGGACGCCAGGCATCTGGGTGACCACGTCTTCGAGTTCGGTAGGGAACACGTTGAAGCCGCTGACCAGAATCATGTCCTTCTTGCGATCCACAATTTTGAAGAAGCCACGGGCATCCACCACGCCGATGTCGCCGGTCTTGAAGTAGCCATCCGGCGTCATGACCTTGGCGGTCTCATCCGGGCGCTGCCAGTAACCCGCCATGACCTGCGGGCCCTTGATCGCAATCTCGCCACTCTGACCTTCCGCCACTTCCACACCGTCGTCGTCCAGCAGCTTCATGTAGGTGCTGGGCAAGGGCACGCCGATGGTGCCGGTGTATTCGTTGGAAGTGATAGGGTTGCAGCTCACCGTAGGCGAGGTTTCGCTCAGGCCATAGCCCTCACAGATGGGGCAGCCGGTTTTTTCGAACCATAACTTGGCCACACCGCTCTGCACCGCGGTGCCACCACCCACCGCCACCTTCAGGTGGCTCCAATCCACGGTATGGAAGTCGGGGTGATTCGCCAAACCATTGAACAAGGTGTTGACAGCGGGAAAGCTGTGGATGGTGTGCTTGGACAGCTCTTTCAGCACGCCGGGAATATCACGCGGGTTGGGGATCAGGATCAGTTTGCCGCCCGTGCGCATAGACAGCATCATGCCGACCGTAAAAGCAAACACGTGATACAGCGGCAACGCACACACCGTGGTGGGCTGCTGCTCCGCCGGCACCTTGGCCATGGCGGGTGCGTACCACGCCTCGGACTGCAAGGTGTTGGCGATGACATTGCGATGCAAGAGCACTGCTCCCTTGGACACCCCCGTGGTGCCGCCGGTGTACTGCAATACCGCGACGTCATCCGCCTTGATGTCGGGCCTCTTGAAAGGCGCCTTGGTGCCACGGGCCACCACCTCGTTAAAGCGGACAGCATGAGGCAGGTTGTAGGCCGGCACCATCTTCTTGACGTTGCGCACCACGTAATTCACCAGAGTGCCTTTGAGCAGACCCAGTCGGTCGCCCATGGAGCAAAGCACCACATGCTTGACTGGCGTGGCAGCAATGCACTTTTCCAGGGTGTGAGCGAAGTTCTCAATGATGATGATGGCCTTGGAACCGGAGTCCTTGAGTTGATGTTCCAACTCCCGGGCGGTGTACAAGGGGTTCACATTCACCACCACAAACCCGGCGCGCAGGATGGCAGCCACCGCAATCGGGTACTGGGGCACGTTGGGCATCATGATGGCGACGCGGTCACCCTTGACCAGACCCAGACCCTGCAGATACGCCGCCACCGCCAGGCTCAGGCTGTCGGTTTGGCCGAAGGTAAGGTCCTTGCCCATGAAGTTGTAGGCCACGCGGCTTTCGTACTTGCGAAAGCTTTCTTCCAGCAAGGCCACCAAGGAGGAGTATTTGGCAGGGTCGATGTCAGCAGGCACACCTTGTGGGTAGCTGCCAAGCCAAACGCGATCAGTCATGTCTTGTGTCTCCGGTCTATTTTTATGCAGCCTGCCATTTTCATGCAGGCCAACCAGCCCTCCCACGGTGTTTACCTTAGGCGGGCTGTCCTTAGGCGTACGCCTCTATTCGATGGCTTTGCCCATGTCTTCAACGACTTTCTTGGCGTCACCGAACACCATCATGGTCTTGTCCATATAGAACAACTCATTGTCCAGACCGGCATAGCCCGCGGCCATGGAGCGCTTGTTCACGATGATGGTCTTGGCCTTGTAGGCCTCGAGGATAGGCATGCCGTAAATCGGGCTGCCCTTGGTGTGGGCTGCAGGGTTCACCACGTCGTTGGCGCCCAGGATGATGGCCACATCCGCCTGGCCGAACTCGCCGTTGATGTCTTCCATCTCAAACACTTGGTCGTAAGGCACTTCGGCTTCGGCCAACAGTACGTTCATGTGGCCGGGCATACGCCCTGCGACCGGGTGAATGGCGTACTTGACAGTAATGCCCTTCTCGGTGAGCTTGGCAGCCAGTTCTTTGACGGCGTGTTGAGCGCGGGCCACTGCCAAGCCGTAGCCGGGCACGATCACTACCGTCTCGGCATTGCCCAACACGAAGGCTGCGTCATCCGCGCTGCCGCTTTTGACGGTGCGTTGCACCGCAGCACCAGCAGGGCCCGAAGACGCGTCGCCACCGAAGCCGCCCAGAATCACGTTGAAGAACGAGCGGTTCATCGCCTTGCACATGATGTAACTCAGGATGGCGCCGCTGGACCCGACCAGTGAGCCGGCAATGATGAGCATGCTGTTGTTCAAACTGAAACCGATGCCTGCAGCCGCCCAGCCGGAATAGCTGTTGAGCATGGACACCACCACGGGCATATCCGCGCCGCCGATGGGGATGATGATGAGCACACCCATCACAAAGCCCAGCGCCAGAATCAGGGCAAAGTCCATGGGGCTCTGGGAATGCCAGAAGCCAAACACAAAGAAGACAGACGCCAGGCCCAGCACCAGATTGAGCTTGTGCTGGCCGGGGAAGGTGACCGGAGCACCCTGGAACAGGCGGAACTTGTACTTGCCGGACAACTTGCCGAAGGCAATCACGGAGCCGCTGAAGGTCACCGCACCGATGAATGCGCCCAAGGCCAGCTCAATCCGGTTGCCACCGGGAATGGAGCCCCCTTTTTCCGCGATGCTGAAGGCCCAAGGTTCCGCCACTGCAGCCACCGCAATGAATACTGCTGCCAAACCGATCATGCTATGCATGAAGGCCACCAGCTCTGGCATCTTGGTCATCTCCACGCGCTTGGCCATCACAGTACCGGCAGTGCCGCCTACCAGCAAGGCGCCCAACACCCAGGCCATGCCGGTCATGCCGTCCTGTCCGAGTTGGCCTGCGAGCTTGAAGATCAGGGCGCCGGTGGTGAACACGGCCACCGCCATGCCCACCATACCGAACACATTGCCACGGATGGAAGTGGTCGGGTGGGACAAGCCCTTGAGCGCCTGGATAAAGCAGACGCTGGCAAAGAGGTACAACAGAGTGACGAGGTTGAGGCTCATTCTTTGGCTCCTGCGGTGGATGCTTTCTTGTCCTTTTTCTTGAACATTTCCAGCATGCGGCGGGTCACCATGAAACCGCCGAAAACATTGACGGCCGCCAAGGCCACAGCCAGCACGCCCATGGATTTGCCCAAGGTGGTTTCCGTCAGCGCAGCGGCCAACATGGCGCCGACGATGACAATGGCAGAAATGGCGTTGGTCACGGCCATCAGCGGCGTATGCAGTGCGGGGGTTACGGTCCAGACCACGTGGTAGCCCACGTAGATGGCCAGCACAAAGATGATCAGGTTCAGGATGGTGGGGGAAACCATTTCCATGGTGTCGCTCCTTGGTTGGGCTAAGTGAATAAAGTGGGGCGTGAGCTTGCGTGCGCGGTTTACTTGCGACGCACTTCGCCACCTTGGGTCACCAGGCAGGCTGCCACGATGTCGTCTTCCAGGTCCACGTGCAAGGCACCTTCCTTGTTGATGATCAACTTCAGGAAGTCCAGCACGTTGCGCGCATAGAGCGACGAAGCATCCGCCGCTACCAGCGCAGGCAGATTGGTTTCGCCGATCAGGGTCACGCCGTGTTTGACAACGGTTTTGTCTGCCTCGGACAGCGGGCAGTTACCGCCGCCATTCAAGCCCTTGCCCGCAGCAATATCCACAATCACCGATCCGGGCTTCATGGACTTGACCATGTCCTCGGTAATCAGCGTGGGGGCTGCGCGACCGGGTATCAGCGCGGTGCTGATGACCACATCAGCCTGCGCGACGCGCTTGGCAACCTCCGCCTTCTGGCGGTCCAGCCAGCTCTGAGGCATGGGCTTGGCGTATCCGCCCACGCCGACAGCGGCTTCTTTTTCTTCATCCGTCTCATAGGGCACGTCGATGAACTTGGCCCCGAGGGATTCGACCTGTTCTTTGACGCTGGGGCGCACATCCGAGGCTTCGATCACTGCGCCCAAGCGCTTGGCAGTGGCGATGGCCTGCAAACCGGCCACACCAACGCCGAGAATGACAACGCGCGCCGCTTTGACAGTGCCAGCAGCCGTCATCAACATGGGGAAAAAGCGTTGGTACTTGTCAGCCGCCATCATCACGGCTTTGTAGCCGGCGATGTTGGCCTGGCTGGACAGCACGTCCATGCTTTGCGCACGGGTGGTGCGGGGCGCCGCTTCTAAGGCATAGGCATTGAGCTTGGCAGCAGCCAGACGCTGCAGGCCCTCTGCATCGAACGGATTGAGCATGCCCACCAGCGTGGCACCAGGGGTCATCATTGCAGCCTCCGCGTCCACGGGGGTGCGTACCTTGAGTACCAGCTCGCTTCCCAAGGCTCCCGCTGCGTCGGTAATCTCTGCACCCGCGGCGACATAGGCCTCGTCAGTCACGCTGGCGGCAAGACCGGCTCCGGATTGAACACGCACCGTGTGCCCCTGGGATTTCAGTTTCTTCACTGTCTCCGGGGTCACGGCAACTCGGGTCTCTCCCGCCAGTGTTTCAGCGGGTACGCCTATGTGCATGGGGCACTCCTATAGAGTTGGATTCAAGCTGTCTGTTAGCTTACATGAGTTTCCCTGCATTCCATAGGGCTAAAGTTGCAGCTTTCGGCAAAGACTTTTGCGCTAAATACACATAATCATCCATGACCGAACGATGGAAACCCAGTGCCACAGTGGCGGCAGTGATTGAGCAGAACGGCCGCTTTCTTCTGGTGGAGGAGCACACCCCCGAAGGCCTGCGACTCAACAACCCCGCCGGTCACCTGGACCCGGGTGAGTCTCCTGTCCAAGGCTGCGCACGCGAGGTACTGGAAGAAACGGCTTACCCCTTTGTGCCCGGCGCACTGGTAGGTATCTACCTGTCGCGCTTCGTGCGCGAGCTGCCGGACGGCACTCAAGACATTACCTACCTGCGCTTTGCCTTTTGCGGCACCGTTGGCGAACGAATCGAAGGCATGGAGCTGGACCAAGGCATCGTGCAGGCCCTGTGGCTGACACCGGAGGATATTCGCGCCAGCCGGGAGCGGCATCGCAGCCCCTTGGTAGTCCAGTGCATGGAAGACTATCTGCGCGGTCAACGCTACCCGCTGGATGTGATTCACACCGATCCCAGCGTTTGGGCATCTTTGCAAACGCTACAAAAATAATAGCTGCTTGCGCATATTCCGCGGGCTCCAGGGGCAAATTTGACACTCCATGTTGACACCTGCAACGGGGACTAAAATCAGGGCATGAGTAAGCAACGTATTGTCGTGGGCCTGAGCGGTGGCGTGGATTCGGCTGTGACCGCCCATCTTTTGAAACAGCAAGGGCATGAGGTGGTCGGCATCTTCATGAAGAACTGGGAAGATGACGACGATAGCGAATACTGCTCCTCCAACATCGACTTCGTCGATGCCGCTGCCGTCGCCGATGTGCTGGGCATTGAAATCGAGCACGTCAACTTTGCGGCCGAATACCGTGACCGTGTGTTTGCGGAGTTCCTGCACGAATACCAGGCAGGCCGCACCCCGAACCCCGACATCCTTTGCAATGCCGAAATCAAATTCAAGGCATTTTTGGACCATGCCATGCGGCTGGGTGCCGAAAAGATTGCTACCGGACACTACGCAAGAGTTCGCCTCAATGCTTCCAGCGGCAAGCACGAGTTACTCAAAGGCTTGGACCCGGCCAAGGACCAGAGCTATTTTTTGCACCGGTTGAACCAGGCTCAGCTGTCCAAAACGCTTTTCCCTGTGGGGGATCTCCATAAAACCGAGGTACGCCGCATCGCCGACGAGATTGGTCTGCCCAATGCCAAGAAGAAAGACTCCACCGGCATCTGCTTCATCGGGGAGCGGCCGTTCCGCGAGTTTTTGAACCGCTACATCTCCAAGGAGCCGGGGCCCATCAAAAACCCCAAAGGCCACACCATCGGGGAACACGTGGGCCTGTCGTTCTACACATTGGGTCAACGCCAAGGCCTGGGCATAGGCGGCATCAAAGCCAGAGGTGCTCAGCGAGGTGGTGGCGAACACACGCCGTGGTTTGTGGCGCGCAAAGATTTGCCGAACAACACGCTATGGGTCGTACAAGGGCACGATCACCCTTGGTTGCAATCGGAACGTCTGGAAGCCCTGAACGCCTCTTGGGTTAGCGGCGAAGCACCCTTCCCCATGACAGCGGCTGCCAAAACGCGGTATCGCCAAACTGATGCGCCCTGTGGATTCGTCCCCCTAGGCGCTGATGCATTTGCCCTGCAATTTCCCCAAGCCCAGTGGGCCGTGACGCCCGGTCAATCCGCGGTGTTGTATGACGGGGATGTATGCCTTGGTGGAGGAATCATCCACAACGCATCAGCCTTGCCGGCGACCTGAACTGCGCAATTACAACAAATATTCATGGAAAACATGGCATTTTTGGCACCTTGTTTTCACCATGCGGTGCTAGCATTCAATGCCATCCGGGTTGGCATCCCCAACCCCATGTCCCAATTGAAAGCGGCTTGCCATGTTCCATGTGTTGCGTAACGAGGATGGATCGATTGCCTCCCTCTCCCGCGCGGAAAGGCCCGGCGGCGAGCTGCTGAGCGATGAGCACCCCGATATCCAAGCGTTTCTGGGGCACACCGCCAGTGGAAGCGGCTTCGGCGAAGCAGATGCTGAATTCGTACGGGTGCTGGAAGACTTGATCGACACCTTGATCATCAAAAACGTCATCCGGCACACGGACTTGCCTGCGGCGGCTCAACAAAAGATCAGCAAACGCAAAGGCCTGCGCAACCGGATGCAGGGAGCACTGAATCTGCTTGGTGGCGATCAACGTATTATTTAAATGACAGACAGCCTGCCTCCCTCCGGCCCTGCAAATCCAAAACCCGCTCATTGGCGGATCGGTGAACACGGGACCCATTTCGACCCCTTGCTGGACAGCTTGGTCTCGATTTCCCGCATTTACGGCATATCCACCACGCAAGAAGCCCTGTCTGCCGGACTTCCGCTGGAAAACAACCTGGTCACACCAGCCCTCTTGCCACGCGCTGCGGCACGGGCAGGTCTGACGGCGCGCCTTGCCAGACGCAAGCTCAGCGATTTGCGCCCTGGCTTACTGCCCGTCATCTTGTTGCTGCAGGACAAACAGGCTTGCCTGCTACTGGAATGGACGGAGGACGGCCAAGCGCGAGTGCGTTTTCCGGAAAGCGGCGAATCCGGTGATGTGATCAGCAAAGAGGCTTTGGAATCCCTGTTTGCCGGCGTGGTGTTCTTCGTGCGTCCGGTTTTCAAGTTCGACCCTCGCACGCCTGCCACCGGCGAACTGAAATCCAAACACTGGTTCTGGGGGGTTGTTTTCCAGAATTGGCGCCTCTACCGTGACAGCTTGATCGCCGCACTGCTGATCAACATTTTTGCGCTGGCCATGCCCATGTTCTCGATGACGGTCTACGACCGCGTGGTACCCAACCGGGCCGAGGAGACGTTGTGGGTTCTGGCCATCGGTGTGATGCTGATGATGGTGTTTGATACGGTGCTACGCACCATGCGAGCCTACATCCTGGACACAGCGGGCAAGCGGATTGATGTGACATTGTCCGCACGCATCATGGAACGCGTACTGGGCCTCAAGATGTCGGACCGGCCTGCTTCCGTAGGATCTTTTGCCGCTAATCTGCGGGCGTTTGAATCCGTCAGAGACTTTGTCGCATCTGCGAGCATCACCACGCTAGTGGACCTGCCCTTTGTGCTGGTGTTCTTTTTGGCTCTGATCTGGATTTCGCCTTGGTTAACGCTGCCGCCTCTGGTTTGCATCGTCCTGCTTTTGGTCGTGTCACTGGCCACACAGCGCAAGATGCAAGAGCTGGTGGAAGTCTCGTCCCGGGCGACCTCCCAGCGCAACGCCACACTGGTGGAGAGCCTGGTGGGCATTGAAACCATCAAATTCATGGTGGCGGAAAGCAGCTTTCAACGCAAATGGGAACAAAGCACCATCTTCATCGCACAGACAGGCACAAAACTTAAGCTGCTGTCCAACGGCACGATGAACTTTGCACAAGCCATGCAGCAGCTGGTGTCGGTCACCAGCGTCATCGTCGGCGTGTACCTGCTCATAAACAACCAGATCAGCATGGGCGCCATCATTGCTGCATCGATGCTGGCCGGTCGTGCCATGGCACCGTTCGGACAAGTCGCAGGTCTGCTCCTTCAATATCACAGTGCCAAGAGTGGGTTGGCTTCCGTCGACACTCACATGAAGCAAGAACCGGAACGTTCAGAAGAAACCTCCTACCTGCATCGAACTGGTTTTCAGGGAACGATTGAGTTCAAGAACGTCAGCTTTACCTACCCGGGGCAGCAACAAGCCGTACTGAGCAAGGTGTCCTTCAAGATCCATGCGGGTGAAAAAGTAGCCTTTATCGGACGGGTGGGTTCAGGAAAATCCACGATTCAGCGCCTGATACTGGGCCTGCACCAACCGACAGAGGGAGCCATCCTGATTGACGGAATCGATTCGCGGCAGATCGACCCCGCCGAACTGCGCCGTGCTGCAGGCTTTGTGTCCCAAGACGTCAGCCTCTTTTACGGCACGTTGAAAGAGAATATTGCACTGGGAGCGCCCTTTGCCGATGACCAGGACATTCTGGCGGCAGCAGAGATTGCGGGTGTGACGGAATTTGCCAACCGCCATCCCAAGGGCTTCGATATGGCCATCGGTGAACGGGGCGAATCCTTGTCCGGAGGGCAGCGCCAAGCCGTCGGCATCGCCCGGGCAGTGTTGAATGACTCACCCATGTTGCTCCTCGACGAGCCCAGCAGTGCCATGGACCACCAGAGTGAGGATGCACTCAAAAGCAGACTGCGGCGTTTCGCCACTGGCAAAACGATGATTCTGGTCACCCACCGGACTTCGTTACTGGAACTGATTGACCGCCTGATCGTGATTGATAGTGGTCAAATCGTGGCCGATGGGCCCAAGGCACAGGTCGTGGAAGCGCTTCAAAGCGGACGTATCGGGAGGGCATCATGATGAACCCCGATCCACAAGCCACCCCGACAACACCTACTCTTTGGGACAAGTTTTACGGAGCAAGCTCACACTTCCTGGACAAGTTGATGCTTGCGGTTACAGGCAAACAGAAAGAATTGGACAGCGACTTCGACGCCAATGCCGACTGGGCCATCGCAGAGCAAACACCCCAAGGCGCCCGCATTTTGGTGTGGTTGAGCGCATTGACTGTGTTGGTGCTGCTGATTTGGGCTGCTTTTGCCGAGTTGGATGAGGTGACCCGAGGTGAGGGCAAAGTCATCCCATCGCGCCAGATCCAAGTCTTGCAAAGTTTGGACGGAGGCATTGTCTCCGAGATCCTCGCGCGCGAGGGACAAGTAGTAAAGGCTGGTGACTTGCTCCTGAAAGTAGACCCGACGCGGATGGTCTCTTCGCTGCGGGAAAACCAATCACAGTACCTGTCACTACTGGCCAAAGCTGCCCGTCTCCGTGCGTTGGCGGAGGGCTCTCGCTTTGTTCCCCCAGAGGAGGTGCTGAAGGAAGCACCCGAAATCGTGGAGCAGGAGCGCGCGCTCTACGAGTCACGCCGCGCAGAATTGGATGCAACTGTCGGCGTTGCTCGACAGCAGTCTGCACAACGCTCTCAGGAATTGATTTCGGTGAAGGCCCGGCGTGAGCAAGCCTCGCAGAGTTACACCCTGACCGCCAAGGAACTGGAACTGACCCGCCCTCTGGTCAAGACTGGGGCAATCTCAGACGTTGAGTTGTTGAGACTGGAGCGTGACGTAGCACGTTACCGGGGTGAGCGTGACAGCGCCAACTCCGATATTCCCAGACTGGAATCTGCAGTTGCCGAGTCGAATCGCAAGATCCAAGAAGTAGAACTCACATTCAGGAACATTGCGCGCTCTGAATTGAGTGAAACCAATGCCAAGTTGAATGCCCTGTCCGAAGGCAGCACTGCACTCGAGGACCGGGTTAAACAGACTGAGATCAGGTCACCGGTCAACGGAACGGTTAAACAGCTGCGTGTAAACACCGTTGGAGGCGTAGTGCAGCCCGGTAAGGATCTCATTGAGTTAGTACCATCTGACGATGCTTTACTCTTGGAAGCGCGCGTGTTGCCGCGAGATATCGCATTTTTGCGACCAGGCCAAAAAGCACTTGTCAAGTTCACTGCCTATGACTTTGCGGTGTACGGCGGCTTGGAAGCCACTCTGGAACAAATTGGAGCAGACAGCGTAGTCGATGAAAAAGGGAATGCGTTCTTTGTGGTCCGCGTGAGGACTTTGTCCACCACCATTGGTCAACAGAAATTACCGATCATTCCTGGCATGGTGGCCGAGGTCGACATCCTGACAGGCAAAAAATCCGTACTTGCCTATCTGATGAAGCCCATCTTGCGCGCAAAGTCAAAGGCAATGACTGAACGATGAGAAGGAATACGGCGCCTTTGCTGGTTAGCAAAGACAAAGGACTCTTGAAACACTGGCGGGACGCGCTCAAGATCAAGTCCGCTGTTGAGCTGGGAAGTTTTTCAGCACTTAAGCAGCTAGCCCGGAGAAATGGGGATGTCATTTGGTTGGATCTGAAGGTAGGCGATGTACCCCCATGGGCCTCGACTGAATGGAACGGTCTTTTGCATGACAAGCAAATGCGCATTGTGGCCGCCAGCTCATATCCAAAAGATGAAGAAGCGATTGCAGCCTTGGACTTAGGGTGCGCGGGTTACTGTCATGCATTTTCGGATCCGGAAACGCTGAGACAAGTCCATCAAGTCACCATGGCCGGCCACGTATGGATAGGCCAACACTTGATGCAGCAATTAATCCAAACGGCAAATCGCGCAAAACCTTCAATACGTTCCACGCCGGGGGCTTGGGATGATGAACTCACCGCTCGGGAACGCGAAGTCGCCAAAATGGCAGCCCATGGCGCATCAAACTTGGCAATAGCAGAGCAATGCGACATTACTGAACGCACCGTCAAGGCGCATTTAAGTGCCGTGTTCGAAAAGCTGGGGGTCACAGATCGATTGCAGCTTGCCTTGAAAGTGCACGGAATTCAGTAATGCGTCACACACCCTGTACTTGAGTCCAATAGGCGAGGAGCCGGTAAAGCACTACATTGATCAGCTAGTTTTGCTGTCTCTGGAGTTCTTACATGGCTACTTCCCAAATTTCTGCCCAAGCCCGCGGCGTTGTTGTCATCCTGCAAGGTAATGCATGGGTGGTTTCACCTGACGGTAGCAAACGCGCCATCAAATTGGGTGATGAGATACAGGAAGGCCAAATTGTTCTTACCGAAGACGGGACGCGCTTGGAGCTTGCACTCCCGAACGGACGGGAAATCAGCCTTGAGTCGGGTCGCGAACTGCTAATTGATGCCAATTTATTGGGCTTCTCTCCAGAAGATGCAACCAACGCAGCACTCAAGGACCTCAATAGCAGTCCGGCGGCCATCGCCAGAGTCATTGCTTCTGGAGGAGATCTTTCTGCTGAACTGGAACCGACAGCTGCCGGTTTAAGCGGGGGAGATGCGAGTGACTCGCACAGCTTTGTACGAGTGCTACGGATCAGCGAAGTAGTCAGTCCGTTAAATATCCAGCGCGACTTCCTGCAGTCTGATCAAGAATTTAATCTCACAGGGCAGGACGGTACATCTCCACAATCAGCCGGCACCCCCACCGTCTCCATCCCCAATGACGGCACCGGCGTGGGCGGCTCCGACCTCTCCGTGGCCGAGAACGCCACGGTCAATGGCTCTTTCACCATCTCCGCTCCCGATGGCCTGACCTCTCTGACCATCGGCTCCACCGTGATCACGGCTGCGGCTCTCTCCGCGGCCACCCCCGCCGCTCCCATTACCGTCACAGGCTCCAACGGCACTTTGACGCTCACCGGCTACAACAGCTCCACCGGTGTGGTCTCCTACAGCTATGACCCCACCGGCACCAGCACCAACCACACTGCCGGCAATGTGATCGAGCATTTCAATCTGGTCGTCACCGATCCTCAGGGCGATACCAACTCCGCCTCCAGCCTGGATATCCGCATCACCGATACCGCCCCCGTGGCCGTGGCCGACTCCCGCACCGTCTCCGAGGACGACACCGGCATCACCGGCAATGTGGTCACCGGCACCAATGCCAGCGCCGATACCCTGGGCGCGGACTCCGCCACCGTCACCGGCGCACAGGTGGGCAATGCCGGCGCCGCTCAGATCACCACCGGCGTGGGCTCGGCCCTGGCTGGCACCTACGGCACCCTGACCATCAATGCCGACGGCTCCTACACCTATGTCACCAATGCCGCCGCTCAAGCCCTCAATGTGGGCGACTCCAAGCAGGATGTCTTCAGCTACACCTTGAAGGACTCCGACGGCTCCTTCTCCACCACCACCGTCACCATGACGGTCACCGGCGCCTCCGAAGGCACCCCCACCGTCTCCATCCCCAATGACGGCACCGGCGTGGGCGGCTCCGACCTCTCCGTGGCCGAGAACGCCACGGTCAATGGCTCTTTCACCATCTCCGCTCCCGATGGCCTGACCTCTCTGACCATCGGCTCCACCGTGATCACGGCTGCGGCTCTCTCCGCGGCCACCCCCGCCGCTCCCATTACCGTCACAGGCTCCAACGGCACTTTGACGCTCACCGGCTACAACAGCTCCACCGGTGTGGTCTCCTACAGCTATGACCCCACCGGCACCAGCACCAACCACACTGCCGGCAATGTGATCGAGCATTTCAATCTGGTCGTCACCGATCCTCAGGGCGATACCAACTCCGCCTCCAGCCTGGATATCCGCATCACCGATACCGCCCCCGTGGCCGTGGCCGACTCCCGCACCGTCTCCGAGGACGACACCGGCATCACCGGCAATGTGGTCACCGGCACCAATGCCAGCGCCGATACCCTGGGCGCGGACTCCGCCACCGTCACCGGCGCACAGGTGGGCAATGCCGGCGCCGCTCAGATCACCACCGGCGTGGGCTCGGCCCTGGCTGGCACCTACGGCACCCTGACCATCAATGCCGACGGCTCCTACACCTATGTCACCAATGCCGCCGCTCAAGCCCTCAATGTGGGCGACTCCAAGCAGGATGTCTTCAGCTACACCTTGAAGGACTCCGACGGCTCCTTCTCCACCACCACCGTCACCATGACGGTCACCGGCGCCTCCGAAGGCACCCCCACCGTCTCCATCCCCAATGACGGCACCGGCGTGGGCGGCTCCGACCTCTCCGTGGCCGAGAACGCCACGGTCAATGGCTCTTTCACCATCTCCGCTCCCGATGGCCTGACCTCTCTGACCATCGGCTCCACCGTGATCACGGCTGCGGCTCTCTCCGCGGCCACCCCCGCCGCTCCCATTACCGTCACAGGCTCCAACGGCACTTTGACGCTCACCGGCTACAACAGCTCCACCGGTGTGGTCTCCTACAGCTATGACCCCACCGGCACCAGCACCAACCACACTGCCGGCAATGTGATCGAGCATTTCAATCTGGTCGTCACCGATCCTCAGGGCGATACCAACTCCGCCTCCAGCCTGGATATCCGCATCACCGATACCGCCCCCGTGGCCGTGGCCGACTCCCGCACCGTCTCCGAGGACGACACCGGCATCACCGGCAATGTGGTCACCGGCACCAATGCCAGCGCCGATACCCTGGGCGCGGACTCCGCCACCGTCACCGGCGCACAGGTGGGCAATGCCGGCGCCGCTCAGATCACCACCGGCGTGGGCTCGGCCCTGGCTGGCACCTACGGCACCCTGACCATCAATGCCGACGGCTCCTACACCTATGTCACCAATGCCGCCGCTCAAGCCCTCAATGTGGGCGACTCCAAGCAGGATGTCTTCAGCTACACCTTGAAGGACTCCGACGGCTCCTTCTCCACCACCACCGTCACCATGACGGTCACCGGCGCCTCCGAAGGCACCCCCACCGTCTCCATCCCCAATGACGGCACCGGCGTGGGCGGCTCCGACCTCTCCGTGGCCGAGAACGCCACGGTCAATGGCTCTTTCACCATCTCCGCTCCCGATGGCCTGACCTCTCTGACCATCGGCTCCACCGTGATCACGGCTGCGGCTCTCTCCGCGGCCACCCCCGCCGCTCCCATTACCGTCACAGGCTCCAACGGCACTTTGACGCTCACCGGCTACAACAGCTCCACCGGTGTGGTCTCCTACAGCTATGACCCCACCGGCACCAGCACCAACCACACTGCCGGCAATGTGATCGAGCATTTCAATCTGGTCGTCACCGATCCTCAGGGCGATACCAACTCCGCCTCCAGCCTGGATATCCGCATCACCGATACCGCCCCCGTGGCCGTGGCCGACTCCCGCACCGTCTCCGAGGACGACACCGGCATCACCGGCAATGTGGTCACCGGCACCAATGCCAGCGCCGATACCCTGGGCGCGGACTCCGCCACCGTCACCGGCGCACAGGTGGGCAATGCCGGCGCCGCTCAGATCACCACCGGCGTGGGCTCGGCCCTGGCTGGCACCTACGGCACCCTGACCATCAATGCCGACGGCTCCTACACCTATGTCACCAATGCCGCCGCTCAAGCCCTCAATGTGGGCGACTCCAAGCAGGATGTCTTCAGCTACACCTTGAAGGACTCCGACGGCTCCTTCTCCACCACCACCGTCACCATGACGGTCACCGGCGCCTCCGAAGGCACCCCCACCGTCTCCATCCCCAATGACGGCACCGGCGTGGGCGGCTCCGACCTCTCCGTGGCCGAGAACGCCACGGTCAATGGCTCTTTCACCATCTCCGCTCCCGATGGCCTGACCTCTCTGACCATCGGCTCCACCGTGATCACGGCTGCGGCTCTCTCCGCGGCCACCCCCGCCGCTCCCATTACCGTCACAGGCTCCAACGGCACTTTGACGCTCACCGGCTACAACAGCTCCACCGGTGTGGTCTCCTACAGCTATGACCCCACCGGCACCAGCACCAACCACACTGCCGGCAATGTGATCGAGCATTTCAATCTGGTCGTCACCGATCCTCAGGGCGATACCAACTCCGCCTCCAGCCTGGATATCCGCATCACCGATACCGCCCCCGTGGCCGTGGCCGACTCCCGCACCGTCTCCGAGGACGACACCGGCATCACCGGCAATGTGGTCACCGGCACCAATGCCAGCGCCGATACCCTGGGCGCGGACTCCGCCACCGTCACCGGCGCACAGGTGGGCAATGCCGGCGCCGCTCAGATCACCACCGGCGTGGGCTCGGCCCTGGCTGGCACCTACGGCACCCTGACCATCAATGCCGACGGCTCCTACACCTATGTCACCAATGCCGCCGCTCAAGCCCTCAATGTGGGCGACTCCAAGCAGGATGTCTTCAGCTACACCTTGAAGGACTCCGACGGCTCCTTCTCCACCACCACCGTCACCATGACGGTCACCGGCGCCTCCGAAGGCACCCCCACCGTCTCCATCCCCAATGACGGCACCGGCGTGGGCGGCTCCGACCTCTCCGTGGCCGAGAACGCCACGGTCAATGGCTCTTTCACCATCTCCGCTCCCGATGGCCTGACCTCTCTGACCATCGGCTCCACCGTGATCACGGCTGCGGCTCTCTCCGCGGCCACCCCCGCCGCTCCCATTACCGTCACAGGCTCCAACGGCACTTTGACGCTCACCGGCTACAACAGCTCCACCGGTGTGGTCTCCTACAGCTATGACCCCACCGGCACCAGCACCAACCACACTGCCGGCAATGTGATCGAGCATTTCAATCTGGTCGTCACCGATCCTCAGGGCGATACCAACTCCGCCTCCAGCCTGGATATCCGCATCACCGATACCGCCCCCGTGGCCGTGGCCGACTCCCGCACCGTCTCCGAGGACGACACCGGCATCACCGGCAATGTGGTCACCGGCACCAATGCCAGCGCCGATACCCTGGGCGCGGACTCCGCCACCGTCACCGGCGCACAGGTGGGCAATGCCGGCGCCGCTCAGATCACCACCGGCGTGGGCTCGGCCCTGGCTGGCACCTACGGCACCCTGACCATCAATGCCGACGGCTCCTACACCTATGTCACCAATGCCGCCGCTCAAGCCCTCAATGTGGGCGACTCCAAGCAGGATGTCTTCAGCTACACCTTGAAGGACTCCGACGGCTCCTTCTCCACCACCACCGTCACCATGACGGTCACCGGCGCCTCCGAAGGCACCCCCACCGTCTCCATCCCCAATGACGGCACCGGCGTGGGCGGCTCCGACCTCTCCGTGGCCGAGAACGCCACGGTCAATGGCTCTTTCACCATCTCCGCTCCCGATGGCCTGACCTCTCTGACCATCGGCTCCACCGTGATCACGGCTGCGGCTCTCTCCGCGGCCACCCCCGCCGCTCCCATTACCGTCACAGGCTCCAACGGCACTTTGACGCTCACCGGCTACAACAGCTCCACCGGTGTGGTCTCCTACAGCTATGACCCCACCGGCACCAGCACCAACCACACTGCCGGCAATGTGATCGAGCATTTCAATCTGGTCGTCACCGATCCTCAGGGCGATACCAACTCCGCCTCCAGCCTGGATATCCGCATCACCGATACCGCCCCCGTGGCCGTGGCCGACTCCCGCACCGTCTCCGAGGACGACACCGGCATCACCGGCAATGTGGTCACCGGCACCAATGCCAGCGCCGATACCCTGGGCGCGGACTCCGCCACCGTCACCGGCGCACAGGTGGGCAATGCCGGCGCCGCTCAGATCACCACCGGCGTGGGCTCGGCCCTGGCTGGCACCTACGGCACCCTGACCATCAATGCCGACGGCTCCTACACCTATGTCACCAATGCCGCCGCTCAAGCCCTCAATGTGGGCGACTCCAAGCAGGATGTCTTCAGCTACACCTTGAAGGACTCCGACGGCTCCTTCTCCACCACCACCGTCACCATGACGGTCACCGGCGCCTCCGAAGGCACCCCCACCGTCTCCATCCCCAATGACGGCACCGGCGTGGGCGGCTCCGACCTCTCCGTGGCCGAGAACGCCACGGTCAATGGCTCTTTCACCATCTCCGCTCCCGATGGCCTGACCTCTCTGACCATCGGCTCCACCGTGATCACGGCTGCGGCTCTCTCCGCGGCCACCCCCGCCGCTCCCATTACCGTCACAGGCTCCAACGGCACTTTGACGCTCACCGGCTACAACAGCTCCACCGGTGTGGTCTCCTACAGCTATGACCCCACCGGCACCAGCACCAACCACACTGCCGGCAATGTGATCGAGCATTTCAATCTGGTCGTCACCGATCCTCAGGGCGATACCAACTCCGCCTCCAGCCTGGATATCCGCATCACCGATACCGCCCCCGTGGCCGTGGCCGACTCCCGCACCGTCTCCGAGGACGACACCGGCATCACCGGCAATGTGGTCACCGGCACCAATGCCAGCGCCGATACCCTGGGCGCGGACTCCGCCACCGTCACCGGCGCACAGGTGGGCAATGCCGGCGCCGCTCAGATCACCACCGGCGTGGGCTCGGCCCTGGCTGGCACCTACGGCACCCTGACCATCAATGCCGACGGCTCCTACACCTATGTCACCAATGCCGCCGCTCAAGCCCTCAATGTGGGCGACTCCAAGCAGGATGTCTTCAGCTACACCTTGAAGGACTCCGACGGCTCCTTCTCCACCACCACCGTCACCATGACGGTCACCGGCGCCTCCGAAGGCACCCCCACCGTCTCCATCCCCAATGACGGCACCGGCGTGGGCGGCTCCGACCTCTCCGTGGCCGAGAACGCCACGGTCAATGGCTCTTTCACCATCTCCGCTCCCGATGGCCTGACCTCTCTGACCATCGGCTCCACCGTGATCACGGCTGCGGCTCTCTCCGCGGCCACCCCCGCCGCTCCCATTACCGTCACAGGCTCCAACGGCACTTTGACGCTCACCGGCTACAACAGCTCCACCGGTGTGGTCTCCTACAGCTATGACCCCACCGGCACCAGCACCAACCACACTGCCGGCAATGTGATCGAGCATTTCAATCTGGTCGTCACCGATCCTCAGGGCGATACCAACTCCGCCTCCAGCCTGGATATCCGCATCACCGATACCGCCCCCGTGGCCGTGGCCGACTCCCGCACCGTCTCCGAGGACGACACCGGCATCACCGGCAATGTGGTCACCGGCACCAATGCCAGCGCCGATACCCTGGGCGCGGACTCCGCCACCGTCACCGGCGCACAGGTGGGCAATGCCGGCGCCGCTCAGATCACCACCGGCGTGGGCTCGGCCCTGGCTGGCACCTACGGCACCCTGACCATCAATGCCGACGGCTCCTACACCTATGTCACCAATGCCGCCGCTCAAGCCCTCAATGTGGGCGACTCCAAGCAGGATGTCTTCAGCTACACCTTGAAGGACTCCGACGGCTCCTTCTCCACCACCACCGTCACCATGACGGTCACCGGCGCCTCCGAAGGCACCCCCACCGTCTCCATCCCCAATGACGGCACCGGCGTGGGCGGCTCCGACCTCTCCGTGGCCGAGAACGCCACGGTCAATGGCTCTTTCACCATCTCCGCTCCCGATGGCCTGACCTCTCTGACCATCGGCTCCACCGTGATCACGGCTGCGGCTCTCTCCGCGGCCACCCCCGCCGCTCCCATTACCGTCACAGGCTCCAACGGCACTTTGACGCTCACCGGCTACAACAGCTCCACCGGTGTGGTCTCCTACAGCTATGACCCCACCGGCACCAGCACCAACCACACTGCCGGCAATGTGATCGAGCATTTCAATCTGGTCGTCACCGATCCTCAGGGCGATACCAACTCCGCCTCCAGCCTGGATATCCGCATCACCGATACCGCCCCCGTGGCCGTGGCCGACTCCCGCACCGTCTCCGAGGACGACACCGGCATCACCGGCAATGTGGTCACCGGCACCAATGCCAGCGCCGATACCCTGGGCGCGGACTCCGCCACCGTCACCGGCGCACAGGTGGGCAATGCCGGCGCCGCTCAGATCACCACCGGCGTGGGCTCGGCCCTGGCTGGCACCTACGGCACCCTGACCATCAATGCCGACGGCTCCTACACCTATGTCACCAATGCCGCCGCTCAAGCCCTCAATGTGGGCGACTCCAAGCAGGATGTCTTCAGCTACACCTTGAAGGACTCCGACGGCTCCTTCTCCACCACCACCGTCACCATGACGGTCACCGGCGCCTCCGAAGGCACCCCCACCGTCTCCATCCCCAATGACGGCACCGGCGTGGGCGGCTCCGACCTCTCCGTGGCCGAGAACGCCACGGTCAATGGCTCTTTCACCATCTCCGCTCCCGATGGCCTGACCTCTCTGACCATCGGCTCCACCGTGATCACGGCTGCGGCTCTCTCCGCGGCCACCCCCGCCGCTCCCATTACCGTCACAGGCTCCAACGGCACTTTGACGCTCACCGGCTACAACAGCTCCACCGGTGTGGTCTCCTACAGCTATGACCCCACCGGCACCAGCACCAACCACACTGCCGGCAATGTGATCGAGCATTTCAATCTGGTCGTCACCGATCCTCAGGGCGATACCAACTCCGCCTCCAGCCTGGATATCCGCATCACCGATACCGCCCCCGTGGCCGTGGCCGACTCCCGCACCGTCTCCGAGGACGACACCGGCATCACCGGCAATGTGGTCACCGGCACCAATGCCAGCGCCGATACCCTGGGCGCGGACTCCGCCACCGTCACCGGCGCACAGGTGGGCAATGCCGGCGCCGCTCAGATCACCACCGGCGTGGGCTCGGCCCTGGCTGGCACCTACGGCACCCTGACCATCAATGCCGACGGCTCCTACACCTATGTCACCAATGCCGCCGCTCAAGCCCTCAATGTGGGCGACTCCAAGCAGGATGTCTTCAGCTACACCTTGAAGGACTCCGACGGCTCCTTCTCCACCACCACCGTCACCATGACGGTCACCGGCGCCTCCGAAGGCACCCCCACCGTCTCCATCCCCAATGACGGCACCGGCGTGGGCGGCTCCGACCTCTCCGTGGCCGAGAACGCCACGGTCAATGGCTCTTTCACCATCTCCGCTCCCGATGGCCTGACCTCTCTGACCATCGGCTCCACCGTGATCACGGCTGCGGCTCTCTCCGCGGCCACCCCCGCCGCTCCCATTACCGTCACAGGCTCCAACGGCACTTTGACGCTCACCGGCTACAACAGCTCCACCGGTGTGGTCTCCTACAGCTATGACCCCACCGGCACCAGCACCAACCACACTGCCGGCAATGTGATCGAGCATTTCAATCTGGTCGTCACCGATCCTCAGGGCGATACCAACTCCGCCTCCAGCCTGGATATCCGCATCACCGATACCGCCCCCGTGGCCGTGGCCGACTCCCGCACCGTCTCCGAGGACGACACCGGCATCACCGGCAATGTGGTCACCGGCACCAATGCCAGCGCCGATACCCTGGGCGCGGACTCCGCCACCGTCACCGGCGCACAGGTGGGCAATGCCGGCGCCGCTCAGATCACCACCGGCGTGGGCTCGGCCCTGGCTGGCACCTACGGCACCCTGACCATCAATGCCGACGGCTCCTACACCTATGTCACCAATGCCGCCGCTCAAGCCCTCAATGTGGGCGACTCCAAGCAGGATGTCTTCAGCTACACCTTGAAGGACTCCGACGGCTCCTTCTCCACCACCACCGTCACCATGACGGTCACCGGCGCCTCCGAAGGCACCCCCACCGTCTCCATCCCCAATGACGGCACCGGCGTGGGCGGCTCCGACCTCTCCGTGGCCGAGAACGCCACGGTCAATGGCTCTTTCACCATCTCCGCTCCCGATGGCCTGACCTCTCTGACCATCGGCTCCACCGTGATCACGGCTGCGGCTCTCTCCGCGGCCACCCCCGCCGCTCCCATTACCGTCACAGGCTCCAACGGCACTTTGACGCTCACCGGCTACAACAGCTCCACCGGTGTGGTCTCCTACAGCTATGACCCCACCGGCACCAGCACCAACCACACTGCCGGCAATGTGATCGAGCATTTCAATCTGGTCGTCACCGATCCTCAGGGCGATACCAACTCCGCCTCCAGCCTGGATATCCGCATCACCGATACCGCCCCCGTGGCCGTGGCCGACTCCCGCACCGTCTCCGAGGACGACACCGGCATCACCGGCAATGTGGTCACCGGCACCAATGCCAGCGCCGATACCCTGGGCGCGGACTCCGCCACCGTCACCGGCGCACAGGTGGGCAATGCCGGCGCCGCTCAGATCACCACCGGCGTGGGCTCGGCCCTGGCTGGCACCTACGGCACCCTGACCATCAATGCCGACGGCTCCTACACCTATGTCACCAATGCCGCCGCTCAAGCCCTCAATGTGGGCGACTCCAAGCAGGATGTCTTCAGCTACACCTTGAAGGACTCCGACGGCTCCTTCTCCACCACCACCGTCACCATGACGGTCACCGGCGCCTCCGAAGGCACCCCCACCGTCTCCATCCCCAATGACGGCACCGGCGTGGGCGGCTCCGACCTCTCCGTGGCCGAGAACGCCACGGTCAATGGCTCTTTCACCATCTCCGCTCCCGATGGCCTGACCTCTCTGACCATCGGCTCCACCGTGATCACGGCTGCGGCTCTCTCCGCGGCCACCCCCGCCGCTCCCATTACCGTCACAGGCTCCAACGGCACTTTGACGCTCACCGGCTACAACAGCTCCACCGGTGTGGTCTCCTACAGCTATGACCCCACCGGCACCAGCACCAACCACACTGCCGGCAATGTGATCGAGCATTTCAATCTGGTCGTCACCGATCCTCAGGGCGATACCAACTCCGCCTCCAGCCTGGATATCCGCATCACCGATACCGCCCCCGTGGCCGTGGCCGACTCCCGCACCGTCTCCGAGGACGACACCGGCATCACCGGCAATGTGGTCACCGGCACCAATGCCAGCGCCGATACCCTGGGCGCGGACTCCGCCACCGTCACCGGCGCACAGGTGGGCAATGCCGGCGCCGCTCAGATCACCACCGGCGTGGGCTCGGCCCTGGCTGGCACCTACGGCACCCTGACCATCAATGCCGACGGCTCCTACACCTATGTCACCAATGCCGCCGCTCAAGCCCTCAATGTGGGCGACTCCAAGCAGGATGTCTTCAGCTACACCTTGAAGGACTCCGACGGCTCCTTCTCCACCACCACCGTCACCATGACGGTCACCGGCGCCTCCGAAGGCACCCCCACCGTCTCCATCCCCAATGACGGCACCGGCGTGGGCGGCTCCGACCTCTCCGTGGCCGAGAACGCCACGGTCAATGGCTCTTTCACCATCTCCGCTCCCGATGGCCTGACCTCTCTGACCATCGGCTCCACCGTGATCACGGCTGCGGCTCTCTCCGCGGCCACCCCCGCCGCTCCCATTACCGTCACAGGCTCCAACGGCACTTTGACGCTCACCGGCTACAACAGCTCCACCGGTGTGGTCTCCTACAGCTATGACCCCACCGGCACCAGCACCAACCACACTGCCGGCAATGTGATCGAGCATTTCAATCTGGTCGTCACCGATCCTCAGGGCGATACCAACTCCGCCTCCAGCCTGGATATCCGCATCACCGATACCGCCCCCGTGGCCGTGGCCGACTCCCGCACCGTCTCCGAGGACGACACCGGCATCACCGGCAATGTGGTCACCGGCACCAATGCCAGCGCCGATACCCTGGGCGCGGACTCCGCCACCGTCACCGGCGCACAGGTGGGCAATGCCGGCGCCGCTCAGATCACCACCGGCGTGGGCTCGGCCCTGGCTGGCACCTACGGCACCCTGACCATCAATGCCGACGGCTCCTACACCTATGTCACCAATGCCGCCGCTCAAGCCCTCAATGTGGGCGACTCCAAGCAGGATGTCTTCAGCTACACCTTGAAGGACTCCGACGGCTCCTTCTCCACCACCACCGTCACCATGACGGTCACCGGCGCCTCCGAAGGCACCCCCACCGTCTCCATCCCCAATGACGGCACCGGCGTGGGCGGCTCCGACCTCTCCGTGGCCGAGAACGCCACGGTCAATGGCTCTTTCACCATCTCCGCTCCCGATGGCCTGACCTCTCTGACCATCGGCTCCACCGTGATCACGGCTGCGGCTCTCTCCGCGGCCACCCCCGCCGCTCCCATTACCGTCACAGGCTCCAACGGCACTTTGACGCTCACCGGCTACAACAGCTCCACCGGTGTGGTCTCCTACAGCTATGACCCCACCGGCACCAGCACCAACCACACTGCCGGCAATGTGATCGAGCATTTCAATCTGGTCGTCACCGATCCTCAGGGCGATACCAACTCCGCCTCCAGCCTGGATATCCGCATCACCGATACCGCCCCCGTGGCCGTGGCCGACTCCCGCACCGTCTCCGAGGACGACACCGGCATCACCGGCAATGTGGTCACCGGCACCAATGCCAGCGCCGATACCCTGGGCGCGGACTCCGCCACCGTCACCGGCGCACAGGTGGGCAATGCCGGCGCCGCTCAGATCACCACCGGCGTGGGCTCGGCCCTGGCTGGCACCTACGGCACCCTGACCATCAATGCCGACGGCTCCTACACCTATGTCACCAATGCCGCCGCTCAAGCCCTCAATGTGGGCGACTCCAAGCAGGATGTCTTCAGCTACACCTTGAAGGACTCCGACGGCTCCTTCTCCACCACCACCGTCACCATGACGGTCACCGGCGCCTCCGAAGGCACCCCCACCGTCTCCATCCCCAATGACGGCACCGGCGTGGGCGGCTCCGACCTCTCCGTGGCCGAGAACGCCACGGTCAATGGCTCTTTCACCATCTCCGCTCCCGATGGCCTGACCTCTCTGACCATCGGCTCCACCGTGATCACGGCTGCGGCTCTCTCCGCGGCCACCCCCGCCGCTCCCATTACCGTCACAGGCTCCAACGGCACTTTGACGCTCACCGGCTACAACAGCTCCACCGGTGTGGTCTCCTACAGCTATGACCCCACCGGCACCAGCACCAACCACACTGCCGGCAATGTGATCGAGCATTTCAATCTGGTCGTCACCGATCCTCAGGGCGATACCAACTCCGCCTCCAGCCTGGATATCCGCATCACCGATACCGCCCCCGTGGCCGTGGCCGACTCCCGCACCGTCTCCGAGGACGACACCGGCATCACCGGCAATGTGGTCACCGGCACCAATGCCAGCGCCGATACCCTGGGCGCGGACTCCGCCACCGTCACCGGCGCACAGGTGGGCAATGCCGGCGCCGCTCAGATCACCACCGGCGTGGGCTCGGCCCTGGCTGGCACCTACGGCACCCTGACCATCAATGCCGACGGCTCCTACACCTATGTCACCAATGCCGCCGCTCAAGCCCTCAATGTGGGCGACTCCAAGCAGGATGTCTTCAGCTACACCTTGAAGGACTCCGACGGCTCCTTCTCCACCACCACCGTCACCATGACGGTCACCGGCGCCTCCGAAGGCACCCCCACCGTCTCCATCCCCAATGACGGCACCGGCGTGGGCGGCTCCGACCTCTCCGTGGCCGAGAACGCCACGGTCAATGGCTCTTTCACCATCTCCGCTCCCGATGGCCTGACCTCTCTGACCATCGGCTCCACCGTGATCACGGCTGCGGCTCTCTCCGCGGCCACCCCCGCCGCTCCCATTACCGTCACAGGCTCCAACGGCACTTTGACGCTCACCGGCTACAACAGCTCCACCGGTGTGGTCTCCTACAGCTATGACCCCACCGGCACCAGCACCAACCACACTGCCGGCAATGTGATCGAGCATTTCAATCTGGTCGTCACCGATCCTCAGGGCGATACCAACTCCGCCTCCAGCCTGGATATCCGCATCACCGATACCGCCCCCGTGGCCGTGGCCGACTCCCGCACCGTCTCCGAGGACGACACCGGCATCACCGGCAATGTGGTCACCGGCACCAATGCCAGCGCCGATACCCTGGGCGCGGACTCCGCCACCGTCACCGGCGCACAGGTGGGCAATGCCGGCGCCGCTCAGATCACCACCGGCGTGGGCTCGGCCCTGGCTGGCACCTACGGCACCCTGACCATCAATGCCGACGGCTCCTACACCTATGTCACCAATGCCGCCGCTCAAGCCCTCAATGTGGGCGACTCCAAGCAGGATGTCTTCAGCTACACCTTGAAGGACTCCGACGGCTCCTTCTCCACCACCACCGTCACCATGACGGTCACCGGCGCCTCCGAAGGCACCCCCACCGTCTCCATCCCCAATGACGGCACCGGCGTGGGCGGCTCCGACCTCTCCGTGGCCGAGAACGCCACGGTCAATGGCTCTTTCACCATCTCCGCTCCCGATGGCCTGACCTCTCTGACCATCGGCTCCACCGTGATCACGGCTGCGGCTCTCTCCGCGGCCACCCCCGCCGCTCCCATTACCGTCACAGGCTCCAACGGCACTTTGACGCTCACCGGCTACAACAGCTCCACCGGTGTGGTCTCCTACAGCTATGACCCCACCGGCACCAGCACCAACCACACTGCCGGCAATGTGATCGAGCATTTCAATCTGGTCGTCACCGATCCTCAGGGCGATACCAACTCCGCCTCCAGCCTGGATATCCGCATCACCGATACCGCCCCCGTGGCCGTGGCCGACTCCCGCACCGTCTCCGAGGACGACACCGGCATCACCGGCAATGTGGTCACCGGCACCAATGCCAGCGCCGATACCCTGGGCGCGGACTCCGCCACCGTCACCGGCGCACAGGTGGGCAATGCCGGCGCCGCTCAGATCACCACCGGCGTGGGCTCGGCCCTGGCTGGCACCTACGGCACCCTGACCATCAATGCCGACGGCTCCTACACCTATGTCACCAATGCCGCCGCTCAAGCCCTCAATGTGGGCGACTCCAAGCAGGATGTCTTCAGCTACACCTTGAAGGACTCCGACGGCTCCTTCTCCACCACCACCGTCACCATGACGGTCACCGGCGCCTCCGAAGGCACCCCCACCGTCTCCATCCCCAATGACGGCACCGGCGTGGGCGGCTCCGACCTCTCCGTGGCCGAGAACGCCACGGTCAATGGCTCTTTCACCATCTCCGCTCCCGATGGCCTGACCTCTCTGACCATCGGCTCCACCGTGATCACGGCTGCGGCTCTCTCCGCGGCCACCCCCGCCGCTCCCATTACCGTCACAGGCTCCAACGGCACTTTGACGCTCACCGGCTACAACAGCTCCACCGGTGTGGTCTCCTACAGCTATGACCCCACCGGCACCAGCACCAACCACACTGCCGGCAATGTGATCGAGCATTTCAATCTGGTCGTCACCGATCCTCAGGGCGATACCAACTCCGCCTCCAGCCTGGATATCCGCATCACCGATACCGCCCCCGTGGCCGTGGCCGACTCCCGCACCGTCTCCGAGGACGACACCGGCATCACCGGCAATGTGGTCACCGGCACCAATGCCAGCGCCGATACCCTGGGCGCGGACTCCGCCACCGTCACCGGCGCACAGGTGGGCAATGCCGGCGCCGCTCAGATCACCACCGGCGTGGGCTCGGCCCTGGCTGGCACCTACGGCACCCTGACCATCAATGCCGACGGCTCCTACACCTATGTCACCAATGCCGCCGCTCAAGCCCTCAATGTGGGCGACTCCAAGCAGGATGTCTTCAGCTACACCTTGAAGGACTCCGACGGCTCCTTCTCCACCACCACCGTTACCATGACGGTCACCGGCACCAACGACGCTCCGGTGATCACCAATGCAGCGACTGCTCTGGTGGGCACCGTGACCGAAGCAGGCAATCTCGATGACGGTACCGCAGTGGCTGGCACTGTGACGGCAACTGGCACCCTCGCCGCCTCCGATGTGGACAGCGGCGCGACCCAGACCTGGACCATCCAGGGCACTCCCAGCACCACCTACGGCACCATCTCTTTAGTCAACGGAGTATGGACGTACACCTTGGACAATTCCTTGGCTGCCACGCAGGCGCTCAAGGAAGGCCAGTCGGTCACACAGACCTATGTCATTCGCGTCACCGATGATTTCGGGGCCTTCAAGGACCAGACGGTCACTGTGACCATCAACGGCACCAACGACGCTCCGGTGATCACCAATGCAGCGACTGCTCTGGTGGGCACCGTGACCGAAGCAGGCAATCTCGATGACGGTACCGCAGTGGCTGGCACTGTGACGGCAACTGGCACCCTCGCCGCCTCCGATGTGGACAGCGGCGCGACCCAGACCTGGACCATCCAGGGCACTCCCAGCTCCACCTACGGCACCATCTCTTTAATCAACGGAGTATGGACGTACACCTTGGACAATTCCTTGGCTGCCACGCAGGCGCTCAAGGAAGGCCAGTCGGTCACACAGACCTATGTCATTCGCGTCACCGATGATTTCGGGGCCTTCAAGGACCAGACGGTCACTGTGACCATCAACGGCACCAACGACAAGCCTGTGGCTGTTGCTGACACAAACTCAGTGTCGGAGGGGACAACTACAGCGCCTACAGTTGTGACTGGGAACGTCACACCCGGAACTGCAGGACAAGATTACGACCCTGATAGCGGATCGAGTATCAGCGTGACAGGCGTAGCAGTAGGCACTGTTTCCTCGGCAGTAGGAAACGTGGGTACTGTTCTAAGCGGAACCTACGGTACTGTGAGCATAGGTTCGAATGGCAGCTATACCTACACGCTCGACAACACTCGTCCCGCCACTAACAACTTGACCGCTGGACAAGTTGCTCAGGATGTATTTACCTACACAATCACTGACAACAATGGTGCGACTAGCACAACAACTTTGACCATCAATGTCACAGGTACCCAGGATACGGTTGCTCCACCACCGACTGTGGTACCCCTTACAGGGGCTGCAACCGGATTCAATGGCGAATACTATGGCTATAACGAAACGGCAACAGCTACGGGACGTACCCATAGCGATGATGGTACTGCCACCTTTGGGAATCACCTTGCAGCAGGCAATTTGAACTCTGTCGAAGACATGTACACCATCATAGACGGGCGAAATGCACTGGCGGGCGGCGGAAAGATTGTCGGCACATCTACCACTGCAAATGCAAATGTCGCCGACGTGAGCTTCAAAGCACGAAGCATTGACTATGGATTTAACCCGACGGTGAACTCATCACTGGGATCCAACCAGAACGTCGCGGCTGGAAACGCATTGTTGGCAAAAGACAACAATGCGAACTCAACGACTCGCGCGCTCAGCAACTTCCTGGATCAAGACCTGTCCACTGGGTTAGTTCAAACCGGTGCAGGCAATACGAATGGCACATCAGGACTCGGAACGACAACTGATGCCGCAATACGTATATCAGGCAAGTTCTATACACAACCAGGTTCATATGATTTCCGCGTAACCGCAGACGATGGCTTCCGACTAAACGTTGAGGGTCACACTCTGCTGGAATATGACGGAAACCAAGGCCCAACCACGCGAATTTTCAAAAACGTGCAACTGGGGGACTTGGCGGGCGGCCTACAGTCTTTAGAGCTTTTGTACTGGGAGCAAGGTGGCAACTCCCGCCTTCGCATTGAGTACAAGTCGAGCAGTTCCAGTACTTGGCAAGTGATGTCCTTGACAAACACAGCCATGTTCAGCAACGAGTCAGCACCCACCATTGCCGACACAAGGATTCAAGACTTGGTCTATGACGGAACAACGTCGACATGGCAACTACGAACGGGATCCATCTTGGATGGAGGTGCGGGGAACGACACATTAACAGGTGGAACCGGGCGGGACTATCTAATGGGAGGAGATGGTAACGACACACTGAATGGAGGCGATGCTGCTGACACCTTGGAGGGTGGCGCTGGAAATGACATCCTGAACGGCGGTAACGGCAATGATCTTTTGATCGGTGGCGCAGGCGCAGATACGCTCACAGGGGGCGCTGGAGACGACTTCTATAAGTTAAGCGACACTCTAGACACGATCGTAGAAGCGGCGGGATCAGGCTCTGATACGGTACAGCTCGACTCGACCTACGTGGCTGCCAACGCCAACACCACATACGTTCTTGGAGCCAATCTTGAAAACCTGACTGCCTATGACGGCGGAGCTATCAACCTAACAGGCAACACATCGGACAACCGTATCGAAGGCAACAATGCCGCCAATACGATAAGTGGTCTTGACGGAAACGACTTCATCATTGGTGGAAAAGGAAATGACATCCTCACAGGCGGAGCTGGATCGGACACCTTCGCTTGGCGGCTCAATGACGGAGGCACTGCCGGTGCTCCGGCCATCGACCGAATAACTGACTTTACCTACGGTAGTGGTTACAGCAACGTCGACAACGGAACCGGTGCGCCGACCGGAGGCGGCGATATCTTGGACTTGAGGGAACTACTCGTCGGCGAACACACGTCGTCCGGCAACAGCGGAAGCGCAGCCACTGACGTGTCCATTTCCAACTTACTGAACTACATTGATATCAATATCAATGGAAGTAACACCGAGATTCGGATCAGCACAACTGGTGGATTCACAGGAGGCACATACTCAGCCGCAGCCGAAGATCAACGCATTATTCTGAACAATGTGAATTTGTACACTGCAGTAGGTACAACCAGTGGAAATGAAACCTTGCTACTTCAAACTCTGATCAGGAACGGGACCCTCTTGCTGGACTGATATCTGATGCAAAAGTCCTCGCCCTTCGCGTCGGGAAGTCGAGGGCGGGGTGACTATGTCTGAATTCCGGGCCCCGTCGCGGCGTCGAAGCCAATGGCTTTGAGAGCGATGAATTCAGATGAAGTGCTGACGCCCTCTGCGATCACTTGCAATCCAATGTTGTGCGCAATCGAGCACAAGCCCTTTAGAAAAGCTTCGTTGCCCGGATTCGCGTCAACGCCTCGAACGAAGCTGGAGTCGACCTTCAAGTAGTCCAGCCCTAAATCATGAAGCTGCCCAATCTGGCTGAACCGATGTCCAAAATGCTCAAGTCCGATGCGACAGCCCAATTTCTTTAAGGCCGTACAGAGGGCCCGGAAACTTTCCAGGTGTTTCAAAGCCCCTTCTTCAGGCACCTCCAACCATAGACGCGGAGTAACAGAACTCCTCCGCGCTAAAGACGCAAGCAATTCATTTAGGAAACTCGGACTTTCCAAAGAGCTCGCAGACAAATTAATTGCCAACCCTACCAAGTCAGGGGCTCTTTCAAGCTCATCAAGTCCTAATGATATTGCCATCAAATCCAAGTCCGGCGTCAACTTTAGTCTCTCCGCTACGGGTAAAAACCGACCAGCAGGCACCCACTCACCGGCCTCATCAAACATCAAGCGAAGTGGACACTCTTTGTGAGATATCTCCCCGGAAACATTCACAACTGGAAACGAAATCAAACGTACCCAACGATTTTTTAAAGCTAGAGCAATCAACTTTGCCCATTGATCCGTAGATCGTGGAAGTTCTTTAGTCTGCAAACTTAGCGCCTCCTGCACGCCGCTTCCGGAATGAATTTCAGCCGTGGCCAAAGCGGCGTCTATCCGGGCAAGGAGGCTACCGATATCTTCATTGCGGCTAAATTTGCCGTAACCAATAGAAGCCGCACGCGCACCTCCCATGTATGGTGAAGCCGCTTGATCCAATGACTCCATCAAACGGCTTGAAACGCCCCTACCGTCTACACCCTCGTAAGCTAAAACTGCAAAATCGGCCCCATTGAGGCGCGCAACAACAGATCCAAGTTCAGAAACGCTTTTCGTGATCACTTCTGCTGACAGCTTCAGCAGTGAATCCGTGGGCTCACGCCCAAGACGTCTGTTGATACCAGACAAGTCGTTCAACCTCAACAAAAACAAGGTCCCACCCGCTGAATCCTCTGCCTCCAATGTGTGACGGAGTCTGGCCAAGAAGTGCGTGCGATTGACCAGACCGGTCAATGCATCAAAATTGGCCTCCTTACGCATTTGCTCTAACCGACTGGCTTCGTCTTCAAACATGGATTTCAGTCGACCCACGGTGTCGTTCATGGCCACGGCAAGTTGTCGTAGCTCAGGTACACGGGGTAGATCAACTGTCACAAACCGTCTCTGCGTAATCGCCGCCGCTTGGTCAATGACTGTCATCAAGGGTTTACGCAGCCGACGTAACACTAAACTACCCAGGCAACCGCCGACAAGGCCTGCCAAAGACAGCGCGAGCGTCATCTCATAGGCACTTTTCCAAAGTGCGCCATACGCGAAACGGCTATGGCTGATCAAGGTCACCGTTCCGAACTGCTTCCAACCATTGCTAATTTGTGCTTGTCCGGGGACTGAATGAATAGGAAGCAGCCTCACGAACCATGCAGGAGCATCCAAATCACCTTCCGGAGCTTTACGCTGCGCAATTACGGCCCCTTGGGGGTCAATTACACGGACCAATTCGTAGTGCCCGCTATCAAACAAAGACGCTGTCACCAGATCAACCGTCACCGGGTCCGGATTACTTTGACTCAATGACAGGGCCAGGGCGACCGCGTTATCAGTATTTTTGATGGCCAGTTGCGACTCGAGATAACCACGTGCAGAGAGCAAAGAGGCAAGCAGGCCTCCCCCAAGGGCCATCAGCATGCTGGCAATAATGGCCAACCAAAGTTGTCTGTACATGGACATAAGATTTCCTTACCTCAAATCATTCAAAGCCTTCGGCTTTGGCTCGCCTCAGCAAGTCTTCCCAACGGGACAATCGCCCGGTGCCTCCTGCTGCTGTCCCGCTGCCGCTGACACCGGCAAAAACACCAGATCCGTTAAAGCTAAAGATGGGGACCAGGTCTGGTCTTCTCGAAGCAGGTCGAATATCACTGATCAGGTTATCCATCACCAAAGGCTCAGCATCCGGCGCCACGTAATAGGCCAGCACCATATGGGCTTGGGTCGCATCCGAGGTTCCCGTTTTGGCCCGTACATAAATCAACCGCAACTTGTCAGGCTGCACTCCAACCTGGAGCAAGGTAAAGTACTTGGCAATCGCAAAGTCTTCACAATCACCCGCACCTCGTCCAAGCGTTTCGAGGGGAGTCGCCCAATAATCCACTTGCCCCCAAATTGCACTATCTTCACCAAAAGCCACCTGTTGATTGATGAACACATTGACCCGTTTGATCCGCTCTTGATCTGAGACATCCAACAAGCCGTTCACCAATTTTCGCCAAGCTTCAAACTTGGGTTGCGCTGCGGCACCCCAACGCTGCACAAATGAAGACTGCAACGCATCGAAGTTCGTCGCTGCAAACACCCAACATGCCATTGCCAAGAGCAACGAGAAACAAGCCCGACCGGCTATACAACCAGTCCTAGCCTCGAAACGCATTAAATTGGCAAAGGTGATGTTTTTCACATAGAAACAGTGGGAAAGCGGCAATTTGTCACAACACTGATGGCAAAAAAATGATGAGAACGCCTAAAATCTAGGCACATTGAACCGCCAAACATACGGGCTGACTCTGCTTTATCGAGCCACCGCTCAGGGAAACAAACCCCTCAACAGCATACAAGAATGATCACTCGCACTCCACTTGCTTTAGCCATTGCCGCGCTCTTTACTACTGGCACCGGCTATGCACAGTCTGTCAACCAGCTGCAAGCAGCGGTCGAGAAGGCCATTCTTGAAAACCCTGAGGTCAAAGTAAAGCACAAAAATCTTTTGGCGGCAGCCAACGAACAAGCAGTCGCTGAAGGGGGATGGCGCCCCCGGATCGACTTGGAAGCCACCGCCGGAGAGAAATCAACCTTTTCCCCAGGAATGAAGTCGGACAAGGGGTATTCCAACTCGACCGCGACCCTGCAACTCCGTCAAACCTTGTTCGATGGGTTTGCAACAATGAGTGACGTTCGTCGCTTGGGCCATTCACGAATGGCTGCTTACTACGATTTGCTGGCAACCAGCGACAACATCGGGCTGGAAGCAGCTCGCGCTTATCTTGACGTTCAGCGTTACCGTGAACTGGTCGAGCTGGCAAAAGAGAACTACGCTAACCATGCCGACGTTTACTCACGCTTGGAAGCCCGCGTCAAAGCTGGCGTGGGCCGGCGGGTTGATCTGGAACAAGCCGCAGGACGCCTGGCTTTGGCTGAGTCCAACTGGCTGACGGAAGCCAGCAACCTGCATGATGTCACCGCTCGCTACCAACGCCTGGTAGGCGAAATGCCCAGCAAGGAACTCACTACAGCTCCCAATCTCTCTGCCTTCCTTCCAGGCCGGGAAAACTACGTTGCGAACACAGTCCGAGGTAACCCGGAGTTTCTAGGTGCCGTGTCCAATATCCGCGCCTATCGCGCTGATGCAGAGCTTCGCAAGGCCGCGAACTATCCGACTCTGGAGTTCAGGGCTTCTCAGAGCTTCGAAACCAACCGCTCGGCGGTAACGGGGGACTATCGCGACTCAGCCCTGCAACTGGTGCTGAACTACAACCTGTACAAAGGTGGCTCTGATCAGGCACGCATACGTCAGTACGTCGACAAACTCAACGCAACCTTCGACTTGCGCGACAAGGTGTGCCGCGACGTTCGTCAAACCGCCCTGATTGCCTACAACGACGTGAGCAAACTAGAAAGCCAGATCGGCTTTTTGAGCCAGCATGAGTTGTCCACCTCGAAAGCGCGCGAAGCCTATCGTCAGCAGTTCGACATTGGCCAGCGCTCCTTGCTGGATTTGCTGGATACCGAGAACGAATATTTCCAGGCACGTCGTGCCTTGGTCAACGCGGAATATGACCTTTCGCTGGCAAAGGCACGCGTTTTGGCGGCGAACGGCACCCTGCTGTCTGCTCTCAAACTGCGCCCCATGGAAACCCAGGCACCGGACCAACCGGCCGGCATCGATGCCAACGACGATGCCATGCAGTGTGTGTCCGACCTTGCACCGCAAGTGGTACTGGACAAATCCAGTCTGCCTAAGCCGACTTTGGCCACTGCACCGATTGCACCAGCTCCCGTATCTGCCCCGGCACCCGCACCCGCACCTGCATTGCCATCAAGCAAGGCGCTGTGTGACGCGGTAGCTCCTTCTGTCGAAAAATGGATCGCCGCTTGGAATGGCAAAGACATCAATGGCTACTTCTCTGCCTACGCAGATAACTTTGTCCCGGCCCAGGGCTTGAGCCGCAGTCAATGGGAAAGCCTGCGCAAGAAGCGCGTCGGTAAGCAAGGTGGAATTTCGACTATCTTGAAGAACATAACCCCTGCCCAGTGCGACGGCAAGACCACCGAAGTCTCCTTCACCCAGGAATACGGCTCTGACGACTACCGCGACACCGTGGAGAAAACCCTCTCCATGGAATACGTGGGTGGCGCCTGGAAGATCCTGAAGGAAACCGTCACCAAGGGTCGCACTTTCTAAGTTCACCGGCCCGCAAAAAAGCGACCCTCGGGTCGCATTTTTTATGCCTGAACCAAACAGGACTTGAGAGACCTGGAGGAGCAAAAAACTGTCAAAACGGAATATCGTCGTCCATGTCATCAAAGCCGCTGGCCGGGCGCGGTGCAGGGGCCTGACGGGGCGCAGGTGCCGGTGCGGCAGCACGGGGAGGAGGCGCCATCCGGCGGGGTGGTGGTGCACCGCCTTCATCGCCACCATCAGAGGGGCCACCCATGCCTTCGCGGCCACCCAACAATTGCAACTCAGTCGCCACAATATCCACCGTGTTCTTTTCCACACCGGACTGGTCGGTGTACTTGCCATATTTCAGGCGGCCTTCCACATAAATGGGCCGGCCTTTCTTGACGTACTCGCCGGCAATCTCGGCCAGGCGGTCATAAAAGGTGACGCGGTGCCACTGGGTGTCTTCCACGGTCTCGCCGGTATTGCGATCTTTACGGCGGCTACTGGTAGCTACGCTGACGTTCGCCACCGCCTGACCGGACGGCAGATAGCGGATTTCAGGATCGCGGCCGCAATTACCGACCAGAATGACTTTGTTGACGGATGCCATGGTTTTCTCCAGATTAGTCGCTGATTATCCTGCCTTTAGACCTGTCTTTGGCGCCGGAGCGTCCATCCCCCAGGCAACCCCCAACCAAGCCAACATGGCCAGGGTGCTTGCAAGAAACAAGGCTTGCGCACCGGCGGACTTGACCAGCCAGCCCCCGACAGCACCGCCGGCAAAGAAGCCCAAAGACTGCAAGGTGTTGTAAACCCCCAGTGCGGCGCCACGTGAAGCCGCAGGTGCTACGCGGGAAGCCAAGCTGGGCTGACTGGCCTCCAGCACATTGAAACCACAAAAGAACACAAACAACACCAGCGCCATCGGCCAAACACCTGCCACGGTGTGGGCAAGCGCCCAGAGCGCCAGCTGCACCAAGGCAATCAAGGCAATGGCGGACAAAAACACAGCGCGCAGATAGCCTTTTTTCTCCAGCGGGAAGAGTGTGGCACCCATGACGAAAAAGGACGCCAGCACCGCCGGCAAATACACCTGCCAGTGCTGGTCCCGCGCCAACCCGGCTTGCACCAACATGGCAGGCAATGCCACCCACATGGACAGCTGCACCGCATGAAGCACAAACACCCCGAAGTCCAGCCGCAGCAGGGCCGGATGCCGCAATACCGATAGCACGCCACCCCGGGCCTGATCCACCTGTTTTTCGGGTTCAGGCGGTACCCACCAGATCACCACCGCGATGCCACCCACAGCCAGTGCAGACGTTATCGTAAACAAGCCATGCAGCCCGATGAAAGATGCCAGGAAAGGCGACAGTACCAGCGACAAGGCAAACATGAGTCCGATGCTCGCCCCCACCAGGGCCATGGCTTTGGTGCGCACGACGTCACGCGTCTGGTCGGCCAGCAAAGCGGTGACCGCAGCCGAGATAGCGCCCGCCCCTTGCAGCGCGCGGCCTGCCACCAGCCAATGCAATGTGGGCGCCCAAGCAGCGATGGCACTACCTACCGCAAAAATCAACAGCCCGACCACCATCACCGGTTTACGGCCGAACTTGTCGGATGCCACGCCAAAAGGGATCTGCAAAATGCCTTGCGTCAGGCCATATATGCCCATGGCCATGCCGACGAGCGCCGCATCATCCCCACCGGGGTATTTGCGCGCCTCCAGCGCAAACACCGGCAACACCAGAAAGAGCCCCAACATGCGCAACGCAAAAATCAGGGCCAGCGAGGCGCTGGAGCGCCTCTCTTGGGGCGTCATCACGGTATCAGGGGCAGATGGGGCAGATGGGGCAGATGGGGCGGAGGGGGCAGACACGGCAGTCACTCTCAGGCATAAAGGACGGTGAAAACCGGGGAGGTGACACCGCAACCCGACATTGTCTATCATGGCGGGTTACTCTTTTGGTGGCCACCAACTTGAACTCTTCCACTCACGACAGCAAGGACCTTGTGCATCACGAGGATGGCAAGTACCTCGCCCGGGCGCTGCAGCAGCAAACCATCAGCGTGCGGGGTGCGCGTACCCACAACCTGAAGAACATCGACCTCGACATCCCGCGCAACCAATTGGTGGTGATTACCGGCCTGTCGGGTTCTGGCAAATCGAGTCTGGCATTTGACACGCTGTATGCCGAGGGCCAGCGTCGCTACGTGGAAAGCCTGTCCACCTACGCGCGCCAGTTTTTGCAACTGATGGACAAGCCCGATGTGGACATGATTGAGGGCCTGTCACCGGCCATCAGCATCGAGCAAAAAGCCACCAGTCACAACCCCCGCTCCACGGTCGGCACCGTCACCGAAATCCATGACTATCTGCGTCTGCTGTTTGCTCGCGCCGGTACCCCGTTCTGCCCCGACCACAACCTGCCGCTGCAAAGCCAGACCGTGAGCCAGATGGTGGATGCGGTGTTGGCCTTGCCGGAAGAAGCCAAACTCATGATCCTCGCCCCGGTAGCACGCGAGAAGAAAGGCGAGTTTCTGGAGGTATTTGCCGACATGCAGGCGCAGGGCTACGTGCGCTTTCGCATTAACGGCGAAGCAGTGGAAGCCGAGAACCTGCCCAAGCTCAAGAAAACCGAGAAGCACGACATCGATGTGGTGGTCGACCGCATCAAGGTACGTGCAGACCTGAAACAACGTCTGGCTGAGAGCTTTGAAGCCGCGTTGCGTCTGGCGGGTGGTCGTGCGATTGCGCTGGAGATGGACAGCGGCGTCGAGCACCTGTTTAACGCCAAGTTCGCCTGCCCGGTGTGCAATTACTCGATTGCCGAGTTGGAGCCCCGCCTGTTCTCGTTCAACTCCCCCGTGGGCGCTTGCCCTACCTGCGATGGCCTGGGTAACCACGAGTTTTTTGATCCCGCTCGCGTGGTCGCCTTCCCCACCCTGAGCCTGGCCAGTGGCGCCATCAAGGGCTGGGACCGGCGTAACGGCTACTACTTCAGCATGCTGGAGAGCCTGGCCAAACACTACGCGTTTGACATTGAAGCGGCGTTTGAAAGCTTGCCGGAGAACGTGCAGCACGCCATCCTGCACGGCTCAGGCGAAGAAGAGATCAAGTTCAGCTACATCATGGACTCGGGCGCCTCGCAGGGCAAGAAGGTCACGAAGAAGCACCCCTTCGAAGGCATCATCCCCAACATGCAGCGGCGCTACCGCGAGACAGACTCTGCCGTAGTGCGCGAAGACTTGGGCCGCCTGCGCAGCACCCAGCCCTGCCCCGACTGCTTCGGATCGCGCCTGCGCAAGGAAGCGCGTCACGTCAAGATCGGCGAGGGCGACCAAGCCCGCGCCATTTATGAGATCAGCCACGTCACCCTGCGCGAAAGCTTTGCCTACTTCAACACATTGCAGATGCCAGGGGCACGTGGGGAAATTGCCGCCAAGGTCATCCGCGAGATCGGCTTGCGGCTGAAGTTTCTGAACGACGTGGGCCTGAACTACTTGAGCCTCGACCGCAGTGCCGAGACCCTGAGTGGCGGCGAGAGCCAGCGCATCCGGCTGGCCAGCCAAATCGGCTCCGGCCTGACTGGCGTGATGTACGTTCTCGACGAGCCCAGCATCGGCCTGCACCAGCGTGACAACGACCGACTGATCGGCACGCTGCAACACCTGCGCGACATTGGCAACAGCGTGCTGGTGGTGGAGCACGACGAAGACATGATGCGTGCCGCCGACCATGTCATCGACATGGGCCTGGGCGCCGGCGTGCATGGCGGGCGGGTGATTGCCCAGGGCACGTTTGACGAAGTCAAAGCCAACCCTGACTCACTGACCGGTCAATACCTCGCCAAAACACTGCGTATCGAAGTGCCCAAGCGCCGCACGCCTTGGCTTCCCGTCGTCGAAGAAGCCAAGCCGGTCGCCAAGGGTGCAGGTAAAGGTGCACCCAGCAAGGCCGCCTTGGCCTGGGCCGAGCGTCAGGCACAGCACATCGCCACCCAGGGCACGCTGCAGGCCATCCGCATTACCGGTGCCACGGGGCACAACCTCAAGGGTGTGAATGTGGACTTCCCCGTGGGCCTGCTCACCTGCGTAACCGGCGTGTCTGGTTCCGGCAAGTCCACACTGGTGAACGACACGCTCTACGCCGCCGTGGCACGCCAGCTCTACCGCGCACACGACGAGCCCGCAGCCCACGAGAGCATTGACGGCATCCAGTATTTCGACAAGGTCATCAACGTCGACCAGTCGCCCATTGGCCGCACACCGCGCTCCAACCCGGCCACCTACACCGGCCTGTTCACCCCCATCCGCGAGCTGATGGCCGAGGTGCCCACCGCACGCGAACGGGGCTACGGCCCGGGCCGCTTCAGCTTCAACGTGGCCGGTGGCCGCTGCGAGGCCTGCCAGGGCGACGGCATGGTGAAGGTGGAGATGCACTTTCTGCCCGACGTGTATGTGCCCTGCGACGTGTGCGCCGGCCAGCGCTACAACCGCGAAACACTGGAAGTGCTCTACAAGGGCAAGAACATCGCGCAGATCCTGGACATGACGGTGGAAGCGGCCTACGAGTTTTTGCAGGCCGTGCCCACCATCGCGCGCAAGCTGCAAACCTTGCTGGACGTGGGCCTGTCGTACATCCGCCTCGGGCAAGCCGCCACCACGCTGTCCGGGGGCGAGGCGCAGCGCGTGAAGCTGGCGCTGGAGCTGTCCAAGAAAGACACTGGCCGCACGCTCTACATCCTGGACGAGCCCACCACCGGCCTGCACTTTGCCGACATCGCACTGCTGCTCAAAGTGCTGCACCAGCTGCGCGACGCGGGCAACACCATCGTCATCATCGAGCACAACCTGGACGTCATCAAAACCGCCGACTGGCTGATCGACATCGGCCCCGAAGGCGGCGCAGGTGGCGGCACCGTGGTCGGCGTGGGCACACCGGAAGACATTGCTGCGAACCCGGCCAGCCATACGGGCAAGTATTTGAGGCCGCTGCTGGAAGACTGATATTGGGTCAAATCAGGCTCTGGCGCCCATGGAATGTGCGTAAGCAGCTACCAATTTAATAGCAGATCAAACGCTGGCGGCACTCAACTTGCGATACAGCGTCTGCCTGCTGATGCCCAGTTGGCGGGCAGCGAGGGACACGTTGCCTCGGGTGGCCTCCAAGGCTTGCTGGATAGCGGCTTGGGACAAGGCTTGCAAGCTTTGCGGGGCCTGCACCGCAGCGGGCTGTGCATCCGGAGCATAGGGTGCTGGGGTCTGAGCTGATGGGGTGTCCACCATCCGCTCCGCCAGCGAAGGCGCCTGCAAGGCATCCAGCAAATCGTCCGGCATGTGCGTCCAGCCCAGCGTATCTTCCCCGTCTTGTAACATGGCGCAGGCGATGCGCAATACGCTGGCGTATTGGCGCAGGTTGCCGGGCCAGGGGTAGCTGGTCAAGCGCTGCATCAAGTCCGGTGCCACCTGCACTGGCACGTCCGGGCTCAGGTCAGCCAGCAAGCGCTCGGTCAAGGGCACCAGATCGCTGCGTTCGCGCAAGGCCGGGAGCGTAACCGTGAGGCCGTTGATGCGGTAATACAGGTCCTGGCGGAAAGCACCCTTCTCAGAGGCTTCCGCCAGCTTGCAGTGGGTGGCACTGATGAGCGCGAAATCCACTGCCACGGATTTCCCGGCGCCCACAGGTGTCACCGTGCGCTCTTGCAACACCCGCAGCAATCGGGTTTGCATGGGTAGTGGCATGTCGCCAATTTCATCCAGGAAAAGCGTGCCGCCATGGGCCTCGCGCAAGCGGCCGGGGCTACCCTCTTTGCGCGCTCCGGTAAAGGCACCGGCCACGTAGCCGAACAGCTCCGACTCGATCAGGTTCTCGGGGATGGCGCCACAGTTGATCGCCACAAATGGCCCGTCTCGGCGTGGGCCGCTGGCGTGCAAGGCGCGAGCAAACATTTCTTTGCCCACCCCGGATTCGCCCTGGATCAGCAGCGGTATGGGCTTGCCGACGACGCGGCGGGCCTTGTCGGCCGCACTGCGCCAGCGGGCGTCGCCGGTATCCAGTGCGGCCAGCGCATCGGCACCGGCTGCAGGTGAGCCTTCGACGGCATAAGCCGCGCGCAAGGCGGCGGTCTGGTTGATGACAGGCAGTACGGATGCATCCACCTGCACCTGGGCAAACAGCACGGCGCCGTTGTGCAAGCGCAATTGCTGAGGCAGCTGGGGGCGGCGCTTGTGGCGGGACAGCAAATCGTCCAGCCGCACATCGAGCACGCGCTCCATGGTGGTAGCGCCAATATCTCCCGCGTTCAGGCGCAGCAGGGCCAGCCCTACGCGGTTGGCACCGACGATCCATCCGTCGTCTGAGAGCGCGATGATGCCCTCCGCCACGCTGCCGATCCCCTCAGGCTGCACATGCAGGTGCAGACGGATGTTGCGTTTGCAGGTGGCCACCATCAGGCGGTTTTCAATCATGCGGGCTGCGGTGCTCACCAGCCCCAAGGTGTGGGCATGGCCGTTGCGGTGGTCGCCGGAAATATCCAGAATGCCGGTCAGCTCGCCAGTGGCCGACAGAATCGGCGAGGCCGCGCAGGTCAAGAAACCATTGCGCTCCAGAAAATGCTCAGAGCCATGGATTTCCACCGCACTGCGCTCTGCCAACGCCGTACCAATCGCGTTGGTACCCCGGTGGGCCTCGGCCCACGAAGCGCCGCTGGTGAGCGCCACGCGCTCGGCTTTGTCCACAAAGAACGGGTCACCCAAGGTGTGCATCAACATGCCGGCGGAGTCGGCGAGCACCACCACGCTCTGGCTTTGACGGACCTGGTCAAACATGTATTCCATGACCGGCCGGGAATGCGCCAACAAGGCATGGTTGCTGGCCAACACATGGCGCAAATGGTGGCTGCTGGCATGTTCAGGGGCCACGCGGGCAGTGGGCGCCAAGCCAGCAGCCACACTGCGGTGCCAGGAACGGGCCAGCCGCGCATCGACAACGCCCTCTGGGCATTGCCCGGTTTCCAATAGTTGCTGCCGGGCCTGACGCAGGGCCAGCAAGGGGGATGGTGATCGCACGTTGTCTCCTGCGCGGGGTCATAGCGCCCCGCTTTGGGCCCAGTATGGGGGTTGGCTGCGCGACGGGCAATGCCGCGCCGCCCCGCATCTGTCCGACTGTTCCATTTTGTGACACCTGTCACTGTGGCAAAGCTTGACAGGCCTGGCTTGCGGACAGCTTGCTGCATATCAACATTTGCAAAAAGTTCAATGAAATCAATACATTGAGCCGACCGAAACGCGTGGCACGCCTCTTGAGAGTACAGGCCACCCGGCAGAGTGACTCTGCGGGAAACCAAACCAATCACAAGAGGACGACAACCATGGCTATTTACGCAGCACCCGGCGCCGCTGGCGCCAAGATCACCTACAAATCCCAGTACAACAACTTCATCGGCGGCAAATGGGTTGCGCCGGTCAAGGGGCAGTACTTCGACGTCATCACACCGGTGAGCGGCAAGGTCTACACCCAAGCCGCCCGCTCCACCGCTGAAGACATTGAACTCGCGCTGGACGCCGCGCACGCTGCTTCTGATGCGTGGGGCAAAACCGACGCAGCCACCCGCGCCAACATCCTGCTCAAGATCGCCGACCGTATCGAGCAGAACCTGGAATTGCTGGCCTATGCAGAAACCGTGGACAACGGCAAGGCCATCCGCGAGACCCTGAACGCCGACATCCCCCTGACGGTGGACCATTTCCGTTATTTCGCAGGCTGCGTGCGTGCGCAAGAAGGCGCCTTGTCCAACATCGACGAGAACACCGTGGCGTATCACATCCAGGAACCCCTGGGCGTGGTGGGCCAAATCATTCCCTGGAACTTTCCCATCCTGATGGCGGCCTGGAAACTGGCGCCTGCCCTCGGAGCTGGCAACTGCGTGGTGCTTAAGCCCGCCGAATCCACTCCCATCTCCATCTTGATCCTGGTTGAGCTGATTGCCGACCTGCTGCCTGCTGGCGTGCTAAACATCGTCAACGGTTACGGCCGCGAAGCCGGCATGCCTTTGGCCACCAGCAAGCGCATTGCCAAGATCGCCTTCACCGGCTCCACCACTACCGGCCGCGTAATTGCGCAGGCCGCTGCCAACAACCTGATTCCCGCCACGCTGGAACTGGGCGGCAAGAGCCCCAACGTGTTCTTTGCGGACGTGATGGACAAGGACGACGCCTTCTTGGACAAAGCCATCGAAGGCTTGGTGCTGTTCGCATTCAACCAGGGCGAGGTCTGCACCTGCCCATCGCGCGCGTTGATTCAGGAAAGCATTTATGACAAGTTCATGGAACGCGTGCTGAAGCGCGTAGCCGCCATCAAGCACATGAACCCCCTGGACACCGACAGCATGATGGGTGCGCAAGCCTCCAAAGAGCAGCTGACCAAGATCCTGAGCTACCTGGACCTGGGCAAGCAAGAAGGCGCAGAGCTGCTGGCAGGCGGCGGCCAAGCCCATTTGGGTGGCGACTTGGAAGGCGGCTACTACGTGCAGCCCACCCTGTTCAAGGGCCACAACAAGATGCGCATCTTCCAGGAAGAAATCTTCGGCCCCGTGCTGGCCGTGACCACCTTCAAGGACGAAGCCGAGGCTTTGTCCATTGCCAATGACACCTTGTACGGCTTGGGCGCCGGCGTGTGGAGCCGCAACGGCAATGTGGCCTACCGCATGGGCCGTGCCATCAAGGCGGGCCGCGTGTGGACCAACTGTTACCACGCCTACCCTGCACACGCAGCTTTCGGCGGCTACAAGGAATCCGGCATTGGCCGCGAAACCCACAAGATGATGCTGGACCACTATCAGCAGACGAAGAACCTCTTGGTGTCTTACTCTGAGAACAAGCTGGGATTCTTCTAAAGCGGGGTGATGTCGCGCCGAACCGCGTGGTAGTCGGCCGGGCCTCCCCCTCATACTGGGGTACCAGAAATCGGGGGGATGCCCAACCGACTACCACGCTGCGGCAACGTTATGCCAACAGACACCCAGCGCAGTGACCCGACAGGGCGGCCGCCGATTTCTGGTACTCCAGTATGAGGTGGCCGCCCTGTCGGGTTGCTGCGTTGCGAGCGCCAACAATGCAAATTCAACAGCCCCTTGTTAAGGAGACAAGCCATGGTCGAAAAAGTAGTAGCCACCCCAGCAGCCCTGGAACTGGTGGCCTTCCTCAAAACCAAACACGGCCCCGACCTCATGTTCCACCAAAGCGGCGGCTGCTGCGACAACAGCGCGGCCAACTGCTATCTGCCCGGAGAGATCACCATGGGGGCAGGCGATGTGTATCTGGGCGACGTAGGCGGCAGCCCGTTTTACATCGGCAAGTCGCAATACGAATACTGGAAACACACGCAACTCATCATCGACGTGATCGAGGGCCATGGCGGCACGTTCTCACTCGAGGGGCCGGAAGGAAAAGCATTTCACACCCGCTCACGGGTGTTCACGGATGCGGAGTTGGCAGAGTTGGGCATCGAGAAGCCCACCGCCTGAAACTAGAAAAAAACAGACTGTAGCGCTCATCAAATATGCGCGAGCAGCTCCTTATTTCATAGCATCAGGCCATGAATCCCATGTCCCACGGGTAGTCTGCCCGACTGGCCGGTGTACCGAAATTGTTGATGTTGGCCAGCACTTGCGGCATCTCCGTGTCGGTCACGCCGAACCATTTGGCCAGTGTGGCGGCGTACTGGTCCACCGAGGTGCGGGGCAGCAGGCGTCCTTGCCCCACGTGCCATTGCTCCGCTGCCGAGTACACCCTGGGTGAGCCGCTGCCATCAGTTACGTTGATAGGAGGCGCTTCGCCGTAGAAGCGTCCTCCATTCACCGCTCCACCGACCACGAAGTGGTGGCTACCCCAACCATGGTCGGATCCATCGCCGTTGGAGGCCAATGTTCGGCCGAAGTCGGATGCTGTGAAAGAAGTCACTTGATTAGCCACTCCCAATTCAACAGTGGCGTTGTAAAAAGCGGTCATGGCTGCACTGACGCGGCCCAGCAAACCTCCATGGTCCCGCATCAGGTTGTCATGCAGGTCGAAGCCGCCCATGGAGACAAAAAACACCTGGCGACGAGCCCCCAGAGTGGAACGACCTTTGATCAGTCGTGCAACCATTTTGAGTTGATTGCCCAACGAATCCGTTGGAAAACCGATGTTTTGGAAGACCGTAGCGTCTTCACTGGCGGGAACCGCTGCTGCTATTGCGGCCTCGGCATCCAGCGCGCGCTTGGTAACCGCGTTGTACTCGTTCTCCAGCTTGTGGACCCTGTTCTCACGGAGCAAATTGTTGATGGCAGTGGCAACCGAGGCATGCCCATAAACGGTTGTGTTCGTAGCAGGCTTGATTTTGATCGCGCCGCTGGTGCTGACCTGGTACTGCAATGCAGTGTCCCCGGACAGGAAAACGGCATTGCCGGACACAGACATGCAAGTAAACACTGACGACGTGTTGAGGCTGTTGCCCAGCACCAAGTCACCCATGTTGCCGCCCCAGCCCACGGTGGACCCTTCGGGCGATGAAGACTGCCAAATACTCTGCTGGTCGTTATGGGAAAACAACTGTGGTGGACGAGGATAAAGCGCTCGGTTGGGGTCGTTGTACTGAGCACGGGTCAGTGGTTTGACCAAGGGCCCGACGTTCAGTTGCACAGCCATCTTGCGCTCGACGTTGAACAGATTGGCAAGCCCGGTCATTGCCGGGTTCAGCGCAAACTGACGGCCCGTTTGACCCTGGCTATCGGTAGGTGCCGCCAGAGGTGACAACAAAGTCCCTGCCAACGCGGACTTGGCCAACGCGATACCACCTGCCGTCTGTCCCGTTCCGCCGCCGCGGATCGCGCTGTAGAGGTTGTAGTTGGTGTCGTCGTAGGGAATGAGCGTGTTGGCATAGTCGTTGCCACCAAAGAGGAAAACGCACACCAGCGCCTTGTAGTCATTCGAAGGCGCATTGAATGCTGCTGCCTCCCCCATGGCCGCAAGATTCAGGGCAAAAGGCAAAGCGGTCCCGGTCAATGCCAGCTGCCCGGACCGACGCAAGAAGGCACGGCGTTGGGGGCTGGTCAGGTCGTGAGGGCTCATGATGTTTACCTTACTTCTGGACCAGGTATTCCACACTGGCCATCACCATTAAAACGGCAGCGCACACCCGGTTGCGCTTGACAGTTGCACTGCTGCTGGCAGTCACGGTGACGCCAAGCAAAGCATTGACGATGACCGTCACCGTTGCACCGGAAAGTTGCCCCCCGGCGAGCAAAAGGTTAAGGCGCTGGACCAATGCCGAAGGGTTGAGAACCAGAGTCAGCTCGGTGGCGTAGCTTGCCTTAATGTCACCCGAATTCAAGCCACTGTCGATGACGGTCATCATGTAGTTGAGATAACCACCCACACTGGTTTCATTCACGATTTGAAACTCCGGAGCGACCTTGCCGGCACTCAGACCGGTGGCCGGCGGCGCGACGGTGGAAGGCGGCACATACCCAGGGCGGAAGAAGTTGAACACCGAAGGTGCGCGCAAGGGACTTTGACCCAAGGCGCTACCCGGCGAACTCAAGTCGCCAATTTTCCATGCCCCGCTGGTGGATGTGACCTTGAAAGTGCGCACCCATTGCACCAGACGCAGCATGGGTTCGCGCAGCTTCCCGAATTCCGGTGCGGTCAATCCGGCTGAATTGCGAGCTTCGTCATCCAGGAGAATGGCCGCAAATACAAAAGCCAGGTCGCCGCGTACCCCGCTGCCGTTGTCCGCAAACACCGCCGCGACACGCCCCACATACGCAGCACTGGGGTTGCTGGTCACCAGCCGCTGGATCAGCTGTTTGCAGATAAATGGAGCAGTATTGGGGTGGTTGAAAAGCCTGTCCAAGGCTATTTTCAACGCAGCCGCGCCGGGCGTCCCGGCCGGGATGGTGGTGCCTAGAAACTGGACCTCCAGCGTCGAGTGGTTGGAGGCCGTCAGCTTCATGGGCAAGCGGACATAACTGGTGTTGGGAATGGTCCTTGTACCACCACCGGTTTGGGCAATGACCGTATCCACGTTTTGGCTACGATCCACGTCGTAACCCGTAAAGACACGCGCCAGGTTACTCACGTCACTGGCGGTGTAGGTTTCTTGCGCTTTGCCGTTGGTATCCAACTTGAGGGTGCCATCCGAATTGAGGAGATTCAGGCCCACGGTGAAGAGCTGCATGACCTCCCGTGCATAGTTTTCGTCAGGTTGTCGACCCGTCGCGGCGTTCTCTTTAAGGTTGCCTTTGGTATTGAGGTAATACCCCATCGCCGGATTGAGGGTGATTGCCTCCAGCAAGTCGCGGAAATTGCCGAATGCATGGGTCACCAGAATGTCCCAATACCTCGCAATGCCATGACTTCGCCAACTGAAGTCAAGCCCTGCAAGGGACACCACCAGTATCTCGGAGAGCGCCAATGCCGCTCTCTTGCGCATGGGGTCGGGTGCAGTCATGAGCTGGCTCCAGATCATGTAGCTGCCAGGATAGTCGTTGTCGTAATAGTTGGCTGTGTTGTACACATTGCCATAACCTTGGCTGTCCAACCAATCCCAGCCACTGATGCCCGACGATTTGGCGATTTCTGCTTGTATCCACCCCGCATAGCCAAGACTTCTGACCGAGGCAATTTCTTCATCGGTGGAAGCCAATCCCGCTTGCTGCAGAAAACGGGCGGCTTGGGCATCGTTGATACTGCTCAAGGCAGTGGAGTTGAAGGCATTGAGCGCGACGACCCGACCCGAGGTAAGCGGCGTATACGTGGTGGCGCCCCCCCACCAGAGCCGCCACCATCCCCTCCACCGCACGCTGTCAGTGCAAAGCTTGCGGCGGTAGTAGCTGCCGCAATGGTGGCGCTGTAGACCGAGGAGCACTCCTCAAGGTCCTGCCGGGAATGCGCAATCATGTTTTCCATACGATCCTTGCTGTTCGCACGCTCTGTCTGGCGTGTACTGTTTCAGTCAAGGTTACGGACTAAGTCCGAATTTGCATCATCAAACTTACAAACCTTTACGTCTGAAACATCAGAACGCTGAGGCGTTTTGTAACAACTCCCGGGTCCGCAAGGCCTCCTGGCGGGCAGCGGATGCAAAATCCGGGCCTGCCGAGGCGTACAAAATGGCGCGGGAGGAGTTCACTGCGATGGGCGCAGTAGTTGTGCCTTCTACGGACTTCCAGCCCGCTTTAACAGTGGCCACCGCATCACCTCCCTGAGCACCCACGCCGGGGATCAACAGAGGCACGGTAGGCGCCAAAGCGCGCACCCGCTCAATTTCCGCGGGGTAAGTGGCCCCCACCACCAATCCCAACTGGCCGTTGAGGTTCCAGGGCCCTTGGGCCAAGGCTGCAATGTGTTCATACAGGCGCGGCTGGCCGGGTACGTCACGCAGATGCTGCGGCTGGAAGTCATCACCGCCGGGGTTGGACGTGCGGCACAGCAGAAAAGCGCCCTTGCCGTGGTACTTGAGGTAGGGCGCCACCGAGTCAAAACCCATGAAAGGCGAGAGCGTGACCGCATCGGCCCCATAGCGCTCGAAGGCCTCTTTGGCGTACTGCTCGGCGGTGCTGCCGATGTCGCCGCGCTTGGCGTCCAGGATGATGGGCACCTGGGGCGCCGTGCGGCGCATGTGCTCCATCAGCTTTTCCAGCTGTGCTTCCGCGCCGTGGGCGGCAAAGTAAGCAATCTGGGGTTTGAAGGAATTCACCAGGTCGGCGGTAGCGTCCACGATGGCGGCGCAAAAATCGAAAATCTTGCTGGCGTCGCCGCGCAAATGCTCGGGGAACTTCGCAGGTTCCGGGTCCAGGCCCACGCACAACAGGGAGCCGTTTTGGCGCTCGGCGGTGCGCAACTGGTCAAGAAAGGTCATGGAGCTATTTTAAGAAGGGGGTTAGGGAGCGGACAAGGCGTCCATGGCCAGGCACAAATCGGCCCAGGCCTTAGCCTTGTCGGCGCTGTTGCGCAGCAGCAGCTTGGGGTGGTAACTTACCACCACCGGGATGCCCCGGTACCGGTAGACAGAACCGCGCAGCTTGCCCAGCGGTTGGGTTGCCAAAGCGCCATGTTCCGACAGCAGCGTTTGAACGGCGAAGCGCCCCACGGCAAAGATCACTTTGGGTTGCACCAGCTCGATTTCGCGCTGCAGGTAGGCCGCACATTGGGCCAGGTCTGCCGGCTGGGGGTTGCGCCCATGCGGTGGACGGCACTTCACCACATTGGTGGCATAGGCACCTTGCGGGCCACTGCCGGAGCGGCTGGCGCCTACGGCTTTGAGCATGTTGTCCAGCAACAGGCCCGGCGCTTCCACAAAGGCCTGGGCGGCACTATCTTCATCTTCCTCGGGCGGGTCGCCCACCACCATCCAGTCGGCCTGCGCTTGCTGTGCGGGTTGCAAGGTCGCGTGCTTGCGTCCGGCGCACAAGCCACAGGACTCGCAGGCAGCCGCCGTATCGGCCAAACCGTCCCAGTCCAGCGCTGCCAAAGCGGAAGCTTGAATCGGGGCACTGGCTGTTGCACCTGCAGCGACCGAAGCGGCCTGTACGGATACGGGTCGGCTCACCGGCGTCACCGGCGTGGCTGGGGAGGCCGGGCGCTGCTCCGCTGCAGACACGGCGCCCACGGGTGCAAGAGGCATGGCACGTGCAGGCAGTGCAGGGGCCTGCACGGCCACTGCGTTGTCTGCTGCGAGGGCGAAATCAGTGCCGGGCAGCCACACACGCACGCCCATTTCCAGCAGCATGGCGCGTTGGCGCTCGTCGAGTTGCAGTGCCATGGGGTTCAGTGCTCCAGTGCCAGGCTCATGACCACCGCGTCTTCACGCTGGCCGTTGTGGGCGGGGTAATAGCCCTTGCGCTGGCCGACGCGGCGGTAGCCATGGTTTTCATAAATCTGCAGTGCCCGCTGATTGCTCACCCGCACTTCCAGCCATAGCCATTGCGCACCCTGGCCCCGCGACCAGATGGCCAGTGCATCCAGCAACACGCGGGCCCAACCCTGGCGCTGAAATTCGGGCGCCACGGTGATGTTGAGCAAATGAACCTCATCCACGCCCTTCATCGCCACAAAGTAGCCCAATAGCTGGCCGTTGGCGGTCAGCATCTGGGCCTGGTAGCCGCTGTGTAGCGCGTCTATGAAGTTGGCACGGCTCCAAGGGTGCGAGTAGGCCCGCTGCTCCACATGGAGCACCCGGTCCAGGCTGTCCGCCAACAAAGGCTCGAACGCGGCTTCGTGGGTCACATCGGCCATCGGAAGACTGGCATAAGAACTCATGATGCAGCCACCGCCTGGGCGGCCGTCTTTTCGGCTTCGCGCTCCGCAGTGGTTTTGGCCACCTTGTCTCGGATGTAGCTGGGCATGGCCATTGCCGCATCCACCGCCAGACCTGCGGCCAGCATCCCGGGCGCCAGTCGCAACATGGCAGCGGCCATGGGTAAAGCCTGCACAACCTGCGCGGATTGCAGGGCTTGCGCCGGCAGCCTTTCCGCGTAGACGGTAAACACGTTGCCGGCCAGCAGGTGCCGCACACCGACCTCAACGCCCGGGACGGTCAAATCCTGCGGCTGCAGCAAGGTGCTGGCTTGCAGGGTCTGCCATTGTCCCTGTGCATAGTGGTACTGCGCCACGTACATCTCATCCATGCGCGCATCGAGCAATGCCGTGACCTGCAAAGTGGACGCATCCGACGCTGCCCGGAAACGGGCGTCTTCCGCGACGGCAAGGAGTGAGTCCACCGCCAGCACGGGCACACCGGCGCCAAAGGCCAGGCCCTGCACCACGGAGCAGGCGGTGCGCAAACCGGTGAACGAGCCGGGCCCGCTGCCAAAGCAAATGGCATCCAGTTGGCCCAAGCCTACACCCGCGTCGGCCAGCATCTGAAGGATGGCCGCAATCAAATCCGTAGAGGCCTTGGCGCCACCGGCGCTGTGGTGCTCCACCACACGCGTGCCTTCCGCTCCATCGGTACGCAGCGCAATCGAGAGAAATTCGGTTCCGGTATCCAGGGCCAACAGGTTCATTCCCGAATTATCCCTGCTGGGGCCGACCGGATAATGCCCGTATGCATCTTCGTCGCTTCCTTTCCCCTGATTCCCGTCGCGCAGCATGGGCTGCTCTCAGCCTGTGGGCCTTGCTTTTGAGTACCTCCGCCACCGCCCAAACCCTGCCCCCCGAGGTTGAAGCCGCACTGGCACGCGCCAAGGTGCCGCGAGACGCGGTGTCGTTTCTGGTGATGGATGCCCAAGGGGGTGCCGCGCCACGGCTCGCCCACCGTAGCACCAGCCCCATGAACCCCGCGTCCACCATGAAGCTGGTGACCACCATTGCCGCCCTGGACCTGCTGGGCCCGGCCTACACCTGGGCCACACCGATGTACGTGGACGGCACGGTGCAAAACGGGGTGCTCAACGGCAACCTCTACGTCAAAGGCTTGGGCGACCCCAGGCTGGTGATGGAGCGCCTGTGGCTGCTGCTGCGCCGGGTACAGGGCATGGGCATTAAAACCATTGCGGGCGACATCGTGTTGGACCGCAACGCCTTCGACCTGCCGGAACCCGACCCCGCCAAATTCGACGGCGAGCCCCTGCGCCCCTACAACGTGGCACCGGACGCCTTGCTAATCAACTTCAAGTCAGTCGTGATGACATTCACCCCGGACCTCGGCGCCAAAGTGGCCCAGGTGCAGTACGACCCGCCCCTGGCAGGTGTGAGCCTGCCCGCCACTGTGCCACTCAACACTGCCGCTGCCGATTGCGGCGACTACCGTGGTGCTCTTAAAGGTGACTTTGCTGACCCGCTGCGCTTCCGCTTCGGCGGCAGCTACCCCGTAAGCTGTGGCGAGAAGGTATGGCCCATCGCCTACGCGGACCCCAAGTCTTACCCAGGGCGTGCCGCACAAGGCCTGTGGGAGAGCATGGGTGGGAAGGTGCTCGGTACCGTGCGCAACGGCGTTGTCCCCGCACCGCTATTGGCCGGCAAACCCGCACTGCTGGTGAACTCGGCCACGCTGGCGGAGGTGATCCGCGACATCAACAAGTTCAGCAACAACGTGATGGCGCAGCAGGTGTTTCTGACCCTGGGCCGGGTGGCAGGCGCCGCCCAAGGCCTGCCCGCTGACGTGGTGGCAGACGCCAACCTGCCTCCGGGCAGCTTTGCCGCCAGCCGCGCTCTGGTGCAACGTTGGTGGAAGGACCGTATCGGCACGGACGATGCCCCCGTCATGGACAACGGTTCCGGCCTTTCGCGCCAGGAGCGCATCACCGCGCAGGCCATGGGCCGCCTGCTGCAGGCCACCTATGCAGCGCCCTTCATGCCGGAGCTGATGTCATCTCTGCCGATTACCGGGGTAGACGGCACCCTCAAACGCATCAAAACCCGCACCAGCGGCACCGCCCACCTCAAAACCGGAACCCTGACCGGTGTGGTGACGCTGGCCGGCTATGTGCACGCCGTCAGTGGCAAACGCTATGTGCTGGTCGCCTTCATCAACCACGCCAATGCCAACGACGCCCGGCCCGCGCTGGATGCGCTGGTGGACTGGGCGGGGCGGGATCAGTAAACCCACCGGCGGGCAACTGGCAAATGGCCGGGAGCTGCGCGGGTCAGGCAGCTGCGCGGGTCAGGCGGTCGCGCACGCCGTCCCACTCAGGGCTATCAGGTGGGGCTTCGACCCAGATGAGCTTGACGCCCTGCGCGTCCATCTCCCGCAGCTTGGAAAACAGCTCATGGGCTGCCGGCTGGGCATGCAACGGCATACGATGAGCGGCCACCAAAGGCGATCGTACATACAGCGGGCTGCGGTGGTAGAGCGCAATGGTGGGCCGCTTGTCCGGCGGAGTGGTGCCGCTCAGCAAGTCCAGGGCTGACTGCAAGGCTTTGGCGTCCATCAAGCGCACGGTCGCGCTGGGCGCGTAGTGCGACTCCAGGGTCCCGGAAGCCCGTGGCGCCTGTTGGTTCTGCGCGAGCAGCTCTTCTTTTGATAGCAGCTTGCGTCCGCAGGCATCTTCCACCTGCTGGGCGGTGATGGAGCCCGGGCGCAAGAGCACCGGCGCCCCCCGGGTGCAGTCGATGATGGTGGACTCAATGCCCACCTCACACGGTCCGCCGTCAAGGATCAGCAAGTCATCCCCGAATTCGCTGTGCACATGGGCCGCCGTTGTGGGGCTCACACGGCCGAACTTGTTGGCGCTGGGTGCGGCAATGCCCCAGACCTCGCGACCGCCGTCTGAAGGCTTGCGCAGGGCTGCCAATACCGCCTGGGCTACCGGGTGGGCCGGGCAGCGCAGGCCTATGCTGTTCTGGCCACCGGCTGCGGCCTCGCCCACGCCCTCTTTGCGCGGCAGGATGAGGGTGAGCGGGCCCGGCCAGAAGGCCGACATGAGCTGCTGCGCAAACGCCGGCACGCGGGCGCAGTAGTGCGCCACGCCGCCCATGCCGCCGTCAAAAGCAGCGACGTGAACGATCAAAGGGTGGTCGGACGGCCGGCCTTTGGCAGTGAATATCTTGCCCACGGCCACCGGGTCCGACGCATCCGCCCCCAGGCCATACACCGTCTCGGTAGGCAAGCCCATCAGGCCTCCAGCGCGCACCACGTCTGCGGCAGCAGCTATGGAATCAGGAGCAAGCTCCACCCCGTCGGCGAATTGGTAGGCAGAGACAATCATGCGCGGGGCGACTCGCTGACAGGCATTCAGAACGCGGCAATGCCGAGGATGCGCGCCGCTTCCAGAGCGGTAGCTCGGACCTGCTCAATGGTTGCGCCCGTGACGTTGAGGTGGCCCATCTTGCGGCCCTTCTTTGCGTCCAGCTTGCCGTACAGGTGCAAATGGGTGCCGGGCAAAGCCAGCACGGACGCCCAATCAGGCACACCGCCGTTACGACCATCTTGGGGCCAAATGTCGCCCAACAGATTGAGCATGATGGACGGGCTGTGCTGACGCGGTTGCACCAAGGGCAAGCCCGCCAGCGTGCGCACCTGCAGATGGAACTGCGACACATCGCAGGCGTCCATGCTGTAGTGGCCGCTGTTGTGGGGGCGTGGCGCCATCTCGTTGACCACCAAGCCACCCAAGCCTGCGGCGGCGGGGTGGGATTCTTCCAGCACGAAGAATTCCACGCACAGCACACCGACGTAGTTCACGCCGCTTGCTATCGATTTCGCAGCAGCCACCGCACGTTCGGCGAGCGCTGGAGGCACATTTCCTTCATAAACCTCGGTCACCGCCAGAATGCCGTCGCGGTGCAGATTGCGCTGCACCGGCAGGTTCACGCAGGCGCCCTCGGCACCGCGCGCCACGATGACGCTGCACTCCCACTGCAGGGGCAGCATCTTTTCCAGCACGCAGGGCACCTGTTTCAGGTCGGCCCACGCGGCGGCCAGCTCGGCAGGCGTCTTCACGCGAACCTGGCCTTTGCCGTCGTAGCCCATGCGGGCGGTTTTCAGAATTCCGGGGAGCAAGTTGGCGTCAATGGCGGCCAACTGCTCGGCTGTTTCAATCACCGCGTAGGGCGCGCATGGCACGCCGCATTGCACAAAGTGCGCTTTTTCCGCCGCCCGATCTTGAGCGATGGCAACCGCGGCCCCGCTGGGCGCCACGGGCCGGCTTTGTGCCAGCTGGTTCAGGGCCTCTGCCGGAACATTCTCAAATTCGGTGGTGATGGCGGCAGACACGGCGGCCAATCGCGCCAGCCCCTCTGCATCGGTGTAAGCCGTTTGCACATGGTGGTGGCTGATGCGGCCTGCCGGGCTGGTCGCATCCGGGTCCAGCACCGCAGTGAAAAACCCCATTTGTTGCGCAGCATGGGCAAACATGCGACCCAGCTGGCCGCCACCCATGACGCCCAGCGTCATTTCCTGTGAACCGCCCAGTGTCAATTCCTTGGGTCCACCCAGCGTCATTTCGGAACCACCCACTGCCAGTGCGTCCATCAGGCGTCGCTGCCGGTCACCGGCAGGGTCATGTTGCGGGCGGTCTGGGTCTGGTCGACGCGGTAGGCGTCCAGCTCCATGCGCAGGTCGGGGTTTTCGTTGGCCAGGAGCGCCACCGCAAACAAGGCCGCGTTCGCCGCACCGGCGTTGCCGATGGCAAAGGTCGCGACCGGAATGCCCTTGGGCATTTGCACGATGCTGTGCAAGGAGTCGACCCCCGAGAGCGCCTTGCTCTGCACCGGCACACCCAGCACGGGCACCGTGGTTTTGGCCGCCAGCATGCCCGGCAGGTGGGCAGCACCGCCGGCGCCGGCGATGATGGCTTTCAGGCCGCGGCCTGCGGCGGCCTCAGCGTAGCGGAACATGTCGTCCGGCATGCGGTGGGCGGAAATGACGCGCGCCTCGAAGCCGATACCAAACTGTTGGAGAATCTGGACTGCGTGTTGCATGGTGTCCCAATCCGAGTTGGAACCCATGACGACGCCGATTTGAATTGATTTCATTGTTGAATTTTACTTTTTCACCCCGAGCACCCTTCCCATGATCGACGTCACCCTAGAAAACTTCGAAACCGAAGTCATCGCCGCCTCCCACCAGGTGCCCGTTCTGGTCGATTTCTGGGCGCCTTGGTGTGGGCCTTGCAAAACACTCGGACCGCTGCTGGAAAAGGTGGAAGCCGACTACGACGGCCGCTTCAAGCTGGTGAAAATTGACTCTGACCAGGAGCAACAGCTCGCGCAGGCCTTCGGCATCCGCAGCATTCCGACCTGCGTGTTGATGATCAACGGCAAGCCCGCCGATGGTTTCATGGGCGCAGTGCCCGAGAGCAAGCTCAAGGAGTTTCTGGACAAGCACGTGCCCTCCGAAGAAGTACTGGAAGCAGAAGCCGATGTGGAAGATGCCCAATCTTTGGCCCAAGCAGGTGACCCACGCGCGGCCCTGCAAAAGCTGCATGAAGCGCTGACCCTGAACCCCGGCAACGATGACGCACGCTACGACTACGTCAAGCTGCTGATCGAGAACGACATGATCGAAGACGCCGAGGCCGCTTTGGCCCCGACGCTGGCCTACATCCCCAAGCAGCAGCGCTTCGAAGCACTGGCCCAGTTTTTGGATGCCATCAAGTTCGTGCTGACCGACGACAAAGGCCTGTGGACCCCTGCGCAGTTTGACGAAGTGATTGCCACCAACAAGCGGGACTTTGACACCCGTTTGGCCAAAGCCCGCGTGCTCATGGTGGGGGGCGACTGGACCGGCTCCATGGACGAGCTGCTGGAAATCATCATGCGTGACAAGGCTTGGAACAACGAGGTGCCCCGCAAAACCTTTGTGGCGATCCTCGAACTGCTCACCCCGCCCAAGCCCAAGGCTGATCCTGCAACGGCTGGCAAACCCGCCGGTGGCATCGAGGTGCTAGGCAAAGTGGTGGCCGAGCAAGACCCGCAGGCGCAGCTGGTGGCCAGTTACCGCCGCAAGCTGAGCATGGCACTGAACTAACACTGCGCTTGCCCCCCACAAACCGCCAGATGGCGGTTTTTTTGTTTCAGTGCCGATGGCCGCTTCAGTGGAAGCCTGCCACATTTCAAGTTTCTTTCATTCAACCTGCGCGCTAACCCCATTGCGAAGCTAGCCCCCTGACAGCACGATACCGGCATGGATGTGTTGTTGGTTGAAGACGATCTGGATCTGGTGGACGCATTGGGGCGTGTGCTCGCATCGCGCGGGTTCAAGCCGGTGTGCTGTGCCGACGGGCATGAAGCGCTGGCATGGATGCGCAAACGCAACTTCGACGCGGTAATCTTGGACCTGAGCCTGCCGGGGCTGGACGGTCTGGACGTACTGCAACGCATGCGCGACCTTGGATTGCGCCTGCCGGTGCTGGTAGTCACGGCCCGCGCCTCCATCGGCGAGCGGGTCACCGGACTGACCCTAGGCGCCGATGACTACCTGACCAAACCTTTCGACACCGAGGAACTGGTGGCTCGCCTGCGTGCCCTGATGCGGCGTAACCAGGGCATCGAAGACTTCCGTTGCGGGCACTTGCAGCTCGACATGAACCAGGGACTGTTCTTGCGATCTGGGCGCCCTTTGGACATTGCCCCTCGGGAAAGCGCGATGTTGCGCGTCTTGATCACCAAGCCGGGCCGCCCTGTATCCAAAGATGACTTGTATCAGGCCATCTTCGGTGACGATGCCAGCCATCAAAGCGATGCCATCGACCTGCTTGCGCACCGTTTGCGCAAGCGCTTGGCGGGCAGTGGTGCCGCCTTGTTGACGATGCGCGGTATCGGCTACCTTCTGGTGGACGAACTGGGCCACGACAGCAAGGATCCGGCATGACCCAGACCAAGGGCAAAGCCGCCCAGTCCATGCGGAAGCAGTTATTGCTGATGTTCGTGATCTGCACCGGACTGGGGGGAGCGCTCGGCGCCATCGGATCCATGACACCGTGGCTTGCTGTGTGCATGGCACTGGCGGGTGCACCAACCCTGTGGTGGTTGGCGGGGCAGTGCCTGCGGCCGGTACAAGAGCTCACGACTACCGTTGCCAGCCGACAACCCCAGGAAACAACGCCCTTGGGCCATACACCGGCCGTAGAGCTGGAACCCATCGTGCGCGCCCTGAATGTGCAATGGCAACAACAACGGGATGCCTTGGAGCAACAGCAGCGCTTCATTGCGGAAGCCTCTCACCAGTTGCGCACACCATTGGCGGTGCTGAAAACCCAAGTGCAAGGTGTCACGTCCGGGGAGCTTCCGGCCTCTGACACCCTGCCCAAAATGCTGCGTACGCTGGATCGCGCAAGCCATCTGGCGAATCAATTGCTGTCGCAGGCAAAGGTGGAGCAAAAGGTCCGGCATGCCCAGTGGTGCTTGGTGGAGTTGCACCACCTTGCCAGCGAAGTTCTGGTGGAATTTGCACCCTTGATCGCCCGCAAGCAGCTGGAAGTGTCCTTGGACGCCGAACCCGTACGGCTCATGAGCGACAGCTGGCTGGTCGGTGAAATGCTACGCAATCTGTTAACCAATGCGATCCGCCAGTCCGCCACCGGAGCCAGTCTGGGCGTGGTCATCCGCCATCTGCCAGACGAACTGGAGCTTCTGGTCTGGGACAACGCAGGAGGGTTGGACGAGGCAGTCCGGGAGCGTCTGTTCCAGCCCTTCGAATCCGCCAGCGGAGGCACCGGAGTGGGCTTGGGCCTGTCGATCTGCAAGCAAATCGCTGTGTCCATGCACGCGACGCTAGACCTCTACAACCGAATCCAACAAGGCGCGGTAGTGGGCGTTGACGCCGTCGTCCGCTGGCCCCGGCCTGCGCATGCCATGGCGCAAGACTCGGCAGTACCAGCCTTATCGATGCCGCATGCGTCCCTGTCGGATGCCACATTGAGGATGCCGGCATGAGGCCCGGTCTGGAAATCCGCGGGGTGACCAAGTCCTATGCCAATGGCTACAAGGCGCTGCACGGGGTGGATGTGCATATCCCGGATCGCCGGTTGACGACTCTGCTTGGCCCCTCCGGATGCGGCAAAACCACGCTGCTGCGCTTGGTAGCCGGATTGGACACACCCGACGAGGGGCAGCTGATTTTTCACGGGGAAGACGTCACTTCCAAGAGCGCCGAACAACGGGACCTCAGTCTGGTGTTTCAGAGCTACGCCCTGTTTCCCTACCAGAGCGTGGAAGAAAACGTCTGCTATGGCTTGCGCATGCAAGGCCTGTCTGCGGCGAGCCAACGCGAGCGTTGTGCCCAGGCCCTGGTGCTGGTCGGTCTGCAAGGCTTGGAAGATCGCATGCCGCATGAGTTGTCCGGCGGTCAGCAACAACGCACCGCATTGGCTCGTGCACTCGCATTGCAGCCCCGTATCTTGTTGCTGGATGAGCCTCTCTCCAACCTCGACAGCAACTTGCGACGCCATATCCGTGAAGACATCCGCTCCCTGCAACAGAGGTTGGATCTGACAGTGCTGTATGTCACCCACGACCATGCAGAAGCCATGTCGGTCAGTGACCGCGTCGTCGTCATGCAAGAGGGCAGGATTGCGCAAATCGGCTCACCGCGGGATCTTTATGAACGTCCCCTGTCAGAGTTCGTTGCTGCCTTCATGGGTGACGCTGTCACATTTGACGCCGAGGTGGACGCCCGGGGCGTTGTACATCTGGGCCCCTTGCAGATAGGTCCTGACCCCGGACTGCGCCGTGGCGCAGTGCGTATCGTTGTGCGTCCGCACGCCTGGCGTATCGCACCGGCCAGTTCGGCCGGATTACCGGGCAAGGTTTTACGGAGCGCCTTTCTAGGCCCCTCTACGGAGGTCTGGGTGCACACCACCTTGGGCGAGATATTGGTGCTCATTCCGTCACCAGGCGCGGCCTATGCCTGCGGCGCCCCGGTCAGCTTGTTTTTGTCAGCACAGGGGGTCAGCGTGCTGTTGCCCTCCGTTTTTTCCAACGCATCCGAACCCCCGGTCCAACACTAAAGGAGACTTTCATGAAGAAAACCCACCTGATCGCTGCTGCATGTATCGCGCTCTCTCAAGCCAGCGCTTATGCCCAATCCGGCAACGAGGTCAACATCATCTGCTCGGGCCAAGCGCCGTGGTGCAGCATGATTGCCATCACCTTCGAGAAAAGCCAGGGTATCAAGGTCAACATGACGCTCAAGGGCTCAGGTGAAGCCGTCGCCCAACTCATGGCCGAAAAAGCAAATCCCAAGACAGACATCTTTTTCGGGGGCACCGGGGACCCGCACCTGGTGGCTGCCGAACAAAACCTGACTCAGGAATACAAGTCGCCCCTGCTGCCGAAGTTGTACGACTGGGCGCAAAAGCAGGCTGCACAGTCCGGCTACAAGACGGTAGGCATTTACTCCGGGCCTTTGGGTTTTGGATACAACACCGAGCTGATGGCCAATAAGAAGCTGCCCATCCCGAAGACGTGGGCTGACCTGATCAAGCCTGAGTACAAAGGCGAAATCCAATCCGCCAATCCGTCCTCCAGCGGGACGGCCTACACCATGATTGCCACGCTGGTACAGCTGATGGGAGAAGACAAGGCATTTGACTATCTGGCCAAGCTGCACAAAAACATTGCCACCTACCAACGTTCCGGCGTAGGCCCCATCAAGGCCGTGGCACGTGGTGAAGCCGCAATTTCCATCAGCTTTGTGCACGACGGCCCCGGTGAAAAAGCCCAAGGCTTCCCCCTGGAGACCATCACACCGTCCGATGGCACAGGTGCAGAGATCGGCTCGATGTCCATCGTGCGCGGTGCGCGCAACCTGGAAGCAGCGAAGAAGTTTTATGACTGGGCTTTAACGCCGGGCGCACAGGCGCTGGGCGCTGCCACGCTGCAGTTCCAGCTGCCCTCCAACCGCGAAACCAAGGTGGACCCGCGCGTGCCGGACTTCCGCAAGATCAAGATGATCGACTACGACTATGCCAAGTACGGCCAGTCCGCAGAGCGCAAGCGCCTGATTCAGCGCTGGGAACGCGATGTGAACGGCCAGTCCCGCTAATCCCGCATTCCCTGCTAACCCGCCCGCCGCTGCGTTGTGCAGCAGGCCGGGCCCTGCCTCACGCTGGATGACATGAACACTTTTCACCCGTGGCGAACCCGCCGCGTCATTGCCCTTTGGGCCGCCCTTGGCGCTGCGGCCTTTGTGCTGCTGCCCTGGTATTTTCTTCAACGAGGGAGCCTCTTGGAGGCCCTGCCCGGCCTGTGGGGCGCCGCTGCCAGTGCCAACGGCTGGACTCAAATGAGCAGCCATGCCCGCCCCTGGCTGGGGGTGGGCATGGCGGGACTACTACTGGCAGCCTCCGCTGTATTCACCCATACACCGCGCCGCCAGGGTCTGTTGTTGTGCAGTGGCGCCGGCCTGGGTCTGGCAGGGCTGGTCTTCAGCGGATTTGCCATCGGCATTGTGGGGTGGACTTGGGATTGGCTCACTGCATTGGCAGGCGCCACGGACTACACCCAGCCGGGCATGGGGTGGGGCGCCATGGTGTTGATAGTGAGCCTGCTGGCACTGCTCTCCATCGGCGTAGCACGTCTAGGAGGATTCAAGGGTGACGCCTTCGTAGCCGGTGCCGTGTTGTGTTGTACCGCCTTGCTGGCGCTGTTTGTGGTGTACCCGGTTCTCAAGTCCTTGATGGGCAGCGTGCTCAATGACGAGGGACTATTCTCCATCAGCGCCCTGTGGGACCGGATCGGCACTGCCCGCATCTGGGGCCTCGGATGTATCAGTGGCCAAGGCCGTTGCGGTGTGGCGTGGAACACTCTGGGTCTCGCACTGCTCACAGCCGCCGGGACCACATTCCTGGGCACCTTGATCGCACTCTGGGCAGAGCGGGAAGCAAAAGCATTAGCCAAACCGCTCAACATTCTGGCCATGTTGCCCATCATCACACCGCCGTTTGTGGTGGGCTTGGGGCTGATTTTGCTATTTGGGCGTGCCGGGCTCTTCAATCAATATCTGGAGTGGGCTTTTGGCATTGAGCCTACGCGCTGGTTTTATGGTTTCTTTGGTGTCTGGCTGGCGCAGTTGTTCGCCTTCACCCCAATTGCTTTCATGATCATGCGCGGTGTGGTTCAAGGCGTGAGCCCTTCCATGGAGGAAGCCTCCCAGACCCTGCGCGCCAGCCGCATGCAGACTTTTTGGACCGTCACCCTGCCATTGCTCAAGCCGGGCTTGGCCAATGCATTTTTGGTGGGATTTATCGAGAGCATGGCGGACTTCGGGAACCCGATCGTGGTGGGCGGACAGTTCGCCGTGCTGTCGACAGAAATCTTTTTTGCCATCGTGGGAGCGTCCCTGGACCCGGGAATGGCCGCGGCCTTGTCGCTGATCCTGACGGTGTTTGCCCTTGCAGTCTTCTTCATCCAGCGCAGGGTGCTGGGCAAAGGCAGTTTCACCACGGTTGCCGGCAAGGGCGATGCCGGTTTGCCCATGCCCCTCCCCGCAGGTATCCGCAAGCTATGCCTGGGTGTGGCGGGGCCATGGCTGGTGTTCACGCTGGTGGTGTACCTCTTTGCCTTCGCTGGTGGTTTCGTCCAGACTTGGGGGCGTGACTACACGCTCACGCTGAATCACTTCCGCACGGCCTTTGATGTGCAATGGGGGGAGTACGGTGTGGTTTGGGCAGGTACTGCCTGGAACTCGCTGTTCACCACCGTGTCGCTGGCAGCCATGGCGGCCCCTTTGTGCGCGGGCCTGGGCCTGCTGATTGCCTGGTTGCTGGCGCGTGCGGAGTTCCGGGGCAAGGCCAGCTTCGAATTCTCTGCACTCTTGACCTTTGCAGTTCCGGGCACGGTGCTTGGTGTCAGCTACATCCTGGCATTCAACGTACCGCCTGTAGAGCTGACGGGTACCGGGCTGATCATTGTTTTGTGCTTTGTGTTCCGCAACCTGCCGGTCGGGGTGCGTGCAGGGACTGCCGCCTTCAAGCAATTGGATCGCTCACTGGACGAAGCGTCTCTGATGCTGCGCGCCAACACGCTCACCACCTTGCGCCTGGTGGTATTGCCCCTCATCAAATCGGCGCTGGTAGCAGCACTGGTGTATTCGTTTGTACGCTCCATCACCACCGTGTCTGCCGTGATCTTCCTGGTGACGGCGCAGTACGAGCTGTCCACCACTTACATCATCGGCCGCGTAGGCAATGGTGACTACGGTGTGGCGTTGGCGTATTGCACGGTGCTGATCCTGCTCATGTCCTGCAGCACCCTCTTGGTCCAAGCCCTAGTGGGTGAACGCAAACTCGGCCGCCGCAACGCTGCGACTGCCCATTGAAATACTTACGGATGACGACTTCCATGAACAACACAGGCATTTCTTTCCGTCAGGTCTCCAAGCGCTACGGCGGCGCCCACAGCCCTTTGGTAGTCAACGCGATTGACTTTCATGTTCCCAAAGGGACGCTGACCACCATCCTCGGACCATCCGGCTGTGGCAAGACCACCACCCTGCGCATGATCGCCGGGCTGGAGTCGCCCTCCAGCGGCCAAATTTTCATTGACGGCCGCGATGTCACCCACCTGGGTCCGGCGGAGCGCAACGTAAGCATGGTTTTTCAAAGCTATGCCTTGTTCCCCCACATGTCAGTGCTGGAGAACGTGTCCTACGGACTGAACGTGAGCGGCGTACCCAAACAGGAGGTGAGCGAACGTGCCCGTTCATCCATGGCTATCGTGGGCCTGGGAGGGTACGAGAGCCGCTACCCCGCAGAGTTGTCAGGCGGGCAACAGCAACGCGTGGCTTTGGCACGCGCGCTGGTGCTGGAGCCCTCTGTGCTCTTGTTTGATGAGCCGCTGTCCAACCTGGACGCACGCTTGCGCCGGTCCATGCGCGAAGAAATCCGGGCCCTGCAACAGCGACTGAAACTGACGGTGGCGTATGTGACCCATGACCAGAGCGAAGCCTTGGCCGTGAGCGACCAGATCATTGTGATGAACGGAGGGCAGATTGCACAGGCCGGAAGCCCACGCGAACTTTACGAGAACCCGCAAACTGAATTTGTTGCGGGCTTCATGGGCGAAGCAGTATTGCTCAATGGCCAATGTCTGGAGAATGGCTCTGTGGAATTGGGCCCCTTGACGCTCTCAACACCGCGCCGCTTGAACGCAGGCCCGGTGAAAGTGGCGATTCGCCCCGAAGCATGGTCCGTCCACCCCGGACACAGCGCGGGCCTGCAAGGCACCGTAAGCAAAGCGGCCTACTTGGGTAGCTTTCAGGAGTTGACGGTAGAGACCGCTTTAGGGCCCATCTTCGTCGTGGCCTCGGATGCCCAAGGCCACTGGTCGCCCCAAGACGATGTGACTTTGAACATCAGCCAAAGAGGCGTATCCGTCGTAGCGGCTTGAGCAGCGATCAGGTCGTCAAGCGCTGCAGGGCTTCGCGGTACTTGTCGGCCGTCTTCTCGATCACCTCGCGAGGCACGCGGGGTGCGGGTGGAGTTTTATCCCAAGGCTTGCCGTCCACCAGCGCTTGCTCCAGCCAGTCCCGCACGAACTGCTTGTCGTAGCTGGGCGGGTTAGTACCGACTTGGTAACTTTCCACTGGCCAGTAGCGGCTGGAGTCCGGTGTCAGCACTTCATCCATCAGGGTCAGGGTACCGTCTTTGTCCAAACCAAATTCGAACTTGGTGTCGGCAATGATGATGCCTTTGGTCAAGGCGAACTCAGCGGCCACCTTGTAGATGCGGATGCTGATGTCTCGGATCTGGGTCGCGAGGTCCAGACCGATCATTTCCACGGTTTTTTCGAAAGTGATGTTCTCGTCGTGGTCACCGACTGCAGCTTTGGCGGCAGGGGTGTAAATCGGCTCAGGCAACTTGCTGGCGTTTTGCAGGCCGGCAGGCAGTTTCACGCCGCATACCGCGCTGTTCTCTTGGTATTCCTTCCAGCCGCTACCGGCCAGGTAGCCACGTACCACCGCCTCCACAGGCAAGGGTTTCAAGCGCTTAACCAACATGGAACGGCCTGCGACCTGCGCCGCTTCTGCAGGCGTCACCACACTCTCTGGCGCCTCGCCGGTCAGGTGATTAGGACACACGTCGGCACCGTTCTTGCCCAGCTTCTCAAACCAGAACAAAGCCATCTGCGTCAGCAACGCACCCTTGCCGGGAATGGGTTCCCCCATGATCACGTCAAACGCGCTCAATCGGTCGCTGGCCACCATCAGGATGCGGTCTTCACCCACCGCATAGTTATCACGCACCTTGCCACGGGCAAGCAAGGGAAGGGACAAGGCGGAGGTGTGCAAAGCTGAAGTCATGGCATCCACAAAAGTAAAAAGGCTTCGCCCCGGAATGGAAGGCGAAGCCTTGGATTATCGCAAGTTCGGGCCGCTTAGCGGCACCATCGCGTTTCAGGCAGCGACTGCAGATTCCTGCACCACCTGGGCCAACTCACCGCGCGCGTATTGCCCAGCGACGACTTGCAGGCTATGGCCCTTGATGCTGGCGGCGCGACCTTCGCAACCGAACTCGATGTATCGCTGCTTGCACAGCTGCTTGGCTGCCTCACGGGCGGGCTTGAGCCACTCGCGGGCATCGAACTTTTCGGGGTTCTCGAACATGAACTTGCGCACAGCAGCGGTCATGGCCATGCGGATGTCGGTGTCGATGTTGACCTTGCGCACACCGAAGGGAATGGCACGCTGCACCTCTTCCACCGGCACGCCCCACGTCTGGGCCATCTTGCCGCCGTACTGATTAATGGCTGCCAGTAGCTCTTGGGGCACGGCGCTGGATCCGTGCATCACCAAATGGGTGTTGGGGATGCGGGCGTGGATTTCCTTGATGCGATCGATGGCCAAGATGTCACCTGTGGGCTTACGGGTGAACTTGTAGGCGCCATGGCTGGTCCCGATGGCAATGGCCAAAGCGTCAAGCTGGGTGCGCTTAACGAAGTCGGCCGCTTGCTCCGGGTCGGTCAGCAACTGCTCGCGGGTCATGATGGCGTCGGTGCCGTGGCCGTCTTCTTTGTCACCTTGCATGGTTTCCAGCGAGCCCAGGCAGCCGAGTTCACCCTCCACGGTGACACCCAGTTTGTGCGCGAGGTCTACAACTTTACGAGTAACTTCCACGTTGTATTCGTAACTGGCGATCGTCTTGCCGTCAGCCTCCAAGGAGCCGTCCATCATCACGGAGCTGAAGCCCAGGTCGATGGCGCCTTGGCACACGGCAGGGCTTTGGCCATGGTCCTGGTGCATGACCACGGGGATCGTGGGGTAGCTTTCCACAGCGGCCTGAATCAGGTGCTTGAGAAAGTGCTCACCGGCATATTTGCGGGCGCCGGCGCTGGCTTGCATGATCACAGGAGCGCCGGTTTCTTTGGCCGCCTCCATGATGGCCTGAACCTGCTCCAGGTTGTTGACGTTGAACGCTGGAATCGCATAGTTATGCGTTGCAGCGTGGTCCAAAAGCTCGCGCATGGAAACGAGTGCCATTTTTCTATCCCCAGGAAGTTAATAACCTGCAGCGGCCAATTCATGTAACCGCTTGGTAACTTGTACCGTTGCCGGATTCTAACCGCCAAGGGTTAACCCGCCTAATCAGGCCTCACGCGGGCACAAAAAAGGGAGCCACAGCTCCCTTTTTTGTGATTGCCAAGCTGCAATCAGCTGACTGCGCAGATCTTGAGCATGTTGGTGCCACCCGGAGCACCCATGGGTTCGCCACAAGTAATGGCATAGATGTCACCCTTTTGCACAATGCTGCGGGTCTTGAGGTGCTTTTCGGCATCCATCAATGCGGTGTCGCGGTCGGCGCTGGTGCCCATCAACAAGGGACGCACATTGCGATACAGCGTCATCTTGCGCTGGGTGCTGACCTTGGGGGTCAGCGCATAAATCGGCACGTGGATCAGGTGACGGCTCATCCACAAAGCGGTGCTTCCGCTGTCTGTCATCGCCACAATGGCTTTGGCACCCAGGTGGTGAGCAGTGAACAAAGCGCCCATGGCAATCGACTGGTCAATGCGGGTAAAAGTCTTTCCGGTGAAGTCGGCATCCAGCTTGACCATCTCGCTGCTTTCCGCAGCCAGACAGATCTTGGCCATCTCAATCACGGTTTCCAGGGGGTACTTGCCGGCTGCAGTTTCGGCGGACAACATGACGGCATCCGTGCCATCCAGCACCGCGTTCGCCACGTCGCTCACCTCGGCGCGGGTAGGCACCGGATTGGTGATCATGGACTCCATCATCTGGGTGGCGGTAATCACCACTTTGTCGTGCTCGCGGGCCAGCTTGATCATGCGCTTTTGCAGCGCAGGCACGGCAGCGTTGCCCACTTCCACTGCGAGGTCGCCACGGGCGACCATGATGCCGTCGGAGGCGAGGAGAATTTCTTCCAGCTTTGGAATCGCCTCGGCGCGTTCAATCTTTGCGATCAGGCCGGGCTTATGGTTGTATTCAGCAGCTGCAACATTGCACAACTGGCGCGCCATTTCCATATCAGTGGCGTTTTTGGGGAAGCTCACCGCCACGTAATCCGCCTGGAAACTCATCGCAGTGCGGATGTCTTCCATGTCCTTGCCGGTCAGGGCGGGAGCGGTCAATCCGCCACCCTGCTTGTTGATGCCCTTGTTGTTAGACAACTCGCCACCGAGCTTGACGGTGGTGTGCACCTGGTCACCGATCACAGCGTCCACAGTGATGACGATCAAGCCGTCATTGAGTAACAAAACATCGCCGGCCTTCACTTCCTGGGGGAGGGACTTGTAGTCCAAGCCTACGGCATCAATATCACCCAGTTCGGTGCGGCCGGCATCCAGAACAAACTTCTGACCCTGCTCCAGAAACACCTTGCCTTCAGCAAACTTGCCGACGCGGATCTTGGGGCCTTGCAAGTCGGCCATGATGGCTACTTCGCGGCCGGCACGCTGTGCTGCTTCACGGACCAAGCGGGCGCGATCGATGTGGTCCTGGGCTTTGCCGTGGCTGAAATTCAGACGAACCACGTTCACGCCGGCGCGGATCATCTGCTCCAGAATGGCGGCATCGCTGGAGGCGGGTCCGAGGGTGGCAACAATTTTGGTGGCGCGGCGCGGCATATGTCTGTCTCCTAGAGGTAGTTACCTATTTTCACATGCTTGTATGTATCCCGGTTACATGCAGGGCACAAGATGTTTTTGCAGTGGCGGGTAAGTACCAAGCGGCTTGTCTGACAACCCATGATGGAATGGTGCCCTTTTCGTCTTCATTCACCCGCCTGCCCAAACCATGAACGCCGCTGCCACCCACACTGCTGCCCTGCTGGACAGCACCCACGGCAAGCCCAAGGTTCTGGTAGTAGACGACCAGCCCCTGCCCATGGAATTGCTGGTGCAGACCCTGTGCGACGACTACCAGCTCTACATGGCCACCAGTGGCGAGCAGGCTCTGGCACTTTGTCGCAGTGATCCGCCGGACCTGGTGCTGCTGGATGTGCTGATGCCGGGGATGGACGGCTTCTCAGTGTGCAAGGCGCTCAAGGCCAACCCGGCGACTGCCGCCATACCGGTGATTTTTGTGACAGCCCGCGCCGACCCCGGACAGGAAACCCATGGCCTGAGCCTGGGGGCGGTGGACTTTATTGCCAAGCCCATCAACCCTGCCGTAGTGCGCGCCAGAGTGCATACCCACCTCACACTCAAGTTCCAGGCCGACATGCTCAAAAAGCTGGTGCTTCTGGACGGCCTGTCAGGCGTGTTCAACCGGCGCTATTTCGACCAGCAGCTGGCATCAGAGTGGGGGCGCTCCACGCGCAGCGGCTTGCCGCTTTCCTTGATTCTGGTGGATGTGGATCATTTCAGCGCCTACAACGCGCGCTATGGGCATCAGGCTGGTGATGATTGCCTGCGCCTCATCGCCGTGGCACTCAAAGGTGTGCTTCGACGACCGGCCGACCTGGTGGCCCGGTTTGCCGGGGAAGAATTTGCATGCCTGCTGCCGGACACCTCGCCTGCAGACGTCCGCAAGCTGGCCAATGACATGGCCCAGCGCGTGCGCGATTTGGGCCAGCTGCAGCCGGGCCATACCGCCATGCAACACATCACCGTAAGCATCGGGCTGGTGACACGCACCCATGCCGCGGCGGGACAGGTTGACGGCTTTTTGCAAGAAGTCAGCGCCCAACTCGCGCTGGCCAAAGCCAGCGGGCCCGGCCAGATACGCAGCACGGTGATACTGGGCACGCCAGCCGCCACTGCAGCCTGAATGGCATGGAGAACCCTAAAGAAAAAGGCACTTTTAATTTCACATCAAAAGTGCCCTTGGCGCCCGATTTGTATGCGCGGGCAGCTACATATTTAGGAGCAGTCAGCCCGCAGCGCGCTTGCCCAGAATTTCGAAGGCCGGCAGGGTTTTGCCTTCCAGCACTTCCAGGAAAGCACCACCGCCGGTGGAAATGTAACCCACCTGTTTTTCAATGCCGTACTTCGCAATGGCGGCCAGTGTGTCGCCACCGCCGGCAATGCTGAAGGCGCTGCTCTCGGCAATGGCGTGAGCGATTACTTTGGTGCCGTTCTCAAAGGCCGCGAACTCAAACACGCCGACCGGGCCATTCCACACAATCGTGCCGGCCTTCTTGAGTTGCTCGGCCAGGGCTTGGGCGGTTTGGGGGCCGATATCGAGAATCAGGTCGTCGTCTGCCACCTCGGTCGCCGCCTTGATGGTGGCGGGCGCATCGGCCGCAAAGGTTTTGGCAGTCACCACATCGGTGGGGATAGGCACGGCCGCACCACGGGCCTTCATGGCTTCGATCACTGCAGTCGCCTCTGCCAGCAAATCAGGCTCCGCCAAGCTCTTGCCGATCTTTAAGCCGGCCGCCAGCATGAAGGTGTTGGCAATGCCTCCGCCCACAATGAGCTGGTCCACATTGGCTGCCAGGCTCTTGAGAATAGTCAGTTTGGTCGACACTTTGGAACCCGCCACGATGGCCACCAAGGGGCGCTTGGGCGCCAGCAGGGCTTTGGAGATGGCGTCCATTTCAGCGGCCAACAGGGGGCCAGCACAGGCGATGGGCGCGAACTGGGCGATGCCGTAGGTCGAGGCCTCTGCCCGGTGGGCGGTGCCGAAGGCATCGTGCACAAAGATGTCGCACAGCGCTGCCATTTTCTTGGCGAGCTCTTCGTTGTTCTTTTTCTCACCCTTGTTGACGCGGCAGTTTTCCAGCATCACCAGCTGGCCGGGAGCAACGGTTACGCCATCGGTCCAGTTCACCAGCACCGGAATCTCACGGCCCATCAGCTCGCCCATGCGCTGGGCAACGGGTGCCAAAGAGTCTTCGGGCTTGAACTCGCCCTCGGTGGGGCGACCCAAATGGCTGGTCACCATCACGGCGGCACCGGCTTTCAGGGCCATTTCGATGCAGGGAATGCTGGCGCGGATGCGGGTGTCCTCGGTGATGTGGCCTGCGTCGTCCTGGGGAACGTTCAGGTCCGCGCGGATAAACACGCGCTTGCCGGCCATTTGGCCTTGGGCCACCAGATCGGAGAAACGGATCACTTGCATGGGGTCAACCTCGGAAGAATGGAAATGGAAAAACAGGCTCAGAGTCCGCATGGAGCGGCAACAGCCCGCATTGTAGGAGTGCGCTCTGTACCGGACCCTGCGTATCGACAACGTAACGGCAACGTACCGCGCTTGTCTGTGTGGGGCCGGTCAGCCCTGCGTCCTACCAGCCCAGCCCTACGTGCAGCGGCAGGTACACCGCCATCCCCGACAGAATGGTGCCCAATACCGCCTGCCCTTGACCGCGCCGCCAGAAGAAATAAGCCAGACCGCCTGCGACCGCATAGAGGCGGGCATCTTTCAGGGTGTGAATCATCTGGCCTTGCAACATCACGATCTCCGGCACGATGACCGCAGACAAGGCTGCAATCGGGGCATATTGAAGCCCCCGTTGCGCCCACGTCGGCATGACCCAGTCTTTGTCAAAAATGAAGAAAAACGAGCGCGCGACCACGGTCACACAGGCCAGCCCCAGGATGGTGAGCACCGTCCATACATCGGTGTTCGCCAACCAGTTTGCCATCAGGCCACCCGCCGTTCTTCGGTAGTTGCAGAAATACGCGCCTCCAGGAGCAAACACACCGTCACAGCGGCTGCAATGGCGACCAGAATATTGAGCTTGAGCGGCAAGGCAAAGGCGGCCACCGCCGCCGACCCTGCCACTCCGGCAGACACCCAACGCATGCGGGTGTTGGCCAATGATGCCAACATGCCTACCAAAGCCAGAATGCCGGCAAAACCCAAGCCCCACGAAGTGGGAACAAAGTTGGCCAGAATCACGCCCACCACACTGCTCGTGACCCAGCTCGCCCAGTTGATGCCTCCGTTGCCTGCCAGATAGGCCATCTGCGCTGCGCGCTCGTCCGCGTTGCCGCCGGGGTGGGGATAGTGCTTGGTGAACAACACGTAGGTCAAGTCCGCAGACAGGTAACCCGTGACCAGACGTTGCCAGCGCGGCAAGTGCATCAGGTAGGGCCGCAAATGCGCACTGAACACCACAAACCGAAGATTCACACAAAACCCGGTGGCCAGAATCACCCACATGGGAGCGCCCGCCTGAATCAGCGGCATGGCCGCCAACTGTGAACTACCAGCAAAGACCGTAGTGGCCATGAGTAGCGCTTCCACGGTGCTCAGCCCGGACTTGACCATGGCCACACCGGTCATCAAACCCCAGGCCGCAATGCCGGGGGCTACGCCCGCCATGTCGGCAAAGCCCCGGCGGAATTCCGGGTGCCGGCGGTTCTCGGCGAGAAAAAACATCAGGTGGCCGGCGCTGCAGAGGCCTGCAACTCAAACTGCGCACCCACCTCCAACGGCATGCCGCGCAAGAAGTCTGACACGGCCATGCGCTTGCCGCCCGGACGCTGCAGCTCCGTGATGATTACTATGGAATTCATAGCAGCCACCGCAATACCTTCGGGCGCAACGGCCACAATACGTCCATATTTTTCGGAGGCAGTACCGTTCCCGACTTTGGCACCCCATACCTTGAGTGTTTCGCCTTGCATCACGGCCGTGGCGCCGGGAAAAGGGTTAAATGCCCGGATGCGGCGGACGATGCTGCTTGCGTCATCCGCCCAACGGATGGGTGCTTCTTCTTTTTCGATTTTGTGGGCGTAGGTCACTCCCTCGTCCGGCTGGCGCCGGGGCTGGAGCGCGCCTTGGGAGGCCAGATCCAGGGTTTGCACAATCATGCGGGCACCCAGCGAGGCTACTTTGTCGTGCAGTGTGGCGGTGGTGTCGTCTGCTGCAATTGGTAGTGACTCCTTGAGCAACATGTCACCGGTGTCGAGACCCGCGTCCATCTGCATGATGGTGACGCCGGTCTCCGGATCACCCAGCTCGATCGCCCGGTGGATGGGGGCCGCGCCGCGCCAGCGGGGAAGCAATGAGCCGTGGATATTCAGGCACCCAAAGCGTACTCGTCCATCCGCATGTGGCGCGGCCATATCATCCAGCACCCATTGGGGAAGAATCAAGCCGTAAGCGGCCACCACCATGACGTCGGCTTTCGCATCAGCGATGGCCTGTCGTGCCGCCGCAGCATCTTCAAGAAATTTGCCATCGAGCCGCAGACTGCGCGGCTGCGCCACCGGTATGGAATGCTCAAGCGCAAACTGCTTGACTGCGGAAGCCTGGAGTTTCATGCCCCGCCCGGCCGGCCTGTCGGGCTGACTCATCACGAGGGCAATGGTGTGCCCGGCAGCATGCAATTCGGCCAGTGCAAGACGGGCGAACTCGGGAGTCCCGGCAAAAATGATGCGCAAAGGGCGCTGCAACGCCGGCACTTAGCGCGCTTCCTCGCGCTTGGCTTTGATCATTTTGGTTTTGATGCGGTTGCGCTTCAGTGGCGAGAGGTACTCCACGAACACTTTTCCCATCAAATGGTCCATTTCGTGCTGAATGCAAACAGCCAACAAGCCATCCGCTTCAATGACACGACTTTGGCCATTTGCGTCCAGCGCCTTGCAATGCACGGCGTCAAAGCGCGTGACACCGTCGTAGATACCGGGAACCGACAGGCAACCTTCTTCATTGAGGTGAGTGGTCGGGCTGGTCCAAACGAGTTCCGGGTTGATCAGGACCATGGGCTGGTCGCGGTCCTCGGACACGTCAATCACGATCACGCGCTCATGCACATCGATCTGGGTAGCCGCGAGGCCAATGCCTTTAGCGTCGTACATGGTTTCAAGCATGTCCGCTGTCAGGGTGCGGATACGGTCATCCACCTGGCTGACCGGCTTGGCCACGGTGTGAAGACGGGTGTCGGGGTAACAGAGAATGGGAAGTAGAGCCATGAATGCAGCCTTGGAGATGTGGGTATTTTCGCCACTTTTACGCTTGCTTGCATAACAGCGAGCCCAAAAACGTTGCTGAATCAAGGGCTTGAGCGCAAAATCGCGCGTAAATTATCAAGTTCACACTCTGATTCGTACCCTATGACGACACACCTGATGGCGAAATCCCGCTTGGCAATTGCCGCCTTGGCTGCACTGGCGGGCGCGCTGGCGACTTCCGCCACGTGGGCGCAGAATTTCCCGATCACCAGCGGGCAGCGCCAAACGGCCACTGCAGTCGCCCAAAAAGGGGTGCCACTGAGTGAGCTGGCCGCCAATGCCCCGGACCGCTACACCGTCAAAAGTGGCGACACACTGTGGGGCATCTCCTCCTTGTTCCTCAAGAGCCCGTGGCGCTGGCCTGAGCTGTGGGGCATGAATCTGGATGAAATCAAGAACCCCCACCGCATTTACCCCGGCCAGATTTTGATTTTGGAGCGCGCCAATGGCGTCGCCACTCTGAAGCTGGCCAATCCGGTTGGAGAGAGCGCCGCGGCCCCGGAGACCGTGCGCGTCAGCCCGCGGACCCGCTTTGAGACCCTGCCAGACTTCGCGTTGCCCACCCTGCGCACCAGCGTCATTGAGGCATTCCTCGCAGAGCCCATGATCGTGGACGCCGCGGGCCTGAGCGCCGCCGCCCGCATTGTGGCGACGCAGGAAGAGCGCGTACTTCTGGCGCGAGGCGATCGCGCATATGCGCGTGGCACAGAGACTCCTTTGCTGGACAACCAGAACAAGGAGCAACTGTTCCGCGTATTCCGCAATGCGACGCCTTTGAAAGACCCCGGTACCGGCGAAATCCTGGCCTATGAAGCCCAGTACGTGGGCAAGGCGACTTTGGCCCGAGGCGAAAGCACTACTGATGTGAACGGGCCGGAGGGCAGCACCCTCAGTGCCGTCGTTCCCGCCACCATCGACATCATTTCTGCCAAGGAAGAGATGCGTGTGGGTGACCGGCTGTTGCCTGAGCCCCCCAAACAGTTTGCAAGCTACACGCCCCGTGCGCCCGAGGGCCGGATCGCAGGTCGCATCGTGTCTGTGTATGGCAGCACGTCCATCGTCAATGCATCCCAAAATCAGGTCGTTGCGATCAATCTGGGTAAGCGGGATGGCATTGAAAGCGGGCATGTACTTGCAATCCAGAAAGATGGTGCCCGTATCGTGGACAAGTCAGACCCGACCAAACCGCTGATGAAGTTGCCTGACGAGCGCAACGGGCTGCTCATGGTTTTCAGTACCTATGAGCGCGTGTCTTATGCACTGATCCTCGAAATCATCGATGGCGTGCGCGTGGGTGACCGCCTGATCAATCCCCGCTGAACTTCCAGCAGGATGCGCCCCGGCATGGATGCGGAGGAGCTGCGCAGCTGGCTGCGCCTTGAGTTGACCAGCGGCGTCGGTAACGTCACCGCCCGCAGTCTGCTTCAGCATTTCGGACTCCCGAACTCCATCTTTGAGGCCACGGAGTCTGAACTCCGGGTTTGTGTCACTGAGCGGCAGGCTGAGGCCCTTTTACAAGTACCGCAGGGCCTCGATGAGCTGGTTGACCTTACCCGGCATTGGCTACAGGCAGCTCCCGATCAGCGGCGCGTGTTGACTTTGGGCGATAACGACTACCCACTCGCGCTGCTTGACACCGAAGATCCGCCCCTGATGCTGTATGCAATGGGGCAGGTACAGGACCTGGCTTCCGGTTTCGCACGGTGTGCACATCGAGGCGTTGCGGTCGTGGGCAGCCGAAACCCCACGCCACAGGGCATTCAGAACGCCAGACAGTTCAGCGCAGCCCTTGGACAAGCCGGGTTGACTGTGGTGTCAGGCTTGGCATTAGGTATCGATGGTGCTGCCCACGAAGGCGCATTAGAGGGCAGCTTCAAGGATGAGCTCGCCACCATTGCAGTGGTGGGCACAGGATTGGACCGGGTCTACCCCAAAGCCCAACTGGACTTGGCCCATCGGATTGCCGCACGCGGAGTTCTTCTGAGCGAGTATCCGCTGGGAACCCCACCCTTATCGGCCAACTTCCCCAAACGCAACCGCATTATTTCCGGCCTCTGCAAGGGTACTTTGGTCGTCGAGGCAGCCTTGAAATCCGGTTCATTGATCACGGCTCGCATGGCCGTCGAACAGGGTAAAGAAGTATTCGCCATTCCGGGATCCATCCATTCCACCCAAGCACGGGGTTGCCATGCGCTGATCAAGCAAGGCGCAAAATTGGTGGAATCTGCGCAAGACATCCTGGATGAACTGAATTTGATGACTGATGCGCGGGCTACGTCGACCACAACCCATGGTACCGGCGAAGTCAGCCCATCTGCCGCGACTTCCCTCTCTTCCTTAGAGAACGGTTTGCTGGATGCTTTGGGGTTCGAACCTACCAGCCTTGACGTACTTCAAAACCGCAGCGGAATGGATACCGCTACACTGCAAGCTCTCTTGATGGGTCTCGAGCTATCCGGTTTTGTGGCGCGGTTGCCCGGTAGCAAGTTCCAGCGTCTCGGAACAGCCTAAATCGGGCCCAGCCCTCACTGATCCGGAGAAAAGACGGGCAGTTCAGACCTGCTCATCCCGCGCGGTTTTTCTGGGATATATTGGCTTCCATGTTCGAAGTCCTCGCCTTTGTTTACGAAAACTATTACGCAGAAGACGGTTGCCCGGAGCCGGCTCACCTGCAACGAAAACTCAATGCGGTAGGCTTTGACGAGGATGAAATCTCTGAAGCCCTCGACTGGTTGTCGGGTCTGGGCAGTGCGGCAAGATTTGCCCGACCCGCTGTAACCGATTCGCCTACGGTGCTGCACAGCACCTGGCTGCACCTTCCATCCAGCCGCAGTGCCCGGGTGTATTCAGTGCAAGAGCAGAACCAGCTGGGTCCCGTGTGTTTGGGATATTTGAGCTTTATGGAGAGTGCGGGTATCTTGCCGGCGCACATCCGGGAAGTAGTGATGGACCGCAGCATGGCTATTACCAGCGCCCCGATCAGCTTGGATGACTTGAAGATCATCATCCTCATGGTGTTCTGGACATTCGGGCAGGAACCCGACGCCTTGGTACTGGATGAGCTCTGCAACGACCACGAAATCCGAATCGTGCACTAAACGCCGAACGGAAAAAGATCCTCAGGTAAGCAAACGCTCGGGATTGGCCTCGAGCTTGGCCAACGCATCGCGCGTAGCGCGTACGGTGAGTGCCTCTTCTTCTTGGGGCAAAAGGAGGCCGGCTTGCAAATAAGCCGCCAAACGCCCACCCTGAATCAGGAAACTTTTTCCCGAGGTCGAGGCAAACAGGTTGAGGTGTTTGCGATCGCTACGCCAAGCAAATTGCACCTGGGTAATCTGGTTGTTATGGTCCAGTGTGTACCAAGTTCCGAGCTGGAGTTCTTGGGCCCAAGCCATCATGGCTGCGGTTGGTTTGGAGCCACCATTGGCCACCACCTCGATTGCCGATGCATCGATACCCAACATCATTTCGATACTTTCGGCGTCCAGCGGTAGGTCTCCCATGCCGTCCTCAGACACGAAGTCTTCCAGGTTGCCAAGACGCTGGGCCATGGCATCAATTTTCGCTTGCGGAATAGCCTGTGTCTTCGACATGAAAGCATCCGCCAAGGTATCACTGATCCGCTTCACGTGGGCTTCTTGCTCAGACGGAGCCATGGCCAGCAAGGTCATTCCGGAACGCAAACGGAGCAACAAATTTGGCAAATCTTGAATCACTTTGGCCCGGTCTGCACGGTTGGGCTTGGCACTGGCCGCCCATACAAGATCCGTGGCTGACTTTTTTAGCACCAGCGTGTCCGCATGTTGCGGGCCTTTGCGGACTGCGGCCACAGCCAGAACCTCGGCCCACACCTTGAATAGGAAGTCACGGATCTCGTCACGGACAGGCATGTCCTTGAGCATGTTCCGCATCTCGATCGTGTATTGGATTGCCAGCGTTTCCTTCTGTTCGACTTGCTGAGCAACTCCGACCACCTTTTGTGCGGGACCCTTTTCTGTCAGGAACTTGGACAAAAATTTCTGAAACTCGTCAAAAACGATCTGGTAGACCTTTTTGCCCGTCTCCGGATACTGTTCGATCACCTGAACAATACGCTTGATCTCGGCTTCCATGGCACTTCCATGAACGCCTGCAGCATCAAAACCCATAACGCAGGAACCCATCCGATCAATCAGCATACGGGCCGGGTGGGTTGCCGTACCAAAAAAGTCAGGGTCCTCCAAGGCCACGCGCAGAACCGGCATCTGCAAACGGGCAAACCAGACGCGAATTCCGGGCGGAATGCGCTCCTCCGCGAGAATGGCCTGAAACATGAGCGCCACTATCTCAATGGTCGCTTTCTCCCCTTTGGTTTCTGCTTTTTTCTTCAGTTCGGCAGACTTCTCACGCAAGTCGCCTGCAACTTTCGCAACGCCCGCAGGACTGTAATCTTCGTACATCGTGCCACCAGCGGCGTACCCTGCCCCACCAGCCGGCTGATAAGCCATGGCAGCCGCCAAGGCTGGAGACGGCGCGTAATGTTCGGTGCCCACAAAGTCGCCACCGCCATGTGCTACAAACAATTTACGGATTTGTCCGATGACACCTTGCGCTCGACTCCTCGCACGTGCCAAAGGCGTTGTAGCAGTCAGCATACGAGTCTCTTCAGCGGCTCCATAGGCCTGCCCGGGGGTGCTACTCGCACCGGACGACTGGCGCCAGAAGGGCGTGGGGGTCGAAGTACTGACTCCTTGTGGCCCGGATGCAGGTCCACTCGCCATGCCACCTGCCGTAGCACTACTTGACGAAGTACCACCCCAACCCAAGCGACCACTGAAAAAGCCTCCGCCAGAGCGTGGAGCCGAATTCACTTGCTCAACACCACCATGCCCTGAAGCTGCACCGCCCCCTTGAGGCGCCGCATAACCCTGCCGCAAACCTGCGCGTCCAGTTGGAGAGGCGAACCCGGTCGCTCCGTAGCCACCACCCTGCTGGGGGTATTGGCCTTGGGCGAACTGGCCTTGCGGATATCCCGCATCGCCATAGCCCATGTCCCCATAGCCACTGGAGCCATGTTCTGGAGGGGGGGCGTCGACACCGGTTACCGGGGCACGCGGTCGCGGCAATGCAGACTTGGTGGGTGACTTGACGCGGTCCTTCAACTCAATGGTCGGCATCACACCTTTGCTGATCAGCAAATCGTTGGCATTTTTGTAGGCCACGATCAAGCGCTCAATCAGAAGGCGCTGGACCACTTCGGTGACCATTGGCCACGACTCTCCGGGCATCCCGGATTTCGCCCACTGTTCGACGAGCAGCAGGACCAGAACTTCGGGCCGCAATAGATCATGCCCTTCCAGATCCTCCGTCCCCTCAAGGTACTTGATGCGGATGCGCAAGTCATCCAACTGGGGCAATACTTTTTCGTTCACCGCCAACACCATGCGTGAGGCGAGAATCTTGTTCTCCACCACTTCGGTGCCTACCAGCTCCAAACCTGCAGACTCCAAGCCCGTTGCCTTCTTCTGCTTGGGCGGCTCCAGGCACTCACGCCAGACCTTGGTGGTTCCGTCAATCCATACCGGCCGACTTTGCTTGTAGGCCATCCAGATATCCCGGCGCAACTGAGACTCACGGGCATTGGTCAGCTCATCCATCAGCGCGGTCAAACGCTCCTGGACTGCCCCACTGATCTCCAGCAGTGCCTTGCCGGCCTCAGCAAGAAATCGCTCACGCAGTGCGCGCGTAAGCTGCAAACGGGGGGAGAGCGTGGGACCGGTAGCCATCGTCGTGTTCAGTTGCCTTTAGACAGTAGCACCCGCATTAGGATCGTTGGGGTCAGCATCCTTTTTAACGCCTCCCTTTACCAGGTCTTCGCGTTGAATACCCAGCCACATCGCAATAGCTGCCGCAACGAAGACCGAGGAATAAATGCCGAACAAAATCCCGATAGTCAATGCCAAGGCGAAGTAATGCAAGGTGGCACCGCCGAATACCAGCATAGAAAGCACCATCAATTGCGTGGAGCCGTGGGTAATGATCGTGCGGCTGATGGTTGAAGTGATGGCGTTATCGATGATCTGTTCCGTGTTCATTTTCCGGTAGCGACGGAAGTTCTCGCGGATACGGTCAAAGATCACTACCGATTCGTTCACGGAATAACCAAGGACCGCCAATACGGCCGCCAATACAGGCAAGGAAAATTCCCACTGAAAGAACGCAAAGAAGCCAAGAATGATGATCACATCATGCAAGTTGGCGATGATGGCTGCCACCGCAAACTTCCACTCGAACCGGATGGCAAGGTAGATCATGATGCCCACCACTACAAAGGCCAGAGCCTTCAAGCCGTCAGCCGCGAGTTCATCACCCACTTGGGGGCCCACAAATTCCGTGCGGCGCAAGGTCGCGCTGGCATCTGACGCTTTCAGGGCGGACAACACCTTGTCGCTTTGCTGGCCAGAAGTGCTGCCCTTTTGCACCGGCATGCGGATCAACACATCCTGTGCAGTACCGAAATTCTGAACCTGGACGTCATTGATGCCCAAGCTCGCTACGGTGCTCCGAATGTTGTCCAGATTAGCCGGCTGGGAATAACTGACTTCCATCAAGGTGCCGCCGGTGAACTCCACCGACAAATGCAACCCGCGCGAAAACAGGAAAAACACGGCCGCCACAAAGGTGACGAACGAGACCAGATTGAAGATCAAAGCATTCCGCATAAACGGAATGTCACGGCGGATTTTGAAGAATTCCATGACTTTTCCCTTTAGTTGGTGGTGACCTGCTGCCCAGCATCAGGACGCCAAACGGTACCGATGGAAACCGTTTTCAACTTCTTTTGGCGACCGTACCACAAATTCACCACGCCACGCGAGAAGAAGACGCCGGAGAACATGCTCGTCAAAATACCCAAACAGTGAACCACTGCAAAACCACGTACCGGACCGGAACCGAATGCCAGCAAGGCCAAGCCGGCAATCAGCGTGGTGACGTTGGAGTCAATGATGGTGGCCCATGCGCGGTCGTAACCGGCGTGGATGGCAGCTTGTGGCGACGCGCCATTGCGCAGCTCTTCCCGCACCCGCTCGTTAATCAGTACGTTCGCGTCAATCGCCATACCCAGCACTAATGCCATCGCAGCCATACCCGGCAGGGTCAGGGTGGCTTGCAACATGGACAAGACCGCCACCAACAGCAGCAAGTTGAACGCCAGCGCGACGCTGGAAATCATGCCGAACAGCATGTAGTAGACGCACATGAAAATGGCCACGGCGGTAAAGCCCCAGGAAACGCTCTGGAAGCCCTTGGCAATGTTTTCAGCACCCAGGCTCGGGCCAATGGTGCGCTCTTCAATGATTTCCATGGGCGCCGCCAATGAGCCGGCGCGAAGCAACAGGGCTGTGTCAGCCGCCTCTATGGTGGTCATGCGACCGGAAATCTGTACACGCCCGCCGCTGATTTCAGAGCGGATAACTGGAGCGGTCACCACCTCGCCCTTGCCCTTTTCGAACAAAAGGATGGCCATGCGCTTGTTGATGTTCTCGCGGGTGACGTCACGGAAAATGCGCGCACCCTTGGCATCCAAGGACAGGTTGACGGTGGGTTCCTGGGTCTGGCTATCGAAACCGGGTTGAGCATCCGTCAGATTCTCACCGGTGAGGATCACCTGCTTCTTGACGATCACCGGGCGCCCTTCGCGATCCAGGTAACGTTCTGAGCCAAAAGGCACCGGGCCGGTTCCGGTTTCGGCAGAGCGCGCCTCGGTACCCTCGTCCACCAGCCGGACTTCCAGCGTTGCTGTCCGGCCCAGAATGTCTTTGGCCTTGGCAGTGTCTTGCACACCGGGCAACTGCACCACGATGCGGTCCAGACCTTGCTGCTGAATCACCGGCTCGGCCACGCCCAGCTCATTGATACGGTTGTGCAGGGTGGTGATGTTCTGCTTGAGCGCCTGCTCTTGAATGGTCTTGGCGGACACCGGCTTGATGCTGGCAACCAGCTTCACATCGGCGCCGTCCGTCGAGGACACCGTTTCCAGATCGGCGAATTGGTCTTGGATGATGCGCTTGGCGGCATCCGCCGTGGCAGCGTCACGGAAACGCACTTCCACCGTTTGTGCATTGCGGGAAATACCACTGTGACGCACATTTTTCTCACGCAATACAGTGCGGATATCCCCGGCGAGTGATTCAGCACGCTTGGTCAGCGCTGCCTGCATGTCCACCTGGAGCATGAAATGCACGCCGCCGCGCAAATCCAGCCCCAGATACATGGGAGATGCATGCAAAGCGGTCAGCCATGCGGGAGATCGGGACAACAGGTTCAAGGCCACGATATAGGCCGGATCAGTCGCATCCGGGTTAATCGCCTTCTGGATGGCGTCTTTGGCTTTGAGCTGGGTATCGGTATCAGCAAAGCGGGCCTTGACGGAAGTGCCTTCCAAAGCCACCGCGTCTGCGGTCAAGCCGGCGTCCTTTAATGTTTGTTCCACCTTGGCCAGAACTGCGGCGTCGACCTTCACGACCGATTTGGCCGCGGAGACTTGAACCGCGGGTGACTCGCCGAACAAATTGGGCAGGGCATACAAGCCACTGACCACCAGCGCGACCAGAATGATCGCGTACTTCCACACCGGATAACGGTTCATGATCGCGCTTTGCTTCGGGTTGACGACTTACTTGATGGAGCCCTTGGGCAGCACTTGCACTACCGCACTGCGCTGCACCTGAACTTCCACGCCACTGGCCACTTCCAGACCCACATAGCTGTCGCCCAACTTGCTGACCTTTCCGAGCACGCCACCAGCGGTCACGACTTCATCGCCCTTGGCCAACGCATCGATCATGGCGCGATGCTCTTTCTGCTTTTTCATCTGGGGGCGGATCATCACAAAGTACAGCACCACAAACATCAGCACCAAAGGCAACATGCTCATCAAGGAGGATTGCATGTCACCGCCAGCGGCAGCAGGAGCGGTTTGGGCAAAAGCAGAAGAAATGAACACAGGCAAACTCCACAAAAGGGAACAAAACAAAAACGTTTGCGGCTGCGGGCATGCCCGCGCGCACGCGGACCGGCCTCTGGCCAGCCAACCGGTCATTGTAAGCGGGGGAAAAGGCCCGCCCGTGAAGGGCGGGCATGGCCCTAAGCAGCCCGGGCTTGTTGGGCTTGATCCAGAGAGCGGTAGCGCGCCAACAGCTCAGCCCACTGGACTTTGGCCGACCTCAGGTGCCGGGCCTTGACATGGCCATAGCCGCGGATGTGCTCGGGGACTTTGGCAAACGCGACGGCAGCGCTCAGGTTGCCTGAGTTCAAGGAGGGCAACATACTCTCCACAGCTTCGCGGTATTCAACGATCAGGGCCCGCTCTTCGCGGCGCTCTTCCGTGTAGCCGAACACATCCAAAGCGGTGCCCCGAACAACCTTCAACGGGGCCAATGCCCGGAATGCTAGGCCCATCCAGCTGCCAAAACGCGCCTTCTGCAGCTCGCCCTGGGCGTTTTTGCGGGCCCACAAGGGCGGTGCGAGGTGGTAGGCCAGCTTGAAGTCGCCTTCGAACATGGCGCCAACGCGAGTTTTGAACGCGGTGTCGGTATGCAATCGCGCGACTTCGTACTCATCTTTGTAGGCCATGAGTTTGAAGAGGTAGCGTGCGACCGCCTCCGTCAAAGGCAGCTTGTCACCGCCCAGCGCAGCCTCCTTGGCACGCACGTGCATCACAAAGTCCGTATAGGTGCGGGCGTAGGCCGCGTTTTGATAGCCGCTCAGAAACTCCACACGCTGCTGCACTATGGCGTCCAACGTTTCTTTGCTGCGCGGCGTGAATGCAATCACTTGCCCTGGGTTGATGGCGCGTTGTACGGCGGGCCAATCCACTGCGGCGCGGCGGCCCCACTCAAAAGCGGCCTTGTTGTTCCCCACCGCCACGGCATTGAGCTCGATAGCGCGCATCAAGGATGCCAGTCCCAAAGGAATCCAGCCCTTTTGCCACGCATAGCCCAACATCATGGGGTTGGTGTAGATGCTGTCACCCATCACCTTGGTGGCCACCGCATCGGCATCCAACAGCCCGACATGACTTTCGCCCACGGTGCGGATGATGTCGCTCACGCACTGGTCACCGGGGTTGGTCCAGTCGGCATTTTTCACAAAGCCGGCAGTAGGCACCGTGTTGGCGTTGAGGGCCACATGGGTGCGACCGGGCCGCATGCGGATGAGCGTCTCTTTGCCAGCCACCACGACCGGATCACAGCCCAGCACCAAATCTGCAGAAGCCGTACCGACCCGCGTGGTGCGGATCGCGTCCTGCGACGCGCCAATCAACACATGGCTCCAAGTCGCGCCGCCTTTTTGCGCCAATCCACCGGCGTCCTGGGTGACGATGCCTTTGCCTTCCAGGTGGGCCGCCACGCCTAGTAGCTGTCCAATGGTGATCACGCCCGTGCCGCCCACACCTGCCACGATGGTGCCCCACACACCGCCCTGCACCGTTGCAAGGTCGGGAAGCTGCGGGTCAGGCAGCGCCGGCCAGCCACTGGCATCGGTTTGCAATTTCACCGGCTTCTTCAGGATACCGCCTTCCACGGTCACAAAGCTGGGGCAAAAGCCTTTGACGCAAGAAATGTCTTTGTTGCAGGTGCTCTGGTTGATCTGGCGCTTACGCCCGAAAGGGGTCTCCAGCGGCTCCACACTCATGCAGTTGCTTTGCACGCCGCAATCGCCACAGCCTTCACACACCAGTTCGTTGATGACTACGCGCTTGGCGGGGTCCACCATGGTGCCGCGCTTGCGGCGGCGGCGCTTTTCGGTGGCACAAGTCTGGTCATAAATGATGACGGTGGTACCTTTGATTTCGCGGAACTCCCGCTGGATGCGGTCCAGCTCATCGCGGTGCTCGATGGCAATACCCTCGGGCAGCCCCTCGACTGCATCGTATTTTTCAGGCTCGTCTGTCACCACTATGATTTTGATAGCGCCTTCCGCACGCATGCTCTGCGCTATCTGTACCACCGAGTGCCCTTCCGGCCGTTCACCCACTTGCTGGCCACCGGTCATGGCCACCGCATCGTTGTAGAGGATTTTGTAGGTGATGTTGACGCCGGCCGCAATGCTCTGGCGGATGGCCAGCAAGCCGCTGTGGAAGTAGGTTCCATCGCCCAGGTTGGCGAAGATGTGTTTGTCGTTGGTGAACGGCTGCTGCCCGACCCACGGCACGCCCTCGCCGCCCATTTGGGTAAAGCCATCGGTGCTGCGGTCCATCCAGATAGTCATGAAATGGCAGCCGATACCGGCCATCGCACGCGAACCTTCCGGCACTTTCGTGCTGGTGTTGTGCGGGCAGCCTGAGCAGAACCAGGGCTGGCGAACCGCAGCAGCGGCACCGGAGTTACCCAAGTCAATGACGTGCATGGCCCGCTCTTTGGCTTCCAGAATCGCCATCTGGGCATCGATGCGGGCGCTGGTGTCGGCATCCAGCCCCAGCTTTTTGATGCGCTGGGCTATCGCACGGGCGATGATGGCCGGCGACAAATCCGCATTCGCACGCAACAAGGTGTTGGCGCTCGGGTTGGGCATGGACCACTCGCCACCGGCGCCATAGTGATCTGGCGTTTCCACCTCGTTGAATTTGCCCAACACTGTGGGGCGCACGTCCGCGCGCCAGTTGTACAGCTCTTCCTTGATCTGGTATTCGATGACCTGGCGCTTTTCTTCCACCACCAGAATCTCCTGCAAGCCGGTGGCGAATTCGCGAGTCAGCTGCGCCTCCAGCGGCCACACCACGCCCACCTTGTGCAGGCGGATGCCGATGCGGCGGCAGGTGTCATCGTCCAGCCCCAGGTCGAGCAACGCCTGGCGGGTGTCGTTGTACGCCTTGCCACTCGAAATAATGCCGAAGCGATCGTGCGGTCCTTCGATCACGTTGTGGTTCAGCCGGTTGGCGCGGATATAGGCCAGCGCGGCATACCACTTGTAATCAAACAGGCGGGCTTCCTGGTCCAGCGCATGGTCGGGCCAGCGGATGTGCAGGCCGCCAGGTGGCAACTCAAAGTCGGCCGGCATGCGGGTGAGGACGCGCTCGGGGTCGATGGTGACGGTGGCGCTGGACTCCACAATTTCCTGGATCGTCTTCATGCCCGCCCACACGCCGGAAAAACGGCTCATGGCAAAGGCGTGCAGACCGAGGTCCAGAATCTCCTGCACATTGGCCGGGAAGAACACCGGGAATCCGCAGGCCTTGAAGATATGGTCGCTCTGGTGGGCGGCAGTGGAGCTTTTGGAGATGTGGTCATCCCCCGCCACGGCGATCACACCGCCCCAGGGCGTGGTGCCGGCCATATTGGCGTGCTTGAACACGTCAGAGCAGCGGTCCACACCGGGGCCTTTGCCGTACCAGATGCCGAACACGCCGTCGTATTTGTTAGTGCCGGGTGGTGCAAAGCCCAGTTGCTGAGTACCCCACAAGGCGGTGGCAGCCAGCTCCTCATTCACGCCCGGCTGGAACTTGATGTGGTGGGCCTCCAGGTATTTTTCTGCCTTGACCAGCGACTGGTCATAGGTGCCCAAGGGCGAGCCACGGTAGCCGCTGATAAAGCCGGCCGTATTCTTGCCGGCGCGCTGGTCGCGCACGCGCTGCAGCATGGGCAGCTTGACCAGTGCCTGCACGCCACTCATGAAAGCGCGGCCGTGGTCGAGGGCGTATTTGTCGTCGAGGGTGACCGAATCCAACGCCGTGCGGATGTGCGCGGGCAGGTCCCGGTTGAGGGGTGCATTCATGGTGCTTGTCTCCGTGTTTTTGTTTGGCAAAGTGTATGCCCGCAACTCAGATAGGTGTTTGCTTTCTTTGCCTGAAAACCACCTCTCAAAGAACGATTCTTTCTCCATAATGCGATTTATGGAAACACTTGACCGTTATGACCTGGCCATCCTGAGCGAGCTGCAAAACGATGGGCGCCTCAGCAACGCCGAACTCGCCACCCGCGTGGGCCTGAGTGCGGCGCCGTGCTGGCGGCGGGTGAAGGCGCTGGAGGACAGCGGCTTCATCACCGGCTACCGGGCAGAGATCAACCGCCACAAAATCGGGCTGGGGGTGCTGGCCTTTGTGCGCTTGGACGCCAACCGCAACAGCGGCGATGTGCTGCACGAGCTCGAAGAGGCGATACGGCGGATCCCGGAGGTCATCAGCTGTCACTACATCAGCGGCACCGGTACTTTTGAGCTGCAGGTGGTCAACCGCGACCTGAACAGCTTCAGCCAGTTTGCGCGCGAGGTGCTGATCAACCTGCCCAACGTCAAAGACCTGCACACCAGCTTCTCGCTGGGCGAGGTCAAGGCCAGCAGTGCGCTGCCCTTGAGCCAGCTGCAAGCGCCGCCCACAGGCGCCACCATGAAAGGACGTACATGAACCGACGACATTGGCTGGTTTTGGCACTTTTTTGGCACCTGACGCCCGCTGTATATGCGCAGGCAGCTATGAATTCAGGAGCAAATGCAACTCCCTTGCCCTTGCGCAATCTGCTCATCGAAGTGAGGCAGGTGCAATCCGAAGATGGCCAGCAGGCGGGCGTAGACCTGCAAGGCGGCAGGGTCACAGGCGGCCTGGCGCAAGGCCGTAGCAGCGGCACGGCGGTGCAACAAATCCTCATTTTGAATGGCCGGCCTGCACGCATCGCGGTGCAAACGCAAACGCCATTGCGCCTGCTGCAAAGCTTTGTGCGCAACGGGCACATCGTGAGCACCCAAGGAACCGTGCTGATCGAAGCTGGCACGGGTTTTAGTGCGCTACCGCGCTGGGAGGGTGGCGATGTGGTCGAGGTCGAGCTTAATACCCAGCAACCTCTGCGCCCCCTGTTTCCCCAAGCCGGGGCAGTGAATGCCCCGCCGGCACAATCCAGCACCGGCAGCAGCATGCTGCTCCCCTTGGGCGAGTGGATGACAGTGGCAGAGACCGAGCAAAACCTGCAGAACAATCAGCAGAGCCTGCGTGGCGCGCATTTGCAGAGTGGTGTGACCCGGACGGAGGTTCAGCTCAGGGTGAGCTTGCGCTGACAGTCCGAACCAGCTACCTCAGACCAGCGCGCGCTGCCATGCTGCGTGGTACTCACCCAAGCCTGCGACAAACAGCGCTTCTACGGGCATCACATCGGCCGCAGTCGACTGCCCCCACCGCGAGAGCATCCACGCACCCCGCGCCGTTCCCTCCACCGGGTCGAGGCTGACCAGGCATCGGTCTGCGGGCATGAGCCCCTGCAACGCCCCGAGGTACAAAGCATTTCTGGCCAGCGGCCCTTCTACCAATACGGTGCGTGGCAGTGCGCTCCCGCTCCACAGACGCTCCACGAGCCAAGCGGTCGTCTGCGCACAATAAAGAGCCGCCAGGGCAGCGCGTTGACCCGCAGTGAGTCCGGCACTGGCCGTATTCGCGAAAACTTCCGAGCCGCACCGGATGCTGCCTTCTCGCCCACGGAACGGCCCGCCATGTGCCGCAAATGAGGGCAAAGCCATGATCGCCCCGGAGATGAGGGATTGCAGATCTTCGAGGCTGCCCGCATCCGGGTCTGCGCCGGCTAACAGACATTCAAACTCCCGCCCGCCCATGAAGCGTGCGGTCGGCGTGGCGCGGCTCAATACGTCCACATTCGCCAGCATGTCGCGCTCGGCCTGCAATCCCTGGGTGGACGCACCTGGGGCCATCAGCACCGTCCAGGTTCCGGAGGAGACCACGGTCAAGGCGGTGCTGGTAGTGGCATCACGGTTCAGTGACTCCAGATAGCGGGACAGGCAGGCATTGCTGTCGTGCACTCCTGCATGCACCACACAGTGCGGCGGCAAGCCCCATGTGCGGGACACCTGTGGCGTCACGGTGCCCAGCGCCTCCCACGCAGGGCGCACCGGTGCAAACAGTGCCGTCCAACCCTGGCTATTTGCCAGCGTTGAATACCTGCCCGCCTGCGGCAGCCACAGATGCGTGTGGCACCCCAGCGAAGACACTTCGCTCGCCCGCTCACCAGACAAGCGCCACGCCCAGTACTGCGGGTACGGCAAGAGATGGCGGGTGCGCTGCCAGACTTGCGGATGCGCGCGCTGCACATAGAACAGCTGCCTGGCCGCGTTCAAGCCTGCGGGCAAATCGGGCGACAGCGTCTGCGCGAAGGCATCTGCAGCATCCTCAAATTCGCGCGCCCATACAGGGTGCTGTGCCAGCGCATCAAACTCGTAATCCAGCGGCGCCCATGCCAAGCCGGTCTCATCCAACCCCACCAACGCCGCGCCATGGGTTGACGTAATCACACGGCTACAACGCACGGTATTGGCCGAAGCGCTCAGGGTGTGCGACATCCAGTCCTCCAGCCCCTGCACATCCAGCGCCGGATAGCCCAAGGCCGATGGGACGCTGCGGTTGTCGCGCCCGTGGCGTTCCACCACCTCACCAGCATTGTTGAACATCAGCAGCTTGGCATGGCTTTTACCGATGTCGATGACCAGCGTCAGTTCGTCTTGCACACAGTGCCTTTCAGTCCAAATGAAACAGGCAGGGCAAGGGCTCGGCAACCGGCGAACCATCCGGGTTGGTACGCATGATGTCCGCCATATGGGCCCACCAGCGCTGCATCACCGGGTGATGGGGCAAATCCGCCATGGTGTGTCCCGGGGTGCGACGCAGTACGGCAAAGAGCACCAGATGCTCCTCGTCCAGATAGATGCTGTAGTCCGAGATACCGCTGGCTTGAAGCAGCGTCACCAGCTCCGGCCAAATTTCGTCATGGCGCTTTTTGTACTCGGCCACGCAACCCGGATTCAGGAACATGCGGAACGCGTACTTCTCGGTGGTTTGTGCCAGACTCATGCCGCCACCCTCCGGCCTTGCAGCAGGCGCGGCAGCACCATGGAGACGATCAACAGGACGCCGATCACCATGGACATCACAATGCCCGTGACATTGGCCATGCCCATGGCAAAGGTGAACAAGCCCAAGAGCAACACAGCCAGCATGGTGCCCACGATGCTGCCACGCCCACCTTCAATGGCGACACCACCCAGAATCACCATGGTGATGGCATCAAGCTCCCATCCCATGGCGATGTTGGGGCGGGTACTGCCGATGCGACCGGTCAGCATGATGGCTGCAAGAGCCGCCATCAGACCGGCGAATACAAACAAGGCCAAGCGGTAACGGTCCACCTCGATACCGGAAAAGCGTGCAGCGATCGGATTGGCGCCAATAGCGTAGAGCCTGCGACCTGCTACGGTGCGGTGCAAGGTCACGCCGACCAACACGGCGAAGACCAAGAGGATGGCGAATTCAATCGGGATGATGAGCCAGCGTACCCCGATGAGTTCCCCCACGTAGCTATTGCCCAAGGTGGAGAAGACTTCGGGATAACCCGAAATCGCTTGGTCGCCCAATGCCACCAGTGCCAGTCCGCGGTACAGCGACAGCGTGCCGATGGTCACCACAATCGAAGGCAGCTTGTAGCGGGTCACCAGCACCCCATTCACCGCGCCGGCCACAGCGCCGGTCAAAAATGCTGCCAGCGTCATGCCCACGGGCCCGGCACCTGCCTTCATGGCGTAACCCATGGCCAGGGAACACAGCGCCAGAATGGCAGCAATCGACAAGTCGATCTCTCCTGCGATGATGAGCAGGGCCAAGGCCAGCGCCAAAATACCTTTCTCACTGAAGTTGAACGTGCTGTCTGCCAAGGCATCCGGCGTCATGAAGCCGGGCTGCGCAAAGCCGAAGACCGCCAGCAACAACACCAGCAATGCGAGCAACACCCGCTCCCATGTATTCCAGGCCTTCATGCCGCTGCTCCTTGAGGATGTGTTGTACTGCTTTTACGCTCCAGAATTTGACGGCCACCGCGCCGCGCCGCACGCGCATTGACGGTGACCGAAATCAGAATGACCGCACCCGCAATCGCCTGTTGCCAGAACGGCGACACCTGGATCACCGGCAATGCCCCGTTGACCACGCCGATGAACAGCACGCCCAATGCAGCTCCTGCGACCGTGCCAACTCCGCCACCGATGCTCACGCCACCGATGACACAGGCCGCCACCACCGTCAACTCATAACCGGCCGCCAACTCGGTGTAGGCGATGGAGTAGCGCCCTACCCACAACAAGCCGGCCAGGCCCGCCAACATGCCCGACAAGGTATAGACACGCATCAGGCACTTGCGCGGAGAAATGCCCACATACGCCGCAGCCAGTGGATTGCCCCCCAGGGCATAGATCTCGCGCCCCTCGCGGCGCAGCTTCAAGAACACTGTGGCCAGCACCAACACCACCACCGCAAACCACACGAGTGCAGGCAGCCCGAGCCAGACCTCGCGCGGCAAACCTTTGATGACTTGGTGAATGTCCTGGTCAGACACCCAAGCGCCCTTGCTCGCCACGAAGATGGCGCCGCGGTAGGCAGACAAGGTCCCCAATGTCACCACAATGGGCGGCAAGCCGAAGCGGGTAATCAACCAGCCGTTCACAGATCCCAGAAAGGCCCCTATGGTCAATGCCAGCACGATCAGCACAGGTGCCGAAGCGCCCGGCCATGCCTTGCCAACCAAGGCAAACACCATGCCGGTGAGCGCCAGATTGGAGGCGACTGAAAGGTCGATGCCACGGGTCAGCAACACCAGCATCTGACCCATCACCAGGATGGCAAGAATGGCCGAGTCGTTGGCAATGTCCATGCCATTGCGCCAGGTCAGGAACACCGGCGCACGCACGCCCACCACCAGGGCAATGGCGACAATGATGGCCAGCAGCAGCCATTCGCGCCGTATGGATTTCAGGGCACTCATGCCACCACCTCTTCAGCTTGAGGCGACGCAACCACCGACGTTGCCTGTTGATTCAGACCCGAGGCCGCAGCCACGATGGCTTCCGCCTGGGCCTGGGCCTTGTCAAACTCTGCCACCTGTTCACCGCGGCGCATCACGATCGTCCGGTGGGCCAAGTTCATGACCTCCGGCAACTCGCTGGACACCAGAATGACGGCCAGCCCCTGCTCCACCATTTCGGCAATGAGGTGATAGACGGCCTGCTTGGCCCCCACGTCGATGCCCTTGGTGGGCTCATCCAGAATGACGATGCGCGGGTCGAGCCCCAGCCACTTGGCGATCACCACTTTCTGTTGGTTTCCGCCTGAGAGGCCGGACAACAAAGTGTCCGGCGAATGGGTCTTGATCCGCAGCCGCTCAATCATCCGCTGGCACAAAGCCGACTCGCGAATCTTCGACAACCAAATGCCATGGGCAAAGCGGCTCAAGCCTGCCAGGCTGATGTTGTGTTCCACCGAAAACCCGAGAATGCCCCCCTGGCGTTGGCGCTCTTCAGGGACATAGGCTATTCCCGCTGCAATCGCGTCACCGGGGCGCCGCGCATCGAGCTTCTGGCCCTGCACCGTGAACTCACCGCTGGCGGCGGGGTTCAGGCCCATGATGGCCAGCATGGCCTCGCTCCGGCCGGAACCTACCAGACCATAAAACCCCAGAATTTCTCCACGCCGCAACTCAAAGGCAATGTTGCTGAATTCCGTGGGGTGCGAGAGGTTCTTGACCGTCATCACCACATCACCGGGAGTGGACACGATCTGAGGGTAAATCTGGTCGATGGCGCGCCCTGCCATGAGCTTGACCAGTTCCTGCTCCGTCACACCTGCAATAGCGCCAGTACCCACGGCCGCGCCGTCGCGCAGCACCACGTAGCGGTCCGCCACCGCAAAAATCTCATCGAACTTGTGGGTGATGAAGATCACGCCCACACCTTGGTCACGCAGCTGGCGCACGATGCCGTAGAAGTCCCGGATCTCCGCCTGCGAGAGTGCTGCGGTCGGCTCGTCCAAAATCACCACCGATGCCTTTTGGGACAATGCCCGCGCAATTTCGACCAGATGCCGCTCGGCCAAACTCAGGTCTTTGACCAGGGTCGTCGCCTTGAAACGGGCTCCAATCTGGTCCAACACCGACTGTGCCTGGATGTTCATTCCCGACCAGTCGATAAAAGGGCCACGCATCAGGTGGCGCCCTACGTAAATGTTTTCGGCCACGCTGAGTTCTTCGAACATCACCGTTTCCTGGTGCACCGCCAGAATGCCCGCAGCCTGCGATGCCTGGGCATTGGCGAACGTCTGAGGGACACCCCGCAGTCGGATCACCCCCTCGTCCACCGGCACCACTCCCGTCAACATTTTGACCAGGGTGGACTTACCGGCGCCGTTTTCACCCACAAGGGCCAGCACTTCTCCGGCCTGCAACTCCAGATCCACCCCGCGCAAGGCATGGGTCGCCCCATAGCGCTTGTGGATGCCTTGCAGACTCAGCAATACATCAGACATTGTGCGAAATCCAACTTTTCATAAAAAAGGGCATCTACCCGAGAGCGATGCCCCACGAACTATTTCACCAACATGGCAGACCGTTGAACACTCACCACCAAGAACACCGCAGAACCGGCCAAGCCGGGCTGCTGGTGTTGTCCCCTGCAAGGGGGTAGCGAAAGTGCGCAGCACTGCAGCCTGGGGTGTTTAAAAGAACTTCGCGAACTTCTCAACGTTGGAGGCATCGTACGTGAAGGGCTCCGACATCGCGGCTTCGCCATTCGCATCCAAGGTCACGGTGCCTACGCGGCCCAAGGACACCTTGTCGCCGGCCTTACCGGTCACTTTGCCGGAGATGAACTGGCTGGCAGCCATGATGGAGGAGTAGCCCAGATCAATCGGGTTCCAGATGGCAAAGGACTTCACGGCACCGCTCTTCACGTGACCGGCCATTTCAGACGGCAGGCCCAAGCCGGTTACGTAAATGGAGCCGACCTTCTTCTCGTCCTGCACAGCCTTCGCAGCAGCGGCCACACCCACGGTGGTAGGGGCAATGATGGCCTTCAGGTTGGGATAGCTTTTGAACAGGCCTTGGGCTTCACGATAGCTCTTGTCGGTCTGGTCATCGCCATAGACCACGCTGACCAGTTTCAGGCCCTTGTAGGCAGGCTGTGCGAGCACTTTCTTGGCTTCTTCGATCCAGATGTTCTGGTTGGTCGCTTGGGCGGTGGCGGAGAGCACCGCAACCTCGCCGGTCGAGCCAATCGCGTCAGCGGTCATCTTCACCAACTTCTCGCCGATCAAGGGGTTGCTGGAGGGGTTCAGGTGCATCATGCGTCCGTCCTTTCGGACGCCGGAGTCAAAGGACAAAACCTTGATGCCGCGGTCCATGGCGCGCTTGAGCACGGGGGCCAGTGCATCGGGATCATTCGCGGAAATCACGATGGCAGATACTTTTTGGGCGATCAGCGAGTTCACGATCTCGATCTGGCCTTCGGCAGTGGCTTTGGCAGGACCGGTGTAAATGATCTCGACGTTCTTGAGTTCCTTGGCGGCTTCCTGAGCGCCTTGGTTGGCGGCGTCGAAGAAGCCGTTGCCCAAACTCTTCACCACGAGGGCGATCTTGTCCGCTGCGAATGCCGGGCTGACCAGGGCCGCACTCAGTGCGATGGTCAGCAGTGTCTTGAGTTGTTTCTTCATGCTTGTCTCCTGGAATTGTTAGTAGAAAAATTTGGCACTAAGGCCGGTCTCGATACCGGCTGCACTGCCCCCCCTTGGGGGGGTGAACCGGATTCGATGGGGAGTGCGACATTGCCCATGCAATCTCGCTCAAACAATGCCGCTGCTCGGGCCGCTGGCGGGTCGGATGGCCGCCATCTGCTTGCGGTATCCGCTGGCGCGGTAGGCCAGGACCGGGTCAGCGGCGCCACCGGCTTCCATGCGGATCTTTTGCAACAGAGGGGTGACGTCGGTGTGGAAGGCCTGCTTCAGGGTCTGGGCGGCCATCAGCACATCGTTGCTGTCCTGGTAGGCCGTCAACGCGGTACGGTCGACCAACAGGGCCTGTGCATAGCAGCGCTGCACGGTGACCGCACTGGTCATCAGGCTCTCGATCGGGTCAGTCACGTTGTGCGATTGGTCCAGCATGTAGGCAGGGTCAAACTCTGCCGCTCCGGTTTGTGCGGCATCTACCAATTCGTTGAACACCAAGAAGAGCTGGAAGGGGTTGATACTGCCGCTGTCCAGGTCGTCGTCGCCGTATTTGCTGTCATTGAAGTGAAAACCGGCGAGCTTTCGGGCATGCACCAAGCGGGCCACGATCATCTCGATGTTGGTATTGGGAGCGTGATGACCCAAGTCCACCAGACAGCGCGCCTTGGGGCCCAAAGTTTGGGCAGCCAAGAGGCTGGAGCCCCAATCCTGAATCACGGTGGAATAGAACGCAGGCTCGAACATTTTGTGTTCAAGGAACATGCGCCAGTCGGCGGGGAGTGCGTCGTAAATCTGGCGATTGCTGTCCAGATAGCGCTCAAACTGGCGGCGGAAGTGGCTCTGGCCGGGGAAGTTGGAGCCGTCACCGATCCACACGGTGAGGGCTTTGCTGCCCAGCTGCTTGCCGATGTCGATGCACTCGAGATTGTGTGCTACAGCTTGTGCACGCACACCGGCATCGGCGTGGGTCAGGCTGCCGAACTTGTAGGAAAGCGGCTGGTCTTTCTGGTCCGAGAAAGTATTGGAGTTGACGGCGTCAAAGCCCACACCATGCGCCTCAGCATGCTGGCGCAGCTCCTGGTAATCGCTCACTTTGTCCCATGGGAAATGGGGAGAGACTGTGGGTGTACACCGCACCAGTTGCTGGATCACGCCGCAGTCCTGAATCTTGTCGAACACATGGCGCGGCTCGCCCAAGCCGGGGAAGCGTGCAAAGCGGGTGCCACCAGTGCCTACGCCCCAGCTGGGCACGGCCACGGCGAACCTGGCCACCTGATCCTTGAGAACGTGGGTGTCCACATTGCGGCGAGCCAGTTGCTCACCCAAGGTTTCATAGTCCAGGTTAACGCGGGCTGCGGCCTGGGCGTTGTGCTCAGCTATCAGCTGGCCGTTGATCTGTTGTGTCATGGTTCGTCTCGAATGCGTGGGGTCTTAGCGTGGGAAGGCTGCCAGATTGCCTGCGTCCACGTTGAGGATGTTGCCGGTGGATTTGGCTGCCAGTTCGCTGGCCAGAAAGTAGGTGGCCTCAGCGATGTCTTCGGGGAAGACACTACGTTTGAGCATGGACCGGTCACGGTAAAAGGCTTCTAGCTCTTCCTCGCTCACCTTGTTGGCCGCCGCGCGTTCCTGGCTCCAGGTACCCGTCCAGATCTTGCTGCCGCGGATCACGGCGTCAGGGTTGACCACATTGCAGCGGATGCCCAAGGGCGCACCTTCGAGGGCAAAGCTGCGCGACAGTTGAATTTCAGCGGCCTTGGCAGCACAGTAGGCCACCGCCTGGTTGCTGGCCACCATGCCGTTTTTGCTGGCGATGAACACCATGGAGCCGCCCACCCCTTGAGCTTTCATCAAACGGAAGGCTTCGCGCCCCACCAGGAAATAGCCTGTCGCCAAGATGCTCTGGTTGCGGTTCCAGAGCGCCAGCGTGGTGTCTTCCAACGGCGATGCCGAGGCGATCCCTGCGTTAGAGACCAGTATGTCCACGCCACCGTATTCGATGGCCGTGCGTGCATAGGCTGCAATCACCGACTCTTCGCTGGTGACATCGCAAACAACCCCACGCACCACATCCTTGCCGAACTTCTTGGAGAGTTCCGTCACCGTGGACTCGAGCGCCGCTGCATCAATGTCCAGCAACACGGCGCACACGCCTTCTTGCAACTGCCGCTCCACAATTGCGCGGCCAATGCCTCCGGCGCCGCCGGTAACCAGCGCCACCTTGCCGACCAAGGGTTTGGCCTTGGGCATGCGTTGCAGCTTCGCTTCTTCAAGCAGCCAGTACTCGATGTCAAATGCCTCCTGTTCAGGGAGACCCACATAAGTGTCGATGGCATTGGCATCGCGCATCACATTGATGGCGTTCACGTAAAACTCGCCGGCAATGCGGGCTGTGGCCTTGTCTTTGGCGATAGACACCATACCGATGCGCGGCAGCAGAATGATGACCGGGTTGGGATCGCGCAGGGCCGGGCTGTTGGCTCGCTTGCAGCGCTCGTAGTAGGCGGTGTAATCCGCGCGGTAGTCGGCGAGTTTGCCGGCAATCGCTTCGGACAGCGCCGCACCACTGAGGGTGTAAACCGACTCCTCAAGAATCAAGGGCTTGATCTTGGTGCGCAAAAAATGGTCGGGGCAGGAGGTGCCCAAGGCAGCCAGGGCTTCCAGCTGATGGCTATTCACAAATTCCATCACGACCGGCTGGCGGTCTACATGCAGAAGCTTGTGCCCGCTTTGCGAAGCCTGGCCCCGCAGAACCGGCAGCAATTTGGCCAGCACAGCGTCCTGCGTCGTCGCGTCCAGACCGGTGACCTTGGCACCACCGAATGGCACCGCATTGCGGGCCTGCGCTTGTTCGGCCAACCAAGTCTGCGCCTGCGCTATCACCGCCACGGTGTTCTCGTAGCAGGTGCGGGAATCATCGCCCCAAGTGAATAGTCCGTGCCCGCCAAGCACCAGACCCTTCAGGCCGGGGTGCGCTGCGACATAGCGTTGCAGCTGCAAGCCCAGCTCATAGCCGGGACGACGCCAGGGCAACCACCCGATGCTTTCACCAAACGCTTGCTGAGTAATGGCTTCGCTGTTCGCCATGGCCGCAATGGCGATCACCGAATCAGGGTGCATGTGATCCACATGGGCAAATGGCAGGTACGCATGCAATGGGGTGTCTATGCTGGCTGCGCGCGGATTCAGATTGAAAGTGCAATGCGGCAGGTAGCCAACCATCTCGTCTTCATGCTCAGGTCCGCGGTAAATGTCTTGCAAGGCAATGAGCTTGTCCATGTACAGGGTCGAGAAGCCATCGAGCTTCATGGAACCCACATCGCCGCCCGAGCCCTTGACCCATAGCACCTGCACATCCTGACCGGTGAGAGGATCCTTTTGGGTGATCTTGGCTGACGTATTGCCACCACCATAGTTGGTGATGCGCAGGTCGGAACCGAGCAGATTGGAGCGGTACAGGAGAAGGTTAGGCTGATCCAGCCGGGCAGCGTGGTCCTCATTCCACACGGGAAACGGGACGGGAGAAATGCGTGTTGTCATGGGCAGTGCAGTTACGAAGAATTGGCGTGACTGTAGACAGTGCAAGCCATAGGCACAACGCAGACATTTTTATAAATTCGATCAGTTATTCTTATGCGTCTATGGATGTGCCCCGTGTATGTCGCCATGGCAAGACGCCTGCAGGGACAAGAAGCACCCCAACTGACTTTTTCCTAGGGAAAGTACTGATGAAAGCATCTGTCAAAGTCACCGCTACCAAGAAGCATTCCCTAGGGATATCCCGTAACCAGCGCCTCACTGGCAAGGAAACCCAGCCCGAATACACGCAACACCGGCTCCGGAACTTGACCCTGCGTCAACTCCGTTTGTTTGAAGCGGTAGCAACGCATTTGAGCTACTCCAGGGCGGCTGAAGTCATGAACGTCACACAACCCGCCGTTTCCATGCAAGTCCAGCAACTGGAAACGGAAGTAGGGCTACAGCTGCTGGTCAAAGCAGGCCGCAAGGTGAGCCTTAGCCAGGCAGGGGAAGAAATGCTCCGTCAATGCCGGCGGATACTGAATCAGGTCTTGCTGGCTGAAGAGTCGATGGGTGCATTCCACCCTGCAGAGGGTGGGCATGGCGGCTTGCTGCATCTGGGCGTGGTGTCCTCCGCGCATTACTTTGCCCCGGCGCTTTTGATGGCATTCGCAGAGCGCTGGCCCGGAGTGAAATTCAAACTCACGGTGGATCGCCGGGAGACGATTCTCGCCATGCTGCAAGACCATCAATTGGATGTTGCGATTGCGGGCTACCCGCCCTCAGAGGCTGACGTGGAGGCCGAAACGTTCGCACAAAACCCACACTGCATCGTCGCGTCGGCAAATCACCCCTTGGCCAAAAAGCGGCGTGTGCACTGGGATTCCTTGCGCAATGAGCCGTTCATCTTCCGGGAGCCTGGTTCTGCAACGCGTCACTTTTTCGAACACCTGATTCAGGCACAGTCCCTGCAGGTACGCCTGTCCATGGAGCTGTCCGGTAACGAGACCATCAAGCAGGCGGTGATTGCCGGCATGGGCATCAGCTTTCTGTCGGCGCACACTTTTCAAGTGGAGTTTGAAGCAGGGAAACTCGCTGTCCTGCAGATGGAGGACATGCCCAAAATGCTGGACTGGTGCCTGCTGCACCGGCGCGACTCCAGCCTGAGCGGTGTCAATCAGGCCTTCCGCGAGTTTGTGCTCACAGAAGGCGCTGCACTCGTGCAGTGCAGGATGTAAGGACGCTTTACCCGCTTCAGCGGTGCAGCACTTCGCGGATGGTGGCGGCCAGTTCTTCTTCCACGAACTTGGCGATGTAAGCATCTGCCCCCACGCTCTTGACGTGGCCCTCGTTGGTCGCACCCGTCAATGAAGAGTGAATGATCACAGGGATAGTGCTGAAGCGCCCGTCCTGCTTGATGTTGCGGGTCAGAGTGAACCCATCCATCTCCGGCATTTCCAGGTCCGTCAGCACCAAAGCCACCTTGTCTTTGATGGACTTGCCTTCGCCAGTCGCTTGCGCATTCAGGGATTGCAACTTCTCCCAGGCTTCCTTGCCGGTCTTGGTCATGACGTAGGGCACATCCATGCCCTTGAGACCCTTCTCAATCATCATGCGGGCCACCGCCGAATCGTCGGCCGCCAGAATGATCTGGCCGGGCTCCAGGCGCAACTTGGGCGCGGTGCTCAGGGCCTCTTCCTTGACTTCCTGCGGCATCACATCGCGCAGGATCTGCTCCACGTCCAGCACCTGCGCCAAGCGGGTGTTTTCTGCGTTGCCGTCCAGCCGCGCGATGCTGGTGACCAGCCCGCCACCCGTATTCTCCGCAGAGAGCACCTGCTTCCACTCCAGGCGGACAATTTCGTTGACTTCTTCAACCGCGAAAGCCTGCGTCGTCCGCGCAAACTCGGTCACCAACAGAATGCCCAAGCCCTTGGTGGGCTTGCAACCGACCACTTGAGGCAGGTTGATGACGGTAATCATCTGGCCGCGGATATTGGCCACGCCCATGACGGAGGGTGGCGAATTGACCATGGCAGTGATCTCGGGCATCACCAGAATCTCGCGTACCTTGAACACATTGATGCCGAACAGCTCACGGCGCTGCGTACCGGGGGCCTCACCCAAACGGAACAACAGCAACTCAAACATGCTGTTGGCGGCCAGATTGGTACGCTCATCAATGTCACGCATCTCTTTGCTCATGGGGCCCGTCCTTGATTTCCGAATCTCACAGATTCAATGCATCCATACTAACGGTTTCTGGCTTATTTGGGCCACAAAATCCACATTTGCAAGGGCTGACGCATGCGCCCCGCAAGCTCTGCAGCCTCAGCCCCCCAGCCTGCAAAATAATCCGCCCGCACGGCCCCTGTGATGGCACTGCCGGTATCTTGCGCCAAAACCAGTTTTTGCAAATTTGTTTGATTCCCGTTGGACGCCAGCCACACTGGTGCCCCGTAAGGAATGCTGCCTGGGTCCACCGCAATCGAGCGACCCGGCGTCAGCGCCACACCCTGTGCGCCACGGGGTCCGAAGGCTGCATCCAGATCACCCAGCACTTCTTCCTTGAAAAACACCACACGCGGATTGGCCCAGAGCAGCTCTTGCTGGCGCTGCGGGTTCTGGGCCAACCAGGCCTTGATGCCGGGCCAGGAGGCGTCCTTGATCAGGCCCTGGTCCAACAACCAGCGCCCCACACTCCGGTAGGGTTGGTCGTTGGTGCCGGCGTACGCCAGCCGGACCCAGCGTTGACTCCCGTCGGGCTGCGTGATGCGCACCCGGCCGGAGCCTTGAATCTGCAGCACCAGCGCATCCACCGGGTCTGCCATGTAGGCAATGGCTTTGCCGCGCAAGGCAGCCTGTGCTTCGGGCAAGGTATCCATTTCCTGGCGTGTAAACCACGGCTTGCGGGTGGCCAACCCTGCAGGCAACTGGTAGAGGGGCACGGTGAATCCGGGCGCCGGATTGCGGCTGGCTTCAATGATGGGCTCGTAATAGCTGGTCAGCAAACCGGTAGCCTCGCCTTGGGGTGTTTCCACCCGGTGCGGCTGCAGGCGTGACTGCATCCATTCCATTTGCTCCTGCGCGCTGCCGATGCTCAAGCGACGCACATCACCGCACAGGGACGCCAACGGAGGCTGTGGCTTCTCACAGCTTTTCAACCAGGCGTTCCAGGCCTCGAACAAGCTGTCACTGCCCCATCCCGGCAATGCCTCCCAGGGCACCGGCACCCAGCGGCTGCGCGCCTGCACCACGGCAGGGGCAGTCGCCACAGCCGGTGCACTGACCGCTGGCGAGCGGGGCGACTCCACAGGAGCCCTGGTGGCCATGGGGACACTGCCGCAGGCGGCCAGCGTCCCTACAATCGGCAGCCAACACCCCCACATCAGGACACGATTCATGACCTTGCTACTGCTGGAAGCCTTGGGCGCGGGCCTGATATTTGTAGGCATCATTTGGTGGACCATGTTTTCGGGCCGGGAGAACGGCGAACTGCCGCAAGACGATGATAAGGACAAAAACAGCCACTAGCGCTCATGGGATATGCGCAGGCAGCTCCTGAATTCATAGCATTCACGCCAAAACCCGGTGTTGCAAAGCGGGCAGCTGTGCCCTGCAGTGTTGGAGTTGGCGGTAATCCAGATCCGCCAGCACCACCCCCGGGCCTTGCGCCTGTTGGGCCAGTACCTTGCCCCACGGGTCGATCAGCAGGCTCTGGCCCCAGGTACGCCGCCCGCTGGGGTGCACACCGCCTTGGGCGGCAGCTGCCACAAAAGACAGGTTTTCAATCGCGCGTGCCCGCAAGAGCACTTCCCAATGGGCTTCGCCCGTCGTGTGGGTAAAGGCGCTGGGCGCCAGCAACAGGTCCACACCCCGCTTGGCGTACTCGCGGTACAACTCGGCAAAGCGCATGTCGTAGCAGACACTCATGCCCACCGACCAGCTGTGTCCGTCTTTGGAAGGCAAGGTGAATACGGTGGGTGTGCTCCCGCGCTCGAGCACACGGGATTCGTCATAACTCTCCGTGCCATTGCTGAAGCGGAACAGGTGGATCTTGTCGTAACGGGCCACGCACTCGCCTTGCGGGTTGTAGGCCAGTGAACTGTTGAACACATGGTCGGGCTGGCTCGCCGTCAGGGGCAGGGTACCGGCCACAATCCACAGCCCCAGATCCCGCGCGGCGTTGGCAACAAACGCTTGAATGGGGCCTGAGCCATAGGGCTCCTGGATGCCCAGTTTGTCGGAGTCCTTCATGCCGATCAGGCAGAAGTACTCGGGCAACACTGCCAACTCCGCCCTCGCGTCTGCCGCCTGCGCAAGCAGGGAGCGCGCGACCTGGAGGTTGTCGTGCAAATCACCGGTGGACACCATCTGAATGGCAGCAACTTTCATACATTTCTCCGATTAACAAAGCAGCTTTGCGCTCTCAAGGCTTGCGGGGCACCTGGGTCACCTTGGGGTCCAGCCAAGTGCCATCCACAATGAACTCCTGGGTGGCGGCATTGACCAAGGGCCCCCGCAACAGAAGCTGGGCCAAAAAACTGCTCAAACCCACGACCGGGTTGATGATCGAGGCAATCAAGGAAGCACTGCCGGCATTGATTTCAGGCACCACCACCACCCGCATGTTCTGGGTTTCCTTGGCGATGTCGGCCTGGCCGTCCATCAACACCGCAGCGTTCACGCCCTTCATCTGCAAGTTGCTGGTTTTGGCAATGCCCTGCTCAATCCCAATATCGCCCCGGAAGTAATCAAACGCAAAGCCCTCACTGAATACATCCCGGAAATCCAAGGTCAAACGGCGCGGCAGGCTTTGCAGGCTCAACACGCCCAGCAATTTGGCGATCCCGGGCTCGGCTTTCAAAAACTGGCCGGTTTCCACATTCACATTGAACTTACCGCTCATGCTCGGGTAGTCGACCGTGATCGGGGAACCCGCCCATGCCACTTGTCCTTCCACCTTGCCATTGCCTTTGCGGACCACGCCCGGCATCCCCAGCCGGCTGAGCAGCTCGCCAGAGTCATTGATGTCAAGCTTGAAGTTCAGCACAGTACGGCGGCGCTCGCGTACGCTCTTGCCCACCGGAGCGGCAGACGCATTGATGCTGGCCCAGTTGCCGCTCGCCGTAAGCTGAGCCTCCGGCGTCTGAATGTTGAATCGGTTCAGGCGCCACTCCCGGGTGTTGGCGCTCCCCAAATTGACCGCTTCAATATCGATGCGCCCCAGCTTTTTGCCCCGGAGCACAAAGTCATCCACCTCGATGTCGAGTGCAGGAATGGCAGACGGCTGTTCATCCAGCAGGGATTCCACATCCTGGGCACTGCTCTGGCCAATGGAGAGGCGGGCCAAGCGCGCATACAAGCGGCCTGCATTGGCGCCGGAAGGTTGCCGGTATTCCATGTAGCCGCTGAGCTCCGTGGCATCCAGGTTGGCACGCCATAGAGGACCTTCGCGACCACCGCCCACCACCACGTTGTTGATCTGCCGCCCGGAAACCAACAATTCCTTCGCACGCAGCACCAGCACAGTGGGCATATAGCCGCTTGTAGCCAGTCCGCCATTGCCTGCAGGCTTGGCGCCCGGGTTGGCGGGCACATCCATGCTCAATTTATCGAGCACGGTAGACCACGCATCCGCATCGAGGCGCGGAATATTCATGTTGGCCACCACGCCTTCATCCGGCAAGGGAGCGGATTCGTCGGCCGCCAGGCCCACCCCGATCGCACCACTCTGCACCCTGGGCTCGACGCCCGATAGGTCGCGCACAAACGTCAACGAGGCCAACTTGCCCACATCAAGCTGCAAACGGTCGCGCAGACGGGCATTCGGCTGCCCACCAGCCAGAGGGCGCATCAACGCGGACTCGAAACGCACCGGCAAGGGAGTGTCCGCTGTTTTTCCCAAAGGCGCGGGCAAACTCAAGCCCATGCCTGCCAGGGTGGAATTGATTTGCAACTCCGCGACGCCGGAGCGGAACCCCAAACTGGCGGTGTAAGGAGCGCTGCCCGTGGCAAATTGCGCCAAACGAGCTGCGGCACCCAACTCCCGGGATTGCCGCAAGCCTTCAGCCGTCGCCGTCCCGGAAAACCTCAATTGGTTAGGCGCTGTACGTGCAGCAGGCGCAGTGGCAGGGGCCGCCACAAAGGACAAGCCGCCCTCCACTTTGATGTCACCCCCCAAGGCTCTGGCCTGGGCACCGGCCAGACTGAAGCCGGACTCGGAGAAGTTAATCGTCCCGCGTGCGCGGCTGAACTTGGGGGTGTCCGGAATGATTTGCAGGTCATTGCCACTCAGCACGATGCTGCCTTGCACGGTCGCCTTGTTGACGTCCGACACTGGAAAACCTAGCTTCAACTTGTAGTCCGCCACGCCCGTAGCGGTGGCCTGCGCGAGGGCTTTATCCATCAGGGGGCCCAGGGGGGAGGTGTTAACCACCGTCAGCAGGTCCGGCAAGGGACCCTTGGCCTCGGCCGTCACACTCACCTGAGAGGCGTCGTACAAGCGAGTGACCTGGGCCTCCGCCTTGCCGATCTGCAAGCCTGTACCCCCGACCAAACCGCGGTTGATTTTGACTTGCAGAACGTCCCGGTCCAGCACCATTTCGCCTTGTAATTGGTTCAGTACCGGCCACGGGAGGCTGTCCTTGGGCAGTACATAGGCAGGGGCAAAGGCAAAACTGCCGTTCTGCACGGATGCGGCAATACGGAACTCACCGGATTGCCCCGTGCGATACGGGAACTTCGCGAGGTCCCCTTTGACCTTGAACTGCACGTTGCTCGCCACACCGCCCAGCAAGGCGCCACGCAAGTATTCGTGAGAGTCTTTTTCCATGGCCAGCGGCAGGTAACGGTGCACACGGGCGCCATCCGCCCTGGCCAAGGTGCCTTGCAAATCCAAAGTACCGGGGCCCGCCATTGCACTGCCGGACACCGCGCTTTGCCAGCTGAACTTCAGCTCTCCCTGCCCATCTGCATTTGAAAACCGTACATTGCTGCCATTCACGGCAAGACGCGGACCGTCCACCTTCCACTGGAGATCGCCTGTGAACTGGTCAAAAAATACGACGGGGTCTTCAAACACTCCATACGCATCCACCATGCCACGGCGCAGGGCGAGCGTTGCCTTGCCGCCCGTTTGGTCCATATCAAATTCGGCATCCAGGCCTTGCACCCCGGGACGACTGTCTGCCTCACAGTGGCAGGAGGGCAAACTCAACTGACTGACCTTGCCTTTGGCCTTGTAAGTTTGAGGCGTTGCGATGGGTCCTTGCCAGCTGGCCTCCAAGCCATCCACGACGCCTTTGGGATCCAGCCTTTGCAGCAGTACATGGGCCTGGGGTTCCAGCGGTAACCTGCCTGCAATCTGGGCCAAAGCCGCCAGGTCCAACCGGTCTGCCGTCAATGTGCCGTGTTCAGGCGCTTTATGGCTTGGGGCGAACAGTTGCAGGCGCACATTGCCCCCCGGCCAATGCAGCCCGTCTTGCGTGACAAACTGCAATGACTCCGTGCTGAATTCACTACCGCCATCCAAGGCCTTGGCGCCTAATCTGCCGGACACCGAAGTCAGTGCCAGCGGCTCCAGCGAGGGACCCGTTGTCAAATTCACTTGGCTCAGGCTGACATCGGCTACGGCACCGGTGGGCGTGCCGCGCACCACATCGACCCACGCACGGAACACGCCACTGCCCCGTGCCAATTGGACACCCAGGTCCACATAACGCCCCAGTTCGGCCAGATCTACCCGCGAGAAGTCCGCATACGCCTGCCCGTCCCAGTCTGACCACTGGCCAGCATGCCGGGATAACAGTGGCTGGCGGAAAACGCCCTGCACACTCAGCCGTGCACCCCAGTGTTCCGGAGGGTCTGCATCCAATCGCATGGAGTGGGTGCGCAAGCGGTTACGCACGACCAGATTGACGCGCTGAAAGGTGACCGGCTCTACCGAGCGCGTTTCATCCGTCCAGGTCACGCTGCCATTCACCAAGGCGACTTCGGATTGAGAGAACAGCCAGTCCGCTCCCCCACTGTCCTGGTTCGGTGAAGTTGCCACATCCAATCCCGCAATCCACCATTTGCCGTCCACAGTCCGACGGATATCGAGTTGCGGACTATCGACATGCAACTGCTCAAAACCCAACCCCAAGATGGAGCGCGGCGACAAGGCGGCTGAAACGCTGGGCAACAGCAAAGCTTGACGCCCCTCGCGATCGAAGACCGTGACGCGCAGCAATTCGATGGAAGGGATGACACCATTGGACCGGGCTTGCAATTCCCCGATGCGGACCTGCAACCCCAAAGCTTGCGTGGCCTGCGTTTCCACCCATGGGCGGAAATCTGCGATTCGCGGCACAATGACAAAATGAAGTCCGCACCAGAGCAAGCCAACGGCCAGCCACGCCATAGCCAGCACACACAACGCCCATTTTGCAAGGATTGCAAACACCCGGAGACGGAGTGAGGGGGCGGAAATCAAATCGTTCATCGTGCTATGGGGACTTAGTCAGGAATTATGACCCGCCTTGAGAATTCCGCTGTGTCGGACGGTTCCCGTTTTGCCCAGCGCATACGGCGGCGTTACGCCACCGAGCTGGCCATGCTGCCCGCAGGCCTGCCCACCAAGGCAGACCTTTCCCGCCTCACAGAAACCCTGCAAATTGCAGGGCATGACTTGGGCACATCGCTGCGCATTACCCGGCAGCTCACATTGGAACGCTTGGTCTGTCTCGATTGCGGCGGTGCCGCGGATGTTTCCCAAGTCACCGGCGTCATGACGGGCCTGGCCGAATGGGCACTGGATCAGGCGTATGCGGCAAGCTACTCGCAGCTGGCCAGCCAGTACGGCTCACCTCAAGCTGCGAACGGTAGCCCCGCGCAATTGTTGGTCATTGGCATGGGCAAGCTAGGCGCTCGCGAACTCAATGTCTCCAGTGATATCGACCTGATCTACGTCTATGACCAGGATGGAGAAACCAGCGGTGACCCGCAAGGGCGCGGGCGCATCTCAAACCAGGAATTCTTCGGGAAAATGGTGCGGGCCATGTATGCCTTGGTAGGAGACAGCACCGACCATGGTTTCGTCTTCCGTGTTGACCTTGCGTTGCGTCCCAATGGCAACTCCGGCCCCTCGGCGGTATCGCTCGGCGCACTGGAAGAGTATTTCCACGTGCAAGGCCGGGAATGGGAACGTTTTGCCTGGTTAAAAAGCCGGGTCGTTGCGCCGGCCGCAGCTGTAGGCTCAGCGACCGCATTGCAGTTGCGGGGAGTGGTCGTGCCCTTTGTGTTCCGGCGCTACCTCGACTACAACGTTTTTGATTCATTGCGGATCTTGCACCGCCAGATCCGGGAGCATGCTGCCAAGCGCAGTGCCGGCCGGCCGGAGCGCAGCAATGACGTCAAGCTGTCCCGCGGGGGTATCCGGGAAATCGAATTTACTGTCCAGTTGCTTCAGGTGGTACGCGGCGGTCAGTACCCGGACCTGCGTACCCGGCCCACTGTCAGCGCTCTGCAGCGCCTGGTGCAAGCCGGCCTGATGCCGCAAGCTACCGCCACCGGGCTGGCAGAGGCCTACCTCTTTCTGCGCCAAGTGGAGCACCGTATCCAGTACCTGGATGACCAGCAAACCCATGTACTGCCAACAGAAGAATCCGACCTGCTCTGGATAGCCCGATCCATGGAGCTCCCCGACAGCAGTGCCCTGCTGCGAGAACTGGACCGGCATCGCGAGATGGTGGCGCAGGAATTCGATGCGCTACTGGGTGGTGGAGAGCCTCAATGCAAAGGTTGCACCGGAAAAAGTAAAGCCGAGGTATACGACTTCGATGCCACCTTGGACGCTTTGAGCGGCAGCTTCAAAGAGCGTATTGCTGCTTGGCGCGCGCACCCCAGAGTGCTTGCACTGAAAGAGGAGTCGCGTCAGCGTCTTGCGCGCTTGGTGCATCGTACGGCGCAGTGGGTGCAAGACGGCAGAACAACGGAAGACGCTGCCGTGAGGCTGGCCGATTGGATGGAGCCCTTGCTTCGGCGGGAAAGCTACCTCGCCATGTTGTTGGAGCGACCGCAAGTCCATGAGCGCCTATTGCGGATGTTGGGTGCAGCGCGGTGGCCTGCGCGGTACCTGCTCAAACACCCGGGCGTCATCGACGAGCTGGCAGACAGTCGCATTCTGGACGAGCGCTTCGATCCGGCTGTCTTTGAAGCCGATTTGGAACGCCGCCTGCAGGCACTCCAAGGCAGCGGGGAAGATGATGACGAAAGCCTGTTGAACCTGTTGCGTCGCGCCCACCATGCAGAGGTATTCAGAACGCTTGCCCGCGATGTGGAGGGACGCATCACCGTTGAGCAGGTAGCCGATGACCTGAGTGCATTGGCCCAATCCGTTCTGAGCATCACCACACGCTGGTGCTGGAGCCGCCTAAAGACGCGCCACACCGAGGTTCCGCACTTCGGCATCATTGCCTATGGCAAGCTGGGCGGCAAGGAACTGGGATACGGCAGTGACCTCGACATTGTTTTTGTCTACGACGACACAGATGAACGTGCATCGGAGATTTATTCCACCCTGGTGCGCAAGCTGATCAATTGGCTGACCGTAAAGACGGGCGAGGGTGATCTCTATGAGATCGATACTGCCCTTCGCCCCAACGGCAATTCAGGCCTGCTGGTCACCAGCTTCGAGGCTTACGCCAACTACCAGCAACAGCGCGGTAGTAATACGGCCTGGACTTGGGAACATCAAGCCATTACCCGCGCACGCTGTGTGTTTGGCTCACCAGAACTGGCTCTGCGTTTTGAAGAAGTGCGCCACGCAGTGCTGTGCAGTCAGCGCGACCCGATCGCCTTGCTCGAAGAAATTCACAGCATGCGCGACAAGGTGCGCAGCAGCCACAACACGGGTCCGGAATGGTTTGACGTCAAGCACAGCCCGGGTGGCATGGTCGATATCGAATTTACTGTGCAGTACTTGGTGCTCAGTGCGGGGCGCCTGCACCCATCATTGCTGGACAACGTTGGAAACATTGCCTTGCTACAACGTGCTCAGGCGGTAGGCTTATTACCAGCCCCGGTGGGAGAGGAGGCCGCACAAACCTATCGGCAGCTGCGTCAACTACAGCACCAAGCCCGATTGGATGAGGCCCCTACACAGGTGCCAGCCGAAGAAGCCACTGAGCAACAAAATGCGGGTATGGTGCTTTGGCACCAGGTTTTCGGCGCCTGAGACGCGTTTTGCTACCCCGCAGTTGTAGCCCTGATTTTTTTAACCAGACCGGTTGTCGAGTAGCCGGATACAAAAGGCAGTGCGCGGGCGAATCCACCCCAGCTCTCCACCAATTTGGTTTCCGGCAGTTTGGACATATCGTAGTCCCCGCCTTTGACCAGGATGTCGGGGCGGATGTGCGCGATCAGGGCTTCCGGGGTGTCTTCAGGGAACCACGTCACCAGATCCACAGCAGCAAGGCTGGCCATCACCACCGCGCGATCAGCTTCCGCATTGAGCGGACGGTCATCCCCCTTGCCGAGTCGACGTACCGAGGCATCGGTATTGAGCGCAACGATCAGACTGCCCCCCAAAGCACGTGCTTGGGCGAGATACAGGACGTGACCCCGGTGCAGAACGTCAAACACCCCATTCGTAAACACCCAGGGCTTGGGTAGCTTGGCGATCGCCTCTGACAGGTCTTCGAAACGCGTGATTTTGTCGAGGAAAGCGGGGAGTGGAACTGCATCTTTCATGCGGCGATCCTATCAGTTCCACCTGTTTCACCACCCAATTCAAGCGTGGACGCCAAGCGCCGATGGAAGCTGCATAATCGCGCAGCCTTATGCACCTCGTCGCCGTCAATATCGAATCGATACGTATCGGATCCCCACTCCCTTTCCCGCTCATGGACAAGGATGGAGTTCTTTTGGCCCGCAAAGGCTATGTCATTCCATCACGGCGCGACCTGGATGAGATCTCACATCGAGGGGGCGGACTGTTCATCGACGTCGCAGATTCTGAGGCCCTTCACCGCGCTTATGTGGACCACTTGTATGGTCTGGTGCGGGACGACAAACCCTTGGGCGAGATTGCAGAAACCCAGATTTCCAGTGACACCTTGACCGAACGCCAGGCCGCGCAGGACGATCGCATGGACTGGCTGGATCTGCAAGCCATTTGCAATGCACTGCTGCGCGACACGCACGAAGCCAGTTTCCGGGACCGCTTGGAGCGCCTGCAACGGCAGCTGGTAAGGCACACCCAGCGCAACCCGGACGGCACGCTGTTCGCCTTGATTTACCTGTCCTCCACAGAAATGCGCATGTACAGCGCGACCCACGCCATGTTGGTCAGCGTAATGTGTATGTTGGCCGCCAAGGATGTGCTGAACTGGCCGGAACCGGAGCAGTCCTTGGTCGGCATGGCTGCGCTGACCATGAACTACAGCATGACGGACATGCAGGACAAGCTTGCTCAGCAACTGGAACCGCCCAACCAGGCACAGCAACTGCAGATCGAACAACATGCCGCGCGATCCGCACTGTTGCTCAAGCAGATGGGTATTCAGGAGCCGGTGTGGCTGACGGCAGTCCACCAACATCACACTGCAGCGCCCGGCCCCTTGGCCCCGCGCACGCCCGGCGACCGCTTGGCACGTCTGATCCGGCGCGCTGACATGTTTGCTGCGCGACTGGCGCCCCGTGCGTCGCGCCTGCCGATCGCTCCGGCCGCGGCCATGCAAGCCTGTTATTTCGACGAGAACCAGACCATTGACGAAGCAGGAGCCGCCCTCATCAAGGCGGTGGGTATCTATCAGCCCGGCTCGTTTGTGCGCTTGGCGACCCATGAGGTCGGTGTTGTCATTCAACGCGGACAAAACACCACGACGCCCCGGGTTGCAGTACTTATCAACAAGAGCGGCGTGCCTACCGTCGAACCCGCCATCCGCGACACCAGCATGCGGGAACACCGCATTGTGGCCAGCGTGCCACACCGCGATGTGAAGGTGCAGCTGAATTTGGAGCGGCTATTGCCGCTTACCGCCCTGCCGAAGTCAGACCGCCCCTGGTGACGCAACGGGCGCGCCCGTCAGGTCCTTGGACAATTCTTTGCGGAACTTGTTCAGCTCCTGCACGGTGGTGAAGCTGCGCTCCATGAGCAGACTCATGTTGTGCAGGATGCGCTCCACCACCTTGGTTTCCCAGACGGCGTCGAAATTGATTTGCTTGTCCAGCCAGTGCTCCAGCCACTCCGGGTTGGGTAGTCGGCTCTGGATGGTGTCCCGCGGAAACAAGGATTTGTTAACGTGCAAATTGGTGGGGTGAAGCGCCTGTGCCGTGCGGCGCGCACTGGCCATCAACACACCCACTTTGGCGAACGCTGACTTGGCTTCGACGCCGAACTTGCCGATGGCGCGCTTCATGTATTTCAAATAGGCGCCGCCGTGGCGCGCCTCATCCTGGCTAAGCTTGGTATAGATGGCCTTGATGACCGGCTCGGTGTGCCAGTCACTCGCACGACGATACCAATGGTTGAGGCGAATCTCGCCGCAGAAGTGCAGCATCAACGTTTCCAGCGCGGGGGCAGGATCAAACTCAAAACGGATGGCGTGCAGTTCTTCTTCGGTGGGCACCATGTCGGGCCGGAAACGGCGCAGGTACTCCATCAATACCAAGGAGTGCTTTTGCTCTTCGAAAAACCAGATCGACATGAAGGCCGAAAAATCGCTGTCGCCCCGGTTATCCCGCAGGAACATTTCGGTAGCCGGCAACGCTGCCCACTCGGTGATCGCGTTCATCTTGATCGTGGCAGCCTGCTCATCAGAGAGCATGGCAGGGTCAAAGCTATCCCAAGGGATGTCTTTATCCATGTCCCAGCGCACAGATTCCAACTGTTTAAAGAGTTCGGGGTAGAGCATGACAACCTTTCAAAACTGGGCAAATTTTAGTCCTGACGTGTGTCAATTACTTGACACATTTCAGTCACAAGGGCTTTTTGCATGGCGGGCAAAGTATTTGAAAAAGCCACACAAAAACCAAGCATTGCGATATATTACCAACCAGTCACAAAATTACCAAGACGTTTAAGCTGTACCGTATGAGCATCCATCCAGTCACTGTCTCCACTGCTTGCGGGAGCGCCGCATGAAGATTGCCATCGTCGGCTCCGGCATCTCGGGCCTTGCCGTTGCTCACCGCTTGCACGGCCTCGCAGACATCACCTTACTGGAAGCAGGCGACTATTTCGGTGGGCACACGCACACGGTGGATGTCACATTGCCCGGCTCCGCCGGCCCGGTGACCCATGGTGTAGACACAGGCTTTCTGGTCTTCAATGAACGCACTTATCCCAACCTGATCGCGCTATTTGCCGAACTGGGTGTGGATACAGCCAAGTCAGACATGTCCTTTTCGGTCCAAGTACCAGGGGCCAAAGGGTCTGGTGCGCTGGAATGGAGCGGCTCCTCACTGGACACCGTGTTCGCCCAGCGCAGCAACCTGGTGAATCCACGCTTTCTTCGCATGCTGAGGGACGTGCTCCGGTTCAACGCTTTGGCCACCGACATTGCGGTGCGCAATGCCGAGAAAGAGCTGATGCAGCCCCTCTCTGAGTTTCTCGTGCAGCACAAACTCTCGGCCGAGTTCCGCGACTGGTATTTCCTGCCCATGCTGGGTTGTATCTGGAGCTGCCCGACCGACCAGATGCTCCAGTTCCCGGTGGCCACCATGATCCGCTTCTGCCACAACCACGGCTTGATCCAGGTGAGTAACCGGCCCCAATGGTGGACGGTGACCGGGGGCGCCCGGCACTATGTCGAGAAAATCATCTCCAAGATTGCCGACAAGCGACTGAACACCCCGGTGCAACATATCGTCCGTGACGCGCAGGGCGTAACGCTTGCCATCAACGGGCAAACCGAGCGCTTTGACGAGGTCGTTCTGGCCTGCCACTCTGACCAAAGTCTGGCCCTGCTTGGCGACGCCAGCCCTGAAGAGCGTGAAACGCTGGGCGCCATTCGCTACCAGCCCAACCGCGCGGTGCTGCACACGGATACCCGTGTGTTGCCACAAGCCCGCCGTGCCTGGGCCGCATGGAACTACGAACGCAGTGCCGACGCAGGCCAGGACAGCGCACGGGTCTGCCTGCACTATTTGCTCAACATGCTGCAGCCGCTGCCTTTTGCGCAAAGCGTGGTCGTTTCGCTGAACCCGGTGAGCGAGATCGACCCCGCCTTGATCCACGGCAGTTTTGACTATGCCCATCCGGTGTTCGATCTTGCTGCCATTCAGGCACAACACAAAGTGCCCGCACTGCAAGGTCAGCAACACACCTACTTCTGCGGCGCATGGACCGGTTATGGCTTCCATGAAGACGGTCTCAAATCCGGGCTGGACGTCGCACGCCGTCTGAAGGCGCGACTGGGCCTGGAAGCAGTTTGACGGACATCGCCATGCAACCCGGTCTTGCGCCCGCCACTTCGCCCTTAGCCATGCCGCTGATCGGCTTTGGCGAGGTGCGCCATACCCGGCTCAAACCGGTGCGCAATGCCTTTGCCTACGGCACCTATTTTTTGATGCTGCCCATGCGCAGCATGGCCCAACAAACCGGCGGACACCTTGCACGCAACCGCTTTGCGGCACTGAGCTTTTATGACGTCGACCACGGCGATGGGCGTTCCTTGGCCCAAGGCGGCGCATTGGCCTGGTTGGACCAATTGCTCGCCGCGGAAGGCATTACCGATGCCACCGGCGAGGTCTGGTTGCACTGCTACCCCCGCGTGTTGGGTTTTACTTTCAAGCCAGTCAGCTTCTGGTACTGCCACCGTGCGGACGGCAGCCTGCGCGCCATCCTGGTGGAGGTGAACAACACGTTCGGCGAGCGGCATTGCTACCTGCTGGACCAGCCCCGCTTCGGTCAGGAACTGCGGGCAGATAAAGTATTTCACGTCTCGCCGTTTTGCCCTGTGGAGGGCGGCTACCGCTTCCGCTTCATGCTCACCGCCGACCTCCGCCGCACTGTCGCCCGGATTGACTACGACGATGCAAGCGGCCCGCTGATTGAGACCAGCGTGAGCGGCAAACTCCAAGCCTTGACTGCCGCAAGCCAACGCCATGCGCTCTGGCACTACCCGGCCATGACGCTGGGCGTCGTGGCGCGTATCCACTGGCAAGCCCTCAAGCTGTGGATCAAAAAAGTACCTTTCTTCCGCAAGCCCGTGCCCCCGGCTTTGTTGACCACCCGTGCCGGCACGCCCCAACCTCACGCAGACACACCCTGAACCTTGACGCCCGAGACTGCCATGAACTCCAACACCATGAACCCCGGCATGCCTTCCACGACACCGGCTGCAACCACTCTGCCTGCTGGCACCCCGGCTGCTGCCCGCACCGTATTCAAGCTGCTGCAAAAGCTCCGCCACGGTAGCCTGACCGTGCAACTGCCTGACGGCAGCGCCCACCGCTTCGGTGGCGAGGCTACCCCGCACGCCAGCCTGGTGCTGCATAACTGGAAGGTATGCGGCGCAGCCCTCAAGTCCGGTGATATCGGTTTTGCCGAGAGCTTTATCGCCGGTGACTGGACCACCCCCAACCTCACCGAACTGCTTCGGGTGCTGGTGAAGAACCGGGCTGAAGTCGAAGGCGTGATTTACGGCAGCTGGGCCGGGCGCCTGCTCTACCGTATCAAGCACCTGCTGAACCGGAACACCAAAGCCAACAGCCAGAAAAACATCCACGCACACTACGACCTGGGCAACGCGTTTTACAGCCTGTGGCTGGACGACACGATGAACTACTCGTCTGCCTTGTTCAGCTCCAACCTGAACCAGCCTATGGCCCTCGCCCAGAAAGCCAAAGTCCGCCGCGCCCTCGAGGAAGCGGGGGTACAAGCGGGCGACCGCGTGCTGGAAATCGGCTGCGGCTGGGGTGCATTGGCCGAAATGGCCACCACCGAATTCAAGGCCGGTATCACCGGTGTCACGCTGAGCATCGAGCAACTGGCCTTTGCCGAAGAGCGCATGCGCAAGCTGGGCGTTCAGGACAAAGCCGACTTGCGGCTGCAGGACTACCGCGACATCCAGGACGCGCCGTTTGACGCTATTTGTTCCATTGAGATGGTGGAAGCGGTGGGCCGTGAATACTGGCCGACCTACTTCGCCACCATCGCCAACAAACTCAAGGCGGGCGGTCGCGCCTGCATCCAGAGCATCGTGATAGACGACGCGCTGTTTGAGCGCTACATAGCATCCACCGACTTCATCCAGCAGTACATCTTCCCCGGTGGCTGCCTGCCATGCCCCAAGGAATTCCGTGCCCAGGCGCGGGCCGCAGGTCTGGACGTGGTGAATGAACTCTCGTTCGGCCACGACTATGCGGAGACCCTCAAGCGTTGGCGCGATGCCTTCCTGGAAAAGCGCGCCGAGGTACTCAGCAAAGGCTTCGATGAGCGCTTTATGCGCATCTGGGAGTTCTACCTCTGCTACTGCGAGGCAGCTTTCCTGGAAGACAACATCGACGTCGTGCAATACACCTTGCGCAAGCCCGACTGAGCAGGGTCTAACGCCTGATGGAAAGCCCACGCATGTCACGCCCGCTCCAGCGCCGCACCTACCTTGCATTGAGTGCCGCCTGCTTCCTGCCCGTGCTGACCCTGCAGGCAGTGGCTCAAGGCAGCAGCGCTCCACCGGCGGAAGTCGGCAGCGAGCTGCCGGGCGCCAGTCTGGCGGGTAGCACGCGTATGCGCTTTTTCGGGCTCAACATCTATGACGCACGCCTGTGGGTGACGGCGGGGTTCAAGCCGGCGGCTTTCTGGCAGAGCCCGCTTGCCCTGGAGCTGACCTATCTGCGAAGTCTGAGCGGCAATGCCATTGCCCAGCGCTCGCTCGATGAAATGCGTCGCGGGGGCCCAATCAGCCAGGACACCGCGGAACGCTGGCTGGCCGCCATGATCGCGGCCTTTGCGGACGTGAAAGCTGCTGACCGCATCACCGGCATGCATGTGCCCGGTCAAGGCGCGAAGTTCTGGCTGAATGGCCAGCCTCGTCCGGGCATCAAGGACCCGGAATTCAGTCGCTTGTTCTTTGGTATCTGGTTGGCCGATCACACCAGTGAGCCTCGTTTGCGCGCGGAGCTGCTGGCCGGCGTCGCGCCATGAGCGCCACCTTGTCGCATTTGCCAGCCGGCCAGGGTTGGCGATACGGGCTCATGGGGCTGCCCCTGGCGTTTGTGGCCTTGCCCCTGTATGTGATCCTTCCTAACCACTACGCCAAAGCCTTCGGTGTGCCACTGGCTTCCTTGGGCTTGGTGCTGCTGGTTGCGCGTTTGTTGGACGCCTTGGTAGACCCGCTGCTGGGCCGCTGGAGCGACAAGCTCTACCTGCGGGGTGCTACCACCTTGCTCCAGCGCGCAGCGTTGGCTTGTGCACTTTTGGGCGCCGGTTTTTATCTGTTGTTCTTCCCGCCAGTGCAAGGCACCCAGGCGCTGCTGGTCTGGGCCACCGTGTGCCTGCTGTTCACCTATGCCGCCTACAGCTTCTTGAGTATCAGCCACCAAAGTTGGGGCGCCATGCTGGGCGGGGACGAGCACTACCGCAGCCGGGTCGTGGCCTGGCGCGAGGGCTTGGGGCTGGCTGGAGTGGTTTTGGCATCCATTGCGCCTGTAGCGCTCGGCCTGCCTGCGACAGCAGCTCTGTTTTTCATAGCACTTATAGCGGGTTGGTGGGCCTGGACACGCGCACCACGACCACTCGCAGCGCCCGTGGAAGCCGATGCGACGGTACCCACAGAAGCAGCCTCTATCTGGCTGCCGTTCACCCGCCCTGCCTTCCGCGCCCTGCTGGCTGTGTTTGTCGTGAACGGGATTGCAAGCGCTGTGCCAGCGACATTGATTTTGTTTTTCGTGCAAGACCGGCTGCAAGCCTCGCCCCAGAGCGAGCCGATATTCCTGGGCAGCTACTTTGTGTGTGCAGCACTGGCAATCCCGCTGTGGCTCAAGCTGGTGGCGCGCATAGGGCTGGCCCGTACCTGGCTGGCTGGCATGGTGTTATCGATTGCCGTGTTTGTGTTTGCCTCCCTGCTGGGCGCCGGCGACACGCTGCCGTTTTTGCTGGTGTGCGCGCTCTCCGGGGTGGCACTCGGCACCGACCTCACTATCCCGGGCGCCCTGTTGGCGGGTGTCATCGCCGGTGAGGGGGACCGAGGCCGGTTTGATGGCGCCTACTTCGGCTGGTGGAACTTTGCGACCAAGCTCAACCTCGCCCTGGCTGCGGGCGTGGCCCTGCCCGCGCTGGCCTGGCTGGGCTACACACCGGGCGCGCGGGATGCCCAAGCCTTAAACACCCTCACATTCGCCTACTGCCTGCTGCCCTGTGCCCTGAAAGCCATCGCAGCAACATTGCTCACCACCCTTGTTCTGCGGAGGTCCCCATGAAACGACGCCTGCTCCTTGCTGCTGCCACCGGCAGCGCCCTGTTGCTGGGGGGCTGCGCCTCCCAAAACATCGACCAGTACCGCACTGAGAAGCCGGAGCTGGACCTCCAGCAATACTTCAATGGCACGCTGGATGCCTACGGCGTTTTCACCGACCGCTCCGGGGCAGTGGTGAAGCGCTTTACCGTGGTCATGAACTGCAGCTGGCAGGGCAACGAGGGCGTGCTGGACGAGGACTTCACCTACTCCGACGGGACCACCCAAAAACGGGTGTGGCGCCTCACCAAGCTGCCCGACGGCAAGTACACCGGAACCGCGGGCGATGTGATCGGTACCGCACAGGGCCAAGCCCGGGGCAACGCGTTTTACTGGACTTACACCCTGAGCCTGCCGGTGGACGGCAGCGTGTACGAGGTGCGTTTTGATGACTGGATGTACCTGATGACTGACAAGGTCATGCTCAACAAGGCCACCATGAGCAAATTCGGGGTGAAGTTGGGCGAAGTCACGCTGTCGTTTACCAAGCGCTGATGTATGCAAAAAAACACTTTCGCGCCCGCCGAATCTGCGCGAGCAGCTACAAAAAATATAGCTAATAGCTCCTCCAGAGGTTTATTTCAACCCCTGAACCCGCCCATGGTGGATTGGCAGGGAAAGTCTGTGTGGATCGTCGGTGCGTCCAGCGGCATCGGGGAGGCCACCGCCTCCGCACTGCACGCCCTGGGCGCCAGGGTGACCGTGTCGGCCCGAAAGGAAGCTGCACTGCAGGATTTCGCCACTCGCCATCCCGGCAGCCGGGCGCTGGTGCTGGATGCCTCAGACCAGGCCGCAGTGCAAGCGGCGGTCGACACCTTGCTAGCCGCTGGGCCTTTGGACTGCGTGATCTATTGCGCCGGCCATTACAACGCCATGCGGGCCTATGAGATGGACGTGCCGGACATGGAGCGCCACATGCAAGTGAACTACCTAGGTGCGCTTTATGTCCTGCAAGCCGTAACCCCGGCAATGCTGGCGCAAGGGCACGGCCACATCAGCCTGGTGGGCAGTGTGGCCGGCTACCGCGGCCTGCCCAACAGCCTGGCCTATGGCCCCACCAAGGCGGCACTCATCAATCTGGCAGAAACCTTGTACCTCGACTTGCGGGACAAGGGACTGGGGGTGTCCCTCATCAGTCCCGGCTTTGTGCAGACGCCGCTGACTGCCAACAACGCCTTTGACATGCCCGCACTGATCACACCCGCTCAAGCCGCAGACGCCATGGTGAAGGGCTGGGCCAATGGCCGGTTTGAGATTCACTTTCCGAGGCGTTTTACCTTGTGGATGCAGCTGCTGCGCTTGCTGCCGGACCGCTTGTTTTTTGCGCTGGTACGGCGCGCCACTCTATGAGCACCCAGCAATCAAACGCTGAATCACACCAATCTGCCGTGCAGCGGATGGTGGATTTCTTTGAGCACATCACGCCAGACACCGTAGCGGAGCTGTCCAGGATCTATGTCTCCGATGCGCGCTTCAAAGATCCATTCAACGACGTGATTGGGTTGGCGGACATTCAGCGCATCTTCAGCCACATGTTTGTGGCGCTCGATCAACCGCGGTTTGTGGTGCTGGAGCGGGTGGTCCAGGGGACGCAGTGCTTTTTGACCTGGGAGTTCCGCTTCCGGTTCAAACGATTTTCACCAGACACCGAGCAGGTGATTCTTGGCGCCACCCACGTGGTGTTCAATGAGGCGGGGCTGGTGACCTTGCACCGCGATTACTGGGATGCTGCTGAAGAGCTCTACGAGAAATTGCCGGTGGTCGGCGGTGTGATGCGCTGGCTGAAAAAGCGGACGAACAGCTAAGGCCTAGCCTCCCCGTTGGGCGTAAACCGCCTCACTGGGAGGAAATTTCCAGGGGCGACAGTTTGCTGGATTGAAAGTCCACTTGCCGGCGAGGCTCCCACCAGGCACGCAGGCTGGCAAACACATTGCGGCAACCCGTGCATTTGTACTGACCGGTCGGCTTGAGGGCTCCGCTGGCGGCCCGTTCAATCACCTGTTGGTAGCTGGTGGCCCCGCATTCGCGGCATTTGTAGACAGTTTTATACGTCGGCATAGTGGGGAGACTGTAGTGAAGCCTCCGCCTTTTGGCGAGCGTATTTGTGTAATGCCTTGTAAACACGCGGCCCGCAGCGCTATTCAGGCTGCAAAGCCGCGCTGGGCTTAGGCCGGGACGGTATCCGCGAAGCTGGGGCGCTGCGCCAGCTTCTCATAGAGCTTGGCCAAGCCGGGGTGATCTTCACGCCATTGAATCTCAGGGAAACGGAAGTCCAGATAGCCCAAAGCGCAGCCCACCGCAATGTCGGCCAGGCTCAGGTGGATACCCGCACAAAAGGGCTTGTCGCCCAAGCCACGGGCCATCGCTTTGAGGGCATCGTTCACCTTGAGCATTTGGCGGTCTATCCAGACTTGGCTGCGTTGAGCCTTGGTCCGGCCTGTCCATGTGGCTTCCAGACGGGCCAGCACCGCAGCCTCCATCAGGCCATCCGCCAGCGCCTCCCAGGTTTTGATTTCGGCGCGCTCACGGCCTACCGCAGGGATCAACTTGCCCACGGGGGACAGGGTGTCGAGGTACTCCACAATCACGCGGGAGTCAAACAGGGCTTCAGCACCTTCCATAATCAGACAAGGCACTTTGCCCAGCGGGTTGGAGTCCGCGATGCGGGTTTCAGCCGACCAGACGTCTTCCTGAATCAGGACGTAATCGAGCTTCTTCTCGGCCATCACGACGCGGACTTTGCGAACGAAGGGGCTGGAAGTGGATCCGATAAGTTTCATGAGGACTTTGCAGTTGCTTGAGGCGTGATTCTATCCAGCGGGGGTTGCCGTTGAGGGGTGCGGGGTTGTCCGTGGCGCACAACCTACAATTGGGGGATGACCTTCTCCGCCATTTCCGCCCTTTCTCCGCTGGACGGCCGTTACGCCGCCAAACTTGCTACCCTGCGCCCCCTGACCAGTGAGCTGGGCTATATGCACCGCCGCGTGCAAGTGGAAGTGGCTTGGTTTATCGCCTTGAGCGACGCTGGCTTTGAGGAGTTCAAACCCCTGACCCCCGGCGCCCGCACCTACCTGCTGGGCTTGGTGAAAAACTTCTCGGAAGCTGACGGTGAAGCCATTAAGGCTATTGAAAAGACGACCAATCACGATGTAAAAGCGGTCGAGTATTGGATCAAGTCCAAGTTCGAAGCCCGTCCCGAACTGGAAAAAGCCGGTGAGTTCGTGCACTTTGCCTGCACCAGCGAAGACATCAACAACACCAGCCATGCCTTGCAGTTGCGCGCTTCGCGGGATGTTGTCGTCCTGCCCGCTCTGGACAAAATTGTGCTCAAGCTCAGGGACATGGCCCACGCCTACGCCGATGTGCCCATGCTGAGCCGCACCCATGGCCAGACCGCCAGCCCCACCACGGTGGGCAAGGAAATGGCCAACGTGGTCGTCCGCCTGCAAGCCGCCTGCGACCGCATTGCCAACGTGAAGATTCTGGCCAAGATGAACGGCGCCGTTGGCAACTACAACGCCCACCTGAGCGCCTGGCCCGACTTTGATTGGGAAGCTTTCAGCAAGAAAGTGGTGGAGACCCCCGAACCGCTGGGCTTGGGCCTGACCTTCCAGCCCTACAGCATTCAGATCGAACCCCACGATTACATGGCGGAGCTGTTTGATGCGGTAGCACGGACCAACACCATTCTGGTCGACTTGAGCCGCGATATCTGGGGCTATGTGTCGCTGGGTTACTTCAAACAAAAGCTCAAGGACGGTGAGGTGGGCTCGTCCACCATGCCGCACAAGGTCAATCCGATTGACTTTGAAAACGCCGAGGGCAATCTGGGCTTGGCCAATGCCTTGTTGCGCCATCTGAGCGAAAAGCTGCCGATTTCCCGTTGGCAGCGCGACCTGACCGATTCGACCGTGCTGCGCAACATGGGCGTGGCCTTGGGCTATGCCGTGCTGGCCTACAGCTCGCTGATGACCGGCTTGAATAAGCTGGAGATCAACGAGGCCGCCATCGCCGAAGACCTAGATGCCTCATGGGAAGTGTTGGCCGAGCCCATCCAGACCGTGATGCGCCGCTTCGGTTTGCCCCAGCCCTACGAGCAACTCAAAAAGTTCACTCGGGGTGCCGCCATGACGCGCGAGCTGATGCAGGGCTTTATTGCAGGTTTGGACATCCCAGACGCCGAGAAAGCGCGTCTGCTGGCCATGACGCCCGGTAGCTACACCGGCAAGGCGTCTGCGTTGGCAAAGCGTGTCTGATGGCACTCAAATCCACCATCTACAAAGCCAATCTGCAGATCGCAGACATTGAGAACAGCTACTACGCAGACCACGCGCTCACACTGGCTCGCCACCCCAGCGAGACGGACGAGCGCATGATGGTTCGGCTGGTGGCCCTGGCGTTCAACGCCCATAAGCTGCAAAGCGTCTGCAATGGAGACGGCACGCTGGCCTTCGGGGCGGGGTTGTCCGACCCGGAAGATCCCGATGTGTCGCTGACGGACTTCACCGGGCAAAAACGGCTGTGGATTGAAGTGGGCCAGCCGGAAGACAAGCCGATTTCCAAGGCCTGCAACAAAGCCGACTCCGTGTTGCTCTACCCATTCGCGCATTCGGCGGACATCTGGTGGAAGGGGATTGAGACCAAACTCACTCGCCTGGACAAATTGCAGGTGTGGCGCATCCCCTCTGTGACATCCCAGGCTTTGGCCAAACTGGCTGCCCGCAGCATGCAATTGCAAGCGACCGTTCAGGAAGGCGTTTTAATGCTAGGCGACGGTAGCAACACCGTGGATATTGAACCTGTCCGCTGGAAGTAAGCCCCCCGACTTTCAATCGAAATAGGCATCTAGCGCTCATCCAATATGCGCAAGGCGCTATCAAATCACCCTAATGACCTTGATTCTGCTGCCCGCTCGGCGTAACGGTTAAAGCGCCATGAGCTGGCATCTAGGGTGATGCGGCGCCAGGTAGCGCGCTTTTCGGCAGGGCGCATTTCCGGCCAGAGTTGCACTTCTTCAAAGGTGCGTCCGCATCCTTTGCAGGTTTCATCGCCTTGACTGGTCGAACAAATCGCGATGCAAGGCGTGTCGGGTGTCGAGTCATACCAGGCTTGCCAAGCTGCCAATGCTTTGGGCGGCATGCTGAATTCGTCCGCCTCCGTCTCGTGGTAGTAGATCAGCAAGGCATACACCTCGGCCAAGGCGCGAGTGGGCGCAGGTAGGGATACCCCATCCGGAGAGGGTTCACGCGCTCGCCAGAAGTTGATGGCCGACTCGATATCGGTGATGTGTATGCCTGCCAATGGATATGTCTCTGGTTTCGGGGGAGGCGCATCATATACCGGGGACTCCAAATCATGGTCCGGCTACTTGCGATGACCTGCATTTGCGGCCGGAGCGGAAAACCCTCTTTTTTATAGGCCTAAAATTTACATTGTTATATTCCCCACTTCTCCGGAGGGGAGTAGCTCCAAGCGGCCCTTAGCCGTTTCGGCAGATCGTCAATACGAAGCGACAAGCTTCCGGTCTGTCGGGGTGTTCGGTCGGAACATTCGAGCAAGACCTTCGATTCACGCCTTTTTGCAGGCGGGGTCGTGGTTGCCACTCCTCCACCTGCAGCGGCTTTTTCGTTCGTTGCGAGGTACTCTCATGGAATTCATGTCCGCCCCCTGGTGGTCCGCTTTGTTGGCCATTGTGTTGATTGATCTGGTGCTGGCCGGTGACAACGCCATTGTGATTGCGCTGGCTGCGCGCAACCTTCCCCCGGCTTTGAAACAAAAAGCCATCGTGTGGGGCACCGTGGGCGCCATCGTGGTTCGCTCTGCGATGACGCTTGGTGTGGTCTGGCTGCTCAAAATTCCTGGTCTGATGCTGGTAGGCGGCCTGGGTCTGCTGTGGATTGCCTACAAACTTCTTGCAGATCAAGGCGGTGACGAGCATGACGGCCCGTCCGCCACCACGTTCTGGGGGGCCATGAAGACCATCATTGTGGCTGATGCTTTGATGGGCGTAGACAATGTGCTGGGTGTAGCCGGTGCGGCACACGGTGCCATGGACTTGGTCATCATCGGCTTGCTGATTAGTGTGCCGATTGTGGTGTTCGGCAGCAATGTGGTGCTGAAACTCGTGGAACGTTTCCCGGTCATCATCCAATTGGGTGCTGCTGTGCTTGCATTCACTGCCGCAAAGATGGTGGTACATGAGCCATGGCTGGTGAATGTATTCGGCACAGATAGCGGCGCAACTGATGTGCAGAGCATGACGCGCTGGGCGCTCTATGCGCTGGCGATCGCTGCGGTGTTGGGTGCCGGCTGGTGGAGCCAGAAGCGAGCTGCAACTACTGAGCTCTCAGCGCACTAACCTTGCCGCCTCGGGCCTCGGTGCTATGCTGAGGCCATGAAGTTACTTAGTAAATGGTTGTTAAGCGCCATGGCGCTGCTGGCTGTGGCGCATTTGTATTCCGGGGTGGAAGTTCAAAGTTTTGGCTCGGCATTGATCGCCGCGGTGGTGATCGGGCTGTTCAACACCCTACTGCGGCCGGTGTTGGTTATTCTCACGCTGCCTGTCACACTGATTACCTTGGGCTTGTTTCTTTTCGTGATCAACGCGCTCATGTTCTGGTGGGCGGCAGGCTTGTTGGATGGATTTCAGGTGCGCGATTTCAGTGCCGCACTGATTGGCTCACTCCTGTACACCGTGGCCGGCATGATCATCAACTCAGCGCTCGACAGCCTGTTCCCGAAGTAATTGCTCCACCTGGCGCAAGCGAACGTCGACGATGGAGGCTTCGATGTGGTCAGCATTTTGGGAACTTGATCTGTAGAGCGATTGCGCGGCCTTCAACCGGCTCACTGCCGCTGCGTAGTCGAAATACGCGATATTGACTTCCGCTTCAGCACGCACGGCCGCAACCAAGCGGCCCTGAGACGCCCGGGCACTGGCGAGCTGTTGCCACATACTTGCGTCTGTAGGGTTGTCAATCAACCAGAGCTGTGCTGCATCGGCGGCAATATCAGCTTGTCCTGTTGCGACCTTTAGCGGTATCCAGAGCAGCAAGTCGGCTCGTGTTTTGGGGGCAGCATTGAATCCCAAGATGCTCAGTGCCGCATCTGGCTTGCCCTCCGCCATGAAAAGCTCCGCCCGGAGGTACCGCGATTGGCGTGCTGCTGGCGCATAGCTCGCCACAAGCGTCTGCAAGCTATTCGAGTATGCGAGCGCTCTCGAAAAGTCCCGCAATTTTATCGCGGCCAGGGTGGCACCGTAAAGGGAAGCGACTTTTTGCGAGCTCGTCGACTTTGCAAGCAGGCCAGGCTCGGTTTCGGAATACCAATTCCGCAAGGCGTCTACTGAGGGGTTGGAAAGTAGCCGCGCCCGTGCGGACACCATGGCGTGCTCCAGCGTGTCTGTAGGGGCAGTTGAAGCACCTTCTGGAATACGCGACTTCATATCCGCAATTCGTTCTGTGGTGAGAGGGTGACTACGCAAATAAGGAAAGTTACCGGTGTCGTTGTTACGGTTGTTTTGTTGGAGCTTTTCGAACATGCTCACAAAGCCTGCTGGCGAGAATCCCGCATCCGATGCAACGCCGAACCCGGTGCGATCTGCCTCACGCTCCATGTCGCGAGAAAAATTGAGCTGGGATTGTGCTGCTGCTGCTTGGCCCCCCACTATGACCGCATTGGCACCGCCGGGATTTTTGCTTGCCGCCAACGCCCCCAAGATCATGGCTCCCACCAACCAGGGTGCTTGATCTGACTGCTTGCTCGTTAAACGTGCGATATGCCGCTGGGTGACGTGACTGAGCTCGTGTGCGAGTACCGAGGCTAGTTCATCTCGCGAGGAAACGACCCCAAGCAGGCCAAGGTGTATCCCAAAAAAACCACCAGGCAAGGCAAATGCGTTGACATTCCTGTCCCGCCCCTGAAGCAACTGCCAAGCGAACGCAGCATCCAGTTCCGGCGTAATCTCATTGCGCTTGCGGGCTGACGCCAAGAGTGGTTGCCAGATTGATTGAAGGTAGTCGGCTAGAACGAGGTCATCGAGATAGTCGGGGTCGCGGTAGAGATTACGAACTATACGGTCACCAAGCCGACGCTCTACAGACACGGGAAACTCTGCGCCAGAGTCGGTGTTTAATAAACTTGAGGCCGACTGAGCAAACAAGTAGTTTGTTGGTGAAAGTGCAATTAAAAATATGGCGGCAATCGCAATTTTCACGGTCACTGCATACCGAAAAGCTCTAAATATCATCACTAGAAGGAGTCCAGTGGCAGATACCCCAAAATATCGCCATTGCGCCCATCAATCAGCACAGTCCAAAAATCTTTGCGGCCCGAAAGAGGCACATACAAGATGGTCCTAGCTGCCTCTGCTTTGCCTGCTGTAGCTGCCTCTATCTGCCTGACCGAATCAGGAAATCGCGCCTTGAGCTGTTCTATTGGCTTGGCGATACGCAATACATCGTTACGAGATGCATCGTAGCTTTGCCAGAATTCAGGGCGATAGCTCAGCTGGAGCCCTTGCAATGCTGCCAATGTCGCATGCATCTTTTCAAGGTCATCTTTAAAAGGTCTCAACCCAAGCACTGTCGGCCCACGGTAGGGAAGAGCAACTATTCCTGGCCGCGTTTGATCTAGCAACTCAGGCGGGACATCTATGGCGTGAACAACACGAAATCGATCAATCTCAAAAACGAGGTGGACGGGGCGTGCCATAGACATCGTCCACAAACCGTACCCTAAAGCAAACAATTGGAGCAGCACGACAATGGCTAGGTCACGACGTAGTTCCCGCAACGGCTTACGCTTATCAAATACTGCCAAAGTTATCAACGGACCCATGATGACATCCACCGAAACAAGCAATACAAATAGCTCTTGCCCTCCAGAAATCTTCTGGTAAGGGTATGGATACCAGATCTGAAATACCAATAATGCCGCACATCCGGCAACTATCGCACTCAACCCAAGGTGAACGCCACTAGCCCTGATACGAGAGCCTGACAGGAAGCTGCAATTTTTACTCATTATCGAATGATCTATGGTTTTAATAAATTTAGCTCAGACTTTCCCTACTCATTTAAAGTCAAATCTTCGGTTCAAATTCAAATGCAAGCACCAGTCATTTATGCTTAATTGTCAAAATCAATATTCTTGAGATGAGGATATCTATCTTCGGAAAGAGTGATTATGTTTTGCTTTGCCTCCTCACATACTTCCCTTGAAAAGAGGCTGCACAAGGTCCTCATTTTAGTTTGTGCAATGTTTTCACGACCATTTAAAGCAGAGGCAAGAGTTGATCTAAACAAAAGCGGCGCCCACCCAAATCGCTCGGAAACCCTCTCCAGCAATAAAACATCATTATCAGCCATGCCAGGAGTTGCCCGCATACGCATGGCATCCAACAAATCCTGATATTGATCCAACAAGTTTAGATTGGGAATCTCATATTCAGCAGGCGTAACCCCTATCCTTCTATTCTCAAACCTATTTACCCGAAAATCCTCTTCTACCAACTTATATTCATAAGCAATCAGCAATACCAAAGCAAGCCAAGATGAGTACATCAGCACTACAAATCCTCTTCCAAATGATATCAAAGTACCTCTTGTACCATAACTGTTAATCACCCCACAGAGAACTCCTGCAACCGCTAAAAAATATGAATATGCATGCGGCAACTCCAATAACGAGTGAATCACCAGCGGAATCAGCATCGCCATCGACCAATATACCTCTTCAGCTTTTCTGATAAAGGTAAATTTTGCGATCATCCAATAGCTTACGAGAAACAAGAGCACCACCGCGAATGGAACTCCAAATGTGACAAATATATCTAGCAAAATGTTGTGGGCATAATTCGCTTGCTCAATTCCCGGAAATATATCTGCTCCAAATTGCTGAGCCGCTGCCAATTGCCCCCACCCCCACCCCAGTATTGGTTTCTCGAAAATTGCTACAGCGAACTGCTTCCAAATCAAGCCTCTGGTTCCCGGCGCAGTTCTCAGTTCAACCTGCTGTGACTCTCCACTAAAATCGCCAGAAAAGTACATCCACAGCCAGTAAGCAATACCCAAAAGAGCCGGCACCAATAAAGGCAAGACATAATTTAGGAACCGCTTTTTTTGCTTAAAACCGAAAACAATCATATACATGACAACCAGCACTTCCGAAAGTATTGCCGTGCGCGATTGTGTAGCGGCTATTGCAATAGCAAAGTATGCTTGAATAAAGATGATTGTGGCGACACATATTTTCCCTCTTGCTTGCAGCCCCAGAGCAGCAATAACACCTAACACTAGAGTAGTAGCAGCTTGATTGGATTGCCCCAAGTTGGCTCTTGCCCTGCCATTCGGCAAAGGCTCTAAAATCAAGTCGCCGAACTCAGAAGTTATATTTAGTTGCTGGCTTATTACCTGAAAAGAAACTGCTATTGACACCCATACCAAGAGCAACTGAAGATGGTATAAAGTCGTCAAATTCTTTGCATCCAGTCGATGCCATTTGACGGATATACAGACCAAGCCGAGATAGACAATACCGACCAATACGTCTCCCAAATACTGCTTTGTAAATATCTGAGAGACTATCGTTACTATGAAAATCAATGCGAATACACATGCTTCACCACGTGTGGTGTCAACTGCATTTCTAAAGACTAAGGCTATTCCAATCAAGGCAACTGCTGCGAAGGCGGGGAATTCTGTATGATAAGCAGTCCAAGGCGGGAAATGATCGGGAATCAGCCAACATAATCCCAAAACCCAAAAAGATAATTTTGATAAAAAAATTTTCATAAAAAAAGGGCTCAAAGAGCCCTTCTTCCTATGCACTGATGTCAATTATGGTGCAAATGTACCGGCTCCGTATGTGCCAGCTACAGTGGCATCCCGGCAAGAACCTGGTAAGAATTTCGGATTTACACCACCGGTTGCGGTCAATCCAGCCGCTACGTTTGTTGCGACAGTAGGAGATGATGGGCCGCACAGCCAAGCAGTAACATTTCCTCCAGCAGTTATCGTAGCGCTGGGAGCCAAGATAATAGAACCCGGGCCTGACGCCAAATTAGATGCCACGCGGATAGCTCCAGCGGCACTGGTTTGGATTCGGTTTACGTTGCCAGCAGGAATCGACGTTTCGCATCCCCACCCGCCAGCGATAAACTGAGAGGCAGCTGATGTTGCGGTTTGCACTGTCTCGGTGATAGTTGTCCGGCATTGAGAAGCAGCCAAAATCACTTCTGAAATCTTCGCACGCACTGTGTAATCTTGATAAGCAGGAAGCGCAACTGCGGCCAAGATGCCGATAATTGCCACAACAATCATCAATTCGATGAGCGTAAAGCCTTTTTGAATAGCACGTTTTAATTTCATGGTGTTCTCCACGTAAGATTAGGGGAGCTAGGTCAAGCAAACAGCATGCCAATTAGGATTATTCCGATAAAGACCTTAGCACTACCCAAAAGCTATCAATTTTGTCATTCGGGTGCTACTACTTGATACAAACTTGTCGCACCATCTTCAAGTCCGTCATTCCCATCAGCACCTTCTCCATACCATCCATTTTGAGAGTCCTCATCCCACCCTCCACGGCACAGGAAAAGAGTTCTGCGACCCTCGCTCGCTCTTGGATCAACTTCTTCAAATCGTCATCAGCCACCATAAGTTCGTGCAAGCCAACGCGGCCCTTATAACCGGTATTGTTGCACTTGTCGCATCCGACTGCGCGATAAAGCCGAAGTTGGCCTCCCTCTCCATAAGATTTGGTCCATTGATCCAAGAGCTTCTTGGATTCCAGCTCGTAGTTGGCTTGCCAGGACTTCGTGTTTCGAAGTTCCTCAGAATATTCTTTGCAGAACAAACGAAGCTCATCATCCGTCGGCACATAGGCCTCCTTGCATTCACAGAGCTTTTTCGCCAGTCGCTGTGCAAGAATGCCTAGTAGCGCATCCGCGAAATTGAATGGGTCCATCCCCATATCCAAAAGCCGAGTGATGGATTCAGGTGCTGAATTGGTGTGTAACGTCGAGAAAACCATATGCCCCGTCAATGAAGCTTCAACGCCCATCGAGACCGTTTCTTTATCTCGTGATTCGCCCACCATAATGATATCGGGATCTGCCCGTAAAAAGGCGCGCATCACTAATGCAAAATCAATTCCTGCTTTCTTATTAATCTGTACTTGACGCAGGCCCCTCTGTGTAATTTCAACAGGATCTTCAGCTGTCCATATTTTGGTATCTGGTGTATTCAGAAACTTTAATATGGAATGTAGTGTCGTGGTCTTGCCGGAGCCCGTAGGGCCGCAAACATAGAACAGCCCATAAGGCTTACTGACTGTGGACTCCAGCCTCGCCTTGTTGTGGACAGTCAGGCCCAGTTTTTCAAGCGGAATCGGCTCACCGGCTGCCAGTATTCGCATCACCACATCTTCGACCCCACCAGCGGAGGGAATGGTTGCCACCCGAAGCTCAATATCTAGTGGACCATACTTCTTGAACTTAATCTTTCCATCTTGTGGCTTGCGTCTTTCCGATATGTCCAAATCACACATTATTTTCAATCGGGTAACCATCGCTTGACGGAAGTGTGCAGGAACCTCTACATATGGAACCAAACTGCCGTCAATTCGGAAGCGTATGCCCGTTTTAAACTTACCTGGCATTGGCTCAATGTGGATGTCTGATACTTTTTGATGATAGGCATCTATGATCACCTTGTTGACAAACTTTACGAGTTCATTATCTGCCGCCGCAGACTCGAGGGACTCATCATTGCTTCCATCATCGATAGGCCCGCCATCCATATCAGCCAAAAGTTGGTCGATGGTGCCGCTATCTATTTCTGCTCCAAATATCTGCGACAGCGTCTCTGCGAAATCCGCTTGTGTTGTTACCCTATAGGCAAACTTGTGAATACGAGGAAATACCTGGGGTACAACTCTGGAGCCTTTCACGGCCTCAGGATCGGTACACATAATCACCAATCCCTCAGGCGACTCCTCCAAAGGAATCCAACCCTGTTCCTCAAGGAACTCCCGCTTCATGGCTCCGTGCAAAGGCTCAGACCTTATACGACCCGGATTGAACGGCTCATAAGGAACTCCAAAGAAGTGCGCGAGACTAGGACCAATTTGGCTTGGACGCAAGCCGGTACGACTGATGATGAGCTGCTCCAACGAATTCCCATCATCACGAGATTCCTGCACAAGTTGTTGCAGGTCACTTTCAGACATCAGACCGGAGTCGATTAAATAGTCGTACTTTGTTTGTTTGCGTCTTGGTTGTACTTCCGACCGCTTCAGACGCTGCTTAATGGCAGTTGCCAACGTCTTGCATAACTCAGATACCCCATCTAACTCAAGTTCACCGAAGGGCTCATCGCTTTTGCTATTGATAACTTGCAGCACTCCATGCAAGGTATTTCCTTCCATGATCGGTGCAACCATCATTTGTTTTGTTCGATACCCGGAACGCTTGTCCACCTCCTTCAGAAAGTTTAAAGACGGATGGATTTTTCTGAGCGCTGCCTCGTCATAGACGTCATGAATATTCAGGGTAGATTTGCTGTAGGCAGCGTAGCCTGCAATACTCTGCGGCGAGATAGGGAGCTTTAACTCTCTGCTCGTATTCAGACCAGTCTTTACTTTTGAAACAATGGAGACGCCGTCTTCGCCTAGTGCGTAGAGTGTCAGACGATCTGCGTTCAAAAGCTTGCAGATATCCTGACTCGTCTCCAACATGATTTGCTCAATATTTTCTGTATCATGAATGCGAGCCGTTACAAGGTGAAGCTGACGATAAAACAAAGCCTCAAAGGTCATGCCTCGTTTTTTTGTTGCAAGTTTTTGTGATTCAAAGAAGGCTTGTTCTGTCGGGGAAACCATGTTTAATTCCTTGCCTAGTTTGTTCACAAAGAAAACTCTTGGCCGGCGCGGAGCCAATGGATTTCAAATCGTCTATGCGATTCCATCCCATTGAGTTGCTCTATCTCTCTCATGATGAGCTCAGTTTCAGCTGGCTTGGTATGCGTGATATAAATGGGAAAGACTTTATCAAAATCAATATGATCGAGCTGTTCAGCCATTGATTGCGGGTCGAGGTGTCCGCTTAGCAATGCAAGGGCTCTTTCTTTTTTGCTGAAAGCCGTTTCAATGACCAGTATTCCTACATTCAACTGGTTAACCCTCAACCATAGATCAGGGCAGGCGCCTGTATCCCCAGTAAATACCCAACAAGGTCCGTTTTGGCATACCGCGTATCCTAGTGCTGGCACTGAATGTTGAGCGGGTAATGCTTCGATCAGCATTCCATTTACTAACGTCTGTTGCCCCACCTCCACAGGAGAGAATTTCAAAAAGGGCGATTCGATACTGGGTATCTGCGAGAAGTCAGGCCATATCACGTCATTAAAGATATGGGCTTTAAGGGCATCTAGTGTCGACTGAAGCCCGTACAAATAAATCGGCTTGTCGCGTCTCGCACCTGTGGCATCCAGCATTAACGGAAGCGCCGCGATATGATCCAAATGAGAATGGGTCAGAAAGACATGATCAATGTCTTGCATTTCATCAAGGGTCAGGTCTCCCACTCCGGTTCCGGCATCGATCAGTACCTTGGTGCCGAACAAAAATGAAGTAGTTCTGCAGTCTTTGGCAATAGCCCCTGAGCACCCCAGCACACGTACTTTCACCTTTGTTGCCTCAATTCACTTGGTTTCAAAATTTGTAGCTCCATCCCACTCTGAATCAAAAGGCAGATGCCGCATGGAGGCAACACGTTGGGAGTAGAGGCTATACAAAAACTTCTTCGGATTCATGCGACTCACATTCAGCAAAGCCACGTCGGCCTGATCCCATTGCTGGCTGCGATACATTTTCAAGAACTGGGACCACAGTTTCACTTCGTCGGACAAAGAAGATGTTGCCCGTACATTCAAAGCTAATGGGTTCCATATCTTGACCGCTTGCTCTTTGCCTTTGACTCTTACCTTGTCAAGTTCCTGCCAAAGAATGTCCGTTGTAGCTTGCCTTGTCCCTTCACTCGCAACGATATCGACACCATAAATTTTTGAAAGTGACTCTAGCCGAGAAGCTAAGTTCACAGCGTCACCAATGACGGTGTAGCTTCTTCGGATATCAGAGCCCATGTCGCCAACACACATGAGTCCTGTATTTATTCCAATGCCTATACCAATCTGAGGAAGCCCAGCCAGCTGATGTTCCTTGTTAATTTCGCCGATGACTTCCACTATCTCAAGGGACGCCTTAATCGCCAACTGCGCATGTTCACTGGACTCCACGGGGGCTCCCCAGAAAGCCATTACACAATCGCCCATATATTTGTCAATCGTTCCCCGGTGCGCTCGAATTACAGAGGTTAGCCTGCTAAAAACCCCGGTCAACATCGCCTGTAACTGCACAGGCTCCATGGCCTCAGACATATTGGTAAAACCACGCATGTCGCAGAACATGACGGTCATATGGCGGCTCGTGGCCTTCATGTTGTAGCTGTCTGGGTCCTGAACCATTTCATCAACAAGCTCAGGCGGCACATAGGTTCCAAACAGATTGGCGAGGTCCCGCTTGGAGCGACTTTCCACAAAATATCCATAACTCATATTTAGTGCGAAGGCTGTTGCGGTCATTGCCAGGGCACCTGCCAACGGAAACACCAAGCCGTACCCGAGATAGAGCCAAAGATTCAGGACCAACAGGCAAGCGAGTACGCTGGTGCTTAAGACAACAGCCCTCATAGCGGAGAGTAAAGGAAGACCGATAGCCAAAACAAGACCAGAAAAAACCAGGACAACCAGCTCATAACCCATTGCATAGTCAGGTTTCACGAGCACGTGTCCATCCAAAAGTGCCGACAGCATGTTGGCATGTGTCTCAACTCCTGGGTAGGCCTCACCCACTGGGGTCACTCGCATGTCGAACAATCCAAGTGCGGTCGTTCCAAGCAAAACAATTTTGTCCTTTAGTTTCCCTACCGGGACACGGTTTTCCAAAACATCAGCAGCAGACACATACTGAAAGGATCCTCCTTGTGCATTTCCAGGCCCACGGAATGGAATAAGCGCGCCGCCACGTCTGTCTACAGGAATGCCAAGTGTTTTGTCCCCTTGTGTTAACAAGAGTTTGTCCACACCTTGGAATGCCTTAGGAAGAAATGTCTCCTTGGAATAGGAAGGTGCGATTTTGGGCATTCCCACAATCGCCCGAAACATGGCAAGGGACAAGGATTCGTAGTAAGCGTCCTTGTAATGAGCCACCAGAGGAACGGAGCGCACGACTCCATCAGGGTCAGTAAATGAATTGAAATGCCCGGCCATGGGAGCAGCATCGGCCAATCCCGCAATATTTGATCCGAAAGCAGTCCACTCGGGAGCATCCAAAGTACGCCCTAGAAGGGCATCTTCCAGAAAAATTGGTGGAGGCAAAACACCGCTGGAGCGACCTTGTGGGTCATTGGTGAAGAAATACCCAAGGACAATGGGTCTGCTTTCAAGGGTGCGAGCGAACACGCCGTCGTAATCCAGCCGTGGGGTCAACTCCTGCAACTTTGCCAGAAAAACTGGCTGATCATTGAGTTCGTTTTTGGCCAGTTCTTTCAAATGCTGAAGTCCTGAGCTCTCGTCAGGTTCCGCGAAAACCACATCGACGCCCAGAATCGCAATTTTGTGTTCAGCGAACAGCTTATTGACCAAGTCGGCCAGCTTGTTCCTGCCCCACGGCCAACGTCCTACCGATGCGAGACTTTTTTCATCAATATCTACGATAACGATGCGATCGTCCATGGACTTCGGCATCGTCGCCCGAAGACGAGCGTCGTAAATGATGTCATCGAATCGTTGCAGCACACCCAACGGCAACACTCCAGCGGCATGGAGTAGTGCAAACACAAGCGGGATGAGCGTGACCGCGATGCGTGGCCAGTGTCTTTTTATCCTGTTCACAGTCAGCGAGCACCTAGAAGATCACTACCAGAAGCTCGAGTCAGCCCGTTAGTGCTGAACAAACTGCATTTGGGTACCTGCCAGCTCTACCAAGTCTCCATTTTTGAGGGGAACAGGATCCGCTCCAATAGGAGAGCCATTCAACGTGGGATTCCCAGCCCCCTCAACATGGTGCACAACGAAGCCTTGCTGCCTCCGTGTAATTGCAGCGACGGCGACGCCAGGTTTTCCGATGGTGGTTACCACCTTTGTCAACGGCACCTCACGGCCTGACGCTGCTCCTGAAAGCACTTTAATAGCAGCATGGAAAGCACCGAGTCCCTGAGAATCCCCAGCAACCGTTGAGAATCCTGAGTTCAATGGCTGAGCTGCTGTAGGCGCGGGGCGTGCCTGTACGACCATGGTCTTATCAAAATTGTCGGCCACGCCATCGGCCATGAACTTGATCTTGTACTTGCCGATCTCAATTCCGTCGCCATGGCGAAGCTGCTGTTTCTTGATGGCCTTCCCGTTTATATAGGTACCGTTCGTACTGTTAAGGTCTTCCAGAAATATGTCGGTACCAGCCATCAAAATGACAGCATGCTCGCCACTGACAGCCAAGTTATCAATCACGATATCGTTATAAGGCCTGCGTCCCAAAGTAGTCCGGTCTTTGGTAATCTGCACTTCTTTGATCACGACCTCATCGATCGACACGATCATTTTCGGCATGATCGACTCCTTTTCCTGTAATTGTTTCTGGAAAACATTTGAACTTACTTCCCTAGCAACCGGGCAATTAAGCCTTTTTTCTCGGCTGCTTCATTCACGGCAACCATCAGAACCGAGATGTTGTCTTTGCCACCGTTTTCATTGGCAGCAGAAACAAGGCGCCCTGCAATCTGATCCAGCCCTGAAGCCTCACCGGCAATTCTAGCGATTACTTCATCAGCCACCATATCGGACAAGCCATCTGAACACATAAGATACAAATCACCTGGCTCCACGCTGAACTCGTTGACTTCCAACATGACCGACTGTTCAACACCCAAAGCCCTGGTAACCAAATTTTTAATGGGCGACACAGCCGCTTGCTCCTGCGTGATCAACCCCGCATCAATCTGCTCTTGCAAAAGGGAGTGATCCTTGGTGATTTGTTCCAATGTGTTGGACCGTAGTCTGTAGCATCTCGAGTCACCAATATGCCCTACCAATAGGCGACCGTCCTTAAACACACCCAACACCAGCGTGGTTCCCATGCCCGCAAAAGCAGGATTGGCGTTCGCCGAGTTGTAAATTGCCAAGTTTGCGTTGTCTACGCATATCTCCATGGCCCGGCGGATTTCCTTGGATTGGGCGAGTGCGCCTGCTTCAATCAGCCAACGGCTCAACTCCGACTTGATGAACGCAGTCGCCATTCCACTAGCGATCTCGCCTGCGTTGTAACCACCCATTCCGTCAGCCAACACTGCAACCAGTGCCTCTTCGTCAAATGCAACGGAATCTTCATTGTTATCGCGGGCCCGACCTGGGTCGGTAACAGCATGAAATTGATAATTCATTGTTCTTATATTTCTATGTCAGGTCCCCGGGATACCTGTGTGGCCTCGAAAGAGCCGGGCCTCTGTGCACCTGAGCTCTGGAATGCATCCGTTTTCTCGAATGCCATAGCACTGTCCTGAGCGTGCACGGTCGTGGAAAGACCCGTCTCAATCTCCGGCATGCAGCGCAGCAAATCATCGGAAAAAGCCACGCCTGTTTGGTAACGGCTTTCTGGTGGTTTGGCCATTGCTCTCTTCACCACCATGGCAAGCGACTCTGCCACGTCGGTGCGATGAATGCGGATATCTGATGCATCCTCGTTGGCAATTTTGTACATTAACTCCGCCATGGATTCGCCGCGGAATGGCAAAACTCCCGTCAACAATTGGTAGAGCATGACCCCCAATGAATAGAGGTCAGAGCGTCCGTCCACTTTTTTCCCCGCCAATTGCTCTGGGGACATAAAGCTTGGAGTTCCAAGAACCAGTCCGGTTTTTGTTTTGCTGCTGTCCGTAATTCTGGCAATACCAAAGTCGGTTACCTTGACCGTATCCGATACTCGCTCATACATGATGTTTGCGGGCTTGATGTCACGATGTACAACTTGCTGACGGTGCGCGTAGTCAAGGGCTTGGGCAACTCGGCTTACCACACTGACCACCGTTGATACTGGCATCAAGTTGCCGGGTTTGGTGTACTCAGTCAAATCGCTGCCTTTGAGGAACTCCATCGCGATGTACGCGAGGTCGTGCTCTTCACCAGCATCAAAAATTGTGACAATGTTTTGATGCTGGAGTCGTCCTGCTGTCTCTGCCTCGCGGAAAAAACGTTCCCGAGCATCCACCAAATCATCACCAGAGAACTCTTCGCTAAGCGCCATCGTCTTAATCGCGACCACCCGCCCGATTTTGGGATCTTTCCCCTGGTAGACGACACCCATCGCGCCTTTACCCAGCTCTTTTTCTACCTGGTACCGCCCCAACATGGGTTTTTCCATGGACGCACCATCCAGAAGCATGGTTCCACCGGGGTGACTGCCTCCACCCAGGATGACCGTTTCAGAAAGGTGCTTTACACGATTCAATTTTTGCTGTACTTCTTTAAAGTTCGCATCTGCAGCCGCAATGTGTTCGTATACCGCTTGCGCCTTGTTGAATTGGCGTTTTCGCTCAAAGTCCAGCGCAAGGCTGTAGAGATTGCCCAAAACCGCCTCGCTGGCAGGCACTCGCCGGAAACGATCAAAGGCCATATCCAGTTGACCTTGCCCCTGGAGAGCCAGGCCCATCATGCGGTTGGTTTCCGCAGATTCCTCATCTGACTTCACCTTGCCGGCTTCCGTCACCAGAAAACGCTTGGTGGTAAGGCCTACGTGCCCTGTGATCAGCACGAGCGCCGGCAAAAGAAGCGGTAGTGAAATGGATGCCCCAGCCAGCAAACCGTACTCAGCAAGAAGCAGAGTCAAAAAAAGGCTCGCCGTCATCATCGCTGCTGGCCCTGCAGAAAGCCTGGGCAGGGCCAAAACCACGTATAAAGCGACCAGAAACATTGCAACAAGCAGAACCCAAGCACTCCATGCGGGCTCAACAATGAAATGCTCACTCAGAATACTTGATGTGATGTGCGCAATGGTTTCTGCAGGTGACAAAGCCGGATGACCGGGAACTGGAAACTGGACACCGACTCCCGCTGCAGTCGCCCCAATGATCACAATCTTGTCGGTGTACTTGCTAAGTGGAATTTTCCCGCTGACTACATCGTAGAAGGAATCCACCTGGAATGCCGGACGCCCTTCTCTGTCCCTGTAGAACTGGGGAGACATCATGGCCGAGCTGTCGGTCTTGATTTTCAAGCGCCCAAGCTGCACCGAGTCACCGTCATTCAATCGAATGTCAGCCAGTGTCAAGTTCAAGCTCTTCATGGCTGCCAACAGGGCCATCGACGGTACGGCTTTGCCGAAATAATTCACCAGCAATGGCTCTCTCCGCACAGCTCCGTCCTGGTCAATGTACTGATTCAGATGTCCGACTGCAGCAGCATTGCTGCCGAGAGCATCGATGGGGTATTGGCCGCGCAATGCTGGCAGAGAGAAAGCGGAAACCTCATCCAACGATTGAGCCAGTACGAAGGGAGGCAATGGACTGTCCGCTTTCCCCTGAGGCTCTCCCAACACAAACACCGATGGCAACAAAACATTGCCCGCGTTATGCAGACTTTTAGCCAGTGCCGTGTCAGTGTCCAGCGCTGCCTCAGCTTCCGCAAAAGTTCGTGCGATCGCTTCGTTGTTGCCTAGGACGGGATCCGGATTACCGACCAATTCTTTGAGTTTCTGGATGTAAACCAGGCCCGGGTCTTTTTGGGGCTCAAAGAAAAAAATGGTTTGAACTACCGTCTTGGCTTTGGCTTGTGCCAACAAATCGATCAAATTTGCCTGGTAGGAGCGGGGCCACGGCCACCGGCCCAGATTGGACACACTCTGGTCATCGATAGCAATGATGGCAATACGGTCCGAGGGCTGTCGGTTACTGGCCGTACTGGCGAAGTCATAAAACCGGCGCTCCAAGCCACCGGCAAAGTCCGTGGCCGTGTAAACGACAGTGGCAATCAGAATGAGAAAAAGCCCTGCAAACCAGTCCGTTCGCCAGAATTCCGATTTCTTTGTCTTTTTCCCAGCCACTGTGCCCCCTGTTATTCCATCTCAGCCCAGCAAGAAGGTGCTAACGGCCATTTGTGTAACACGTTAGCAGAGGCTCGAGAGCTGAACAAGGCACTCGTACGCACTATTGGAGCCTTTTTGACAAAAGGAGACAAATCACGACAAGTGGCCTGTTTGTGAGCGTTCGATGAGCGGTTTAGTGCGTCACTTCAAGCTTGGGACGATTCAAAACCTTACCCGCACCCAGCACAAATAGGGCTCCAGCTATTGCAGCACCCCAATGCAACCAGGAATAAGACTCCAGCGCACCCTTCAGCGCCGTGTCGCTCACGATGGTCTCGCCGGCGACCCAGCCGATCAATGCAGCACCGAAGGTGACGATGACCGGGAAACGCTCCATCAGCTTGATCATCAACGTGCTACCAAAGATTACCAAGGGGATACTGATGGCCAAGCCCAAGATCAGCAAGACCATGCTGCCTTGCGCTGCGGCGGCGACCGCGATTACGTTATCCAGACTCATCACGAGATCGGCAATCAAAATGGTCCGCACTGCTGCCATCAGGCCGCCTTTTGCACCATCAGCGTGGTCTTCATCGTCGCCCTCAGTTAAAAGCTGAACGCCAATCCACAGCAGCAAAAGGCCTCCAACGATCTGCAGGAAAGAGATCTGCATCAATTTTGCAGCCACCACCGTCAAAGCGATCCGCAACACGACGGCTGCGCCGGAGCCAAAAAGCACCGCTTTCTTTTGTTGTTCCGCGGGTAGAGACCTGGCTGCCAAAGCAATCACAACGGCGTTGTCCCCGGACAAAATAATGTTGATCCAAACGATCTTGATCAGACCGATCCAAAAGTCAGCGTGTTGCAGTATTTCCATGGCGCTTCCGTCAAATTCAAAAAAAATGCCCAGTCTTGCGAACTGGGCATCCTTGCCTTAACAAGTCACCCCTCGCACAGAGGGGCCATCTTACCGGCAGTTAGAGCAAAGCCTTCAACAACTTCGCCATTTCAGATGGGTTGCGGGTCACTTTGAAACCACACTCTTCCATCACAGCCAACTTGGCATCCGCGGTGTCAGCACCGCCAGAAATCAAAGCGCCTGCATGGCCCATGCGCTTTCCGGGAGGAGCGGTCACGCCGGCAATGAAGCCAACCACAGGCTTCTTCATGTTCAGCTTGCACCAGCGCGCAGCTTCAGCTTCATCGGGTCCGCCGATTTCGCCGATCATGATGACCGCATCGGTATCCGGATCGTCATTGAATGCTTTCATCACGTCGATGTGCTTCAAACCGTTGATCGGGTCGCCGCCGATACCGACTGCAGAAGACTGGCCCAGACCGATTTCGGTCAACTGAGCCACTGCTTCGTAAGTCAGCGTACCGGAACGGGATACAACGCCAATACGGCCTTTGCGGTGAATGTGACCGGGCATGATGCCGATCTTGATTTCATCGGGAGTGATCAAGCCAGGGCAGTTGGGTCCCAACAACAGGGTTTTCTTGCCGCCAGCGGCTTCCTTGGCCTTCATCCTGTTGCGCACTTCCAGCATGTCCTTGACGGGGATGCCTTCAGTAATGCAGATCGCCAGATCCAGGTCAGCCTCTACAGCTTCCCAGATGGCTGCCGCAGCACCGGCCGGTGGCACATAGATCACGGACACGGTAGCGCCGGTTTCAGCAGCGGCGTCTTTGACGGATGCGTAGATTGGGATATTGAAGATGGACTCGCCAGCCTTCTTGGGGTTCACGCCCGCCACAAAGCAGTTTTTGCCGTTTGCGTATTCCTGGCACTTTTCAGTGTGGAACTGGCCTGTCTTGCCGGTAATGCCTTGGGTGATGACCTTGGTGTCTTTATTGATAAAGATCGACATGATGTTTCCTTAGCCTTTCACTGCTGCGACAACTTTTTGAGCCGCTTCAGCCATGCTGTCGGCGCTGATGATGGGCAGGCCAGACTCGGCCAGCATTTTCTTGCCCAGCTCTTCGTTCGTACCCTTCATGCGAACAACGAGGGGCACGGACAGGTTCACGGCCTTACAGGCGGTAATCACGCCAGTGGCGATGGTGTCGCACTTCATGATGCCGCCAAAGATGTTGACCAGAATGGCCTTGACCTTGTCGTTCTTCAACATGATCTTGAAGGCTTCAGTGACCTTCTCAGGGGTAGCTCCGCCACCCACGTCCAGGAAGTTGGCAGGCTCAGCGCCGAACAACTTGATGGTGTCCATGGTGGCCATGGCCAAGCCGGCACCGTTCACCAGGCAGCCGATGTTGCCGTCCAGGCTGATGTAAGCGAGGTCGAACTTGGAGGCTTCCACTTCGGCTGCATCTTCTTCGTCCAAGTCGCGGTAAGCCACGATTTCAGGGTGACGGAACAAGGCGTTGGAATCGAAGTTGAACTTCGCGTCCAGGGCCATCACATTGCCCTTGCTGTCGCAGTTCAGGGGGTTGATTTCCACCAGGGACGCATCGGTGTCCATGTAGCACTTGTACAGCTTGGCGAAAATATCCACTGCCTGATCCACGGAGGCACCCGTCAAGCCGATAGCCGCAGCCACCTTCTTGCTTTGCTCGGTGGTAATGCCGGTCAGAGGGTCGATCATCTCGGTGATGATCTTCTCAGGGGTGGAGTGCGCCACTTCCTCGATGTCCATACCGCCTTCGCTGGAAGCGATCAGGGCCACCTTTTGGGTCGCGCGGTCTGTTACCAGCGAAACGTAGAGTTCGTTTTTGATGTCAGCGCCGTCTTCGATATACAAGCGACGGACCTTTTGGCCTTCAGGGCCGGTCTGGTGAGTCTTGAGCTGCATGCCCAGGATTTCCGAGGCCAGGCGCTTGACGTCGTCAATCGATTTGGCAACCTTCACACCGCCGCCCTTGCCGCGACCACCTGCGTGGATTTGTGCCTTGACAACCCACACCGGGCCGCCGAGTTTCTGAGCGGCTTCCACCGCTTCTTGCACTGTAAAGGCCGGAATGCCGCGGGGCACCGGCACACCGAATTGGCGCAAGATTTCCTTGCCTTGGTACTCGTGAATCTTCATGACGTCTCTCTCTGGGACAGGACTATGTTCACCGTGTGGTAACGAGGATGTAATCACCACGCGGCACTGGACACATCAACCCGCGAATGTATCATGCTGCGACGCACAAGACTTGTGCGAGGCTTACAGCTGGTGCACTCCGGGTCGTTCATGCCCCACGCGATTGCCAGTGTGATGCACGATATTTGCCCCTTGCTTACACCATGAAAAAAATCTTTATCGACGGCGAAGCCGGTACCACTGGCCTGCAAATCCGGGAACGTCTGCAGACCATGTCCCAGATCGAACTGATCAGCATAGACCCCGCGCTCCGCAAAGATCCTCAAGCCAAACGCGCCCTGATTGCCCAAGCCGACTTGGTGATTCTTTGCCTGCACGACGATGCCGCCAAAGACACGGTCGCGATGATTGACGCGCTGGAGCGCGAAACCGGCAAGCCCGGCCCCCGCATCATTGACGCGTCGACCGCGCATCGGGTGGACCCGACCTGGGTCTACGGATTCCCAGAGCTGGCTGCGACCCAGCGCGATGCGGTCGCCAAAGCGCAAAGAGTGAGCAACCCTGGCTGCTACGCCACGGGTGCGATCGCACTGATCCGCCCCTTGGTCGATGCAGGCTTGCTACCCGCAGACTTTGCGGTGTGCCTGCCCTCGGTGAGCGGCTACTCCGGCGGCGGTCGCGCCATGATCGAAGCCTATGAGCAAGGCACCGCTGCTCCGTTTGAGCTGTACGCACTGGGGCTGAAACACAAACACATTCCTGAAATCATGAAGTACACCGGCCTGACCCGCCGGCCCTTGTTTGTGCCCTCCGTGGGCAATTTCATTCAGGGGATGCTGGTTCAACTGCCTCTGCACCTGGACACACTGCCCGGCCAACCGAGTGCGCAAGACTTGCACAACGCATTGGCCAAACACTACGCGGGCAGCGAATGGGTGACGGTGGAACCCGTGACAGTCGACCTCAAGCTCGACGCCGTTGCCTTGGCTGATACCAACAAACTGGAGTTGCGCGTGTTTGCCAACGATGCGAAGGCGGATGGCTTTGCCCACGCTGTGTTGGTTGCCCGCTTGGACAACCTGGGCAAAGGCGCCAGCGGCGCTGCGGTCCAGAACCTGCATTTGATGCTGGGCCTTTAAGCCTCAGCATTCGCCTTCGTTACCTCCGCCGGAGACTACCCGGTGGATGGTGTCTCCGCCGAAGCCGCGCCCAGCCATAAAGCGCATCTGCTTGGCGCGCTCTGTTGCATCCTGCGGCTGGGTTCCGAACTTTTTGCGCCACACCTCGCGGGCCCTTTCCAGCTCGGTCTCACGCAATGTGGCCACCGCCTCGGACACAGCTTCAGGAGCCAGCCCCTTGGCTTGCAGTTCCTGCTTGATACGTGCAGTGCCCAGTTTCCCGGCACGTCGGTACAGCACGGAACCGACCACCCGCTCTTCGTTGATGAAGTCTTTGGCGGCCAACGTGTCCAATGCCTTGGCCAAGGTTCCGGGCTCCTCTTCATAGCGCTGCAGCTTTCGCTCCAGCTCCACGCGAGAGTGCTCGCGGGTGCTGAGCAAGCGCAGCGCCCGGGCGGTAAGCGATAGCGACTGAGTTGCCATTGCAGATCCGGGAGTCAAAGATTTGCTATGAATTCAGTAGCTGCTGGCGCACATTTCATGAGCGCTGGCAGCCACTTTGACCATTATTCTGCTTTATCAGCCTTATCGGCTTTCTTGCCCTTGGCCTTCGCTTCAGGCTCTGCTACCGGCAACAAAGGGATGCCAAGGTTGGCGCGCACTTTGTTCTCGATTTCGACCGACAACTCTGGGTTCTCACGCAGGAATTCACGGGCGTTGTCACGGCCCTGGCCGATCTTCTCGCCTTGGTAGGCGTACCAGGCGCCGGATTTTTCCAGGATACCGGCGTTCACGCCCATGTCGATGATCTCGCCGTGGCGGCTGATACCTTCACCGAACAGGATGTCGAACTCCGCCGTCTTGAACGGAGGGCTGACTTTGTTCTTGACCACTTTGACTTTGGTCTCGTTGCCGATCGAGTCCTCGCCCTTTTTGATGGTGCCGGTGCGGCGGATATCCAGACGGACAGAGGCGTAGAACTTCAGCGCGTTACCGCCGGTGGTGGTTTCAGGCGAGCCGAACATCACACCGATCTTCATGCGGATCTGGTTGATGAAGATAACCATGCAGTTGGTCTTCTTGATGTGGGCGGTGAGCTTGCGCAGCGCCTGGCTCATCAAGCGGGCTTGCAAACCGGGCAGGCTGTCGCCCATCTCGCCTTCGAGCTCGGCTTTGGGGGTCAACGCAGCTACCGAGTCCACGATGATCAGGTCCACCGCGCCGGAACGCACCAGGCTGTCCACAATTTCCAGGGCCTGTTCGCCGGTGTCGGGCTGGCTGATGAGCAGGTCTTGCAGGTTCACGCCCAGCTTCTGGGCGTACTGGATGTCCAGCGCGTGCTCGGCATCCACAAAGGCGCACTGGCCGCCTTGCTTTTGCATCTCGGCGACCACTTGCAGGGTCAGGGTGGTTTTGCCGGAGGACTCCGGGCCGTAAATTTCCACCACACGGCCGCGGGGCAGGCCGCCTACGCCCAGTGCAATGTCCAGCCCCAAGGAGCCGGTGGACACGACCTGGATGTCTTCAATCACCTCGCCCTCGCCCAAACGCATGATGGTGCCCTTGCCGAATTGCTTTTCGATCTGGGCCAGAGCGACCTGCAGGGCCTTGGCCTTCTCTGCGTTGGCGGCGGGGTTCTTGACGGGTACGTCCATGGAAATCTCCTGAAAAATCAATTGGTGGGCTAACTTCTTGCATCTGGTTTTAACAACAGGCTGGATGCTTGAACAGTAGTTTATGGGGGCGGTCAAACAGCTACAAGCTATTTTTTAGTCAGTTTGCATTACCATTTAGACCATGCAATCTTCTCCCCATGCAGACACCTGGCGAAGCAATCATGTCGGCCACTGGCTGCGCCTGGCGCTGGAGCGGTTCGATGCGCGGGTGCTCCAGCTCATGGGCAGTCACCCCACGGTTCCATTGGGTCTGGCCAACCTGGCCGCGCGCGCGCAGGTCGGTGCAGCACACATCCACATCACGCGGCACCTTGAGCTGCAAGGCACGCGCCTGACCGATCTGGCTGCACGCGCCGGCATGACCAAACAAGCCATGGCCACGCTGGTCACCCAGTGCGAAGCCTGGGGCATGGTGCAGCGGGAGAGCGATGCATCCGACGCCCGGGCCAAACGCATCTGCTTCACTGCCGCCGGATTGGCATGGGTGCAGGCTTACCAGGACGCCGTGCAGCAGGCACAGGCGGAGCTGGAACAATCGGTCGGACCCGAGGTGGCCACGGTCATCACGCTGGGACTGGAAGCCTATGCCAGCCATTGACCGGATGCTGCGTCACCGCAAAAGGGCGCCCGCACGAGGCGCCTAGAATGGCACTCAAGCGGCCGCAGCGCCGCACCCCGCACGGAGACACACATGCGCATTCTCATTGCTGAAGACGATCAAGTTCTGGCCGATGGCCTGCTGCGCGCACTGCGCAGCGCAGGTGCTGCGGTAGACCATGTGGCCAGTGGCACCGAAGCCGATGCCGCACTCATGACCAACACCGAGTTCGACCTGCTGATCCTGGACCTGGGCCTGCCGAAAATGCACGGCCTGGAGGTCCTCAAGAAGCTGCGTGCACGGGGTTCTTCGCTGCCGGTGCTGATCCTGACGGCGGCGGACAGCGTGGATGAACGTGTCAAAGGCCTCGACTACGGTGCCGACGACTACATGGCCAAACCCTTCAGCCTGCAGGAGCTCGAAGCCCGCGTGCGCGCCCTGATCCGCCGCGGCATGGGCGCCACCAGCAGCAGCATCAAACACGGCCCGCTGACCTATGACCAGGCCGGGCGCGTGGCCACCATCGACGGCAAGATGGTCGAACTCTCCGCCCGCGAACTCGGCCTTCTGGAAGTGCTGCTGCAGCGCGCCGGCCGCCTAGTCAGCAAAGACCAGCTGGTGGAGCGTCTCTGCGAATGGGGTGAAGAGGTCAGCAACAACGCCATTGAGGTCTACATCCACCGTCTGCGCAAGAAGATCGAGAAAGGCCCGATCCGCATCGCCACCGTGCGGGGCCTCGGCTACTGCCTGGAGAAGATTCCCTCGTGAAGATTTTTCAGCGGGAGCAACGCAGCCTGTTCGGGGAAATCCTCGACTGGATGCTGACCCCGCTGCTGCTGCTGTGGCCTGTCAGCCTGGTGCTCACCTGGCTGGTTGCACAGGGCATTGCCGGCAAGCCCTTTGACCGCGCGCTCGAATACAACGCGGGCGCCCTGGCGCAGCTCATCACGGTCAACAAGAACAAGGCCCAGTTCGTGCTGCCGCTGCCGGCGCGCGAGCTGCTGCGCACCGACGACTCCGACACCGTGTATTACCAGGTGCTGGGCACCAAGGGCGAATACCTCAGCGGCGAGAAAGACCTGCCTCTGCCTCCGGAGGACGAACGCCTGCCGCCCGGCGAGGTCCGCATGCGTGAGGTGGATTTCAAGGGCACCGACCTGCGCGTGGCGTATATGTGGGTGCGTGTGGACGTGCCCGACGGCCGGCCCGCCTTGGTGCAAGTGGCCGAAACCATGGACAAGCGCTCGGTGCTGGCCACCGAAATTGTCAAAGGCGTGATGCTGCCGCAATTCGTGATCCTGCCGCTGGCCGTGCTGCTCGTCTGGCTGGCGCTGGTGCAAGCCATCAAGCCGCTCAACAGACTGGAAGAACGCATTCGCGCCCGCAGCCCCGACGACCTGAGCCCGCTGGACGTAGAGGCCGTCCCTTTGGAAGTCGTGCCGCTGGTGTCGTCGGTGAACGACCTGCTGATGCGGCTCAAAGACTCGATCGCCACGCAGAAGCGCTTTCTGGCCGATGCGGCGCACCAACTCAAGACCCCACTGGCCGGCCTTCGCATGCAAGCCGACCTGGCGCAGCGCCAGGGTGCGAGCGCAGACGATCTCAAACAGTCCCTGCGGCAGATCGGCCGCTCCAGCATCCGCGCCACCCACACGGTGAACCAACTGCTGGCGCTGGCCCGTGCCGAGAGCAGTGGCACCGTGCTGGCCCACCAGCCCTGCGACCTGGCCAAGCTCACCATGGACGTAGTGCGCGACTGCGTACCCCGTGCACTGGAAAAGTCCATCGACCTGGGCTATGAAGGCGTGGAGGCCGGCACGCCCGGCGTATCCATCCAGGGCAACATGACTTTGCTCAAAGAAATGGTGCGCAACCTGGTGGACAACGCCATCAACTACACGCCGTCCACCGCAGAGCGCGCAGGCGTCATCACCGCGCGCGTGTTGCTCGACCCGTTCAGCGGGGCGCTCGTGCTGCAGGTGGAGGACAACGGCCCGGGTATCCCGTTGGCCGAGCGGGAGCTGGTGTTCCAGCCGTTTTACCGCGCGTTGGGCAATGAAGCAGACGGCTCCGGTCTGGGCCTTCCCATCGTGCTGGAAATCGCCCGCCAGCACCACGCAGAAATCGCGGTGGACGACAGCCGCCCCGGCCACACGCCGCCAGGTACCACTTTCACCCTGCGCTTTTCGCGACTGATTGAAGTAGAAAGCGCTTGAGGCTTAGCTACAGGCCTTGAAGCTGTGGCCTGCCATCGAGGGCTTGATGTCTTGCAACTTGGCTTTCAAGGCCTCAGACACTGAGGGCAGCTTGAGCTGATGGGCAGTGCCTGCTTCGCGCTCCTGCACCACTTTGGCCGTGCGAATGCCTTTAGGTGCCATCTTGGCCAATTCAGCCTTGGCCGCAGCTTCGGATTCAAATGCCGCCAGCACCAGCCCCGGTTGAAGCTCAGAGGTGCCAACCGCCTCCGCCTTGATGCCCATGCCGGCCAGCTCGGCGCGCTTCTTGGCCTGGAGGTCCGCGGAGGCGTACTTGCCCATGTACACAATCCAGCGCGCCGGCTCTTTCACAGACTCGATCTGCCAGCTGCCGCTGGGCAGGGCCGCGTCCAGCGCTTTGCGCAGGCTTGCGGCTTGTTCATCATCGAACGGACCGGCTTGCAGGCATTCCTTGGGGGCCAGATCGGCTTGTACCTGGGCTTCGGCTTTCTTCAGGTCACCGGCGCTCAGCAGCTGAATCATCTCGGGCTTGATCTGCTGCTCCATGCGGTGCGGCTCATTCGGAGCGACCGGGCCAAAGCCATACATCTTCAGGTAGTCGTGGCTCCACGCAAAGTACACGCCATTGGCCAGCAGCAGCACCAGAACAATCAGTCGCAACATACGGATCAGGACAGAGAGGAAGGGGACGCGGGGCGCACACTCACCTCCGCGCTATTGATTTTGACGAGGCCGTTGTCAGTATGCACCAGCAGCACGCCGCCGGCATCCACGCCCTTGGCGATGCCCTGCGTGCCGTCCGTGCAGACGACCGGCTGGCCGTACAACAAGTCACGTCCATGGAAAGCCTGACGCAATGGCGCAAAGCCCTGGGAAGCAAACACCTGCACCGCGTGCACCAAAGGCGCCGCTACCTTTTGCAGCACCACCGGAGCTTCGATGCCGGGCATCAGCTCCTGCAAAGCGGCAGGTGGCGTACGCAAACCGTCGCCCTCGCGGGGAGTGATGTTGATGCCGATACCGATCACCGCGTAGCGCTGGTCCCCGGCACTGGCAGTCTCTATCAGGATGCCGGCCAGCTTGCGGCCTTGCCACCACACGTCGTTGGGCCACTTCAGTTGCAGGTCCGGGTGCAGGCTTTGCACCACCGACAAACCGACCGCCAAGGACAAGCCCGACCAGTCTTGCGGCTGCAACGCAATACCGAGGGAAAAAGTCAGCGTGCCGCCATCACCCTGGGTGTCACTCTTCCAGTCGCGGCCCAAACGGCCACGGCCTGCGGTCTGACGCTCGCCGACCAGAAGTACGGGATCGGTGAGTCCGGCACGGGCACGGCGCATCAGTTCGGTATTAGTGGAATCCACCTCCGGCAGGATCTCCACACTGAAGCTCGGGAGCACGGCAAACACCTCCTCCCAGATCGCTTCAGCGGGCCATTTCACGGTCATGGCAACCATCCCTCCGGCGGGCAATGCATCCATTCAGAAACGCCTTGGAACCGGCTTCGCCGGGCCATGGGCGTTGCCCCCTTGAGGGGGAGACGGCGAAAGCCGGCACGGGGGGGAGTCATTTCTTCGGGGCAAGAAGGGTGCCGCGGCAATTGGCACTGCCGCACCAGCAGGGGTACTCGGCCTTGAGTTTGGCGGTGTAGCGCTCTTCAAGAATCAGGCCGTAGTCATAGTTCAGCTCTTCACCCGCGCTGATATTGCGCAAGGCCTTGATAAACACGCGCCCATCCTCCTCATCGGCGATGCAGTTGCCGTCGCAGGAATGGTTGATCCAGCGGGAGGAATTGCCGCCATACAGGGCATCAATCACATTGCCGTTTTCCAGCGAGAAGTAAAAGGTGTGGTTCGGGTCTTTGGGATCGTGGGGGTGGCGGTCCTGGGCCTCCTGCCAGCTGATCACTTCGCCCACATACTCGATGATGGTTTCCCCCTCCGCAATGTCCTGCAGTGCGAACACCCCTTTGCCATGCACCCCGGAGCGCCGGGTCTGGATGCGGCGCTGGTTTGAAGTGGATGCACCGGCGGAGGATTTCACTGGGGTTTTTGCCACGGATGGAAAATTTGGTATGGTGAATCGTATGGGCGCGCATGTGTGCGTGCCTGCGTGTGCAAGCGCGCGCCTGCGCGCACGCGAGAACTGGATTGTAGTCAGATGAAAAACAGCGTTTTCAACAAAACATTAGTTATTGCGGAAAAGCCGTCGGTCGCCCAAGACATCGTGCGTGCACTCACACCGGTGGCCGGCAAGTTTGAGAAACATGATGAGTACTTCGAAAGCGACACCTATGTGGTCTCCAGCGCCGTAGGCCACCTGGTCGAGATCCAGGCTCCTGAACAATATGACGTCAAGCGCGGCAAGTGGAGCTTTGCGCACCTGCCGGTGATCCCGCCGCACTTCGACCTCAAGCCCGTAGACAAGACCAAGACGCGCCTGAACGCCGTGGTCAAACTGGCCAAGCGCAAGGACGTGGACAAAATCGTCAACGCCTGTGACGCGGGACGCGAAGGGGAGCTGATCTTCCGCCTGATTGAGCAGTACGCCGGTGGCGCCAAACCCTTGGGCAAGCCGGTGAGCCGCCTGTGGCTGCAGTCCATGACGCCCCAGGCCATCCGCGATGGCTTTGAGAATCTGCGCACCAACGCCCAGATGCAACCCCTGGCCGACGCCGCCCGCTGCCGGTCGGAGGCCGACTGGCTGGTGGGCATCAACGGCACCCGCGCCATGACGGCCTTCAACAGCCGCGATGGCGGCTTCTTCCTGACCACCGTGGGCCGGGTGCAGACGCCCACATTGTCCGTGGTGGTCGAGCGCGAAGAGCTGATCCGCAAGTTTGTGAGCCGCGACTATTGGGAAATACACGCCACCTTTGCCGCCCAGGCCGGTGAGTACCCTGCCAAGTGGTTCAACCCCGCCCACAAGAAGGATGCGGACGACGCTGAAAAGAAGGCCGACCGCGTCTGGTCCCTGGCAGAAGCCAGGACAATAGCCGACGCCGTGCGCGGCCAGCAGGCCACGGTCACAGAAGAGAGCAAGCCCACCACGCAAGCTTCCCCCTGCTGTTTGACCTGACCAGCCTGCAACGCGAAGCCAACGGCAAGTTCGGCTTCTCCGCCAAGACCACCTTGCAAATTGCCCAGAGCCTCTACGAGCGCCACAAGGCCCTGACCTACCCGCGTACCGATTCCCGCGCCCTGCCGGAAGACTATGTGCCGGTGGTGAAAAAGACCTTCGAGATGCTGGCCGACAGCGACATGCGCCACCTCGCGCCTCACGCCCTGGTCGCACTGAATGGCAACTACATCAAGCCCACCAAACGCGTGTTCGACAACGCCAAGGTGTCGGATCACTTTGCCATCATCCCCACCCTGCAAGCGCCCAGTGGCTTGAGCGAGGCGGAACAGAAGCTGTACGACCTGGTGGTGCGCCGCTTCATGGCGGTGTTCTTCCCCAGTGCGGAATACCAGGTGACCACCCGCATCACCACGGCGGCCCAGCACGCTTTCAAAACCGAAGGCAAGGTACTGGTCAAGCCCGGCTGGCTGGCCATCTACGGCAAGGAAGCCGCCGCCGAAGTGGAAGATGCCAAGGACGGCGACAAGGGCCAGAATTTGGTGCCCGTGGCCCCGAATGAAAAGGTGCGCGGCGAGACCGTGGAAGCCAAGGGCCTCAAAACCAAACCCCCAGCCCGCTACTCCGAAGCCACGCTGCTCGGCGCCATGGAAGGTGCCGGCAAAACCGTGGAAGACGACGAGCTGCGGGAAGCCATGCAGGAGAAGGGCCTGGGCACACCAGCCACCCGCTCCAGCATCATCGAAGGTCTGATCGCAGAAAAGTACATGCTGCGCGAAGGCCGCGAGCTGATTCCCACTGCCAAGTCCTTCCAGCTCATGACGCTCTTGCGCGGCTTGGACGTACAGGAACTGACCAAGGCTGAGCTCACTGGTGAATGGGAATACAAGCTCTCCCAGATGGAGCAGGGCAAACTCAGCCGCGAAAAGTTCATGGCCGAGATCGCCGCCATGACCGAGCACATGGTCCGCAAAGCCAAGGAATACGACCGCGACACCATCCCCGGTGACTACGCCACCCTGGCTGCCCCTTGCCCCAACTGCGGCGGCATTGTGAAAGAGAACTACCGCCGCTACACCTGTACCGGTGCAGACGGTCACAGCGAGGGCTGCGGCTTCTCCTTCGGCAAGTCCCCCGCAGGTCGCACGTTTGAGCTGGCCGAGGTGGAGCAGTTCCTGCGCGACAAGCACATTGGCCCCTTGGACGGTTTCCGCTCCAAAGCCGGCTGGCCTTTTGTGGCCGAGATGGTCATCAAGTTTGATGAAGAAGCCAAGAACTACAAACTGGAGTTCGACTTCGGCGACGACAAGGCCGGCGAAGAAGACGGCGAGATCATCGACTTCAGCGCACAAACCGCGCTGGGCGCCTGCCCCAAGTGCGGCGGCAATGTCTTCGAGCACGGCAAGAACTACGTCTGCGAAAAATCGGTGCCCACCGATGGCCAGCCCACCCCGAGCTGCGACTTCAAGAGCGGCCAGATCATCTTGCAGCAGCCTATCGAACGCGAGCAGATGCAAAAGCTGTTGGCCACTGGCAAGACCGACATGCTGGAGAAATTTGTCTCCATGCGCACCCGCCGCAACTTCAAGGCCATGCTGGCTTGGGATGCGACCGAGGGCAAAGTGAACTTCGAGTTCGCTCCCTCCAAGTTCCCACCCCGCAAAACGGCCTTCAAGGCTGTCATCAAAACCACAGCCGCTACAAAAACAGGAGCTGCCCGCGCAGGTTCTGCGGGCGCTGCAGCCAAAAAAGCCCCTGCAAAGAAAGCTGCTGCCGTCAAAGAGGCCAAGCCCAAAGCCCCGCGCAAAACCACAGCCGCCAGCGGCAAACAACCGAGCGCAGAGTTGGCCGCGGTGATCGGTGCCGAGCCGATTGCGCGCCCGCAGGTCATGAAGAAGCTGTGGGACTACATCAAGGCCAACGGCCTGCAAGACGCCAAAGACAAGCGCAGCATCAACGCCGATGCCAAGCTGCTCGCGGTGTTCGGCAAGCCCCAGGTCACCATGTTTGAGCTGGCCGGCATTGCCGGCAAACACCTCAGTTAAGGACGCCTTCAGGAACTAAAGGCACACTGCGCACCATGCAATTCACCGAACAAGACGACGACTCCGAACACGCGCCCCACAGCGCCGCAGAGCGCGCTGCCGCGGCCTCCCGCAGCACTTGGGTGAGCGTGGTGGTGAACGTGGTGTTGGCAAGTGCCCAGGTCATCGTGGGCACGCTCACCAAGTCGCAGGCGTTGATTGCGGACGGCATCCATTCGCTGTCCGATCTGGTGTCGGACTTTGTGGTGCTGTTTGCAGGGCACCATGCCAAAAAAGACGCGGACGAAGACCACCCCTACGGTCACCAGCGCTTCGAGACGGCGGCTTCCCTGGCGCTGGGCGCCATTCTGCTGGCGGTGGGTGGCGGCATGGTCTGGTCGGCCCTGCAAAAGCTCGAATCGCCAGAGACGATCGCCGCGCCCCACTACGTCTCTCTCTGGGTCGCGCTGGGGGGCATTGCCACCAAGGAGCTGTTGTTCCGCTACATGCTACGCACGGCCAAAGCCGTGAAGTCCAGCCTGCTGGTCGCCAACGCGTGGCATGCGCGCTCGGACGCTGCGTCTTCGTTGGTGGTCAGCCTGGGCATTCTGGGCAGCATGGCCGGCTATCCGCTGCTGGATCCGATTGCGGCGCTGATTGTGGGCTTCATGGTGGGCAAGATGGGCTGGAGCTTCGGCTGGGATGCGCTGCACGACCTGATGGACCGCGCGGTGGATGAAGAAGAAGTGCAAGCCATTCGCAGCACCTTGATGGCCACCCCCGGTGTGGCCGGTGTGCACGATGTGCGAACCCGCAAGATGGGCGACATGGTGGTGGCCGACGCCCACATTGAAGTGGACGCCAAACTCACCGTCGAAGAGGGGCACAACATCGCCGTGGCCGCGCGCAACGCCGTGCTCAAGCGCCACCGGGTCCTCAACCTGATGACCCATGTGGACCCGGCCCACCGGCCGGACGCCGACCACCAGCCGGTGGTCTGAGCCAGCTGCAAAAACCCCTTTAGCTGGTTTGGGCGGGCTTGGCGCCCGCAGCCCAACGCCAGGCCACCAGCGCAGCTACCACCGCCAGCTGGACCGCCATGGCCAGCCAGGGCGCCAGACCCAGCGATGCGCCGCCCTTGACCAGTTGCTGCAGGCCGAACAAGGGTTCAAACCAGGTCGCCAACTCCGGCGCGCTCCCTGCCACCAAGCCGGGCAGCACCACCCCCAACACAAAGAGCGTTAGCAGGGTCATGCCGGCCGGCTTGCGCGTGGTGTTGCGCAGCGCAAAGAAGTGGTAGATGCCGCAGTCCCGCAGGCAGTGCAGCAAGGCGAGCCACATCACACTACCCAAAGACGCCAGGTGCTGGTCGGGGTTGATGCCCAACACGCCATAGAGCAGCACAAACAGCGCCGCCATGGCCCAGCTCACCGGCCACAAAGGCAGGGCCTGCAGCATGCGGCGACGGGGGCTGTGAGCGTGGTGAAACAGCACAGCCTGCCAAACGAGGCGGTTGTTGCTCTCGGTAAACAAGGCCGCATACGTGGCCAACAGCGCCACACCGGCCAGTGGCACCATCAGGTTGGCGTCGCGGGCGTCTTCCGGCATGAAGCCGGCCAGCATCCAGCCCACAGCCAACACGCCCAGTGCCCAGGCCCAAGGGGTTGACCGCACCATCAGCTGCTTGCCCATGCTGCGCCACAAGGCCAGCAATCCCAGCGCCAGCATCAAGGCGGCCAGCACCAGCGACTGCACAGGCAGAGGCAGCCCCAGACTCCACCAGCCGCCGGAAGCTTGAGGCTCGTCAGTCGGGCTGCGCAGCACCATGAACACCATGGGCAGCGTCTGCAAGGCCATGAACAAGCCGAACAGTCGGCCTGCCGTGCTGCTGGACTTTTCGGTGCGCAGGTCCAGGGTATGCAAGCGGCTGGCCATCAGCCAGGCATGCAGGGCGACCGCGCCAATGGCACCTGCCAGCATCCAGACGCAGCGGCTCAAGAAGCCCGGCAGGGTCGAGGCTGCGAGCACCGCCACCACCGCACACAGCAGAGCGCCGTACCAGGCGTAGGCCGTGCTGCCGAAGAGCTTGCCCCAGGCCATCTGCCAAGGGGTGAGTGCGCTCAGGCGCTGCTGGTCCCAGGTGCGCTCGGTCACTTCGTTGTTGATACTGGACATCACCAACAGGCTGCCCCAGCCTACCGTGAGGCCGGTGAACAGCACCGTGCAGGCGATGAACAGGTTGTCGCGCGGGTTGTGCTCGCTCATGGCGACGGCCAGCAGGGCGATCAGGGTCAGCACCGCGGGCATCAGGGCGAGGCGGGCAGGCGAAATTTCCAACCAGAGGTTGCGTTTGAATTCCGGGTTCATGGTGCAGCTCCCGAGGAGTGGTGGGAATCGGCTTGGCCGTAGCTCATCTGCAGGCTGGTGCGTACTTCCTGAAAGGCACATACGGGCACACCCTCTGCAGTGAGCTTGGCCAGCAAGGCCGCGCGTGCGGCCAGGTCGCCGGCAGGCAGGTACACCGTCGTGGGCGTAGCGCCACTCGCATCCAGGTGCGCCACTTCATAAGCGGCCAGCGCTTGGGCCAGTTGCGGCGCGGGCGCAGCCAGCTGCACCTGCACCAGCGCCTTGACCACGCCTTCGCTGCCGGTGGCAGTCGTCGCCAGGCTGGCAAAGCGGCTGACCCGCCCGTCGCGGATGGAGAGAATGTGGGTGCAGTACTCATCCAGCTCGCTCAGGATGTGGCTGGACACCACCAGCGTCATGCCATGGGACTGCAGGTTGCGGAACAAGGCCGACAGGTCGGCGCGCGCTTCCGGGTCCAGACCACTGGCGGGCTCGTCGAGCAGCAGCACCTGCGGCATGTGCACGATGGCCTGGCCGATCGCTACCCGCTGGCGCTGCCCGCGCGAGAGGTTGCTGGCCAAGCTTTGCAGCTTGTTTTCCAGATTCAGGAAGCGGGCCACTTCCTTGACGCGCTTGGGCACGCGGCTTTCAGCAATGCCCTGCGACGCGGCGGCATAGTGCAGGCACTGCTCCACCGTGAGGTCCTGGTAGAGGCCAAAGAAGTCGGAGAGGTAACCCAGCTTGGTGTGCACCTCGCGCGGGTGCTCCTGCACATCCACACCACCCACCGTGATGGTGCCGGCCAGCGGCGTGTCCAGCCCGGCCATGCAGCGCATCAGCGTGGACTTGCCGGCACCATTGGGGCCCACCAGGGCGGTGACCGTGCCCTGCGGGATATCCACCGAGACCCCATGCAGGGCGCGGTGCCCCAGGTAGTCAAAGACCAAACCACTCACGTGAATCATGGAAAGCCGTCCCTTCAGCAGTGGATATTTGCTATATTTTTAGTAGCTGCTTGCGCATTATCCACGGGCGCCAGCAGCACATTTTTCAATGACCAGAGTTCTGGTGGCTGCTATTGAGCAGCTTGTCGGTGTAGGCAATGGCAATGGCTGACAACAAGAAGGTGATGTGGATGGCCGTCTGGGCAATCAGCACCTTCTCGTCGTAATTGGCAGCGTTGATAAAGGTCTTGAGCAGGTGGATGGAGCTGATACCGATGATGGCGGTGGCCAGCTTCACTTTGAGCACCGAGGCATTCACATGGCTGAGCCACTCGGGTTGGTCGGGGTGGCCGTCCAGGTCCATGCGGCTCACAAAAGTTTCGTAGCCACCCACGATCACCATGATCAGCAGGTTGGAGATCATCACCACGTCAATCAGCGCCAGCACCACCAACATGATGATGGTCTCGTTCAGCGCAGGGACCGGCACATCCGACTTGTAGCCGATGCTGCTTACGAGCGCCTGCAGCGCGGTCTGGCTGCCGAAGGCGGCTTCCAGCAGGTGCACCAGCTCCACCCAGAAGTGAAACACGTACACGCCCTGCGCGGCAATCAAGCCCAGGTACAGGGGCAGCTGCAACCAGCGGCTGGCAAAAATGAAGTTGGGAATAGGGCGCAATTTGGGGCTCTTGGGAGTGGATTCAGGAGATGTCATGGAGTTTTCCGTTGGATGGTGCCGGGCACCGTGTGCGCCGGCATTGTAAAAAAGCAGGGCTTACCCCTACGCGGCGGTGCTAGGTAGCGATAAAAAGGCACTGGCTACCTTGCCAATGCGCGCCCGGCGCCAACTGCACCGGCACGCCCACAGAAGCAGCCTCCACACACAAGAAACGGGCATAACCCCCGGCAGGCAGATCGGCAATCACGGCCTGCGGCCCGGGGTTCCAGACCACAGCGTCGGTAAAGCCTTCGTGGACCAGGTCCAGCGCAGTGGCAGGGCTGCGCAGGGCAAACGGGCCAGGCACGGATTCAAACAAGTGGTCAATCGGCTCGGCCAGCGACAAGACCTCGCCTTGCGGCAAGACACCGGTCAGCGTGCTCCGGGCAACGTCGCCCACCTCCAGGTAGGTGTGGAGTGCAGCATGAAAGCTCAAGGGGCTGTTGCCCGTGTTGTGCACGGCCAGCGTCATGCGCAGACCGGCCGGCACCAAGGCCACAGTCAAGGTACATGCACAGTCATGCGGCCACAGCGGCGTCTCGTGCGCGGCGTGCTGCATGCGGAAGACCAGCTGAGGCTCGGCCCCAGCCGCATCCGCTGGCAGCCACTCCCACAGGCTGGTGCGTGCAAATCCGTGGCGCACCATGGGGCCACGTCCGGAGAACTGCGGAAAAATCACCGGCACGCCGCCCCGCACAGGCTGCGGCCCGTCCAGCGGCGAGAGCGGGCTGCGGTACAAACGCTCCACACCCGTGGCATCCACCCACGAAATCACCTGGGCACCACGCAAGAGCACGGTGACCGTATCGCCGGTGGGGCCCTGCAGCTGAACTGCGGGTGCCCCTTCCATCATCAAAGTTTGAACATGCATGCACCCAGTTTATCGGGTGCTTGTGACTTTCGAGAGATGGGGTGGCTGGTCGGGGTCCAGCCCGCGCGCACGGGCAACCGCCTCCACCAGCAGATAGAAACTCTGGATCGCCGTAATCGGATCCAGGTCCTCCTGCGGCGCGGTGCTCAGGGTGAGGTCCCGCTCAGGTACATCGGCCGGTGCGGCCAGCAGCACCCGCGCACCTCGGCCGCGCATCTCGGCGGCCAACGCAATCAGGCTTTGCTGGGCCGGGCCGCGCAGGGCAAAGATCAGCATGGGGTAGTTGTCGTTCACCAGCGCCATGGGGCCGTGTTTGACCTCAGCCCCGCTGAAGGCCTCGGCCTGAATGCCACAGGTTTCCTTGAACTTGAGGGCCGCCTCCTGCGCAATCGCCAGGCCCGGCCCCCGGCCTATCACCATGAGCTGGCTGGCGGTGCGCAAGGGCTCCACCGCAGCGCTCCAGTCCTGCTGGCAGGCCTCTTCCAGCGATGCAGGCAGCGTCTTCAAGGCCTCCAGCAAGTCTGCATGGGCACCCCAGTGCGCGGCCAGCCGTGCACCGGCTACCAGGCCGCAGATAAAGCTCTTGGTGGCCGCCACACTCTTCTCGGGGCCGGCGTGCAAGGGCATGGCCCAGTCCACCGCTTGCGCCAGGGGCGAGCTGATGTCATTCACCAGGGCCACCGTGGTCGCCCCGGCTTTCTCAAACACCTGCATGGGTTCAAACAAGTCCGGGCTGCGGCCCGACTGCGAAATGGACACAGCCAGCACCCGCTGCCGCGCCATGGGCGCCTTGTAAAGGGTCAGCAATGACATGGGCAGCGAGGTCACCAGCTGCCCGGTGCGCGACATCACCAAATAGGCGAAGTAGGCAGCCGCGTGGTCCGAGCTGCCACGGGCAATGGTGACGGCACCCTGGGGCGGCAAAGCCCGCAACGCCAGGCCAAGGGCGGCGTAGCGACCTTCATCGCCCGCCAGTTGTTGCGCCACCTGGCGCGCCGAGGACAGGGCCTCTTGCAACATCAATGTTGTCATTACGGAATCTCTTTTCATGTCATTGCAAACACAGGGTCAGGGCACCGTCCATGGCGTCACCCTGCGGTGGCACCACACTCGCGCCCACCAAAGCACAGAGCCGGGGCGCCAGTCGTTGGCCTACGCTGCCGGCTACTACCAAGGGCAGCGTGTGGGTAGGGTCTAAGGCACGGGCCAAGGCTTCGAGCTGGTGCAGGGCCCGCTCCAGCAGCCTTGCAGCGTCGGGGTCGGAAGCCTCGTGCAAAAAAATCAGGGGCGTGAGGCTGGCGTACTCCCCTTGCCCTGCGGCACCACACCAGGCCAGCAAGGCCTCGGGTGTGCCACCAGTGGCTTGCAGCACTGCCAGGGTTAGCGGCCCTGGCAACGCGCGGCCGTCCAGCGCACGCTGGGTGAGGTTGACGGCCTGCAGACCCAAGTCCGCGCCACTGCCCTCATCACCACTCGGGAAGCCCCAACCACCGCTGGTGCGGCGCTGCCCGTCCGGCAGCAAGGCCAGGCCCACCGCGCCGGTACCTACGATGACCAGCGCACCCGGGTGTCCGCCGTGCGCACCCAACAGCGCCGTGACAGCATCAGACTCCAGCTTCAAGGTGGCATAGCCCGGATCGGCGGCCAGGCATTCGGCGTGCCACGCCGCATTGTTGGCACCGGCCAAGCCCAAGCCCAAGGCACAGTTGGCCGGCACCGGCTCGGGCCAGCCGGCTTGCAACCTGCCCCCGGTAGCTTGCGAAATGGCTTCTTCGATGTGGCGCCACGCCTGTCCAATGCCCTGGGTCAGGCCCGAGGCGCCGGCCTTGCCTTCGCCCACCACCACACCACTGCGGTGCACCACCCGCGCGCGGGTACTGGTGCCGCCACCATCAATGCCAATGGCGTAGTGAATGTGTGCCGGCAGCAGTTCAACGTGCATGGGCCGAGCGCATGTTGCCGGGGTTCAGGCGGGTGCACGCCGTGCCATCAGCCTTGAAAAGGTACAAGGCTGACGGTGCCGCACGCACGATGACCGAGTCGCCCAGACGCACTTCGGCATTGCCGTCACCCCGCACGATCAGCTCTTGCCCGTCGTCCATCTTCAAGTAGAGCAGGTTGGACTCGCCCAGGTGCTCGACCAGCGTGATCTCGGCATCCAGCGCCGTGTCGTCCGCCGCAGGCGCCACACCGGCGGGCAGCACTTCGCAGTGCTCGGGGCGCAGGCCCACTTCCACACTCTCACCCACTTGCAGCTGGCTGCTGTCCACCGTGGCCAGCACCTTGCTGCCGTTGCCCAACAGCAGGCGGGCGCCACCGTCGAGCACTTCCACCACACGGGCCGGCAACAGGTTGATGGTGGGCGAGCCGATGAAGGTCGCCACAAAACGGTTGGCAGGCTGTTGGTACAGCGTGAGCGGGGTGCCGGCCTGCTGCACATGGCCTTCGCTGAGCACCACAATTTTGTCGCCCAGCGTCATGGCTTCCACCTGGTCGTGGGTCACATAGACCATGGTGGCGCCCAGGTCGCGGTGCAGGCGGGCCAGCTCGATGCGGGTCTTGGCGCGCAGCGCAGCGTCCAGGTTGGAGAGCGGCTCGTCAAACAAAAACAGGCGCGGCTCGCGCACGATGGCGCGGCCGATGGCCACACGCTGGCGCTGCCCGCCCGAGAGCTCGCGGGGCAGTCGCTCCAGCAGGTGGTCGATGTGCAGCACCTTGGCGGCATCACGTACCCGTTTGTCAATGTCAGCCTTGTTGGCGCCGTGGATCTTGAGCCCGAAGGACATGTTGCGGTACACCGTCATGTGCGGGTAGAGCGCATAGCTCTGGAACACCATGGCGATACCGCGCTCGGCGGGCGGCAGGTCGTTGACCAGGTCGTCACCTATGCGCAGCTCGCCGCTGCTGATGTCTTCCAGCCCGCAGAGCACGCGCAGCAAGGTGGACTTGCCGCAGCCGCTGGGGCCGACCAGCACCACCAGTTCGCCGTGCTCGATCTCGAGGTTGATGTTGTGCAGCACCGGCGCGTTGTTGCCGTAGCGCTTGCTGATGTTTTGAAGGGAAACGCTTGCCATGGTGGTTCTGCTTTACTTGACGGCGCCCGCGGTGATGCCGCGGATCAGTTGACGGGAGAAGAGGGCGTAGAGGGTGACCACCGGCACGATGGCCAGCGTGAGCGAAGCCAACACGGCGTTCCAGTCGGTGGCGTACTGCCCCACGAACTGCTGGATACCCAGGGTGATGGTCTGCGTCTTGTCAGACGGCGCAAGAATGAGCGGGAACCACAGGTCGTTCCAGATCGGCACCATGGTGAACACCGCCACGGTGGCAATGGCCGGACGGATCAGCGGCACCACCACCTGGAAGAAGATGCGGAACTCATCGATGCCGTCGCAGCGCGCGGCGTCTTTGAGCTCACCGGGCACCTGCCCCATGAACTCCGACAGGATCATGATGGCCAGCGGCAAGCCCTGCGCCACGTACACCAGCACCAGTGCGGTGAGGGTGTTCACCAGATTCAGATCCACCATCAGCTGGAGGATGGACACCGTACCCAGGCGGATAGGCACCATGATGCCGAAGGCAAAAAAGAACTTCAGCCAGCGGTTGCCCTTGAAGCGGTATTCCGACAAGCCCCAGGCCGCCATGGCCCCGAACAACAGGATGAAAAACAGCGACGCAATCGTGACGATGAAGCTGTTGCCGAAATACATGAGCACGTCGGAGCGGCCCAGCACCTTGGTGTAACCGATGAGCGAAAACGTCTCGGGCGTGGGCCAGGCCAGCGGGTCGTTGAAGATGGCGTCCCGGCTCTTGAACGAGTTCATGAACACCAACAGGATGGGCAGCAGCGCCAGCAGCAAATAGCTGATGAGGGTCAGATGCACAAACACCCGGCTGGGCGCGAAGGGCAGAGATTTGGAATGGGATGCGTTTGCCATGTGCGGCCTCACATTGCAAAGCGTTGCAGCTTGCGCTGCACCGCGAGGAAGTACACCGCCACGCCCACCAGAATCACCAGGAACATGATGGTGGCCACGGCAGCACCCATGGTCGGGCTGGCCACTTGCGACTGGTAGCCGAAGAAGGTGCGGTAGAACAGCGTGCCCAGAATGTCGGTGCTGTAGTTGGGGCCCGCCACCGCGCCCTTGACCGTGTAGATCAGGTCAAACGCATTGAAGTTGGCCACGAAGGTCAGGATGGTCACCAGCCCCAGCGTGGGCAGGATGAGCGGCAGGCGGATCTGCCAGAAAATGCGCCAGGGCGATGCGCCCTCGACGACCGCGGCCTCGATGATGTCCTCCGGAATCGCAATCAGCGCGGCGTAGATCAGCATCATGGGCACGCCGATGTATTGCCACACCGACATCAGCGACACGGTGATCAGCGCCGAGCTCTCCAGCCCCAGCCAGGGCGCGAACCAGTCGCCCAGGCCCACCAGGGTCAAGAGCCGCTCAGACACGCCCCACAGCGGCGAGAGGATGAGTTGCCACACAAAGCCGATGATCACCACCGACAACAGCGTGGGCAGGAAAAAGATGGTGCGGTAGGTGGCTGCAAAGCGCACATTGCGCAGGGACAGCAGCGCTGCCAGCAGCAAGCCCACCGGGTTTTGCACCAGCATGTGGATGGCAAAGAACTTCAGGTTGTTGCCCATCGCATTCCAGAAGCTGGCGGACCACTGCGGGTCATTCAGGATGGTGTTGTAGTTCGCCAGACCGGTGAAGGTGCGCAGGCCGGTGTCGTCCGCGCTGTAGAGCCCCAAGCGCAGGGTGTCCAGTAGCGGCAGGGCACTGAAGGTGGCGTAGATCAGCAATGCCGGGGCGATAAACACCAGCACCCGCCAGGAAAAGCCGAGTTTCATGAGAGACCTTGTTGGTCAAAGAGACAAAGGAGAACTAAGGGAGGCGACTGGAGGGGCGCCGCAAGGAGTGCAAGCCACCGGCTCGCACTCCTGACTCACACGCTGCGGTTTACTTGGCAGGTGCGTACCACTTGGCAAAGCCGTTCTGGATTTGCGCAGCAGCGTCCTTGGGCGCCATCTTTCCGTTCATGACCTGGGAGTTCACGTTCCAGAACTCGTTTTCCATGCTCGGGGTGCCGCGGCTCATGATCTGGGCGTTCAGGCGGATGGTGCTCTTGCACTGGTTGCGCCAGCCGATCATTTCTTTGGCCACAGGGTTCTTCACATCAATCGCGTGGTTGGAGAGCGAGAAGAAGCCGGTCACCTTGTTGGTGTACAGGTCGGCAAACTCTTTGCTCGCCAGCCAGTTCAGGAACACCTGGGCGTCTGACTTGTTTTTGCTCTTGCTGTTCACACCCATGGCGATGTCGGTGTGGTCCGAGATGTAGCAAGGGTCACCGGCCTTGGCCACGGGCGGCTTGAAGGCGCCGAATTCCACTTTGCTGTTGCCTTCAAAGTAAGAGATGTCCCATGAGCCCGCGGGGTAGATGGCCGCACGGCCGCTGCCGAACAGGTTTTGCGAGTCGCCATAGGTCTGGGCCTGGTAGCCCTTGGGCAGGTAGTTGGCCCATTTGCCCATCACGTCCCAGGTTTTCACGAATTCGGGATCGGTGAATTTCTTCTTGCCGGCGATCAGTGCCTTGCGACCTTCTTCACCCTTCCAGTAGTTCGGGCCGATGCCGGTGTACACGATCTGGTGGGTTTCCCACTGGTCGGCGGTGCCCATGGCAATCGGAGCGACCTTGCCGGCGGCCTTGACCTTGTCCAGCACATTGAAGAAGTCTGCTTCGGTCACGGGCGGGTTCAGGCCCAGCTCGGCAAACACCTTCTTGTTGTAGAAGAAACCGTGGATCACAGACGCCATGGGCACGCAGTAGGTGTCCCGTCCGTCATCGGTCTGCCACGCCACCTGGGCGGACTCGGGGAAGTTCTTCAGGGCGGGGTTGCCATTGAGTTTGTCCAGATGGCCCTTTTTGTACAAGTCCAAGGACACGTCAAACGGGCGGCAGGTCACCAGGTCACCAGCGGTGCCGGCGGTCAGGCGGGCGTTCAGTGCAGAGTTGTACTCAGGGGGTGCAGTGGGCGCGAACTTGACGGTAATGCCGGGGTGGGCTTTGTAGAAGGCGGGCAGCAGCACGTCTTCCCACAAACCTTTGTCGTCAACACGCCAGCTCTCAATGGTGAGCGTACCGGCACCTGCAAAGCTACTGCAAACCAGCGCTGCCGCAGCGGCGGCCATGCGAAGGGAATGGGACATGGAATCTCCTGATCATCGGTTGAATGAAACTGCCAGCTCCGTGCATCGCGGTAGCCGTTCAGTGGGGCGGAGGTTATGCTTTGACCCCAGTAATATCAAACCGCATCAGGCGGTCCCGATTACAAACATAAGTCGTTGATTTCATTCAGTTTTTTCGCCATGTACCGCACTTGCGCATTACGCTTTATTACCTGCCGCGCGGCCTCTGCAGAGGCCGCTGGAGGGGGTGCGGACGGGCAGTCATACACAACATTACAAATCGACAGGAAATGAAAGGTTTCGCCCGCCTCGCTGCCCTGCTGCTGTGTTGTGTATGTCTGCACAGCGCGCAGGCCCAACAGATGGGCGTGCCCATGGACGTGCTGCACTGGTGGACCTCGGCCAGCGAACGCAAAGCCGCTGACCAGCTCGCCCTGCAACTGGCGCAGGCCGGCGTGCAGTGGAAAGACGCTGCCATCCCCGGTGGCGGCGGTATGGCCGCAGTCAAAGTGCTCAAGAGCCGGGTGCTCATGGGCGACCCGCCGGATGTAGCGCAGCTGATTGGCACCACCCTCACCGACTGGGCCGACATCGGGCTGGTCATGCCGCTCAATGCGGTGGCGCAGCGCCAGCGCTGGTCGCAGGTTTTGTTCCCTACCGTGCTTGAACTCGTCACCTACAAGGGCGATGTGATTGCCGCACCGCTGGGCGTACACCGCATCAACACCTTGCTCTACAACCGCAAGGTGTTCGGCAGGCTGGGCCTGACACCACCCCGCACCTGGGCCGAGTTTGAAATGACGGCCCGCAAGCTGCAGGCCAAAGGCATACGGCCACTGGCCTGGAGCGACGAGCCGTGGCAGATTGCCACGGTGTTCGAGACGATGCTGCTCGGCGACGCAGGCCCTGCGCTCTACCGCGAGCTCATCGTGCAGCGCAAGAGCAGCGCATGGATGGACGCCCGCGTGGAGCGCGCCCTGCAACGCGTGCGCTGGCTACGCGCCCTGGCCACCGACGCCCCTGTGGAACGCCCCTGGACCGAGAGCACTCGCGAGCTCATGGCTGACAACGCCGGCATGATGATCATGGGCGACTGGGCCAAGGGCGAGCTCATGGCCTGGGGCGCCAGCCCGGTGCGCGACTTCGGCTGTGCCGTGGTGCCCGGCACCGAGAACATGCACCTCTACAGCATCGACACGCTGGCCATGCTGGTCAGCGCCCGTCCGCGCGAAGCCGCCCAGGAAAAGATGGCCGAGGTGGTCACCGGCATTCCTGCGCAGCTGGCCTACAACCGCTTCAAAGGCGCGGTGCCGGTGCGCCGCGACATGGACCCCGCGGCACTCGACGGCTGCGCCCGCGACTCCTGGGAAACCTTTGCCAGCCCGCGCAATGCGCGCGTGCCCAGCCTGGCCCACCGCATGGCGGCCGACGAAGCCATCAAGGACGCCGTGGCCCAGACCCTTTGGCGCTACCTGACCGACCCCCGCATGGAAACCCAGGAAGCCCAGCGCCGCCTAGCCTCCGTGATCCGCGCACCCAGCGCTGAACGCTAACCCGCACGACCAGCCCATGACCCGCACCCTGCTTGTCGTTGACGACGACCAAAAAACCCGCAACCTGCTCAAGACGTACCTGGAGAAGCACCAGTACGAAGTGCGCGTGGCCCACGACGGCGCCAGCTTCAACGCAGAGTTCGAGCGCTTCAAGGACGAACTGAGCCTGGTCATCCTGGATGTGATGCTGCCCGACACCGATGGATTCACGCTGTGCCGCAGCGTGCGCAGCCAGTCGCCGGTGCCCATCATCATGTTGACTGCCAGCGCGGACGACACGGACCGTATCGTCGGGCTGGAGCTGGGGGCGGACGACTACATCGCCAAACCCTACAACCCGCGCGAGCTGCTGGCCCGCATCAAGGCCATCCACCGCCGCATGCAACTGGGTGCACCCGGTGCGCCGGTGCGGTTTTTGAAGTTCGCCGGTTTCAGCATGGACGTGGTGGAGCGCGTGCTTACCGACCCGCAAGGCCAGCCGGTGGTGCTCACCAGCATGGACTTCAACCTGCTGCGCTTTTTTGCCGAACATGCGGGCGAGACTCTGGACCGCGCCCGCCTGATGGAGCAAACCCGCGGCCGCGACCTCGGGCCATTGGACCGCTCACTCGATGTGCAGGTGAGCCGCCTGCGCCAACGCCTGCATGACGATGGCAAGCAGCCGGTGTTGATTAAAACCGTACGCGGTAGCGGCTATGTGTTCTCGGCGGACGTGAGCGCCCATGCCGAACCCTGAGCGCCGCCGCTGGACGCGGCGCTACCTGCCCGACAGCCTGCTGGGCCGCATCGTGGTGGTCATGGCGCTGGGCGTCATCAGCGCGCAGCTGGTGGGCACACTGCTGTGGGCGCGGCAGCTGCGCGAGAGCGCGCGGGCCGAGGCCCTGAGTGCCGGCCACGCGATTGCGCTGAATGCAGCCGGCTCCATCCGTTTCTTCCGCGACCTGCCGCCGCAGTTCCGCCCCATCCTGATTGAACAGCTGCGCACCATGGGCGGCACCCGCTTTTTCATCAACGTGAACAAGGCGCGTGTGCCGGTGCAGCCGGTGGAAGGCAACGGCCTGGTAGACGCCGTGGTGGAAGCCATGCAGGGCGATCTCACCCGCAACCTGGCGGGCAACACCCAAGCCCCCAGCGTGGCCTTTGCCTGGCCCGAGACGCTGCAGGTATCTGACGACGGGCGCATGGTGCGCGACCTGCCGGACTCTTGGGTGGAAGCCACCCTGCTGCTGCGCCCGCGCCCCGCACCGGTGCTGGTCATCCAGGCCGAGTTCGAGCCCGGGCGTTGGTTGTACCTGGCCACCACCATGCCCGACCCGTACTTTCTGGAGAACGCCAACCCCCTCACCTGGGACCGCGTGGCCTTGCAACTGGTGACGCTGCTGACCGCACTGGTCATCAGCGTGCTGCTGGTGCGCGGGCTCATACGCCCGCTGAACAAGATTGCCTCGGCCGCCAATGCCTTTGGTAGCGACACCGCGCCTGAGAGCGTGCCAGAAACCGGCACCGCCGAGCTGCGCCGTACCGCACGCGCCTTCAATGAAATGCAGGCCCGCATTCAGGGCTACCTGGTGGACCGGGAACGGCTGTTTCTGGGCATCTCGCACGGGCTCAAAACGCCCATCATGCGGCTCAAGTTGCGTACCGAGCTGCTGGACGACGACACCCTGCGCGCCGAGTTCCACGAAGACCTGGATGACCTCGATGTCATGGTCAAAGCCGCGCTGCAAAGCGTGAAAGACACCGACATCCACGAGAACCTCACCCCCGTGCGGCTGGACACCCTGCTCGCCCGCCTGGCGCAGCGCCCCATTCACCCCGACGCCACCATCGAATGCACGGCAGAGCCGGTGAGCGTGCTGGGTAAACCGCTGGCGCTGGAGCGCGCCCTGAGCAACTTGCTGGACAACGCAGTGCTCTATGGCGAGCGGGTGCAAGTGCGCCTGAGCCTGCAGGGCAGCCGCGCGCTGGTGGAGGTGCGCGACTTCGGGCCCGGCATCGCGCAGGCCAGCATGTCAGCCGCGTTTGAGCCGCATGTGCGACTGAGCCACGGCCAGCAACAAAACCGCACCGGTACCGGTTTGGGCCTGGGCATTGCGCGCAACATCATCCAGGCCCACGGTGGTGAGATCAGGCTGCACAACCATGCCGAGGGCGGACTGGTGGTGACGGTGCTGCTGGCAGCACTGCCGGCCGACTAGCCTCGCGCCGGTATGTCCACCAACGAACAGACCGGCCGCCCCTTCCCCCTTACTGTGACGACTCTCAGGCCTGCATGGCCTGCCACTGTTTTCACTTTAAGGACTCCCCATGAAAACCCCCCACACCTTGTTGACCCGCGTCGCCATGGCGAGCTGCTTGCTGTTTGCCGGCACTGCGATGGCGCAGATGGCCCCCACCGAATTCAACGCGAGCAAGACGCGCATCAAGAACGAATACAGCACCGCCAAAAAGGCCTGCAACTCCCAGTCCGGCAATGCGCGTGACATCTGTGTTGCCGAAGCCAAAGGCAAAGAGTCTGTAGCCCTGGCCGAGCTGGACAACACCTACAAGCCCACGCTCAAAACGCAATACAAAGTGCGCAACGAACAGGCAGAGGCCACCTATGACGTAGCCAAGCAAAAGTGCGATGACCTGTCGGGCAACCCCAAGGATGTATGTGTGAAAGAGGCCAAGGCCGCGCGTACAACTGCCAAGGCTGATGCCACCGTACAAATGAAGACCGGCCAAACCAACTCGGACGCCAAAACCGACAACAAGGAAGTCCGCACCGACGCGGCCGCCGACAAGCGCGCCGCTGAACTCAAGGTCGCAGAAGAGAAGTGCGATGCCCTGGCCTCTACCGCCAAGGACACCTGCATGGCAGCGGCCAAGGCCAAGTTCGGCAAGATGTAATTCGTCGCCAGACGCAAAAAAGCCGGCTACCAGAGCCGGCTTTTTTGTGGGCGATGAGCGCTTAGTAGCTGCTACGGCCGCCGCGGTAGCCGTCTGAGCTGCCGCGGTCTTCACGCGGACGGGCCAGGTTGACCACGATGGAGCGACCATCCACGGATTGACCGTTCAAACCGTCAATGGCGGCTTGGGCAAATGCGGGAGTGCTCATTTCTACAAAGGCAAAGCCCTTGGAACGGCCGGTGTCGCGGTCCATCATGACCTTGGCGGAGGTGACTTCGCCGAATTCGGAGAAGTTGCTCTGCAGGCTGTCGTCAGTGACGGAATAGGGCAGGTTGCCCACGTAAATTTTGCTGCTCATGGTGAGCCTTTCAGTGAGTGCGCTGTCAGCCCGGGTGGCTGGGGTGCGCGGGTTTGCAGCCTTTGCGGGCGGCGGAATGGGGTGATGTCGGTTGCTTGGTGCGTCCGGCCTGCTTCAGCAGGTTTGCGCATTGGCGCTGCCGGTTTCTAACCAGCCTTGGGTAATGGCGTACACGCGGGCAGCTTCGCGGGAGACAAACTCGCAGTCGAAGTTGAAGACCCGGCAGTAAGCGCCCTTGCTCTGGCTGCGCTGAACGGCGATGGAGGCACGGTACAGACCTTTGCTGGTTTCTTGCGTTGCGGGCGAAACCATGTAGTTGCCCATGGGGATAGCGGATTCGAAATTCTGATTCATGAAAAGGGAGAGGTGCGGGCCACGTTATCAGGCCGGCTTGAGCAAAAAGAGATTCGGTTGGCTGCTGCTCTGCAGATCAACGCGGTCGACAGGTGTCGAATAGGCCGGATGCCGACGGCAAAAGACTTCTCTTGGCGGCTCCGTGGAACTGGGTGTGTTGGGTTTCACCGTGTTCCTGCTCCGAATTATATGGATATTGAAATATAAGTCAACATTTATATTTCATATTCGTTATGAAGCTCGCCCATGACCAGCTGCGGCGTCAGCGCAAAGGCAGGCAGATGTCGGTCAGCAAATCGGCGGGCGCCGTGTCGCGCGGGTTGTTCAGGTACTCCTCAAACACCGGCTGGTCCAGCGCATCACGGCCGGACTGCACTAGCCAGTGGCCATACAGCCACTGGTACGCCGCGCCCATGGTGGCATAAGGCCCCCGGTGGCGCAGCACGGCGCACATGCACCCACCCAGGGTGCGGGGCTCCAGCGGCGGCACTGCACTCGAACCGGCCGGCAAGGAAAGGCCCGCCCACGCCCGCAGCTGCTTCTCAGGCACGGCCGCCGGGTCATCGTGGTACACGGCGAGCCAGCGTGTATCCCCACGCACCAGCCCCTGCGCGGCCATGCAGGCAAAACTGGTCTCAAAAGCCTGGCCGATGCGCATGTAAGCCCCCCGGTGCGGCAGGCCCGCAAGCTGCACCGCCGGCACATGGCGGATTTCCACCGCATAGCCAGCGTCCTTAACCTGTGCCAACCCGGCGCGAAACACCACATGGCCGCCCCGGGCACGGTAGTCCATGGGCGCCACGCCATAGGCGCTGCGAAACGCGCGGGTGAACGACTGCGCATTCGGATAGCCACACAGCTGGGCAATGCGCGCCACCGGTTGCTGCGTATTGGCCAAGTAGCCTGAGGCCCGGTGCAGCCGCAGCCGACGGATGGTGGCTGCCATGGTTTCGCCATAGAGCGCGTGGTAGGTGCGGTGCCAATGGAACGGCGAGAGGTGCGCCACCTCTGCCAATTGCTCCAAGCTCAAGTCGTCGGCCAGATGCTCGTGCACATAGGCAATCACCCGGCTCAGGCGCTCCTGGTAATCCGTCCAACTGTGGCTGCGGTTCATGGGTGTGAGGCGGCGTCTTGCAGGCCGTCAGAGGCCAATGGATATCTGGATGGTGCCGTCCGGACTGTAGCGCTCGAACTCGGCAATATAGGTTTTGGGCAGGTCGGTGCGGGCCCAGATCTCCATCCACTTCGTGCCGACCAGGACCTGCCGGCCGGGCTCCACCGCAAATACCGCGCGCTTGGATGCGGGCACCACCACCCGCACCATGCCCGGCGGTACACAGGCGCTGGCCGGTACGGCGGCACCGATCACCAGCGAATACAGGCCCTGGTTGTTGCTGCCGGCGTTTTCAAAGTGGGTGTAGACGGCATACACCTCGTCGCTCAGCCTGCCGGTGATTTGGCCCAACACACCCTTGCTGGCAAAGCGCTGCCAGTGCGGGGGAATGGTCTGCATCGCCTCCAGATTGCTGGTGCGCAGCTCAATCCCGACTACGTGAATGGCTTGGGTTAAAGGCTCCATGTACATGTTCAGACTCCGGTAAATGCGATAGCCGACAGTCTAGAAACACGGAACATACATTTCTTGCGGAGTTGCCTGGCGCCCGTGGAATATGCGCGAGCAGCTCCTATTTCAATAGCACTTCGTTGCCCTCGACCCACACGGCTTGCACCTGCAAGTCGCGGTCGAGCACTACCGCATCAGCCCAGGCGCCGGGCTGCAAACGCCCGCGGTCTTGCAGGCCCATGTGGTCGGCCGCGAAGGTGGACACGCGGCTGCTGGCATCGGCCAGGCTCAGGCCCAGTGTGTTGACGAGGTTGCGCAACGCCTGGTCCATGCTGAGCACCGAGCCGGCCAGCGTGCCATCGGCCAAGCGCACACCGCCCATGCACTTGGTCACGGTGTGGCGGCCGAGCTTGTAGTCGCCATCGGGCATGCCGGCAGCTGAGGTGGAGTCGGTCACGCAGTACAGACGGGGAATAGCGCGCAGCGCCGCGTGAATGGCGCCGGGGTGCACATGCAGAAGGTCAGGGATGACTTCTGCAAACTCGGCATGCGCCAGCGCCGCACCCACCATGCCGGGCTCGCGGTGGTGCAGTGCCGACATGGCGTTGAACAAATGGGTAAAGCCCGTAGCCCCGCAGCGCAGCGCAGCCACGCCCTGCTCGTAACTGCCGGTGGTGTGGCCCAGCTGCACCTTGAAGCCCTCGGCCACCAGCTGCGCAATCAGCGCCTCGTTGCCACCCACCTCGGGCGCCAGCGTGATCAGGCGAATGGGCGCGAGCGCATGCAGGCGGTGGATTTCGTCAAAACTCGCGGGCCGCGCAAACGGCGGCTGCGCACCCAGGCGCGCCTCACTGATGTACGGCCCCTCGAGGTGTACACCCAACACACGGGCTGCATTTGGCGCAGGCGCGGTACATAGGGGTGCGAGTGCGGCAAAGGCGGCATCCAGGTCGGCTTGCGGCGCGGTCATGGTGGTGGCAAGCAGCGATGTGGTGCCGTGCTGCGCATGCAGGCGCGCCACATGCCAGGCCGCGTCGCCGCCTTCCATGATGTCGTGCCCCGCGCCACCGTGCACATGCAGGTCGATGAAGCCGGGCAGCACGATGGGCGCACTGCCCTCGCGCACTTGGGCCTCGCTGACCGGCTCGCCGGTGATGCCGGCAATGCGGCCGTCGGTGCCCAAGTGCAGGCTGCCGTGCACAAAGCCGGTGGGGGTGAGGATGTGGCCTTGCAGAGAAGTAAGTGCCGTCATGGCGTGCTCCGGAGTTCGGCCACAAAGGCGTAGTAGTCGCTGCGGCACCAGGTTTGGGTGAATTCGATGGCGCTGCCATCTGCACTGTGGGCCACGCGGCTCACCCACAAGAGCGCGGCGCCTTCGGGCACCTGCAAATGGCTGGCCATGTCGGCCGTGGCGTTGATAGCGCGCAGGTGCTGCACCGCGCGCACGGGCGCGGCGCCACTGCGGGCGAGGTGCAGGTACAGCGAGCCGTCCAGCTCCTGCGGGCGGGGCAGCACGCTCAGGGGTAGCGCGCTGTGCTCGTAGGCCATGGGCACGCCATCGGCCAGGCGCAAGCGCAGCAGGCGTGCCACCTTGGCACCGCGCGGCAGACCCAGCGCCTCGCGCTCGGGCACGGTGGCCACGCCGGTTTCGCGGGTGATCCACTGGCTGGCCGGCACATAGCCGCGCTGGCGCAGCTCCTCAGAAAAACTGGCGAGCTTGCTGGTGGGCTGCTCAATGCGCGGCGCAATGAAGTTGCCCGAGCCATGTTTGCGCACCACCAGGCCCTGCTCGACCAGCACGTCAATCGCCTTGCGCGCCGTGATGCGCGACACACCCAGTGACTCGCACAGCACCCGCTCCGAGGGCAGCGCCTGGTCTACCCGGAAGGTGCCCGCGCGAATGTCCGCCGCCAGTTGGCGCGCCAGCTGCAGGTACAGCGGAGAGGTGTCTTCAGGACTGTTGGGGGCGGCAGGCACGTTGCGGGGAGTGGCTGGTTGAAAGTGGTCTTGATTGTATAACCACTTTAATACCAGTTACCCACCCAAGGGCTCGGCCAGCACCACGCGGTTGCGGCCCTGGGCCTTGGCTTCATAGAGCGCGTCGTCGGCTTGGCCCAGCAGGTTTTCGAGACTGTCGTCAGGGCCGGGCACGGTGACTGCCACACCGCAGCTCACGGTGACTACCGATTCATACGCCAACGGGTGCGGCATGCCCAAAGCGCGCACCGCATCGCATGCACGCTGGGCCATTTGCAGGGCCTGCGGGCCGTCGGTGCCCGGGGCGATGATCACAAACTCCTCGCCACCGTAGCGCGCTACCAGGTCGCTGGCGCGGCTCACGCCGCTGATGGCCTGGGCCACCGCGCGCAGGCACTCGTCGCCGGCCTGGTGGCCGAAGTGGTCGTTGTAGCGCTTGAACCAGTCCACATCCAGCATCACCAGCGCCAAGGGCTGGGCGGCGCGCTCCAGCCGCGTCCACTCTTTGTGCAGCACCTGGTCAAAGTGGCGGCGGTTGGCAATGCCGGTCAAGCCGTCCACCATGCTCAGCGCCTCCAGCCGCTCGTTGGCCACTTGCAGCTGGCGGGTGCGCTCTTCGACCCGCTGGGCCAGCTCCAGCTCGGAGGCACGCAGCGTATCTACCAGCTGCTGCTGGGCGGACACCAGCTCGCGCTGCGCCAAGTGCTTTTCGCGGCGCATCTGGTTGAAGCGGTCGGCCAGCGCAAAGGCCAGTAACAGCATCTCGAGGTTGGAGCCCAGCTGAAAGCCGTTCACGGTGAAGGCGTTGGTCGGCAGCCAGCCGAAGCTGCGCGCGGTGGTCACCAGGCTACCCACCGCCAACATGCCAAAGGCCCCTAAAAAGTAGTACCCGCTGCGCATGCGCAAAAAGGCACACCACGCGCCCACCGCAGTCACGGCCAGCACCGTCAACAAAAACAGCAGCGTGGCGAAGCGCGCTACCGGCGTTATGGCAAACCAATACACCAGCGGTGCCAGCAGGTGCACCGCCGCCAGCACCTGCAATGCGCGGTGCACACGGGGCAACACGGTGGCGGTGTCCAGCATGCGGCGGGTAAACAGGCAAAACGCCGCCGCGCCTACCGACGCAGCCGTGTAGTACGAAAAGTTGCTCCACACCAGCGCCCCGGGCCAAAAGTACTGGGAAGCCAGCCCGGCCTTGGAGGCCAGCATCAGCGCGGTGGCGCCCACAAACACCACGTAGTAGCCATAAATGCGGTCGCGCAGTGCCACCCACAGCATCAGGTTGAACACCAGCATGGCTGTGGCCATGCCGTAGTACCAGGCGTGGAGCATGTAGTCGGTGTGGGTGTGCTCATCAAGGTCCGGCCGCGCCCACAGCTGCACCGGCACGATCAGTCCGATGGTGGACTGCACCCGCAGGTACACCACCTGCGTAGCCTGCGGCGCCACCTGCAGCGGGAACACCAGATGCCGGTGCGCCACCGCGCGGGTGGCAAATGGCAGGTCGCCCCCGGTGCGCGTCTCGGTGTAGCGGCCCGCGTCATCAGGCACAAAGAAAGACACATGGGAAATGCGCGCGTTGCTCACCTCCAGCAGCTGGTGCGCCACGGCGGAGCCGGGGTTGCGCACCTCCAGCCGCAGCCAGAAGGCCGAGCGGGTAAAGCCCAGCGACAAGCCTTGGGACGCACCGGGCCGCGGCACCATGCGGCCCGCGCGGTCTGCGGCCAGCACCTCCGGCAGGGTGAGGCTGCCATCGGCATCCTCCAGCACAGCCAGCGCCGGGCTCACGTCCAGGGCGCCCGCACCCACCGCCTGCACCTGCACCGCCTGCGCGGCCACCCACAGCGGCAGGAGCAAAACCATATTTACTATGATTTTGATAGCTGCTCGCGCATGTTTGATGGGCGCCAGAGGCATTTTTGGCTCGTATTTTGGTGGCGTTTACTGCATGGTAGCGGATTCAACTTAAGGCGGGTGCGGTCTTAAACCCTAGGCCTGCCGGGGCAGGAACCGCACCAGAATAGTGAAATTCGCAAATGCAGATACTGGAATTTGTGCTTTTAAGCGGGCATGATGGCGACCAACAAAAAAGCATTCAGGGTGGCAGGCAGTTCATGGCGACATTGATTCCGGCAATTAGCGCGTGCGTTTCGCGCATGACCAGTGGCGAACGCAGAGTGGCCGAGCGGCTGGAGCAAAAGCTCCACGCCGACTACCTGGCCCAAGCTCACAAAGAAGACTTTGCGTGGGGCGACATGGCCGCGCTTTGCGCAGACTTCAAGACGCGCGACCTGTGCGCCCGCACCTTGGCGCAACGCAAGCTTCCTTTAGAGAACCGGCTGGGCTCTGGCAACTTTGACCCTAACAGCAACAAGATCGAGGTCATGACCATGAAGGTCAGCAAGGGCTTGGAGTTACCCGTGGTGGCGCTACCCGGCGTGGGGCATATGCCTGCGGCGGGAGAGGACGAGAAGGAAGCGGCGCGAGTGTTTTATGTGGCGGCTACGCGGGCTACGCAGAGGTTGGTGATGGGGGTGGGTGGGGAAAGTGAATTTGGGAAGCGATTGCCTCATGCGCGATAACACCACTTGCCCCGCTCGCTTCGATATTTTGGAGTTCTGAAATATGTCCACGTTAAAGACTCACGAAAAAGTTATCTTCGAGAGGCTGTTTGATCGTGGCGGTTATGTACTCGACTTCACTGACCCAACTTTCTCCGCCTTCTTTCGAGAGCACCAAATCGGCATTGACGATCCGAAGTACAAATTTAACGGCGCCTCAAAAATGAAGCGACTGAGGGCCTTTTGGGAGGTTGAATCTGATGCAGTGGTCGGGAGGGTATTGGGAGCGCTACTGCAATACGCAGAGGTAACGGAGAAGGTTGATGCTGTCGATAAAAAGAGGGCCGAGGAGATCATTGAACGCCTTGTCGGAATGCCACACGCGAAGCCAGCTTCAGTGTCTAGCGAATCTGACTTCCTCACCATGGAATACGCAAAGCCAAATTTGGGACGGCTCAATATTGATGGTCCGTTTCAGCAAGTCATCGAACAACGCATCAGCGAAATACACAAATCCCTGAAATCTGACGCCGCTTTGGCCGTAATCTTCCTTTGCGGCAGCACTTTAGAAGGCCTATTGTTAGATGCGGCCACCAAAAATTCGCAGCAGTTTAATCAAGCGAGTTCAGCCCCGAAAGACAAGAACAGCAACACAAAGCAATTTCATGAATGGACACTTGATAACCTGATCAATGTGGCGCACGAAGTTGGTTTGCTGTCGCTGGATATCAAAAAACACAGTCACTCGCTTAGGGACTTCCGAAATTACATTCATCCTCGTCAACAAGCAGTCCAAAACTTTCGACCAGACGCCCACACTGCAAAGATCAGCTGGCAGGTGCTTCAAGCGGCTATCGCCAATCTGAGTGGGCAAAGATGATGAAGATAATCGCGCGCATTCCACGAGAGCCACCAGTCCAACAAACAAGTAAAGCCCCCTCCCCATGCACGAAATCATCTGCCCCCACTGCAGCAAAGCCTTCAAGATCGACGAGGCGGGGTATGCCGACATCCTCAAGCAGGTGCGCGATGGCGAGTTTGAGCAGGCATTGCACGAGCGCCTTGAATTGGCCGAGCGGGAGAAGCAGGGCGCCATTGCCCTAGCCAAAGCCGAGGTAACCAACGCACTGCAAAAGGCGGCGGCTGCCAAAGACACCGAGATTCAGGCACTGAGGGCCCAGCTGGACGCGGGCGAAGTGGAGCGCAAGCTGGCGGTCACCGAGGCCTTGAGCAAAGTGAGCCAAGAGCGCGATGCGCTGGCCAACGAGCTGAAGAACGAACTAGAAAAGGCGCGCAACGCGCAACAAGCCGCCGCCCAGTTGGCCGAGGCCAAGCTGGCCCATGCGCTGCAGGCCGAAGCCGCCAAAAAGGACGCCGAAATTCAGGCCCTGCAAGCCAAGCTGGCGGCCAGCGACGTGGCGCGCCAGTTGGCGGTGACAGAGGCCGTCAACCAGGCCGTGGGCGTGGTGGCCCAAGAGCGCGATGCCTTGAAGAGCGAGCTCAACCTCATCACCGTCAAAAACCAGCTGGAGGAGAAAGCCATCAAAGAGCAGTTCGCCTTGCAGTTGCGCGACCGCGAAGGCGAGATTGAGCGCCTGCGCGACATGAAGGCGCGGCTATCGACCAAGATGGTGGGCGAGACGCTGGAGCAGCACTGCGAGATTGAGTTCAACCGCATCCGTGCGGCGGCGTTTCAGCGGGCGCACTTTGACAAGGACAACGACGCCCGCACCGGCAGCAAGGGCGACTACATCTTCCGCGAGGCGGACGAGCATGGCAACGAGATCGTGTCCATCATGTTCGAGATGAAGAACGAGAGCGATGAAACCGCCACCAAAAAGCGGAACGAAGACTTTCTGAAAGAACTGGACAAAGACCGCACCGAGAAGGCGTGCGAATACGCGGTGCTGGTGACCCTGCTGGAGCCGGAGAGCGAGCTGTACAACAGCGGCATTGTGGATGTGTCGCACCGCTACCCCAAGATGTATGTGGTGCGGCCGCAGTTCTTTATTCCGCTGATCACGCTCTTGCGCAATGCGGCGCTCAACTCGCTCAAATACAAATCCGAGTTGGCAATGGTGCGCTCGCAGAACGTGGACATCACCAAGTTCGAAACCCAGCTGGATGAGTTCAAAACCGCGTTTGGCCGCAACTGGCGCCTGGCCTCTGAGGGCTTTGAAGAAGCCATCAAACGCATCGACGAAGCCATCAAGGACCTGGAGAAAACCAAGGAAGCGCTGCACAAGTCCGCCAACAACCTGCGCCTGGCCAACGACAAGGCCGACGACCTGACGATCAAAAAGCTCACACGCGGCAACCCCACGATGGCGGCCAAGTTTGCGGAGTTGCAGGGGCCGGTTACGGACTGAAGCGGGCTAGCAGCTCCGCCGTGCGCTGGGCCAAAAAGTCGCGCAAGCTGCGCACCAAGGGCGTGAGCTGGCGGCGGCTGGGTACCACCATGAACAGGGGCGTGGGCTCGCAGGTCCAGCCCGGGCACAGGGCGATGAGGCGGCCGTGGGCAAGGTCGTCGGCGACATCAAGCTGCGCCTTGTAGGCAATGCCACGACCCAGCAGGGCCCACCGGCGCACGGCATCGCCGTCGTTGGCCACGTTGGTGGCTTTGACGCGCACGCTGACCTCGGGGGCGTTGCCCAGGGCAAAGGTCCAGCGGTCGTGCACGTCTTCGCCCAGCATGAAGCACAGGCAGGCGTGGTCAGCAAGGGCATGCGGTGTGGCGGGGGCGCCGTGCTGCGCCACATAGGCGGGCGAGGCGCACAGCACCCGGCGGTGCAAGGGTGCCAGCGGCAGGGCCACCAGGTTGGAATCGGGCGGCTTGCCGTAGCGCAGGGCTACGTCCACCGGCTCGCTATAAATGTTGGCCACGCGGTCGGAGAGCTGCAGCCTAATTTCCACCCGGGGGTGCAGTTGCTGGAATGCGTCCAGCCAGGGCAGCAGCACATTGCGCCCCAGGTCTGACGGGGCGGAGAGCTTGAGCACCCCTTGCAATGCTTGCTCGCCCACGGCGAGTTGCTGGCGGGCTTGCTGCAGCGCCTGCACAGCGGGGCGGCATTGCTCCAGAAACTGCTCGCCCTGCGGCGTGAGGCGCAGGCTGCGGGTGGAGCGCACAAACAGCTGGCTGCCCAGCTCTTGCTCCAGGCGCTTGAGCGCGGCGCTGGCGGCGGCGGGCGTCAGGTCCAGGGCGCGGGCGGTGGCCGAGAGGTTGTGGCTTTCCGCAGTGCGAATGAAGATGTCCAGGTCTTGCAGGGCTTTCATAAGACTTTGCGGCTTGATTTTCAAATTTTATTTTAAGAAAGCTTCAACCCGAGCCCTGTTTTTCAAGTGAATGAATAGTCAGAAGATTCGCTTCCGGATCGAGCATTACTCACTTTGAAAGAACACCCATGAAAGCCATTGGCTACCAAACCGCCCATCCCATTGAGCACCGCGAGTCGCTGCTCGACATCACCCTGCCCGAGCCGACGGCCACCGGCCGCGATCTGTTGGTGGAGGTGCTGGCCGTTTCGGTGAACCCCGTGGATACCAAAGTGCGCAAAAGCAGCGCGCGTAGCGGCGACGGCCCCGACTACAAGGTGCTGGGCTGGGATGCCACGGGCATCGTCAAGGCGGTGGGGCCCGATGTGACATGGTTCAAGCCCGGCGACCGCGTGTGGTACGCGGGCTCCATTGCACGGCCGGGCACCAACAGCGAGTTGCATTTGGTGGACGAGCGCATCGTGGGCCATGCACCGCAGTCGCTCAGCCATGCCCAAGCCGCCGCGCTGCCGCTGACCGCCATCACCGCGTGGGAGATGCTGTTTGACCGCCTGGGCATTGCGCCGGGCAAGCAGCCGAGCCACAAGACGCTGCTGATCATTGGCGCATCGGGCGGGGTGGGTTCCATCATGACGCAGCTGGCAGCCCGGCTTACCAGCCTGACCGTCATTGGCACGGCCTCCCGGCCCGAGACTCAGGCGTGGGTGAAGGAGCTGGGCGCGCACCACGTGATTGACCACAGCCAGCCGCTTGCTGCGGAGCTGAAACGCATAGGCTTTGACACGGTGGACTACATCGTGAGCCTGACGCAGACCGACCAGCACTTGCCGCAAATTGCAGAGGCGATTGCACCGCAAGGAAAGTTCGGGCTGATTGACGACCCGGTGAAGTTTGACGCCACGGTGTTCAAGCGCAAGTCGGTGTCTATCCACTGGGAGCTGATGTTCACCCGCGCCCTGTATGGCACCGACGACATGCCAGGCCAGCACCGGCTGCTGAACGAGGTGGCCGCGCTGGTAGACGCCGGGCTGCTGCGCAGTACGCTGGCAGAGCACCTGGGCACCATCAACGCGGCCAACCTGAAGAAGGCGCACACCTTGATCGAGTCGGGCAAGGCACGCGGCAAGGTGGTGCTGGAAGGGTGGAACTGAGCGCGTTAACACCCCGTTTCCAACCGCAGCACCGCCCCGGTGCTTGTGGGCGGGCCTGCCTTACGGGCGCTCGGCACGCGCTAGCTGCGTGGGGGCTTTAAACGCGTGGTGCGTCAGTTTGCTCATGTTTTGATAGCTGCTTGCGCCTATTTCACGTGGGCTATTGGTCTATTTGGCATTCAACTCATAACCCGTACTGCGTCCACCTCCCTCCAGCCTGCGCAGCACACCGCGCGTCAGCAGGTCGTTGATGTCGCGCAGCGCCGTATCTGCAGAGCATTTGCCAATGGCTGCCCACTTGGCGTTGGTGAGCTTGCCTTCCATGCCGTCCAGCACTTTGTTCAACACCAGCGTTTGCCGCTGGTTCATGGGCATGCCCGCCCAGCGTTGCCAGAACTGGGTCTTAATCAAAACGCCACCTAGCAAGCCATCGGCGCCCTGCACGGCACGTAGCAGGCAGGCCAAGAACCAGCTCAGCCAGGGCGTGACATCCAGCGTGCCGCGCTGAGTGGCCTCCAGCTGGTCGTAATACTGTTTGCGCTCGCGCTGTATTTGGGCACTGAGGCTGTAGAAGCGTTGTGCCGTGCCTTCGGCGCGCGCCAGCGCCATGTCGCCCACAGCACGGCTGATGCGGCCGTTGCCGTCGTCAAAGGGGTGCAAGGTGACGAGCCACAGGTGGGCTAGGCCCGCGTGAATGAGCGCGTCTCCCGCCGGAGCGGCGTTGAACCATTGCAAAAAGGCAGCGGTCTCTGCGGGTAGTGCGGTGGCGGGCGGTGCCTCAAAGTGCACCTTTTCGCGGCCCACGGGGCCAGACACCACTTGCATAGGGCCTGCGGCATCGTTGCGCCACGCACCCACCTGGATGCGCACGCGGCCGCTGTAGCCGGTGGGAAACAACGCCGCGTGCCAGCCAAAGAGGCGCTCGGCCGTGAGTGGCAGGGCGTGCTGCTGGGTGGCGTCCAGCACCATGTCGACCACGCCATCTACATGCCGGTCGGCGGGAGCCAGCGCACCGATGTCCACGCCCAGCCTGCGGGCAATCGACGAGCGCACGGCGTCCAGGTTGAGCGCTTCGCCTTCGATGGCGCTGGTGGTGATGACTTCTTGGGTGAGGGCTTGCAGCGTGGCCTGGTCGCGCTGCGCCAACCCCAGCTCGGCCATGCGCCCCGCCAGGTTGCCCTGGGCCCGATGCACCTGTGCCATCGGCGCAGCCAGTGCTGCCGCGTCAAACCGCCACTGCGGCCAGTCGGGGCGCTGCCAGATGTAAGTGCGGCGGAGTTGAGACTTGTGGGGGTGCATGCGGCGATTATGCGCCCTATTCACCGCATTACGTGCGGTAAATAATAGGACTATTCACCGCAAAACTGAACCGCATTGTTGAAAATACGCCTCACTTTTTGAGCTGTATGGCCCCGCCCACGGTCACAGACTCTCGCCCCGCCCCAACTTCCCCAACAACTCCGCCATCCGCCTCTCGCGCGTCTCCACCCGCTTGGCGCTGGTGAGCCGGTAGTAGATGGTGAACAGCTGCTGGCGCTTGAGCGTGCCGTAGAAAGCCAGCGCTGCGGGGTCTTGTTGCAGCGCTGCCAAAAAGTCTTCGGGGATCACCATGTCGGCGCTGCCGGCGTAGGCGGCGTCCCAGCGGCCGTCGGCGCGGGCGGCCTCTACCTGCGCCAGGCCGGGGGCTTGCATCAGCCCCTCGGCAATCAGCCGCTCGGCGTGCTGCACATTCTTTTGCGACCAGCCGGAGCGCGCGCGGCGCGGCGTCATGCGCTGCAGAAATGAGGTGTCGTCCAGGGATTTGCGCTGCCCGTCGATCCAGCCCCAGGTGAGGGCGGCGATGACGCAGTCGTCCCACGTCACGGTGGCTTGGCCGCTACCTTTTTTGAAGATGCGCACCCACAGCTCGGTCTCGCTGGCGTGGTGGGCGCGCAGCCAGGCGTCCAGCTGCTCGGGGGTTTCAAAGCTGTGGTGCGTTGGTTTGCTCATGATTTGATAGCTGCTTGCGCAAATTCCACGGGGGCTAACGGCTGATATGGCTTAAATTTTCCGCCGCTACCTGCCTGAAGCCGGGGGAGATGCGCGCGTCGGCACTGGCGGCTGCCCAGAAGCTGCGGGCCAGGGCCAGGGCCTGCGGCCACTCCGGGAGAGTGGCGGCGGTGCGCTGCAGGGGGCGATCGGCAAAGTTGCGCGGCACCAGCTCGCCGCCCACGGGGGCGTAGAGCATGGGCAGCATGTCGTAGGCGGGGGCCAGGGCCCAGTCGTCATCGTCCAGCAAGAGCGAGATGTTGCCGTAGTGCCGGTCGGTGTTGGCAATCAGCTCGCCAAAGGCCTCCAGCAGGCGCAGGGTGCGCGCATCGGCCGGTCGCAGCAGGCCGCGCTCTTGCATGCGGTTGGCGGTGGCGCCCCAGTTGTCCATGGCGCCCACGTATTCGGCGTCATACACCATGAGCGAGACCATGCCGATGCGCCCCAAGCCCTGCGGATTGGCGGCGCTGATGGGCATGCGATCAAACCGCTCCACCTCCAGAAACACGCGGCCCGCGCCGGTGTGGATGCGGCTGGCGGCGGCAGCAATGCCCGCGCTGGCCAGTGTGTGCAGGGCCAGGTGTTCGCAGACCAGCAGGTCGCGGGTGCGTTGGTCGGTGGGGGCGTCGCCCGCGGGGGAGAACTTGACCAGCACATGGCGGTCGCCTGTGATGGCGCAGAACTTGGGCTGCTCGCCCCCGGCTGACGAGCCGCCCATGGTGCCTTGCATGGCCGCATCGGCAAGGGCGGGATAGTCGGCTGGCGATGCGGCGCGGCGGGCGCGCTGGGGCAGGCTGTGAAAGCGCGCAAACGCGACCTCGCCCACCACCAGGTTGCCGGGCAGGTCGTCACCACACAGGGCCAGGGCGCGCAGCACGTCGTCGTCGCTCCAGTAGCGGGGGTCGTTGCCCAGTTGCAGCTCGGGGTGGGCGCTCGCGAAGGTGCGGCCCATGAAGCCCTGGGGGCGCATGTCGTCCAGAAACCAGGGCAGGCCGTCAAAGCGCTTGGAGAGGCCGTCTTCTTCGTCCACCCACACCGCGCCGCTGGCCAGGGGCACCATGCGCCCGAACGGGCTCGGTTGGCCTTGCGCGTTGATGCGCATGATGGGCACGCTGCGCCCCACGTCGCGCACGGTGCGCGGCAGCACATAACGCTGCTTGCGGGCGGCGCCCACCTTTTGCACCTCGCCCGCCTGGATGAGCGGTGCCAGCGCGCGCGAGACGGTGGGCTGGCTCACCCCCAGCGCTTTTTGCAGCTCGGCGCTGCTGAGCGCACCACCCTGGCGCCGCAGGGCTTGCAGGATGCTGGCGGAGAGGTCTGGTGCAGTGGGCATGAATGATTATATGAATAGATTTATTTCTGCAAAAACCTATTTAAATCAAATATTAAGCCAGTTACATGAATAGATTTTGAAAGCTATTTTTCATGGAATGGGGCCCTGATACGGTCACGGGCAGCGCGACGACACTGTTGTGGGAATGCCTTGGACTGTCTTATCGGATTTCGACAGCGTATTCTGCGAGCCTTGCAACCCCAAGAAAGAGCCCCCATGCAACTCGGCTACACCATCCTCTACGTCCCCGACGTACCCGCCACGCTCAAGTTCTACGAAGCGGCCTTCGGGCTGACCACCCGCTTTCTGCATGAGAGTGGCGACTACGGCGAGCTGGAGACGGGCAGCACCGCGCTGGCGTTTTCAACCCACAGCCTGATGCAGCAGCTGGGCAAAAACCCGCAGGCGGCCAGCCCCACGGCGCCCTGCTTTGAGATTGCGCTGTGCACCCCCGATGTAGCCGCCGCACTGGAGCGCGCCATAGCTGCAGGGGCCAAGCCCATGCGCCCCCTGGAGGTAATGCCCTGGGGCCAGACGATTGCTTATGTGGCTGATATCAACGGCTTTTTGGTGGAGCTGTGCACGCCCATGGGCTGAGCCTCTTGGAATCAGAGCCGCTGATCGCACGTATCTGCGTGGCTACAATGCCGCTCGGGCTTGCAGGACGCCCAGCTCGCAAAAGCCGATGCACCTGTCACGCAAGCCACTATCGCTTGCATACCTCTCCCACTTGGCCCACTGCGAGAACGGCCATTGTTTTCAAGGAGCTGGTATGCGCAATTCAAGCATTACCCCCCATATTTCGTCCACTGCGTTAACGGCTATTGCGGTGGCCGGATGTTCACCTTCACCCAAACCCATCAGCGCTGTCGAGCTTGCGTTACGCGAGGCCCGCGCGTTACACCGCGCGTCCAAAGACGCGACCTTGTTGGTGGCCATGCCCGCCGTGCGACGTGCCCACACAGCAGGTGTATTGGCAGGGCTGACACTCAGTGCCTTGTACCGCCAGCGCCATCTGCTGCAGCGCAAGCACTTTTTGCGCACATTGTCAGTAGAAGCAGGCTTTGCCAGTTGGGACGCTTACCTGCCCGTGCTGCGCAGCCGGCCGGCCCGGGCGATTGAGCAGTGCGCCACGCGGCTGGAGTTTGGTTACCCCAACGCATGGTTTTCAACCTATGCACAGGCCATTGCCTTTGCCAACGAACACGGGGGCATGGTTGTTCGGCATGGGCATCAGGCAATGGTTGTGCGGGCTGAGAGCAGCGCGTTGAAGGCAGAGGTGCAACATGGCACCTGACAACGCATTTGAATTCGTCAGCACCTTGGCACTGGTAGGGTGGACGCTGCTGGCCACCGCGGTCGCATGCAAACCTGGCGTCATGCGCGACAGACTTCTGCAAATGAGCGGACGGTTTGTGCCCTTGCTGCTGTGCACCTGCTATGTGGCTTTACTTGTACAACATTGGGGGAGTGCTCCCGGCGGCAACTTTGGCAGCCTGGAAGGTGTAACCACGCTTTTTGCATCGCCCGGTAAGCTCGTCGGCGGATGGGTTCACTTCTTGGCGTTTGACCTGTGGTTGGGCCGTTGGATGGTGGATGACCTGGAGGCAAAGCAGCGAAGTCGTTGGCTGCTGCTGCCCTGCCTGCCTCTTACCTTTTTATTCGGGCCCGCAGGCCTGCTGCTGCACTGCGGGCTGTTTGCTGCCCCGCTACCACGCGCCGGACTTGTCGAAGCCCGTGGTGAATGATGCACTCCGCCCAATAGGCGGAGGAGTTTTTCACATTCGAGTGAGGCGCGGGGTTTGCTACCGGTTTAGGAGCTGCCCGCGCACATTCCACGGGCGCTAGCTGCCCATTTGGCTTAGTTGCGCGGTCAACACTGCCCGCGTGGCCTCGTCCGCCGGGAACACATGCTCCACCCGCAGGGATGCCAGCGTGATGTCTTGCGGGGTGCCGAAGGTGGAAAACATGCTGAAGAACGCCAGCTCGCCGTGCCGCGTGGCGAAGCGGGTGGTGAGCACCGGCGCCATCTGGCGCGGCCAGGCTGCCAGCACCCGCTTGCCCAGGCGCTGCTGCATTTGCTGCGCCAGCTGCTCGACGCGGGGCAGGATGTCGGGCACCACGCTGGCGTCGTCGCGCATGTGGGCCAGCAGGGCGGGGGCCACTTCTTCGAGGTTGGTGATGTGTTTCGTCATGCCCTCGGGGTGCAGCATGGCGTCGATCATGTTGATGGGCGTGCCGGAGGGCAATTCAGCCACCCAGGGCATGAGGGTGGTGGCCAGCCACTGGGCGCCGCGGTTCATGTGCAGCACGTTCCAGGCGGCGTCCATCACCATGGCGGGCATGGGGTCGTGCGCTTGCAGCAGCCGGGCCAGCGCGTCGCGCACCGGAGCGAGCACGGCGTCGGCCAGCTCGCTGCCGCGGTAAACCGGGGCAAAGCCGGCCTGTTGCAGCGCCACGTTGCGCAGGGCCAGCGGCGCTTGCAATTCGTGCAGCCAACTCAGCAGGAGCTCGCGGCTGGGCTGGGCGCGGCCGCTTTCCACAAAGCTCACATGCCGCTGGCTCACGCCCATGCGCAGGGCCAGTTCCAGCTGGCTCAGGCGCTTGGACTTGCGCGCAGTTTGCAGGGTGGTTTGCAGGGTGGTTTGCAGGCTGTCGGGCTGGACGTTAGACGGGTGGATGGTGCTGGTTTCCATGCGGGCATTGAATCACAGCGCTGCGCTTTCGCAATTACCTGCGACGTAATTGCGCGCATGCAGGGCGCTGCGCAAACTTGGCCCCGTCTGCAATGGTTGCTGACACCATGACCCACAAGGAAATCTCATGAACAAGGCTTTGTTGATCTTCGTACTCGTTGTGTTTGCTGCCCTGACCGGCTACACGCTGATGCACTACGGCGGGCTGTTCGCGTGGCTGGCGTTTTACACACGCGACCCGGCCAGCTGGCAGATATTTGCCGACCTGGTGATCACCATGTGCCTGCTGCTTGTGTTCATGAAGCGCGATGCACAAGCCAACGGCCGCCCCTTTGTGCCGTGGGCGGTGTTCAGCCTGGCGGTAGGTTCGTTTGGGCCACTGCTGTATTTCATTACCGCCAAGAAGCGGGTGGCGGAGTGAGCTCATCCGGCAGATGCAGGCACACCGCGCGCTTACCCCCGCTTAGCCCTTTACCCCGCTTCCCTCGCGCGCAAAGTTTGCACTTCCAGCTCCAATGCCTTGATGCGCGCATCGCGGGCGTCCAGCGCGGCGGCAACGTCGGCTGCCTCAAAGCGCACCGGAATGTGCTGCGGGCAGTTGGAATCCCACGCGGCTACGGTAAAGAGGATGACTTGCTCGGGCCGCGCCGCGTAGCCTTCGGGCATGAGGCGGGCTATGAGTGCGTCGTCACCCTCCACCACCCGCGCCTCGCCCCAGATCTTGATGCGCTGGCGGTGGGCGTAGTCCATCAAAAACAGATGCGCCTTGGGGTTCTCTGACAGATTGCCACTGCTGATGTATTGCTTGTTGCCGGCAAAGTCCACAAACGCGATGGTGTGCGCGTCCAGCACTTTGAGAAAACCCGCCGGGCCACCCCGGTGTTGGATGTAGGGCTGGCCTTGGGCGTTCACGGTTGCCAGAAAGACGCTGGTTTGCGCGGCAATAAAGTCGGCCAGTTCATCGCTGATGGTGGCCTGCCAGCCACCCGCTTGCTCCATGCGGGCATAGCCGTGGCGGGAGCCTTTGCGGGCCTGGATGGCTTTGACCGCGGGGGTAAAGGCAACGTCACTGATGTAGGTGCGGTTGGCGGACATGGGGGCTCCTTACAGGCCAAGCTCGCTGAGCGAGGGGTAGTCATCCGGCCGGCGCGCGCCGCTCCAGCGGAGCTTGCGGTCAGCCTCGGCAATGGGCAGGTCATTGATGCTGGCAATGCGGCGTTGCATCAGGCCTTGCGGGTTGAATTCCCAGTTTTCGTTGCCGTAGCTGCGGAACCACTGACCTTGTGCGTCGTGCCATTCGTAGGCAAAGCGCACAGCGATGCGGTTGCCCGCAAAAGCCCACAACTCTTTGACTAGGCGGTAGTCCAACTCGCGGCGCCATTTGAGGGTCAGAAAAGCGGTGATCTGTTCGCGGCCCTGTAGAAATTCGCTGCGGTTGCGCCACACGCTGTCAGGCGTGTAGGCCAGCGCCACGCGCGCGGGGTCCTGGCTGTTCCAGCCGTCTTCAGCGAGCCGGACTTTGAGAGCCGCGGACTCGGCATCGAACGGAGGCAGCGGTGGCCGGGGTGTTTCGGGAGTGGACATGGGTACCTCCGTTCTTTGCGCTATCAGGCAGCCAGCTTGGCATGGACTTGCGGGAAGTCGATGTCCGTCTCGGCCACGTTGTTGACGTAGTTGGTCAGCACGTTGAGTGACACATTGACCACGATCTCGATGATGGCGGCTTCGTCAAAGCCAGCCAAACGCACGGCAGCCAACTGGGCGTCAGACACGCGGCCTCGGGCTTGGGCCACTTGCAGTGCGAAGCGCAGGGCGGCTTCCACCTGGGCGTCTTCGGAGTGGCCGTCGCGGGCGGCATTGAGCTCGGCACGGCTGAGTTTGGCGACGTTGGCACCCAGGTAGTCGTGCGCAGAGAGGCAGTAGTCACAGCCGTTGAATTCAGCCACGGCGAGCGCAATGCGTTCACGCAGCTGTGCTGTCAGCTTGCCTTTGCCTACCGCGCCATTGAGAGACAAGTAGCCCTCCAGCGCGGCGGGGCTGTGGCCCACGAGCTTCATCAGGTTGGGCGTGACACCGAGGGACTTGTGCACAGCAGCCAGCAGGGGCTTGGAAGCTTCGACAGATTGTTCGACGGTGGGGATGCTGATACGGGACATGGTGTTTTCCTTCAAGGGTTAAGGGCAGATCGCCCGGCTTCGCTGCGCTGCAAACACGCAGTGGTCAGCGAATGGATGAACTGTATTTAGACTGCCAAAGAAATAGAATCCGCTTGATGTTGAATTCACTCTTCCACTAACTGGAACAATATGGACCGCTTTCACCTGATGAATGTGCTGGTGGCCGTGGTGGACGCCCAAGGCTTTGCCGGGGCAGCGCGCAAACTGGCCATTTCGCCGCCTGCCGTCACGCGGGCGGTGAACGAGCTGGAAGCCCACCTGGGCTTGCGCCTGCTGACGCGCACTACCCGAACAGTGCGGGTGACGGATGCGGGCGAACGCTATGTGCAGGACTGCCGGCGCATCCTGGCGGAAATGGCGGAGGCGGACGATTCCGTCACCGGCCAGCACCGCGCGCCGCGGGGGCGGCTGACCATCACTGCACCGGTGTTGTTCGGATGCAAGTTTGTGACGCCCATCGTGCGTGAATACTTGGAGCGCTATCCGGAGGTGAACGCGTCCTGCATGTTCCTGGACCGTGTGGTGAACATGGTGGACGAAGGGCTGGACGTGGCCATCCGCATCGGCGAGTTGCCAGACTCCAGCATGCAGGCCATTCGCGTGGGCCAGGTGCGTCGGGTGGTGTGTGCGTCACCGGCATACCTCAAGGAACACGGCATTCCGCTCACTCCGGATGATTTGCACCGGCACGCCATCGTCTCCACCAGCAGTCTGGCGCCCCATCTGGAGTGGCGTTTTCTGCAAGACGGGGCTCCGCTCTCCATTCGCCTTCAGCCGCGCATGAGCACTACCACCAACGACTCCGCCATTGCTGCGGTGGTGGATGGATTCGGGCTGACGCGCAGGCTGTCGTACCAGGTCGCGGAGGACTTGCGTGCGCGCAAGCTCAAAACCGTGCTGGCTGACTATGAGCCCGAACCGGTCCCCATCCATGTGGTGCACCGCGAGGGGCGACAAGCCGCACAGCGGGTGCGGGCTTTTATCGACTTGGCTGTTGAGCGACTGCGCAGCGATCCGTCGCTGAATTGACAAGCGCGCCTGCCCTGGCGATCTACCATGGCGGCTCTAACAACGAGGAGTCCCCATGTTCAGTCATGTCATGGTCGGTGTGAACGACATCGATGCATCCAAGCGCTTTTACGACGCCGTCTTGGGCACCTTGGGCATCAAGCCCGGCATCCACAACAACAACGGCGTGGTGGACCGCTACTTCTACCGCACGCCCACCGGCAGCTTCGGCATTACCCAGCCACTGAATGGCCAACCAGCCACCGCCGCCAACGGTGGCACCATTGGCTTCACCATGGCGTCCCCCGAGCAAGCCGATGCGTTTCACGCTGCAGGCATTGCCAACGGCGGCACCACCTGCGAAGACCCGCCCGGCTGGCGCGAGGGCTCGGTCGGCAAGCTCTACCTGGCCTACCTGCGCGACCCGGACGGCCACAAGCTCTGCGCCTTGTACCGCCCGCCCAAGGTGTAAACGCGACTGTTTTTGTAGCTGCTGGCGCATATTCCACGTGCGCTAGCAGCCTATTTGGCTCCTAAAGTCTAGTTTGCCCAGTGTTGCACGTAGTCCGGTGCGGGCGCGCTGCTCAGCGCGTCGGGCACCGGCGCCATGCGTTGGCTGCGCATGGGCAGCACGCCGGCCCACACCGGCAGGTTCATATCTTCAGCGTCGTCATTCGGGCCACCGCTGCGCACTTTGCAGGCTGCCTCTTCTAGGCTGATACGCATCACCGTGGTGGCGGCCAGCTCTTTGGCGCTGCCGGGGCGTGCTTGCTGCTCGCGGCCGGGGGCCAGGTGGCGCATGAAGGTGTCCAGCGCGGAGGCCTTGTCGTTCACCTTTTCAAACTGGCCGTACACCATGGCCGAGCGGTAGTTCATCGAATGGTTGAACGCCGAGCGCGCGAGCACCAGGCCGTCGATATGTGTCACCGTCACGCAGGCTTGCGTGCCCTTGGCCAGCAGCTTGATGAGCCGCCCGCCGTTGGAGCCGTGGATGTAGAGGTGCTCGCCCTCGCGCCAGCAGGCGGTGGGGATGCAGTGGGTGCCCTTGTCGTCCACAAACGCGATTTGGCACACATAGGCTGCGTCCAGCACGGCGTGCAGGGTGCTTCGGTGGTAATCAGCGTTTTCGGCAATGCGGCGGATGCGGGTGCGGTCGCTGGGTGGGGCGGGCAGGTGGGTGGGTGCGGTCATGCTGTGTTGGTTGATAGTGAGCAATTGGTGGACGCAATGTAGATTTTTTATGGTTCCAAATTAAGATCCACAACCGCACTATTTTTTGGTGCCACAAATAGAAGGGCCTGCTGTGGACTACCAACTGCTGTTCTCCACCTACACCGCTGTGCCGGCGCATGCCCGCTGGTCGCGCCAGCGGCAGTTGCACGAGTGTTTGCGCAGTGCCATCCGCAGCGGTACGTTGGGTAGCGGCGCGCGCTTGCCGGCCACGCGCACGTTGGCCCACGACCTGGGAGTGTCGCGCAACACCGTGCTCTACGCCTACGACCAGCTGGCTACTGAGGGCTTTGTGCTGCCCGACCGGCGTGGCACCGTGGTGGCTGGTGCCGCTGCCCGAACTGCCCTGCCTGCGCCTGCGGCCACGCCGCTGCGCGTGGGCCTGTCGCGCCGCGCTCTGGCTGTGCCCACGCGCGATGCACCGGAGACGCCGGCTGCCTTTGCACCCGGCGTGCCCGCACTCAAGGAATTTCCGGCCACTCTGTGGCGGCGCCTGCTGGACCGCGCCTGGAAGAGCCTGCGCACCGAGCAACTGAACTACGCGCCCCACACCGGCGAGCCTGCGCTGCGCGAGGCCATTGCCAACCACCTGCGTGTGGCCCGTGGCGCGCGGCTGGATGCGAGCCAGGTGTTCATTACCGATGGCACACAAAACAGCCTGGACCTGTGCGCCCAGGCCTTTGCCGATGCGGGCGACAAGGTGTGGATAGAGAGCCCCGGCTACCTGGGCGCGTTGGCCGCCTTCAAGGCTGCGCAGCTCAGGCCGGTAGGCATCGTGGTGGATGGCGAGGGCATGGCACCCACTGCCGCCGACTGGCAGCGCCACCCGCCCAAACTGATTTACGTGACGCCCTCGCACCAGTACCCCACGGGCAGCGTACTGAGCTTGCAGCGGCGGTTGGACCTGATAGCCAACGCGCGGGCTGCGCAGGCGCTGATCATTGAAGACGATTACGACAGCGAGTTCCGCCATGACGGGCCGCCGCTCTCGTGCATGCAGGGCCTGGAGGTGGATGCGCCGGTGCTCTACCTGGGTACCTTCAGCAAGACCATGTTCCCGGCGTTGCGGCTGGGCTTTGTGGTGGTGCCGGCTGCGCTGGTGGAGCCACTGAGTGCCCTTTTGGCCCGCACTGCGCCACGCGGGCGCGCGGCGGACCAACTGGCGCTGGCCGAGTTTATGCAGAGCGGGCAGTTCAGCCTGCACCTTCGGCGCATGCGCCGCCTCTACCGCCAGCGGCGCGATGCGCTGGTGGCCGCGCTGGAGCAGCAACTGGGCGACGTGGCCGATGTGTACGGTGGCTCGGCCGGCATGCACCTGGCCTTGCGCCTGCGCAACCCCCAAGCGGACGACGCCGCCATGAGCAAGCAACTCCTCTCAATGGGCGTGGTCGCCCCCGCCCTGAGTCCCCAAGCTGTGGGCCAACGCGTGCAGCCTTGGCGCGGCTTTTTGCTGGGCTACGCGCAGGTGCCGGTGGAGCGGATGCCCGAGCTCGTTGGGCAGCTGGCCAAGGTGGTGAAGAGCTAAGCCCACTAAGGGCATGCCTCGCACAGGCCTTGTCAGAGGCCTGCGTGAGATTCAGCCCAAGTGCTTGCCGAAGAAGCGCAGGGTACGGTCCCACGCTTGTTGGGCCCACACGGGGTCGTACTGCGTGGCAGGAGTGCGGTGTGGGCCGACGGCGGTTTCGTTGGCGAAGGCGTGGTGGGCCAGGTAGCGATGGAACTCGTAGCCCACGCCAGCGGCGGTGAGCTTGGCTTCCAGGCCATCGACCACATCGATCTTGAAGAACTCGTCTTGCGTGGCCCAGTGGCCGAGCAGGGGCGTTTTGATTTTGCTGGCGTCGATGTAGTCCAGCGGCGGGCAGCCGTACCAGACGGCTACGGCATCCAGCTCAGGAGCTTGCGTAGCACCCAGCAGGGTGAGCGCGCCGCCCATGCAAAAGCCGGTGAGGCCGACCTTGGATGCGCGGGCTTTGAGAAACTGCACCGCACCGCGTATGTCCTGGCTGGCGGCGTCGCCGAAGTCCAGACCGGTCATGAGGTGGTGGGCTTCTTCTGCCTCGACGGTGGCTTTGCCGCGGTAGAGGTCAGGCACCAGGGCTTGGTAGCCGGCGGTGGCCAGGCGGTCGGCCACGCCTTTGATCTGGTCGTTCAGGCCCCACCACTCCTGAATGACAACGACGGCAGGTGCGTTGCTGGTTGACTGTGACGCTGTTGGTTCGGCCAGGTAGCCCTGTACGGTTTTGCCATCAGGGCGGGTGAATGTGACCATGGTTCCCATGCTTGCTCCTTCGTGTGTGTTGCGCGGTATTGTGGGCAGTTCACACGACTGAGGGCAGCGTGGGGGTATTGGCGCCGGCAGCCCGGCCGGTCAGGCTGCTGCGGCAGCGCGGGCTTTCATCTCTTCGATTTTGGGCTTCATGTAGAAGCCCATGAACAGGCCCACCAGCAGGCCGACGGGCAGCGAGCGGCTGAAGGCGCGCCACCAGAAGCCGAACCAGCTGGCGTCCAGCGGGTTGCTGATGACGGCGATGACTGCAGCCAACAAGCTCTCAATGAACATAGCGCCCAACAGGGACACCACCAGCTTGAGCATGTTGCCCCGCAGCTGGGGAGCTATGCGGGCCAGCAACATTTCGATCTGAACCATGCCCATCAGGATCACGGGCAGAAAGACGATGCTGGTGGCGAAGTTGCGCGCCCAGGTGGGCAGAAATGGCGTACCGGCGTGGGCGTTGGCCCAAGTCATGAAGGCGCTGAGCAACAGGGCCACGGCGGGCAGGATGAGGATGCCGGGGAAGAGTTTTTTGAATACGGGTGTTGGCATGGATTTGTTAATAGTTGACAATATCAACATTATAGAAAATATTGGTTGAACTTGTCAACCATCCAATCCTATGGCCGCTTCCAACTCCTCTTCCAGCCTTGTGGACGATCCCGCCGTTTCCGGCTTTGTGGCGCTGATGACGATCTCCGGGCAGGCGCAGCAGTTGCTCAAGGCGCGCATGCAGGACACCACCTTGGCGGGCCTGGGGCCCTTGCACATGCACGCGCTGTGCCTGTGTCAACAGCAGCCCGGTGCACCACAGCAAGCCCTGGTGCAGGCGCTGGGCCGCGACAAGGGCCAGATGGCGCGCCTGATCCGCGACTTGGAAGACCACGGCCTGCTCACCCGCAACACCGACGAGCGCGACCGCCGGGTCTGGCGCCTGTACCTGACACCAGAGGGGGCAACGCGCAGCGCCTGGTTCAGCGCGTTGGAAGCGCAAGTGGCCCAAGACCTGATGGGGCACCTGAGCCCGGAAGACAGCGCGCAACTGAACCGCATGCTTCACAGCGTGCAAGCGCAGCTGAATGGGCTGGGCAGCGAGGCTTGAAGCCCCTGCTGAGCCTGCTATCCGCTATGGTTTCAGGAGCTGCCTGCGCATATTCAACGGGCGCCAGCAGCCTGTTTAATGCCTAAACCAAGCTTTCCACCCGCAGCACATTCGCATAACCCAGCACTTCGGGCCAGGCCTCAACCGCTTGCAAGGCGGGACGTAGCTCGCGCAAAGCCAGTGGCTGGGTGAGCAGCACCAGGCAGGGTTGCACCGCATCAGCCGGGTGGGGCAGTACCTCCATGCGCTGCACCTGCACACCAGCCAGAGCCAGCGCTTGCAGTACGCGCGGCAGGGTGGCATCCGGGCGGCTCAGGTCCAGCCGCACATAGAAGGCGTTTTGCACATCGTCAGCCGCCACCACCGGCATGGCCGACAGTGCACCGCTCTGAAAACCGAGCGCGGGCACACGTTGCGCCGGCGGCAAGCTGGCGCTGCGGGTCAGGTCCACCAGATCGGCAATGACGGCTGAGCCGGTTGGCTCAGCCCCCGCACCAGCGCCGTAGTACAGGGTGATGCCCGCTGCATCGCTCTTGACCATGACCGCATTCATGCTGCCGTGCACCTGGGCCAGCAGGTGGTCTGTGGGCAAGAGCGTGGGGTGCACGCGCAGCTCCAGCGCGTTGCCACGCCGCTTGGCAATGCCCAGCAGCTTCACACGGTAGCCCCAGCGCTCGGCAAAGGCCACGTCTGCCGCGTCCAGACCGGTAATGCCGTGCACCTGCACATCGGCCAACTGCGGCGGCACACCAAAGGCGTTAGCAGCCAGCAGGGTGAGCTTGTGGGCAGCGTCGATGCCTTGCACGTCGAAGGCGGGATCGGCCTCTGCGTAGCCCAGGGCTTGGGCCTCGGCCAGCGCCGTGGCAAAGCTGAGGCCGCGCTCGCGCATGGCGGAGAGGATGAAGTTGGTGGTGCCGTTGATGATGCCCGCCACCCACTCGATGCGGTTGGCGGTGAGCCCTTCGCGCAACGCTTTGATGATGGGGATGCTCACCGCCACCGCGCCTTCATAAGCCACGACCACGCCGCGCGCCTGGGCTGCGGCAAAGATCTCACTACCGTGCTCGGCCAGCAACGCCTTGTTCGCGGTGACCACGTGCTTGCCGTTGGCAATGGCCTGCAGCACCAGGGTGCGGGCCAGCGTGGTGCCGCCCATGACCTCGACTACGACATCCACCTCGGGGTTGTGGATCAGGGCCTGGGTGTCGTCGGTGAGCTGCACGCGCGCGCTGCTCGATTCGCCCAGCAGTTGCGCAAGCGTGGCGGCCGCGCGGGGCAGGTTGCGCACGGCCACCAGGCGCACCTCGATGCGGCGGCCGGCGCGCGCGGCAATCAACTCCGCATTACGCAGCAAGACGGCCAGAGTGCCGCCGCCTACTGTGCCCAGCCCCAAGAGGCCTACGCGCAAGGGCGCAGGCGCTGCAGGGGCTGCGCGACCGGCAGGGCTGCCAGCGGAAAGGTTGAAGTGGTCTTGGTACATGGGTGTCTCCGGAACAGTTGCAGACCCTGCTGCCGGGGCCGGGTTCTTCTGCGGAGGAAACACCAGGTGGCAGCCGGAACGGCCACCTGCACGACTCAGGTGGCCGTGGTGCTAATGGTGGTAATGGGGTTGCGCAGGTCTGCCTCGCGCGCCGGGGCGCGGGGTGAAGAGGAGCAGAAATGGCACAACATGGGCGCAGCATAGCACAATCAAACTGCTCCGCGCGGAGCAAATGAAAACCCTGCGATCACTGCGCTTGTCGGCCCGCAAAACCGGATACTCCAACGGGGCTGCGACAATCACGCCCTTTCCCACCGACGGCGCTGCCAGAGAAACCCCAACATGTCCGATAACTACGAAATCGCCGCGAAAGCCCGTGAAGCCGCATTGTGCGAACCCTGCCGCGGCATTCAGCGCGATTGGCGGCGCGCCCCAGGACACGCCGAACTGGTGCAAGGGGACAACCGCAAAGAAGACCGGGACGGCCGTTCCGTCACGGTGACCCGTTACCGCTGCGACCGCTGCGGCTCCATCTGGGATTACGAGAACAACAAATTCAACCAGCGGGCGGGCTGGTCGCTGCCGCGACGCTAAGGTCGTGCTCTTCATCCATCGCTTCCTCACGAGTTAAGAAAATGAAACTCAAAATGGCTCCCAACTCACTGTTTGCGATTTTGTTGCGCAATCCGTGGTGGTATAGCGTGGCGCTGGTGGTTGTGATCTGCGCGGTCAGCGCGGCACTGCTGCCCAAGGATGTGGTGGTGTTTGGCGCCATCGGGTCCTTCCCCTTTCTGGTGACCGCAGGGATCGCGCTCAAAAGGCAATGGAACAAGCCCTCAGCCGCCGCGGTTGAAGCTGAAATGGCGCGACTGGCAGCCTTGTCCTGGCGCGAGTTCTCACAAGAGTTGGAGACCCGGTTTGCACGGCAGGGCTATGCGGTGACGCGTCTGGCGGCCCAAGGCCCGTCCACGGGTGCAGCGGATTTCCGACTGGAGAAAGCCGGGCGGGTAACGCTGGTCGCCGCCAAGCGCTACAAGGCGGCAACCCATGGCGTCGAGGCACTGGAGGCGCTGGTCGCCCACAAGGAGGCCATGGGTGCGGACGATGCGCACTACCTGTGCTTGGGCACGGTGAGCCCGCAAGCAGCAAAGTACGCGAGAGAACACGCGGTGAAAGTGGGCCTGTGACGCACAGCCCGGCGCTGCCGCACGCCGTGTCGCGCCTGCGGGCCGAGCGGCTGGCGCGCAGCAGCAAGCCCTTTCTGGCCCGTGGGGGCATGAAGGGCGAGCGCTGCCCCGGCTGCCGCATCAACCCCGCCCACTGCATTTGCAAGCTGCGCCCGCAACTGCCGGCAAACGCAGGGGTGTGTCTCATCATGGCGGATATTGAAGCCCTCAAGCCCAGCAACACGGGCTGGCTTATTGCCGATGTGGTGCCCGACACCTGGGCCTTCGGCTGGGCCCGTACGGAGGTAGATCCCGCGCTGCTGGTCCTGCTGGCCGACCCGCAATGGCAGCCGTATGTGGTGTTTCCCGGCGAGTTTGTGGCACCGGGCCGGGTGGTGAACTCGCTGCCTGCTGCGCAGGACTTGCCCACCGGCAAAAGACCTTTGTTTGTGCTGCTGGATGCCACCTGGCCCGAAGCCCGCAAGATGTTCCGCAAGAGCCCTTACCTGGACCGCTTTCCGGTGCTCAGCCTGCAGCCTGAGCAGATCTCACGCTACCGCCTGCGCCGCTCGCGCCGTGAAGACCATTTCTGCACCAGTGAAGTGGGCGCACTCTGCCTGGAACTGGCCGGCGAGACCCGCGCTGCGCAGGCGCTTGAAGCCTGGCTGGACGTTTACACCCACCATTACCTGCAGGCCAAGCACCAGCTACCTCCGCACCTGGATACACCAGCCCATCTGGCATTGCGGGCGCTACTGGAGAGCCACGACGCACAGACCGCTCTTGCACTATGATTTTGATAGCTGCCAGCGCAAGTTTCACGGGCGCCAGAGTCTAATTTCTTTCATAACACAGGGAGACGCCATGCCCCATTTGGTCATTTTGTACACCGCCAACCTGGACCGCGAAGCCGACATGTCCGGCCTGTGCCGCAGCCTGTGCGACACCATGCTCGCCCAACGCGACGAGAGCGGCAAACAGGTCTTCCCCACCGGCGGCACGCGCGTGCTGGCCTACCCTGCTGCCCACAGCGCCGTGGCAGACAGCAAGGGCGACTACGGCTTTTTGTACATGAACCTGCGCATGGCCAAAGGCCGCAGCCCGGTGGTGCACCAGCAGATGGGGGAGGCCCTCAAAGCCACGGTCGGCAGCTACCTGGCTGACGTACTCGCAAACAAGCCGCTGGGCATTACGGTGCAGATCGACGAAGGGCACGAAGTGTTCGACGGCAAGCACAGCACGCTGCACCCGCTGTTCAACAAAGCCTGAGATGCACGTCCGGGACAAGGCCTATCCGCGATGGTGTCTGGCGACCCTGCTGGCGCTGTGCGTGGCCTTTCCGTGGGTGCATCCTTTCAGCTGGGGACCCAACCCGGACATGATGCAGCGGCTGATTGCGGGGGCATGTGCATCGGGCTTTTTGCTCCTTTGGGCGATAGGTGGACCTTGGCTCTCGCTGCACCAACTGGTGCGCACCGTCGCCGTCGCATGGCTGGTGGCCGCGCTACTGAGCTCGATCATGGCTCTGCTGCAGTACTTTGGGGCCGTAGAAGGCGGGCTCACCGAATGGATCACCCGCACCACTGCTGGCAATGCGTTTGCCAACCTGAGGCAGCGGAACCAGTTTGCGTCACTCACCTCCATCGGGCTGCTGAGCCTGTTGTTCATGGCGCAGTGGCCGACAAAACGCGACCTGCACCCGGCACACAGACTGCGGCAGTGGCTGATTGCTGTTGGAGTGCTGCTGCTTGCTGCAGGCAATGCCGCCAGCAGCTCGCGCACTGGGGCCGTGCAATGGCTGCTGATTGCCGGACTGGCGCTGGTGTGGGAGACGCACGGCCAGCGCCCCCTGCTGCGATGGAGCGTGCTGGCACTGGGCCTGATTCTGGCGGCCAATATCGTGCTGCCATTGCTGTTGCATATGCAAACCGGCGTGGTGCCCGTAAATGCCCTGGACCGCTTTGGCGAGGATGCCGGGTCCCAAAGCCGCACCGTTCTGTGGGCCAATGTGCTGGAGCTGATACGCGAGAAACCTTGGCTGGGCTGGGGGTGGGGTGAACTGAAATTTGCCCACTTCATGCAACCTTATGCGGGTGAACGCTTCAACGACATTCTGGACAACGCACACAACCTGCCCTTGCATCTTGCCGTCACGCTTGGCGTACCGGCCGCCGTCATGCTGTGCGGTACGGCTCTGGTCTTGACATTGCGGGCTCGTCCCTGGCGGGAGGCCTCTGCCACCCGCCAGCTGGCCTGGGGTGTGCTGCTGGTGCTGGCGGTGCACAGCCTGCTGGAGTACCCGCTGTGGTACGCCCCGTTTCAGGTGGCTGCGGTCCTGGCGGTAGGCATGTTGTGCGGGCGCCGACTTTTGCGATGGTCCGTGCTGCCGGTACTGGCCAGCGGGATGGCCGGCTTGTTGATCACCGCGACCGCCTACACCGGTTGGGACTATTGGCGCGTGAGCCAGCTCTATATGCCACCCGCACTCCGCGCAGACATGTGGCGTGAGGACACGCTGAACAAGGTGCGCGACTCGGTCATCTTCCGTGGGGAGGTGCAGTTTGCTTATGTGACCACCACGCCGGTGACGTCTGAAACGGCAGAGGCGCTGTACGCAGCGTCCCTGCAAACCCTGCACTTTTCGCCAGAGCCCAAAGTGATTGCAGTGCTGCTGGAAAGTGCCGCTCTCTTGAATATGGAAAGCCCGCTCACCGAGCACATTCGCAGGCAGTGGCGCGCGGCGTACCGCGAAGGCTACTGAGCGCTCCGTGCGCTGCGACGGCTGAACCACCAGCCCTCTACGGTGTACACCACCAGCGCTGCCCATATCAGGCAAAAACCGATGGCCCGTGCCGAAGCAAACGGCTCACCATACAGCCACACACCGATCAGCAGTTGCAAGCTGGGCGAGATGTATTGCAAGAGCCCCAAGGTCGCCATGGACACGCGGCGCGCGCCGGCGGCAAACAGCAGCAATGGCACCGCCGTAAAGGGCCCGGCCAACAGCAGCCAGCCGATGTCTGTCGCGCTACCCTGCACCAATGCACCCTGCCCGTGCAGACCCCACCACAGCAACAAGCCCCCAGCAAATGGCGCGAGCACCAGGGTCTCCAGCGTCAACCCTTCCAGCGCGCCCAGTGCGCCCACTTTGCGTAGCAGGCCGTAGAACCCGAAGGTGACGGCCAGCACCAATGCCACCCATGGCACATGGCCCGAGAGCAAGGCCAACCAAAGCACACCGGCAGCGGCTACCGCGACGGCCAGCCATTGCCCGGGGCGAGGGCGTTCGTGCAGGAACACAAAACCCAGCCCCACGTTGACCAGCGGGAGAATGAAATAGCCGAGGCTGGCGTCCAACACATGGCCGTTTTGTACAGCCCACACGTACACCAGCCAATTGATCCCCAGGAGCACCGCCGAGAGGGCAAATGCGCCCATGACCTTGGGCGTGCGCCACACCGCGCCCAGCCAGGCCCACTGACTGCGCACGGCCAACACGGCCAGCAGCAAGACCATGCACCAGACGGTGCGGTGCATCACTACCTCCAAGGCGGGGATGGCCGAGAGCTGTTTGAAATAAATGGGGAAAAGGCCCCAAGCCAGGTAGGCCAGGGCCGCATAGATGACGCCGGTTTGCATGCGGGGAGCTTAACCGCCTCCCAAGAGTCAGGTACCGCCCAACAAGGCCGCCTTGAGATTGGCATCCGCCGGGCGCTCACCGAAATAGTTGTACATGAGACAAGCAAAAAACTCCGGCTCGGAAATCTCGGCCACCACTTTGTTGTTGATGCTGATGACCGTCGCTTTGGCCGGTATCTCGTCCACGGTGAACATTTCTCCCACACCCATTTTCTTCTTCTCGGAGAAAAGCTCACCGAGCTTGACGAGGCCGGGTATGCATTTGCCGAACTGCTCCCGCGGGAGGTTGTCACTCATGACCTGAGACATGGTTTTGCCCAAAGTGGTGGCATCGGTCTCGCGGACAAAGCTTACTTTCAGGCGCTTGGGCCCCTTGGCCGCATAAATGTCTGCGGGGGTTCTGGCGGGGGTAGCCAAATACAAACCAGCGGCATAGACCTTGAAAACAAACTTGGTACGCAAGCCTGCACCATTGAGCCGCAGCGTCGAGCCCGCCACCTGGACCTCTTTGTCGAAGACCACTCCGTCTACGGTTACCCCCCCGTGCGCCGCGGTAGCTTGTGCAAAAGCGCCAGACGCCAGAGACAAGGACAGCAGACCGGGTACCAGCCTATGGAAAGCAAAGGACCACATCACACGCTTTCCCGCGCCGAGCGACGCAACACCAGAAAACCGAACAGCGTAGCCGTCAGGTACATGCTCACCGAGTACACGGCCGCAGGCAAGCCCAGCTGCATGTTGCCCAAGACCGATAACGCCACGAAGATGGCCAGAGTGGAGTTGTGGATGCCAATCTCGAAACTCACGGCCGTGGCCAGCGGTTTGGCAAGACCCGCAGCGCGCGAGAGGTAGTAGCCCACCAGCAGACTGGCAAGGTTGAAGACGAGGACTACCGGACCCAGGCTGTCGATGGAAGCCGTCAGTGCGCTCCATTCTTTGACGATGGCAATCAAGGAGAAAGCCGACAGCACTACCGCGCTGAACGCCTTCATGGGCGAGCCCATGCGCTCACTGAACTCGGGCTTGCGCTGGCGTACCACCATGCCGATGAGTACCGGAACCATCACCACACCGACCACCTCCAGCACCTTGCCGAACTGCAGGGGCACAACCTGCCCGCTCTGCAAATAAGTGGCGATGGCCCAGTTGGCAATGAGCGGCAGGCTAACGATGGAGAGCACCGTATTGATCGCAGTGAGCGAAATGTTCATGGCCACGTTGCCACCGAACAAGTGACTGAACAGGTTGGCAGAGACGCCGCCGGGCGAAGCTGCCAAGAGCATCAGGCCCACGGCATAAATGGGCGGCACATGCCAAAGCACAATCAAAAGCACAGCGACGGCCGGCAGCACCAGCATCTGCAACGCGAGCGCCAGCAGTACTGCACGGGGATGCTCACGCAGGCGGGCAAAGTCCTGCACAGTCAATGACAGGCCCAAGCCGAACATGACCAGCGCAAGCGCCAGCAACAGCAAGGTAGGCAGCGCAGCGGTAAAGCTCATGCCGTCACGCCGCCAGAAGCGGATACGTCGCCCAGACGACGGCGGATTTCATCGCGCACATCCGTGCGCATGTTCAGATGGAAGGCCACCTCGGCCACCAGAAACAGGGGTCCCACCAGCAGGCCGATCAGATCATCCACAAAGGCGGGCTTTTTGCCCTCGAAGTAGTGGCCCACAAACTGGAAGGCCCACCCCACCACAAACAAGCCGATACCCCAACCCAGCCAGACGCTGGTGCTCTGCGCGGCAAACCACTGGCTGGCCGCCAGCGCAGCGGCCAACAAGACCGCCATGACGACACCGAAGCGCGCATCCAGCCGCGTATAGAACCAGGTAGAAGCCAGCGCCACCAGAACGGCCGGGCTGAGGTGCAAACCCGCAGCGGCCCACTGGGGGCGCGACAGCAGCATGGTGACCGCCAGCACGATCATGGGGATTCCTACAAAGTGGGTGGCAACGTTGCGCCCGTCCTGGTGATAAGCGGCGTATTGGGTCAGGTGGTCGGTGAGGGTTTTCATGTTTGTCTCCTTGGCTCTGGGCGGATCATGGGTGCAGGTATGCTTGCCGTCTGTCAAGTAGCCGACACATCACCGTCCACCTAGTGAAAGCCCTAATCCGCAAGCCATGCCCGACATATCCAGTCATTTGCCCATGCTGCGCAGCGGTCGCTGGTTTGCGCAGCTGCCGCCGGACTTTACCCAAGGCTTGCTGGACATGGCCCGTGTACGCCATCTGCAGGCCGGCGAAAAGCTGTTCCTGCGGGACGCCGCGCCCTGCGGTCTCTATGCCGTGGTGCGCGGCACCATCCGCATCTCCGGGCACAGTGGCGAGGGAGACGGGGCGCGTGAGGCTGTGTTGGTGCTGCTCTCGCCGCCCCAGTGGTTCGGGGAAATTTCGGTGTTTGACGGCTCGGCCCGCACCCATGACGCCCATGCGGCTGAGCCGTGCACGCTGCTCCATGTTCCCCACGATGAGCTGCTGGCATGGCTCGCCCAGCATCCAGCGCATTGGCGTGACTTGGCCGTGCTGATGGCAGACAAGCTGCGCCTGGCCTTTGTGAGCATGGAGGAACAAACTGTGTTGCCTGCGCCCCAGCGCCTCGCACGGCGCCTGCTGACCATGGCCCTGAGTTACGGCCAGGCCACAGAAAGCGACCGCACCTTGCGCGTGCTGGCCGTCACCCAGGAACAACTGGCCTTGATGATCGGTGTGTCACGCCAGACCACCAACCAGATCCTGCGCGATTTCAAGGCCCGTGGCGTGTTGCACGTGCAGCGCGGCTGTATTGAGCTGCTGGATTTGCAGGCGCTGCGCGCGGAGTGCGATTGAGACACTACTCGCAGACCCATAAAAAAAACGCGCCCGAGGGCGCGTTTTGCTTGGGCGAGAGAGATGCCTTACTTCGAAACGACACGAGCCATTTCCAACACTTTGTTGGAGTAGCCCCATTCGTTGTCGTACCAGCTCACCAACTTGACGAAAGTGCCGTCCAAAGCGATGGAGGCTTCTGCGTCGTAGATGGAGGTGCGGCTGTCACCACGGAAGTCGGTAGCAACCACTTTGTCTTCGGTGTAACCCAACACGCCCTTCAAGGCGCCTTCGGATTGCGCCTTCAACTCTGCGTTGATTTCGGCAATGGTGGCAGAGGTGTTCAGCTCGACAGTCAAGTCGACCACGGACACATCGCTGGTAGGCACGCGGAAAGCCATGCCGGTCAGCTTCTTGTTCAGCTCAGGAATCACCACGCCCACGGCCTTGGCTGCGCCAGTGCTGGAAGGAATGATGTTTTCCAGAATGCCGCGGCCGCCGCGCCAGTCTTTGTTGGACGGGCCGTCCACGGTCTTTTGGGTGGCAGTGGCTGCGTGCACGGTGGTCATCAGGCCGCGCTTGATGCCGAACTTGTCGTTGATCACCTTGGCCAAGGGGGCCAGGCAATTGGTGGTGCAAGACGCGTTGGAGATGATGGCTTGGCCGGCATAGGTCTTGTCGTTCACACCAAACACGAACATGGGGGTGTCGTCTTTGGAAGGAGCGGACAGGATGACCTTCTTGGCGCCTGCGTCGATGTGCTTTTGTGCGGTTTCCTTGGTCAAGAACAGGCCGGTGGATTCGACCACGATGTCGGCGCCGACCTCAGACCACTTCAGGTTCGCAGGATCGCGCTCCTGGGTCAGGCGGATCTTCTTGCCGTTGACGATCAGGACGCCGTTGTCGACAGACACTTCGCCCTTGAAGCGGCCATGCACGCTGTCGTACTGCAGCATGTAGGCCAGGTAGTCAGGCTCCAACAAGTCGTTGATGCCGACGATCTCGATGTCGTTGAAGTTTTGCACCGCTGCGCGGAACACCATACGGCCGATGCGACCGAAACCATTGATACCTACTTTGATTGCCATGGGATACCTCAATAAAAATCAACTAGAAACTATAAGCGGGTGTAACCACTTGGTAAGCGGCGCTTTTCATCCAGAAATACGCGCCGCTTGAGCCGACTCAAACTTTGCGGGTCAATGCGGCTTGCACGGTGTCTGCCACGTTCTCAGGCGTGAAGCCGAAGTGCTTGAACAATACTGGAGCGGGAGCGGATTCACCGTACGTATCCAGACCGACAACGGCCGCAGTGCCGTACTTCCACCAACCACCAGTAGAACCCATTTCCACCGCAATGCGGGGCACGCCGGCTGGCAGCACGCTGGTCTTGTACTCAGTGCTTTGCAGGTCGAAGGTGGTGGTGGAAGGCATGGAGACCACGCGCACCGCGATCTTGCGCTCGGCCAACACCTTTTGCGCAGCAATGGCCAGCTGCACTTCGGAACCGGTGGCGATGATGACGGCCTGGGTCTTCTTCTTGAGGCCCACATCGGACGGCTCGGACAACACGTAGGCGCCCTTGCTGATGGAGTCGATGCCGGAGGCATCAGGGGCGGCAGCGGAGTCGCACTTGGCGGCGTAAGCGATGTTCTGGCGGCTCAAGAGCAGCGCAGTAGGCTTGGCCTTGTTTTGCAAAGCGACGGTCCACGCCACGGCAGTTTCGGCCGTGTCGGCGGGGCGCCAGACGTCCAGGTTGGGGATCAGGCGCAGGCTAGCAGCGTGCTCAATGGACTGGTGGGTCGGGCCGTCTTCGCCCAGACCGATAGAGTCGTGGGTGAACACGTGTACCACGCGCAGCTTCATCAAAGCCGCCATGCGGATGGCATTACGGCTGTAGTCGCTGAAGGTCAGGAAGGTGCCGCCGTAAGGGATGTAACCACCGTGCAAGGCCACGCCGTTCATGATGGCGGCCATGCCGAACTCGCGCACACCGTAGTTGATGTGGCGGCCACCCTGGCCGGCTTCGTTGGTCACCACGTCGCCGGTCAAAGCGTCAAAACGCAGGTTGGGCGTGCTCTTGGTGTTGGTCAGGTTGGAGCCGGTCAAGTCGGCAGAGCCACCCAGCATTTCGGGCAATGCAGCGGTGAAAGACTCCAGCGCCAACTGGCTGGCCTTGCGGCTGGCCACGGTTTCACCCTTTTGGTGGGCAGCGATCACGGTGTCCACGGCGGTCTGCACGAAGTTCTTGGGCAGGTCGCCCTTCATGCGGCGCACAAACTCTTTGGCCAGCTCAGGGAAGGCGGCCTTGTAGGCGGCGAACTTGTCGTTCCACGCCGCTTCTGCAGCCTTGCCTTTTTCCTTGGCGTCCCAGTCTGCATAGACTTCTTTGGGGATCACGAAGGGAGCGTGGCTCCAGCCGATGGATTCACGGGTGAGCTTGATTTCTTCAGCGCCCAAAGGCTCGCCGTGGGCCTTGGAGGTGTTGGCGCGGTTGGGGCTGCCTTTGCCGATGTGGGTCTTGCTGATGATCAGGGTGGGGCGGTTGTCGGTGCCGGCCTTGGCTTGTGCAATGGCGGCAGACACGGCAGCCACGTCATGGCCGTCCACCGGACCGATCACGTTCCAGCCGTAGGCCACAAAACGTTGGGCGGTGTTATCGATGAACCAGGGAGCGACTTGGCCGTCGATGGAGATGCCGTTGTCGTCGTACAGGGCGATCAGCTTGCCCAGCTTCCAGGCGCCGGCCAGTGCGGCGGCTTCGTGGCTGATGCCCTCCATCAGGCAGCCGTCACCCATGAACACGTAGGTGTGGTGGTCCACCACGGTGTGGCCTTCTCGGTTGAATTCTTTGGCCAGCAGCTTTTCAGCCAAGGCAAAGCCCACGGCATTGGTGATGCCCTGGCCCAAGGGGCCGGTGGTGGTTTCCACGCCGGGGGTAATGCCGAACTCGGGGTGACCCGCGGTTTTGCTGTGCAGCTGGCGGAAGTTCTTGAGTTCGTTGATGGGCAGCTTGTAGCCGGTCAGGTGCAGCAGCGCATAGATCAGCATGGAGCCGTGGCCGTTGGACAGAATGAAGCGGTCGCGGTTGGCCCAGTGGGGGTTGGTGGGGTTGTGACGGAGGTGCTCACCCCACAATGCCACTGCCATGTCGGCCATGCCCATGGGGGCGCCGGGGTGGCCGGAATTGGCTTGTTGCACAGCGTCCATGGACAGTGCGCGGATGGCATTTGCCATGTCTTTGGTATTGGGGGTGGGGGCCATTGAGGGCAACTCCGGGAGGTAGGTTAAGAAAGAGTGGAAGCGTAAAACTGTCGCGATTTTACCGGTGCGGGTTTTGGCGGACCTTACACTCCTGCAGCGCACGCGCTTGGCGCCCTTGGGCTATGCTTTTGCCATGAGCCTCCTCTTCACCCCCACCACCCTCCCCTCGCCCGATGGCGGCCTCGTTTTGCCGAACCGGATTGTGGTAGCTCCCATGTGCCAATACCAAGCGGTGAATGGCGAGGCGACTGACTGGCATTTGATGCATTGGGGCAACCTGCTCAATAGCGGTGCCGCCCTATTCACCATCGAAGCCACGGGCGTGTTGCCTGAAGGCCGCATTACACCCGCCTGTCTCGGGCTGTGGGACGACCGCACCGAGGCTGCCTTGGCCGACAAACTGCACCGCGCGCGCAAGTTGGCGCCGCACACCGCGGTATGTATCCAACTCGCGCACGCGGGCCGCAAAGCGTCGAGCAAACTGCCGTGGCAGGGCGGGCAGCTGCTGGCGCGTGAAGAGGGCGGGTGGGAGCCGGTAGGTCCTTCAGCACTTCCCCAGTTGCCCCAGGAACCACCGCCCGTCGAGCTGACACGGGAAGGCATGGAGCGCGTCAAAGCCGCGTTCGTAGAGGCTGCGATTCGTTGCGCCCGTTTGGGTGTGGAGGCTATCGAACTCCATGCGGCCCATGGTTACCTGATGCATGAGTTTTTGTCGCCGATTGCCAACCAGCGCACCGATGCCTACGGGGGCAGCCTGGAAAACCGCATGCGCTTTCCTTTGGAAGTGTTTGCCGCACTGCGAAGCGCCTTCCGCGGTGTTCTGGGTGTGCGCATCTCTGCCAGCGATTGGGTGGAGGGTGCGTGGGATGTGGAACAAAGCGCGGTGTTTGCGCAGCAGCTCAAGGCGTTGGGCTGCGACTTCATTCACGTGTCGAGCGGCGGGGTTTCGCCACAGCAACAAATTGCGCTGGGCGCCAACTACCAAGTGCCTTTTGCGAAGCGCATCCGCGAAGCATCCGGCATGCTCACCACAGCGGTAGGACTGATCACAGAGCCGCAGCAAGCGGAAGACATTCTGCAAGCCGGCGATGCCGACCTGATCGCCCTGGCCCGCGCCTTCCTCTACAACCCGCGTTGGGGATGGCACGCCGCCGCCGCATTGGGTGGCCAAGTGGAAGGCAACCCCGTCTACTGGCGCTGCCTGCCGCGAGAGGCGCAGAGCGTGTTCGGCAAGGTGGCGGTGGGCACGCGCTGAAGCAGGCTATGAATAACAAAAAAAGGGAGCCTCGGCTCCCTTTTTTTGTGACTAGCAGATACGGAACTTAAGCAGCCTTGCCCTTCATGCGGCGACGGCTGATCACACCCATGAGCCCCAAGCCTGCCAACAGCATGGCGTAGGTTTCTGGCTCAGGCACGGGCGTCACATTGGATTGCAGGAACTCCACACGCAAACCTGTGGGGTTGCCGCTGTTTTGGGCCAAGTTGGTCACCACAAATTCCAATGTGTTGGCGCCACTGGAAAAGCCACTGTTTGCACCGAAGGAATAGAAACTGCCGAACCCGTTAGCACTTCCGACCTGGACTCCATTGAGCTTCACAATAGCCTTGTTATCGGCCGCAAACTGGCCGGAGAAACTGGCGGTGTTTGCATCAAAACCTGTCAAGTCAAAGCTCAACTTCCAAGAATAGGTGCCGTTCGCAGAGGGGTCAAAAGACTGGCCTTGACTTGCTGTGGGTGTGATCCATTTGGAGGTGCTGGTGTTGGGGATCCAGTTGCCGGCCAGAGGAAATGTTCCATTGCTGGTCACATACCCGAAGGAACTGCCATTGAGCACGTAATTGGTATCCTGGGCTCCACTGGCAAAACTTCCTCCCGTGTTCACCAGACCGCTGATGGATGCGGCGTGTGCCGATACAAACGACGCCGTGGCGACTACGGCTGCTATCAAAAACTTTTTCATGGCTCTCCCCTTGTGTAAATGGACTGGACTCCGCCCGATTTTAGGTAACGGCGCCCCAAAGACATGTAGGCTGAATGGACTAACGCAGCCACAAAAATGTGGAAAATTTCACGTTTATGGCGATGGGCCCTGCACCCCCTCCGAGCTTGGTCGCACGGCCAGCGCGGGCGAGATGGCTTGGCCATCGACCCCAATACTCTCCAGAAAACCTCCATTGGCCCATTCCTCGTAGCGCCAGTCTCCACCAACGCGGACCACGCCTGCTGGTGGCTGCACTTCCTGCACGGGCACGTTCTTGAGTGCGGTGGCCATGTAGTCGATCCATGCCGGCAGGGCGAGTGCAGAACCGGAGGCTCGCGATCCCAGGCTGCGCGGCGTGTCATAGCCCACCCAGACCACCGCAACCAGGCCGGGTTGGTAGCCCGCGAACCAGGCGTCCACCACGTCATTGGTGGTACCTGTTTTGCCATACAAGTCCGGGCGCTTGAGGGTGGCTTGGGCTTTGGCCGCCGTGCCGGTGCGGGTGACCTCTTGCAAAAGACTGGACACCATGAAGGTATTGCGTTGCGGCACGGCGCGCACGGTCTCGTCCAGCACCTGGGGCTTGGCTTCAAACACCACTTCGCCACTGGCGCGGGCAATCTTCTGGATCAACACCGGGTTCACGCGGTAGCCGCCGTTGGCCAGCACCGAATACGCACCCGCCATTTGCAGGGGGTTGGTGGAGCCAGTGCCCAAAGCCTGGGTCAGGTTGTCGGGCTGGCGCTCGGGGTCGAAACCGAAGCGGCTGGTCCACTCGCGGGCCCCCACCGGTGAAAGCAGCTGCATCAGGCGGATGGACACCAGGTTCTTGGAGCGGGCCAGCGCGCGGCGCAAGGTGATGGGGCCGTCGGTGCTGCCGTCATCGTTTTCGGGTGCCCAATCACCCACGTTTTCCATGGGCGCGTCGTTCACCAGGGATTCCGGCTGCATGCCGCTCTCGATGGCTCCGGAGTAAATGAAGGGCTTGTAGCTGGAACCCGGTTGCCGCCAGCCTTGGGTCACGTGGTTGAACTGGTTGCGGTGAAAGTCGAAACCGCCCACCAGCGCGCGAATCTCGCCATTGGCCGGATCCATGGACACGAAAGCCCCTTCGGCCTCGGGCCACTGCACCAAGCTCCAGGCCTTGCCCTGTTGCAGCACCCGCACCACCGAGCCGCGGCGCAGCTTCAGCTTGGCAGCTGCAGAGTCACCCAAGCCAGACTGCGCAGGGCGCAGGCCGGTACCGTCAATGGTGATCGCCTCACCCGAGCCCAGCACCACGCTGACCGCCTTGGCACTGGCACGGGTGACGATGGCGATGCGCAGGTCTTCGTCATCGTCGTAGTCGGCGAGCGCCTGGGCTACGGCCGGATCTTCGTCCTTCAAGTCGGCAGCGAGGTTCTCCTGCCCCTCCGGACCACGCCAGACCTGGCGCAGCGAGTGCTCCACCAGCGTGTGACGCAGCGCCTTGTAGGCCACCTGCTGGTCCGCAGCACGCAAAGTGGTGGTGACGTTGAGGCCGGTGGTGTAGCTCAGCTCACCGAACTGGGCATAGACCTGCTGGCGCACCATCTCGGCCACGTACTCCGCGTGCACATCCACCTCATTGCGTTTGCGCACCGCGAGCTTTTCAGCCTTGGCTGCCTGGTACTGCGCTTCGTCGATCACACCTTCCGATCGCATGCGACTCAAGGCGACCAGCTGGCGGGTACGTGCGCGCTCGAAATTCTGGATGGGGTTGGCAAAGTACGGGTTCTGCGGCAGGCCGGCCAGCATGGCGCACTCGGCCGCACTGAGCGCAGACAGCGTTTTGCCGAAATAGGCCTGCGCTGCCGCTTCAAAGCCGTATGCCCGCGCGCCCAAGTAGATCTGGTTCATGTAGAGCTCCAGAATCTGGTCTTTGCTGAGCTGGGACTCGATTTTGTAGGCCAGCAGTGCCTCCTTGATCTTGCGCTCCAGCGTGCGCGAGCGGCTCAAAAAGAAAGTGCGCGCCACCTGTTGGGTGATGGTGGACGCGCCCTGGGTGCGCCCTCCGGTCAGGTTGGCCACCAGGGCCCGCGCCACGCCGATGGGGTCCAACCCGCCATGGCTGTAAAAGCGCGAGTCTTCCACAGCCAGCAGGCTGTCTTTCATCAGCTTGGGGATCTGGTCAATGGGTTTGTAGACCCGGCGTTCGGTCCCGAAACCGGCTACCTCCACACCATCGGCCGTGAGCACACGCAGCGGTTGCTTGGGTTGGTAATTGGAGAGGGAAGATGTATCCGGCAGCTGGGTCGAGAAAAACGCGACCGCAGCGGCCAGAAACAGGGCACCCAGCACTGCCAACACCAGGCCGGTTTTGAGGATGCGCATGGGCCAGGGGCCCCAGGAAGTGGTTTGCATAGCGGCTCGAAGATGGAGCGCGCATTATCGACAGTGCCGGTCGCACGCTGGCGACCCGTTTGTAAACGCTATGAAATAAGGAGCTGCTAGCGCAATATGGGCGAGCGCTACTTGCTCTTTTTGCCTGATTTTTTCTTGGGCAACAAAGCGTCGTGCAAAGCCACAAACTCCTGGGTCAGCTTGTGGCCGGGCTCTAGGTAGATCATGGGTTTGAACTGCTCGTGCGACTCGCGGATCTTCACCGAGGCACCGAGGTAAGGCTGCAAGACCGGCAGGCCTTCGTCAATCAGCTCCTGCACCAGGCGCTGCGGCAGGTTGGCGCGCGGCTGGAACTGGTTGACCACGATGCCTTCCACTTCCAGATGCTTGTTGTGGTCGGCCTTGATCTCCTGCACGTTCTCCAGCAGGGTGTAGAGCGCACGGCGGGAGAAGTCGTCGCAGTCAAACGGGATCAGGCAGCCCTGCGCGGCAATCAGCGCGCTGCGGGTGTAGAAGTTGAGGGCCGGTGGCGTGTCGATGTAAATCTGGTCGTAGTCGGCGGCCAGCTGCTCCAGCGCGTCACGCAGCTTGTAGATCTTGTGGCGACTCTCCAGCTTGCTGTGCAGCTCGTCGAGCAGCGGGCTGGATGGCAGCAGGTCCAGATGGGGCCACTGGGTTTCGCTGATGTAGTCGCTCGCAGGCTTGTCGCGCACGGTGAACTTGAGACTCTGCTCAAAAAACTCGGCCACGTTGGGCAGCTCGTCGGCCATGTCGGCGCCCAGCAAATAGCGGCTGGAGTTGCCCTGGGAGTCCAAGTCAATCACCAGGGTGCGCAAACCTTGGGATGCGCTGATGGCCGCCAGGTTGCAGGTGATGGTGGACTTGCCGACGCCACCTTTCTGGTTGAAAACAACGTGCTGCATAACGATTTCCTTTGATCAAAGCGGTCCACGGGGATGCAGGCAGTCTAGCGGGGCCGCATGACACGGCGCTGAACACCCCTGCGCACACGCCATGCAGGCAAAAACTGCGCCAGTGCGTGGGCTATGCTTCCTCACCATGCCTGACCTATTGCCCTCTGACTCCTCCTCAGACACCGCCTCGCCCGCACGCACCAGCCCCGCCATCGTGCTGGCTGCCGGCCGCGGCGAGCGCATGCGCCCGCTGACCGACACCCGCCCTAAGCCCCTGCTGCAGGTGCACGGCAAGCCGCTCATGCAGTACCACCTGGAGGCGCTGGCCGCAGGGGGCTTTGCGTCTGCCATGGTGAACACGGCCTGGTTGGGCGAACAGATAGAGGCTGCGTTTCATGATGCTTTAGCCCTCCAGCGCCCGCTGGATGAGCGCGAGCAGCTATCAAATTCAGAGCATTCTGCTACCAGCATCAGCCTGCACTACTCCCATGAAGGTCGCGATTTCGGCGGAGCGCTGGAGACGGCCGGCGGCATTGCCCGTGCGCTGCCGCAGTTGGACACGGTGTTCTGGTCCATGGCGGGTGACGTATTTGCGCCCGACATGGTGTTCACCCGTAGCGCCTTGGAGCGCTTTGCGGGCAGCGGCATGTTGGCCCACCTGTGGCTGGTGCCCAACCCGGCGCACAACACCAAGGGTGACTTCGGGTTGGAGGCCGTGGGCGCGGGTGGCATGGGCCGCTGCGTGGACCCCGCTCCGGGCAGCACTGCGCCCCGCTACACCTACAGCACCTTTGCCCTGTTTCACCGCGACCTGTTTGCCCAGCCCTGGTGCGACATTCCCGCCGGCAACCCGCACGGCATCAAAGCGCCGCTGGCTCCGCTCCTGCGCAAGGCCATGCAGGGTGCACGGGTGAGCGCCGAGATTTACACTGGCCGCTGGACCGACGTCGGCACCCCCGAGCGCTTGGCAGAACTCAACGCACAGACACCATGACCCAGCCCTCCATCTCCGCACTCTCTGCAGACTACGCCGGCCGCCGCGCGCGCCTGGCCGCCCACATCGGCCCGCATGGCGTGGCGGTGCTGCCCACGGCCCCGGAGCAGCAGCGCAACCGGGATGCGGACTTTTTGTTCCGCCATGACAGCTACTTCCATTACCTGAGCGGCTTTGCCGAGCCGCGGGCTTGGCTGGTCATCCAGGGTGACGGTACCACCACCCTGTTTTGCCAACCCAAAGACCTGGAGCGCGAAATCTGGGACGGCTTTCGCCTCGGGCCGGATGCAGCGCCGGGAACCCTCGGCGTGAACGCCGCCTATTCAGTAGACGAGCTGGACCAACGCCTGCCCGCACTGCTGGATGGCGCCGATGCCGTCTGGTACCCCTTTGCCACCCACAAGGGCTTGGAGACCCGCATCGACGGCTGGCTCAGCAGTCTGCGCGCCCGCGTGCGCTTTGGCTCGTTGGTGCCCGAGCAGGTGCGCGACCTGTGCGGTCCGCTGGATGAGATGCGCCTGATCAAGGATGCCTATGAGCAGGACGTGATGCGCCGCGCCGCGCAGATCAGCGCGCAAGCCCACATCCGCGCTATGCAGCTGTCGGCCCGCATGCTGCGCGAAGGCAAAGACGTGCGCGAATACCACCTGGACGCTGAGCTGCTGCATGAGTTCCGCCTGCAAGGCTCGCAGTACCCGGCCTACAGCTCCATCGTGGCGGCCGGTGCCAACGCCTGCGTGCTGCACTACCGCGCCGACGCGGCCCCGGTACGTAACGGCGAGCTGGTGCTGATTGACGCAGGCTGCGAGCTGGACGGCTACGCCAGCGACATCACCCGCACCTTCCCCGCCAACGGCACATTTACCGGCCCGCAGCGCGCGCTGTATGACCTGGTGCTGGCCTCTCAAGTGGCCGCTGTAGAAGCCACCAAGGCCGGAGCGCGCTTTACCGATCCGCATGACGCCACCGTCAAAGTGCTGGCGCAAGGCATGCTGGACTTGGGGCTCTTGAACAAAAACAGCGTGGGTAGCCTGGACGATGTGATTGAGAAGCGCGCCTACTTCCAGTTCTACATGCACCGTACCGGCCACTGGCTGGGCATGGATGTGCATGACTGCGGCTCGTACACCGAGCCATCCGAGCTGGGCACTAAGCATGTGCGCAAAGACGCGCTCACCGGCAACGAGATCGTGAACCGGCCCGCGCGCATTCTGCGCAGCGGCATGGTGCTGACCATAGAGCCCGGTATTTATGTGCGTCCGGCACCAGGGGTGCCGGAGCAGTTCCACCACATCGGCATCCGCATCGAAGACGACGCCATCGTCACCGACACCGGCTGCGAGCTCATCAGCCGCGGCGTGCCGGTGGAGGCAGATGCTATTGAAGCCTTGATGCGCTAAGGTCCGATAACGGGTAGATCAGTCCTCGGCGGTATCGTCCTGTTCGGCCGCTTGGTGGACGGCCTCCCAGTGGCGCTTGGGCAGGTGGCCGAGCAGGCGCTCGACCGCCGTGTCCACCACATCCTGATTCACCTCATGGCCTACGAAGGGGATGACGTCGGCCGTCACATCCGAGCCCAGGCTCACCAGGTGCTCTGCCGCCGTCACGGTGTAGCCGTAATGCATGACCTTGTCAGCCTTGCCGTGCACAAAGTGCAGGGTGGTATTGGCGTGCGGTGCCTTGGGCAGTTGGGCGAAGCGGCCCGACAAGGCGAGCACGCGGCCGGCCAGAAAGACATCTTGCTGGGTGGATTCCAAGGCCATGATGGCGCCCTGCGAAAAGCCCACCAGCGCTGTGGCCTCGGGGCTGACGCCGGCGCGGGCTTGCCACTCCTGCACGGCCTTCACAAATGCGGGCATGGCCGCAGCCACGCGCTCAGGGCGGTTCTCTTCGGTGATCCCGACCACTGAAAACCACTGGTAGCCCTGGCCGAGGTCAGAGGCCTGTGGCCCTTGCAAGCTGACCACCAGCGCTTCCGGAAACTCTTGCGCCAGACGCCGGCCAAACGGCACCAAGCCCTCAGGCGTGGCGCCCACACCGTGGTGCAACATGAAAAGTTGTTGGGGGGTGCCTGCCGGCTGTTGAACGACGATGTCTGTCATGGGCTTACTCCTTGTCTTGTGCGGCCGCGCGGCCTGCATGGCGCAATGTGATGCGGGCCAGCACCCACGCAACGATAGCCGAACCTGCAATGCCGGCCACCATGGGGCGGGCCGTGCCATCCGCCATGGCACCCGTCACTGCCATGACCACCGCACCGGTCACGAACTGCAGGGTACCCATCAAGGCCGAAGCGGTGCCGGCAATTTCGCCATGTTCATCCAGCGCCAACACCGCTGTAGTCGGCACCACCAGGCCCAAGAAACCGTAGCCTATAAACAGCATGCCCAGCATCACATCCAGCCGCTCCATACCGCTGAGGTTGACTGCCAACAGCAGGGTCATCGTCAGCGCATAGCCCACCACCGCAAACTTCACCAGCTTGACCAGGCCGAAGCGGGCGCTGAGCTTGCCGGTGAACTGCGAAATGCCGATGAAAGACGCCGCGTTGGCCGCGAACGCGATGCTGTACTGCCGGGGCGTGAGGCCGTAGTGGTCGATCAGCACAAACGATGAATTGGCCAAGTAGGCAAAGAAGCTGGAGATCCCGAAGGCACCGATGAACACCAGGCCCAGAAAATGCCGGTCCTTCAACAGCACGCCGTAAGCGGCCAACGCACTGCCAAAGCTGCTGTTGACGCGGTCTTCCGGCGGGCGGGTTTCGGGCAGGCTGGTGGCCAACAGCACCAGGCCCAACAAGGCGGCTACGGTCACAGCCCAGAAAACGGCGCGCCAACCAAACACTTCAATCAGCACACTGCCGGCCAGAGGCGCGAGAATGGGCGACACGCTGAACACCAGCATGAGCAGCGACATGTGCCGCGCGGCGTCATGCCCGGTATGCAGATCGCGCACCACCGCGCGCGGAATCACCATACCGGCGCAGGCGCCCAGCCCCTGGATGAAGCGCAGCACCACCAGGGTTTCAATGTCCGGCGCCAGCGCGCAGCCCACGCTGCCCAAGGCGAACAACACGAGACCAAAGTACAGGGGCGCCTTGCGACCCAGCATGTCCGACACCGGGCCGTAAATGATCTGGCCCACGCCCAGCGAGATAAAAAACGCCATCAGGCTGGCCTGCACCGCACCCATGGAAGCCCCCAGGCTTTGGCCGATGGAGGGCAGGGCGGGGAGGTACATGTCAATGGCAAACGGGCCGATGGCCGACAGCAAGCCGAGCACCAGGGCGGTGCCGAAGAAGGAAGTTTTCATAGGGGCGCGAGCATACCCCCGCCGCGTTACACGCGGGGCCGGTGTGTGATTGAAGGTGAATGCGGGCGCTTTTTCCTGCACGTTTTGGCTCGGGCTGGGCTATAAAGCGGAAACCCCCTAAAGGAGATTGCGCATGAAAGGCATGGTCTTTACCGAGTTTCTGGAAATGGTGGAGGACAAGTTCTCTGCCGATATGGTGGACGACATCATTGACGACAGTGCGCCTCCCAGCGGCGGTGCGTACACAGCAGTCGGCACCTACGACCACAATGAGCTCGTAGGCATGGTAGTCGCCCTCTCGCAGCGCTCGGGCCTGCCGGTGCCGGCGCTGGTACATGCCTTTGGTGTGCACCTGTTCGGACGCTTTCATGCGCTGTACCCCGCGTTTTTCGGCGGCATAACTTCGGCGGTCGATTTCTTGTATGGCATCGAGTCGGTGATCCATACCGAAGTGCGCAAGCTCTACCCGGACGCCCAGCTGCCCAGCTTTGATTGCGAGCGTTTACCGGACGGCTTGAACATGCTTTACGCCTCCCCCCGGCACTTCGGTGATCTGGCTGAGGGCCTGATTGCCGGTGCAGTCGCCCACTTCGGGGACCCGGTCAACGTCACTCGCGTCAACTTACCGGATGGGGCTATCCGCTTCGAACTCCGCAACAAAGCCTGACTGCGTGACAGATTCCGCTGCCCCGCCCCCGCTGGACCCTCATGCTGAAGCCCTGAGGCGCATGCAGGGGCGGCTGGACCGCGAGAAATCGGCGCGCAAACAGGCGGAACATTTGCTGGAAGAAAAAAGCCTGGCCCTGTTCCAAGCCAACCAGGTGCTGGAACAGCGGGTGAGCGAGCGTACCGCCGAACTCCGAGCCGCACTGGTACAGGCCGAGGCGGCCAACGTGGCTAAAAGCCGCTTTCTGGCGATGATGAGCCACGAAATACGCACGCCCATGAACGGCGCACTCGGCCTGACCGAGCTCCTGAAATCCACGCCCCTGAATGACGAGCAGGCCGGCTATGTGGACAACATCCTCATGGCGGGAAATGCCCTGCTCAGCCTGATCAACGACATCCTGGACTTCTCCAAGATCGAAGCCCACCAGATGGAGTTGGAGCGCATACCCTTCAATCCCCGACAGGTGGTGCAGGACACCCTGGCGCTGTTCCGCACACAGGCAGAAGCGAAAGGTTTGGCCTTGCATCTGGACATCGATGACCATGTGCCGGACCGTGCAACCGGGGACCCCAACCGCATTCGGCAGGTGTGGATGAATCTGGTGGGCAACGCGCTCAAGTTCACTGCAGACGGAGAGATACGCGTAACGCTGCTCTGCACACCCGAGGGCTTGCGTTGCAGCGTCAAAGACACCGGTATTGGCATGAGTGCGGAGGTGATGTCGCAGTTGTTTGAGCCCTTCAAGCAGGGCGACAGTTCCATTTCCCGCAAGTTCGGCGGCACCGGTCTGGGTCTGGTGATTTGCAAAGCGCTCATTGACCAGATGGGCTCTGCTTTGCAGGTCCAAAGCACGCCCGGAGTCGGGACGGAGTTCAGTTTTACCTTGTCGCCCGCTTCTTTGGGCCTGTCTGCGCCTGAGGCTTGGACGCGACCTGTAGAAGCTAGCGCTGAAGCGGCGCCCGCGGCTCACATGGATTTGTCGGGGCTGCGTATCCTGCTGGTGGATGACCAGCCTCTCAACCGCCTGCTGGCCCGAAACCAGCTCAAACAGTTGGGCTGCCCGCCGCACAAGGAGGCCGAGAACGGCCTGCTCGCCCTGGAGCGACTCCAAGAGGCAGAGTTCGATGTGGTGCTGATGGACATGCAAATGCCGGAGATGGACGGCATCACGGCCGCCAAGGCCCTGCGCGCCATGCCCTTGGCCCGGCAACCTCTGGTCATTGCCATGACGGCCAATGCCTACGCGGAAGACCGTATCGCCTGCATGGAAGCCGGGATGGATTTGTTTTTGAGCAAACCTGTGCAACTCGACACCTTGCGCCAGGCATTGAACCAGGCAGGCACCCTGCGGGCTTCCTGATTTCCTAACAAAAGCGTGGCACGCCGCCCCTTTGGGACTACAAAAGATAGTTTCTATCTATAGATTAGTCAAGTGCGATTGGCTTTATTGAGGCGCAGTACCTACCATTCACTCCATGCCGCAGAAATGGTTTCTGTAGCCAACGCCCCAGGAGATGACCATGAGCACCGCACAACGCCCCGAGATCAAGACATTTGCCAATCTGGAAGCCGCCTTCGCCGGCGAGTCCATGGCGCATATCAAGTACCGCTATTTCGCCAAGCTCTCCCGCGAGATGGGCGATGAATCGACGGCCCGCGCCTTTGAAGAAACCGCCGACCAGGAAGTCATGCACGCATTCGGTCACCTGGACTTGCTGTACCCCAAGGCCACCATGACGCCGGCCAAGGCCTTGCAAATCGCCATCGACGGCGAGACCTACGAGTACAGCGAGATGTACCCGGGATTCCGTGCCACGGCAGAGGCCGAAGGCAATGCCGCCGCTGTTGCCGAGATGGACGAGCAGATTGAAGAAAGCAAAGTGCATGCAGCCCAGTTCAAGGCGACTCTGGAGAAAGCCCAGAAACGTTTCGCCGCCCTGGCCCGCGTCGAGGAGCGCCACGCCAACCACTACAAGTCGCAACTGGCAACCCTGACCGCTTAAGCCTGTCTTCAGCAGGCTGCTTTACGCTACTAATTTCATAGCTGGTCACGCATATTCCACCCGGGCCAGCAATCCCTTTGACTCTTGATCTTTGAACACCATGAAAACCTATATCTGCATCGTTTGTGGCTTTGTGTATGACGAAACTGCCGGCCGCCCCGAGGACGGCATTGCGCCCGGCACCTTGTGGGCCGATGTGCCCGAGAGCTGGGAGTGCCCGGACTGTGGCGTAGCCAAAGCGGACTTCGAGGTCGTTACGATCTAGGCCATCCGGCCCCAAGCCCACCCACAGGAAATCACGATGAATCGCAACGCCCCACCGACCCCACTCCGCCCCACTGCCCACAACCACTGCACAGGAGCCAGCGCATGAGCAGCTCTCCTGTCATCGTGATCGGTAGCGGCGTGGCCGGTTGGACCACGGTGCGTGAGTTCCGCAAGCTCGACGCCCACACTCCGGTGGTACTGGTGACCACCGACAGCGGGGACTTCTATGCCAAGCCCACGCTTTCCAACGCTTACGCCCAAAAGCGGGGTCCCGCGCAACTGGTGACGACCCCCGCGGCCAAAATGGCCGAGACCCTGCAAGTCACGCTGATGGACCATGCACGTGCGGAGAGCCTGGACACTAGCGCCAGGACCCTCACGGTGCGTCAGGGGGACGTTGCGCAAACCTTGGGCTACCGCCAGCTCGTACTCGCGACCGGTGCTCACCCGATTCGCATTCCCTTGCAGGGCGACGCTGCCGACCGCGTGCGCTCCATCAACACACTTGACGATTTCGCGGGTTTCCACGCCGCACTGGGTGTGGACGCCACCGTGCCAGGCAGTGGCGAAGGCAAAACCGTCGTGGTGATGGGTGCCGGCCTGATCGGCTGCGAGTTTGCCAACGACCTCGCGCTAGCCGGTGTCCAGGTCCATGTGGCGGACCCCGCTGCAAGGCCCCTGGCTGCTTTGTTGCCCGCCGATGCTGGCGAACAATTGCAGGCCGCTTTGTCCGGCCTGGGCGTGCAATGGCACTTCGGCACCTCGGTCGCATCGGTGAATGCGGATGCCAACGGAAAGCTGCTGGCCACCCTGGCGGATGGCAGCACATTGCCGGCCGATTTGGTACTCAGCGCCATTGGCTTGCGCGCCGATACCGCTCTGGCACTGGCCGCCGGGCTGGCCTGTGAACGGGGTGTCCTTGTCAACACCCGCTTGGAAACCTCCGCCGCGGATGTCTACGCCCTGGGCGACTGTGCCCAGTACGAGAGCGCCGGTCAACGCACCCTCCCTTATGTCATGCCCGTAATGACTGCAGCGCGCGCACTGGCCGCCACCTTGGCAGGCACACCCACCGACGTGGTGTTTCCCTTGATGCCGGTCAGCATCAAAACACCGGCTTTGCCTATTGTGGTCGCCGCAGCGCATCCCGCCACGGCGGGCCAATGGGAGGCGGAAGGCGGTGAGGGTGCCTGGCGTTTTGTGGATTCGGCCGGTCAGCAACGGGGCTTTGTGCTGGCGGGCAAGAGCACTGCACGCCGCATGGAAATGGCCAAGCTCACTGTGGCGTGAGGGCGCCAAAGCACTGGTCATAACCCCATACGCCATTCGCATAAAGTTGGCCTCCTCTGTAGCGGGGAGTTAGAGAGCCAAGCCTACAATGCAAAGCCCATTACCGTGCTGGGGCACGCCTCGTGTTGCGAGAGCCCCAGCCACAGAGGAAGCCGAATGACAGACCAGACCACGCCGCTCACGCCACGCCCCCCTGTTTCCAATTCCGCAGAGAAAAAAGCCCAGTTGCGGCAAGCGGCGCTGGAGTACCACGAGTTTCCCACCCCGGGCAAAGTAGCGATCAGCGCGACGAAGCAGCTCATCAACCAGCATGATCTGGCGCTGGCGTACTCCCCCGGTGTGGCAGCTCCGTGCGAAGAGATCGTCAAAGATCCGAACAACGCCTTCAAATACACCAGCCGCGGCAACCTGGTGGCCGTGATCACCAACGGCACTGCCGTGCTGGGTCTGGGCGACATTGGTCCGTTGGCGTCCAAGCCGGTGATGGAAGGCAAGGGCGTGCTGTTCAAGAAGTTCGCCGGCATTGATGTGTTCGACATCGAGATTGACGAAAAGAACGACCTCGACAAGCTGGTCGACATCATTGCTTCGCTGGAGCCTACCTTCGGCGGCATCAACCTCGAAGACATCAAGGCGCCCGACTGCTTCTATGTGGAGCGCAAGCTGCGCGAGCGCATGAGGATCCCGGTGTTCCACGACGACCAGCACGGTACCGCCATTTGCGTGGGCGCCGCCATCCTGAACGGCCTGAAAATTGCCGGCAAAGATCCCAAAAAGGTCAAGCTCGTGACCTCGGGTGCGGGTGCTGCGGCACTGGCCTGCCTGGGCTTGCTGGTCAAGTTGGGCATTCCACGCGAAAACATTTTCGTGACCGACTTGGCCGGCGTGGTCTATGAAGGCCGTACCGAGCTGATGGACGAGGACAAGATCCAGTTCGCCCAGAAAACCGATGCACGCACCTTGCGTGAAGTCATCGCGGGTGCAGACATCTTCCTGGGCCTGTCCGCCGGCGGCGTGCTCAAGCAGGACATGGTCAAGTCCATGGCGGACAAACCCCTGATCTTCGCGCTGGCCAACCCCACGCCCGAAATCCTGCCGGAAGAAGTCAAGGCCGTGCGCGACGACGCCATCATGGCAACCGGCCGCACCGATTACCCCAACCAGGTCAACAACGTCCTGTGCTTCCCCTATATCTTCCGGGGTGCTTTAGATGCCGGCGCATCCACCATCACCCTGGAAATGGAAATTGCAGCTGTCCATGCGATCGCCGAACTGGCACAAGCAGAGCAAAGTGAAGTGGTTGCAGCAGCCTATGTCGGCGAGCAGCTCGCTTTCGGCCCGGAGTACCTGATTCCCAAGCCTTTCGATCCGCGCTTGATGATGAAGATTGCACCTGCGGTGGCGCAGGCAGCGGCAGACAGCGGCGTGGCATTGCGCCCCATCCAGGACATGGACGCCTACCGCGAGAAGCTGCAAAGCTTTGTGTATGCCTCCGGCACCACCATGAAGCCCATCTTCAATGCTGCCAAGAAGGCCTTGAAGAAGCGCGTGGCCTACGCCGAGGGTGAAGACGAGCGGGTACTGCGTGCAGCCCAGATCGTGGTGGACGAGCGCCTCGCACTGCCTACCTTGATCGGACGTCCTGCGGTGATTGCCGAGCGTATCGAAAAATTTGGTCTGCGCCTCAAAGAAAACGTGGACTACAACGTGGTCAACGTAGAGCAGGACCACCGCTACCGCGACTTCTGGCAGTCCTACCATCGCATGACCGAGCGCAAAGGTGTCACGGTCCAGATGGCGAAGATTGAAATGCGCCGCCGTTTGACCCTGATTGGCGCCATGTTGCTCAACAAGGGCGATGTGGACGGCCTGATCTGCGGCACCTGGGGCACCACCGCCACGCATTTGCATTACATCGACCAGGTGATCGGCAAACGCGTTGGTGGCAGCCCCAGCACCCCGCAGGATGTGCAGATTTACGCCTGCATGAACGGCCTGATGCTGCCCAACCGCCAGGTCTTTCTGGTGGACACCCACGTCAACTACGACCCGACCGCCGAACAGCTGTGCGAAATCACGGTCATGGCCGCCGAAGAAATGATGCGCTTCGGCTTCAAGCCCAAGGCTGCTTTGCTGAGCCACTCCAACTTCGGCAGCAGTAACGAACCCAGCGCCATCAAAATGCGCCGCACCCTCGAACTGCTGCGTGAACAAGCCCCTTGGCTGGAAGTGGACGGCGAGATGCACGGTGACGTCGCACTGGATGGCGCAGCCCGCAAGGCGCTGATGCCCAATAGCACCCTGCACGGTGATGCCAACCTGCTGGTGCTGCCGAATATCGACGCTGCCAACATTGCCTACAACCTGCTCAAGACTGCAGCAGGCGGCAATATCGCCATCGGACCGGTGCTCTTGGGTGCGGCCAAACCGGTGCACGTGTTGACTGCGAGCACGACCGTGCGCCGCATCGTCAATATGACAGCCCTGACGGTCGCCGACGCCAACGCTACACGCTGAGTTTTCGGGGCAGTTAGTGCCCACTCTGCGTGTAAAAATTGTGTAAGGGCTTGCTTATTTATTGGGCAAGCCCTTGCTTTTTTGTGCCGAATACGCGACACTAGTGGCTTACTTTTTCGGGTTAACCCGCGGTAGTCGTAAAGGATTCTGGGTGCACAAGGGAGTTATCAAGTTAGTACTTACTGGCTTGTTTTTCGCGGTGGCATGGTCTGCCGGTGTCTCCTCTGCCAAAGAAGCTCCGGCTTTTGTTGCAGAGTCGACTGTTGCACTTGCCAGCCTGCCCCCCCAAGCCCGTACGACCTACAACCTGGTTCTGCAAGGTGGTCCTTTTCCCTACGACAAAGACGGCGACGTCTTCGGCAACCGGGAGCGGCTTCTGCCCTTGCAGCCCCGAGGGTTTTACCGCGAGTACACCGTGAAGACGCCCGGAGCGTCCAATCGGGGAGCCCGAAGAATTGTGTGTGGTGGCAAGCAAGCCACTGCACCTCAAGCCTGTTATTACACGGCCGATCACTATGCGAGTTTTCGCAAGATCGTGCCCTGAGCCGAATTTTGTACTTTGAGAAAGAGAATCGGGGATGGATACGCCACTTCGAACTGTCAGAACGAATATCGTTCAATCGATACGCGCATTTCGCGTATCGGACCTGCAGGAAGCCGCACAAGGCTTGGGTCACCACTTTCTGTACGCCAACCTGGCTAACGCCCAGACCAAGCAGGACGTGCTGGACATGATCGGCCAGCAATTCATGCTGCCGACCACGGTCAGCAAGAACTTTGACGCGCTGTACGACAACCTGACCGACCCTGTGCACAAGTCGGGCCCTCAGCCCGGTTTTGTGGCGGTGCTGGAACACATTCCCGCGAACGTCAAATTCGACAAGGAAGCGCGCGAACAGCTCTTGGACATCTTCCGTGACACCGCGGACTACTGGGGAGACCGGAAAATTCCTTTCCGATGCTTCTATTCTTTTCTGTAGCCCGTTCTGCACAAACCAGCCAAGCAGAACGGGCGAACGAGGCAAGCAGCGAAGCCGTGGCAGAAATTGCCATTGCAGAGCCGATTACCGACACCGGCGAAAAAATGCCGACCGACAAGTTGTTGGATGTGTCTCCCCTTGCGTTGCGCATGAGCAGCCCCTTTAACGCGGGATACTGGTTGGCAGCCGCCTGATCAGTACGGTAGGGAAGCAAAAAGGCCTGTCTGTGACAGGCCTTTTTCCATAGGAGCTCCAAAAGCAAACGCGCTCTAACGGGTAGTTAAGCCTTCAGCGATTGCACCAAAGCCACATACTCTTCCACCGGAACCTCCTGGGCGCGACGTTGCACGTCAAACTGGCCTGAAAAACCCTTCTGCTCCAGCCAGGCCCCCAGTGTGTGGCGCAGCAACTTGCGACGCTGGCTAAACGCCACCTGCACCATTTCCGAAAACAGCCCCACATCCAACAATGGCGGCTGGGCCAGGGGCACCATGCGCACCACGGCGCTATTGACCCGGGGCGGGGGATCGAAGCATTCCGGAGGAACAAACAGCACGTCCTCCATCGCATAGCGCCATTGCAGCATCACACTCAGGCGACTGAAATCGGAGCTGTCAGGCGGGGCCACCATGCGATCAATCACTTCCTTTTGCAGCATGAAATGCTGGTCTTCAATGCACTTCACGTAGTCCAGCAAATGGAAAAGGATGGGCGTTGAGATGTTGTAGGGCAGGTTACCCACCACCCGGAGTTTGCGGGGTAAGCTCGCGGAGTCTGCTATATTTTCAGGAGCTGCTGGCGCAATGTCCGAGCGGCTGAAATCCACATTCAGCACATCGGATTCAATCACGTGGAGCTGCGGGTGACTGCGCAAACGCTTTGCCAGATCACGGTCCAGCTCAATCACGGTCAGGCGACCAAGACGCTCCACCAACGGCTGTGTCAGGGCCGCCAGACCGGGACCAATCTCGACCATCGGATCGCCAGGCTGGGGGTTGATGGCTTGGACGATCGCATCGATGATGCCGGAGTCCGACAAAAAGTGCTGGCCGAAACGCTTGCGCGCCAAGTGCTTCATTGCGGGGCCTCACGCATTTCCACAAAGGCGCGGGCGCGCACATCGCGCGCCCAAGCGGTGTAAGCCTCTTCATAGCGGCTCTGCCGCAACTGGGCGCGAACGGACTCGCGGATCTGTTGGGGGCTCAACTCCACGCGGCGCTTATCCACCAACTGAATCAGGTGTACACCGAAGCGAGACACCACCGGCGGACTGATAGCGCCTTCGTCTTGCAAGCGGTTCATAGCCTCTTCAAACTCAGGCACAAACATCCCCGGCGATGCCCAACCCAAATCACCCCCCTGTTCGGCCGACGAGTCCTGGGACATCTTGCGGGCCATGGACGCGAAATCGGTCTTTCCGCTCACGATCTGTTGGCGGGCATCGGCCAACCGGGCAATCGCCTGGGCCTGGGAAAGCTGGGGCGAATTGCGCAACAAAATGTGGCGGGCACGCGTTTGGACCACGGTCTGGACCAATCGGGTCGGCGCCTTGCGCTCCACCAGCTTGAGGATGTGGAAACCCGCGCCGGTGCGAACCACCTCAGAAACTTCGCCGACCTTCAAGTTTTGCGTAGCGGTCACAAAAGAAGGTGGCAACCGGTCACCGCGGCGCAAACCGATCTGACCACCATTGTTGCGGTCAGCCGCTGAGAACTCCTGGACCAGCTTGTTGAAGTCCTCGCCATCGCGCGCACGTTGCAGCACTCGCTGGGCTTTCACGAACAGTGCTGCCGCTTCTTCGCCATTGGCTTTCTCGGGAACCACGATCAGAATCTGCGCGAGATTGAGTTCCTGGGCAAAAGGGTCCGTGTTGTTGGCCTGCTGTTCCTGAATAACACGGTCCACATCGACATCCGACACTTTGATGGAGGACTCCACCTCGCGCTCATGCAAGCGGCTGAGGGTCAGCTGATCGCGCAGGCCATCGCGGAAAGACTGCACGGTCACACCATCCTTGGCGAGCTTCTGCCGCAGGGCAAGCACATCCACGCCGTTCTGGCTGGCCACGTTCTGCTCTGCACGATCGATAGCTGTGGCATCCATGCGGATCCCCTGCTCCCGGGCCAACTGCAACTGGGCCTTGTCGTTGATCATCCGCTCCAACACCAAGCGGCGAAGTTCTTCAGGAGCTGGCGCTGCCTGTCCCTGTTGCGTTAATTGCTGCGACACGCGCCGCACTTCAATGTTGAGCTCCTGAAAGGTAATGGGCTCGGAGTTCACCACGGCAACGATGTAGTCACCCGGAAGGGCCTGCTGGGCCAGCAGGGCCGGTGTTGCCACTGTCAGGAGGCACGCCAAGGCCCATGCGCGTACGCTGGATTTCATGGTTTTCAATCGTAGTTACTGAAGCGGCTGTTGGAGCCACCTGTTTCACGCAAGTTCTGGTAACGCGAAATATTGGATTTCAATGTCTGCAAGGGGCTGACTCCCAAGCGGGTAAAGCCGACGAACTCCAGCTCGAATTTGATACTGCTGGTCGAGGATGTGCTGCTGGTTTGCACACGCCCCACCACGACCCGGGCCAGCCAGCAGCCCGCATCGTACTCGACGCCCAGCAAGGTATCGACCATGCGGCTTTCGTTCAGGCTGTAGTTGAGCCGGCCCACCGCATAGTAGCGACCTTCACCAAGGCCCTTGCCACTCCCGGTGAACTGATCCGCATCACCCCACAAGTCATTCAAAGGCCACTGCCAGCTGAAATCGATTTGCTCACTCACATCACGCTGGAAGCGATAGGCTGCGTTGAATACCCGGTACGGTGATGGCGTGTAGCGCGCGCCTACCGTGACGCGGCTGGACTGGGCCGTCAACGGGTTGTACTGCACCGTGGAGTCCAGACCCCATTGACGAGAAAAATTGACGCCAGCGCCCAGCATGACGTCGCTCCAACCGGCCAAAGCCGGCGAAGTCGTGGAATTCAAGGTCACCAACTGGTCTTCAAACCGGTAGCGCTGGGCCACTCCGAAGCGGGCCAACTGCTCCCCGGTCTGTGCATCCAAAAAGCGGGTGGTCAGACCAAAGGTGACCAGGTTGTTGTCGGAAATCTTGTCGTGGCCGACGTAGGCATTCTCGGTAAAGATGCTGGCGAAGTTGAAATCGCTGGCGGCCGTGTCGTAATTGGGCAGGTAGCTCTGGTTGCGGTAGGGCGTGCGTACATAGAACAGGCGGGGCTCCAGTGTCTGGACGAGGTCGCGGTCGCGCCAGGCTGTCTCACGCTCGAATACCAGTCCCGCATCCACGCTGAAGGTAGGCACCGTACTGTCAGCGGAGCGATTGCCATTGTTGAGCGTTGAGTCAAATTGGTAGATCGATGTGTGCAACTGCAACTTTGGCGTAATGTAGCCCTCCGGTGCAATGAACGGCCGGCTCACTTGAGCCAAGCCATACAGACGCTGAGTATTTGGTTGTTTTGTCAGACTCTTGTCCGACTCAAACTGTGACACATCGCCTTGCAAAGACCAGTCAAAGCCGCGGTCGTTGAGCTGGCTGTACTGCACATTCAACTGGGTCAGGTCATAGGGCGGAGTGATCACCGAGCTGCTGGACTGCAAGGTTTGCCACTTCAGGGAACGTCCGGTCACGGTGTAACCTGAACGGGCCCAGGTGGCTTGCATGTCATTGGCCAGCGTACGCGAGGTCAGGGACCCTATGCTGCTGAAGTCACTCCAGTAGTTGTCATCGCTCACCCGGTTCAGGTTCAAGGTGTAAGCCACATTACCAAGATCCGTTCCGAGATTGCCAGTCTGGTTCAGCGTCGCACCCCAACGGTCGGCACTGCGCAGTTTGTCCGATGGCATGTAATTCGCCCGCAACACGCCGGAATAGGTGGGCTCCAGGTAACGGAACTCGCCCGCCACGGTCACGCCCCGCGCCGTCATCACAGTAGGGGTGACGGTCGCGTCCCGGTTGGGCGCAATGTTCCAGTAGTAAGGCACGCTCAGTTCTGTGCCATTCACGTCGCCCAATCCGATGGTGGGCGGCATGACACCGGATTTGCGGGCGTCACTCAAAGGAAAGCTGATCGCCGGCACCGGTAGCAGCGGGGTATCCTTGAAATACAAGTAGGCGCCGTGGGCAACCCCCACGTCCTCGCCGGTATCAAACTCAATATCAGCCGCACGCAACACCCAGTCCGGCACCCAATCCGGGCCGGGCTTGCGTCGACAGGTGGTGTACGTGGCATTGCGCACCACGGTGCGATCCGGATCAATGAATTCCGCCTTGGAGGCGTTGCCGTGCGCATCGTTCTGCAGAAAACGGTAGGTCGGAGACTCGAAGGTTCCTTCAAAGGCTTCTACCTTGAGGTCCAGCGACGGACCCTCAAACACATTGCCATTGCGATTAATGCGCACATTGCCGCTTGCCCGAGCCTGGTCGTCCGGCGCGTAGTACTCCAACCGATCGGCTTTGATCACGGTGCCGGGCTTGCGCATTTCCGCCTGGCCCTGGACGATTGTTTCGAGGTCAGGACGGCCGGTGATCTGCTCACCCATCAAGAACACTGGCGCGGCATCGCGCTGGGCTTGGTCTATGCCCTCCTGCAATCGCGGAGAGCTGTTGAGCGTGAGTGGCGCCTCGTCTGGAGTCTCCTGCGCCTGAACGGACATCTGCGCGCATGCCAAGGCCACCAGAGCCACAAGGCGGGTCAGCGGTGGCCGGCAGACAGGCGCCCCGGGGGGCAGGGCGCGCGAAGAAAAACGCATGGGGCGAAGGGCAGAAACCAGGAGTTGGATCAGGAATCCACACCGGACCGCACAGGGCGACACAGCGTGGCTTTGTAGAATGGATTATCCATGACCCCAAGCCCTCACACCGTGTCCTCAGCCACGCCCCCTTCCCCTACCGCCTCCGCTGCTCCCGCCCTGCAAGCGATTGTCTGGACTGACACCGCGCGCGAACAACGCTTCCACACGTGGTTCAAAAGCCTGCAATCCGGTTTTTCGCTGGAGCCGGCAACGCTGGGTCTGGCCTCTGCCGATGCAAGCTTTCGCCGCTATTTCCGGGTGCAAAGCGATCGGGGCAGTCTGGTCATCATGGATGCGCCCCCGGACAAAGAGAACTGCAAACCCTTCGTCGATATTGCCGCCCTGCTGAACCACGCGGGCCTGCGTGCCCCAAAAATACTGGCTTGGGACGAAGCCGACGGCTTCATGCTGCTCACCGACCTGGGCACACGCACCATGATGCAAACGATAGACCCGGCAAAGCCACCGCTGGACCTGTACCTGCATGCCGTCGACACCCTGGTGCAATGGCAGCTGGCCTCGGCCCCGGGTGTGCTGCCTCTGTATGACGAGGCTTTGCTGCGCCGCGAGTTGGAGCTTTTTCCTGAGTGGTACATAGCCCGCCACCGGAACTTCACGCTGGATGCGCCCATGCGCAAGACGCTGGACGACACATTTGCCTTGTTGATCCAGAACAACCTGTCCTGGCCCAGTGTCTATGTGCACCGGGACTTCATGCCGCGCAATCTGATGGTGCCCGATCTTGCGGAGATACCTTCCAAAGCCGACCCACGCTACCTTGGTGTGCTGGACTTCCAGGACGCCGTCTACGGCCCCATCACCTACGACATTGCCAGCCTGATGCGCGATGCGTTTTTGACCTGGGAAGAAGACTTCTGCCTGGACGTGACCATCCGCTACTGGGAAAAAGCCCGCAAAGCCGGCCTGCCGGTAGGCGAGGACTTCGGTGAGTTTTACCGTGGCGTGGAATGGATGGGCCTGCAACGCCACCTCAAGATTGCCGGCATTTTTGCCCGCCTGACCCTGCGCGACGGCAAGCCCAAATACCTGGCCGACACGCCCCGCTTTATCGACTACATCCGCAGCACCTGCAGCCGCTACATCCAGCTCAAGCCCTTGCTGCGTCTGGTGGAAAAGGTGGAGGGCATTGAGGTGCCGAATGTTTTCGCCTTCGGGCGCTCATAGTCAAATTGCGCACTGGCGCCCGTGGAATATGCGCAAACAGCTCCTGAATTTATAGCAAGCTCCGGCTTCCCCCTGTATGCCCCGTTTTTTCTGCGCTGCGGCGCTGGTCAGCGACACCGCTCTGGAACTGCCAGCGGGAGCCGCGCGCCATGTGCAGGTGCTGCGCCTGCAACCCGGCGACAGCATCACCCTGTTTGATGGACAAAGCGCTGACGAATTCGACGCCACCGTCACCCGCATGGGCCGCAGCGACGTGGCGGTTCAGGTCGGGCAGCGGCGCACCGTGGCCCGCGAGCCGGCGCGTCAGATTCACCTCGCCGTGGGCATGCCCGCCAACGACCGCATGGACTGGCTGGTGGAGAAGGCCACCGAACTCGGTGTGGCCAGCATCCAGCCCCTGATGACGGAACGCAGTGTGCTCAAGCTAAGTGGAGAGCGGGCCGACAAGAAAGTGGCTCACTGGCAAAGCGTAGCGGTGGCGGCCTGTGAACAGTGCGGCGGCAACCTGGTACCCGTGGTGCACCCCATGCAAACGCTGGCTCAGTGGCTCAAAAGTCCGAGCGCGCAATCAGATACCCCGCACCGTTTGCTGCTCTCTTTGCGTGCCGGTAGCACCCCAGTGGCCTCCTTGCCAGCCGGCTTGGCACCGGTCTGGTTTCTATCCGGTCCCGAAGGGGGCTTGAGCATCCATGAGGAAGATGCCGCTATCGCCGCCGGCTTCTCCCCGGCTTCCCTGGGCCCCCGCGTTCTGCGGGCCGAAACCGCTGCACTGGCAGCACTCACTTTACTGACTCAACCATGAACCGCAGCCTTTGGCTACTCGCTCTGTGCCAAGGGCTCTTCCTCACCAACAACGTCACCTTTATTGCCATCAACGGCCTGGTGGGTTTGAGCATGGCCCCTTACGGGTGGATGGCGACTTTGCCTGTCATGGGCTATGTGGTGGGCGGTGCTTTGGCGACGCCTCTGGTGGCCGCTACGCAGGCGCGCTTCGGGCGGCGGACCTCTTTCCAGATCGGGCTGGCAGTGGCAGTGGCCTCCGCGCTGGCCGGCGCGTGGGCCGTGGCTGCCCATCAGTTTTGGGGCCTGGTCGCCGCGACCGTCGTTGCCGGCTACTACAGCGCCAACGGCCAGCTCTACCGTTTTGCAGCAGCGGAACTGGCATTGCCTGCATTCCGGGAAAAAGCGGTTTCTCTGGTGCTGGCGGGCGGCCTCATCGGCGCGATTGCCGGACCCAACCTCGCGGCCCGCACACGCACGCTCATGGAGGTGCCGTTCACGGGTGCGTACTTGGTGCTGGCCGGCGTGGGGCTGCTGGCCATGGTGCTGATGGCGTTCGTCCGTTTTCCGGCACACCAGGCGCCGAATGCGGCTACCTCTACCGGTCGCCCCCTGAGCGAGATCGCGCGGCAGCCTGCATTCGTCGTGGCTTGCCTGAGCGCCGCCATGGGCTACGGAGTCATGAATCTGCTGATGGCAGCCACGCCGTTGGCCATGCAGCAATGTGGTCTGGGTTTTGATGACGCAGCCTCCGTGCTGGAGTGGCATGTCATCGGTATGTTTGCACCAGGGTTTTTTACCGGTCACCTGATTAAGCGCTTCGGCACCTTGCACATCATGGCCGTCGGCGTGGCGCTCAATCTCTTGTGTGTGGCCATCGCGTTGAGTGGTGTGGAGCTGCAGCAGTTTGTGCTGTCTTTGTTCCTGCTGGGTGTGGGTTGGAATTTCTTGTTCACCGGCAGCACCACATTGGCGCTGACGGCTTATCGCCCCGAGGAAAAAGACCGAGCCCAGGCAGCCGTCAACTTCTGCGTGTTTGCCGTGATGGCCCTGAGCTCATTGGCCTCAGGCGCACTGGTGGTGACGCAGGGCTGGACATGGCTGAACATCGGCTCCATCCCTCCACTGGTCCTCACCGCAGCTGCCCTGCTGTGGCTGCAGGTCAAAGGCCGAGCAGCGCGTCCTTGAGCTTGAAGTCGGCCGGGACCGGGCCGATCCAGATCTTGAGCACCATGTCAAAAAACTCGGCGTCTCCGATGGGCGCGCCCTGGGCTTGGCCCTGAATGTAAAAGGTGGTGCCTCTGCCGGGCACAAATTCCATGGCGAAGGTATCGCCTGCCGTGAGCTTGGGCTTGCCCGAAAAAATCTCGATCAAGCGGGTGCTGGATGCAGCGTGCTTTTGCACTTGGTCCGCCGGCGAATTGCTGGACAGACCTTTGATGAAAGCGATACCGAGGTCCGTGCCCGGCAGATCGCGCAGCGCCACGAAACTGAGGCGCTTGGGGCCCTGCATCGCAATGATGGCCTCAGGAGTGTTGCCCTTGGCAGAGGTATACAGCGCCATGTCGTACACACGGAAAATCGCCTTGTAGCGGGTACCCGCGCCATTGAGCTGTAAAGGCACGCCCTGCACCGCGGCCTTCGCTTCGAAGTTGCTGCTCACCGTCGCCGCATGGGCTTGCACTGCCACCGTCCCGATGGCACTCCAAAGAGCCAGTGTCAGGACACTGGCGCGGAGGTGTTGGTGTGTGGGTGTTGTCATCTTTTTCTCTCCCTTTTCTCTTGTAAAAATTATGTTCGTCGGTTCAGGAGCCACTGCTCCAAGGCCTCCACCGTCAGTGGTTTTGCGATCCAATAACCCTGCAGGGTGTGACAGCCGATGTCCTGCAGGAAGGCACGCTGCTCTTCGGTCTCCACCCCCTCAGCGACCACATTCAGGCTCAAGGCCTCGGCCAGTCCCACCACGCCTTTGACAATGGCGCGAGAGTCGCTGTCGGTGGCTGTATCGTTGACGAAAGAGCGGTCGATCTTGAGCTGGTTGGGTCGCAGGCGCTTGAGATAGGCCAGCGACGAATAGCCGGTACCGAAGTCATCAATCGCAATGCCAACCCCGATCTGGCGCAAGCGTTCGATGATGCGCTGGCTGGTTTCGGTTTCCGCCATCAGCACACTCTCGGTAATCTCAATTTCAAGGCGCTGCGGGGGAATGCCACTGGCATCCAGCGCTGCCTGCAGACTGTCGAGCAAGCGGTGGTCACGGAACTCCAGCGCTGACACATTGACCGCCATGTTACCGATATGGATGCCACGCGCGGACCAGTCCGCCAACTGGCGGCAGGCCTCCCGGAGAGTCCAGACACCCATCTCGGCAATACGCCCCGACTCTTCTGCCAACCCAATGAACTGGGCAGGGTACAACAGGCCACGGGTCGGGTGCTGCCAGCGCACCAGTGCCTCTACCGCTACCATCTCGCCGGTTTTGGCGGAGACCTGCGGCTGATAGTGCAGCACCAGCTGGTCATGGCCAATCGCGTAGGCCAGCTCCTGCTCCAACTCCAGGTTGGCCTGCAGGCGGGAATTCAGCTCGGAGTGGAAATAGCTGTACCTGGCGCGCCCCAGCGTCTTGGCCTGATACACCGCGATATCGGCATGCTTGACCAGGGTCTCAAAGTCCTGCCCGTCTTCGGGGTAGAGAGAAATACCGATACTGGCTGACACCTTGACAGGGGCATTGGCCAACACCACCGGTGCCTCAATGGAGCGCAAGACCCGCTGCGCCATTTCACCCAGAGACTCCCAGTGCTCAATGTCACGCACCAGCACCAAAAACTCATTGCCGCTCTGGCGGCAGACCACATCCACCTCACGCAACACCTCGCGCAATCGACGTGCCACTTCAATCAGCAAGGCATCGCCGGCCGCGTGACCCATGGAGTCATTGACGGCCTTGAAGCGGTCCAGATCGATGAAGAAGATGCCGAACTGCTGATCATTGCGCTGTGCAGACAGCATTTCACGCTGCACCAGATCGATAAACAGCGAGCGGTTCGGCAAGCCGGTCAGTTGGTCGTAAAACGCCATTTGCTGCAGCTGCGCATTCTTGTTACCGAGCTGGGTGAACAGGCCGCGCAACTCCTCTTGCACACGGCCCAAATGGCGACCCAACAGACCGAGCTCGTCCTGCCTGCGCCATACAAACACCTGACCCGGGCCGTCGTCCCGGCTGTGGTCCAGCAAAGCGCTGGCGTGTTCTTTAAGACGCTCGATAGGACGCAGCACGCGGGACACCAGCACCGGCATCAGCACCGCCAGAATGGCCAGCACCTGCAAGGCCACCAGCACCAGCATCTGGTCGCGCCGCGCCTGCAACAGGCCCTGGCCGTAAGAGGCGTCAAACCAGACCACCAGCGTGCCCAGGGGCTCCCCTGATCGGATCACACTTTGCGTGCGGCGGGTCAGTCGGCCGGCGGCCGTATCTTTGTCCAGCGAGCCGGCAAAGTCCGGCCGGATGCGCTCCATCTCCGGAGTATTGGCCAGCCCGTCCTCGATACGTACCGCTACGACTTGCGGGCTCTCCAGCAGGCGGGCGGCCGCGGCGTCCAGAGCTACACGATCCACCACCCACATCGGTTCGGCAATAGACACACTGCCAATTTTCATCAGCGCAGTTTCACTCTGGGTCAGCAAAGCTTTTTGGGACTTTTCCGCCAATTGCTGCTCGAGGGTGAGTAGCAACATCGCAGGCAGGGTCACGCCGATCACCACCACCAGCATCATGGTGTAGCGCAGGGGCAAGCCCTCGCGGATTCGCAAGCGCAACTTCTTCCAGCTCAACGCAATGGATGCCAACGGAGTTACCCCGGGTTCAATGCTGGGCTGCACTCAAAACCGCTGGTCCAGCCAGCTGCGCATGGCGGCAAACACCGGTGTGGCATCTTTTTCATTGAAGATCTCGTGATACAGCGCATCAAAGCACACTGAGGTCACCTGGTCTTTGGGGGCCGCAGCCGCAAAGTCACGACTGCCCTGCGGGTTCACCAGACGATCATCCCCTGCGTACATCAGCAAGGTGGGAACCTTCCATTGCGGGGCGGCGGCCACGGTCGCCGGCCCCTCGGTAGAGAAAAAGCGGGCCAAACGGGCGGAGATGCGGTCATGCACCAGTGGGTCCGAGGTGTAAGCCTTCACCACAGCGGGGTCATGCGAAATGAAGGTAGGGTTCAGGCCATTGCCTACGCGCAGGTTGGGGGCGATTGTTGGCAACACCGCAACCAGGAATTTCTGGAATGCATTCATGCCCGGATTCAGGGCAGGGGAGGACATGATGAGCGCCTCTACCTTGCGAAGCCCCAAGGACACAAAGCGCCCGGTCACCAGACCGCCCATGCTGTGCCCCAACAGAATCAGCGGAGTTCCGGGTTCCATGCGGGCACGTGTACTGTCGATGATGTCGGCCAGGTCATCCAGCAAGCGGGTATCGGAGGGCAGACTACCGGGCAAGCCGCTGCTCTCGCCGTGGCCGCACTGGTCATAGCCGCGCACTGCAAAGCCCCAGGCATTGAGTTGTTGCGCGACATGGTCGTAGCGTCCGGCATGCTCGCCCAGCCCGTGGACGATGAGCACAACGCCGCGGGGTGTCACACCCGGATCTAACGGCCAATCTTGGACGGCGAGGTTTTCGCCGTCGCTGGCGGTGAAGGTACTCAGAGTGGATTCAGAAGCCATGCTTTGCTACCGGTTCAAGGAAAACGGGAAATCACCTGTGCCACTGCGGCAGTGAGTTTTTTGGCATACGGCACATGCAAAAACTCATTCGGTCCATGGGCATTGCTCTTGGGGCCCAGCACACCACACACCATCATCTGTGCTTTCGGGAAGCCCTTGGACAGCATGTTCATGAGCGGGATCGTACCGCCCTGACCAATGTGGCCACAGGGCGCTCCGAAGTGCGCATTCGAGGCGTCATTCAATGCTGCATCGAACCAGGGCGCGGTGTCCGGAGCATTCCAGCCGGTGGCGCTGGACAGCCCTTCAAACGTGACTTTGGCCTGGTAAGGCGCGTTGTCTTCCAAGAGCGTCTTCAACTCCTGGACGGCAGACGCCGCCTCCACCAAAGGTGGCAGACGCAGACTCAACTTGAACGCGGTGTAAGGCCGCAGCACGTTTCCGGCATTTTTGATGTCAGGAAAGCCATCTGCGCCGGTGACACTCAGCGTGGGCTGCCAAGTGCGCTTGAGCAAGGCCTCGAGCGGGTCCGAGGTGGTGGGCAACGCGAAGGTAGTGGCGCCACCGCAGTCATAGTGCGCCCAGGGAAAGCGCTTGAACAATTCATCACCCAATATTCCGGCAGTCGCCCGCGCTTGCTGCATGCGCTCGGCAGGGACTTCGCAGTGGAAGTTGGCAGGCAACAAATGGCCGGTTTTGCTGTCCTCCAAGCGGTCCAGCACCTGGCGCAGGATGCGGAAGCTCGAAGGCACGAGGCCACTGGCGTCTCCTGAGTGAATGCCCTCGGTCAGGATTTCGACCTTCAACACGCCGCTGGCCATGCCACGCAGGCTGTTGGTCAACCATAGTTGGTCGTAATTGCCCGCTCCGGAGTCCAGGCACACCACCAGCCCCACATCACCCAAGCGGGGCTTGAGTGCGTCGACATAGTGGAGCAGGTCGTAAGAGCCACTTTCCTCACAGGTCTCGATCAGGCCGACCACTCGCGGGTGACGCAGCTTCTGGTCTTTGAGCGCCTGCAGTGCGGAAATTGCCGCATAGGCAGCGTAGCCGTCGTCCGCGCCGCCACGGCCATACAGCTTGCCGTCCTCGTATTTGGGGGTCCAGGGACCCAAGTCGTTGCGCCAACCTGAGAACTCCGGCTGCTTATCCAGATGGCCATACATGAGCACGGTTTCGCCGGACGCAGGTACCTCGCCAGCCTCACCGCCACTGGCGGGTATTTCAAAAAAGATGACCGGAGTACGACCCTCCAGCCGGATGACCTCCAGCTGCAGGCCGGGAACTTTCTGGGCCTCGATCCACTGGGCGGTATTGCGCACCACGGTGTCCAGCAAACCGGCCTCCGACCATTGCGCGTCAAACATCGGCGACTTGGCCGGAATACGGATGTATTCCTCCAAACGATGGACGATGTCCGTGTCCCAGGCAGCACTGACGTGCTCAAGGGCCTGGGCGGTATGGAATACAGAGGATGGAACGCGGGCGTTCATGGGGCTCCTGATACAGATTCGGCGCGGGGCATCCATCATGCCATGCGCAGCCTGAATCTTGCTGGAGGCTTACCCGCAGTCGACTGCTTTAACGTGCCAATTTGTACACAGAAGTGCCGGCCCGCAGGTTGGGCAGGAAGCGGACCGTCTGACCATCCTGCAAACCAAAGCTGTCCAACACGCGCAAACCATTGCGCTGCGCCAGAACAGCCAGGTCCGCATGGGTGCCGACGCGGATGTTGGGCGTGTCGTACCACTGGTAGGGCAATCGCTTGGTCACGGGCATGCGCCCTTGCAAAATGCTCACGCGGTTAGGCCAATGGGCAAAGTTGGGGAAGGCCACAATGCCCACCCGTCCGACACGGGCCGTCTCAATCAACATGGTTTCGGCATTGCGCAAGTGCTGCAGGGTGTCGATCTGCAGCACCACATCGAAGCTGGCGTCCTCAAACACGGTAAGCCCCTGGTCGAGGTTGAGCTGCAGCACATTCACGCCGCGTTTGACACAAGCCAGCACATTGGCATCGTCCAGCTCCACGCCGTAGCCGCTGCAGCCCCGCTCGCGCTGCAAGTAGTCCAGCATGGCGCCGTCGCCACAACCCAGGTCGAGCACCCGCGAGCCTTGAGGCACCAGGCTGGCAATCGCGTGCAAGGTATTCAAGTCGGTCATGCTGCTGTTACCCCCACACTTGTCGCTTCGCGTACTGCGCTGCCCCCCAAGGGGGCGCTTTCCGCCTTGGGACGGCCCGGCGGCGGACTACCCTCCAAACCATTAAAGATGCTATCAAAATAGGAGCGCATCACGCTCATGTAACGGGCGTCATCGAGCAAAAAAGCATCATGTCCGTGGGGTGCATCGATTTCAGCGTAACTGACCTCGCGCTTGTTATCCAACAAGGCCTTCACCACCTCGCGGCTGCGTTTGGGGCTGAAGCGCCAATCGGTCGTAAAGCTCACCAGCAAAAACTTGGCGCGGGTTCGGGCCAGGGCCCGGCTCAAGTCGCCGCCAAAGGCTTTGGCCGGGTCAAAGTAGTCCAGCGCGCGGGTGATCAGCAGATACGTGTTGGCATCAAAGTACTCCGCAAACTTGTCGCCCTGGTAGCGCAGGTAGCTCTCGATCTGGAACTCCACGTCCTGCGTGCTGTACTTGTAGCCGTTGGCGCTGGCCAGCACGGCGTCTTTGAGCTCGCGGCCAAACTTCTCGTTCATCACGTCATCGCTCAGGTACGTGATGTGGCCGATCATGCGGGCGATGCGCAGGCCGCGCTTGGGGATGACGCCATGCTCGTAAAAATGACCGCCATGAAAGTCGGGGTCGGTCACGATGGCACGGCGCGCAACTTCATTGAACGCAATATTCTCAGCCGTGAGGTTGGGCGCACTGGCCACCACCACCGCATGGCGCATGCGCTCGGGGTATTGCAGCGTCCAGCTCAGGGCTTGCATTCCGCCCAAGCTGCCACCCAAGACCGCGGCCAAGGTCTCGATACCCAACGCGTCCAACAATTTCGCTTGGGCGTTCACCCAATCTTCGACGGTGACCACTGGAAAGTCCGCGCCATAGACCTTGCCCGTGTCGGGGTGGGTGTGCATGGGGCCGGTGGAGCCGAAACAGGAGCCGAGGTTGTTGACGCCGATGACGAAAAACTTGTCCGTATCCACAGACTTGCCCGGGCCGATCATGTTGTCCCACCAGCCCTCGGACTTGTCCTGACCCTCATAAACACCCGCTACATGGTGCGAAGCGTTCAGGGCATGGCAGACCAGCACGGCGTTGGACTTGTCGGCGTTGAGCGTGCCGTAGGTCTCGTAACTCAAGGAATAGCCATGGATGGACTCCCCGCTTTGCAGCAGCAAAGGGGTATCAAAGCGCATGGTTTGGGGCGTGGCAATCAGCATAAAAACAAAACCCGGCAGCGCTAAACGCGGGCCGGGTTGCAATGCCAGAAGGCGGGTCCGTGTTTAGCTGAATTTATTAAGCGCCCGCAAGCTGGAGCAAATTGGCGCTGTGGGTGGCGAGTATAGCAAGGGACGCCTTTTTCGGGGTCCATCGCATCACCATGCACCAGCTTGGAATGTCTGGCGTGGTTTTTGCTTTATTTTGGTGCGCAAAGCCATTTTTCGATGGTTTTGCACCAATCAAAAGCATTTAACGACCAAAGGACTCGTATGGAAGCACTAAAACAGGGCGCGGATGCCTTGTTCATTTTGTTGGGCGCAATCATGGTGCTGGCCATGCACGCCGGTTTTGCCTTTCTGGAACTCGGCACCGTGCGCCGCAAGAACCAGGTGAACGCGCTGGTCAAGATCCTGGTGGACTTCTCGGTGTCTACCGTGGTGTATTTCGTGGTCGGGTACGCCGTGGCCTACGGCACCACCTTCTTTGTCGGTGCCGAGCAACTGGCCGCCAAGAACGGCTACGAGCTGGTGAAGTTCTTCTTTCTGCTGACCTTTGCCGCTGCCATTCCCGCCATCATTTCGGGCGGCATTGCCGAGCGGGCCAAGTTCTGGCCGCAGCTCATTGCCACGGCCGTCATCGTCGGTGTGGTCTACCCCTTCTTTGAAGGCATTGTCTGGAACCAGCACTTCGGCGTGCAAGCCTGGATCAAGGCGCTCACCGGCGACGAGTTTCACGACTTTGCCGGTAGCGTGGTGGTGCACGCCGTGGGCGGTTGGATCGCTTTGGGTGCCGTGCTCTTGCTGGGTGCCCGCAGCAACCGTTACCGCAAAGATGGCGCGATGTCGGCGCACCCGCCCAGCAGCATTCCCTTCCTCGCCTTGGGCGCGTGGATTTTGATCGTGGGTTGGTTCGGCTTCAATGTGATGAGTGCTCAGCTGCTCGACAAAATGTCCGGCCTGGTGGCGGTGAACTCGCTCATGGCCATGGTGGGCGGCACGCTGGTGGCCCTGCTCATGGGCAAAAACGACCCCGGCTTTGTGCACAACGGCCCGCTGGCCGGTCTGGTGGCCGTATGCGCCGGTTCCGACCTCATGCACCCGCTGGGCGCATTGGTGGTGGGCGGGGTGGCCGGCGCCATTTTTGTGGTCATGTTCACCCTGACCCAGAACAAATGGAAGATTGACGACGTGCTGGGCGTGTGGCCGCTGCACGGCCTGTGCGGCACTTGGGGTGGCATTGCAGCAGGCATTTTCGGTAGCACTGCATTCGGCGGCTTGGGTGGCGTCAACTTCATGGCCCAGCTCATCGGCACTGCCATGGGCGTTGCATGGGCAGCCGCGGCGGGCTTTGTGGTTTACGGACTGCTCAAGGCTACCGTCGGCCTGCGCATGAGCCAGGAAGAGGAATATGACGGCGCGGACCTCTCCATTCACAAAATCAGCGCATCGCCGGAGCGGGAAGCCAACTGGTAGTCATACCGCAAAAGCGGGTAGCTATGCTTTTTATAGCTGCCCGCGCATATTCGATGGGTGTTAGCGCCCATTTTTGTTGAAAAAACGGTCTACAGCCCATGCGCCCGGGCCATACAAAGCCAGAGTCAGCAACAACACACCCCAAGTGATGTGCTGCTGCAACGCTGCGGGTGCAATCTCGCTCAGGGACAGCACCGCCATCACGTTGACCACACTCAGGCCCAAGGCCGCAAACCGCCCCCCCAAGCCCAAGACCAACAAGACCGGCAATACGAGCTCACCCGCAGTGCCCATCCAGGCTGCCAGCTCCGGAGGCAGTAGGGGCACGTGGTATTCGTCCATGAACAAGGACAGTGTGATGTCCCAGTCACGCAGCTTGGTCAAGCCGGAAGAGAAAAATGCGTTCGCGACATACAGCCGCGCCAGCAAAGCAGCAGGCGCTTGCAAGGCGTCCAGTACACGGTGACCGCTTGCCACCAGCGTGGCAAAGCGCGTGAGCCAATGCCCGCCACCGGCGCGGGATGAGCTTGCCAATAGAGATTTCATACAGACTCTTTTCAAACACAGGACATGGCGATCACTCGCCGGAATACACCGCCAACAACAAGCCGCTTTGAACAGCCACGGTCAGCCACTGAGAAACATCCAGATGGGGCACGTCGTCCAAGGCCTGACCCAGGCTGCGGCCCGCTAGCAGGGCGTGAAGGAGCGCAGCCTCCCCCTCCAAGGCCACACGCACACAGGGCTTGAACCCCTGCCGCCAGACCACTGCATCCTCGCCCGCATGGGCTTGCAACAAACGACCGACCTCTTCAAAGCTGGGGCCGTTCTCACCATGCGCCGCATGGATGGTGGCAACCGGCCAATCACTGCACTGCACCGCGGCACCGGGCGCCAGGCGTAAGCACAACATGCCGGGGTCTTGGGTGCTCAATAGCGTCAAGGTATTTAGGTCCGGGGTCGCGTCTTCCAGCGTGGCCATGCTGTGCAGGGCCCATTCCAAACGCGCCACATCGGGGAGAAAAGGCGTGTCCTGCAGCTGGCTGCTGCTCGCCATAAAGGCAGCCAGGCTTTCGCCCCATTGCGCCACATCGCCGCGCACAGGGGGGTGGGCATGCCAGTAGGCACGGGCCAGATCCCCCATGCTTTCCACGCCTAATAGTTGGGTTAATACTGGATAAGCGGCCTGCAGCGCGCGTTCTGCCAGCGCATGCGCATTGGATTGATAGGCTTTCAGGCCTCTGGCGCCCGGGTCCATTGCGCAGGCAGCTATGTTTTTCATAGCATTTTCCGCAGGCCAATCGAAAAGCGCTGCCACCAACGCTTGTTGTTGCTGTGCGAGGGTGCTCATGCGTCGCACGCCTCGGCTTGCTGCAAGGCGGTTTGTGCCATCTGGCGCGCCACGTCTGCTTCACCCAGCAGCACTTCCAAGGCTGGCACGTCGGTGTCCCACTCCATCAGTGTAGGCACCGCGCCAAAGCGCCGGATGGCATGGCGGTAGACCGCCCACACCGCGTCGGAGACTCGGCTTCCGTGGTCATCGATCACGATGTGGCCGTGCGCGTCATTCACCTCGCAATGGCCGGCCACATGCAGCTCGCCCACCGAAGCGGGGTCGATGGCATCCAGCCAGGCAGAGCATGCGGCCACCGGATCGCGGGCATCGCCCTGCAGTTGTGCGTTCAGGGCATTGACGTAGATGTTGTTCACATCGACCAGCAACTCGCAGCCGGTACGCCGGGCCAAGGCATTGAGGAAATCCGGCTCAGTCCATTCCTGCTCGCCAGGCACCGGGCGCCACTGCAGATAGGCCGACAGGTTTTCCACCATGAAGCGGCGCTGCAAGCGATCTTGCACACGCTGCACGTTGGCACAGAGCGTGTCCAGCGCTTCGTCACTGAACGGCAATGGCAGAAGGTCGGCAGCATGCACCATGGCGACCGAACCCCAAGGCGCGCGGGCAAAGCTGGCATGGTCGCTGACCCTCACCGGGTCGATGCGGCGTACCAGTGCCTCCAATTGGTCCAGATGCCAAGGGTCCAGCCCCGTGGCCGATCCTAATGAGAGGCCCACGCCGTGCAGACTGACCGGATACAGGGCACGCCCCTGTTCCAACACCGCCAGGCTGGCGCCACCGCGGGCAAAAAAATTCTCGGAGTGGACTTCCAGAAAGTCCAACGAAGCCTGCTGTTGCAGCAACTGCGCGTAATGAGGGTGCCGCCACCCGATACCGGCCTGAATGTCGCCGGACAAGGCCGGGGCCTTTGGTGCTTGCATGAGCGGGTATGCGTGGGGGCGGACTTGGAAATGCAATCGATGTGGAATTACATCTTGGGCGCCATCAGGCTGCCTTTCATTTTTTCGCAGGTGCCTTTGGCCACATATTTCCATTCGCCCTTGTCCATGTCCACTTTGGACTGGCCGGCACACGAGTGGGTACCGGAAGCGTTTGCGCAGTCGTTTTGACCGGCCTTGGCAATGCCGAAGCATTTCTCTTTTTCCTGGGCGGCAACAGGGGCAGACGCCAGGGTGAGGGACATCAGGGTGGCGGCGGTAGCGGCAAGCAGGGCACGTTGGTTCATGTCGAAACTCCTTGAGTAATTGCATCAATGAAAACAACCATTCAGCCTCCGGTGCGGTGCGCTCTGGCGCTGTGGTTGACGTTTAGTCCTGCTGCCACGTGCTTTCTTACACTCCGCGCAAAAAAATTTCAAAACTCGCCCATTACACTGCGCATCACACTCCGCGAGCACGCCATGACCCGCTACGAAGACCAGGTCGCAGAACATCGCGACTATCTGTACAAATTCGCCCGCTTGCAACTGCGCAATGAAGCGTGGGCAGAGGATGCTGTTTCAGAAACCCTGCTGGCAGCGCTGGCCAAACCGCAAGCATTCGACAACCGGTCGCAGCTCAAAACCTGGCTGGTTGGCATCCTCAAACACAAGGTCGTGGACGCATTGCGCCACCACGGCCGCGAAGTCACGGGGTTGGGCAGTTCGGAGGATGAAGATACAGATCCGCTGGAGCTGCTGAACTTCAAGGCGGATGGGCACTTTGTGGAAACACCTGCGGATTGGGGCAACCCGGAACAACAAACCAGCAGCCGGCAGTTCTTTGAAATTCTGGAAGCCTGCACGGAAAAACTACCCGCCGCGCAAGGGCGGCTGTTTCTCATGCGCGAATGGCTGGAGTTGTCCAGCGAAGAAATTTGTAAGGAACTCAACCTGACCCCGACGAATCTCTACGTCCAACTCCACCGTGCCCGCTTGAGGCTCCGGGAATGTCTTGAAGTGAATTGGTTCCAGAAAGCAGGTGCCTTGTGAAGCTGCTGCGCCGTACATGCAAAGAAGCGACCGCCTTGATGGTGGCGAGGGAAGATCGCGCCCTGCCGGTGGTGGATCGCGTGGCTTTGTATTTCCATCTCGCAGCCTGCAAGGCCTGCCCCCGCTTTGAAAAGCAGATGCTGACCCTGCGCAACAGCATGCGCCAGTGGCGCCATTACAGCGAAAACGATGCCGATTCTGCCGGCTAACCTGAAAAAACAAGAAAAACTAGGATTCCTCAACAAAGTAACGCATAATGGTTTGGCATTGCCGAAATATCGGTGTGCAAGTTTGCGGTGATTAGTCAGTTTCGCGTCTGCTTTAAGTCTTCAATGGTTTGTTGATTGCGGTTAAGGACTCCATCGCGTTTTGAGTTATTTTGAGGAGTCCATCCATGGGCAACAAACTTTACGTAGGCAACCTGCCTTATTCTTTCCGTGACGAAGACCTGCAACAAGCGTTTTCCCAGCACGGTTCCGTTTCCAGCGCCAAAGTCATGATGGAACGCGACACCGGCCGCTCCAAGGGCTTCGGCTTTGTGGAAATGGGCAGCGATGCTGAAGCACAAACTGCTATCAGCGCCATGAACGGTCAACAGTTCGGCGGCCGCGGTTTGGTCGTGAACGAAGCACGTCCCATGGAGCCACGTCCTCCCCGTTCCGGCGGCTTCGGCGGCGGCGCTGGTGGTGGCGGCTACGGCGGCGGCGGCCGTTCCGGTGGCGGCGGCTTCGGCGGCGGTGGCCGTTCCGGTGGCGGCGGCTACGGCGGCGGCGGTGACCGTTCCGGTGGCGGCGGCTACGGCGGTGGCCGTTCCAGCTACTAAGCCAGGAACTGCATCTGCAGATCAAAAAAGGGACCTTCGGGTCCCTTTTGTTTTGCCTGTCTCACTCGTCGGTTACGCCTCATCGATGCGACGCTTGCGGGGGCGCCCCGCCAAAGCTTTGTCAAACAAGGCATCCGGCAAAGCACGCAACAGCTTGGCTACCCAGCCCATTTGCCACGGAATCACTTTGTAGCGTACCCCCTGCGTAATGGCGTCAAAGGCACGTGCAGCGAAATCATCTGCAGTCATCAAAAACGGCATGGAATAGCGGTTTTGCCTCGTCAATGGCGTATCTATATAGCCTGGACAAATGGTGACCACCTTGACACCGCTGGCTCGTAACTCTCCCCGCAGTGATTCGCAATAGGCAATGACGGCCGCCTTGCTTGCACAGTAGGCTCCGTGCCCGGGCAAGCCACGGATGCCGGCCACACTGCCGATGCCTACCAGCCGGCCCGAACCGCGCTGTTCCATGGCAGCTATGAAGGGATGGAAGGTCGCCGCCAGACCGATGTTATTGGTGGCAAAGGTCCGTTGCATGACGTCAATATCACCGCGAATGCCCGTATCCATACCGATGCTGATGCCCGCATTGGCCACGACTACGTCCGGTACGCCCTGGGCACTCAAACAGGCACGACCCGCAGCCACAATGCTGTCGGGTTCGGCTACGTCTGCGCTGTAGACCTTGAAGCGCTGTGCATCCAGCCGTTGCGCGGTCGCCCAGCGCTCAATCTCTGCGGTTCGCCTCGCCACCAATGCCAGCGAATAGCCTGCGTCATAAAAGCGTTTGGCCAAAGCCTGGCCGATTCCACTGGAAGCGCCGGTAATGAAAATAAGCGGTGGCATAGAAGTCCTCGGAAACTGGGCTACCGTGTTGTAGGAGTCAAGGTGCCGCGAACGCGACCTCGCAGCAAGATCACTTGCTGCACATTGTCATAGTCCATGGCATCTGCGGTGAAAACGTCTTTGCCACGCCGCAGTTCAACCGGCTTGTTCGACTTCACTTGCTCAGTGTCCATGAAAGCATGCAAGAACTCGCCCCGGTATTCGGTTCGCACCTGTTCCGGTTTCCCCTTGCTTGCCGTTATTGCCTCGCGCACTACGATGGCATTACCAATCAGCTGCACCTCAGAGCCGTCCTCATTGGTCAGGCCGCGGTTGGCTGATGCGGTGGTGAGGCGACCTTCGGCATCAAAGGATCGGATTCGGATGGCGTCTATCTCCAGCCATTGGGTATCCGGGTAATGACGGGCGACGTCACCCATCACCTCTGACCGGAGCTTGCCCGCAGGATCGAAGGACTTCACGCTGAAGCCATGCATGAAGTAGTCCGGTTCATGGCCTCGTACCCGTTCAGGTGCATTGTGCTCAACTACCGGTGTACTACGAACCAACCAATAGGTTCCCAGCGCCAACACCCCCATTACCAGAACGGGGAGGTACAGCATCAGCCGTTCCCAAGCACCGTAGAAAAAATTTTTCACGAAAGATACGGCTCTAAAAGATCCACATAGCGGCCACTGGCCACCATCAACAAGTCGCAAACTTCACGTACCGCCCCGTTTCCGCCGGCAGTATGAGTAATGTAGTGAGCGCGACCGCTGACCTCCACATGCGCATTCGGAGGCGCGGCAGCAAATGCACAGCGCAACATCATGGGCAAGTCCGGCCAATCATCGCCCATGGCGGCAGCCTGCTCCCAGCCCAATCCCAATGCGTTCAGGATTTCTTGCGCTGCTGGATGCTTGTCTTCAGTGCCGAAACGGGCCTGTTCGATGCCCAGGGCTTGAAGGCGCAGCCGCAGCGCGGGCGAATCCCGGCCGGTCACCACCGCAGGCGTAATGCCGGCCTTCTGCAGCAACTTGAGACCATGGCCATCCAAGGTGTTGAATCGCTTGCTGGTCTCGCCTTCGGCGGTGAATTGCAATCCGCCATCTGTGAGTACACCATCCACATCAAGAAAAAGAACGCGTATGTTCTGCGCTTTCAGAAGCAGATCCGGCGGGAAATTCAGCAGTGGTTTCATCAGATCACCTTGGCCCGCATCAAATCATTGCTATTGATGGCACCGCATAAGCGCCCGGCATCGTCTACCACCAATACGCTGGTAATGCGGCGGGCCTCCATCAGGTCAGCCGCGTCTACCGCCAAAGCATGGGCCGGGATGGTGCAAGGATTGGCATGCATCACCTCCATCGCTGTTTTGGCGCGTAGGTCAGCACCTTGTTCCACCAACCTGCGCAAGTCTCCGTCGGTAAAGATGCCCATCAAAGCCCCGTCTTCACTCACTACTGCGGCAGCGCCCAAGCCCTTCGCGCTCATTTCACGCATCACTTCGCTGAATGTCGCCGTCGGCATTACGCGCGGAATGGCATCCCCACTGCGCATGACGTCCGACACATGGGTCAGCAGTTTGCGACCCAATGCACCACCGGGATGCGAACGGGCAAAGTCCTCTGCGCGAAAGCCCCGGGCGTCCAACAGTGCCACGGCCAGGGCATCGCCCATGGCCAGTTGTGCTGTCGTGCTCGCTGTAGGCGCGAGATTCAGGGGGCAGGCCTCTTTACTCACCGCGGTGTCGATCCAGAAATCGGCATGCTGGGCCATGGTGCTACGTGCATTGCCTGTCATGGCGACCAACGGTACTCCCAAGCGTTTGAGTACCGGAAGAATCGCCGCCACTTCCTGGGACTCTCCGCTGTTGGAAATCATGAGCACCAGATCTGCAACGGTCACCATGCCCAGATCACCGTGACTGGCCTCAGCAGGGTGCACAAACATGGCGGGAGTACCGGTGGATGCAAGAGTAGCTGCAATCTTGCGACCCACATGACCGCTTTTGCCCATCCCCATGACCACCACGCGCCCCGAGATCGTCAACACCCGTTCCACCGTCCTCACAAAGCCTTCACCAAGACGGCTTTTCAGCCCCTGAACGGCTGCAGCTTCGATGTCGAAGGTTTCGTTGGCGAGGGCAATGGCGCGCTGCGCATCAAAGCTGGATGCAATGAGGGAAGGTACTGTCATCCGAGCATTTTATAGAGCGCATGTCTCTTGCTAGTATCCGCCTATGACCGGTTTAGAAATCACCCTGCTTTACCTCCTCGCCGCCGTGATGGGAGTGGTGATCTGCCGCACATTGAAATTGCCGCCTATGCTGGGCTATCTGGCTGTCGGCGTGGTGATTGGTCCCAATGCCCTCGCGTTGTCCCAAAACTCCGAGGCCGTGCGGCACTTGGGGGAATTCGGCGTCGTATTTCTGATGTTTGTGATCGGGCTGGAGTTCAATTTGCCGCGTCTACGGGCGATGCGCCAGCACGTGTTCGGCTTGGGGCTTTTGCAGGTGGCGCTAACCATGCTACTGGCCACGGGGCTCATGCTCGGCCTGTCTATCTGGCTGTCAGGCGCTTGGCATCTGGGTTGGCAAGCGGCGCTGGCCCTGTCCAGTGCGCTGGCCATGAGTAGCACCGCGATTGTGGTGAAGCTGATGGTGGAGCGGCTGGAAATGGAGTCTGAACACGGAAAACGCGTGATGGGCGTTTTGCTGTTTCAGGATTTGGCAGTGGTGCCACTGCTGGTGCTGATTCCCGCCCTCAGTGCATCCGGGGAGCGCTTGATGGAAGCGTTGGCGCTCGCAGCCTTCAAAGCTACAGTGCTAGTCACCGTTTTGCTGGTGGGCGGGCAGCATGTCATGCGCCGCTGGCTGACGGTCGTGGTGCGCCGCAAGAGCGATGAGCTGTTTGTACTCAATCTGCTGCTGATCACGCTGGGCCTCTCCTGGCTCACGGAGTTGGCTGGCTTGAGCTTGGCCTTGGGTGCCTTCATTGCGGGCATGCTGATTTCCGAGACGGAATACAAGCACCAGGTGGAAACCGACATCCGGCCGTTCCACGACGTACTGCTGGGGCTCTTCTTTATCAGTATCGGGATGCTGCTGGATTGGCGCTTGGTCCTGGAGCGCTGGCCACTGGTTTTGCTGCTGCTGGTGGTACCTACCCTCTTCAAGGCCGCCCTGGTAGCGCTGATTGCAAGAGGCCTTGGCGCGACAGCGGGGGTGTCTTTGCGTACCGGGCTCTATCTTGCACAAGCCGGCGAGTTCGGCTTTGTGCTGCTGACACTGGCCCAGAAAAATGCCTTGGTTCCCCCCGAGCTGTTGAATCCCATCCTGGCAGGCATGGTGCTATCGATGCTGGCGACCCCCTTCATCATCATGAATGCCAACCGTATCGTCATGAAACTGGTCAGCAGCGAGTGGCTGCAGCAATCCCTGCAAATGACGACGATTGCGCGCAAGTCCATCAACGCCAACCAGCACGTCATCATTTGCGGCTACGGGCGCTGCGGCCAGAATCTGGCACGCATGCTGGAGGGCGAAGGGATACCTTATATGGCGCTGGACTTGGACCCGGATCGGGTACGCCAGGCTGCAGCAGCAGGGGATTCCGTGGTGTTCGGAGACGCAGCCCGCTTGCAAGCCCTGATGGCAGCCGGTCTTGCGCGAGCCAGCGCCGTGGTCATCACCTATCTGGATACCAATGGCGCTCTCAAGGTACTTGCCAATACCCGTTCACACGCGCCACAGGTACCTGTCATTGTTCGCACCCAGGATGACCAGAATCTGGAAAAGCTGCAGGAAGCTGGGGCCACTGAAGTGGTTCCCGAGGCCATCGAGGGCTCACTCATGCTCGCCAGCCATGCGCTTGCACTGGTGGGTGTGCCTATGCGACGGGTGATCCGCATCGTGCAGGATCAGCGTGATGCACGGTACAACCTCTTGCGCGGTTTCTTCCACGGTGCGGATGACAACTCTGTCGACGAGCTGCAGAACGAACGGCTGGCCACCGTGAGTCTGCCCATGGGGACGAAATCTGCCGGGAAGTTGATAGGTGATTTCGGTCTGGAACGCTTGGGTGTACGTCTGGTCAGTTTGCGACGTGCGGATGGCAAAACTGTCTCACCCGATGCGCAGACTCGCCTTATGGCGGGTGATACCCTGGTCCTGAGCGGCAAGGCCGTCGATTTGGCAAGTGCTGAGCAAAAACTGCTCAAAGGTGCTTAATCTTATCGACGCTTCGGCGCACAATAGCGCGGCGCCACTCTGGCGCCTTTTCTTTGAATTCCTATGCAACACCTCAGCATCAATCAGTACCTCCGTGACCATATCCGCACTGTCCCCGACTGGCCTACGCCAGGCGTGCAGTTCCGTGACATCACGCCGCTTCTGCAGGATGCCAAGGTTTTCCGGGTGTTGATTGACGCCTTTGTGCACCGCTACATGGACCCCACCATGCGACCGGACGTAGTGGCCGGGCTTGACGCGCGCGGTTTCATCCTCGGGGCCGTGGTGGCCTACGAATTGAATATCGGTTTCGTACCCATCCGCAAGAAAGGTAAGTTGCCTTTCACCACGGTTGAAGAAACCTACGAGCTGGAGTACGGCAGCGCCACTGTGGAGCTCCATACCGACGCAGTGAAAAAGGGCGACCGCGTGCTGCTGATTGACGACTTGATCGCCACCGGCGGGACCATGATGGCAGGCAAGAAGTTGCTTGAGCGTTTGGGTGCGCACGTCATGGAAGGCGCCGCCATTGTGGACTTGCCGGAATTAGGCGGATCCGACAAGCTGCGGGAAGCCGGTCTGCCTTTGTTCACCTTGGTGGATTTCGCAGGTCACTAAGCTGCGAAATCGGCGTCGCCCTCAGTTCAACTCGCCGTACTGGGTGCCACTGAGGGGAGATTGGCGTTCGTCAATCTCGGTATCTGCAAATCGGGATGGCTGTGGATTGCGACGGGATGACTTCATGATCTCGCCAGGCGCCGACAACTTGGCCGGGGCCGGCACAGACGCCAGCGCCTGCTTGAACGCTGCAACCTCCGAGGGTTGTAAAGGTTCAAATCGACGGGGTGTCGGTAGCGTACGGACATGATCGTCCTGGGTATGCGACAGGCTGGAGCTCACATGCTCATTCACGCGCCAGTAGACAGCCGTCACCAAAAGGTCATGGCGGGTTTTGGCAATTTTGGCGATGTGAGTCTCGATGCCAGCCAAGCGGGCGGGGTCGCTCACATTGCGGGCCGCCATATCCATCATGATCAGGTACTGGCGCCCGCGAGAGTCCAATGACAGCACCTTGAACTTGTAGCTGCTCGACAGCATGCCGGCGCCCGTCATCGATTCGCGCACCACGGCGTACAACAACTCTCGCCGCTCAAGCCGCTCACTGCGTCGGGCAGACGTCATTCCCGATGACGCGCCTGAAGCTGATTTGCTCCGGCCATGGCGCGCAGAGGCTCGATCTCCATCCATCTGGTCGAGACCTGAGTGACGGGTGCCGAGCGAGTTGTTGGAACTCGTCCGAGTAAACCAGCTGAATAGTGACATAGGTGAGTGACTCCTGTGCGACGCCAGAGTGTAGTGCAGGCTATTTGCCGATACAAAATTTTGAAAAGATGACACCCAGCAGGTCATCCGCGCCGAATTCGCCGGTAATGCTGTTCAGGGCATTCTGACCAAGCCGGAGTTCCTCTGCCAACAGGTCCAAGGCAGCGCTACCGGAGGCCAGCCATTCCGACGCCATGTCCAAATGCTGACCCACCAGATGCAAGGCCTGTACATGGCGCTGGCGGGCCATGAAAGCGCCACTCTGTGCTGGTTGCCACCCTGCCGCTGTGAGCAGGTTTTGCCTCAATGCATCGAGGCCAACGCCGGTCTTGGCAGAGAGAACGATGCCCTCCAAACCAGTTTCCGGAGTCGCTGCGTCAGACTTGTTCCAGACATGGATCACCGGTATGGATGCAGGCAGTTTTTCGGCGATAGCGCCCGCTATATCTGCGTCAGCAGCTATGTATTCGATAGCAGAACTACGTGTCAAATCATGCAGGAACAGGACGGCGTCTGCGGTTTCAATAGCCTGCCAGGCACGTTCGATTCCGATTTTTTCCACGGCGTCATCACTGGCACGCAAACCGGCCGTGTCGATGATGTGAAGAGGCACGCCTTCGATTTGGATCGTCTCCTGCACCTTGTCGCGCGTAGTACCTGCGATGGGGGTCACGATGGCCAATTCAGCACCCGCCAAGGCATTCAAGAGAGATGACTTGCCGGCGTTCGGTTGCCCGGCAATGACCACCTTCAAACCTTCGCGGAGCAAAGCTCCTTGGGTCGCTTTGGCCAGCACCTGTTGGAGAGCTTGTTGCAAGCGTTGCAACTGCCCAACCGCGTCCGCTTTCTGCAGAAAGTCAATTTCCTCTTCGGGGAAATCGAGCGTCGCCTCTACCAGCATGCGCAAGTGAATGAGCGCATCCCGCAAGATGCCGATTTCCTTGGAGAAGGCGCCGGACAAAGACTGGCTGGCACTGCGTGCTGCCGCTTCCGTGCTTGCGTCGATGAGATCGGCGATGGCCTCTGCCTGGGCCAGATCGAGCTTGTTGTTCAGGAAGGCACGTTGGGTGAACTCGCCCGCCTCGGCAATGCGCAAACCAGGCAACAGAACGCTTGAGACGCCCTCTGTTTGCACACTGTTTGCCAGTGCAAGACAGCGGGCGACCAGCAACTGCAACACCACAGGCCCGCCATGAGCCTGGAGTTCCAGTACGTCTTCACCTGTGAAGGAATGGGGGCCCGGAAAAAACAAGGCCAGCCCATGGTCAATAGGCTGGCCTTTTTCGTCAGGGAAAGGGAGATAGGTCGCTTCTCGCGGCCGCAAGGCTTTGCCCAGCAGCGCCTGCGTGAAAGCGCCAAGACTCTTTCCACTCAACCTCACGATACCGACAGCACCGCGGCCGGAGGCCGTGGCGATGGCGGCAATGGGGTCAGAGTGACGTGACAGCACGCGCGACCGGCCCTTTTACTTGAACTTGGGCAGGTTGAACTGGGGTGGCACACCCATGCGGGTGTTGATGATCCACTGCTGAGCAATCGACAGAATGTTGTTGGTAATCCAGTACAGCACCAAACCGGACGGGAAGAAGAAGAACATGACGCTGAAGGCCAACGGCATGATCCACATCATCTTGGCTTGCAGGGGGTCCGGTGGCGCAGGGTTGAGCGCCGTCTGCAGCAAGGTCGTCAAGGTCATGACAACCGGCAGGATGAAATAAGGATCAGGCGATGACAAGTCATGAATCCACATCACCCACGGTGCATTGCGCATTTCCACACTGGACAGGAGCACCCAGTACAAGGCGATGAACACAGGAATCTGGATCATGATGGGGAAGCAGCCACCCATGGGGTTGACCTTTTCCTCGCGGTAGATCTTCATCATTTCCTGCTGCATCTGCTGCGGATTGTCTTTGAGGCGCTCACGCATTTCCATGATGCGAGGATTCACCGCCTTCATCTTGGCCATGCTGGCGTATGCCTTGGCATTGAGCCAGTAGAACGCGATTTTCAACAGCAGCACCAGGGCCACGATGGACCATCCCCAGTTCTGGATGAAGCTGTGCAGCTTGTCGAGCAACCAGTACAAGGGCTTGGCCAGAATGGTCAACCAGCCGTAGTCTTTCACCAGCTCCATGCCGGGTGCCAAAGCCTCGAGCTTTTTCTCCTCTTGGGGACCGACAAACAGTTTGGCCTCTACAGCTTTGGTTTGACCGGGGGCCACGGCTTCCAGCGGCGTGATCATGGTGGCGCGGTAGCAGCAATCAGCGACGGTCGCACCCACATCTTTGGCATCCAGAGAGAAGGTCCGCTTCACGTCCGCTGGCAAGATCCAGGCGCTGGCAAAGTAGTGCTGCACCATGGCGATATAGCCATTGGAGCTCTCTTTCTCAAAGTCAGCGTTCCCTTTTTTGATAGCGCTGAACTCCACCTTCTGGTACTTTTTGAGGTCGGTATAGACCGCTGGGCCTGTGAAGGTGGAATAGAACGAGGACTCGCCGGCAGGCTTGTTGCCGTCACGTACCAGCTGCAAATACAACTGGGGGTTCAGTGCAGTTGCACCGGTATTGACGACTTCGTGCTTGACCGCAATGTCATATGCACCACGGCGCAAGGTGTAAGTCTTCACCAGCTTGATGCCACCAGTGTCTTGTGAGGTGAAAACAATCTTGAGCTCGTCCTGCCCATCTTTGAGCGACTTGTCACCACTTACTGCCATGACCGACTTATGGGTCGGAAAGCTGTCAGGCGCAGCGCCACCGATCAACCCAGTCTGGGCTTGGTAGTAACGGTCTTTGGTGTCGTCCAGCAACACGAAATTGCGGGACTTGTCGTTGGAATCAAGGTACTGCAGGAATTCAGAACGAACCAGCGAACCACCCAGAGTGTCAAACGTCAGTTTGAGCACATCGGTGCTGACCTCAAAGCGCTCAGACGCCAGGGCTGGAGCCGATGTAGAGACCGGTGCCTGCCCTGCCGCCACTGGTGCAACAGGTAAGCCGGCCGAAGCACTCACCGCGGGAGCCGGAGCTGAGGCCGCTTTTTGTGCAGGGTTAGGGAAGAAAGTGGCTTGCTTTCCATTGTGGATCTGCCACTGGTCCCACAAGAGAACCATGGAGAACCCAAAGATCACCCACAAAATGGTGCGGCGAATATCGTTCATGAAGACTTCTTCTCAGAGGGGGATTGAATCAAGCGACTGAACAGTCGCGGCGCATTCTCAGGCACGGGATCGTGCCCACCCGCGCACCACGGGTGACAGCGCGCGAGACGCGCAACCATCAAATAGCTGCCTATTGTCGCACCGTGTCGCTCAAGAGCTTGCAAGGCGTACACAGAACATGTGGGGTTAAAACGGCACGCAGAGCCCAACCAGGGGCTCAACAACAAACGATAGCCTTTGATCAGACCTATCAGCAGCCCCCGAATCATGCCTGGGACTCCGGGAGAGGAGCTGGCCTGCGTGAGGGAGGGGCGCCAACAACTTGACCGAACAGATCCAGCAATTCCTGCCGGACCGCAGCCTTGAGCGCATCAGAAGTGGCACTCACGAATTGCTTGCGGTCAAAGTCCCGGCGTAAGCGGATGAGGTGCGCTTTTTCCTTGAGCACCGGAGCAAACTCGACGCCCAAGTGGTACACCTGCCGCTTGATGGTGTTACGCGTTACAGCACGTTTGGCCCAACGCTTGGGCACCATGGCACCCAGCCAGATCCCGGACACGGGAAACACCGGCACAGCTTCTTCAGGCACAGAAACACCAACAGCGCAGCAATGCAAAGCAAAGTGCGCTGTTTTCGAAACCGTAGTGCCACCCAGAGCCGCTTGGAACTGGGCGCGCGTTTGAAGGCGCTTGACGGCAGGCGGTCTGCCGGTTTGCGGTTCCGCGTTCACCAAAAGCCGGAAGCTTTGGTTAGCGAAGCCGTCTTAGACAGCCAGACGCTTGCGGCCCTTGGCGCGGCGTGCGTTGATCACAGCGCGGCCGCCGCGTGTCTTCATGCGGACCAGGAAACCGTGGGTACGTGCGCGACGGATTTTGGAGGGTTGGTATGTGCGTTTCATGAAATTTTCCTAACAGGCTCTGTGGGTATCTGCGCGACCCATCGATGCATTCCACCAACGGCCTAACAGCGCAGATTTCGGTCTTATCGCCCCGAACACAATCAGGGGAACCGCGGATTATCGCAAACTTTATTAATCAGGGCAACACCTTAGGGACGAATCAGATTCTTTTGCACGAACTGTGCAACGCGGTCAGCGGAATGTGGATAAAGTATTGATAAATTAGAATCCGCTTCGCAGCAAACAACAACTATCCACAGAAGCTGACCCGCACAATGACCCAGGGCTCCCATCCCAACTCCCACGACGGCTCCAATTTTGAACTCGGGCAAAGCCTTTGGCAAAGCTGCGTAGACCAACTCGCACAAGAACTTCCCGAGCAGCAATTCAACACCTGGATCAAGCCGCTAACGGCCCTCGTTCACGAGGACATGTCCAAAATTACCGTTTTTGTGGCTAACCGCTTCAAGCTGGATTGGGTACGCGCACAATACAGCCAGCGCATTGCGGGAATGCTGGAGAAGCTTTACGGACAAGCCGTTTCCGTAGAGTTAGTGATCACTCCGCGTGAAGCACCCGTGCGTCCGGCCATGGCACCCCGTGCCGCAGAAGTGCCCGCCGCCATTGAGGAAGTGGAAGTCGGCGAGGACCGCGTGGCCAGCGGACCCAAGAGCCGGCTCAACAGCATGTTGACTTTTGAGAGTCTGGTCGAAGGCACCGCGAACCGCATGGCGCGCGCCGCCGCCATGCACGTGGCTACCATGCCCGGCCACCTGTACAACCCCTTGTTTATCTACGGCGGCGTGGGCTTGGGCAAGACCCACTTGATGCATGCGGTAGGTAACAGACTGCTTGTGGATAAACCCGGATCCAAGGTGCTTTACATACATGCAGAACAATTTGTGTCGGACGTGGTGAAGGCCTACCAACGCAAAACTTTTGACGAATTCAAGGAGCGTTATCACTCCCTGGACCTGCTGTTGATTGACGATGTGCAATTCTTTGCCAACAAAGACCGCACCCAGGAAGAGTTCTTCAATGCTTTTGAGGCCTTGCTGGCCAAGAAGTCCCACATCGTGATGACCAGCGACACCTACCCCAAGGGCCTGGCCGACATTCACGAGCGCTTGGTCTCCCGTTTCGACTCCGGCCTGACCGTGGCCATCGAGCCACCGGAGCTGGAAATGCGGGTGGCGATTCTGATCAACAAGGCGCATGCCGAGGGCTCTGAAATGCCCGAAGAAGTGGCCTTTTTCGTGGCCAAGAACGTGCGCTCCAACGTCCGTGAGCTCGAAGGCGCACTGCGCAAAATCCTGGCGTATTCGCGCTTCAACCAAAAGGAAATCTCCATCCAGCTGGCCCGGGAAGCCCTGCGCGACCTGCTGTCCATCCAGAACCGGCAGATTTCGGTGGAAAACATCCAAAAAACGGTGGCCGACTACTACAAGATCAAGGTCGCGGACATGTATTCCAAAAAACGTCCCGCCAGCATTGCCCGGCCGCGCCAGATCGCCATGTATCTGGCCAAGGAGCTGACCCAGAAGAGCCTGCCCGAAATCGGCGAGTTGTTCGGGGGGCGCGACCACACCACGGTGCTGCATGCAGTGCGCAAAATCGGCGGTGAACGCCAGCAGCTCACTGAACTGAACCAACAGTTACACGTTCTGGAGCAAACCCTGAAGGGTTAACAGCAAAAACAAGCGCCTACCCCCGTAACTCACTGAAAAAACAGGGAAAATGGCAGGATTGAATGTTTGGCAGAGTTTCACAAAGAGGTTGACATGATCGTATTGAAGGCAACGCAAGACAAGGTCTTATCGGTTCTGCAATCGGTGGCCGGTATTGTCGAACGCCGCCACACCTTGCCCATTCTTGCCAACGTGCTGTTGCGCAAGACCGGAACCTCCCTTCAACTCACCACCAGCGACCTCGAAATTCAAATCCGTACCACTGCGGAACTGGGCGGTGACACCGGCAACTTCACCACCACCATCGGAGCGCGCAAGCTGATCGACATATTGCGCACCATGCCCGGTGACCAGACGGTGTCTCTGGAATCCAGCCAAAGCAAAATCATCCTCAAAGGCGGCAAGAGCAAGTTCACGCTCCAGACCATGCAAGCAGAGGACTTCCCGCTGGTGCAGGAAAGCGCCAGCTTCGGCCCCGTGTTCAGCGTGCCGCAAAAAACCCTGAAGGACCTTCTGAGCCAGGTGTCCTTCGCCATGGCAGTCCACGACATCCGCTACTACCTCAACGGCATTCTGTTTGTCGCCGAAGGCAAGCAACTCAGCCTGGTTGCCACCGATGGCCACCGCCTGGCATTCGCCTCTGCCACGCTCGATGTGGAAGTGCCTAAGCAGGAAGTCATCCTGCCCCGCAAAACGGTCATCGAATTGCAACGCTTGTTGTCTGACGCCGAAGGCGCCATTGAGATGCAATTCGCCAACAACCAGGCCAAATTCACTTTCGACGGCATGGAATTCGTGACCAAGCTGGTCGAAGGCAAGTTCCCAGACTACAACCGCGTCATCCCCAAGAACCACAAGAACAGCATCACCCTGGGCCGCGAAGCGTTGCTCAAAACGCTGCAACGCACCGCCATTCTGACCAGCGACAAGTTCAAGGGCGTGCGCCTGAACATTGATCCCGGCAGCCTGCGCGTAGCGTCCAACAACGCCGAGCAGGAAGAAGCGGTGGACGAGTTGGACATCGACTACGGCGGCGACAGCATTGAGATCGGCTTCAACGTGACCTACCTAATCGATGCCCTGAGCAATATGAGCCAGGACATGGTGAAAGTGGAGCTATCCGACGGCAATAGTTCGGCCCTGATCACCATTCCCGACAACACGACCTTCAAATACGTCGTGATGCCCATGAGAATCTGATGCTACAAAAATAGTAGCTCCCCGCGCAATCAAACCCCCGCTCACCGGGGGTTTGGTCATTCAAGAGTTTGAGATTTTTCGAAGAGAAGCTAGCCATGACTGAAGAAAACAAGTCGGTTTCCACCCCTGAAAACGCTGATGGCGCTGTGCACACGGGCGAGGGCGGAGCCGACAGTTCCAACTTCCAGCCCACCATCGACACCAACCAAGCCGGTGCGACCGAGGCCTATGGCGAAGGCTCTATCCAGATTCTTGAAGGCCTGGAAGCCGTGCGCAAGCGCCCCGGCATGTACATCGGCGACACGTCCGACGGCACCGGCTTGCACCACTTGGTGTTTGAGGTGGTGGATAACTCCATCGACGAATCGCTGGCGGGCCATTGCGACGACATTCTGGTCACCATCCATTCCGACAATTCCATCAGCGTGGTCGACAACGGCCGTGGCATCCCCACCGGCATCAAGCTCGATGACAAGCACGAACCCAAGCGCTCCGCCGCAGAAATCGCGCTGACCGAACTGCACGCCGGCGGCAAGTTCAACCAGAACAGCTACAAGGTGTCCGGTGGTCTGCACGGCGTGGGTGTGTCCTGCGTAAACGCGCTGTCCAAAATGCTGCGCCTCACCATCCGTCGTGACGGCAAAGTCCACACGCTGGAATTCAGCAAGGGCTTTGTACAAAACCGCATCGTCGAAACGCAGAACGGCATCGAAGTCTCGCCCATGAAGATCATCGGCGACACCGAAAAGCGTGGCACCGAAGTGCACTTCCTGCCAGACACCGAAATCTTCAAGGAAAACAACGACTTCCACTACGAAATCCTGAGCAAGCGCCTGCGCGAACTCAGCTTCCTGAACAACGGCGTGCGCATCCGCCTCAAGGACGAGCGCAGTGGCAAGGAAGACGACTTCGCTGGCGCCGGTGGCGTGCAGGGCTTTGTGAACTTCATCAACAAGGGCAAGACCGTTTTGCACCCCAACGTGTTCCACGCGATGGGCGACCGTCAGAGCGACCAGGGCACCAACATCGGCGTGGAAGTGGCCATGCAATGGAACAGCGGCTTCAACGAGCAGGTGCTGTGCTTCACCAACAATATTCCCCAGCGTGACGGCGGTACCCACTTGACCGGCCTGCGCGCCGCGATGACCCGCGTCATCAGCAAATACATCGAACAAAACGAAATGGCCAAGAAGGCCAAGGTCGAAGTTACCGGTGACGACATGCGCGAAGGCCTGTGCTGCGTGCTGTCGGTCAAAGTGCCTGAGCCCAAGTTCTCCAGCCAGACCAAAGACAAGCTGGTCTCCAGCGAAGTGCGCGGTCCGGTGGAGGACATCGTGGGCAAGCTGCTCGCCGACTATCTGGAAGAGCGCCCGAACGATGCCAAGATCATCGTCGGCAAAATCATCGAAGCCGCCCGCGCACGCGAAGCCGCCCGCAAAGCCCGTGACATGACCCGCCGCAAAGGGGTGCTCGACGGCATGGGCCTGCCCGGCAAGCTGGCTGACTGCCAGGAAAAAGACCCGGCCCTGTGCGAAATCTACATCGTTGAGGGTGACTCCGCCGGCGGCTCTGCCAAGCAAGGTCGCGACCGGAAGTTCCAGGCCATCCTGCCCTTGCGCGGCAAGATCCTGAACGTGGAAAAAGCCCGTTACGAGAAGCTGCTGACCAGCAACGAAATCCTGACGCTGATCACCGCCCTGGGCACCGGTATCGGCAAGGCCGGTGGCAGCACCGGTGGGGACGACTTCAACGTCGCCAAGCTGCGCTACCACCGCATCATCATCATGACCGACGCGGACGTGGACGGTGCCCACATCCGTACGCTGCTCTTGACCTTCTTTTACCGCCAAATGCCCGAGCTGGTGGAGCGCGGCCACATCTACATTGCCCAGCCCCCACTGTACAAAGTGAAATCCGGCAAAGAAGAGCTCTACCTGCAAGGCCCGGCCGAACTGGACGGATACTTGCTCCGCATCGCGTTGGTCAATGCCTCGGTCTACACCGGTGGACCCAACGGCACCACCTTGAGTGGCGACACGCTGGCAGAGCTGGCCCGTAAACATCAATTGGCCCAGGCCGTGATTGCCCGCCTTCAAAACTTCATGGACGCCGAGGCCCTGCGCTCCGTGGCCGACGGTGTCGTCCTGAAACTGGACACCGTGGCTGACGCCGAAGCCTCTGCTGCCGCCCTGCAAGCCAAGTTGCCGGATGCCGAAGTGGCCGGCGAATTCGATGTCCGCACTGACAAGCCCATTTTGCGTATCAGCCGCCGCCATCACGGCAACGTGAAGAGCAGCGTGCTCACTCAGGACTTTGTGCACGGTGCCGACTACGCCGCCCTGGCCGAAGCTGCCAACACGTTCCGCGGTCTGCTGAGCGAAGGCGCCCGCGTGATGCGCGGCGAAGGCGAGAAGCAGAAGGAAGAAAAGGTCTCCGACTTCCGCGAAGCCATGGCCTGGCTGATTGGAGAAGCCGAGCGCACCTCCAGCCGCCAGCGCTACAAAGGCTTGGGTGAAATGAACCCTGAACAACTGTGGGAAACCACCATGGACCCGACCGTGCGCCGTCTGCTGCGCGTCCAGATCGACGACGCCATTGAAGCCGACCGCGTGTTCACCATGCTGATGGGTGACGAAGTCGAACCCCGCCGCGATTTCATTGAAACCAACGCCTTGCGCGCCGGCAACATCGACGTGTGATGGCCTTGAGTTCCGGAACGCCGGGGCTCATCGGTCTGTTGGAAACCTGGAGTGCGATAGAAGTCCGCCCCACCCGGCCGGACTGGGCACTCCATTGGAGCGCGTGGCTGGGGCCACTGGATGCCATTGCATTGCGTGGCGCCTTGCCCGCCATCACCAAGGCCACCAAGGCAGCGGCACCCCGTACCGCTCAAGAGCCCGACCTGAGCCAGGCATTGCAACAACTGCGTGATGACTTGACCGGATTCATCCGGCAAGCGCCGGTGCGGCCGGTGCCTGCGCAGGTGCGCGTAGCGGGCATTGCCCAAGCGGCGCCCGAACCGGCGGAAGATGAGGACTACGGCAGCTACCGCCAGCGCTACCTGGACATCCAACGCCGCATGGACTTGCGCATAGGCCCGTTCCGCCAGCATTGCCGCGAAGTGCTCGCCCGCACCAGCCCCCGCCTGAGCCAATTGGCCCTGATGGACACCACCCTGGAAGACATGCTGGGTGAACGCGCCCAGGCACTGCTGGCCAAGCTCTCCGCACTGCTGGAGCGGCGTTTTCACCGTTATCGCCAGGATGCCGCGCTCTCCATGGCCACTTTCGAACAAGATTTTCAAGACGCCCTGGTGGCGGAACTGCACTTTAGATTGGAACCCGTCGCCGGCCTGGTAGAGGCTTGGCAGACCGGGGCCTGACACACCATGACACAAGATATGAACCGTTTCGTCATCCCTGCCGCTATAGGCGCGGGGACTGTTTTTGTGGGCTGGATTGCGCTGGGCTTTGTAGGCACCAGCTATCTGGCTCTGTGCATGACGTTGCTCATTGGCGCGGTATATGCCATCGGCCTGCGGGAAATGTCCCGCTACCGCGCAAGCACCAAGTCCTTGAGGCAGGCGCTCACCGACATGGGCGAACCGCTGGAATCGCTGGCTGCATGGTTGGGCCGCGTCCCTGCGGCTTTGCAACCCAGCGTGCGCGCACGCATTGAGGGTGAGCGCGTGGGCCTGCCCGGCCCATCGCTCACCCCGTACCTTGTTGGACTATTGGTCATGCTGGGCATGCTGGGCACCTTTCTGGGCATGGTCATGACCTTCAAAGGCGCCGTCTTTGCCTTGGAAGGCTCTGCCGACCTGCAAGCCATTCGCGCGGCGCTTGCGGCACCTATCAAAGGTCTTGGCTTGTCCTTTGGTACCTCGGTGGCTGGGGTGGCGACATCGGCTTTGCTGGGTCTGGTGTCCGCACTCTGCCGCCGCGAGCGCCTGCAAGTCACCCGCCTGCTGGACACTCGCATTGCCACGGTGCTGCGGCCCTTCACCCTGGCCCACCAACGTGAAGCAGGGCTCCTGGCCCAGCAGCAGCAGGTGCAGGCACTGCCTGCGGTGGCAGAGCAACTCGCCAAGTTGATGGAGCAGATCGAGCAACGCAACCTGGCCCTGAACACCCGGCTCGAAGCCCAGCAACAAGCCTTCCATGCCGACGTCGGCCGCGCTTACACCGGCCTGGCCACTGCCGTAGGGCAAAGCCTGCAAGACAGCCTGTTGGCGGGTGCGAAGCAAACCAGCGAAGCCATCGTGCCGGTGATGGAATCCGCCCTGCAGCAGCTGGTGGCGGAGACGCGCCAACAACACACGCAGATGCGTGAAGCTTTGCAAGCGCAACTCCAGGGCGTACAAGCCGCCTTCCACGAAGGCACCCACACCCTGACGGCCGACTGGGCACGCGCCCTGAATGAGAGCACCGCCAGCCTGCAGACCGAATGGCAGCGCGCGGGCGAACACGCGCAGGCCCAGCAGCAGGCTTTGGCCCGCACGCTGGAAGCCAACGTGGCCACCATCACCGAGCACACCGCCAGCCAAGCAAGTGCGACTATTGCCGGCATGGCCCGTGTGCTGACGCAATCTGAAGCGTTGGTCGCTACCCAACAGCAGGCCGAAGCCGCGTGGGCAGAACAGCAGCAGGCCCGCATGGACCAACTTACCACCCTGTGGCGCATCGGACTGAGCGACTTGCGTGCGGAAGAGGCCGCCCGCAGCGAAGCGGCGGCGGCTCGTATCAGCGAGCTGACCTTGCAACTGCGCACCGGCATGACCCAGCTGGTCGAACGTGACACGCTTGCACTGCAAGAGCGCCAACAGCTCATGGAGCGGCTGCACGGCGTGCTGCAATCGGCCGAGGCCACCACGCAGGGCCAGCGCGTCGCCATCGACACCTTGGTCGCCAACACCGGCCACACGCTGCTGCAAGTGCAGGAGCAGTTTTCGCAAACCTTGGCGCTTCAAGCCGACAAGGCCGACCACCTGGCTGCGCAAGTGGGTGGCAGTGCCACCGAACTCTCCCACTTGGGCAGCAGCTTCCAGCAAGCGGTGGAACTGTTTGTGGGCACCAGCGAGCAGCTGGTCCAGAGCCTGCAAGGGGTGGAGGCGGCAGTCAACCAATCCATGGAGCGCAGCGACGAGCAACTGGCCTACTACGTGGCCCAGGCGCGTGAGGTGATCGACCTCAGCCTGAGCTCGCAAAAGGCCGTGGTGGAAGACCTTCGCAAGCTGCGCAATCAGGCCGTCGCTAGCGCAGGGACTGCGTGATGACGGACATCGACACCATGGACGACAGCGGGGTCGATAGCGCCCCGGTCTGGGCTACTTTTGGCGACCTGATGGCCGGCCTGCTGGGGGCGTTTGTGCTGATTCTGGTAGGTGTATTGGTCGTGCAGATGGACCTAGTCGCCAACCTCGAATCCGAAGTCAAAAAACGCCAGCAGGAAGAACAGCGCCGCATGGCGCTGGAGAAGGCCTTGGCCATTCCCTTGCAGTCAGGCCGCGTAACCTTGAACAACGGGCGCATCGGCATCAGCGGCAGTGTGCTGTTTGCCGTCAACTCCGACCAACTGCGCTCCGATGGGCGGCAGTTGCTCAAAAGCCTGGTTCCGCCACTGCAGGTCTACCTGGGTGAACGGGATGAGATGCTCATGGTCAGCGGCTTTACGGACAACATAGCCGTCTCGGGGGCCAACCGCCACTTTGCCGACAACCTGGAGCTTTCCGCCCAACGCTCGCTCACCGTGACGCGCGCGCTCATTGAAGAGGGCATGCCCGCCTCGCGCGTGTTTGCGGCGGCTTTTGGCGCACAGCAGCCCGTGGCATCCAACCAGAGCGAGAGCGGCCGGGCCCTGAACCGCCGCGTGGAAATGGCCCCGGTGCCCAAGGGTACGCAAGCTGCCCATGACTGACGCGTCGCACGCCATGCCCACCCTGCTGGAGCGCATGCGCCAGCTTCAGGTGCGGCCGCGCACAGCGATTCCTCGCAATGGCCTCAACGCCCTGAAGGCCCTGAACCGCAGCATGCAAAGCTCCGCCACAGGGTCCGAAAACGCGGCGGCGGCATTCAGCCCCGCGGGCGCTGTGGAACTGAAAAGTGTGCAGCAGTTCCGCCAGTCGTGGCAACGCATGAAGGTGCAAGACCAGGTGGAGCACGCGCTGCAACAAGGCCCCGCCAACGCCGGTCCGCTCAACTCCCACCGGCTGGTGCTGCGCACTTTGGGTCTGATGCAAGACCTGTCTCCCGCCTACCTGCACCACTTCATGAGCCACCTGGACACCATGCTGCAGCTGGACACGATGACGCTGCCGCAAGCGGCCAAGCCGGTAAAAGGCGGAAAACGCCGCCTCAAGTAGGATGCGCCAAAGCGTCAAGCTCTGAACAGGATTCCCTATGACAGTCTCCCCCATCCAACGCATCAACCCCGCCGCCCAATGGTCGGACGCGGTGGTGCACAACGGCACTGCTTATTTTGTGGAAGTGCCCGAAAGTGGCACCGACATCACCAGCCAATCGCAGGCTGTGTTTGCACAAGCCGAGCGCACGTTGGCGCTGGCCGGTAGCGACAAAAGCCGCTTGCTGATTGCCACCATCTACCTCAAGCACATGGCTGACCGTGCAGCCTTCAACGCCGCGTGGCAAGCATGGCTCCCAGAGGGTTGCGCACCGGCCCGTGTGTGCGTGAGCGCCGAGATGGCCAGCCCGGACTATCTGCTGGAGATTGCGTTCACCGCAGCGACCGCCTGATCAGCGTCGCAGGCATTTTTAGGTAAAAAGTGCCCGCAACTCCTACGGAATGTGCGCGGGCAGCTTCTATTTTGATAGCAGACTTCTCCACTCCGGTTTAGCGGCACGTCCCTTGCGTGCACGTTGCGCATGACCGAAGTCGACTTTTCACAGATCACCGCCTACCAGCGCTACAAGCTCATGGCCAGCCTCATCGTGCCGCGGCCGATTGCGCTGGTCACCAACCTGAACGCAGCGGGCGTGGTGAACGCCGCACCGTTTTCCATGTTCAACATGCTGGGGGAGGACCCGCCGGTTGTCATGCTCAGCATCAACCGCTTGCAGGACGGGCAGCTCAAGGACACGGCGGCCAACATACTTTCACAGCGCGAGTTCGTCGTGCACATGACGGACGAACCTCTGGCCGCCCAGATGCACGCCTGCGGCCAGACCTTCCCGGCCTCGGTGAGTGAGCTGGACGCGGTGGGCCTGCATGCTGCCCCGTCGCACAGCGTGCGCCCGCCGCGCATTGCGGAGGCGCCGGTGGCGTTTGAATGCGTATTGCACGAAACACTGGAAACACCCAGCCGCTATGTATTCATAGGCCGGGTGCTGTGGATGAGCGCGCGCGATGGCCTGATTGACACCGAAAAGTGGCGCGTGCACCTGCAGGACTACCACCCGGTGGGTCGCTTCGGCGCAAGCTTCTACACCCGCTGCCGGCACCGCTTCGCCATCGGCGACGACACGGCTCACAACCCCATCGACACACTGTAGGCCGCCACGGCGGCCCGTACCTCAGGTGCCGCTGCGCACCGAGCCGGTGGAGGCCCGCACTACCAGCACCGGATCGGGCACGTGCACGATGGTCGGTTCGTGCTGGGGGTTTTCAATCAAATCCAACAGCAGGTTGATGGAGATGGTGGCCACCTGCTCAATGCCCAAGGCCACGGTGGTGAGTGCCGGGCGCATGTCGCGTGCTAGCTGGATGTCAGTGATGCCGATGAGCGAAATGTCTTGCGGGATGCGGATGCCCCGGTCGGCCAGGGCCTGGCTGGCGCCATAGGCCATCAAATCGTTGGTGCAAAAAATGGCGGTGATGTCGGGGTGCTGCTCCAGCAATGAGTCGGTGGCCTCATGGCCGCCGGCCACGGTGTCGCTCACATTGCGGACCATTGGCTCAGCCAGCGCAATGCCAGCGGCAGACAAGGCGCTTTTGAACCCGTCCAGACGCCCGAGCTGCATGCCTTCCAGGCCGCAACCCACGATGGCACCGATGCGCTGGTGGCCCAAGTCCAGCAAATGCTGCCCTGCAATTTCGCCCGCGCGGTGGAAGTTAACCACCACATGGGGAATGCGGTTGGCGAGGTCCACCTGCTCTTCGGACGCCAACACGATGGGGGAGCGCCGGGTCTTCAGCTCATTGATGTCGTCCGCGCTGATACCGGTGTGCAGCACCAGCACGCCGTCGGCCAGCGTGCCGGCAATCTGGTGCAGATACGCGCGGCCGATGTCAGGGCGCTCGTCGGTGTTGCACACCATGAGAAAGTAGTTGCGGTGCCGCGCCACCCGCTCGGCCACCCGCACGAACTCGGGGTAGAAGGGGTTGTTGATGTCGGGCAGCACCAGCGCCACCATGGACGACTTGCCTTCGGCCAGTGCGCGTGCCATCAGGTTGGGGCGGTAGCCGGTCGCGGCAATCGCCTCTTGCACCTTTTGCACTGTGGCTGGCTTCACCTTCTGGGTATTGCGCAGCACATTGGACACCGTGGCAGTGGTGACTCCTGCCAGGCGGGCGACTTCACTCAGGGTAGCCATGGGCACTGCAACTTGGTGTGAATTGGCATCGATTGATACTTTTTTTGATCCCTAGGACTTACCCTAGGAGCCGGTTTTTTTGCGGATACCCATAGGTATACTCGAAAAATTGTCGAATTTAACCGCTTAAATTTTAAATTTACGGATGTCTCCCCGGCGGGTCTGCAAGCCTTCCGGACCGGTGGCGGTACGAATGTCGACATGTGTTTCAGTCAGAAATTTAACCGCTTAAATTTACGAAAGGACGCCAGCCGGTACCAGGATTCAACCCCAACACACTCTGGTTTCATTCACAAAGGCAGAGCCTGACCCGCCCCACTTTTTTTGGCAGGCCCGGACTCTGGAGACAACAGATACGCATGCTACGGTTCGCCCCGCATGACGTGCCTGACCCCATATCAACAGGAAGAATCACTATGAATTTCGCCAAACGCTTCACGATCCGTTCCACCGCAGCCGCCATGCTCGGCTTGGCCTTGGGCGGCACCGGCCTGATGGCCAGCCACGCCGCCAATGCCGGCGAAGTCACCATCTGGGCATGGGACCCGAACTTCAACATCGCCATCATGCAAGAGGCGGCCAAGCGTTACACCGCCAAGAACCCCGGTGTGACTTTCAAAATCATGGACATGGCCAAAGCCGATGTGGAGCAAAAGCTGCAGACCACCCTGGCCTCAGGCGTGACCAAGACCCTGCCCGACATCGTGCTGGTCGAGGACTACAACGCACCCAAGTATTTGCGCTCCTTCCCCGGCGCGTTTGAGCCCCTGTCCGGCAAAGTGGATCACAAGGCGTTTGCCAACTACAAGGTCAACCTGATGACCATGGGCGGCAAAGTCTACGGCCTGCCTTTTGACACCGGCACCACCGGCATGTACTACCGCAGCGACCTGATCAAGCAGGCCGGCTTCAGCGACAAGGACATGCAGAACATCACCTGGGACCGTTACCTGGAAATCGGCAAGCAAGTCGAAGCAAAAACCGGCAAGAAGATGTTCGCCATGGACCCCCAGGACATCGCCAGCATCCGCATCATGATGCAGTCCGCAGGCCGCTGGTACTTTGACAAAGACGGCAAGCTCGACATCAAGAACAACCCCGCCCTGAAGGCCGCGCTGGAAACCCAGGTCAAGTTCATGCAGACCGGCGTTTACAAGCCCACCTCCGGCTGGGGCGAGTGGGTCGGCGCGCTGAACAAGGGTGACGTCGCCTCCGTAATTACCGGCGTGTGGATCACCGGCTCCGTGAAGGCGGAAGCCAGCCAGTCCGGCAAATGGGCTGTGGCCGCCACACCGCGCCTGAATGTGCCCGGCGCAACCAACGCTTCCAACCTGGGCGGCTCCAGCTGGTATGTGCTGTCCAGCGGCAAGGAAAAGGCAGCGGCTGTGGACTTCCTGAACCAGATCTACGCCAAGGATGTGGACTTCTACCAAACCATCCTGCAATCCCGCGGTGCGGTGGGTTCCCTGTTGGCATCCCGTGGTGGCAAGGCGTACTCTGAAGCCGACCCCTTCTTCGGTGGCGACAAGGTCTGGCAAAAGTTCAGCGACTGGATGGGCAAAGTGCCTAGCGTGAACTACGGCATTTACACCGCCGAAGGTGACGCTGCCGTGGCCGCCCAGCTGCCCGGTCTGGCACAAGGCATGCCGGTCGAGAAGGCGCTGGAAAACATCCACAACCAGCTCGCCTCGCAAATCAAGTAAGTCACGGCAACACTGCACCCAAGGAGCACCATGGCGCCAAAGCCCACGACCAGCTACCGGCGTTTTTACGACGTCAACGGTTGGCTATTTGTTTCCATCGCCCTCGGGCTGATCGGGGTCTTCATGGCCTTCCCGATCGTTCATTCGCTATGGATGTCCCTGCATGCCGGGCAGGGAACGGTGGTTGAGTTCGTAGGCGTGGGCAACATCGTGCGTCTGGCGAGTGATCCTGTCTTTCTGAAAGCACTGCAGAACACCTGCATCTTTCTGGTGATCCAAGTGCCCATCATGCTGTTGCTGGCGCTGGTCATGGCCAGCTGCCTCAACATGCCGAACCTGCGCTTTCGCGGGCTGTTGCGCACGGCAGTATTTCTGCCGTGCGTGACCTCGCTGGTGGCGTACTCGGTGGTGTTCAAAAGCATGTTCTCGTATGACGGCCTGGTCAACCACGCGCTGGCGTGGCTGGGCCTCATTGCTGAGCCCATCCCCTGGCTCAACGACCCGTTCTGGTCCAAGGTAGTCATCATCATCGCCATCACCTGGCGCTGGACCGGCTACAACATGATCTTCTACCTCGCGGCCATGCAGAACATCGACAAGTCGATCTACGAGGCAGCCCGCATTGATGGCATCTCGGCCTACCGCCGCTTTGTCTCCATCACCATCCCGAATCTCAAGCCGGTGATCCTGTTCACCACGGTGACCTCCACCATCGGCACCCTGCAGTTGTTTGATGAACCCATGAACATCACCACCGTGGGCACCGTGTTCTCGGACAACACGCTCACCCTGTCCATGTACATCTACAACCTGTCATTCAAATTCGTGCCCAACTTCGGCTACGCCGCTACGGTGTCTTACGTCATCGTGCTGCTGGTGGCCGCGCTGGCTGCCATCCAGTTTTATGCCGCCCGGGAGCGCAACTGACATGACCAACTGGGCAGAAAAATTCCGCATGGCCGGCGTCTACCTCTTTCTGGGGGTCATGGCCTTTGTTTCCATCTTCCCCTTTGCCTGGATGGTGATCAGCTCCACCAATGCTTCGGTGGACGTCACCAAAGGCAAATTCACCTTCGGCAGCGCCTTTCTGCAGAACCTGGAAAAGCTCAACAAAACCTTTGATGTGGCCCAGGTCTTCTGGAACTCCGGGAAGATCGCCATCATCGGCGGCTTCTTCACGCTGGTCATCTCGTCCATGGCCGGATACGGTTTTGAAGTGTTCAGCTCCAAGGCCCGGGAGCGGGTCTACAACGGCCTGCTGCTCACGCTGATGGTTCCGTTTGCTGCGCTGATGATCCCCTTGTTCATCCTGATGGCCAAGTTCGATTTGTTGGACACGCACCTCGCCGTCATCCTGCCGGCCCTCGCCTCTGCGTACATCATTTTTTACTTTCGCCAGAGCACCAAAGCCTTCCCGCCCGAGCTGCGCGAAGCCGCGCGTCTGGACGGCCTCAAGGAATGGCAGATCTTCCTGTTTGTGTATGTGCCGGTGATGCGCTCTACCTATGCGGCGGCATTCATCATCGTGTTCATGGCAGCATGGAACAACTTCCTCTGGCCCCTCATCGTGCTGCAGTCCCCCGAGCTCAAAACCATCACCCTGGTGTTGTCCTCGCTGGGCTCGGCCTATTTCCCCGACTTCGGCGTGATCATGCTGGCGGCCATGCTCGCCACCCTGCCCACCCTGGTCGTCTTTTTCGCAATGCAACGGCAGTTCGTACAGGGCATGCTGGGCTCCGTCAAATAAGGCTTTTCACATGCGTACCGTTACCAAGCTCGTCTCGGGCTGGACTTTTCACACCTCTTTTTCGTCTGAACTCATCGCCAAGGCCGCTGCCGGCGAGGCCGTGCGCCTGCCGCACAACGCCGTCGACCTGGACATGACCTACTTCGACGAACGCGCATTCCAGAAGGAATTTGCCTACCAGTACACCCTGGCCTGGCAACCCGCATTTGCCGGCCGCGAAGTGGCCCTGAGCTTTGACGGCGCCATGGCCAACAGCGTGGTCTGGGTCAATGGCCAGCAAGTTGCCGCGCACAAAGACGGCTACACCCCCTTCAGCGCCCGCCTCACCGGTTTGCTCCAAGAGGGCGACAACCTCATTACCGTGAAGGTGGACGGCAGCGAGAACCCCGAAATCCCCCCCTTCGGCGGCCAGATCGATTACCTGACCTACGCCGGCATCTACCGCGATGTGTGGCTGCAAGTGACCGACGCGGTGTCCATTGCCAACCTCAAGGTTGAAACCGCTAACGAACTCAGCGACGCCAAGGGCGTCACCGTCAAAGGCTTTCTGGCCAACCCCACCCAAGTGACCTTCACAGGCACCGCACTGGTAGAGCTGTGCGCCATCGATGGCACCGTGCTGCACCAGCAAACCGTGGACGTGGCGGGCGCGGAATTCAGCGCCTCGTTTGAAGCACTGTCCGGCCTCGCGCTGTGGGAGCTGGACAGCCCTGTGCTGTATGTGGCCCGCGTCACGCTGAACACCAGCGCCGGCAGCGACCAGCACAGCACCCGCTTCGGCTTCCGCACCGCGCGCTTCACCACCGAAGGCTTCTTCCTCAACGGCAAGCCACTCAAAATTCGCGGCCTCAACCGCCACCAGAGCTACCCCTATGTAGGCTACGCCATGGGCCAACGCGCCCAGGCCAAAGACGCCGACGTCATGAAGGACGTGCTCAAGTGCAACCTTGTACGCACCTCGCACTACCCGCAGTCCACCTACTTTCTGAACCGGTGTGACGAAATCGGCCTCCTGGTGTTTGAAGAGATTCCGGGCTGGCAGCACATTGGCGGCCAGGCCTGGCAGGACGAGTCGGTGGAGAACGTGCGCCGCATGGTCGAGCGCGACTGGAACCACCCCTCCATCATCATCTGGGGCGTGCGCATCAACGAGTCGCAAGACAACCACGACTTCTACACCCGCACCAACGCCATGGCCCGCAGCCTGGACAGCACCCGCCAGACCGGTGGCGTGCGCTACATCGAAAACAGCGAGCTGCTGGAAGACGTGTACACCGTGAACGACTTCTGCCACGTGGCCCCCCCGGAGTGGATGAAGGGCATTGCCCCCACCCCGCTGCGCCAGCCACGCCAAGTGACCGGCCTGGCCCACGAGGTGCCGTATCTGGTGACCGAGTTCAACGGCCACATGTACCCTACCAAGCGCATCGACCCCGAAGACCGCCAGGCAGAGCATGTGCGCCGGCATCTGGATGTGCTGAACAAGGCGTATGAAAACCCCGTCATCAGCGGCGCCATTGGCTGGTGCATGTTTGACTACAACACCCACAAAGACTTCGGCGCGGGCGACCGCATCTGCCACCACGGCGTGATGGACATCTTCCGCGAACCCAAGTTCGCCGCCTGGGGTTACACCAGCCAGTGCAGCCCTGCAGAGCAAGTGGTGCTGCAACCCGTGACCTATTGGGCCCGTGGCGAGAAAGACCGCTGCGAGGTGCTGCCCCTGATCGTGCTCACCAACTGCGACTACGTGGAACTGCAAGTGGGCGACTTCGCGCCCAAGCGCGCCGAGCCTGACCGCGCGTTGTACCCCCACCTGCCGCACGCGCCGGTCATCTTTGACAGCCGCCACGTCAACATGAACGACCTGGGCGCCTGGGGCATGCTGTGGCGCGATGCCACGGTGACGGGCTACATCAACGGCAAGGCGGTTTCCACCGTCAAGCTCTCGGGCAACCCGGTGCCTACCACCTTGCAAGTGCAGGTGGACGACACGCAATTGCACGCCCATGAGAAGGACGCCACCCGCGTCATCGTGCGCGCGCTCGACCAAGCCGGCCGCCTGCTGCCGTTTATGGACGACGTGGTGCATGTGCAAGTCACCGGCGCAGCCAAGCTGCTGGGGCCCGATTTGCTCACGCTCAAGGGCGGTACCACCGGCTTCTGGCTGGAAACCACTGGCGCGGTGGGCGACATTACCCTGAGCGTATCCACCCGCCGCATGGGCGAGCAGCGCGTCACGCTGCGCGCCGCGTAAACAACCGAGTCGACGAGGAATAGAACATGGCAGACGTCAAACTCACCCAGGTCCGCAAATCATTCGGCGAGATCGACATCATTCGGGGCGTGGACCTCGACATCAAACACGGCGAATTCGTGGTGTTCGTGGGCCCCTCGGGCTGCGGCAAGTCCACGCTGTTGCGCGCCATCTCGGGCCTAGAAGACATCACCAGCGGCGAGCTGCGCATCGGCGACCAGGTCATGAACCATGTGGACCCGTCCAAGCGCGGCATTGCCATGGTGTTCCAGAGCTACGCGCTCTACCCCCACATGACAGTGCGCGAAAACATGGGCTTTGCCCTCAAGCACGCCGGTGTGGCCAAAGACGTGGTCCAAAGCAAGGTAGACGCCGCTGCCAAAATTCTGGGCCTCGAGCCGCTGATGGACCGCAAGCCCAAGGCCCTGTCGGGCGGGCAGCGCCAGCGCGTGGCCATCGGCCGTGCCATCGTGCGCGACCCGCAAGTGTTCTTGTTTGACGAGCCACTCTCCAACCTCGACGCCGAGCTGCGCGTACACATGCGCATCGAGATTGCGCGTTTGCACCGCGAGCTGGGCAGCACCATCATCTACGTGACGCACGACCAGGTGGAGGCCATGACCCTGGCCGACAAAATCGTCGTACTGCGCGCCGGCGTGGTCGAGCAAGTGGGTGCGCCGCTTGAACTGTATGACAACCCGGCCAACACCTTTGTGGCCGGCTTCATCGGCTCGCCGCGCATGAACTTCTTTGAAGGCAAGGTCACCGGTCACGCCCCCGTGAATGGCGGCAATGGCTGCCAGATCAGCCTCAACGGTTTTGACAACACCACCATCCAGCTGCCCCTGGGCGGCACCTTGCCGGCCGTAGGCAGCGAGGTGTCGGTGGGCGTGCGGCCCGAGCACTTCCAGGAGCAGGGCGATACCGTCCTGCCCGTCACCATCGACATGCTGGAACACCTGGGCGGCGAGACCTTTACCTACGCCCGCTCCAGCGGCGGCGTGATGGTGGTTATCGAGAGCAAAAACGGCCGCGAGCTGCGCTCCGGCCAGGCCATGGAAGCCCGCTTTGATGCTACAAAGGCCTTGTTGTTCGACAAGAGCGGCGCCCGCATTTACGGCTCATGAGCACCCACGCACCCGAGGCTTCTGCCACCTTCACCACGCTGCATGGCACCCACACCAGCGTGGTGCTGGAGGTGCGCCCGGGTGAGGCGCCGCTGTGGCGCTACTGGGGCCCCCGCCTGCCGGACAACTGCGTGCCCCTGGCTCCGCTGCGCGATGGCAGGGCCATCCCGCCCAGCAGCATGGAGTTCGACCAGCCGCTGACCGTGGCCCCCACCTTCGGCGTGGGCTGGTACATGCAAAGCGCCTTGCTGGCCCACCGAAGCGGCCAGCAGTTTGCGCAACAGTTCACCCACTGCGAGGTGGAAACCCTGCTCACCGGCAAGCGCATTGCCATCCACCTCACTGATAGCGTGGCGCAACTGCGCCTCACGCTGCACATGGCGCTGGACGCGCACGATGTGCTGCAGCTCAGCACCACCCTGGTGAACGACGGGCCTGATGTGCTGGACGTGCAGTGGCTGGCCGCAGGCACCGTGCCGCTGCCGGGCAACGCCCAAGCGGTGCGCTCTTACACCGGCCAGTGGGCCAACGAATTTCAGTTGCAAGTGGATGCCCTTTCGCGCAGCACCTGGCAGCGCGAGAACCGGCGCGGCCGCACCTCGCACGACAGCTTTCCCGGTGCCGTAGTCACCACGCCCGGCAGCACTGAACACGCGGGTACGGTGTATGGCGCGCACCTGGCGTGGTCAGGCAACCACCGCCAGGCCATCGAGTGGCTGCACGACGGGCAATACCAATGGCAAATGGGCGAGTGGCTGGCCCCCGGCGAAGTGCGCTTGGGCGCAGGCGAGCGACTGCAAACGCCCACCCTGTTTGCCAGCTGCTCGGTGCAGGGCCTGAACGGCCTGGCTGCGAACTTCCACGCCACCGTGCGCAGCCGCGTGCCCTGGCCCGGTGGCCGCATGCGCCCGCGCCCGGTGCACCTCAACACCTGGGAGGCGGTGTACTTTGACCACCGCACCGACGACATCCGGGCACTGGCTGAAGCCGCCGCCAGCGTGGGCGTGGAGCGCTTTGTGCTCGACGACGGCTGGTTCCAGGGCCGCCACAGCGACCGCGCCGCCCTGGGCGACTGGTGGCCCGACCCCGCTAAATACCCCGATGGCCTGCAACCCCTGGCCCGCCATGTGAACCAGCTGGGCATGGAGTTCGGCCTGTGGGTCGAGCCCGAAATGGTCAATCCCGACAGCCAGCTCTTCCGCACCCACCCCGACTGGGCGCTGCAGCTGGAAGGCCGCCCCCTGCTCACCATGCGCAACCAGCTGGTGCTGGACGTGGCCCGCCCCGAGGTGGCCGACTACCTGTTTACCAAGCTGCACGCGCTCTTGAGCAATGTGCCCATTGCCTACCTCAAGTGGGACATGAACCGCGACCTCACCACCGCAGGCAACGCGCTGGGCCACCCGGCCTACCGCCGGTTTGTGCACGCGCTGTATGCACTGGTGGACCGGGTGCGCGCAGCCCACCCGCAGCTGGAGATTGAAAGCTGCGCCTCCGGCGGCGCGCGGCTGGACATGGGTGTGCTCGCCCACACCCACCGCGTCTGGACCAGCGACTGCAACGACGCACTCTCGCGCGTGGCCATCCAGCGCGGCGCGCTGCAATTTTTGCCCCCAGAGATTCTGGGCGCCCACATCGGCCCAGCCCCGGCGCACACCACCGGCCGTAGCCAGAGCCTGAACTTCCGTGCCGGTGTTGCGTTGAGCGGGCACCTGGGCATTGAGGCAGACGTGCGCCACATGAGCGACGAAGACCGCATGGCCCTGGGCCGCTGGGTGGGCATGTACAAACAGCTACGCAACCGCCTGCACACCGGCCAGGTGTGGCTGGGCGAGGCTGGCGACGGCGTGGTCTGGCAAGCCCATGGCGACGCCGGTGCCAGCGAAATTCTGCTGCTGGTGTACCGCACCGCGCCCACTACCCACCGCAACACACCGCCCCTGCGCCTTCCCATGCTGCGCCCGGCGGCGCACTACACCATCGAGCGGCTGGACCCGACCCCACCCGAGTGGACCAGCAGCCCGCTCAACGACGCAGCACTTGCCGCCGGTGCCCAAGCCGCCCTGCCGCCCACCGCCCACGGCGCTTGGCTGGCCGCAGTGGGCTTGCCGCTGCCACGGATGTACGCGGAGAGCGCGCTGATCTACCGGCTGCGGTTTATCCCGCAGTAGACCGGGTTGGCGCGAGGCGGCGACAATCCGCAGGAACCCACCACCTCCTGAGGCCCCCGCATGAAAACACTCGTCGCCAACATCACCCTCGCCCTCACCATGTCCTTGGGGGCCCTCACGGCCCAGGCCAAAGACGTCATCATTGACGTGCGCAGCCCGCAGGAATTTGCCGCCGGGCATGTGGAAGGCGCCATCAACATCGAGCACACCGCCATCGCCCAGGAGATTGCCAAGGCGGGCGTGGGCAAGGACGACACCGTGCTGCTGTACTGCCAGAGTGGCCGGCGCAGCGGCATCGCGCTGGAAACGCTTAAAGGCATGGGCTTTAGCAAAGCCGAAAACGTGGGCGGAATCGAGCAGGCCCGCAAAACCTTGGCCAAGAAATAAGGCAGAGCACGCGCATGGCGGCAGTCACACTGACCGTCCTGGCTCCGCTGGTGTCACCCTAGAATCACATCCGAATCCGGAAAGTGACAAATAACCTATAAAAATCAAACACTTGCTGTCACATTCAGTTTGATAAGCCTTAGCTAGGCTAAAGCAAGCCGGTTATCACATCCGAATCCGGAAATTTTGATAAAAGCCAATCCAATCAACAACTTACTGTCACATGGCAAACAAACACTGGGTCACTGATGCGCTGGCGATATTGGCTGAAAGCCTATCTCCGCTGCCGCATGAGCTCAACGAGCTGGACTGGAAGGCCAACCTCTCGACCCACAAAGACCGCTTGGCAGAACACCTGATGGCCATGGCCAACCAGCCTAACGGGGGCGTGCTGGTATTTGGTATCAACAACGATGGCACAGCTGTGGGTGTGTCTGATAGTGAGGTGGAGCAAGTCATCGGGACACTTGCCAATCTCGGCCGGGATGCCATTGAGCCGCCCATCGCACTCGATCACGCCGTGGTAGACCACACGCCGGGAACGGCGGTGCTGCTGGTGAAAATTCCCGAGTCCCCCGTTAAGCCCGTGCAACGGCGCGGAAAGTCGGTAGAAGAGACATGGATTCGATCAGGGGGCACTACCCGGAAAGCGTCCCGCCAAGAAATCGGCGCGTTGATGATGAACAGCGCGCCCATGCGCTGGGAAGACTTGCGCGCTTCAACCCTGCTAAAACTCGATGAGGTTGCTGACTTACTGGACCTCCAGGCTATTGCGCGGCTGCTGGAACGACCTCTCCCGGGCGATGATGATGACCTCGCTCATTGGCTGGTCGCAGAGGGCCTTACCACCATGGAGGGGCGGGGGCACTACATCACCAACTTCGGGGCTATAGCGGCAGCCCGTCAACTCAAAGACTTTCCCAACTTGGCCAGAAAAGCCATTCGCGTGGTGATCTACCGGGGCACGAACAAAATAGACACGATTGAAGAACTGCAAGGTCAACGTGGCTACGCCGTGGGTTTTGAGGGGCTGATTGGCTACTTGCGCAAAATGCTGCCGCACTCGGAAGTCATCAAACAGTCTCTGCGTACCGAGGTGAGTGTCTATCCGGAGATTGCACTGCGCGAACTCATCGCCAATGCTCTCATCCACCAAGACTTTCATATCAGCGGCTCAGGCCCGATGGTGGATGTTTACAGCGACCGCATTGCGATTTCCAACCCTGGCACCTTACTGCCGGGCAAGCGCCCTGACCGGCTAATTGGCGCTACCCCAGAATCGCGCAACGAAAAACTTGCCTACTCATTTCGCCGCTTCCGCATTTGTGAGGAACGGGGCACTGGCTTTCAAAAAGTGGTGCAGGCCATTGAGCTCTTTGGTATGCCGCCCCTACGCATCACGCCGGAGCAAACCACCTTCAGCGTAACGCTCAGTGCGCCACGCAAGTTCGCCGATATGGAAACTCCCGAGCGTATTGAGGCCTGCTACCAACACGCTGTGCTGCAATACCTGTCCAGCCAAACCCTGACCAACACCACTCTGCGTGAGCGATTCAAGCTGCATGACAAACAGCGCAACGCTATCACCAACCTCATCAGCGAAGCGGTGGCTGCAGGGCGCCTCAAACGCAAAGACGCAAGTAGCGGCAACAAATTTGCCGAATACTTACCGTATTGGGCCTAAACCTAACAAACGGGTAGCACGGATGACAAACACTACCCTCACCGGCCTGGCGCCGCTGGTGTCACCCGCCACCAAGGTGCTGATACTGGGCAGCTTCCCCGGTGTGCGCTCGCTGCAAGCGCAAGAGTATTACGGCCACCCGCAAAACCAGTTCTGGAAGATATTGCAAGCCATTTGGCCCTCTGGCGCCCATGGAATATGCGCAAGCAGCTATGAAATTCGTAGCAACTGGCTGCTGGATCGCGGCCTGGGCTTGTGGGACGTGTACGCCAGCTGCGAGCGCGAAGGCAGCCTGGACAGTGCCATCCGTAACGCGGTGTCCAACGATATCGCCGCGCTACACCTGCCGCAGTTACAGGCCATCGCCCACAACGGCGGCGAAAGCTTCAAACACGCCCGCCACACCCGCACCCTGGGCGTGCCCGTCTACCAGCTCCCCAGCACCAGCCCGGCCAATGCGTCATGGAGCTTTGAGCGCAAGTTGGCGGCGTGGCGGGAGGTGATGGAGCGGCATGGGTTGGTTTAAGAGTCAAATCAGGCTCTAGCGCTCGTGAATATTGCGCAAGCAGCTATCAAAAACAGAGCAATTTCCCTAGATAAATCCAAAGTGACCCGCGTGCCAAGCCAAAAATTCAGGCGCAGGTGCCAAGCGAGAAGGCATACGAATGGGGGCCTTGTCGAAGCGCAGAAGTGACTCCCGCAAGAACGCGTCGGCGCTTTTGGATTTGAGCTTGGGACTCACACGCACTGTGTAGTCCGGCAACACCGTGATAAGACCTTGGTCGTACGCGCGGTCATGGAGTGCGGATAAACAGAGACCGTTTTGCGGATTCAGGCGGTTGTGAGTGTCCTCACTCCACGGGACGATGTGGCTCGCGATGAGCAGGCTCTCGTTCTGCAAACCGCTGATGCAGCAGGTGCTGTTGTAGCCCACCAGCACAGACTTACGAAAACGCGCTTGATTGACACGAACTTGCACGGTGGCCGTGCGGGTACGCCCCAGTTCAGTAGGCGGTAACTCTAGGTCCAACTCGTCGGCCACCTCCAAGCCATGACCCGCCGCCAACTTTCCATAAATGGAAGCGGCTTCAAGAACAGTGGCGTCCCAGTTCGCCAAAAGCTCACTCCAAACCGCTTTATCGACCTTGGATGCGCCGTCCATGCCTTTACGACCGCTCGCGAGCACTGCAGGGTCTAGGCTGGCTAAGTTGCACAGCTTGAGTGCCACCGAGTTCGCGGTACGGCCAATCCAGACTGCTAATTCTTTGATTTTGGGGTTTCGCGCGTGGAGCTGTCCGTAGTTCAGCTGCAGATAAATATGCAGCCCCGCTAGTACCTGCTCTCGAGTCCAGTCATTGCGTAGCTTTGTCTCTTTTGACATACCGCTTTCCTCCTTGAAAAGCAGTATGCCAGGCAGAAATCTCACTATTTCGGCATCGGGTTGTGCGCAATCCGATAACCCGCCCGCTTACTCGTCCTGAACGTGTCCTCGGGTGGCAAACATTCCGCAGGTGGGACGTAGTACACCGTCCAGTCGCCGTAGTACTTCCCGGCGTAAATCAACATGTCGCCTTTGATCCCAAAGTCCTGCTGGGTCGAATCGTCGCCAAAGTACCGCTTCGCGTCACCCGCGGATTCAAACTCAATCTTTACGTCGTTAGCGTAGGTGGTGTGGCACCAAACCAATGGACCAATGGCGGGCCCATTGAAGCCCCAATCCGTCATCCGCTCATTAGGGTCATCCCGCCCGTGAAAGAGGCCCAAGTACAAACCGGGCTTGGCAGGGCTTTGGCCGTATTCGGGGATTGCATCGTCTTTCATCACACAGGTGGTCATCAGCTTCTCCTCTGAAAAGGGCGAAGCGTAGGGAGCTTCCATCGCTTTGTGACCCAGGGCTTTGCCTGGGCTGACAGCCCAATTTCCAGCAGCGAGACTTGCGGGGGCGGAGTGCACCTAAAATACATGCCAAATCACCCTCTAGCGCTCGTATTACCTGCGCGAGCAGCTATGAAAATCATAGCGAGTGGCTGCTGGAGCGCGGCCTGGGTGTCTAGGACGTGTACGCCCACTGCGAGCGCGAAGGCAGCCTGGACAGTGCCATCCGCAACGCGGTGCCCAACGACATCGCCGCACTGCACCAGCTCGGCCAATGCGTCATGGAGCTTTGAGAGCAAGCTGGCGGCGTGGCGGGAGGTGATGGAGCGGCATGGGTTGGTTCCGGATCCACCCCTTCCTTCCAAAATTTAGTGGGGCTTCGTAGTTGCGTTGGGTATCAACGATCGGGGGCGTACTTGTCGCCAACCTGTTCGCGCAACGGATGCGTGTCGTAGACGATCTGCATATCCTGAATGCGGGAACCTTGCGGCCGGAAACTGAAAACGTCAACACAGGTGAAATTCACCTCCCTGCCGTCGTTCAGTGTCCAGTCGTAGCGGAAGTAGGCCGCCACCCGTACAACGTCGGTAGCGGGTTGTACGGATGCGAACAGGTCAATGGGTGTGATGACGCTCTTGCTCGACGCCAGCGCGAGCTTCTGGAAGAATTCGCTCGCTCCCATCGTGCCCAAGAAGGGCGAATGAACGACACCGTTCTCCTCGAATGTGGAAATCAGACCTGCCGTGTCGCTGGCGTGCAAGTACTGCAGATAGGTTTGAACTGTCTGGATGGCTAACTGGGTCATGGGAATCTTCCTTTTGCTGTTTAGAACGACTTGAGCTTCCCAGATGGACTCGATGGTCGCAAGCCATAATGCCCGTCAATACATAAACGATTTTTATGAATTTGCGTTACTTGCAGTACTTGAGACTGGTCATTGAGCACGGCTCATTTGCAGCAGCTGCGCGAGCAAGCGGTGTGTCTCAGCCGGCCATCAGCCACGGGATGCGGCAACTCCAACAGCACTTCATAACCCCTTTGCTGCTTCGATCCGGCCGGCAATGCGTGCCTACCGAATTGGCGTTGCAGGTTGCGTCGGAAGGCGCAGCGATTGCGGATCGAGTCGATGCGCTTGCCACGGTTTCCCGTGCCCGTCCAAGCCCGTATGTGTTGCGGATCGGCCTGACCCCTTCTGCCGCGGTCGTCTGCGGACCGACCGTGTACAGCACCTGGTGCCAGGGCCATCCCCGTCGCAGTTTGGAACTCACGAGCGCCGACGAGGGGCACCTCCTGGCAGAACTGCAGAAGGGTGCGTTCGACCTCGTCCTAGCGCCACGGCCCCGCGGATACGTGGCGAAGGGTCTGACCTGCCAGCCCTTGTACCAACTTCAGCCTTTGGTATATGCCCGGCGAAATCACCCTCTGACCGACGCACAAACGATCACTGCACTGCAGGGTGCAGATTGGACATCCGTGGGGCCCAGTGTTCGAGGCCCGGTCAACGTACTGACAGAAGCATTCGCGGTTCGCCGCATGACGCCACCGCGCGTCACTGTGAAGTGCCCTGACTATGCAAGCATGCTAAACCTCGTGGCCCACACAGACCTGCTTGCGGTGGTGCCCCATCCAGCATTGCTGACGGGAGAGCTGCATCAGCAAGTCACGCCTTTGCGCCTGCGCGAGACACTACCTCTTTACGAAATGTGGTCGTTCCATCTGGCCAGCTCCCGTCGGGCGGAAGCTGTAGTGGCCGCGCTGCTTCAAAATCCAGCCCTGGCACCCCAGAGCATGTAGAGGGGCCGCCCGCTGGGATACGGAAGCTGTGCGGGTGCTGCATCGTGCTTGGCGCATTCCTGACTCCGGTACTGCACCCATCGCCTTTCCCACTGGATCCATCACTCCTCTAAAATATAAGCCAAATCACCCTCTAGCGCTCGTATTACCTGCGCGAGCAGCTATCAAATTCATAGTATGACAACCTCCACCATCGCCGCCCTGACCACCCACGACACCACCCGTATTGACGATGTGCGCATCGGTGCGGTGCGCCCGCTCATCACCCCCGCGCTGCTGGAAGAAAAGCTGCCCGTGCCGGCCGCTGCCGAGGCGCTGGTGGAATGCAGCCGTGCGGCCATCTCGCGCATCCTGCAGGGGCAGGACGACCGGCTGGTGGTGGTGGTGGGGCCCTGCTCCATCCACGACCACAGCCAGGCCATGGAATACGCACGCCTGCTCAAGGCGCAGGCCGATTTGCTGAGTGCCGACCTGCTGGTGGTGATGCGCGTGTACTTTGAGAAGCCGCGCACCACCGTGGGCTGGAAGGGCTACATCAACGACCCGCACCTGGACGGCAGCTTTGCCATCAACCAAGGGCTGGAGATGGCGCGCCGCTTGTTGCTGGATGTGCTGGACACCGGCCTGCCTGCAGCCACCGAGTTTCTGGACTTGCTCTCGCCGCAATTCATCAGCGAGCTGGTGAGCTGGGGCGCCATTGGCGCGCGCACCACCGAGAGCCAGAGCCACCGCCAGCTGGCCAGCGGCCTAAGCTGCCCCGTGGGCTTCAAAAACGGCACCGATGGCGGTATCAAGGTGGCGACCGACGCGATTCAGGCCGCGCAAGGCGCGCACGCTTTCATGGGCATGACCAAAATGGGCCAGGCCGCCATCTTCGAGACACGCGGCAACCACGATTGCCACGTGATCCTGCGCGGCGGCAAGGCGCCCAACTACTCTGCCGCTGATGTGGACGCCGCCTGCGCGCTGCTCAAAGCCGCCGGCCTGCGCGAGCAGGTGATGATTGACGTGAGCCACGCCAACAGCAGCAAACAGCACGCCCGCCAGATCGTGGTGGCGCAAGACGTGGCCGCACAGATTGCCGCAGGCGATGCGCGCATTACCGGCCTGATGATCGAGAGCCATCTCAACGAAGGCCGCCAAGACATCGTGGACGGCAAGCCGCTGCAACACGGCGTGAGCGTGACCGACGCTTGCATCAGCTGGGCGCAAACCGTGCCGGTACTCGAAACATTGGCCGCCGCTGTGCGCGAGCGCCGCCAGAAGGCCTGAGCGCCACAGGCGCCCAAGCCTAAGCTCGGTCAGTAAGTCTTGTAGGGCAGGAACTTGCCCGACAGCACCACGTTCACACGGTCGCCCTTGGGGTCGGGCTGGCGCACGATGTCCATGGAAAAGTCGATGGCGCTCATGATGCCGTCGCCGAACTCTTCGTGGATGAGTTCTTTGATGGTGGTGCCGTACACGCTGACGATTTCATACCAGCGGTAGATCAGCGGGTCGGTAGGCACGGGGGTGGGCAGCGAGCCTTTGTAGGGCACCACTTGCAGCCACTTTTGCTCTTCTACCGTCAGGCCAAAGATTTTGCCCACGACCTTGGCTTGCTTGTCGTCCAGCGTCATCTGGCCCAGGCAGGCGGCGGTAGTCCACTCTTTGCTCAAGCCCACTTTTTTGGCCACCGATTCCCAGGTGATGCCTTTGCTGACTTTGACGGTGATGATCTTTTCGGTAACGTCGTTGCGGTTCATGGTTGACTCCTTTGGTGTTGACAGGTTTAAGCGGGGGTTGCGGATACAGCGGCCAGGCCGGGTTGCACCACGGGCGGGTGCGCAGGCGCACGGCCGTTGGACAGGTCTTTGGACCGGCTGACCAGAAAGTCCACGAGGTGGTTGCGCTGCGGGTAGTACTGCGGGTCGTGGTGTACGGTGGCGCGTTGCCGGTCGCGGGGCATGGTGTTGTGCACGATCTCGGCCACACGCGCGGTGGGGCCGTTGCTCATGAGCAGCACTTTGTCGGCCAGCAGCACGGCTTCGTCCACATCGTGGGTGATCATGAAAACGGTTTGCCCGGTATCGCGCACGATGGTGAGCAGCTCGTCCTGGATGGTGCCGCGGGTGAGCGCGTCCAGCGCGCCAAAGGGCTCGTCGAGCAGCAGCATTTTGGGTTCGATGGCAAACGCCCGGGCAATGCCCACGCGCTGTTTCATGCCACCCGAAAGCGCCGCGGGCTTCTTGTCCAGCGCGGCGGTCAGGCCGACCAGCGCCACGTACTTTTCGACATGCGCGCGCACTTGCTCGGCAGACCAATCTGGCCACTTGGAGCGCACGGCAAACGCTATGTTGTTGCGCACTGAGAGCCAGGGCATGAGCGCATGGCCCTGAAAGACCACGCCGCGCTCCAGGCCCGGCGCGTTGACTTCGCGCCCGTCCATGAACACCTGGCCCGCGCTGGCTTGCTCTAGGCCTGCCAGCACGTTGAGGATGGTGGTTTTGCCGCAGCCCGAGTGGCCGATGATGCAAACGAACTCGCCTTTGGCTACGGTGAAGTTCACCTGGTCAAACACAGGCTCGGTCGCACCGGGGTAGGTTTTGGCCAGGCCTTCAATTTGCAGGAAGGGGCGGGGCGTTGTGAAAGTGGTGGGCTCAGTCTGCATAGGTCACCCATTTCTGCAGGCGGGCAAACACCAGGTCCAGCAGCATGCCCATGACGCCGATCACGCCGATGGCAAAGAGCACGTTGGTGAGCGACAGGTTGTTCCACTCGTTCCACACAAAGTAGCCGATGCCGGTGCCACCCACCAGCATCTCGGCCGCCACAATCACCAGCCAGGCTATCCCCATGGAGATGCGCATGCCGGTCAGGATGGTGGGCGCGGCTGCGGGCAATATCACCTGAAAGGCCTTGCGCAGGGGCTTGACCTCCAGGGTGCGGGCCACGTTCAGCCACTCGCGCTTGACGCTGGCCACGCCGAACGCGGTGTTGATGAGCATGGGCCAGACCGAGCAGATAAAGATCACAAAGATGCCGGAGGCCGACGAGTCCTTGATGGTGTAGAGCGCCAGCGGCATCCACGCCAAAGGCGAGATGGGCTTGAGGATCTGGATAAACGGGTCCAGCGCCTTGTGCAGCAGGGGCGACATGCCGATCACAAACCCCAGCGGTATGGCTACTACGCATGCGAGCAAGAAGCCCAGACCCACCCGCGCCAGCGAATGGCCCAGCTGAATGGCGATGCCTTTGTCGTTGGGGCCCTTGTCATAAAAAGGATCTGCCAGGTGCTTCCAGACTGTGGCGCCCATTTGAGCGGGAGTTGGAAACCCGCCCTGCTTTTGGGTGCCGGGGTCTTTGCCGAGCATCTTGAGGTACTCAATTTGCTCGGCGCTCAGGTTGCTGGCGCTGGCTGCGCCGGTGCTGTGGGTAGCCAGCTGCCAGATGCCCAGCAGCGCCAACAACAAGACCAGCGAGATGAGCAGCGCGCGGCCGTTCAGGTTGCTTGCCATGCTCAGCCCATCTTGTTGATAGCGAAGCTGTTGACGTACTCGTCAGGCTTGGCCGCGTCAAACACTTTGCCCATGATGGTGAACTTGGGGTAGGCGCCTTCGGGGGCCTTCATGCCGAGTTCGGTCATGCGCTTTTTGGCGTCGGTGAGCAGGAAGACTTTTTCGGCAATCTGCTTGTAGTTCACATCGCCCTTGATGTAGCCCCAGCGCTTCATCTGGGTGAGCATCCACACCGCCATGGACTGCCATGGGATGGGGTTGAAGTCCGCCCGGTCAGGCACGGTTTTGATGTTGCCCAAGCCGTCGGCAAAGCGGCCGGTGAGCACTTGGGTGAGCACGGTTTCGGGCTGGTTCAGGTAGGCCTGGGGCGCAATCACCTTGGCAATGAGCTCGCGATTCTCGGGGCCGCGCGCCATGGCGGCCGCGTTGAGCACCGCGCGGTACAACGCGGCAAAGGTGTTGGGGTTGCTCTGGATGAACTCGGTGCTGCTGCCAAACGCACAGCAGGGGTGGCCGTCCCACAGCTCTTTGGTCAGGATGTGGATGAAGCCGATTTCCTCAAACACCGCGCGCTGGTTGAACGGATCGGGGCCGAGGTAGCCATCAATGTTACCTGCGCGCAGGTTGGCCACCATTTCGGGTGGGGGTACCACGCGAATCTGGATGTCGGTGTCGGGGTTGAGGCCGGCTTCTGCCACGTAGTAGCGCAGCAGGAAGTTGTGCATGCTGAACTCAAAGGGCACCGCGAATTTGAGCCCCTTCCAGAGCTTGGGGTCGCGCTTGTCTTTGTGCTTGTTGGCCAGGGTGATAGCCTGGCCGTTGGTGTTTTGGATGGTGGCCACGTTCATGGGCACCTGGGTGGAGCCCACGCCCATGGAGATGGCCAGCGGCATAGGCGACAAGAAGTGTGTGGCGTCGTATTCCTTGTTGATCATCTTGTCGCGGATCAGCGCCCAGCCTGCGGTCTTGGTGACTTCGACGTTCAGGCCCTGTTTGCTATAAAAGCCCAGGGGGTGGGCCATGATGAGCGGCGTGGCGCAAGTGATCGGGATAAAGCCGATTTTTAGGTTGGTTTTTTCCAGCGTTCCGGGCTTTTTGCCGGCCTCTTGTGCCATGGCTTGCATGCTGGCAATGGGCAACACACTGGCAATGGCGGCCATGGCTGTGCCCTTGCCCACCGCGCGCAGGAAGTTGCGGCGCTCACGCTCCTGCGGAAAGATGGCCTTGATGAGAGAGGCTTCAACAAACGCGTTGGAATAGGCCTCGAATTCTTCAGTCTGGCTGCGGCGGATGAGCTCGGTGGTGGCGCTTTGGGCGGCTTGTTCTTTTTGGTGTTCTGCCACCGTGTGGTCTTTGCCGCAGGTGCAGCGCATCAACAAGGGGCGATCGGCATCGTAGGGAGAAAAGTCAAACAACATGGCAAACACCTTTCCAGTTAAAAGATGTGTGCCCCTTTGCAACGAGCGGGCCAGAAAGTACCGGAATGCAGCCCTTGCAAAAAATGGCGGGAACTTCGGCAACGCTTTGTAGGGGCTGCCCTACAAATTCGCGTTATGGGCCTGTTGTTGGGCGTACAGCGCGAGCTCTACGTCGTTTTTGGTGCCGGTTTTTTCCAGGATGCGCTGCCGGTAGGTGCTGACCGTGTTGGACGCCAGGCCCAGCTGTGCACCAATTTCGCCCACGGTTTTGCCGGCGGTGAGTAGCCTGAAGACCTGGTGCTCGCGATGAGAAAGCGCCTCTGCACCTTGGTGGGTCGTATTGGCCACGGCACTGGCCAGCGCCTCAGCCGCCTGTGCAGACACATACACGCCACCACTGGCGACCTTGCGCACGGCGGCGATCATGTCGTCGGGGTCGGCACCCTTATTCAAATAGCCCGCCGCGCCCAGCTTGATGCAGCGCACGGCGTATTGCTTCTCGGGGTAGGTGCTGAGCATGAGCACCGGCAGCTTGGGCCAGGCAGCCTTGAGGGCCTGCAAAACATCCAAACCATCCCGCCCGGGCATGGCAATGTCCAGCAGCACGGCCGACAGGCCTGCGTTGCCGCCCAGGGCCTGCACCGCCTCCAACACCTCCGGGCCACTAGCGGCCTCTGCCACCACGTGCAGGTCTGCGGCATCGGCCAGCACTTGCTTGAGCCCTTCACGCACGATGCGGTGGTCGTCACCAATCAGTATGCGGTAGGGGGTGTGGGAGGTGGAGCTTGGCATTGCTATGGTTTTGGTAGCTGCACGCGCAGATTGAAAGAGGACCCGAGGCCGATTTGGCTTGTAATCTCCAGGCTTCCGCCCAAGTGCCTTGCCCGCTCACGCATGCCCATGATGCCGTAGGCGTCGGGCGCATCAAAGGCCTGCATGGGGGCGCCCTGGCCATTGTCTTTGACTGAGATGGTGATGTCACTCGCATCCGCGCGGATCGAGATGTCCAAATGCGTCGCCTGCGCGTGGCGCCCCACATTACTGAGCATTTCTTGAAAGATGCGGAAGATGGCGATGGTGTGGGTGTCAGGCACGGGCTGCGCGGCGCTCACGTCCATGTGCCAGTCCAAACCCATCTCTGCCGACTGCACAAACTCGTGCGCCTGCCAGTCCAGCGCGACCCACAGACCTTGGTGATCGAGGATGCTGGGGCGCAGGTCGGTGATGATGCGGCCGACGTTGTCCACCGCCGCTTCAATCAGCTGGCTCATGTTGCGGCATTTGTGCTGCATCTGGTCGCGCATGGCTTGTGCGGCATCCGGCGCCCGGCCGGGTTGCTCAGCCAGGCGTTTTTCGAGCCAGCCGACATCCATCTTCAAGGCGACCAGCAGGCTGCCCAGCTCGTCATGCACTTCGCGGGCAATGCGGGTGCGCTCTTCTTCGCGCACCGAGTGGCTGTGGGCGGTGAGTTCGCGCAGTTGCTGCAGGGCTTCGGACAGCGCCTGGGTGCGCTCCTCCACCCGCTGCTCCAGCTCGGTGTGGGCGCGGCGCAAGGCCTCTTCGGCGTTGCGGCGGGCGGAGATATCCACAAAAGTGACCACAGCGCCCTGCACCAAGCCGCTATCGACAATGGGGTGCGACGAGTATTCGACCGCGAAGGCCGAACCGTCGCGGCGCCAGAACAGCTCCGTGTCGATCCGGCAGGGCAACGCTTTGCGGAAGGCATTGAAGATGGGGCAGGTGTGTTCAGGGTAGTGTTCGCCACCCGGGTGGCTGTGGTGTGCCAGCTCGTGCATGTTGGCGCCCAGCACTTCATGGGACTCGTAGCCCAGCATGGCGGCCCCGGCGCGGTTGATGAAGGTGCAACGGCCGTCCATGTCGATGCCGAAGATGCCTTCGCCGGTGGACTCCAGCAGCAGCGAAAGCCGGTCACGCCACAGGGGCTGTGTGGGACCGGATACGGTGGCAACTGGGGCTTGAGGGTGCATGCATTGCAGGCAGCAAGCATCGTGCCTGATAAGGCCCGGGCAGCAGGTTCAGGCGCCCAGGGTGCTGTACTCCGACTCGTCAGGCTCGTCGCGCGGCCGCATGCGCGGGGTGAGCAGGCGCGCCATGTCACGGTCGGCCATCGAGGCGCGTAGCTGGGCGATGGACTGGGTGTGCATTTGCGAGATGCGCGCCTCCGAGAGGCCCAGGTGTTTGGCGATCTCGTGCATGCGCATTTCGTGCTCGTAATACAACGTGAGCAAGATCTGGCTTTTGCGTGGGAGCAGCTGGATGGATTCAGCCAGCGCCTGGCGCAGGGCAGCGCGCTCCAGCAGGGCCAGGGGGTCGGCGTTGTCTTCCAGGCAGCGCTTGAGGTACTGATCTACGCTGTCGCCGGTAAGGTCTTGCAGCGAGATCAGCACGTAGCCTTGAGCGTCCTGCAGCAAGCGCTGGTAGTCGGCCAAAGGCATGTCAAGCTGCTTGGCCAGCTCGCCTTCGGTCGGCGGACGGCCCAGCCGGTGGCTGAGCTGCTGCAGCGCCACTTCGACCCGCCGCATGTCTTTGCGCACCTGGCGACTTACCGGATCGGCAGCGCGCAGGCCGTCAATCATGGCGCCCTGGGCCCGCAGGGCGATGTAGTTTTCAAAATGCGTGCCCGAGGACTCTTTGGTCCAGCGCAGCAGCGCTTCCATCAGCCCGAGCATGCCATCCTGCACCAGATCCGCCCTGTCCACATTCGGCGGCAGGCGCCGCCCCACGTGGTTCGCCACGGAACGCACCACCGGCTGGTGGTCTTCCACCAGCTTGCGGGTGTCGTCGCTCAATTGCGTAGAGGCTGGCTGGGGCGTGGCGGCCATGAACAAGTTGTGAGTGGAAGCCTATTGTGCGCTACCCACCTTTTCGGCCGGTGACAGGCTCTTCTGTACTGCCACCCAGTCCAAGGGCAGCACATCCCAAGGCCCGGTATGGGCTTTGACTGCCTCGCGCAGGCGCGTGGCCCGGCCCTCAGAGGCCGGGTGGGTAGAAAGGAGCTCTGGCACTGCAACACCGGGGCTTTGCTTGACCAGCGTGTCCATAAAGTCGGCCATGCCTGCGGGGTTGATGCGTGCAGCTACCAAACGACGCAAACCTTCGGCATCGGCGGCTTCCTCAGCCTCGCGGGAAAACTTCATTTCCAACAAGCCGGTCATCGCCTGACCCAGCGCGGCACCGCTCCATTCGCCCAGCAGCACTGCGGCACCCGCGCGCACCCCCAGCGCTTTGACCATTCCTTGCAGGCCATGGCGCAACTCGGCATGTGCCACCTCGTGGGCGATAACGCCAGCTGCTTCTTCCGGCGTTCTGGCGGCCTGCAGCAAACCGCTGTAGACCACCACCACGCCGCCGGGTGCTGTAAAGGCATTGAGCTCGGCTTTGTCGACCACCAGCCAACGGTAGGTGTAGGCCGAGCCCGTGGTCAGGCGCTGGCCCATGAGGCGCACGGCGTCCACTGCCGGGCCGGACTCCATCACGCGCATTTGGGCGCGGGTCTGGGCCAGCACCAGGTCGCCCAGTTTGGCTTCCTGCTCGTGAGGAATATGTTTCACGAGCCAGCCCACGGCGTCGTCCACGCGGGTGATTAACAAGACCAAGGCCAGCAATGGAACCAAGGCAAGAAGCGCCAAAGCGGCCCACCACAACCTGAAGCGCCGCTCCACCTTGGCGCTTGCGTTGCCGGCGGCCTGGTGCTGCGGTGTCAGGTGAGCGGGCAAACCGGCAGCAAAGGCCATGCGCGAGGCACCGGCATCCACATAAAAGCGGCATTCGCCGTCTGCACCGGCCCATACCAGCGCGAGCTGCGTAGCATTGAAACCACCGGACTGCACACGTGCATCCGGCTCTGATTCCCATGTTTGTTCCGCAGTTTGCACTTGCAAGCGGCCGTGCTGCCAGCGCGCGCTGGCAGCTACCCCCACGCCGTCCAGACCGGGGGCAAAAAAGCGGCCTGTGAATGGGCTGTGGGCGGCGGCTTCGCTACTGCTGCTCAGCATGCGCTCATTCGTCGTTGCTGCCGCCACCAATCAGGCCGCCGAGCACGCCCGCGCCCAACAAGGAGCCCTGGTCCGCAGACCGGCCACCTGCAGCAGGCGCGGAAAGGATGATGCGGTTGGCCAGGCGCGACAGCGGCAGGCTTTGCAGCCACACCTTGCCCGGGCCGCGCAGGGTGGCAAAGAACAAACCTTCACCGCCGAAGATGGCGGACTTCACTTTGCCCACGAACTGGATGTCAAAGTCCACGGTGGGCTGGAAAGCCACCACACAGCCGGTGTCTACCCGCAGGGTCTCACCGGGTGCCAGAGTGCGCTCCATCAGGGTGCCGCCGGCGTGCACAAAAGCCATGCCGTCGCCATCGAGCTTTTGCATGATGAAGCCTTCGCCGCCGAACAGGCCCACGCCCAGCTTTTTCTGGAAGGCAATGCCCAGCGCCACGCCTTTGGCGGCGCACAGGAAGGAATCTTTCTGGCAGATGATGGTGCCACCAAGTTGGCTCAGGTCCATGGGCACGATCTTGCCGGGGTAGGGTGCTGCAAAGGCCACGCGTTGCTTGCCGGAACCGCTGTTTTCGAAAACCGTGGTGAACAGGCCTTCGCCGGTCAGCAGGCGTTTGCCTGCTCCCATAAGTTTGCCGAAAAAGCCGCCTTGCTGGGAACCATCACCAAAGATGGTGTCCATGGTGATGCCTTCTTGCATGTACATCATCACGCCGGCTTCGCCGATGGCGGCTTCACCGGGGTCGAGTTCCACCTCGACGTATTGCATCTCGGAACCAAAAATTTCGTAGTCAACTACATCCATTGCCATGTGTGCTCTCCTGGGTACAGGGCCCGCGCTGGGGCCGGATTGCGAACCTTATCAGGCCTGCAAGGCACAGGCATAAAAAAGCCCCCTGCAGGAGGGGGCTATGTGCAGAGGGAACCCAGCGCAATCACTTGAACTGGTCGGCCCGGTAATAGCCGGAGTTCACCAGCATGGGGCGCCAGTTGTTGATGTCCACCACAGCCGGCTTGAGCAGGAACGATGGAACGATCTTCTGGCCGTTGTTGTAGGTTTTTTCGTCGTTGATGGCGGGCTTTTTGCCGGAGAGAATGGCGTCCACCATGGTGGTGACGACCTGCGCCAATTCGCGGTTGTCCTTGAAGACGGTGGAAGACTGCTCGCCCCGGATGATGGAGCGCACGGAGGGCATCTCTGCGTCCTGCCCGGTCACCACCGGCAGGGGTTGGTTGCCTTGTCCGTAGTTGGCCTTCTTCATGGCGGTAATCAGTTCCATGCTGATGCCGTCATAGGGCGATAGCAGGGCGTCCAGACGCTGTTTGGTGTAGTGCTTGTCCAGGATCTGCACCAGGCGGGCACGGGCGACCGAGCCGCTCCAGCGCAGGGTGGATACCTTCTCCATGCCCATTTGGCCTGAACCTACGACGAGCTTGCCTTTGTCGATGTAGGGCTTGAGCACCGACATGGCACCGTCGTAGAAAAAGTATGCGTTGTTGTCGTCCGGGGAACCGGCGAACAGCTCGATGGTGAACGGGCCTTTGCCCTTGTCCAGACCCAACCGCTCAATGATGTCGGAACCTTGCAGCACGCCGACCTGAAAGTTGTCGAAGGTAGCGTAGTAATCGACATGCGGCGTGTCGCGGATCAGGCGGTCATAAGCAACGACCTTGATGTTGCGCTCGGCTGCCTTCTTGAGCACCGGGGCCAGCTTGGTGCCGTCAATGGCGCCGATGACCAGCACTTTCATGTCGGACGCCTTGAGCATTTCCTCTGTTTGGGCCACTTGGGTGGCTACATCGTCGTTGGCGTACTTGAGATCGGGGCGGTAGCCCAGCTTGTCCATGGCACGCACCATGGCCAAGCCGTCCACCACCCAACGCTGGGACGTGATGGTGGGCATGAGAATGCCCACGCCGCCCTTACTGTTTTGTGCATGGGCCCAGGGCATGGACACCATCAGCACTGTACTTAAAAAGAACCGCCCCAGGAATCGCATGCCTGTCTCCTCGTTGTTGTTTGAATCAGGCGAGCGTATATGCAGTCTTGACCGTCGTAAAGAACTCGGCAGCGTACTTGCCTTGCTCGCGGGAACCGTAGCTGCTGCCTTTGCGCCCACCAAAAGGCACATGGTAGTCCACCCCCGCAGTGGGCAGATTGACCATCACCATACCGGCCTGGCTGTGGCGCTTGAAATGAGTGGCGTATTTCAGGCTGGTGGTGGCAATGCCGGCCGACAGGCCGAAGGGCGTGTCATTGGCGACGGCCAAGGCTTCGTCGTAGTCCTTCACACGGATCACGCTGGCCACCGGACCGAAGATTTCTTCGCGGTTGATACGCATGGACGGGGTGCTGTCCACCAGCAAGGCCGGTGCCATGTAAAAGCCCTCGGTGTCGCGCGTGAGGCGTTCGCCACCGGTGAGCAGCGTGGCGCCCTCAAGCTTGCCGATTTCCACATACGACAAGTCCTGCTCCAGCTGCGCTTGGGACGACACCGGACCGATGTCGATGCCAGCGGCCAAGGCGTCACCCACCTTGATGGCGGCCATGCGTTTTTGCATGGCTTCGATGAAGGCCGGGTAGATTTTGTCGGTCACGATCAGGCGGCTGGACGCGGTGCAGCGCTGGCCGGTGGAGTAGAAGGCGCTTTGCACGCTGAGCTCGACCGCCACATTCAGGTCAGCATCGTCCAGCACCACTTGCGGGTTCTTGCCACCCATTTCGAGCTGGACTTTCTTCATGTGTCCGGCACAGGCGGCGGCAATGCGCTGGCCCACACCCACGGAGCCGGTGAAGCTCACGGCAGTGATGCCGGGGTGATTGACCAAGGCGTCGCCAATGACACGACCCGACCCCATGACGAGGTTGAACACACCGGCAGGAATGCCGCTGCGGTGGATGATGTCGGCCAGCGCCCAGGCACAGCCTGGCACCAGGTCTGCGGGCTTCAACACCACGCAGTTGCCATAGGCCAGTGCAGGTGCAATCTTCCAGGCAGGGATGGCGATGGGGAAGTTCCAGGGGGTGATCAAGCCGATCACGCCCAAAGGCTCGCGGGTGACTTCCACCCCGATGCCGGGACGCACGGAGGGCAATGTTTCACCGGCCAGGCGCAGGCATTCACCGGCAAAGAACTTGAAGATGTTGCCGGCACGGGCCGCTTCGCCAATGCCTTCGGCGCGGGTCTTGCCCTCTTCGCGGGAGAGCAGGGTACCCAGCTCTTCTTTGCGAGCCAGGATTTCATTGCCGATTTTGTCGAGCGCGTCGGCACGGGCCTGGATGCCGCCTGTAGACCAGGCCGGAAAGGCCTTTTGGGCTGCTGCGACGGCAGCGTTGAGCTGGGCCACGTCGGCTTGAGCGTATTCACCGATCACGTCTGCGAGGTTGGACGGATTCAGGTTGGGCGCGTAGCTGTTGCCGGCGAGCCATTCGCCGTTGATAAGGTTGTTGTATTGGGTGGTCATGGTTTGATGAAGTGGGTTAAACGGTAGTCCAGGCGCCGTTGTGGCGGCTGGAACGAATAGCGGCGGCTACAAAGCGGATGCCTTGCAAGCCGTCAGTCGCATTCGGGAAAAACTGGTTCAGCGGGTCAGGCGCGTTTCCGCTGCGCTGCGCTGCAATGGTGTCCGCCGCATTGGTGTACAGATTGGCAAACGCCTCGTGAAAACCTTCCGGGTGGCCCGCCACAATGCGCGAAGCACGGGCTGCCAATGGCAGGGTGCCTTGGCCATTCGGGGTGCGCACTTGGGCGGGCGCGTCCAGCGGTTTGAAGTGCAGCACCTGCGGATGTTCCTGATGCCACTCCACACTGCCCAACGAACCACTCACGCGGATGCGCAGGCCGTTTTCCACACCCGCTGCAGCCTGCGTCACCCAAAAGCTGCCACGCGCACCGTTGCTCATGCGCAGCATGGCGCCGGCATAGTCATGGGTGACGCGGTCGGGCACGATGCTGCCTACATCCGCAGCGACCTCGGCGACTTCTAGGCCGGTAATGAAGCGCAGCAGGTTGTGGGCGTGGGTGCCGATATCACCCATCACGAGGGAAGGGCCACCACGGGCCGGGTCTTCTTTCCAGGCCTTGCGACCGGGGCCGGCTTTGGCACGACCACTTTGCACGTATTCCACCTGCACCAGACGGATGTCGCCCAACAAACCTTCCATCACCATGGCCTTGGCTTGGCGCACCATGGGGTAGCCGGTGTAGTTGTGGGTCAGGCAGAACACACGACCGCTGCTCTGCACCTTCGCATGCAGTGCCTCGGCTTCTTGCAGCGTATTGGTCATGGGCTTGTCGCATATGACGTCCATGCCATGTTCCAGCGCCAGCATGGAAAAGCGGAAGTGGCTGTCATTGGGCGTCATGATGGCCACGACCTCAGCGCCATCGGCGCGTCGGGCTTCTGCTTCAATCAATGAAGTTCCATCCCCATAGCAACGATCTGCGGGTACCCCGATGCTTTGGCCGCTGGACTTGGATCGTTCAGGGTCGGACGAGAGAGCTGCTGCCACCAATTCGTACCGGTCATCCAGGCGTGCGGCCTGGCGGTGCATGGCGCCGATAAAGGAGCCGGGGCCACCACCGATTACCGCCAGTCGCAAGCGGCGACCGAGGAGTTGGAAGACGGTGTTTTCTGACATGGTGGCGAATCCTTATCGGGTGATGAACGGGCTTACCGGCCCCAGCGCAACACCATGGGGTCCAGACGCTTGGCCGTATCCATCAAGCCGGCACGTGTGTCGGGATGCATGGCGGGGAAGGGGTGGCGGCCGGCTTCGCAAGCGATGACGCCACCTTCCTTCATCAATGCTTTGGCCGTCAGTATGCCGCCTTGGCGATTTTCGAAGTTGATGAGGGGCAGCCACTGCTGGTAGTGGGCAGCCGCCTCGTCACGACGGCCGGCAGCATAGGCGTCCACAATCTTGCGGATGCCGTCGGGGTAGGCACCTCCGGTCATTGCGCCGGTGGCACCGGCGTCCAGGTCGGGCATGAGGGTGATGGCTTCCTCGCCATCCCACGGGCCTTCAATGGCTGCACCGCCTACGCGAATGAGCTCGCGCAACTTGGACGCAGCGCCCGCTGTTTCGATCTTGAAGTACGACACTTGCTTGATTTCCTGCGCCATGCGAGCCAGGAAAGGCACCGACAAAGGCGTACCACTGACGGGGGCGTCCTGGATCATGATGGGAATATCGATCGCATCCGAGAGACGCGCGAAATACTCATAAATCTGGCCTTCGGGCACACGGATCGTGGCGCCGTGGTACGGAGGCATCACCATGACCATGGAGGCACCTAGCTGCTGGGCCTGCACGCTGCGCGCAATGGTGACCTGGGTGCTGAAATGCGTGGTCGTCACGATGACCGGCACCCGCCCCTTCACATGGGCAAGGATGGTTTTGGTGAGCACTTCGCGCTCAGCATCGGCCAGCACAAACTGCTCGGAGAAGTTGGCCAGGATGCACAAACCGGTGGAGCCTGCGTCGATCATGAAGTCGACACAGCGTTTTTGGCTTTCCAGGTCCAGCTCGCCGGCATCATTGAAGGTCGTAGGGACGACAGGAAACACGCCCTTGTAGCGGGCGTTAGAGGCGGAGTACATAGTGAGTCCTTATTTGTTTTTGTTGTAGACGTCGAAGCAGACGGCTGCCAACAAGACCAGGCCCTTGATGACCTGTTGCCAATCAATACCGATACCCATGATGGACATGCCGTTGTTCATCACGCCCATGATGAACGCGCCGATGACCGCGCCCAATACTTTGCCCACACCGCCCGATGCCGATGCGCCACCGATGAAGCAGGCAGCGATCACATCGAGCTCAAAGCCCAAACCTGCCTTGGGGGTCGCCGTATTCAGACGCGCTGCAAAAATCAGCCCGGCCAATGCAGCCAGCACACCCATGTTGACAAAGGTGTAGAACGTGAGGCGTTCCGTGCGGATACCGGACAAACGAGCAGCCTTCTCGTTGCCGCCAAGGGCGTAAATGCGTCGACCGACAGTGGTGCGCGATGCGACAAAGTCGTAGGCCAACATCAGGAGCAGCATCACCACCAGAACGTTCGGCAAGCCTTTGTACGAAGCCAACTGGTAGCTGAAGGCCACGATCATGCCGATGAAGATCAGGTTGGTGATCCCGAACAACAAGACAGGTTCGTTCTCCATCCCATGGGCTGCGCGATCTGCACGGCCACGCACTTTGCTGACCAACATCACCAAGGCAATAAGCAGGCCGATCACCAGTGTGGCCACCCGCAAGGTCTCTCCGGCGAACGGGTCAGGAATGAACCCGGTGCTGAGCAATTGGAACTCCGGCGGGAAGGGGCCGACGGATGCGCCCTCCAGCACTGCGAGGGCCAGGCCCTTGAAGACCAGCATGCCGGCAAGTGTCACGATGAAGGACGGGATTTTGTAGAACGCAACCCAATAGCCTTGGGCCGCCCCGATCAATCCACCCAGGATCAGGCAGGCAATGGTGGCGGGTACATAGTGCCAGTTGTAGTTGACCATCAGTACCGCCGCTACCGCGCCAACAAAGCCGCACACAGAGCCTACCGAAAGATCAATGTGGCCGGCCACGATGACGAGCAGCATGCCCAGCGCCATCACGATGATGTAGCTGTTTTGCAAGATCAGGTTGGTAAGGTTCAGCGGCTGAAACAGGGTGCCGTCTGTCTTGACCTGGAAAAACACCATGATGATGACCAGGGAAATCAACAGGCCATATTCACGCAGGTTGCTTTTCAAGAAAGCCATACCGCCGCTCGTGGCAGGGGCATTTGTTTCCGGGGTTGTGCTTGCCATTTCAGTTCACTCCTGACGTCACAATAGAACGCATAATTTTTTCTTGTGTCGCTTCTGCGGCTGGGAATTCCGCCACAAAAGCACCTTCATTCAATACACAGATCCGGTCGCACATACCGAGCAACTCGGGCATCTCGCTGGAGATCATCAACACGCACTTCCCCTCAGCGGCGAGCTGCGCAATGATGGTGTAGATCTCATACTTGGCACCTACGTCGATACCGCGGGTGGGCTCATCCAGAATGAGCACTTCGGGCTCGGAAAACAGCCATTTGCTCAGCACCACTTTTTGCTGGTTGCCACCCGACAAATTGACGGTGCGGGCAAACACATTGGGGCTTCGGATGTTGAGCTTTTTGCGGAAGTCCTGGGCGACGCTGAATTCCTTGCCCTCATCAACCACGGTCTTGTTGGACACTGCTGACAAGTTGGCGAGTGTGGTGTTCCAGGCAATGGTTTCATCGAGTACCAGGCCATAGCCTTTGCGGTCTTCCGTGACATAGGCAATGCCTTGGTCAATGGCTTTTTGAACGGTGCTGGTGTCCACCTCTTTGCCGTTGAGCAAGACTTTGCCGCTGATGTTCTGGCCATAGGTGCGGCCGAAAATACTCATGGCCAGCTCGGTCCGTCCCGCACCCATCAGTCCGGCAATGCCGACGATCTCTCCACGCTTGACGTGCAGGTTGACACCCTTGATGACTTTGCGCTCAGGGTGAATGGCGTGGTGTACCACCCAGTCGCGCACTTCAAATACGGTATCGCCCACATTCGGCGTGCGCTTGGGGTAGCGGTCAGCCATTTCGCGTCCCACCATGTGGCGGATGATCAGGTCTTCACTGACGGGTTCGGTACGGCAATCCAGCGAGGCGACTGTCGCCCCGTCCCGCAGCACCGTGATCGCATCGGCCACCTTGGAGATTTCATTGAGCTTGTGCGAAATCAGGATGCAAGAGATGCCTTGTCTTTTGAGTTCAAGCAATAGCTCCAGCAACGCATCACTGTCGGTTTCATTCAAACTTGCGGTGGGCTCGTCCAGGATCAGAAGCTTGACCTCTTTGGACAGTGCTTTGGCAATTTCGATGAGTTGTTGTTTACCGACACCCAGATTGGTAATCAGGGTGTTGGGGGATTCTTTCAAGCCGACTTTTTTCAGCAAGGCCTGCGTTTTGACGTAAGACGTATTCCAGTCAATCACGCCACCTTTGGCTTGTTCGTTACCGAGAAAAATGTTCTCTGTAATCGACAGCAGTGGCACGAGCGCCAGCTCCTGGTGGATGATGATGATGCCTTTTTGTTCACTGTCGTGAATGCCACGGAACTGGCATTCCTCACCTTGGTAGCGGATGGTGCCCTCGTAGTCACCAAAGGGGTAAACACCGCTCAGCACTTTCATCAGGGTGGATTTGCCGGCGCCGTTCTCGCCGACGATGGCGTGAATCTGGCCTTCTTGCACTGTGAGGTTCACATTGCTTAGGGCGGTCACGCCGTGGAATGTCTTGCGCATTCCACGCATTTCTAAAATAGGTTCAGCCATGGTGCCTCAACGATCGTTCTCTTGAACCAGAAGAATGTAAAAAGCCCTGTGCTTTGGGGCACAGGGCCTCTTTATCGCCGCTAAAGATTACTTCAGCTGCTCTTCTTTGATGTAACCGCTACCAATCAGCACTTGCTTGTAGTTGGACAGATCCACAGCAACAGGCTTGAGCAGGTAGGAAGGCACAACCTTGACCTTGTTGTTGTAGGTCTTGGTGTCGTTGATTTCAGGCTGCTTGCCAGACATAACGGCATCCACCATGTTGGCAGTGACCTTGGCCAGTTCGCGAGTGTCCTTGAAGATGGTGGAGTACTGCTCTTTGCGGATGATGGACTTGACGGAAGGCACTTCGGCGTCTTGGCCACTCACAAAAGGCATGGGTTGGCCTGCGCCACCGTAACCGACGCCCTTGAGGGCGGAAATGATACCGATGGACAGACCGTCATAGGGAGACAACACAGCATGGACCTTGTCCTTGCCGTAGTAAGCGCTCAACAGGTTTTCCATACGCGCTTGGGCCACTTGGCCGTCCCAACGCAGTGTTGCCACCTTTTGCATGCCGGTTTGCTTGGAGCGAACCACCAGCTTGCCGGACTTGATGTAGGGGTCCAGTACAGACATCGCACCGTCGTAGAAGAAGAATGCGTTGTTGTCATCTGCAGAGCCACCGAACAATTCGATGTTGAAGGGGCCTTTGCCTTCCTTCAGACCCAGAGCCTTTTCCAGAGATTGGGCTTGCAATACACCCACTTGGAAGTTGTCAAAGGTGGCGTAGTAGTCCACGTTCTTGGAACCGACGATCAGGCGGTCATAAGAAATGATTTTGATGCCCTTGTCTGCGGCTTTTTGCAGCACGTTGGTCAGGGTGGTACCGTCGATCGCAGCGATCACCAGCACCTTGGCACCCTTGGTGATCATGTTTTCGATCTGGGCCAACTGGTTGGGGATGTCGTCTTCTGCGTACTGCAGATCGGCCTTGTAGCCTTTGGCAGCCAAGGCGGCAACCATGCTGTTGCCGTCGCTGATCCAGCGGGTAGAGCTCTTGGTGGGCATGGCCACGCCAACGAGGCCCTTGTCTTGTGCGTTGGCTACGGTGGTGCCGAATGCCAGACCCAATGCAAGGCTTGCTGCAAGTGCCTTGAGGGTGGTTCTACGTGCTGTCATGGAATGTCTCCTGTGTGTGGTTGCTTCTGTCATGTGCGTCTTCGCCTTTTCGGCTCAGGCGGCAAATCTTACTTACCACATTGATTTATTTCCAATATAGTTTGAGGCTTATTCGATATGTAAATGCAGATTGGTGCTAACCCTAAATGACGAATTACACCCATTGGTTCTTGCGTGCAAGGCTCAAAACCAGGCAACTTTTGCTATTGGTCGCGTTGGCAGAAGAAGGCAACATTCACCGTGCGGCCCAAGTGCTGAACATGACGCAGCCCGCGGCCTCCAAGCTACTCAAGGACCTGGAGGACGTGTTGGGCGTCTCCCTGTTCGAGCGTTTACCCCGCGGCATGCGGCCAACCTGGTATGGCGACACCATGATTCGCCATGCGAGGGCCGCACTGGCGAGTTTGAACCAGGCCCATGAAGAGTTGCAGGCAGCCAAAAACGGTCAGTTCGGCCAAGTGAACCTGGGGTCCATCACCGCGCCGGGGCTCGCCCTGTTGCCACCTACTGTGGCGGCCGTAAAGCAGGCACACCCGAACCTGCAAATTACCATCCAGATCGAGCCCAGCAACGTATTGATTGAGAAACTCAACCGGGGCAGCCTCGATATCCTGGTGGGGCGTTTGTCTCCGGAGCATGACAAAGCCGCGCTACGCTACGAAATGCTGGCAGAGGAGCCCATTTGTGCTGTGGCGCGGCCTGGCCATCCCTTGCTTACTGCGATCAAGCCTACCCTTGAAGATGTCTTCAAGTACGGTTGGATTGTCCCGCCAGCCGGCAGCATGTTGCGTCACCGGTTTGATCTGATGATTCAGGAGCTGGGCTTGGAACAACCCTCCAACAGCGTCGAAACCAGCGCCATGCTGTTCATCAGCAAAATGATGCAACAAAGCGATATGGTGAGCGTCATGGCAGTGGATGTGGCCCGCTACTATGCCAACCACGGACTGATGTCGATCCTGCCCGTAGCCATGCCCTGCGAAATGGAACCTTTTGGCTTCATCACACGCCGGGACCGTTTGTTGTCACCAGCGGCCGAGGTGGTATTGCGTGCTTTGAAGTCTTCCGCCATGACGGTGTACGGCAAAGCATTCAGTGTGGATGCGTTGCCCGGCGCCTAGCGGATGTACCCCTTAGTTCCAGCCCGCGTCGACCTTGAATTCCTGCGCAGTGCACATGGCACCATCGTCGGATGCAAGGAATAGAACCATGCGGGCGACGTCAGACGGCTGCAGCTTGTCCGGCAAACATTGATTGCGCTGGATATCGGCTTCGCCCTCAGCATTCAGCCACATTTTGATCTGACGCTCCGTCATAACCCAACCGGGAGAGACGGTGTTGATTCGAATGCGATCCGCGCCCAATGTGTCCGCCAGACCGCGCGTCAGACCATTCACTGATGATTTCGCTACCGCGTAGCAGGGATAACCGCTACCTTTGGTCTGCCATCCGGTGGAGCCGAGGTTGATGATCGAGCCGGCGCCAAGACGCTTCATGCCGGGCACCAGCGCTTGAATGGCAAAAAAGGCCGGTCGTTGGTTGACGGCCATACGCTCATCCCAGTACTCCGGGGTCACTGACTCCAACGTGTGCCTGTCATCGCGGGCGACATTGTTCACCAGCACCGAAAAGTCCCCCAACGCCCGGGCGGCATCCTCAGTCGCTGCCTGAAGGGCCACGACATCACGGACGTCGCAAGTCCGCCACCAAACCTTGGTGGCAAGGGTGCTGGTCAGCTGATCTGCCAACAGGCGACTTTCATGTTCCGCAACATCCACAAACGCCACCTGTGCGCCTTGCTCCGCAAAGGCGGTCACGATGGCAGCTCCAATTCCGGTTCCGCCGCCTGTGATGAAAACATTTTTACCTTCTAGGCTGGGATAACGCGCGAGTTTTGATGTTTTGGACATGGTTTTTTCTCTGGTTTGATAGCAATATATATATATGAATCGTCTCTAAATTCATTTTCTATTATCACTGTGCATTGGTACCATGCCTGCTGTCAAGAACCGGAGGCATCTGCCTCCACGTACAAAGAGGCAAGCCCATGAGTTCCGAAAAACCCCCATTCCGACGCAGCCACGCTTGGTTCGGTCGCGAAGACCGCGATGGTTTCGTACATCGCAGCTGGATAAAAAACCAAGGTTATCCGCACGACCTGTTGGATGGTCGCCCGGTTATTGGCATCTGCAATACGTGGAGCGAGCTGACGCCTTGCAATGGCCATTTCCGTGAGCTGGCAGAGTTCGTCAAGCGTGGTGTGTATGAGGCTGGCGGCTTCCCTCTCGAGTTTCCGGTGATGTCGCTCGGAGAGACGCAACTGCGACCAACCGCCATGCTGTTCCGCAATCTGGCGTCCATGGATGTGGAAGAAAGTATTCGCGGTAATCCCATCGATGGCGTTGTGCTGCTGATGGGTTGTGACAAAACCACGCCTTCCCTGATGATGGGTGCCGCCAGTTGCGACCTGCCCACCATCGGCTTGTCCGGCGGCCCCATGCTCAATGGAAAGTTCCGCGGGCAGGATGTAGGCTCGGGCACCGGGGTCTGGCAGATGTCGGAAATGGTGCGGGCCGGTCAAATGACAATGCAGGAATTCACTTCCTGCGAGAGTGACATGCATCGCTCCAGCGGCACTTGCATGACCATGGGTACGGCTTCCACCATGGCCAGCATGGTCGAAGCACTGGGTATGGCACTGCCCGAAAACGCCGCCATTCCGGCAGCCGACACCCGTCGCAAGCGTTTGGCTCAACTCACCGGTCGCCGCATCGTCGAGATGGTGAAACAGGACATCAAGATGTCCCAGATCTTGACCCGTCAGGCTTTCGAAAACGCCATCCGTACCAATGCGGCAATCGGTGGTTCGACCAATGCTGTGATCCACCTTTTGGCAATTGCTGGTCGTATCGGCGTGGATTTGAAGTTGGAAGACTTTGACAAACTGGGTTCCGAAGTCAACAACATCCTGAATCTCCAGCCCTCCGGCAAGTACCTGATGGAAGACTTCTGCTACGCCGGTGGACTGCCTGCTGTCATGCGTGAAATCCTGCCCATGCTGCATGGCGACGCCTTGACCGTGAACGGCAAAACCATCCGCCAGAACGTCGAGAACGCGCCTTGCTACAACCGCGAAGTCATCAAGACCGTGCAAGAGCCGTTCATGCCAGCCGCAGGCATTGCGGTGGTGCGTGGCAATCTGGCACCCAATGGTGCCGTGATCAAGCCTTCTGCCGCGTCCAAGCATTTGCTGCAACACCGCGGCCCGGCAGTGGTATTCGAATCCATTGAGGATTTCCACGCCCGCATTGACGATCCGGATCTGGACATCGACGAGAACAGCATCATGGTGCTCAAAAACTGTGGTCCCCGCGGCTACCCCGGCATGGCGGAAGTGGGCAATATGCCGTTGCCTCCCAAGGTGCTCAAAAAAGGCATTACCGACATGGTCCGCATCTCGGATGCGCGTATGAGCGGAACTGCCTACGGCACCACCGTACTGCATACCTCTCCCGAAGCTGCGGCGGGCGGTCCCTTGGCGGTGGTGCAAAACGGTGACATCATTGAATTGAACGTGCCGGAGCGCAAACTGCACTTGGAGATTTCTGACGAAGAGTTGGCTCGTCGTCTTGCTGCATGGCAAGCGCCTGAGAAACCAAAACGCGGTTGGTACAAGCTTTACGTCGAGACGGTTCAACAAGCGCACTTGGGTGCCGATCTCGACTTTTTGGTGGGTGGAAGCGGCGCAGCCGTTCCACGAGACTCTCACTAAATTGCGTACTGTTTGATGCCTTTAGGGCCCATAGCGACGGAAACACCGTTGTTATGGGCCTTTTTCGTCGTTGCGAAGCATGCTATTTTTCGCCCCATAAGCGTCTATAGCAGCTGGAATTGGCCCCGATACAACCATAAGGAGACAGGCCATGAATATCAAAGACATGAAGATTTCCACGCGTCTGATGGCGGTGATGGGCGGCCTGACCGCGTTGCTGGTCGCCGTTGTGGTACTTGCAATCTCGCAGATGCAAGCCATGCGCAATGACACCACCGCTATCACCACCAATTGGTTGCCCAGTGTGGGCCTTGTAGGCGACCTGAAAGCGGGCCTTGCGGATTTGCGGGCATGGGAAAGTCAGCACGTGCTCAACACCGACGAAGGCGCCATGGAGCGCATAGAAAAGCTGGCTTCCCAATCGGTTGCAACGGTAGAGGCCACACGCCTGGAATACGGAAAGCTTGTTGACGAGGCCGAAGAGAAGGCTTTGTTTGATGCGCTGGAAACCGATTGGAAAGCTTATCAGGCCCTTCACACCCAATTGATCGACATGTCCACCAAACGAGAGAAGTTTCCTGCTCGCAAGCTGTTGGAGGGCGATGCCAAGGTCTTGTTTGACAAGATCATTGTCACAACCAAGAAGATCTCTGAGTACAACCAATCTGGTGCCACGTTCGCCAGTAACAAAACGGACAAGAGTTTCAGTACTGCGCGTGCCTCCATGCTCACCGCACTATTGCTTGGTGCAATCGCTGCCGTTTTTGCCACCTTGTGGGTGACCAAGTCAGTGACCGGGCCGATATCGACGGTGATTGATCTGGCAGACAACATCGCAGATGGTGATTTATCCAAGACCATCAAAGTGGACTCGGCCAATGAAACTGGCCAACTGTTGGCGGCTCTGCAGCGCATGCAATCCAAGCTGGCCCACGTCGTTTCCCAGGTCCGCTCAGGCTCCGAATCCGTAGCCACCGCCAGCGCCGAAATCGCCCAAGGCAACAACGACCTCTCGGCCCGCACCGAACAACAAGCCAGTGCTTTGGAAGAAACCGCAGCGTCCATGGAAGAACTCGGCTCCACCGTCAAACAAAACGCCGACTCCGCCCGTCAGGCCAATCAGCTGGCCATGAATGCCTCCACCGTGGCTATTCAAGGTGGAGAAGTCGTCGGCCAGGTCGTGGAGACCATGAAAGGCATCAACGAATCCAGCCGCAAGATTGCAGACATCATCAGCGTCATTGACGGCATTGCCTTCCAGACCAACATCCTGGCCCTCAATGCAGCCGTAGAAGCCGCTAGAGCAGGAGAACAAGGCCGGGGCTTTGCCGTGGTGGCATCCGAAGTCCGTAGCTTGGCAGGACGCAGTGCCGAAGCCGCCAAAGAAATCAAAACCCTGATCAACGCCAGCGTAGAGCGGGTAGAGCAAGGCAGTAGTCTGGTAGACAAAGCTGGTGAAACCATGACCGAAGTGGTCAGCAGCATCCGGCGGGTGACAGACATCATGGGAGAAATCAGTGCCGCCAGCTCAGAACAGAGTGCCGGAGTCTCTCAGGTTGGAGAAGCAGTCACCCAGATGGACCAGGCTACCCAGCAGAACGCCGCCCTGGTGGAAGAGATGGCAGCGGCTGCCAGCAGCCTGAAGAGTCAGGCCCATGATCTGGTGCAGGTGGTGGCAACCTTCAAGCTGTGAGCAGAATCAGGCTCTAATCGGGCTCTGGCGCCCGAGGATTATGCGCAAGCCGCTATATAAGTTATAGCAAACAAGGTGCGGTTTCCAAAATCCCATCACGCGGTCGTGATGGAAGTGAATTTCACAGTCGCTGATCAGCGACGTGGGGTCATCGGGCCGCGGCCTTCGATGTGACGGAAGTTGATACGACCCTTGCTCAGGTCATAAGGAGACAACTCCAGGGAAACACGGTCACCCGCCAGAATGCGGATGTGGTTCTTGCGCATCTTGCCTGCCGAATAGGCGATCAGCTGATGACCATTGTCCAAGGTGACGCGGAAACGGGTGTCAGGCAACACTTCGTTAACCACGCCCATCATTTCAATCAGATCTTCTTTTGCCATAAAACTTCCTCTGAACCTATTAATTACCAGGAGCCGGTTCGAGCTTGTGTCCGGTAAAAAACTTGTGCGTTTGCAGATTCCGCCAGCGCAACAAGCGTTGAAAAATTGTCACCAAAATTCAATATTTGTGCGCGTCGCACCAGTGCAGCCGGCAATGCGCTATTTGCCAAGTTGAACTGTGTGTAAATCGTCAAACTAATTTTGGTTCTGAATTTATAAATATACAAACGCGCCAACTGCAAAGGAAGTGGACTGGTTATCCGTCTGCAGCTACCGGTAGGTATTGGGAGTCGCTCTAGAAGCCGAATAGGCGCTGGATTGGAACCTCCACAGTCGGGAGAATTGTGTTTTTGCACGAGGCTCAGACACTGCCAATCGCTTTTTGGCGACTCGCTAATGTAGCATGGAGCACTGATACCGGAACTTCACGCCCTGTTTTGACTCGACAGGGTGTGGTTTTCTTAGTGAAACTCGGGAATATTCAAAGCATGAAACTCTGCATTCTGGACAACGACACCATCGATGAAGCCTTGATCCCGGTATACGGCAATTACGGTGCCATGCTGGAGAAAGTCCTTCGTGAAGCCGGGGCTGCCGATTGGACAATGGATCGTTTCAGCACACCGCACGGTGAATACCCGGCGAACTTTGCAGATTACGACGCTGTGCTTCTTACGGGCAGCAAAGCAGACTCCTTCTCGGATGAGCCTTGGGTGGTAGAGCTGCGGCGTAGGGTCACTGAGCTGTTGTCCACCGACATCAAGTTGTTGGGTGTGTGTTTCGGCCATCAGTTGATCGCTCTGTGCATGGGCGCCAAAGTGGGTCGTGCACCTCAAGGCTGGGTAACGGGTCGCAACACGTACCAGTGGCATGCAGAAGATCTCGTAGACGACAACCGAGATGGTTTTGCTTTGTTGGCCAGCCACCAGGACCAGGTCTTGGAGTTACCTGAAGGCGCACGACTGCTTGCGAGCAGTGACCGATGCCCAATCGCTGCCTACTCCAAAGGCAAAGAGGTCCTGTGCATTCAACCGCATCCCGAATTTGTAGAAGATTACAGCGCCTATCTTTTGAACAAACGTCGCGCGCTTCTGGGTGACGAGCACTACGCGTCCAGCATGGAAAGTCTGCAATACGGACACGAGGGCGCAGACTTTGCCAAAGTCATGGTCGCTTTCGTCGAAGGCAACTAACTGTTTTCAATAGCTACCCGCAAGCTTGCTTGGTCAAGCTTTCTGGCGGCACCAAATCCGGCAATAACCCGGCCTGAAAGTGGCTTGATTTTGACAAAAGCAAAGTCCTGCAAATCGGTCATGAATCCCGCTTCAGGGAAACGTTGAACATATGCATCGCGTGCTGGGGCGTAGTCAGGACTTTGTCTGTCAATGAACTCAATGTCGGCTTGAATTGACAGTCTCGGTAGCGCGTGAACTTCTTCACCTGCTATTTCTGGCTTTGAAATCAAAACTGCTGCCTGTAATCTGCGTTTCAAATAGCCAAAGTGCGGCGCCAGTGCACTCACATGAATCAACAGGGATGCCTGCCCACGTAACAGCGCAAAGGGAACCAAGGACGCGTGCGGAAGCCCGTCATCGTCAACAGTTGCCAATGTGGCAATGCGTTGTCCACCCAGCAGATTTGAAGTCACTGAATGAAAATTTGTGGTCTCGCTCATGCGGTGATCGTACCCGCCAACAAAAACGCCCCGCTATCGGTTGAATAGCAAGGGCGTTGTAGGTAGAGGCTTTGGTAAAACCTGCAGTGAACCGGTTCCTTGTGAGCTCCGGAAGAAGTGAGGCTGTGATTCAACCCTGAGAAGAAGTGTATGGCGGTTGAGCAAGCATTAGATTGCGAACTTGCTCCATTTCTCTATATATTTGGCATAATATTTTGTAAATTTATGTTTTATGGATATATTATGGAAATAGATCGCATAGATCAGCAAATTCTGGAAATCCTCCAAGTAGACGGCCGGATTGCCAACCAGGATTTGGCAGATCGCATTGGCTTGTCTCCCTCGCCCTGCCTGCGTAGGGTCCGGGCGCTTGAAGAATCCGGCTTGATTACGGGTTATCGCGCCATGTTGGATGCCAAAAAGCTGGGTCTGTCTTTGATCGCTTTGGTCCATATCTCCATGGACAGACATACGCCCGAACGATTTGCCAACTTTGAAGCCAGCGTTGGCGTATTGCCAGAAGTGCTTGAATGCCTGCTCATCACTGGCCAGGATGCGGACTATCAAATCAAAGTGGCAGTGAAAGACATGGACCATTACCAAACCTTGTTATTGAACAAGCTCACCCGGATTGAAGGGGTCACAGGTGTTCACTCCAGCTTTGTGCTGCGCCGGGTGATCGATAGAACCACGCTTCCCTTGGTCTAAGCTGCTTCAATGTGCCTCATCGTCTGGGACTGGGATCCGGAATCCAAAAATTTACTTCTTTTGAGCAATCGTGATGAAGCGTACCAACGGCCTACTCTTCCCCTGCATGCATGGCCTGATTCCAACATCTACGCAGGTAAAGACCTAGAAGCACTCGGTACGTGGTTAGGCTGCAGTCGCACAGGCAGAATGGCCGCGGTCACCAACTTCAGAAACGGTAAGGTATCCAATCCACAGGCGAAAAGCCGGGGTGAATTGGTTACTCAGTTTTTGTCTACGGCGCTTGATGCCGAAGAATATATCAATGAAATTGAGACACAGGCAAATACCTATAACGCGTTCAACTTGCTGGTATTCGACGGTGAAACTTTGGCTGGCTTTGAAAGCCATACGGGTCAGATTCTGACCATGTTGCCGGGCATTTCGGGCGTTTCGAATGCTGGATTTGACACACCTTGGCCCAAGTTGGTGGCTACCAAGAGCGGGCTTTCTCATCTTCGGGAAACGAAAAGCGTTTCTGAAGAAGATTACTTTGCTTTACTGAGCGATAGTCGCCTTGCCAGCTTGAACACTTGCCCCTCAACCGGTGTCCCGCAACACATCGAACACCAGCTGTCTGCTGTCTTTATCAAAATGCCGGGATATGGAACACGGGCTAGCAGTCTTGTACAGATAGACCCTGTTGCCATCTCATTCCAAGAACGTACGTTCAATGAACGAGGATTGCAGGGTCAAACAAATTTGCAGTTTTCTATCGGCGCTTAACGCGCGTCAGGTAGCTCAATTTTGACTTCCAGCACTTCCAGGTTGTCCTGACGTTCCAGATTGACCTTGATATCGTCAGGATTGATCTTGATGTACTTGCTGATGACTGCAACCAGATCCCGTTGCAGATCGGGCAGATAGTCAGGTTCCGCTGCATTCCGGCCACTGCGTTCATGGGCCAGGATGATTTGCAACCGTTCCTTTGCAACACTTGCTGTCTTCTTTTTCTCGCCGATCAGAAATGAAAGGAATGACATAGCCTCATTTCCCTCCGAACAGGCGCTTCAGCAAACCTTGTTTGGGAGCCTCGGTAAATCGCATGGGCTTTTCAGCACCCAAAAAGCGATCGATCACGTCTTTATAGGCTTCAGATACATCGCTGCCTTGCATGTGTACAGCAGGAACGCCCTGATTCGATGCTTGCAAAACAGATTCACTTTCAGGTATCACACCAATCAACGGTATGCGCAAGATATCCTGAATATCTTCCAGGGACAGCATCTGCCCTTGGTCTACGCGTGCCGGGTTGTAACGTGTGATGAGCAAATGCTCCTTGATCGGCGTTGTACCTTCCATCGCACGCTTGGTCTTGCTCGACAGCATTCCGAGAATGCGGTCTGAATCGCGCACCGATGAGACTTCCGGATTGGTAACCACCAGGGCTTCGTCAGCGAAATGCATTGCCATCAGTGCGCCGGTCTCAATACCAGCAGGCGAGTCGCACACGATGTACTCGAAGTCCATGGACGACAAGTCATTCAACACCCGCTCCACGCCTTCCTGCGTGAGCGCATCTTTGTCTCGTGTTTGTGAGGCAGCAAGGATGTACAAGTTATCGCATTGCTTGTCTTTGATCAGTGCCTGATTCAGGTTGGCTTCGCCCTGGATCACATTGATCAGGTCATAGACGACACGACGCTCACAGCCCATGATCAGGTCCAGATTGCGCAAACCCACATCAAAGTCAATGACAGCGGTTTTGTGTCCACGCAATGCCAACCCTGTTGCAAAACTAGCGCTGGTTGTCGTTTTGCCAACCCCGCCTTTGCCCGATGTAACAACAATGATCTTGGCCATGTGAAGCAGGTCTTTCAATAAGAAGTGAAATGTTTCAAGCCTTGAGGGCTTCTATCAATAATTTTTCTTGTCCGTCATCACTGAGCCGGACTTGAGCCGTCTTCCCATGGACCTCCTTGGGAAACGGATTCTCACTGGTGCGATACACGCCAGCAATGGAAACCAACTCCGGTTCCAGTGATAGCGCAAAAATTCTCGCTTTGGCATTTCCTCTGGCACCTGCCATGGCTTTGCCGCGTAGAGCTGCATACACATGAATGTTACCGTCTGCCACTACTTCTGCGCCTTGGTTTACCATAGCCAAAACCACTAGATCGCAGCCCTTGGCATAGACTTTTTGTCCAGATCTCAACGGTTTGTCTATCACCATGGTCGCTGGCCCGGGAACTTCACGGATGACTTCCTGAACCAGTGTCTGCCTTGGTTCGGGAATTACCGTGGCAGCTTTTGAACGTTGAACTTCCGGCTCCGCTTTGAACAGACCTAGCGTCTCTGCCGCTTCGGCCCAAGCAGGGTGGTTACAACGGTAGGCAACAGGAATCAGATTACAGGTTTTTAAAACCCGTAGCAGAGGTTCCAGTCCTTGCGTTGGTACATCGACATCCAAAGACGAGAAATCCAGGACCAGACCATCCTTCTCAAAGAAATCCGGTGTTTCACCCTGCGGTCCGAATGCAGCATTCAATTCTTCCGCAAGGGTTTGAAAGTCGTTGGTCTTCACCAGCAAAGCAACCAATGGCAATTGGGCGCTTTTGATTTCAAACGTGCTGCGCTTTGAGGGTGACGATTGCACTGCAGAGGGTGCTGGCATGAAAGGGTTAAGGCAGATTCATCAGAAGGTGGCAAATCTTACTTGATGTGAGAGTGTCTTCCCTTGATTTATCGACAGAAATTGCAGATGTACACAAGATTTCTCTGAAAAAAATCTGTCTTGCAAAAGTGGGGAAAAAGTTTTCCTTGCTATTGTCTTATTTCTTTAAATTCAAAATAGTAGTAGTAGGTAAGGGAAGCACTTTTCTGTTGATAAGCCATAAAAACATTTATAAAACAACATCTTACAGTTCATCTACTCTTGTGTGTGACTGTGCTTTGGTTATGTACCCGGAATAGGGATAAGTCTAAAAAAAACCTCTGATCTGTGGATAAGTAGAAGTTGTCATGGAGTTTATACACAGAGTTATGCTCATTTGCTTGTGTTGTTGAAGCGTGCCTTTTACAACGCACTTTTGTTCCGGCCTGACCATTTCCGCTGACAATGCTTTTGCGCTTGAAACAGGGTGTACGCCAGAAAGAGAAGCAAGCATGGTTGAGAAACGTTCATTCGAGATTGCCCGAGAGACTTTGAAGCAGCTCACGGCAAGAAAGCTGGTCCCTACGCCGGCCAATTACCAGTCTGTCTATAACGAGATAGCCGGTATTCCTTCTGTGCAACCGTTTCCGGCAGACTTTCTGCGTGACCTGTCCCAGTCGTTGCCACTCAAGACACCTGGCCAGCAGAAACAAAAAGGCTTGTTGGATTACGCAATCGACCGGTTGAGTTGGGACGGTGTGAAAGCGGCACTGGTGGGTTATGGAGCGTTTGCACCTGTCGTCGGGTCAGATGCAGGTACATCGCCTTTGGCGTCATCTTTGTCGGCTAACGCAGAGCAACCGTCATCCAATCCACCAGCCTTGACGGCAGAGTTTTTTGCGCAAATTGCCAGGTTGATTGAATACGCACAACCGGCGCTGGGCACAGACGACGAGCGTTTTGTGGAGCAAACCGGTTTTTTACTGCAGGCCATGCGCAAACCCGATGCGGATGCCTACACATTGAAAACCATGTTGGTGAATTACAGCCACCGGCTTTCCTTTGCAGCAGAAGATCAGGCCGAAATTCGCAAGGGCCTTCTCAAGCTACTGCATTTGATCTTCACGAACATCGGTGAGCTGAGTCTGGATGAACAGTGGCTCAAAGGTCAGATGGATGCGTTGATGAGTGTGTCAACACCGCCATTGAGTTTGCGGCGCATGGATGAGTTGGAACGACTCTTGACTGACGTCATCTTCAAACAGAAAGACGCCAAATACAAATGGTTGGAAGCGCAAGACGAAATGCGGCGCATGTTGGCTGCATTTATCGAACGGCTTGCCCAGATGACCCAGTCCACCGGCACGTTTCAAAGCAAACTGGAAGAAAGTGCCCGTCTGATTGAGCAAGCCAGGAGCATCGCGGACATTGCGCCGGTGTTGAAAGAGGTTGTGGGCACAACGCGCAATATGGCGCAAGAAAGCCAGCTGTCGCGAGAACAGTTGGGTGCCATGCAGGAACGTGCCAAACAGACAGAGGTCGAGCTGGCCAAATTGCATAAGGAACTCGACAGGGTCAGCTTGCAGGCACGACATGATGCACTCACTGGAGCTTTGAATCGCAAGGGTTTGGATGAGGCGTTGAACCGCGAAATTTCCACCATGCGACGCAATGAAAGCGTGCTCAGCGTGGCTCTGCTGGATATTGACAACTTCAAGAAGCTGAACGATACCTTGGGTCACGCAACCGGCGACGTGGCTTTGACGCATTTGGCTGGGGTCGCCAAAGAATGTATGCGTCCCCAGGACACATTGGCACGTTATGGCGGTGAGGAATTTGTCATTCTTTTGCCCGACACGCCATTAGACAAAGGCATTGAAGCCATGACCCGTTTGCAGCGGGAATTGACCAAGCGTTTCTTTTTGGCCGGAACAGAGAAAGTACTGATTACCTTCAGTGCAGGTGTAGCTCAAGTTGCTGCAGAAGAAGAACCAGCTGATGCCATTCGCCGAGCGGATCAGGCAATGTATCTGGCAAAGCGGGCTGGCAAAAACCGTGTTTTGGGTGCCTGAAGCAGCTGGTTACAGCGCAGAAGTCAGGAACCACTGAATCAGGAACTTTGCGGCAAAGCCCACCATGCCGAAAGCCAAGCCCAAGAAAAGCACAAAGGTGCCAAACTTGCCTGCTTTGGATTCCCATGCAAGTTGTCCGATGATGAAGAGCATGTAGAGCATAAAAGCTCCCACGCCGAAAGTAAGCCCAAAAGCGGCGATCTGTTCTTCAGAAAAGCCGAACATCACTTCGCACCCGTAGCGGGAGTCGAACCCTTGTCCTGCAGGTGGGCATCAATGTCAGGTGCAACCAGATCCCGATAGGCGTGCCAACTGGCATGCCCCAGCATCGGAATCACAAAAATCAGACCTATCAAAAGGGAAGCGAGTCCCAAAAATGTGAACCCCATGATCAAAGCAGCCCACCAAGCCATAACGCCAGGGTTGCTAAGAACCACTTGCCAGCTGGTCAGTACAGCGGTTTTGACATTGACTTTGCGATCCAGCAGCAAAGGCATGGCGACAACACTGGATGCAAACATGGGCGCTGCCAATATGGCACCCATAGCGAGCCAGAGCTCAAAGAGCCAGCCATGCGGTGAGAGAACTACCAACTGAATGAAATCCGCAGGAGAGTTCACAGGAGCCGGTGCCAGCAAGGTAATGAGTGCTGCGGATGTGAGTACCCATGTCGTAGCGGCACTTGCTAACAGAATGCCAAAACGCAACATGCACCAATAGTCTTCGCTCCACCGATTGAGGCGCTGGTTTTGCCAATTCAGCCAGGTTTGTGCGATGACTTCCCAGTCGGCAGGCTCCTCACGTTCAATTGCACGGCTCAGTGCATATAAGCTCGTCGCCAGCACCGGTGCAACCACCAGGAATCCCGTCAGTGCTCCCGCTAGAAGCCAAAATTTATCTCTTGCGAACGCGACAATGGCAGCGCCGATAAAGGTCAACATCAGTCCATGGGACAGACTTGCGATACCGGAATGCTGAATATCCCGCCAACCCATGCCAAGCCACACCAAAGGCCGCATGAAGCCGACAGTGCGGACGGAAATAACGGGTGTTGGCAATGGATTCATGGTCAAGAACAGTCTACGGGAGTCACCCCGCAGAGTTCTTGACCATGATCAAGGAGTAGCGCTCATAGAGCGTTTGGCAATGCTCAATGCTTGGACATGCCACCCCGGTGGTGATCTTTCATGTTGGCGAACTCGGTATCAAATACCTTTTTTTGTTCCGCAGTCAGCGTGCCATAAAAGGTTTTAACGGCCTGATCGCGCTGTTCCATTTGTGCGGTGCGGGCAGCCATATGCTCAGTACGCAGTGCTTTGATTTTGTCCAGGCGTTCCGGCGTGGGCAGCTTGGCGAGCTCAGCGCGGTCCATGGCGGGTTTGGTTTGCGGTGCTGGTGGCTTCATGCTGTTGGAGAACGCGGTCCAGTTGGCTTCCTGTGCCGCTGTAATTTTCAGCTTTGCCTTCAGTTCGGCACTGCGCTTGGCATGCATTTCTTCCATTTTGGCGGGGTCCATGCGGTGCAAGCCGGGGCGTTGGTCGTACTGGCCTTCATCAGCACCGTGCTTCTGCGCCAATACGGAAAAACCGGCACTGGCCAACAGGCCGGCGACCACCAGAGTTTTGAATGCGGGTTTCATTGGAGTGTCCTTCAAGTGGATACCTGCAGCAGACATTGCTTTCAGGTTGAAAGCAAGTGTTGCTTCAGCATGTAACGCTGACATGCAGATGCGATATCAATTTGTAAAGATGCATGAAAATGTCTGATTAACAAATTGATAGGTGTTGTGTGTTTAAAAACGTGATCGTGTACCGCTTGGTGTCCCCCTGGTCTGTGACGCAGGCCCAACTTGAAGATGCATTGCAGGCGGACCGTTTTGTGGAATGCGGTGCCAGTCAGGAAAAATCAGTAGGCTGGACAGAGCCCCGGGGTCAAGCACATGGACCTTTGGTGGAAGTAGTGGGTGGCCAGTGGGTGTTGAAGCTCATGATGGAAGTGAAATCTGTTCCCGGTTCGGTCGTCAAACGCAAGGTCGAAGAACAGGTTGCGCAGATCGAAGTCAGCACCGGTCGCAAACCCGGCAAAAAAGAAGTCCGAGAGTTGCGGGATGACGCACGTCTTGCTTTATTGCCCATGGCATTTACCAAGCAGGGTAGCGTGGGGGTGTGGATAGATCCCAAAAGCGGCTGGCTCGTGTTGGATGCAGGCAGCCAAAGCAAGGCGGATGAGGTGATGACTGCATTGATCAAAGCCATCCCCGATTTTGCAGTTCAGTTGGTCAATACCCAGATATCTCCCGCAGCAGCCATGGCGGTGTGGTTGTCCACACGAGAATCACCTACAGATTTTTCCGTTGACCGGGAATGTGAGCTAAAAGCCTCTGACGAGTCCAAAGCAGTGGTGCGCTACACCCGACATCCTCTCGATACTGAAGAAGTGAGCCAACACATTGCCCTAGGGAAAATGCCGACTCGCTTGGCCATGACCTGGAACGACCGGGTTTCCTTTGTGTTGACTGAAGCCTTGCAACTCAAAAAAGTCACGTTTCTCGACACGGTGTTTGAAGAAGCCTCCAAGGCGGCAGGGGATGGCAAAGACGACAACTTTGATGCCGATGTCATCATTTCCACCGGTGAACTGTCCCAATTGATTCCGGACTTGATGGAGGCTTTGGGTGGCGAAGTTCCCTTGGGGTCCATGCCGGTAGCACCGGTGTAAAGACGCGATGGCGGTAGGGGTTTGACAAAACCTTTGCCGGTTCGTCACGCGACTTGGCTACCCTGCTACTTTTTTGGGGAGACACCATGCCGCGCAAGACAGCCCAAGACTTTGATCAGGAACTGCTCATTCTTTTTGATGCCTATGTGCATGGTGTCGTAGACCGGCGGGGGTTCCTGGAAAAAGCCCAGAAGTTCGCCGTAGGAGGCATGACAGCAGTAGGTTTGCTGGCTGCGTTGAGCCCGGACTTTGCTTCTGCCCAGCAGATTGCCAAAGATGACAAGCGTATCGTTACCTCTTCGGTGGAACTTCCATCACCCGCAGGCTATGGAACTGTCAAGGGGTACTTGGTACGTCCTGCAGGCACGCAAGGCAAGTTGCCGACCGTTCTGGTGGTGCATGAAAACCGGGGCTTGAATCCACACATTGAAGACATCGCCCGTCGCCTTGCCCTGGAGGGCTATCTGGTCTTTGCGCCGGATGCCTTGGCGCCCTTGGGAGGCTATCTCGGCGATGAAGACAAAGCCAGGACCCTATTTGCGACCTTGGACCAGAAGAAGACAGCAGAAGACTTTGTGGCTTCTGCCCAGTGGTTGCAATCTCACCCAGACGCGACAGGCAAATTGGGGGTTGTCGGTTTCTGCTACGGTGGGGGTGTCGCACATGCACTGGCTGTGCGGTTGCCCAACTTGTCGGCTGCAGTACCGTTCTATGGCAACCACCCGGCAGCAGAAGACGCTGCCAAGGTCAAAGCGCCTTTGTTGATCCATTTTGCCGGGGTAGACGAACGCATCAATGCGGCCTGGCCTGCTTATGAAGCGGCACTGAAAGCAGCAGGGGTACATTACACCGCGCACCAATACGCTGGCACCCAGCATGGTTTCAACAACGACACCACGCCCCGCTTTGATGCTGCAGCTGCCAAGCTGGCGTGGGAACGCACCCTGGCGTTCTTTAGCCAGACTTTGAAGGCCTAAGCCTTAGTCGTCATACCGGTCGTGGCCCCGGCCGCGACCATGGTGACCATGGCGGTGGTGGTGGTCAAATTCCCTGCCGTATCGTTCATCTCCCCGGCGGTAGCCGGTGTGGTAGCCGTAGCCCTCGCGCCCCCGGCTTTCAAAACGGCGATCAGGCACTTGTCGGTTTCCCATGTTGCGTGCGATACCGGTGCCAGCAGCACCGCCTATGCCCGCACCGACAATCGCACCCGAGCGACCGCCGACTGACTGGCCCACTGCAGCACCTGCGGCACCCCCTACGGCGCCACCAATCACCGCGCCATTCTGGTTGCGGCCGTGACTTGTTACAGCGGCGCCAGCAGCGCCACCCAATGCGCCACCAATCACCGCACCGCTCTTGCCACCCACGCTTTGTCCCAGAACCGCACCTGCCGCTGCACCTGCGCCACCCCCGAGCAGGGGTGTCCAGTCATCAGCGTGGGCCAAGGGAGACATCAGGAGTGCACTGGCAACACAAGCGCCTGCAATCCAACGAGGGTTCTGAATAGCGGAACGGAATGTGGATAAGTTCAACATGCATCAAGGGGCGGGGCCCGCACCGCCAGAAGTGACGGTTTATGCACCTACAACGGGGCGTTGTTCACCGGGATGACGCGGATTACAAGCCTTTACACCTGCAGCAATTTGCTTACCTGCTGCCCAGAGCGCTTAACTCGGGCGATACCTGCGCCCATTGCACCGGAAAGCCGTTGCTGCGTTGGGATTGTGCGTCCAGTGACAAAACATGCACGGTCCCGGCAATAACACTGTCAATCACTGGTACCGGTACCCGGGCTTGTACAGACGCAGCCATACCCGCCAAGCCGGCGCCTCCCAGAACAATGCTGCGGACTTCCGGGTGGGCTGCCGCTTGCAGGCAGGCTTGAGTCAAAAGCTCCAAGGCAGCTTGCGGATCATTGGCCAGCTCTACACCGCTGGGTGCAACGGTATGAATATCGATCAGCGCTCGGTGCAAATCCAGGCCCAGTGCGAGGCGCTGCAGCATGGGTTTCCACTTGGCGCCACCCGTAACCACGGCAAAACCCCCATGGCGGCTGGCCTGCAGGAATGAGGCTTCTGCCAAACCGGTTACCGGTGCCGCACTGCCTTCGCGCAAGGCCCACAGGCCGGGATCGCCAAAGCAGGCGATGAGTACGGCATCCGGTTTCCGCACGGACGCATTGCATTGGTCTGCCGCCCACGCATCCAGCAAGGCGTGGCCGGCCACGGCATAGCTAGCCTCGCAAGCGATATAAGGTGCGCCGAAGCGTGCGGTGACGGTGTCTACGTGCACGTCAGGTCCGGCGGCCAATTGCACATGGTGTTGCACCAGGGCGCTCACCGTGGTCGAGGTGTTGGGGTTGATCACCAGCAGACGGCGCATGGATGTCAATCGGTGGCGGGCGCGCCGAACAAGGACAACAAGTCCGGAGCATCGTCCACGGCTTCCGAGAAGTGCAGTTGTTGTTCCAGTTGTGCCAGGTGTTCGTGCATCAGGCGGGCGGCTTCGCGCGGGTCGCGCAAGCGGATGGCGTCCAGCAACGCACGGTGCTCCTGGCAGCCGCACGAAGTGGCCTCAGATTTGGCCTGTACATGGTTGTCGCTGTAGGTCATCAAGATCAACGAGGTGCGCGATACCAATTCACGCAGGATGCGTCCCAGCGTCTGGTGGTCGGACGCATTCGCGATGTGCAAGTGAAAGTCCCCGGACAGCCGAATGGCACGGCGCATGTCTCCACTGGCGCGCGCCGCCTCTTCTTCATTGATGCACTGGGTGAGGGTGGCAATGTCGTCCGCTGTAGCGCTGGCAATAAAGCATTCGATCAGGGTGGGTTCGATCATGCGGCGCACCTCAAACACTTCGCGCGCTTCTTTCTCGGTGGGCTGGGCCACCATGGCACCGCGGTTGGGCGTCAGCGTCACAATCTGTTCGTTGGCCAGGCGTACCAGTACCGGGCGAATGCGGGTGCGCGATACGCCGAACGCACTGGCCAGCTTTTCTTCAATGAGTTTGGTACCGGGCGGCAGGCGGTGGTCCAGGATGGTGGCCACCATGCGCTCGTAGATCTCGTTTTCCGTCAGTGCAACAAATTCGCTCATGTGTCCCGCTTTGCTTGCTGGCGCTTGGCCAGCAGGGTGGACAGCCCCATGGCCAGTCCCATCACGAGAAACGATACCACCATGGTTACCGTGCCCAGCGCGTAGATGGACGGGGTGGTCACGGTGGTGGTGAGGCCTTGCAACTCTAGGGGAAGGGTGTTGACATCACCAATGGCCTGCGTGGTGCGGGCAATCTCATCCCAGCTCAGCGTGAAGCCGAACATGCCGATGCCGACCACCGAGGGTGCAATCAGCGGCAGTACTACATGGCGGAAGGTCTGCCATGGCGTAGCACCCAGATCGCGGGCTGCCTCTTCATAGGCAGGGTTGAAGCGGTTGAAGATGGCAAACATGATGAGCAGGCCGAAGGGCAAAGTCCAGGTCAGGTGAGCCCCCAGTGCCGAGGTATAGATGCCCAAAGCGGTACCGTAGTTTTCCAACGCGCTTTCCATGCCGAAGGTCTCCAGCATCTTCTTGATGGCGCCATCCAGCAGGCGGAACTCCAGGCCGATACCCAGCGACACGATGATGGACGGCATGATCAAACTGGCCACCACGGTGAAAAACAGCACATTCGCAAAACGCAGCTTCTTGCGGAACGCCAGACCCGCCAGTACCGAGAACACGACGGTGAACGCCATCACGGTCAACCCCAAGCCCAGTGAGCGTTTCAGTGCGGAACTGATGTCGACTGTGCCCAGCCCTTCTGCGAGCTTGTGGAACCAGTGCAAGGACATGCTGCGCATCGGAAAAGTCAGGCCGCCATCCGGGCCCTGAAAACTCAACACCACGATGACCAACATGGGTCCGTAAAGGAACAACACATAGGCGGCAAAAAATGCAGCCAACAGCCAGAAGGCAGGCGAACGACGGTCGGAATTCATAGCTCTTTCCGGATGTCGACCATGCGGGTTAGCGCCCAGATGATCATCAAGACAATGGCCAGCAGCACCACGGCATTGGCCGCCGCGAGGGGGAACTGCAGGTAAGACGTTTGCACCTGGATGATCTTGCCCACGGAGGCAATCTGTTGACCGCCCATGACGCCGATGGTCACGAAGTCGCCCATCACAATGGTGATGACAAAGATGGAGCCGATGATGATGCCGGTGCGGCACAGCGGCACGATCACATTCCACAGCGTTTGCCAACCGCTGGCGCCGCTGTCGTTGGCAGCTTCAATCAGGCTGCGGTCTATGCGCATCATGCTGTTGAAGATGGGCACGATCATGAAAGTGGTGAACAGGTGCACAAAGGCCAGGACCACCGAGAAGTTGGAGAACAACAGCCACTCAATCGGCTGGTCGACCATGCCGTAGCCGACCAGAAAGTCATTCACCAGTCCGTTGCGCCCCAGGAGCGGTACCCAGGCAATCATGCGGATCACATTGGAGGTCCAGAAAGGAATGGTGCAGATGACGAAGAGCACCACCTGCATGCCGCTGGACTTCACATGGAAAGCCAGAAAGTACGACACGGTAAAGCCGATCACCAGGGTCAGGGCCCACACCAGCAGGCAGAACTTGAACGTGGACAGGTAGGTCTTGAGCGTGACGCACAGGTCGCCCGACTCATTGCGCGACAAGCAGCCTTCGAACACCGAGATGTAGTTCTTGAATGTGAAACCCGGCAGCATCTCGTACTGGTTGTAGTCCCAGAAACTCACCATCAGCACCAAGGCCAATGGAATCAAAAAGAAGAGCACAAACACCGTGGTCAGCGGCAAGGCCTGCCACCAGGCCGCAAGCGTGCGGCCCGGGGTAGATGCCGCCGGAAGTGTGGGAGAAGTGTTGGTGCTCATATGTCAGTTGGTTTGTGATGTCCGGGAACACCGCGGGACTGGCTTTGCCAGACCGCTGGTGTTGCCCCCTTGAGGGAGGAACGGGCTACACGCAGTGCGCCCGGACAGGGGTGGGCCACAAGTTACGCTGCGACGAACTCGTTCCACTTCTGGACCATGTAGGCGTTCTCGTCCATCACGGCGTTCCAGCAGGCAATGCCGCCCATGCGTTGTTCGTAGCTGCCGCCGTCGCGCACTTCGCCCTTCTTGGCCAGCACATCGCCGTTGGGGCTCTTGATGTCCTGGGTGGCAGGCTTGCCTTCCATCCAGTACGCCCACTCATAGGCTTCCATCTTGGCCTTGGCGGTTTCCAGCACGGCGCTGTAGTAGCCCTGGCGGTTGAGGTACGCACCGGCCCAGCCGTCCAGGAACCAGTTGATGAACTCGTAGGCGCCATCAAGCTTGCGGCCGGACAGTGTGGATGGAATACCGAAGCCGGAAGCCCAGGCGCGATAGCCCTCTTTGAGTGGCTGGAAGGTGCAAGCGATGCCCTTGGTGCGCACTGCGGTGACCGCAGGGCTCCACATGGACTGGATCACTACTTCTCCGGAGGCCATCAGGTTGACGGACTCGTTGAAGTCTTTCCACAGGCTGCGGAACTGGCCTTGTTTCTTGGCTTCAATCAGGGTCTTGATCGTCAGATCAATTTCCTTCTTGGTCATGTTGCCCTTGTCGGGGTATTTGTAGATGCCCATGGCTTCCACGACCATGGCGGCGTCCATGATGCCGATGGAAGGAATGTTCAGAATCGCGGCCTTGCCCTTGAATTCGGGGTTGAGTAGCTCAGCCCAGGAAGAGATGGGGCGCTTGATCAGGTCAGGGCGGATACCCAGCGTGTCGGCGTTGTACACGGTGGGAATGATGGACATGAACTGGGTCGGGCTCTTGGCGAACACTTTGCTCTTTTCGCCTTCCAGGAAGATGGTCTTCTTGGGAGCGGTGCCTTGGTCGCCCACGGCCTTGCCTGCCACCATGCCGGTTGTGAACAGGGTGGTGATCTTGTCCGCGTTTTTGATGCGCTTGGTGTCGATGCCCTTCAGGTTGCCGGTGGGCACGATGTTTTTCAGGGAGAAGTATTCGGTATCGATCAGATCAAAGCTGTTGGGCGCAGTGACGGCGCGCTTGGTCACGTCATCGGTAGTGACGGCCACGTACTGGATCTTGATGCCGGTGTCTTTTTCGAACTTTTCGCCGATGGCCTTGTCCTGGTTCACGGCGGTGCCCAAGTAACGCAGCACGATGGGTTCTGCAGAGTGCACTGCGGGGAACATGCCGGCGGCCAAGATGCCGGCGGTGCCTTTGAGCAAGCTGCGGCGCTGCACGGGGGCGGCGTTGGTGAGGGTGTCTTTCAGATCGTCAGCCATGGGAAAACTCCTTGAGGGTTGCGGAGGGGAGGATGAAAACTTCTTGCGAAGACGTTGGGGAAAAAAGGCCCCGCTCAGTGCGGGAGCGGATGCGCGGCCTCAGGAGCCCAACGCAGCTGCACGGTCTCGCCCACGGCATAGGGCCGCGCGGCAAATGTGGATTCAGACAACATCACCGAGATTTCGGCGGTGGTCGATGCGGTCACCGATGTGCCGGGGTTCTGCAGGCCGAGCAGCACGTAGGTGCCCTGGTATTCCACGTCGGTGATCAGTGCCATCTTGGTATGGGGGGCATCAGGCACCGCCTGGTCGGCCGGCAGCACTTGCAGGTGGTCGGTGCGCACACCGACCTTGCCCTCGGGCGTCTCGATGACGTTGTGCCCGCCCATGAAGCGGGCCACGAACTCGCTGGCAGGCCGGTTGTACACCTCGTGCGGGCTGCCTACCTGTTCGATGACGCCGTGGTTCATTACCACCATGGTGTCGGCCAGGGCCATGGCCTCTTCCTGGCTGTGGGTGACGTGGATGAAGGTCAGCCCCAGTTCTTTTTGCCAGCGGCGCAGCTCGGCGCGCATCTGGATGCGCAAGAAGGGGTCGAGCGCAGAGAGCGGCTCATCCAGCAACAGCACACGCGGTTGGGTAATCAATGCCCGTGCCAATGCGACGCGCTGTTGTTGGCCACCCGAGAGCTCAGTCGGTTTGCGGTCTGCCAGATGGCCCATGGCCACGCGCTCCAACAAGTCTTTGGCTTTGGCGTGGCGCTCAGCTTTGCCCACGCCCTTCATCTTGAGGCTGAAGGCCACGTTGTCCAGGGCGCTCAGATGCGGAAAGAGCGCAAAGCTCTGGAACATCATGGCCGTGCCGCGTTCGGCGGCGGGCAGGTCGGTGATGTTGCGGTTTTCCAGCAGGATGTCACCGTCAGACGCCGATTCGTGCCCAGCAATCAAGCGCAGCGTGGTGCTTTTGCCGCAGCCCGAAGGGCCGAGCAGGCAGCAGTAGCTGCCGCTGGCAATGCGCAGGTGGATGCTGTCCACAGCGGGCTTGCCCTGCGCATAGCGCTTGGTCAGCCCGATGACTTCGATGGCGGCAGGTGCAGTGGCGTTCATGCCGGGGCTGTACGCAAACCGCATGCCAACTTTGTACACAATATTTTTCAAGGATTGTGTACAAAATGCACCGGCATTGTGCGGTTCAACACGCCAAAGCGCAAAACCGGTGCGCGCGGCTTTGGTGCAAACCGGAGAGCATTTCCCTGTTTTTAGTGAATCAAATCAGCCGTTGGCGCCCGTTGAATAAGCGCGAGCAGCTCCTGATTTCATAGCGTTTCAGGTTTTGGCAGGGCACGTGCTGAATCCAAAGATGGCATACGACGGGCACCAGCCGATGAGCCCGGTGATCACCGGGGCAATGCCAACCCACCCCCACATGCCGATGATGTCGGTGGCCGCCAGCCCGATCAGCACGGCACCCAGCCAGATGCGGATAAGGCGTTCCCAGTTGCCGATGTTGGTGCGCATGCTGTGCTCCTGAAGCTGTATAGAGCTTGATTGGAGCGGTGGGCGCTACAGCCGTCGGTGCTGCGGCCCACATAGCAGGCGATTGAAATAGAGCGCTTTTGTATCTTGAATAAGATGCCCTTAGAGCATATTGATATGTGCTCATAGCGCCCGTCGAATGTGCGCGAGCAGCTATCAATTACGTAGCAGTGCGCTTGTCGCCCGCCAAGTCATCGAGGATGGGGCAGTCCGGCCGGTCGTCGCCGTGGCAGCAGTGCAGCAGGGTGGAGAGGGTGCGCTGCATGGCCTGCATGGCGGCAATGCGCTCACTCAGTTCGTCCATGTGCTTTTGGGCGATCTTCTTGACGTTGGCACTGGCGCGGCGCTTGTTTTGCCACAGGCCCACCAGCTCGCCGATCTCGGCCATCGAAAAGCCCAGGTCGCGGCAGCGTTTGATGAAGCGCAGGGTGTGCACATCGGCCGCGCTGTACAGCCGGTAGCCGCTGTCGGTGCGCGTGACGGTGCCCAGCAGCCCCAGCGACTCGTAGTGCCGCAGCATCTTGGCGGACACTCCGCTTTGCCGGGCAGCCTCGCCGATGTTGACGGGCTGGCCGGGCAGCGTTGCTGACTTAGTCTTTGACGGCATAGCCCTCTTCGGCAATCGCCTTGGCAAGGATGTCGCGGGCTTGGGTGGATTCGACTTCCACCAAGTTGGCGCTGCGGTCTATTTTTACTTGGGCTTGGGGGTCCGCGTCCTGGATGGCGCGGGTCACGGCCTTCTCGCAGTGGCCGCAGGTCATGCCGGTGACGGTAAAGGTTTGGTTCATGGGGACTCCTGAAAGGTAGATAAAGGCATTGTGAACCTTGCCATGGTGGGAGGGTCAAGCGCTTGTGTCAGTGGCCTGCCGCTCTTTGTGGGAACGGATTTGCACGTAAGCTTGATTTCCGACGCTCGAAGAGGAGAAGCTCACTTGGACATCATCAAAGCCACGGTCGAAGATGCTCCGGTCATCAGCCGCCTGATCGGTAGCGTGACCCGCTTCTTCACTTTGCAGCCAGACGGCGCGGGTGCGGAAGATTTTCTCAAGACGATTTCGCCCGACGCTGTAGCCGGCTACTTGGCCGATCCGCGCTTCGCGTATTTCAAGGCGGTCGACAACGGCACGCTGGCGGGGGTGGTGGCGGTGCGCGATACCAGCCACTTGTATCACTTGTTTGTGGACGCGTCATTCCAGCGCCGGGGCTTGAGCCGCTTGCTGTGGGACCATGCCCGTGCAGTGGTGGGCGAGGCGAACCCCGGCTACTTCACCGTCAACTCCACGCCCTATGCCCAGCCGGTGTACGAGCGTTTCGGGTTTGTGGCCACCGGACCGCGGGTGGAGACCAAAGGCATTGCTTTTGTGCCCATGCGTTGGGTAGCCGCTTGACCTTCCCACCATGGCAAGGCCTAAGCTTGCACCATGAGTACTGAAACCCCCTCCCACACGACCATCGATATCGGCATTGGCGGCATGACTTGCGCATCGTGTGTGATGCGTGTGGAAAAAGCCCTGAAAAGGGTGCCCGGCGTGGACAGCGCCACGGTGAACCTGGCCACCGAGTCCGCCCGCATCGCCGTGCACGATGCCGGCATGGAGGCCCGCTTGCGCCGCGCGGTGCGGGACGCGGGCTATGAGCCGCTGGCGCCCAGTGCGGCAATTGACGCGGTGGATGCCTCGCCATGGGCCGGATTCGGGCCGGTGGGCATAGGCCTTGCGCTGTGTGCGCCGCTGGTACTGCCCATGGTCGGTGACCTGTTCGGCAAAGACTGGATGCTGCCGGCACTGTGGCAATTTTTGCTGGCCACGCCGGTGCAGTTCATTTTGGGGGCACGTTTCTACAAGGCCGGTTGGCATGCGCTGCTGGCTCGCACCGGCAATATGGATTTGCTGGTGGCGCTGGGCACCACAGCGGGTTGGGCTTTGTCCATGTGGTTGTGGCTGACCGCCCCTGACCACAGCGCGCATGGCATGCCCGCCATGGAGCCGCACCTGTACTTTGAAGGCAGCGCCGTGGTGGTGACGCTGGTGCTTTTGGGCAAATGGCTGGAAGCCCGGGCCAAGCGGCAGACGACGGCCGCCATTCGCGCCCTGCACAGCCTGCGCCCGGACACGGCGCACCTGTTGGTCGGGATGGGAGCCGCAGCGACGGGCCGCCCCGAGCAAGGCACGGCCCCCTCGGGGGGCAGCGACCCGCACGCAGTGGGGGAGCGTGGGGGCCATACCGTGGATGTGCCCGTGGCTGAGGTGTTGGTGGGCGACAAAATTGTGGTCAAACCCGGTGAGCGCTTTCCGGTAGACGGCACCCTTCTCGAGGGCCGCACGCAGGTGGACGAATCCATGCTGACCGGCGAACCGCTGCCAGTGACCAAAGACGTGGGCGCCAAGCTCACGGGCGGCAGCATCAATGGCGAAGGCCGCGTGGTGCTGCAGGTGCGGGCGGTGGGGGTGGACACGGTGCTCTCCAGCATCATCCGCCTGGTGGAAGACGCGCAGGCTGCCAAGGCGCCCATCCAGCGGCTGGTAGACCAGGTGAGCGCGGTGTTTGTGCCCGTGGTGCTGGTCATTGCGCTGGTCACGCTGTTGGCTTGGTACTTCACAGGCCACAGTTTTGAAGTGGCGCTGATCCACGCGGTGGCGGTGCTGGTGATTGCCTGCCCTTGCGCGCTGGGTTTGGCCACACCAGCTGCCATCATGGCGGGCACCGGGGTAGCGGCCAAGTTCGGCATTTTGATCAAGGACGCCCAAGCGCTGGAAGTGGTGCACACGGTGAACGTGGTGGCCTTCGACAAAACCGGCACGCTCACCGTGGGCCAGCCACGGCTGACCGCGCTCATGCCCGTGGGCCTGACCCATGACGAAGCACTGGCCTTGGCCGCCGGCTTGCAAAGCGGCAGCGAGCACCCGCTGGCCCGCGCTGTGCTGCAGGCGGCCAAAGACAAAGCACTCACCGTGACCGCACCTACCGACGTGCAAGCCGTGGCCGGCCGCGGCACCCAAGGCAAAGTGGGGGGCCAGACCTTGCTGTTGGGCAGCCTGCGCTGGATGGCGGAGCTGGGGGTGGACATGGCGCCGGTCGCGGCGCAGGCGGCCGATTTGCAAGCCGGTGGCGCCACGGTGTCGGCGATGGCTGAGCAACACGCCAGTGGCGCAAAGCTGCTGGCCCTGCTGGCGTTTGCCGACGAGCCCAAGCCCGGCGCCAAGGAAGCGTTGGCGACCCTGAAGGCTCGCGGTATTCAGACCGTCATGATCTCCGGCGACAACCGTGGTGCGGCTGAAGCCATGGCAATGCGCCTGGGGCTAGACGCTAAAGATGTGCTGGCCGAAGTGTTGCCCGGCGACAAGGCAGCCAAGGTGGCCGCACTCAAGGCAGATGGGAAGGCAGTCGCATTCGTGGGCGACGGCGTGAACGACGCGCCTGCGCTGGCGGCCGCCGATGTGGGCATGGCCATGGCCAACCCTAACGGTGGCGGCACCGACGTGGCCATGCACGCGGCCGGCATCACGCTCATGCGGGGCGACCCGCTCTTGGTGGCGGCTGCGCTGGACATCAGCCGCCGCACGGTGTCCAAGATTCGGCAAAACCTGTTCTGGGCCTTTGCCTACAACGCGGCCGGCATTCCCTTGGCGGCGTTGGGCTACCTCAGCCCGGTGGTGGCAGGTGCGGCCATGGCACTGAGCTCGGTGAGTGTGATGACCAACGCCTTGCTGCTTAAGCGCTGGACACCGGAGCAGGGTGGCAAGTAAGTCGATTTTGGGGATAAAAATGGCCTCTGGCGCCCATGGAATATGCGCAAGCAGCTCCTAAAATGGGAGCAAACTCCAAGGTGCCCATGAACCATCTGCTGCTCACCACCGGCCTCTATGTGCTCACCGCGGTCGCTGAGATCGTGGGGTGTTACCTGCCTTGGCTCTGGTGGCAGCAGCGCGCACCGGTGTGGGTGCTGTTGCCGGCGGCAGCGTCACTGGCCCTGTTCGTGTGGCTGCTCACCTTGCACCCTGCAGCCAGCGGCCGGGTATATGCGGCCTATGGCGGCGTGTACATCGCCACCGCGCTGGTGTGGTTGTGGGTGGTGGACGGCGTTCGCCCCACGGCGTGGGACTGCGCGGGTGCGGCTTTGGCCTTGGCGGGCATGGCGGTGATTGTGCTGGCACCGCGCACCGGGGCATGACCTAAGTCAAGGTGTGCTGGAGCGGTCTGTGGGATTCTCTGGTTGCCCGAGTCGTTGGAAATGGCGGGCGTCCTGACGGCTTTGCCTCGTATTGCCGCTTGTAACCACCCCTAGACTCTGAAAGAATGGCCCAACGCTGGGACCGGCTCACCCGAGGAACACAACAATGAACATGATGACCATGATGCGCCAATTCACCATCCGGCTGCGTATGTTGGGGGCCATTGCGATGGTTCTGGCTCTGTTGTTCATGCTGGGCGGTGGCGGCCTGTGGGGCATGGGCAAGATTCAGGACCAGAGCGACGCTTTTCTGGACAACTCCTTCGCCGAGATGCAGCACCTGGGCCGCTTGCAGGCTGCCATGAGCACGGTGCGCGAGGCCGAAAAGGACATGATCATCGAATACGAGCGTCCCGCGGAGGTCGAAAAGGCCTACACCCGCTGGAAGTCCCACCTGGCCGAAGTGGATGCGATTGCAGGCCACTTCCTCGAAGGGGTGGAAGACACCGACAACCCGGTAGTCCGCGAGATGCAGGCGGACCTCAAGGAATACGTCAAATTGTTTGAACCGGTGGCCAACCAACTCAAATCCAGCGGTTACGAGTCCGCCACCATTGCCAACCGCATGAGCCAGAAGGCCTTGGCTCAGATCGACAAGGTCATGAAGCACATGAAGTCACTGGAAGGCGTGTTGCAGGACGAGGCCAATGACGCGGTCAACGACCAGCACAAGGTCAGCGGTGTGATCAAGTGGCTGTTCATGGCTGCCCTGGGTGTGGCCTCTCTGGTGGTGGTGCCGCTCACCATTCTCAACATGAACTCCATCTGCCAGCCCTTGGAGCGCGCGCGCTTGTTGGCGCAGGCGATTGCCGGTGGTGACTTGTCGCAGCACATCGAGGTGCACGGCAAAGACGAAGTGGCCGATTTGCAGCATGCCCAGAAGGCCATGCAAGAGGGCTTGGGCGCCTTGGTCTCGCAGGTGCGCTATGCCAGCGAAAGCGTGGCCACGGCCAGCCAGGAAATTGCCTCGGGTAACCAGGACCTGTCGGAGCGCACCGAAAAATCCGCCAGCAGCGTGCAGGACACCGTGGGCTCCCTGGCCGAGCTGACTGAGAACGTGCAGCAAACGGCCCACGCTGCCCAAACCGCCCGCCAGTTGTCGGACTCCGCCTTTACTCTCGCGGCCCGTGGTGGCCAGGTGGTGACGCAGGCGGTAGGTAGCATGCATGAGATCGCTGCCAGCAGCAGCAAGATCAACGACATCATCGGCCTGATCGACTCCATCGCCTTCCAGACCAACATCCTGGCGCTGAACGCGGCAGTAGAAGCGGCCCGTGCCGGCGAGCAGGGGCGGGGCTTTGCAGTGGTGGCGTCTGAAGTGCGCATGCTGGCCAAACGCTCGGCTGCGGCTGCGCAGGAGATCAAGGGCCTGGTGAGCACCAGCGTCAAAGCCGTAGACGGCGGTGTAAAGCTGGTGGAAGAGGCCGGCGCCGCCATGAAAGAAATGGTGGATGGCGTGCAGCGTGTGGGCCAGATCATTGGCGAGATTTCATCCTCGGCCACTGAGCAATCCAGCGGCATTGCACAGGTGAACCAGTCGGTAGGCATGATCGATCAAGCTACGCAGCAGAACGCGGCCTTGGTGGAGCAAAGCGCTGCAGCTGCCCAAGGCTTGCGTGAGCAGGCAGATGCGTTGGCCCAAGTGGTACGCCAGTTCCGACTCAAGGGCAGCGCAGCCTGACCCAGCCTGTGGCAACCCCTACGCAGTCCGCGCTGCCTTCCGTGGACGCGCGCGGCTGGTGCCTGGCCCTCGCGCTGTCGGTCGGGGCGGCGGTGTCGCTGGGTATTACCCGTTTTGCCTATGGGCTGCTGTTGCCCGCGATGCGCACCGACCTGGGTTGGACCTACACCCTGGCTGGTGCCATGAACACCGCGAATGCGCTGGGTTACTTCATAGGGGCGCTGCTCACACCCCGCTTGCTGCACAGCCGGGGCCCGGGTGAGTTGTTGTGGGGCGGGGCTTTGATGGCCACCGTATTCATGGCCCTGAGCGGATTTTTTACCGACGCGAATGCCTTGCTGGTGCAGCGCCTGCTGGCCGGTATTGCCAGTGCCCTGGTGTTCGTGGCCGGTGGATTGCTGGCCGCACGCTTGGGCGCGCGTTACCCGCGCCATGGCGGTCTGCTGCTGGGTATCTATTACGGTGGCACCGGCTTGGGGATAGTAGCCAGTGCCCTGTTGGTGCCATGGTTGTTGGAGCGTTTTGCGGGTCAGGCCCATGGCTGGCAGTGGTCCTGGTGGGCGCTGGCGCTGATTTGTGCAGCGGGAACCGCGGTGATGCTGTGGCCGGCACGGGTGATGTCGGCCTGGGCCCTGCCGCAGGCGCAGGCGGCAGCCGGCGGGCCGCAGCAGTTTCAGTGGGCAGATTTCCGCTACGGCTTGGCGGGCTACACGCTCTTCGGGGTGGGCTACATCGGCTATATGACCTTTGTGGTGGCGCTTTTGCGCTCGCAGGGCACATCCGCCGCCGCTGTCACGGTGTTTTATGCCTTGCTGGGTGTGGCGGTGATGGCGTCCAGCCGCATCTGGGCGCGCTTGCTCGACAAGCACCACGACGGCCGGCCGCTCGCCACGCTGAATGCCTTGTTGGGCGTGGCGACCATTCTGCCGGCGCTCACCCAGTGGTGGCCGGTAGTGCTGGCTTCGGGGTTGTTGTTCGGGGCGGTGTTTTTGTCGGTAGTGGCATCGACCACGGCGCTGGTGCGGCACAACCTGCCGCCTGCGGCCTGGGCAGCAGGTATCAGCGCCTTCACCACCGTGTTTGCCGCCGGCCAGATTGTCGGGCCCACGGTGGTGGGCTGGATTGCCGATGGCCCCGGTGGCTTGGCACGCGGCCTGGTGTTTTCGGCATGTGCCTTATGGGCAGGGTCCGCCCTCGGTTTGCGTCAAAAGGCACTCCGGCGCCCGTGAATCATGCGCAGGCAGCTATCAAAGTAATAGCAATCAAACAAAAGGGCCCGTGAGGGCCCTTCTTTTTGGTAGTGCGCTTGGCCTTATTTCAGCAGGCCTTCAGCGCGCATGGCGGCTTGCACACCGGGGCGTTCGCCTACGCGGTTCCGGTAGGCCAGCAAATTGGCAAAGGTGCTGAGGTCCACCTTCACGATGCGGGCCCAGTTGGTCACGGTAAACAGGTAGGCGTCGGCCACGGTGAACTGTTCGCCCAGCAGGTAGTCTTTGCCGGCGAGTTCACTGTCTACCCACGCAAGGCGCTTGGCCAGGGTTTGCTTGGCCTGCTCTTTGGTTGCATCCGGTGCGGCAGGGTTGAACAAGGGGCTGAAGCTCTTGTGCAGTTCGGTGCCGATGAAGGTAAGCCACTCTTGCAGCTTGTAGCGCTCGAAGGTGCCGTTGGCCGGGGCCAGCTTTTTCTCGGGCACCAGGTCTGCCAGGTACTGCACGATGGCGGGGCCTTCGTGCAGGCTGCGGCCGTCGTCCAGCGTGAGGTAGGGCACGTAGCCCAGCGGGTTGATGGTGTAGAAGTCGGTGCCGTCGGGCAGCTGGTGGGTTTTGGTGGGCGCAGGGATGGCTTCAAACGCCAGGCCGGCTTCATGCATCACGATGTGCGGGGAGAGCGAGCAGGCGCCCTGGGAGAAATACAGCTTCATAAACGTCCTCGGGTTGGGTCAGGCTTGCATGCTAGCGGCTTTGGCCGCCCGGATGTGTTGCACGGCTTTTTCCGCAATCATGATGGTAGGCGCGTTGGTGTTGCCAGTCACCAGGTCCGGCATGATGGACGCGTCCACCACGCGCAGACCTTGGATGCCGTGCACCCGCAGCTCTGCGTCCACCACGGCCATGGGGTCGTCGGCCGGGCCCATTTTGCAGGTGCCTATGGGGTGGTACTCGGTGTCGGAGTGGTCACGCAGGAACTGTTCGATCTGTGCCCTGTTGTCCCGTTCAATCGGGTAAAGCATCTTGCCGCGGTAGGGCTGCAAGGCCTGCGCCTGCATGATGTCAAAGCCCATCTGCGTGCCGCGCACCAGGGTTTCCAGGTCATCAGGGTCTTGCAGGTACGCCGGGTCGATGCGGGGGGCATCGGTGGGCTTGGCGCTCTGCAAGGTGACGCTGCCGCGGCTCTTGGGCCGCATCAGGGTGACGTGCAGGGTGTAGCCGTGGCCGAGGTGGGCTTTGCGGGTGTGGTCGTCCACGATGCCGGTGCAAAACGCGAGCTGAATGTCAGGCGCCTCCACGTCAGGCCGGGTTTTCATGAAGGCCTGGGATTCGGCCACGTTGGTGGTGATCCAGCCGGTGCGCTTGGCTCTCCACTCGAACACCGACTTCACCATGTTGAGCGCGCCCTTGAGCGAAAAGCCCAGGGTCTCCTGCTGGTGTTGGGTGCGGTAAATGAGGACCGTGGTGACATGGTCCTGCAGGTTCTGGCCTACGCCGGGCAACACGTGGCGCACCGGAATGCCATGTTCGCGCAGGTGCTCGGCAGGGCCCACACCCGAGAGCATGAGCAGCTGGGGCGAGCCGAAGGCGCCGCCGCTGAGCAGCACCTCGCGCCGGGCACGCAGCTCGTGGGTCTGGCCCCGGTGCAGGTAGCTCACCCCGGTGGCGCGTTGGTCGCCATGGACGCCGTCGAGCAGTACTTTGCTGGTGTGGGCGTGCGTGATCACGGTGAGGTTGGGCCGGTTGCGGTGGGGCGTGACATAGGCCTTGGCCGCACTCCAGCGCTCGCCGTCCTTCTGGGTCACTTGCGCGGGCGCGCAGCCCCATTGCTGTGCGCCGTTGTAGTCGGGCGTGCGGGGCAGGCCCTGGCTTTCGCAGGCATCCAGAAAGGCCTGGTTCAGCGGGCTGGGGCTGCGCAGGTAGCTCACGTTGAGCGGGCCGCCGGTGCTGCGGTATTCGTTGTTGCCGAAGCACTGGTTGTTCTCGGACTGCTTGAAGAGCGGCAATACCTCCCGGTAGCTCCAGCCGGGGTTGCCCAAAGCGGCCCAGCGGTCGTAGTCATGGGGGTTGCCGCGGGTGTAGACCATGGCATTGAGCGAGCTGCTGCCACCCATGACTTTGCCGCGCGGCGCGAAGCCCCGGCGCCCGCCCAGGCCGGGCTGGGGCACGCTCTCGTAGTTCCAGTTGAAGATGCCCAAGGGTGCTGTGGCCGCGAAGCCCAGGGGCGCGTGGATAAAGGCGCTGGTGTCCGGGCCGCCGGCTTCGAGCAGGCACACGGTGATGGTCGGGTCTTCGCTCAGGCGGCCGGCAAGCACGCAGCCGGCGGAGCCGCCGCCGACCACGATGTAGTCAAATTCTGTGGGGGTCATGAAAAGGGTCAGTCCTGGTAACTGGGGTCTATGCGTTGGAGTTTGCGGATCAGGGCCGGCCAGACAAAGGCGCCGCCCATGCCACCGGTTTGCACGCGCATGGCCTCACTTACGCCTTTGACGATTTGCGGGTTCACATGGGTGAGCGCGCCGCCACCGGACTGCGCGCCGATCTGGATCTGGCAGGTGGCCTCGAAGGTGTACATGCTCAGGAATGCGTCGGCAATGGTTTTGCCCACCACCAGCAGGCCGTGGTTGCGCAGCACCAGAAAGTTGGCCTGGCCCAGGTCGGCTTGCAGGCGCGGTTTTTCTTCAGGGCGGAAGGCCACGCCTTCGTAGTCGTGGTACGCGAGGGACGCCAGCACAAAGGTGGACTGCTGGCTCAAAGGGAGCACGCCGTCCTTCTGGGCGCTCACCGCGACGCCTGCGCGGGTGTGGGTGTGCAGCACGCAGCCGGCGTCTTCGCGGGCCTCGTGCACGGCGCTGTGGATCACGAAACCTGCCGGGTTGACGGGGTTGGGTGAGTCGATCAGCTTATTGCAGTGTTGATCGACTTTGACGAGACTGCTGGCAGTGATCTCGTCGAACATCAACCCATAGGGGTTGATGAGGAAGTGGTGCTCCGGCCCGGGAATGCGGGCGCTGATATGGGTGAAGACCAGATCGCTCCACCCATACAGGGCGACCAGCCGGTAGCAGGCGGCGAGGTCCTGGCGGAGTTGCCATTCCTGCTCGCTGACCTGGGATTGCACTGACGGTGTGGTCATTGATGACTCCATGAAGGGTTTGCATTCGAGGTTAGCGGGGGCAGACGGCGTTACACTGTTAAAAATTTGACAATCTAGGGTATTCACCGTGGGGGAATGGATGGCGCACTCCAAAACCGAACTGCTGAAGAAAATGTCTGTGAACCCTTGGTTTGCCACCCTGCCTCTGGCAGAGCGCAAGGCCATGTTGGCGGTGGCGGTCGTCCAGCCGCTGGCAGTGGGGGAGTCGGTCTACCGCAAGGGCGATGTGTCGGGCGGCTTTTATGGCGTGCTGTCCGGCCTGTTGCGCGTGTCGGCCACAGGTGAGGATGGCCGGGAGGGCATTCTCTCCGTGCTGGAGCCGGGCAACTGGTTCGGCGAGACGACCTTGCTGGACGGACAGACCCGACCCCATGATGTGACTGCGGTGCAGGAAGGGGAGGTCCTCGTGATCACCGCTGCGGACTTCAAGCGCCTGATGCAGCGTCTGGGGTTTGCCCACGGCATGACGACCCTGCTCTGTGCCCGGGTGCGGGGTTTGTTCGGGCTGATCGAGGACACCATGTTGCGATCCACCCGCATGCGTGTGGCGCGGCGGCTGATTACCTTGGCCAAAGGCGACATGACCATGGCGGCGCAGACCCGGCAGGGTGTACAGGTCTCCCATGAAGAGCTGGCCATGATGCTGGGCGTGACCCGCCAGACGCTGGCCAAAGAGCTCAAATACTTTGTGCGCGAAGGTGCCTTGGCGCTCGGGTACGGACACATTGATTTTCTGGATACAGCGCTGTTGCGCCACGAGGCGGCCTTGGATTAAGTGCGGCCGGTGGGTCGGGCAGCACCGCGCGGCCAAGGGCTTGAAGGTGGAGACTGGCTGAAACCGGAGCAGGCCGGTAAAATCGCGCCCTCCCTTCTCTGATTGCGCCGGCCGGACTCGCACTGTGGTCCGCCCCCGCGCCCCCATGCCATGTTGTACCCACAAGAATTCGACGTCATCGTTGTCGGCGGCGGCCATGCCGGAACCGAGGCTGCGCTCGCGGCCGCCCGCATGGGCTGCAAGACCCTGCTGCTCTCCCACAACATCGAGACCCTGGGGCAGATGAGCTGCAACCCTTCTATCGGCGGCATCGGCAAGGGCCACCTGGTCAAAGAGGTGGATGCCATGGGCGGCGCGATGGCGCTGGCGACCGACGAGGCGGGCATCCAGTTCCGCATTCTCAATTCCAGCAAGGGCCCGGCCGTGCGGGCTACCCGTGCGCAGGCAGACCGCGTGCTCTATAAAGCCGCGATCCGGCGCATGCTGGAGAACCAACCCAACCTCTCGTTGTTTCAACAAGCCGTCGATGACCTGATGGTCGAAGGCGAGCGGGTGGTGGGTGCCGTCACGCAGGTGGGCATCCGCTTCAGGGGCAAGACGGTGGTGCTGACGGCCGGCACCTTTCTGGACGGCAAGATTCATGTGGGCCTGAACAACTATGCCGCCGGCCGGGCAGGCGACCCGCCCGCCGTGTCGCTGTCGGCCCGACTCAAAGAACTGAAGCTGCCCCAGGGCCGCCTCAAGACCGGAACCCCGCCGCGCATTGACGGCCGCAGCATCGACTTCAGCAAGTGCATTGAGCAGCCTGGCGACGGCGTGCCCGGTGGCATGAGCGATGTGATGCCGGTGGTCAGTTTCATGGGCAATGTGGCCATGCATCCACAGCAAGTGCCCTGCTGGATCACCCATACCAACGAGCGTACGCACGACATCATTCGCAGCGGTTTTGACCGCAGCCCCATGTTCACCGGCAAGATCGAGGGCGTGGGCCCGCGCTACTGCCCGAGTGTGGAAGACAAGATCAACCGCTTTGCCGACAAAGACAGTCATCAGATCTTTTTGGAGCCCGAGGGCCTGACCACCCACGAGTACTACCCCAACGGCATCAGCACCAGCCTGCCTTTCGATATCCAGTACGAGTTGGTGCGCAGCATGGCCGGCCTGGAGAACGCGCACATTCTGCGCCCCGGTTATGCCATTGAGTACGACTACTTTGACCCGCGCAGCCTGAAGGGTAGTTTTGAGACACGCCAGATTGGCGGACTGTTCTTTGCCGGTCAGATCAACGGCACCACCGGCTATGAAGAGGCGGCGGCGCAAGGGATGTTTGCCGGTATCAACGCAGCATTGCAAGTGCGCGCCATGGGCGGTGGCGATGTGGCCCTGAGTGCGGCGGGCAGCGCCAGCTACAGCGGCGACACCTGGTTGCCCGGCCGTGACCAAGCCTACCTGGGCGTGCTAGTGGATGACCTGATTACCAAGGGCGTGACCGAGCCCTACCGCATGTTCACCAGCCGGGCGGAGTTCCGCTTGCAGCTGCGGGAAGACAATGCCGATGCCCGTTTGACCGAAGTGGGTCGTGAACTGGGCTTGGTGGACAACGCGCGTTGGGATGCCTTCTGCCGCAAGCGCGATGCTGTTTCACGTGAAACAGAACGTCTGCGCAGCATCTGGGTGAACCCGCGCAACCTGGCCGCCGACGAATCCGAGCGGGTGCTGGGCAAGTCCATCGAGCATGAGTACAACCTCGCGGACCTGTTGCGGCGCCCCAATGTGAGCTACGGCGGGCTGATGTCGCTGGACCATGGCAAGTACGCCAACCGTGATTTGCTGGACGCGGTTTCACGTGAAACAGCAGGGCTGCCTGCCGTGGATGCCGTTGAAGTGGCCTTTGTGGCTGCGGTGGTGGAGCAGGTGGAAATTGCTGCCAAGTATTCCGGCTATATCAACCGCCAGAAGGACGAAGTGGAGCGTGCCGCACATTACGAGAACCTGCGCTTGCCGGATGACCTCGACTATATGCAAGTCACGGCCCTGAGCATCGAAGCCCGCCAGCGCCTGAGCAAGTACAAGCCCGAAACTCTGGGGCAGGCATCGCGCTTGTCCGGCATCACACCCGCCACGATTTCGCTGTTGATGATCCACCTGAAGAAGGGCAACTTCCGGGGCTTCGCTGAGAAGGCAGAGGCTGTATGAGCGCCAGTCACTTGGAGCAACTGGGCAAAGCGGCCACAGCATTGAGTTTGAATCTGGACGCTGCCCAGCAAGCTGCATTGTTGGAGTACCTTGCCCTGATCCAGAAATGGACCAAGGTCTACAACCTGACGGCGGTGCGCGATCCGGATGAGATGCTCACGCACCACTTGCTGGACAGTCTGGCGGTGATCGCTCCTTTGCAAAAGCAGCTTGCCGCTTTGAAAGAGCAGGGCGTGTGTAGTGACAAGCCGCGCTTGCTGGATGTGGGTTCGGGTGCTGGCCTGCCCGGTATCGTGATTGCCATTTGCTGCCCGCACATCACGGTGCACTGTGTCGATACGGTGGCCAAGAAGGCTGCGTTCATCCAGCAGGTGGCAGTGACCTTGAAGCTGCCTAACCTGCGTGGCATCCATGCGCGGGTGGAAAGCTTGACTGAGCCCTACGACGTGGTCAGCTCGCGTGCCTTTGCTTCTTTGGTGGACTTCACCACCTGGTCCGAAAAAGCCTTGGCTGGGCAGGGGGTGTGGATGGGAATGAAGGGCAAGCACCCGGCGGACGAGATGGCTGCGCTGCCTGGTTCTGTGGAAGTGTTTCACGTGGAACAGCTTGTGGTGCCTGGGTTGGATGCGGAGCGGTGCATTGTGTGGATGCGGAAGAGGGCAGCCGCCTAAGGTCTTGTGGCTTGCGTTTTTGTGGGGATGGGTAGGGGTTGGCGTTTTGCTCCGTGTCCCCCGCCCGCTGTGCGGGCTCCTCCTTGACCTGCGCAAAACGCCAACCCCTACAAAGCGCTGGCAAACCTACGGTCGGCGCCCCTATGCGCTCTTCGCAGCGGCGTGGCAGGGGTGCACCCCAAAGTGAGGTCAAGAAGGAGCCTGCGCAGCAGGCGGGGGACACGAACGGCGGGGTGTACCCTTGGCGCACAGCGAGCCCAGCACCATAGTCACCGTGCAATCTGCACCCGATAAGGTTTCACGTGAAACAACACTCTGGCGATCTGAGCACGCCAGCAACCCAAATCCCAACCCTCGCCACAAACTTTCCAACGTAAACTCGACACCCATCTCCAAGAAAGCAAACCCATGCTCGGCGTCACCGATTACGGTACCTTTGTCATCACCATCATCGTGTTCCTGGCCATTCCCGGCCCGGGTAATTTGGCTTTGGTGACGTCTACCAGCAAGGGTGGTATTGCCGGTGGACTGGCCGCTACCCTCGGTGTGATCCTTGGTGACCAGGTGCTGATGTGGTCTGCCGTCGCGGGTGTGGCGGCCCTGCTGGCCGCGTACCCCGAAGCCTTCCACGCTGTTCAGTGGGCCGGCGCTGCTTATCTGGCTTGGCTGGGCTACAAGATGTTGACCGCCAAACCCGGCGCTGCACCGGTGCTCAACATCAAGGCAGGCCACTACCTGCGCCAGGCTTTGCTCATCACGCTGCTCAACCCCAAGGCCATCCTGTTTTACATGGCCTTCTTCCCCCTATTTGTGGATCGCGCGAACCAGCAAGGACTGGTGACCTATGGATTCATGGCCGCGACGATTGCCTTTTTGACTTTTCTCTACGGTCTTGGCGCCACGCTGTTGACCCACTTTCTGGCCGAGCGTATGCGGGCCGACCCCCGCATCGGCCGGGTGCTGGAGAAAGTGGCGGGTCTGTTTCTGGTGGGCTTTGGCATCAAGCTGGCCCTGCAGTCCGCCAAGTAATTCCACCGCTGTTTCTGTTTTTCGTTTTCACACCCTGAGCGTCCTATGGCCAAAATCTTCTGCGTTGCCAACCAAAAAGGTGGCGTCGGCAAAACCACCACCACCGTCAACCTGGCTGCAGGTCTGGCCAAGGTCGGGCAGCGGGTGTTGATGATTGACCTGGACCCGCAGGGCAATGCCACCATGGGCTCGGGGGTGGACAAGCGCAAACTCGAACTCACGGTGTACGACGTGCTGCTGGAATCCGCCACGGTGGCCGAAGCCCGTGCCAAAAGCGAAAAGCTGATCGAGGGCGGCTGCAGCTACGACATCCTGGGCGCCAACCGCGAACTGGCGGGTGCCGAGGTGGAAATGGTGGAGCTGGAGCGACGTGAGCGCCGCCTCAAACAGGCGCTGGCAGTGGTGGACCATGAATACGACTTCGTTCTTATCGACTGCCCGCCCTCCTTGAGCATGCTCACCCTCAACGGCCTTTGCTGCGCCCATGGTGTGATCGTGCCCATGCAATGCGAGTACTTCGCCCTCGAAGGCCTGACGGATCTGGTCAACACCATCAAGCAGGTCAAGGCCAACCTCAACGACGACCTGCAGATCATCGGCCTGCTGCGCGTGATGTTCGACCCCCGCATTACCTTGCAAAACCAGGTGAGCGACCAGCTCAAGGCCCACTTCGGCGACAAGGTGTTCGACACCGTCATCCCCCGTAACGTGCGTCTGGCCGAGGCGCCCAGCTACGGCGTGCCCGGTGTGGTGTTCGATCCTCAGTCCAAAGGCGCGCAGTCTTTCGTGACCTTTGCGCAAGAGATGGTGGACCGCATCAAGGTCATGTAAACCCATGGAACTCGCAAGCTTCACCACCCTCCTGTTGCCCGGCTGGCAGAACTCCGGCCCGGCCCATTGGCAAAGCCGCTGGGAAGCCTTGCATGGCTTTACCCGGGTGCAGCAGCACGACTGGATGCAACCGCTGCGCGGCGACTGGATGATGCAGCTCGAAGAAACCGTGCTGGCCGCACCCACGCCAGTGGTGCTGGTGGCACACAGCCTGGGCTGCATACTCACCGCCGCCTGGGCCCAACATTCGCAGAACACCCACCGCGTGAAGGCTGCCTTTCTGGTCGGCCCCGGTGACCCGGAGCGTGAGGAGTTGCTGGCCCCGCTCAAGAGCTGGTGGCCGGTCGTCATGGACAAGTTGCCCTTCGCTGCCGAGTTGCTGGGCAGCCGCAACGACCCTTATTGCAGCTTTGAGCGGGCACAGCAGTTCGCCGCCGCCTGGGGAGCCGACTTCGTGGACTGCGGCAACGCCGGTCACCTAAATGCCGAGTCCGGCTTGGGTGACTGGCCAGAAGGGTTGGCTAGGTTGCGGCGACTCATGGAAGTTGCGGCTGGCAGAAGCAATCAGCGCATATGAAGCGGGACAAACGTTTAAACGGCATCGCCGCTGCCCAAAAGGTGGCGCTTCTTAGGAAGCGTGAAAAATATGGATATCTAGCAGGTAGTGCTGTCGGAGCGTTAGTTTCTATCTTGCTCTTCAAAGAGCATGGATGGCAGGGCGCAGCGATAGGTTTCGCAGCCTGTTTTCTTGTTGCTCAAATGCTCTTTTCCATTCTGTTCAAACCAAAGTGCCCCTTTTGCGGAGTTTCTTTAACCCAGAACCGTGAGCTTGAGATAGGCACTTTGCATTTGCCAAAGTGCATAAAGTGCGGAGTGCCATTCGAGATGCTCAACGGAAAATAGCGACTATAAAAAGAGGAATAGAAACATGGTTACGAAAAAACCCAAAGGCTTGGGCATGGGCCTGGAAGCCCTGCTGGGACCCAAAGTGGTGGATGCTCCTGCAGCCGATGCCACCCCCGCGACTCAGACCACGCCCAGCACCTTGCTGTTGGCCGATATGGTGGCAGGCGTCTACCAGCCGCGCACCCGCATGGACGAGGGTGCCCTGTACGAGCTGGCAGAGAGCATCAAGGCACAGGGCATCATGCAACCGATACTGGTGCGCAAGCTCGATGAGGCAGATGCCGCCAAGCACATTGGCGATGGCCGCAAGCGCGCCGTCTATGAAATCATCGCCGGTGAACGCCGCTTCCGCGCCGCCAAACTGGCCGGCCTGACCGAGGTGCCGGTGCTGGTGCGCGACGTGCCCAACGAGGCCGCCGCTGCGATGGCGCTGATCGAAAACATCCAGCGTGAAGACCTGAACCCGCTGGAAGAAGCGCAGGGTCTGCAGCGTTTGATCCGGGAATTCGGCCTCACCCACGAAACCGCGGCCCAGGCCGTGGGCCGTTCGCGCAGCGCGGCGAGCAACCTGCTGCGCCTCTTGAACCTCGCCGATCCGGTGCAGACCATGCTGATGGCCGGCGACATCGACATGGGCCACGCCCGTGCCTTGTTGGCCTTGGACCGCGGCACGCAGATCACCGCAGCCAACCAGATCGCCACCAAAAAAATGTCGGTGCGCGAAGCCGAGAGTTTGGTCAAAAAGCTCAGTGCTGAGTTCTCCCTCAAGCCGCAAAAGCCGGCCAAGGAAAAGTCGCGTGACATCAAGCGTGTGGAAGAAGAACTCTCTGATTTGCTCATGGCCCAGGTGGATGTGCACATCAAAAAGCGCGTCAAGCGCCACGGCCGTTTCGAGGAAATGGGAGAAGTGGTGATCCAGTTCGGCTCGCTCGATGAGCTGAACGGTCTGATCGACCGATTGGCGCCGGGCGGCAACCGTTAACTACGGCGTCGTCAAACTATATGCTATGAAAACAGGAGCTGCTTGCGCATATTCCATGAGCGCTGGCGGCACTTTTGGCTCATAAATCGATGCGCCGCCTGAATCCTGTCCATTGGCAATGGCCGCTGCCTGCGGTGCTGGCGTGGGCCCTATGTTGGGCGGTGTTCCGCGAGCTGCTGGGGCAGGGCATGGCCTTGCAGTGGGCACTGGGCCTGAGCAGTGCCTTGGGGGTCGCCTGCAGCTTGTGGGGCGCGACCTGGTGGCGGCGTTTGCTGATTGCGGCGGGCTTTCCCCTGTCGCTGGCAGCCAGCCTGTCAGCCTTGGGGGCGGACTCGTTGCCGGCGTGGGCCTGGCTGCTGCCTTTGGGGCTGTTGCTCCTGGTTTATCCGGTGAACGCCTGGCGCGATGCACCGCTGTTTCCCACCCCGCCCCATGCGCTGGTTGATTTGCCGAGGCACGCTCCCTTACCCCAAGGCGCTCATGTGCTCGATGCCGGTTGCGGCCTGGGCCATGGCCTGCAGGCCTTGCGTTTGGCCTACCCACAGGCCGAGCTGCACGGCATGGAGTGGAGCTGGCCCCTGCGTCTGCTCTGCGGTTTGCGCTGCCCCTGGGCCCACGTCACCCGGGCAGATATCTGGAAAGCGAGCTGGGCCCGCTATGACATGGTGTACGTGTTCCAGCGCCCTGAAAGCATGGCGCGCGCCGTGGACAAGGCCCGCGCCGAGCTGCGGCCGGGAGCTTGGCTGGTGAGTTTGGACTTTGAAGCAACAACTTCCACACCGCGCGCCAGCTGGCGCGCACCCGGTGGCAAAATGGTATGGCTGTACCAGGCGCCTCTGCCGGTGCCCCCAGGAGAATCTGCATGACCCACACTAGCTCTGCCCCTCACACCGACGCCGACGAAGCCCTGCACGCGGCTCAGGTCGTGGTGTTTGCTTTGGCCACGCTGGCCGAGCTGCGCGACTCGGACACCGAGAGCCACCTCCTGCGGGTTCAGAACTATGTGCGCGCATTGTGTGGCGAGTTGCAAAAGAACCCCGCCTATGCCGCCACGTTGACTCCCGCCTACGTCGAGACATTGGTAGGCAGCGTACCCATGTACGACATGGGCACCATCGGCATTCCGGACCGCATCCTGCTCAAACCCGGCCGCCTGACCCCGGATGAGATTGCCATCATGCGCACCCACACCACGCTGGGTCACGACGCACTGGTGCGCGCAGAAAAGACCTTGGGCCGTGTGTCCCCACTGCTCACGGTCGCCAAAGAACTCACCCTGTGCCACCAGGAAAAATGGGACGGTACCGGCTACCCCAAGGGCTTGTGGGGGGAGCAAATTCCGCTGTCTGCCCGCATCGTGGCGCTGGCCGATGTGTTTGATGCACTGATCAGCAACAAGGTTTACAAGGACGGCGTGTCTGTAGACCGCGCGGTGGAAATCATCACGGAAGCTCGCGGCTCACACTTCGATCCTGCGCTGGTAGACGCCTTTGTTGCCGTGCAAGACACCTTCCGCGGCATTGCGGTGCGCCATGCCGATACGGATGCGGACATGCAGCAGAAGATCGAATACATGGCCAACGCCATCGCCGAGGTCGCGGTTCTCTAAAAGCCAGTCTTACTGCCACTGGGCTCATGGTCGGGTCGTAAAACCCGGTTTTCTGTATCGCCCGTGCCGGACGCCGGGTAAGCCTTTGTAAGGCGCGTTGCAGCCTGTCAGCAGGGCGTCGTTTTGCCAATGCGTGCACCGACAATCCGCCGTCCCTGCACGCGGTAGAGGCAGGGCGGAGACCCGGCATGCGCCCGCACACAGCAAACACAACAACAACAATCAATCGTCATCGTGTCGGATGGTCCACCCTGGCCTTGGCTGCGCTTCTCACGGCCTGTGGTGGCGGTGGATCGGGTGACAGTCCCAACTCCAGTGCGCCCAGCACCACCGCAACGATGGTGGCTGCGCCCCAGGCCAGTAGCCAGATTTCGCAAGCCCTTCAAAGCGGCGACGCGAGCGCGCTCACCGATGCCAAGCTGGTGGCTCAGCATGCCCAGTACGCACAGCAGCAAATCAGCCTGACGCAGGCAGCGCGCATCAGCAGCCTGTACCAAGGGGTGAGCACCGAATACGACCCCACCCAGTGGAGCTATTGGGTGCAGCCCCGCAATACCGCCACGGCACAACCGCTGATCGTGGGTGACCAGGGCAACGCCTTGGCCAGTATCAGTGTGGCGGGTGGCGGCCGCAGCGCTGGCTTTGGTGTGCAGGTGCTTTCCAAGTTCAATGCCAATGAGTTGGTCGCCTACCGGCCCGCCTTCAAGCGCCTTCTGGCCTGGCTGGTGCGTGGTGATGCTGCCGGCACCTTGCCCGCCACGCTGAATGTGGCCTTTGCGGGCATCAACGCCAGCAGCAGTGCGGCCGGTATGGTGAAGACCGGAGTGCCGGTTGCCACCATCGCCTGTGACTTCATTGCCACTCCGGCCTGCGCCACCAATGCGCACCTGTTGGTGGTGGGCGGAGACCTGGCCGCCAGTGCCAGTCTGGAGGCCAGCATCCGGGCGCTGGTGGCATCCGGGCGGCCGGTGCTCTACGTGCACACCAAAAGCAACTGGACCAGCGACTCGGCCATCCAGGTGCTGGCGGGCATGGGCCTGCAGTTCGGCCCGTATGGCGGTAATTACTGGGCCAGCGACAAGGTGGCAGCCGGCCGCAGCGAAGCGAGCAACCGCACGCTTTCCGACCAGTTCGCCAAAACCACGGCCATGTTGAACCTGCTGGCCTCCGACAGTTTCAGCATGCCCTACGACTGGTCGCCGTGCACCGTCACCGCCGGCAAGACCGATTGTTCGGGGGTGGCCAGCCTGCAGTCCAACTTGCTGTCGCCCGTAGATACCTTGCGCAGCCAGATCGATGTGTTCAACAAAGCAGGTCAGAACATCTTTGCCACAGCCGATACCGACGTGTTGCGCTACCTGGTGCTGTGGGCTGACGTGGTGCGGCGCCAGCTCCGTTACCCCATGGACAAAATCAGCACCCCGGCGGCGTTTCAGAAAGCGCTGATTGCCGATGCCCTGGTGGCTTATGTGCGTCCGGTTGCTACCGCGCAGGCGGACCTGGGGAGCTTTGCCAGTGCCGTGACCGCTGGCATGGCGGTGAGCGACACGGATGAAGTAGTCGACGTAACCGTGCCGTCCACCAGTGGCTTTACAGCCATCGGCCGCCTTGCGGCTCCGGGCAAGCCGGTGACGGTCGAGCTGCTCAGCGCGGGCAGCGCCAATGTGTCCCTGCGCCTCAACACCCAGCGCACCGGCTCCACCCGCCTGTGGGACCCCAACCGGTACAACCGCCCTCGCTTTTTGGCCAGCCCGGACATGGTGCTCAGCACCGGCCAGGCGATGCAGTTGGTGAGCCCCTATGGCGGCACCTTGCAGCTGGTGTTCAGCAACGCCACGCCGCAGCAAAACGTGCAACTGCGTTTGCGCGGGGTGGCCAAGCATCCCTTCTTGGACCAGTCCAATGGCGCTGGCGACAAGGCAGCATTTGTGACGGCCCTGAACGCCGCCCAGCACGAGTGGGCCGAGATCAAGCTCGCAGGTATTGAGATCCACTCCCGTGCCGACAAGATGCGTGCCGTCATCAACGGAACCGATTACGCGGGCGACATCGACAAGTTTTTGAACGAGGTGAAAACCCTCTTCTTCGAAGACCTCTACATGCTGGCCGGCTATGCGTTGCCAGGCAAAAGCTTGACCGCCCATGTGCAGGCCATGTGCACCAGTCTGGGCTGGAACTGTACCGATGCCACGCTGCACCGCGTCCCCGGAACACAGCACATCAACGTGGACAACTATTCGCAGTGCGGCAGCGGCTGCTCAGGCAACCCGTATGACCAGGACTGGGGCCTCAGCCCCCGCGGCTGGGGTGAAAGCCACGAGGTGGGTCACAACCAGCAAAAGGGCATGCACAAGGTCTATGACGACCGCAGCACCGAGGTCTCCAACAACCTGTTCCCCTTGCACAAAGGCTGGCGCATGCTCAGTGAGATGGGCTACAACACGGGCGATACCCGCGTGAGCTACTTGTCCGCCTTCAACATGATCAAAGCCGCCAAGTTGCAGGCCGATCCTGTGGAGGCGGCTTACCAAAGCATCTGGGGTAACGCCGCCTACGCGGTGCAGAACGGCGAGCGCATGGCTTTTTACATGCAGTGGGTGCACTACTGGGCCCAGCGCCAGGTGAGCATTGCCACCGGCTGGGACATCATCACCTTGCTGTACCTGCACCAGCGCCAGTTTGACGCCGTGGCCGATGCCGACTGGGCAGCCAACCGCAACAAGCTGGGCTACAGCACCTATGCCACCAAGCCCAGCCCGACCGGCAACGACAACCTGCTCATCACCCTCTCGTGGATCACCCAACGTGACCAGCGCCCGACCTTCGACCTGTGGGGTGTGCGCTACTCGGCGGCTGCGGCTGCGCAGGTGGCAGCGTTCACGTATGCGGTAGAGCCGGCGCTGTTTTATGCCAATACCAGTACCAACAACCACAGCACGGTGCGCAAGGTGGACATGTCCGTCGCCAGCCCGGCCTGGCCCTTCTGATTTATGCGTGTTTCAGGGCGCTAGCGCCCGTCGAATCTGCGCGGACAGCTATCGAATCAGGAGCGTTTTCAGGGTGATGAAAGCGGCACCCAGGCACACTGCCAGGTGGAAGCCGCTCCATAGCAGGTAACGCCGGCGCAGGGATTGGGGTGAGAGCGGCGAGAGCAAAAACAAGCGCCCGTCTTGCGGTGCGCGCAGCATGTGCACGCCGGGTTGCGCGCGGATGTTGCGGTGTTCTTTCTCCACCGTGCGGGTGGCCAGTCGGCGGGCCAGCTCCCATTCTTTCAGGTCGATCTCGCCGTCCCGGTTCAGGTCGAAGCGGCGTTGCAGCTCGGCGGGGTTCTGCTTCCAGCTGGTGAGCAGGGCATTCACGTCTTCGCGCAAGCTCAAGACCGAGTTGGCACCGCCCACGGTCACAAACTCACCCAGCGCATACAAGTTGCGTCCACCGTGCAGCAAGTGCTCCACGTGCTTGGTGTCGCCGGATACGCGGGACGTCTCTGGTACGCCCATCACTTCGGCATGGTCGGGGTCTATGGTGCACACGCCACTGCCGTCATGCAGGTCAAAGGTGGCGCTGCTCGTGCCGCTTTCCACTTCCTTCCAGTCGTTGTCACTGTCGCGCTCATAGATGGCGTAGCGGTACCAGATGCAGGGCGAGTTGCTCAAGGGGCTGTAAATCAGGTCGGTGGTGTTGGTGCGTCCTTGCAGCTCCACGTAGCCCTGTGCGGCCGAGGCAATGCGCGAGGTGGCGATGTTGGAGATGGCCCGTGCCCGTCGCAGCGCAGCACCCCAGGCCAGCAGGCCGATGGCGCTGATGGCACCCGCGGCCCAGGGCCAATGCTGGCCGGACCCCGCGTGAAATGCCCCGCCGGCGATTCCGAAATAAACGGCTGCCAGCAGCCCGTTCATGCTCTGGCTGCGCAGCCAGCGCAAGCCCATCAGTTGCAGACCCACCGCCCGTCAGGCCTTGAAGCGCGCGGAAATGTCCACGTCCTGCAACTCTTCAGTGCTGAACTTCAGCAGCTCGGCACTCTTGAAGTTGAAGAACCGCGCCACCAGCACGCCGGGAAACTGCTCGATGCGCACGTTGTTGATGTTGACGGACTCGTTGTAAAACTCGCGGCGGTCGGCAATGCTGTTCTCCAGGCTGCTGATGCGTGACTGCAGCTGCACAAACTGCTCATTGGCCTTGAGGTCGGGGTAGCTCTCGGCGAGCGCGAACAACTGGCCCAGCCCGTTGCGCAAGCCGGTCTCGGCGCGACCCACGGCCGCCACGTCCTGGGACTCGCGGGCGCTGGATACCTGGGCGCGGGCTGCAATCACTTTCTCCAAGGTGGCTTGCTCGTACTGCATGTACTGCTTGCAGGTGTCGATCAGCTTGGGCAGCTCGTCATGGCGCTGTTTGAGCAGCACATCGATATTGGCCCAAGCCTTGGAGACCGCATTCTTGACCTCCACCAGCCCGTTGTAGACGCTGATCAGATAGAACATCGCCACTGCCACCACGATCCAGAACATGATTCCCATAGCCAGCTCCTTGCCCTGATTAAGTACCAAAAAGGCTGCCAGCGCTCATGGAGTGTGCGCTAGCAGCTCCTGAATTTATAGCGAAAAGATTTTTCCAGGATTCAGGATGTTATGCGGATCCAGGGCGCGCTTGATGGTGCGCATCATCTCCACTGCGCCATGGCCGGTTTCCTCCACCAGAAAGCCCTGCTTGTGCAAGCCCACACCGTGCTCGCCGGTGCAGGTGCCGCCCAGCTTGAGTGCACGTGCCACCAGCTGGTGGTTGAGCTGCTCGGCCAACTCACGCTCGGACGGAATGGCGGGGTCAATCAGGTAGCCCATGTGGAAGTTGCCGTCTCCCACGTGGCCGACCAGGAAGAAGGGGATGCCCGCCTCTTGGGCCTCGGTCACGCTGTCCAAGAGCGCGTCCGCCAGGCTGGAGATGGGCACGCAGGTGTCGGTGGTGATGGCTTTGCAGCCCGGGCGCGACTGGATGCCGGCAAAGTAAGCGTTGTGCCGCGCCGTCCACAGGCGGGTGCGTTCTTCCGGCGTTTCGGCCCACTCGAACGCTGCACCGCCGAACTCGGCGGCAATGTCCTGCACGGTTTGCACCTGTTCTTTCACACCTTCGGGCGAGCCGTGGAACTCCATCAACAGCATGGCGCCTTCGCGCAGGGTGAGCTTGGAGTGCGCATTGACCATGCGGATGGTGTTCTCGTCCAGCAGCTCGCAGCGTGCAATCGGCACGCCGAGTTGAATGAGCTGGATGGTGGTGTTCACCGCATCGGCCAGGCTGTTGAATGAGCAGGTGGCGGCCATCACTGCCTCGGGCAGCGGGTAGAGCTTGACGGTGACTTCGGTGATCACGCCCAGTGTGCCTTCGCTGCCCACCATCAGGCGGGTCAGGTCGTAGCCGGCGCTGCTCTTTTTGGCGCGGGTGCCGGTGCGGATGATGTCTCCGCTGGCGGTCACCACTTCCAGGGCCAGCACGTTTTCGCGCATGGTGCCGTAGCGCACCGCGTTGGTTCCGCTGGCACGGGTGGCGCTCATGCCGCCTATGGTGGCGTCCGCGCCGGGGTCGATGGGGAAGAAGAGGCCGGTGGATTTGATCTCGTCATTGAGTTGCTTGCGCGTCACGCCGGGCTGCACGGTGACGGTCAGGTCCTCGGCGTTGATGGACAGCACCTTGTTCATGCGGCTCACATCCAGGCTGATGCCACCTTGCACCGCCAGCAAATGCCCTTCCAGTGAAGAGCCCACGCCGAAGGGAATCACCGGCACCAGGTATTGGGCGGCCAGTCGGACCGCATCGCTCACGTCCTGCGTGTTTTGCGCGAACACCACCGCCGAGGGTGGCGGCACGTCAAAGGCCGACTCATCGCGCCCGTGCTGCTCGCGCACCACCAGCGCGGTGGAGAGCTGATCGCCGAAGCGGGCCTTGAGGGCGTCCAACAAAGCGGTGGGCACTTCGCGCAGGTTCACTTGGGGCAACAGGTGGTTCAGGGCGGTGGGGGCGTTCATGGCGTGTCTCCTTGTTTTCGCCATTGTAGGAATCTGCGCGGCGCGAGGGGCTGTCACTTTGCTGGCGGGCAAACGGCAGCAGTGCCTGCCACAATGTGCGCATGGCAAACCGACTCACACAAATCGCCACCCGCACAGGGGACAACGGCACCACGGGGCTGGGCGACAACACCCGTGTTTCTAAAAACAGCCTGCGGGTGCACGCCATGGGCGATGTGGACGAGCTCAACAGCCACCTCGGTGTGCTGCTGTGCGAAGACATGCCGCCTGCGGTGCGCAGCTTGTTGGTCGAAATCCAGCACCAGCTTTTCAATCTGGGCGGCGAGTTGTCGATCCCCGGGTTTGAACTGCTCAAGCACGAGGCCGTGTTGGCTTTGGACGAGGCTTTGGCTGAGCACAACGCTACGTTGCCGCGTTTGGAGGAGTTCATTCTTCCGGCCGGTACCCGAGCTGCTTCGCTGGCGCATGTCTGCCGCACCGTGGCTCGCCGGGCCGAGCGCGCGGTGGTGGCGCTGGGCAATGAAGAGGCTTTGAAAGACACACCTCGCCAGTACCTCAACCGCCTCTCGGATCTGATGTTCGTACTCGCGCGCGTGCTCAACCGTTACCGTACCGATGGCACGGTGGGGGACGATGTGTACTGGAAGAGCGAGCGCATGGCCAAGAGCGGCAGCGAGTCCGCCTGAGCACTACTCACTCTGCAGAGAGTGTGAAGTTGCGTATGTCGGTGCTGTGCGCTGCCGCAGGCCGGCTGGCGCTGGCCGGCACGAGATAGCTCATGCGCACCGCCATCGGGAAGATGTCCGGAAGCCGGCTGCCAGCGACCACCTCGGCACGACTCAGTTCCCATTTGAACGACTCTGGCCGGCTCAGAGACAGCGTCTCTTGCCGCAAGACGGTGCCATCACGCACCTTCACGAGTTGCAGTTGGTAGGTCCCGGAGCGCTGGCCTTCGGTGTGCACTTCCACCTGCCAATGGCCCCCTGGCAGAACTTGCACCTGCAGTTCACTGATCTTGAAAGCGCCCTCTACCGAGGCTTTGAAAGCAGCCAGCTCCTGCGCACTCTGCTTTTCGCGCGCCTGGTAGGCCGCAGCCACTTCCGCACAGGCTTTCGGTGAGTGGTTGGAGCCATCACCCCACAGCGAGCGCCGCTCCACCACCTTGGCACACAGTTCAGCGCGGCCGGTGCGACGCACAAGTTCCATGTAGCAGGCCGAGCGGTAATAGTAGGTTTTGCCGCCTATGCCGAGCGTGCCCCAGCCACCATCTGTCAAGCCGCTGATGTAGCGGGTGGGCGACATGGCGTCGCACACTGCTTCCAGTTGGGCATTGGTGTAGCGGCCGTAGTGGTTGGCGGGGTCATCGCTACCTTGCTGTGCCAGTGCGGCAGAGCTTCCCAAAAGCAGCGCCCACGTCGATAGGGCGGTGGCGTAGGGATACGTGCCCATGCAAGGTCGGAACTTGGGGCGACGGCTTGCTAGCGCGGCGCCAGAATCGCCATCGTGATGCGCGAAACACAGGTCATTTCGCCGGCCTCATTGCGCATGTCAATCTGCCACACATGGGTGGTGCGGCCCATGTGTACCGGACGCGCTATGGCGGTGACCCAGCCCGTTTTGACGCCCTTGAGGTGATTGGCATTGATGTCCAGACCGACAGCGTTGTAGCCCTCTGGAATGGCAAACCCCGCACCGCACGAACCCAGAGTCTCGGCCAACACCACAGACACACCGCCGTGCAAAAGCCCGAAAGGTTGGTGGGTGCGGTGGTCCACCGGCACGCGGCCCACCAGATAGTCGTCACCGACTTCGGTGAACTCGATGCCAAGTTGCTCGACAGCCGTGTTTTTGCTGATGTGTGTGAGGATCTCCACAGAGACCGGTTTTTGCCAGATACGCATGGGAAAAGGTTCGGGTGAATGAATGTTGTTCCCAATATAACGATTGGCCGAGGGACCTGCTGTCACGTTGGTGGTGGGCTGATAGGGCCTGCTGCAGATCGGACGCAAAAAGGCCACCCGGAGGTGGCCTTCATGCAGCGGCTTAGGGCGCCCTGCGCAACGTGCTTATTTGGCAGCGGGCGTTGCTGGTGCTGCGGGGGCTGCAGGAGTAGCTGGTGCTGCGGCCTTGGCTTCCTGGTGCTTGGCCTTCTTGGCTGCGCGCTCTGCTTTGCGTGCTTCGCGCTTGGCCTTCATTTCCTCATGCTTGGCCTTTTTGGCTTCGGCATCAGCCTTGTGTTCGGTGTGCTTCTCTTTCGCGGCTTCAGGTGCCTTTGCGGGAGCGGGTGCTGTCGCGGCGGCAGGTGCTGCGGGTGTTGCAGCAGGTGCTTGGGCAAAAGCGCCAAACGTGGAGATAACCAAAGCAGTAGCGATCAGAGATTGTTTCAACATATTCAGTTTCAGTGCATGGCGAACTTGCCATGGGTACTTAACCCCCGCGGGCTGTGCGCCGTTTACCGTTGCTGCGTAAACCTATGTAAAGCAACATGCTCGGCACCACAGGCCAAGCGCCTGCGGTTTGTCTACACTGCCACTCACACCGGAGGTTTTGTATGCGCGCTGGATGGGGTTTGGTTGGACTGGTTGTCGCTTTGGCCATTGTTGCCGTGCTTGCCAGAAAGCAGCTCGCAACGACGGCCACGCCTCAATTGGCAGTACCTGCGGTATCGGGTGCGCCGGCCTCATCGACAGGCACAGCCGTTGAGCAAAGCCGCGCTTTCCAAGATCAGGTGAAGCAGCAAGTGGAAACCCAAATGCAAGCCCGCCCGATTTCTGAGGCGGACAAATAAGTCCTGCGGTTCAGCGCCGGAATTTGCCGGAGGCCGTGATGATCGAAAGGTCAGCGAAGTCCAGGCCGGTGTGATCATTGGCACTGAAACTCAGACTCAAACCCCCCAGGTCAAAGCGGCTGATGCTTTCGAGTGCGGACTGGAGTTTGTCGCGCGTGGGTTTGGGGCCTGCACGGCGCAAGGCCTCCACCAACACTTTGGCCGAGACAAAGCCCTCCAGCATGGCCGGGCTCACATCCAGCACTTCTTTGGCTTTGGCCAAACCGGCAGCCTCCTGCACCAGCGCATAGTTGGGGGACTGGGGCAACACCTGGCTCACGATCACACCGCGTGCGTTGTCGCCCAGCAGTTTGATGAAGCCACCGGATGCGTTGTTGGACAAGGTCACCAACTGCGCGCCGCTTCCGGCTTCACGCAGTGACTTGATCGCATCCACGACAGCAGTACCTGAGCCAATGATCATGACCGCCTGGGGAGAGAGCTTGGCGATGGAAGGTGCAATCTGTGAAAAGTCGGGTTTGCTCCGGTCGAACTTGGCGACCGCCAAGGCGTTGAGCTTGGCAGCTGCCAGACCCTTTTGCGTACCTTCAAGGCCGTCAGCGCCGAAGCTGTCATCCACATGAATGATGGCCATGCGGGTCACACCGGTTGCGGCAAGGTGCGCCACTGCGCGCTCGGCCTCCCGCTGGTAAGTGGCCCGCACATTGAAGACATGTTTCTTCAGCGGCTGGTGCAGCACCATCGCGCCGGTAGACGGCCCTAGCAGGGGCACCCCATGTTGGTCCAAGAGCGGAATGATGCCTTCGGTATGGGGTGTGCCGCGTGTCATGAACAGTGCGAGCACCCCCTTGTTCTCTATCAAGTCTTTGGCATTGGCCAAGGCCAGTTGTGTGTCGAACTTGTCATCCAGCGTGATCACTTCGATCTTCTCGCCACCCACTCCGCCTTTGGCGTTCACCGAGTCGATGTAGAGCTGCGCGCCAAACATGGACTCCTTGACCGTTGCAGCGACAGCCCCTGTCACCCCGGTGGTCTGCCCGATCTTGAGTTGGGCACTGGCTGACAGGCAGGCACTTGCAAACCAGAGCCCGATCAGGGCAGAGCGTAGCGGCGTCATGGGTTACTCCAAAAACGTGAATTGGATCATCTGAATTTGAAACTATAGTTTCAATCCTCCACAAACGCCTCCTCCCGCTTGGCCTTGATGGAAGGCAGCATCACCACCACCAGAAGAGCCAGCGCCGCCACCAACAGGCTGGCTGAGAGTGGCCGGGTGACGAACACACTCCAGTCCCCACGGGAGAGCAGAAGCGCCCGGCGCAAGTACTCCTCCATCATCGGCCCCAGAATAAAGCCCAGCAAAAGCGGAGCGGGTTCTGTGCCCAGCTTGATGAACAGATACCCGATCACCCCGAACAGACCCACCATCCAGATATCGAAGGTGTTGTTGTTGGTCGAATACACCCCGATCGCACAGAACAGCACGATAGAAGGGAACAACCAGCGGTAAGGCACTGTAAGCAGCTTGATCCAGATCCCGATGAGCGGCAGGTTCAGGATCACCAACATCAGGTTGCCGATCCACATGGAAGCAATCAGACCCCAGAAGAGCTCGGGGTTACTTGTCATCACCTGCGGTCCGGGCTGGATGTTGTGGATGGTCATCGCACCCACCATCAGGGCCATCACCGCATTCGGTGGGATACCCAGGGTCAGCAGAGGAATGAAAGAAGTCTGGCTTCCTGCGTTGTTCGCCGACTCAGGCGCGGCCACCCCGCGGATGTTGCCCTTGCCGAAAGGCACTTCACCGGGACGCAGCTTGGTCTTCTTCTCCAGGGTGTAGGCCGCAAAGGCCGCCATCACCGCACCACCACCGGGCAAGATACCCAGCACCGAACCCAAAGCGGTACCCCGCAGCACAGCGGGGAACATGTCCTTGAAGTCCTGTTTGGTAGGCAAGAGACCGGAAACAGAAGCCGAGAAGACTTCACGTTCACTCTCGCTCTTGGCCAGGTTGCTGATGATCTCGCCGTAGCCGAACACGCCCATGGCGATCACGATGAAGCCGATACCGTCGGTGAGCTCAGGGATATCAAAGCTGAAACGGGCCACACCGGAGTTCACATCGGTGCCCACCATGCCCAGCAAGAGCCCCAGCACAATCATGGCAATGGCCTTGAGCAGGGAGCCCGAAGCCAGCACCACCGCACCGATCAAGCCCAGAATCATCAGGCTGAAGTACTCGGCAGGGCCGAACTTGAAGGCCAGCTCGGTCAAGGGGCCTGCAAAGGCCGCCAGGATCAGGGTACCCACGCAACCGGCAAAGAAAGAACCCAAGCCCGCTGCAGCCAGCGCAGGACCTGCGCGTCCATTACGGGCCATCTGGTAACCGTCAATGACGGTCACCACCGACGAAGACTCGCCGGGCAGGTTCACCAGAATGGCGGTAGTCGATCCTCCGTACTGGGCGCCGTAGTAAATACCGGCCAGCATGATCAATGCCGCCACAGGAGGCAAGGCATAGGTGGCGGGCAGCAGCATGGCAATGGTGGCCAAGGGGCCGATGCCGGGCAAAACGCCGATCAAGGTACCCAGCAGACAGCCGATGAAGGCATAAATCAGGTTCTGGCCGGTGAAGGCCACACCGAAACCTAAGGAGAGGTGTTCAAAGAGTTCCATGTTGCAGTCTCAATAAGCCGTGATTAAGCGGTGATCAGGCAGTGAAGTACGCAGGCCAAACGGGGAACTGCAGCTTGAGGAGAACGATGAAGGCCACATAGCTCAAGAGCGCCAGGATGGTGGCCAGCACGGCGACTTCCTTGAACTTGTGTTCTTCACCTGCGTGGCTGGCGATGTAGGTGAGCAAATAGATGCCCACGATCAGGCCCAGGGGTTTGAGGCCAATCACGGGCAGTCCGCCGATGGATGCGCCGAACACCAGGTTGGCAGCGATGATGAAGAACAGGGGTTTCCAGGCGAATTTGCCTATCTTGTCGCCGTCAGGCGTGGGGGTGATCATGCTTTTAACGGCAATGGCACAGCCCAGCACGGCGAGCAGGATGCCCAGAATGAGCGGGAAGTAGCCCGGTCCCATTTTTGCTCCGCTGCCCAGCGTGTACTGGCTGGCGCCGGCAGCAAAGCTGCCTCCCACCACCGTGAACATCAGTCCGGCAAAGAAGTCTTTTTGACTTTGGATTTTCAAGTGAATGCCCCTCGTTTTTGTTACGACGTTTTGGTGTCCGCAGGGGCATAGAAAAAGCCGCATCCGGACTCCGCGGGGCGAAGGTTATCGACAGGCTCTCCGGCTGGTAACTGTGGCGTTCAACAGCTAGTGAAAACCCTGCAGTAGAAACCCTAGGTTGCCTTGATGAGTGCGTTCTGCACCTTGGTGAGCCAGTCCTGGCCGATGCGTGCTGCCAGTTCTGCGTGCACCGGACGACTGGCTTGTTGGAGCAGCCGCGTTTGCGCAGATGAAGGGTTGTGGATGTTGGCTGCACCCGTGAGGTGCAGGGCTGCCAGTGCTTTGTCGTTTTGCGCATCGGCAATTTCGTTGCCGAACACCAGGGCGTCGTCCAAAGCCTCTTGGACCATGCGCCGGTCTGCATTGGGCAAGTTCTCCCAGAAGCGTTGGTGGGTCACCACTGCATAGCCCAGGTATCCATGCGCGGTCAGGCTCAGATCGCTCTGCACCGCTTGCATGCCTTGGGTCCAGAAGTTGGACACCGGATTTTCGGTGCCATCCACCACTCTGGTTTCCAGTGCACGTCGTGTTTCACTGAAGGGCAATGTGACCGGCACCGCCCCCCAAGCCCGCATTTGCTGGGCAATCACGCGGGAGCCCTGAATCCGCATGCGCAGTCCTGCAAAGTCGCGCGGTTCCAAAAGGGGCTTGTTGGCACTCATGTGTTTGAAGCCGTTGTCAAAAAAGCCCAATCCCATCAGGCGTTGTCGGCTCAGACCTTGCAAGAGGGTGTGTCCGACCTTGCCGCGTGTGAGGCTGCGTACGGCCTCCACGCTGTCAAACAAAAAAGGAAGGTCAAAAAGCTCGAATTCGGGAAAACCGATGGGCCCGAACTTGGAGAGGGAAGGCGCCACCATGTCCACAGCCCCGAGTTGTAGCGCCTGCATTTCATCGTGGTCCCCGTAGAGTTGGCCTTGCGGGTAAATCTGGACTCGTATGCGTCCCCGGCTGCGTTCTTCCACCAAAGCGCGGAAGCGTTCCAGTGCCATGCCCTTCGGGGTATCCCGCGCCACGACGTGGGACAGCCGGATGGTTCTCTCCGCCGCAGCAGAGGCGTGTCCTGTCAAAAGGCCTGCTCCGGCTACTGCCGCAGCTTGCAGCCAGCGGCGGCGGGGCAGGGCAGGGGCGGAGAACAGGGACATGGTCGCTATTATGCGAGTGCACCTTCCCCACAACCGCCCATGCCCGAGCGTCCGTCCGTTCCCGTTTTTGACTTTGTCTCTGCGCGCGAAAGCGCTGCGGGTACGGGTGTGCGCAGTTTCTGGCCGGGTATCTGGTTGCTGGGTTTCCTGGCGCTCGTGGTGGGCTCCGTGATTGCACTGGTGCTGTATTTGCAGCACTTTGAAGCTGAGGAGGACACCCGTCGCCAAGCTGCAGATGCCCAGTGGCTGGAGCAGAGTGTTCAGTTCCATTTCCGGCGCTTGGAGGAGGACCTGCGGGTTGCCGCGCGCCAATCGGCCGATGTGCAGGGAGGCCTGTTGTGGCGGGAGCCCGGTGTGCTGTTGGCGCAAGGGTGGGTGGGCGCCCCCTTGAGCGCACCGCCCGCGCTTTGGCAGATGGATGAAAACCGCCACCCCTTGAATACCCAGTCACTGGCCACCATGCATGACACCGCTCGCGGCCTGCGGCGTTCTGCATACGCCGGCCCCATGCGGGATGCAGACGGCAAGCTCACACCTTTGGTCTGGCTCGCAGTGCCCTATTTCGAGCGCGGTTATTTTGTAGGCAACTATGTGGCTGCACTCGCGCTGGATGTCGCAGTCCGGTCCCTGGTTCCGGAGTGGTTCACCCGCTCCCATGAGGTACGTCTTGTACTGGACGAGGGGAGTACGACTTTCGATCCGGACAGACGCAAGCCATTCCGCGCTGCCATGAATCTGGCGGGAACCGATGTGTACCTCGAAGTGACACCTATCCGGGAGCAAGCGGCAACCGTACCCCGCATGTTCCTGCTGGTGGCCATGGTGTTCTTGGGGGGCATGTTGGTCAGCCTGTGGGCTCTGCGCCGGGACATCCAAAAGCGCCAGCAAGTGCAAGCCCGTCTGGAGGCTGAAGTGGCCTTGCGCACCGCGATGGAGAACTCGGTCACCATAGGCTTGCGGGCCTGGGACCTGGCTGGCCGCGTGTTGTATGTGAACGAGGCGTTTTGCAGCATGGTGGGTTACCCGGCGGAGCGGCTCATCGGCGTCTCTGCGCCCATGCCGTATTGGCCGCAGGGCAACGACAGCCATATCGAGCAAGTTCACCGCGATGTGCTGGCGCATGGCACCAGCATGGACGGGGTGGAAGTGCAGTTCCAACATCGTGATGGCCATTTGCTGGATGTACTGATTCACGAAGCGCCGCTGCACACGGCCGCCGGTGAACACATAGGCTGGATGAGCTCCGTGCTCGACATCAGCGAGCGCAAGCGCGCGCAGGCGGTGGCCGCGCAACAGCAGGAACGGCTGGAAGCCACCGGCAGATTGGTGGCGGTGGGTGAGGTGGCCTCCACCCTGGCCCATGAACTCAACCAGCCGCTGGGCGCGCTCAGCAGTTTCGCCACCGGGTTGCTCAACAAATTGAATGCCGGCCGCATCAGTATCGAAGAGACCGCGCCGGTGGTGCAACGTATCGCAGGACTGGCCGAGCGGGCGGGCCGCATTATCCAGCGGGTGAATGCGATCGCCCGGCGTCGCGAAATTTCTTTGCAGCGCCTCGATCTGATGCCGGTGGTGCAGCGCATGGCGCCCCACGCCGTGCCGGACGCGGAGCCGGTCTGGGTGAACGCAGACGAGTTGTTGATCGAACACTTGCTGAATAACCTGCTCACCAATGCCCAAGAAGCCGCACAGGCGCATTCGGGCACGCCACAGGTGCATCTGGGGGTGCGAATGGAGCAAGCCTGGGCCCAGATCAGCATTTCAGACAATGGCCCGGGCGTACCGGACGAAACTCAGTCGCACATCTTTGATGCCTTTTTCAGCAGCAAGGAAGGCGGCATGGGAATGGGCCTGGCGATTTGCCGATCCATCGTCGAGGCGCACCATGGCCGCATTCAGGTCGATCGCTCGCCCGAGTTGGGCGGTGCCCGTTTCACCGTGAGCCTGCCACTGGCAGGGATTGCCCTTGGCGAGCCAAGCACCCTGGACGGCACAATAGACACCCCATGAGAGACGCCCTGTGAGCACCGCAGCCATTTACATCGTTGATGACGACGCCGACATGCGCGAGGGATTGGCATGGCTGTTTGACTCCCGCGGCCACAAGGCCACCACCTGGGACAGTGGCCCGCCCTTTCTGGAGTCCGTCAAAGCCCGTGCCGGCATCTGGGAGCAAGCGGTGGTGCTACTGGACATTCGCATGACGCCCATGACAGGTTTGCAGGTGTTTGAGCAGCTCAAGGCCTTGGCCTGCCCCTGGCCGGTGTTGTTTTTGACCGGCAATGGCGATGTGGGAACGGCCGTTGCGGCCGTCAAAAACGGCGCGTGGGACTTTCTGGAAAAGCCTTTTCAGGACAATGTCTTGGTAGACCGGGTGGAGCAAGCGCTGGCTGCCGCTGCCGCCCATGGCGATGCCAACCAGGAGGCCCATCGCCTGCGTTACGCGCTGGCCTCGCTCAGTCCCCGCGAGCGGGAGGTGCTGGACCAGCTCATTCTGGGCCACTACAACAAGAACATTGCTGATCACCTTGGCATCACCCAGCGCACGGTGGAGTTTCACCGGGCCAATATCTTCGAAAAAATGGGTGTGAGTTCTGCCATCGAGCTCGCCCATAAATTGGGCCGTCTGCAGCCCATTGGCACCCTGCCCGACAAGTCCTGAAGCCGAGGCCCCGTACAAACCCCAGTGGTGGGACTGGCACGGAACTGGCTAGTATGAGTCCATAAGTTGACCATTTGGTTAACTTGTAAAGGTCGAATCGGCGGTTGCGCCCTCAGTTGGTGCAACCATGACTCCTGCTACTGTGTGTCAATGAACCATTCCGAAGCATCAGGCCCCACGGCCGCCCCCCATGCTGGCCGCACCGCGGTCGCGGTGCGCAATGCCAGCGTGATCTACCAGACCGCGGATACCCCGGTCCACGCCCTTTCCAACATCGATCTGGACATCCGTGAAGGCGAGTTTGTTTCGCTCATCGGCCCCAGCGGCTGCGGCAAAACCACGCTTATGCGGGTCATCGCTGACTTGGAGCACATCAGTTCCGGCGAAGTGCTGGTGAACGGTGTCAGCCCGCATGACGCGCGCCTGGCCCGCTCATATGGGTATGTCTTTCAGGCACCTGCTCTTTTTCCGTGGCGCAATGTGCTGGCCAATGTGACCCTGCCGCTGCAGATTCAGGGTAAGGGCAAGGCAGAGGTGAAGGCCATTGCGCTCGAGCATCTGGAGCGCGTAGGCCTTAAGGGCTTTGAGGGGAAGTACCCTTGGCAGCTCTCGGGCGGCATGCAACAGCGGGTGTCGATTGCGCGTGCGCTCTCGTTTGAACCCAAGATATTGATGATGGATGAGCCCTTCGGCGCTCTGGACGAAATCACCCGTGACCGCCTGAACGAGCAGCTGCAGCAACTCTGGCAGCGCGAGCGTCGCACGGTGGTTTTTGTGACCCACAGCATTGCTGAGGCGGTGTACCTGTCTACCAAGATTGTGGTGATGTCGCCGCGCCCCGGGCGCATCGTCAAGGTGATTGATTCGCCCCTGCCCGATGAGCGCCATCTGGGCTTGCGGGATACGCCAGCATTTATGGAGCTGGCCCACGAAGTGCGCGAGGCCTTAGCCGATGGCCACCACTAAGACGTTTTCCCAACGCATAGTCCACGACTACTTTCCTGTCGTGGTGGTGCTCTTGGCCGTAGTGTTGGCCTGGTACGGCGCGGCTTGGGGTCTGAATGCGCAAGGCGCTATCGAGCGTGTGCTGGATGAAGAGGCCGGCTACACCCAGATGGAGCTGTTCGAGGCCACCATGAGCATGGAGCGCCCGTTGATGCCTGCGCCACATCAGGTGGCCGCCGACTTTTACGAGAGCCTCACCGAATGGCCGGTGGACTCCCCACGCAACCTGATCTACCACGTGATCGTGACCGGCCAGTCCACGCTGCTGGGGTTCGTCATGGGTACTGCGCTGGGCCTCTTGCTATCGGTGCTCATCGTGCACAGCCGTACGCTCGATAAAGCTTTGCTCCCTTGGATCGTTGCTTCGCAAACGGTGCCTGTGCTGGCCATCGCGCCGATCGTGCTGGTGGTGTTGGGCAGCTTGGGTTTTTCGGGCACCGCGCCCAAAGCCTTCATTGCCATGTACCTGTGCTTTTTCCCGGTCACTGTGGCCATGGTGCAGGGCCTGCGTTCACCGCAAAAAATTGAAACCGAAATGATGCACACCTATGCTGCGTCGCGTTGGCAGTCCCTGTGGTTGTTGCGGCTGCCTGCGGCCTTGCCGTTTCTGTTCCCTGCATTGCGGGTAGGCGTGGCGGCAGGTCTGGTGGGTGCCATGGTCGCCGAGCTGCCCACCGGGGCTCAAGCCGGTTTGGGCGCGCGCTTGCTCACCGGCTCGTATTACGGACAGACCACACAAATCTGGTCGGCACTAGTGATGTCTGCGCTCTTGGGTCTCGCGTTGACCGGCATCGTTGCCGGCGTGGAGCGCTTGGTGCTGCGCAGCCGGGGGGGCGTATGACAGGCGGTGTGACTCCGGTGTGGTTCTGGCCCGGCATGGTGTTGCTGGCTCTGGGAGCGGGTTACAGCGTCTACCGCATGGCGTCCGTACAGGGCAGCCGCTGGGTGGGTATGGCGACTGCTGCCTTGTTTGGTGCTTGGGTGGTGTTGTTCTGGGAAATCCTGGTACGCGCGCTCGATGTACCGCGCGTGCTCCTGCCCGCCCCCAGCCTGATCATCGGGTCGCTGGGGGACCATGCGTCCAAACTTTGGGGCGACTTTGTGCAGACCGTAGGAAAAGCAGTGCTCATCGGTTGGGCTATGGGATGTGGAGCGGGCTTTCTCGTGGCAGTGGCCATTGACCGCATGCCGTTTTTGCAGCGCGGCCTCCTTCCTGTGGCGTCCCTCACCAGCGCGATCCCGCTGGTCGGCGTGGCGCCCATTGCGGTGATGTGGTTCGGGTTTGAGTGGCCCTCCAAAGCGGCGGTGGTGGTGCTGATGACCTTCTTCCCCATGCTGGTGTCTACCCTCGCGGGCCTGCAGGCAGCCGGCAAACTGGAGCGTGAGTTGATGTACAGCTACGCCGCCAGCTACCCACGCACCTTGTTGGCGCTGCGCTTGCCTGCCGCGCTGCCGTTCATCTTTGGCGCGCTCAAGGTCAATGCCACTCTGGCGCTTATCGGAGCCATCGTGGCGGAGTTCTTTGGTTCACCCACGTCGGGTCTGGGTTTTCGCATCAGCACCGAGGCTGCGCGCATGAACATGCCGCTGGTTTGGGGCGCGATTGTGGTGGCGGCGGTAACCGGGTCGGTGGCCTACGCCTTGCTAGTTGCATTGGAGCGCCGGGCGGCGTTCTGGCATCCCTCAGTGCGCGAAGGGTGAGCCCGCGCTTGGTCTGTGTTGCGATTTTTCATTAACCCGTAGAAGGAGCTTTCCATGATTCGTTCTTCCCAATTCACCAAGGGCCTGCTGGCCTTGGGCGTGGCAGCCGCCTGCCTGGGTGCCCAGGCCGCCGACAAGGTGACTGTGCAGCTCAAGTGGGTGCCTCAGGCCCAGTTTGCCGGCTACTACATGGCTGCTGCCAAGGGCTTCTACAAAGACGCCGGTCTGGACGTGACCATCAAACCCGGCGGCCCTGACATTGCCCCCACCCAGGTGATTGCGGGCAAACAAGCCGATATCGTGGTTGACTGGATGCCTTCTGCCTTGGCCGCCCGCGAAGCCGGTGTGCCTTTGGTGAACGTGGCACAGGTGTTCAACCAATCCGGTTTGATGCTGACCTGCAAGAAGTCCAGCGGCGTGGCAAGCCCCAAAGACTTCAAGGGCAAGACCCTGGGCGTTTGGTACGGTGGCAACGAGTACCCCTTCCTCAACTGGATGGGCAAGCTCGGCCTGAAGACCGACTCCGACATCAAGATCCTGAAGCAAGGTTTCAACGTCGACCCGCTGTTGCAAAACCAGGCTGCCTGCATCTCCACCATGATTTACAACGAGTACTGGCAAGTGGTGGACGCTGGAGTCAAGGAAAAAGACCTGGTCACTTTCTTCTATGAAAAAGAGGGCGTCGCAACCCTGGAAGACGGCTTGTATGTGTTGGAAGACAACCTGAAAGACCCCGCCTTCGTGGCAAGAATGGGCAAGTTCCTGAAGGCCACGCTCAAGGGTTGGGACGCTGCAGTGAAGGACCCTGACGGTGCCGCGAAAGCCGTGGTTGCCGCTGACACCTCCGGTAGCGCCAGCCTGAAGGTCCAGAAGCGCCAGATGGAAAACGTGGCCAAGCTGATCACCAATGCCGGTACCAAGAAAATTGGTTACCTGGAGCCCGCTGCTTACGAGCGCACCGTGAAGGTGTTGCTGGCCGGCGGCAGCGATCCTGTGATCAAGAAAGACCCGGGTAAGGCTGCGTATTCGCACGCCATTTATGACGCTGCCCAGAAGTGATGACGTTTCGCCGCCGAGCCGCCTCAAGGCGTAACGCGGCCCCTGGTGGGGCAGCGACCCGCGCAGCGGCGGAGCGTGGGGGCGTTTATAGTTCGGCGACATGACCCACGTTGCCGAAGCTCCCAAGGGCCTCATTCGCAGGGCGAATGAGGCCCTTATTTTGTCTGCCGCCGAAAAAGTGTTTGCCCGTGCCGGTTTCGGAGGCGCCACCATGGCCGCCATCGCCGAGGCCAGCGGACTGCCCAAGGCCAACCTGCACTACTACTTCGGCAGCAAGGAAGTGCTGTACCGCGCCGTACTGGCCCAAATTCTGAGCGACTGGCTGGTGCCCACCCATGGCATCACCGTGGACGCCGACCCGCGCACCGCGTTGGAGCAATACATACGCGCCAAGATGGAGCTCTCCGCACAGCGGCCTGACGGCTCCAAAGTGTGGGCCAACGAACTGCTGCATGGTGCGCCGGTGGTGAAGGAACTGCTGGCGACCGACTTGCGTCAACTCACTCTCGAAAAAGCGGCCGTCGTGAAAGCCTGGGCAGACGCCGGGCGAATCGCACCGGTGGACGGCATGCACCTCTTCTTCACCATCTGGGCCGCCACCCAAACCTATGCCGACTTCGACGTGCAGATCTGCGCGGTGATGGATCAGGATGCGCTTACTGAGAAAGACTACGAGCGTGCCACCGAGCACGCGGTCTCATTCATCTTGCGGGGCTGCGGGCTGTAGGTTCCAACAAAAAGAGCTGCTAGCGCATATGGAATGTGCGCCAGCAGCTCCTGTTTTTATAGCGCCTTTGCGCTGCTCATCTCACCTCAAGCCGTAAACACCCGTGCCTTGCGCGGTGTCAGTACGACGGTGTCGCCATCCTTCAGCTCGAGCGCCTTGTATTCCTGTGCGCCGATCTGGGCTTCGATGATGTCGCCGCTGCCTGCCGCGCTGCGGTCTTCGGGCAGCAGTTCGAGGCGGGCAATCGGGCCGACCACGATGGCGCGCACCAGCTTGGCGACGATGCCGCCTGCGGGTTGGCCGGCTTTGTAGGGCTGCACATCCAGGTCGTGGGGGCGCACATAGGCAAAGGCTTTGGCGTTCTGCGCTTCACTGTGCTCAGGGCTGGCCAAGCGCACGCCGTGGTGGTCTTCGCCGATCAGCATTTCGCCTTCGTGGGCACGGCCGTGGAACAGGTTCACATCACCCAGGAAACCGTAGACAAACGGGCTGGCGGGGTGGTCCCACACCTGCTGGGGCGAGCCGATCTGCTCGACTTTGCCGCTGTTCATCAGCACCACGCGGTCAGCCACTTCGAGGGCCTCTTCCTGGTCGTGGGTCACGAAGATACTGGTCACATGCAAGTCGTCGTGCAGGCGGCGCAACCAGCGGCGCAGCTCTTTACGCACCTTGGCATCCAGCGCGCCAAAGGGCTCGTCCAGCAGCAACACTTTGGGCTCCACTGCCAAGGCGCGGGCCAGCGCAATACGCTGGCGCTGCCCGCCGGAGAGCTGCGCCGGATACCGGTCCGACAGCCAGTCCAGCTGTACGAGACCCAGCAGTTCATGCACCTTTTCCTTGATGACGGCTTCTGAAGGGCGCAGAGCGCGCGGCTTCATGCGCAGGCCGAAAGCCACGTTGTCAAACACCGTCATGTGGCGGAACAGGGCGTAGTGCTGGAACACAAAGCCCACGTTGCGCTCACGCACGTGCACGTCGGTGGTGTCTTCGCCGCTGAAAAGGATGTTGCCGTGGTCAGCGGTTTCCAGACCGGCGATGATGCGCAGCAGCGTGGTTTTGCCGCAGCCGGAGGGGCCGAGCAGGGCGACAAGTTCGCCGGACTCAATGTCCAGGTTCACGTCCTGCAGCGCCTTGAAGGTGCCGAAGTCTTTGCTGACGTTGCGGATTGCAATGCTCATGATGATTTACTCAAAAAGGCGGGCGCTTATGCCAGCGGTTTTTCAGGGGGCAAGTCCGCAGCGGCTTTCTGGTCGCGCTCGAACTTCCACTCCACAAAGGACTTGATGACCAGGGTGACCAGCGCCAGCAGCGCCAGCAGCGAGGCAATGGCAAAGGCGGCCACCGACTGGTATTCGTTGTACAGAATCTCGACGTGCAGCGGCATGGTGTTGGTCTGGCCACGGATGTGCCCCGACACCACCGACACCGCCCCGAACTCCCCCATGGCGCGCGCGTTACACAAGATGACGCCATAAATCAGGCCCCACTTGATGTTGGGTAACGTTACATGCCAGAAGGTTTGCCAGCCGCTGGCGCCCAGCACCTGGGCGGCCTGCTCTTCGTCCGTGCCTTGGGCCTGCATGAGCGGGATCAGCTCGCGGGCGATGAAGGGGAAGGTGACGAAGATGGTGGCGAGCACGATACCCGGCACGGCAAACACGATCTTGATGTCATTCGCCTGCAGCCATGGGCCGAACCAGCCGTGCGCCCCGAACATCAGCACGTATATCAGGCCAGCCACCACCGGGGACACCGAGAAAGGCAGGTCCACCAGGGTGGTCAAAAACGCCTTGCCTTTGAACTCGTACTTGGCAATGCACCATGCAGCAGCAATGCCGAACACCAGGTTCATGGGCACCGCTATGGCGGCGATCAGCAAGGTGAGGCGGATGGCGCTCCAGGCGTCCGGCTCTTTCAAGGCCAGCAGAAACTCCTCACCACCCTTGCGCAAGGCTTCGGTGAACACGGCAGCCAGCGGCAAGACCAGAAACAAGAAAATGAACCCCAGTGCCACGGCGATGAGCGACCATTTCACCCATGCCGGTTCGGTGGTGCCCGCCTTGGCGCGGCGGACGTTTCTGGCCCCCACGCTTGTCGCTTTGCGTACGTCGCTGCCCCCCGAGGGGGTGTTCACACCTTGGGACGGCCCGGCGGTGTTCATGCGTGTGCTACTCATGGTCAGGCTCCCGCACGTTTGCGCTGCCAGGCTTGCAGGCTGTTGATCACCATCAGCATGACAAACGAAGCCAGCAGCATGACGGTAGCCACTGCGGTGGCGCCCGCATAGTCGTATTGCTCCAGCTTGCTGATGATGATGAGCGGAGTGATTTCAGAAATCATGGGCATGTTGCCGGCGATAAAGATGACCGAACCGTACTCACCCACACCACGGGCGAAGGCCATGGCAAAGCCGGTAAGCAGGGCAGGGGCTATGGTCGGGAAGATCACGTGCCGGAAGGTCTGCCAGCGCGTGGCACCCAGGCAGGTGGCGGCTTCTTCCAATTCTTTTTCTGCATCTTCCAGCACGGGTTGCACAGTGCGTACTACAAAGGGCAGGCCGATAAAGATCAGGGCGATCACCACCCCATTGCGGTTAAAGGCCAGTTGGATGCCATGTGGTTCCAGCAAGCTGCCGATCCAGCCGTTGCCGGCCAGCAGCGCGGTCAGCGAAATGCCCGCCACTGCGGTGGGCAAGGCGAAGGGCAGATCCACCAGCGCATCCACAATGCGCTTGCCGGGGAACTGGTAGCGCACCAGCACCCAGGCGACCAGCAGGCCGAAGACCGAATTCACCAGAGCGGCAAAAAACGAAGCCCCGAAGGTCAGTTGGTACGAGGCCACCACGCGCGGGCTGGCCACGGCTGCCCAGAATTGTTCACCCGTGAGCGTGAAGGTTTTGAATATCAGCGCAGACAGCGGCAACAGTACGATCAGCGCCAGATAAAACAGGGTGTAGCCCAGCGTCAGGCGGAAGCCGGGCAACACCCGTTTGGGCGCCCGCTTGTTGAGCGGGGCCTGCAGAACAGCAGCAGTCATTTACTTGACGGTGTAGAGCTTGTCGAACTGGCCGCCGTCGTTGAAGTGCACTTTTTGCGCTTCAGCAAAGGAGCCGAAAAATTCTTCCGCACGGAACAGCGTGATTGGCTTGAAGGTGCTGGCGTACTTCTTCAGGATGGCCGGGTTGCTGGGGCGGATAGCATGCTGGGCTGCAATTTCCTGGCCCTCGTCGGTGTACAGGAAATTCAGGTAAGCGCGGGCTTGCTCTGCAGTGCCTTTCTTGGCCACCGTGCGCTCAACCACCGCCACGGGGTTTTCCGCCACGATGGAGATGCCGGGGTGAATGGCATCGACCTTGCCGGCGCCGAACTCCTTGTCTACGGACACCACTTCGGATTCGAAGGTGATCAGCACATCGCCGATGTTGCGTTGCAGGAAGATCGTGGTTGCGTCACGACCGCCTTTGGCGAGCACCGGCACGTTTTTGTACAGTTTGGAGACAAAGTCCAAAGCCTGGGCGTCGGTGCCGCCCTTCTTGCGTACCTGGCCCCAAGCGGCCAAGTAGGCCATGCGGCCATTGCCGCCGGTTTTGGGGTTGACCACAACCACCTGCACGCCGGGCTTGACCAGGTCATCCCAGTCCTTGATGCCCTTGGGGTTGCCGTTGCGCACCAGGAACAACATGGTGGAGCTGGTGGGTGCTGCGTTGTTGGGGAACTTCTTGGCCCAGTCCTTGGCCACCACACCGGTACCGGCCAGGAAGTCCACGTCGGTGGTGGTGTTCATGGTGACCACGTCAGCGTCGAGGCCATCGTTCACGGCGCGGGCCTGGGCGCTGGAGCCGGCGTGGCTCTGGTCGATCTTGATGTCTTTGCCGGTGGTTTTCTTGTAGTTGGCAATGAAGGCGGTGTTGATGTCTTTGTAAAACTCGCGCGCCACGTCGTAAGACACATTGAGCAGCGTCGTCTGGGCTGCTACCAAATTGCTAGCGGTCAGCGCAAGTGCGGCGAGCGCCAGAGTCGTTTTTTGTTTGAAATTCATGTCGGCTCCAAATATTGAAATGGCCGCGAAGCTGCGACCGTTGAGTCGGTGAAACCCGATTTTGGGGATGCGGGGTGCAAACCACAACGAATACTTCGTTGTTTGTTTATGCGATAAACCATCTATAGGTGGCCTGCATGCCACCTAAATTGGTTATTAGCGTGCCCGGGCTTCCGAGCGGCCCAGCGTCCAGTTCAAGCCCAAGCCTGCCGAGGTACCGGTGCTGCGCAAGTACAGGGGGCTGCCCGCGTTGGCACTGCCGGCATAGCTTTCCGCGCGCATAAAGCCGAAGACCCGCACATCGGGCCCCAAGCTGCGGGAAGCCATCAGTGTGAGGCGCGACGCTATCAGGCCGGCCTTGGCTTCATAAGCCGGGCGATCGGCGGTGGCCAAGTCGGCCGGCACGCCGTAAAAGTAGCGGTTAAGCCGGTCATCCCCGAAGATCAGGCTGGCGCTGGTAGACAAGCCCCACGCAGTTCCCGGTACCCGGGTGGCCCATGTGAGCTCGGGTTCTATGGCCAGGCCCTGGCTGCGCAGGCCGCCTTGCACCTCAATCACGCTGCGCACCGGCAGCTCAAAGCGCACCAGGCTGTATGCGTTGGGCCGGGCCAGCACAGTCTTCAGCCGGGGGCCGAATTCCACCAGCGTGCCGAGGTCCGGCATGCCTTGACGGGCGGCTATGTCGTTGGAGCTGGCCGGCAGCGAGGCCGCAAATCCGATGTCGAACTCGGTGTCCTCGGTGTGCACCAGCCGCGCACCCACATTGCCGCGCTCGGCCCGGAAGATCTCGCCGCGGTACACCAGTACCGGAAGCACCAGTCCGCGGTTGTTGCGCTCCACGGATGCGGGGTAGGCGGGTGTGGTGACTCCGCCGGCAAACACGCCCATCTCCCACAGCGGCAGGCTTTTTCCCTCGCCTTCAGACTGCGCGTGGGCGCCCAGTGCTGCAGTGCAGGCCAGTAGTGCAATGGCTAAACCACGCAGATCAGGAATGCTGTGCTTAAAAGTTGGGCCGGTGAGGGGGTGAAGTCGGGCTGGCATCGCTAGTTGAAAAAGTGAGTTACGCCAACAACTTGACCGCGGCAATCGCAGCCCAGCCGAGCACAAAGTTGGTGACCACCAGCAAATGAATCTGGCCGGCTGCCTTGGCAGCGACCGGCCACTGGGCGGCGGCCACCGCGCGGCGGAACTTGGCAAAACCCGCAAAGTAGATGTGCCCGAAAATCAAAAACATCAGCCCGCCCAGTGCGGTCATCACGGTCCAGCCCAAGGGCACTACTCCGTGGCCGGTGGCTTCGCGGGCGGCTTTCATGGAGCCGCCGAACATGTAGCCACCGGTCGCCAGCAGCACCACGATCGCGATAAGTACCGCCACAAAAAAGCGCTGCCACACGGCGGCCATCAGCACCGCACGGGGTTGGGCCTCCATGACCGCCAGGGTGGCAGGGCGAAGGGCGATCAGCATGAAGGTCATGCCCCCCATCCAGACGATGGCGGCAATCAGGTGCAGGAGTTTGAGCAGGTCGTACATGCGGTCTTTCAGTGGAGGAGTGAGGCCGCATTGTCCACGCGGCTGTGACAGAACAGTATCAGCTGAACAATTGGCCCCGCGCGGTTTTGGTAATCGCCACCACGCAGGGGTGGGTGATGCGCCGCTCCACCGAGACGGCAAAGAATTCCTCTACCAGCTCGTCGCTGCGGCCAATCACCTCCACACCGAACTGCTCCACGATGTCGGCCTCCATCACCGAGGGCGCCATGAACACGCCGCGCCCCTTCCGGCCGAAGGCGGTCATGAGCGCGCCATCGTCAAACTCGCCAATGGTGCGCGGGTGCAGCTGGTGGCGGCTGAGCCAGCCCTCCCACTGCTGGCGCACCGAAGCTTGGGCGCCCTGGATGAGTACTGGTGCATCGTTCAGACACTCGGGAAAATCACCTTTGAGGGTCTTGCGCAGCGCCGGCGCGCAAAAGAAGCTCATGGGCGTGCTGCCCAGCTCGTGGTTAAAGGCCTTGACGCTCATGCGCTTGGACATGGGCTCATCCGCAATCACCAGGTCCAGTTGGTTGAGCGCCAGCTTGGCCAGCAAGTCGGGGAACTTGCCCTCGCTGCAAATCATGCGCACCGGTTCGTCCAGCGTCAGGGCGGGCTCCAGCAAGCGGTACGCGAGGGACTTGGTCACCGAATCGGCCACCCCCACCTTGAAGTCCAACACCCGGTTAGTGCCGCGCGGCAGGCGCACCGCGTTTTCGAGCTCTGCGCCCAGGGTAAAGATCTGGTCGGCATAGCCCAGCGCCAGCCGGCCGTCTTCGGTGAGCTCCAGATTGCGGCCGCTTTTCTGGAAGAGCTTGCGGCCCAGCCAGTCTTCCAGCAGCTTGATCTGGCCCGACAGCGTCTGGGGCGTGGTGTGCAACTGTTCACCCGCGCGCATGATGCCGCCGGCCTTGGCGGTGACCCAAAAGTAGTGGAGGTGCTTGAAGTTCATGGGGACTCCGGCTGATACAAACTGAAATACTACGAAAAAATCGAATTAAAAATTTACAAAATTCGAATTTACGCGAAGCATAACCATGCCTACAGTTCAGGTCTATCAGTCGTTCACTAAAGGAGACCTTGTATGCGACTCAGTACCCGCGGACGTTTTGCCATTACCGCCATGATCGACCTGGCTTTGCGTGAAAGCGGCCAGCCGGTGCCTCTGCAGGACATCGCACTCCGGCACCGCATTTCGCTGTCTTACCTGGAGCAGGTGTTTGCCAAGTTGCGCCAGCACGGCCTGGTAGAGAGCACCCGCGGCCCCGGCGGCGGTTACTCCCTGGGCTTCCGGGGCGACAGCATCACCGTGGCCGACATCATTGGTGCCATCGAAGAGAAGGAAGAGTCCAGCCGCGAGACTTCCCAGAGCGCGCAGGACATGACCCGCGACCTGTGGGCTGCGCTGCAAAGCACCGTGGTGGCGCACATGCGCACCATCACCCTGCGCAGCCTGGCTGAGGAGCAGCGTGCCAAGGGCTTTGCGGTCAAGGAACGCAAAGTGGCCAAGAAGGGCGTGTTGCAAAAGCTCAAGCCTTTGGCCCCTGTGCGCACCACCGCCCCGAACTCGGTGTTCGCGTTGGGGCAAGCGCTGTCGTTTAACGGCGGGCGCTGAGCCAAAAGGGCTGCTAGCGCCCAGCGGATGTGCGCTAGCAGCTAGCAAAAACATAGCAAAAAGGGCTGCCGGCATTGCCGGCAGCCCTTTTTGTTTGTGCTCTACAGATGGGCGCGGATCAGGCGGCGCTTTGCTGCGCCAGCATGAACAGCTGGGTCGAACGTGCGCCCGAGCGGCAAAAAGCCAGCACCGGTTGTTGGGCTGCATCCAATGCCTGCTTCATGGCGACGGCTTGTTCGGGGGTGATGGAGCCGGCCACCACGGGCAGGTATACGTAGTTCAAACCGGCAGCCACTGCTGCGGCTTGCATGCTGGTGCTGGCGGGTTGCTCGGCGCCGCCTTCCATATCGGGGCGGTTGTTGATCACTGTTTTGAAGCCCATGGCGGCGGCGGCGGCCATGTCAGCCGGCGCCAACTGTGCGGCGACATAAAACTCGGGGGTGACGGAACGTACGGGCAGGCTCATGGCAGTTTTATCCTTTCAGCGCGAGTTTAGCGGGGCGACGTTCCAGCACTTCAAACAGCGCCATGCCGGCCAGCATGGCCAGCACAAACACCACGGCCTTGGGGTTGCCGGTGCCCACAGAAACGAGTGCAGGTCCGGGGCAGAAGCCGGCCAGGCCCCAGCCCGCGCCGAAAAGCAGGCTACCGGTCACCAGGCGTTTGTCGATGTCGCGGCTGGTGGGCAGTTGCATGGCACCGCCCAGAAAACTGGTCGTACGTTTCTTGGCCAGGGTGAATGCGCCCAGGCTCACCAGAATGGCGCCGCCCATGACGAAGGCCAGCGAGGGGTCCCACAACCCGGCCAAGTCCAGAAAGCCCAGAACCTTGGACGGGTCGGTCATGCCGGCCAGGATCAGGCCCAAGCCGAACAGCAAGCCCACGCCGAATTCGGCCAGGCGGTGGTGGTGAAAAGCGTTTTTCATAACTGCAGCTCCAGATTCAAAAGTTCAACGTCAATGGATTCAACTCAAGCCAGCACGTGGCGAATGACAAACACAACCGCAAAGCCCGCGCCCATGAAGGACAGGGTGGCGACCAAGGAACGTGGCGAGAGGCGTGACAAACCGCACACGCCGTGGCCGCTGGTGCAGCCAGCACCGTAACGGGTGCCTACGCCCACCAGCAAGCCGGCCACGATCAGGGTCAGCCAGCCGGCGTCCACGGTCGCAGGCACCGGGCCGCCTGCCAGCGCATAGACAGCGGGTGCGACGACCAGACCCAGCACAAACGCCAGGCGCCAGGCGGCATCTCCGCCGCGTGGCATGAGCAGGCCGCCCACAATGCCGCTGATGCCCAGAATGCGCCCGTTCACCAGAATGAAAAGGCTGGCGGCAAGCCCGAGCAGGATGCCCCCGATCAGCGAAGCCCAGGGGGTGAAATGGTTCCAATCGATTTGCATAGTGTGATTTCCTTCAAAATTGTGAGTGCTTACTCGCCTTGAGGGGCGCCGCAGTACTGGTTGTAGAGAACGCCCATGACGGCCATCGCCTGCGGGCTGTCAATGCCGTAGTAAATGGATTTGCCTTCCCGTCGGGTGGTGACCAGGCCTTCTTCCCGCAACACGCTCAGCTGTTGCGACAGGGTGGGCTGGGCAATACCCACCAGTTCTTCGAGTTCGCCCACCCGCTTTTCGCCTTGGCTGAGCTGGCACAGCAGCAGCAGGCGGTCGGGGTTGGACATCACTTTCATCAGCCGGCAGGCGGCGTCTGCAGAGCGGCGCAGTTGCTCCAGATCCAAAGCGGCGGCGGGGGTTGCGGTGTCAGCCAGCATGAGGAGGCTCCTTTCACATTCGATGTCGATAGTTTATTGACAAACAATATATAAGTCAATAAACTATTTACTTCGCAATTGAAATAACGACCTTTACAAGGAGTTCTCGATGACCGCTTCCACTGCTACCCCCGCGACCCCTACGGGCGCCACCCCGAACATCAAAGCCTTCTTTGACCCCGCCACTTGGACCGTGAGCTATGTGGTCTATGACCATGCCGGCGGCCAATGTGCCATCGTCGACTCGGTGCTCGACTACGACTCCAAGGCTGGCCGCACCAGTACCACGTCGGCAGATGCACTGATGGCATTTGTCAAAGAGCAGGGCTTGACCGTGCAGTGGATTCTGGAAACCCATGCCCATGCCGACCACCTCTCGGCGGCGCATTACCTGCGCAAGCACCTGGGCGGCCGCATTGCGATAGGGGCCGCCATCACCCAGGTGCAAAACGTGTTCAAAGGCATCTTCAACCTAGAGCCCGAATTCCACCCCGATGGCAGCCAGTTCGACTATCTGCTTGCACCTGACGAAACATTTGCCATCGGAGAGCTCCAGGCGCAGGCATTGGCCGTGCCCGGTCATACGCCCGCCTGCATGGCCTTCAAAGTGGATGGTGGCAGCGAACCCGACGCCGTGTTTGTGGGCGACACCTTGTTCATGCCCGATGTAGGCACCGCCCGTTGCGACTTCCCCGGCGGCAATGCCAACACCTTGTACCGCAGTGTGCGCAGCCTGCTCTCCATGCCAGAAGACACGCGCCTCTACATGTGCCACGACTACCCGCCCGCCGGCCGCGAAGCCGCGTGGGAAAGCACCGTGGGCGCACAACGTGCGGGCAACATCCATATCCGCGACGGTGTGAGCGAGCAGGACTTCGTGGCCATGCGCACCACCCGCGATGCCGGCCTGGCCATGCCCAACCTCATCCTGCCCTCGGTGCAAATCAACATCCGCGCGGGCGAACTGCCGCCCGCCGACAGCAACGGCGTGTCTTACTTGCGTATTCCGCTCAACGCGTTGTAAGCCGCGGGCATCATGAGCACCCTTTCCCTGTGGTGGCCTTGGGCTGCCACCACCACTTTGCTACTCCTGTACACGGTTTATTACGCGCTGCTGTCGCGCGGTGCAGCCTGGCGGACCCACGGCCGTCTGCGGGATGACTGGCTACATGCCATGTCCGCCCAGGTCGGTACAGAAATCCTCGCGGTCCAGACACTCCGCAACTCGGTGATGACCGCCACCATGACCGCCTCCACCGCGGCGCTCGGGCTGATGGGGGCACTCGGCCTGGCAGCACCCGCTTTGCGCGCGGCCTCGGCAGAAGGTGTCAGCCCAGGGTTGTCTGCGGCACTCGCGGGCGAACTCACGGTTTTGTTGCTTCTGGTCACGACCTTGGTGAGCACCACTTTGTCCATCCGCTTCTACCACCACGCCGGCTTTGTTTGCGCCATGCCAGTGGGTTCGCCGCTGCGTGCGCGCTGGATGGATACCGGCCGGCAACATTTGCGCCGTGCGGGCGTGCTCTACAGCATAGGCTTACGGAGCTTGGTCTGGGTCACCCCTTTTCTGGCGGGAATAGTGTGGCCGGCGGGAGGCGTGGTTGTGGCGATTTTGGTGTTTTCTGCGCTTCATTTGGCCGACCGTAGTTAAGCCCTCAAAACTACAGGCCCGTGTCATACTGAAACCTCGTACTGAAACCTCGGCATGAGCGTCTGTCCATTTCTTGCAAGGAGTCCCGGGATGTTGCGTATCCATCGGAAACTTTTCCGCTCTCTCGTCGGCCTGCTGGCCGCGTGGTTTTCATCGGGTACCGCCGTGCATGCAGATACCTTCAGCTTCTCGGTCGTTCCCCAGTTTCCGGTGGTGGAAGTCTTCCGTTCCTGGCGCCCGTTGCTCGAAGCCCTGGAGGTAGAAACGGGACACAAGTTTGAGCTCAAAACATCAGAGTCCATTCCCAAATTTGAGGCCTCCTTTCTTGCGGCGGAGCCCGATTTTGTCTACCTGAACCCGTATCACACCGTGATGGCGCACCGCAGCGGGGGATACATTCCTCTGGTGCGAAGCAGTGAACCGCTGTCGGGGATTCTTGTGGTGCGCAAAGACAGCAGCCTTCGCGAGTTGGCAGAGCTCAAGGGCAGCACTATTGCCTACCCCGCACCGAATGCGTTTGGCGCATCCTTGTACATGCGCGCGCTACTGGGTGAGCGCTTCAAGCTTGCGACTGAGCCGGTGTATGTTCAAACCCATGTCAATGCTTACCGGGCAGTGATCCGGGGTGACAACCCGGCTGCGGGTGGTATCCGTTCCACCCTGGATCGGGAGCCCGCCGAAGTCCGCGACAAACTCCGGGTGCTGTATGAAACTCCCTCCACGGCCTCGCACCCGGTAGCTGTGCATCCGCGGGTGAATGCTTCGGTCCGCACCACAGTGCGCAATGCACTTTTGAAAATCGCAAAGACAGAAGCAGGCAGCAAGCTAATGGAGGGTGTCTCGCTCGACGCCCTTGTCGCGGCGGACTACGCCAAAGACTATGCACCTCTTGAAGCGCTCCGCCTGGATCGTTTTGTGGTGCAGCCCAAATAGGGCCGCGCCGGTTCGCGCATGCAGCAGACCCCTTTTCAGCCGCTAAAAGAGGAGAAAGCGCCGTGGTCTCTGCTCACCCAGGTGTCGTGGTTGACGGTGGCAGTGACTCTGATCTCGCTCCTCTCTTACGGCCTGTGGTACGAGTCGCAGATCGCACAAGTCAATCGCAGCGCAGCGCAGGCCCAAGCCCTAACACTGGCCACCACCCTTGCCACAGCAGCTGAAACAGCGGTAATTACCCGTGACAGTGGCGCGCTGGAGGCCCTGCTGATCAATATGCGCAATGCGCCTGATCTGGTGCAGCTCGCGGTATTTGACCCCCAGGGCAAGCCGCGTGCTGTGGTCGATGTGACGCCCGAGCGCGCGGCGAAGCTGAACTTTGAGTTGGGCCCTCAAGCCCCCCCTGCTACCCCCGCCATTCAGCTCGAATTGGTGGGCGAGGGTGACAGCGGCAGCATTCAGGTATGGGCACCGATTCAGGTGGGCACGCTGGCAGGGTGGACGCGTGTCACGGTGAACCGGCAGGGCGAGGCGCAGGCCCGTGCACTGGTGCGGCAGCAAACCATCGTTTCCGCTTTGTTGACCTCCGCCTTCACGTCGATGGCCTTGTTTGTGTTGATGCGTAACCGTTTGCGACCGGTCGCGCAATGTGCCGATTTCGCGCAAGGCATGGCCCGGAACTTCGGCTCCGCTTTGGCAGTGCCGGTCCGAAGCCGTGAAGTCGCCCAACTGCAGCAGGCCCTCAATGGCGCTTCTCAACAACTGGAGAAGCAGTACCACGACATCCTTGAGCGGAACGAACGACTGGACGCCATCTTTGCGCTCAGCAGTGATGGCCTGGTCGTATTCACCGAGCGAGGCGAGTTGGCCTATGCCAATCCGGCCTTCAGTACGATGAGCAGCGTGCCCACACAGCCCGGGCAGACGTGTGCGGCGCTGGATGCTGCCCTGGCATTGCAGTGTGAAAACCCTGCGGACTACCAAAGTGCCACCGTGCACAACACCGACCATGTGTTCACTTTCGTGCTGGTTCGTCCGGTACGTCGCGTGCTGCGTCGGGAGCATCGTGTGAACGAGCGCGGGCAGATGGTGCTTTACTTCCGGGACATTACCGCCGAGTCAGATGTCGCGCGCATGAAGAGCGAATTCTTGACAACGGCAGCCCACGAGCTGCGCACCCCTATGGTGAGCATCTTCGGGTTTGTTGAGCTTTTGCTCAAACGCAAATACACAGAAGAAGCCCAGCGCAGCATGCTGGATGTAATCTACCGGCAATCCAAGCGCCTCACTACCATGGTGACAGAGCTCCTTGATCTGGCGCGCATCGAAGCCAGGGCGGGGCTGGACTTTTCATTGAGCGAGCAGGCCCTTGCTCCGCTCATTGAACAAGCGTGCGAGGCGGTCGCCGTTCCGCAAGAAAGCCACACCCTGGTGGTGGAGCTGCCGGATATCGCGCTATGCGCCAACTATGACGCCGACAAAATGCGCCAAGCTCTGGAAAATGTTTTGTCCAACGCTATCAAGTACTCTCCAGCCGGTGGTGAAGTGCGTGTGTCGGTGGTGCATGGCCCCGCCGGGCAAGAGCCTCCGTGGCTAGGTATTGCGGTGCAAGACCAGGGCATTGGCATGACGCCGGAACAATTTGAACATGCGTTTGAGCGGTTCTACCGTGCCGATGCCTCGGGCAACATCCCCGGCACCGGGCTGGGCCTATCCCTGGTGAAAGAAATTGTGGAGATCCACGGCGGGAGGGTTGAACTACAAAGCCGGCCCGGCGAGGGCACTAAGGTTATTTTGTGGCTCAAATCTGCCACGCCCCGCTCAGCGCACGCTAAGACATAACGACGGTATTGAGCCCGTCCATGGCGGGCTCAAGGGTGCGCGTGTTGGTGGTGCGCATCCGGGTAATGCGGGTGGCTGTGGCGCAAGGGCGTGTGGTGGTGCGCATGGGTGTGCACTTCGCCGGGGGCGAGCACCAATCCGGGTTGGTCGGGGTGATCGTGCTGGTGGTGCAGGTCGTGGCTGTGCGGATGGTTGTGGTCCATGGCTTCATGCACATGGGGGTGCGCATGGTGCTCGGTCAGGTGCAGCCACAGCCCCAAGCCCATGAGCGCTGCCGCTGCTGTGAGCTGCCAGGTCAGCGGCTCGCCAGTGGCCACGCCCAGCGCCGCGCCAAAGAAAGGCGCCAGTGAAAAATACGCACCGGTGCGCGCCGTGCCCAGCTCCCGCAGGCCCACCACAAACAGCACCAGGCTCACGCCGTAGGCCAGCAGGCCCACCAGCATGGCGCCGCCGAGTGCCGGTAACGTAGGCAACGCGTTGCCCAGCAAGAGCGCGAGCAGCAAATTCACACTGCCCGCCACCAAACCTTTGACGCAGGCAATCCAGCTCGCGTCGTGCAGAGACACTTTGCGCGTGAGGTTGTTGTCCAGCGCCCAGGCCAAGCAGGCCCCCAAAATGCACAGCGCCGGCCATGCACCCGCAAACCCCGGTTGCGAGGGCCAGCTCAGCACCACCGCACCGGCGGCAATGGCGGCCATGCCGAGTGCAATGCGCCGGTCCACGTTCTCGCGGAAAGCCACCCACGCCAGCACGGCGGTGAACACACCTTCAGCATTGAGCAGCAAAGAGGCGCCTGACGCCGGCATGCCGCTCAAGCCCGCCATCAGCAACACCGGGCCCACCACGCCCCCGCTGGCAATCGCACCCAGCAGCCAGCGCCACTCGCCGGGGGCAAGCTGCACCGGTGCCGCACCAATGAGCCTGCGGAACAGGCCCAAGCCCAACCCGGAGCCCAGGTAGAGCAAGCCCGCCAGCATCCAAGGCTGCACATCGCCCATCAGCCATTTGGCCAGCGGCGTGCCGGCCCCGAAGAGCAGAGCCGCCAGCAAGGCGGCGCTGATGCCACGGGGGGTGAGGCGGAGCAGCAGAAGCTTCATGGAACTTATCGGTCGGCTTCGAGGCGGGTGACGATGTACTTGCCGCCCTCTTGGACGACATCGAAGCGGATTTTGTCACCGGCCTTGGCGCTCTCCAGCCAGGCCGCGTCTTTGACGCCAAACACCATGGTCATGGGCGGCATCGCTATGGAGGGTATGTCGCCATGCTTGATGGTGATTTTGGCTGCAGCCTTGTCGACCTTGCGGATTTCGCCCTGGGCCAGCCCGGCGGTTTCTTGGGCCAACACGGACGCTGCGCAGACCAGCGTGGCAAGGGTGATGCCAGCCCGATGTGCGAGGTGAGAGAAAGTCATGGTGCAGTCCTTTCAGCGGTAACTCTGGAACACGGTGCGGCTGCCATTGGCGGCCACCAGCAGCACATCGAACGGGTCCTTGCGGCCCTTGTAAATGGCGCCGTCCATGCCCGGTGAGCCTATGGGCATGCCGGGTACGGACAACCCTAGCGCCTTGGGTTTGTCGCGCAGCAGACGCTTAATGTCTTCGGCGGGCACATGGCCTTCGATGACATAACCGCCTACCTGGCCGGTGTGGCAGGAGCCCAGGGTTTGCGGCATGCCCAGTTCGGCACGCTTGGCTTCGTTGCCCGTGTCGTACACCCGCACGGCAAAGCCGGCTTGCTCCAAGTGTTTCACCCAGTCTTTGCAGCAGCCGCAATTGGGGTCTTTCCAGACCTCCATGGCGGGGCCGACGGGTTTGGCAGCCCATGCGGGCGCTGCCAACAGCGCGCTGAGAGACGCGAGCACGGTTCGGCGGGTGTGCATCATTTGGCTCCCACTTTCACAGTGCCTTTCATGCCGGCGTCAAAGTGGCCGGGGTGCAGGCAGGCAAAGTTCACGGTACCTGCCTTGGTGAACTGCCAGATCACCTCACCGGTTTGGCCGGGCTCCACGCTGGCGATGTTAGGTTCGTCATGTTCCATCTCGGGGAACTTTTTCATCAACTCGTAGTGTTCCTTCAAGTCTTTTTCGGTACCGAGGTTGAACTCGTGTTTGATCTTCCCCGAGTTCTTGACGACAAAGCGCACTGTCTCTCCCCGGCGCACGGTGAGGGTGTCAGGGGTGAAGCGCATGTTGTCGGTCATGTCGATCTGCACCGTACGGGTCACCTTGGCGGCGACGCCGGGCTTGCCGATGGCCTCGGTGCCGTGCCCGTGGCCTCCGGCATGGCTTCCTGATGCAAAAGAGGCACCGGCGCCTGCCAATACTGCGCCAGCAGCTATGAGTTTGATAGTATTTTTCATGGTTACGATGGGTGTGAAAAGTGAAAGAAAAGCTCAGTGGTTCATGTGGCCTGTGGGCTTGCGCACCTGGACCTGGGTGTCGTGGTGGGGCGGCTGGGCCAGCGGCATGCTTCCCTTGCCTTCGACTTGAAAGCGCGCGGGTTCTGGCAAGGCGCCCGTCCACTCAAAGGCGCGGGTGCCCGGGGGCTGCCGGTACCACCCGGGGTCTTTGTAGTCCCCCGGCTTCTGGTCTTTGCGCACCTTGAGGATGCTGAACATGCCGCCCATTTCCACCCCGCCATAGGGGCCTGTGCCCGTCATCATGGGGGCGGTGTTGTCGGGCAGGGGCATTTCCATCTCGCCCATATCCGCCATGCCGCGTTCGCCCATCACCATGTAGTCGGGCATGGCCTTTTGCAATTTGCCTACCAGCCCGCGGTGGTCCACCCCGATCATGGTGGGCACGTTGTGGCCCATGGCGTTCATGGTGTGGTGGCTCTTGTGGCAATGGAAGGCCCAGTCGCCCTCTTCGTCAGCCAAAAACTCGAATTGCCGCATCTGCCCCACCGCAATGTCGGTGGTGATCTCGGGCACTCGCGCGGTCAGCGGCCAGGGCCCGCCGTCGCTGCCGGTGACCACAAACTCGTGGCCGTGCAGGTGAATGGGGTGGTTGGTCATGGTGAGGTTGCCCACGCGGATGCGCACCTTGTCCATCTTGCGCACGTTGAGCGTGTCGATGCCGGGAAATATGCGGCTGTTCCAGCTCCAGAGGTTGAAGTCCAGCATGGTCATGGTCTTGGGCGTCATGCTGCCGGGGTCAATGTCGTAGGCATTGAGCAGGAAGCAAAAGTCCCGGTCCACCTCGGCAATCAGCGGGTTCTTGGCCTTGGGGTGCGTGACCCAGAAGCCCATCATGCCCATGGCCATCTGCGTCATCTCGTCGGCATGCGGGTGGTACATAAAGGTGCCGGGGCGGCGCGCCACAAACTCGTAGACAAAAGTCTTGCCCACGGGAATGGGCGCCTGGTTCAGGCCGGACACACCGTCCATGCCGTTGGGCAGGCGCTGGCCGTGCCAGTGCACGCTGGTGTGCTCGGGCAACTTGTTGGTCACAAACAGACGCACCCGGTCGCCCTCCACCACCTCGATGGTGGGGCCGGGGCTCTGGCCGTTGTAGCCCCACATATTGGCCTTGAAGCCGGGCGCCATCTCGCGCACGACCGGCTCGGCCACGAGGTGGAATTCCTTCACGCCCTGGTTCATGCGCCAGGGCAGGGTCCAGCCGTTGAGGGTAACCACCGGGTTGTAGGGCCGGCCGGTGCCGGGCACCAAGGGCGGCATGGTGGCGGGTGATGTTTGCAGCACCGGTTCGGGCAGCGCGGCCAGGGCCACGCGACTGACTGAGGCGGCAGCGACCGCACCCATGGCGGTGGCGGCGGCACCGTTAAAGAAGTTACGTCGGTTCATACAGATCCTTGAATGAGGGCGCGATCAATGCGCGGGCTTGGCATCGGCACCGGCTGCGGCACCGGTGCGCGCGGGGGCACTACCTTCGGGCGACACGCCGGCCAGGACTGCTTGCACATCGGCAAACGCCAGCCAATAGTCGCGCAGCGCTTCTGCAGCCGCAAGTTCTGCCATGGTGCGAGTGCGGCTGTCAGCCATGACCTCAAACACGCTGGTCAGCATGCCGTTGTAGCGCAGGGTCAGCTCGTCGTGGATGAACTGGCGCAGCGGCAGCACCTCGTTTTGCAGGTGGTGGGCAATGTCCCACTGGGTGCGCAGGTTAAATGCAACTTCGCGTGCCTCGCTGCGCACTTGGACCGCTTGCGCACGTACTTTGGCGGCGTCGCCCAGCGCGTCCCAGCGTTCGTCAATGCTGGACGGCACATGAGTAGCTTGCTTGCGTTGCCAACTCAGGCGTTCGGCTTGCAGGCTGCTGCGGGCGGCTAGGGCGCGGGCTTCCAGATCGGTGGTGTCCGTGGGGCTGGCGGGCAATGGGGGCAGGGCGGACGCCAAGGTAAAGCCGGTTTGCGCACCCCACAGGCCCAGCACCCGGATGAGCTGCTCGCGCGCGGCAAATGCCGCTTGCTCGCCCCGCGCCAGCGCTACCGCCGCCTCAGACAGGGTGGCCTGGCTTTGGGCTTGGGTCAGGCGGTTCACATTGCCTGCACGCACCATGCGGCGGGTGAGCTCGTCAGCGGTTTCGGCCGTGGTCTTGGCCTCGCGCAGCAGCTGGGCGCTGCGTTCTGCGGCCACCGCGTTCACCCACGCTTTGTAGGCGCGCAAGGCCAAGCGGGTAGCTTCGTCTCGGGCGCGCAGCCGGGCCGGAAAGCCGGGGCTTTGCATGTCGGTGACGCTGCTGCCCTCCGCACCCAGCGCCATTTGCAACTCAGGGTTGTGGAGCAGGGCAATGCGCATGGCAGCGGGTCCATCCAGCGGGGCTTGGAGTAGCTTGGTCAGCTCATAGTCGCCTGCAAAGCTCGGGCTGGCGATGCGCAAGGGCGCGGCCGACGGGCCCAGCAGGCCGCTCAGCCTGGCCTGCACCTCCGTTTGCAGGCCTTGCACACCGCCATCGGGCAGGGCGGCATGGGCAGGGGAGAGCAGCAGTGCGAGAGAAACAGAGAGTGCCAAGGGCACCGCGCGCAAGGGCAAGAAGATGCGCATCATGGCTGCTCCTTCGGCTTCGCGGCTTGGGCTTTTTCCCACTGCAGCAGGTCGATGTGACCGCGCGGGAACTGGGCCACCGCCTTGTTGGCGGCTTTCCAGTCGGTGCTGCCTTCTTCGACGCCCTTGGGCAAGTCGGCAAACACCGAGCGGTAGGGCAGTGCGGGCACGAGGCTGGCGGCGTCACTGGCTTGCAGGGTGCGTGCTGGCTCGGTAAGGGCTGGCGCGCTGGGCTGTGCGTACGCGGGGGCGGCAAGCCAAAGTGCGAATAAAAGCACCGAAGCGAGCCCCGTGCCAAAGGCGCCGGTGGACCTCAAAAGCGGAGGCGAAAAGTACATGGATGGTTTCCTGATTCAAGGTGTCAACACCCCGCCCCAACGCTGCACAAGGCAGTGAAGGGCGGACTACAGACCCACTACGGGCCTTGGAATCAGGAAATGGGTGGTTTTTCGGCCAAGGCCGCCGGGGCGCTGGCAAAGTGGTCGGTGCGGGTCGGCACTTGCATTTGCTGGCCGAACACCGGCAAGGCTACGCGCAGTTCGGCAGGCATGGCTGCCGAGGCGCACATCTGGCAGAGCGAGCAGTTCTCGCAACCGTCGTGGCTTGCTGTCTTTGCGGCCGGCTGCTTTGTATGGTGTGGCGCTTGGGCCATCTCTTCGCAGTGGTGGCCGCCTGCATGCGTGTCGCCAGCGGCTGCGGCGGCGCTCACGTTCATCGCCAAGGTGGTGGCCATGCGTGTCGCCATCAGCTCATTGGCCATGCCGCGCAAGGGCGCCATGGCGATCAGCAGGATAAGGAGGACAACACGCATGTTTGGATGATACGCCGCAGTCCCCTGAAGTTCCTTACACCGAGGATTTGGGAGTCAAATCGACCGGTAGCGCCCATGGAATATGCGCGAGCAGCTATGAAATTCATAGTGAAAGAGTCTGCTGCTCAGAACGGCCAGTACATCCAGGCGGCAATGGTTGCCGCCACCAGCGCCATGAAGGCGGCCAGGCCGCGCTGGATCTTGCGGGTCAGTACGCAGTCGTTGCAGATGCGGCCATGTTTGTCGATGGTGTGGGGCACAGCGCCGCAGCTGTAGCACAGGCCGGCACGCTCCCACTTTTCACGCCGCTTGGTGCGCCAGGTGAACACCACCACCAGCACCAGCAACACCACGACCAGAAAGTTGAATCCGAGTTTGAGCATGGTTTTAGCGCGCTGCCATCACTTTGCGGATGCGCTCGATCGTCTCGGGCATGCGCGCCTTGCGCGACACATCCAGGCCCAGTTCGCGCGCAATATGGTTCACCACCGCCACGTTCAGGGGCAGGCCGCCGGCGTCCACCGCGCGCAGCAGCTCACGCGCGCGTTGCTCGGCAGTGCGGGGTTGGGGGCGAAAGAGGGTCGAGAGAGCGGTAAGCCAGTTCATGCATGTCCTGCGGGTTGGCAGGACTGTAGCGCGTCCTGCCTGTGCCGCTACGATTGGAACCATGCCGAACTTCATTTCCCGCTTGAAGGAGGGCAACCCCCGCAGCATCACTGCCATGTTGCTGGCCGTGATGTTGTTCTCTGTGATGGACACCCTCATCAAGGTGCTGTCTGAGCGCTATCCCCCCATCCAGATCGCTGCATTGCGTGGCGGGCTTTCGCTGCCGTTGATCGTGTTGTGGATTCATTGGCGGGGTGCGTGGCCGGAGGTGATGCGTGCACGCTGGCCCTTGCACCTGCTGCGTGGGGCGCTGGTGATCGCCATGCTGGTGCTGTTTACCGTCGGTGTGCGCGGCTTGCCGCTTACCCACGCCTATACCCTGATGTTCTTTGCGCCGCTGTTGATCACGGTGCTCGCCTGGCCGGTGCTCGGTGAGCAGGCGCCTCGCGCGCACTGGTGGGCGGTAGTGGGTGGACTTGCCGGGGTACTGGTGGCCTTGCGGCCGAGCGCGGAGGGTTTTGTCAGCTGGTCCGGGTTGGCAGTGTTGGGTGCCGCAGTGTGCTACGCCGTGTCTGCGGTGGTGACGCGTCTTTGCAGTCGTACCGACTCCAAAGACAGCCTGGTCTTGTGGGTGATGGTGATTTTGACGTTGGGCGCAGGCGTGCTCGCCGCCCCGCATTGGCTGCCCGTGCAGAGCGCGGACCTTTGGCTATGGCTAGGTTTGGCGATTTCCGGTTTTCTGGGGCAACTTGCGATTACCGAAGCTTTCCGGCATGGGCAGGCCAGTGCTGTGGCCCCCTTTGAATACACCGCTCTTGCATGGAGTCTGGCCATTGATTGGATGGTGTGGCGGCAATGGCCAGATGCATTTACCCTGCTCGGTGGCGCCATCATTGTGGCCAGCGGCTTGTATGTGCTGCGCCACGAGCAGGTGCATGCCACCGCTGATCACCCCTGACTCGCAGCACTGCCTGGTGCCTATACGCTGCAACGCACCTCTGAAAAAGCGACCGATGGGAATCGGCCTGCAATCGACAAGCCGGTTTGCAGCGTTTCTGTGATGAGCGTGTTCACTGCATCATCGATACGCTGGCCGATATCGGGGCTGACTTGGTAGCTGCCACTCTCGTTCACAGTGACTTGCGAGTCAGTGGCATAGATGCCCGGCAGGATGTGTTTGGCACCGAGCGATTGCAGGACCGGGCGCAAGGAATAGTCCAGCGCCAACATGTGGTGCGGGCTGCCGCCGGTAGCTAGTGGCAATACCACTTTGCCTTTGAAGCCGTCCTGCGGCAGCAAGTCCAGAAAGACCTTGAGCACGCCGCTGTAGGCAGCCTTGTACACCGGTGTCGCCACGATGATGACGTCAGCCTCTGCGACTTGACCGGTTGCCTGGCTGACGGATGGGTGACCGAAATCGGCCAGCAGCAAGGCCTGTGGGGACAGGTCCCGCACGCGCAAGCGGTCGACCAGCACGCCGCGCGCCTCCAGACGCTGGCCTGCGGCCTCCAAAAGGGCCGCAGTGCGTGAACGCTCTGAGGGGCTACCGGCAATGAGTAATACAGACATGTTGAGCTCTACTTGGTGAAATGAATGCGTCCATTGTGGGAGCTACCCCCCACTGCAGGAAGCAATGTTTTTTCATGTCCTTATTACCTTTTTGGATCTGCCAGGAACGTGTGGTGACGCTCAGCACCCGCACCAGATTGATGAGGATGAAGTCGTCACACGAATGGGGATTGAAAGTGCGCATGGTGTGAGCCCTCAAATCATCTTCACAGGCAGCAGCCAGAGGTTCACGATCAGGGCAACCGCCCCCACACCTGCGAGTGCATAGCCAAGTGACAGCGCCAACTCACGGAGGGTGAATGGGCTGTCGATGTCGTACGTGGAATACTTGTCTTGCATTGTTTTTCTCCCGCGGCACATGCCGCTTGCATAGGGAGTTCATTCTGCGAAGACCTTGCGCACAAGAGAAGGAATGAAACGTCAGCTTCAACTGCGCAAACCGCATAAGGGCGGGCCCTTGCAGCCCGCCCTGTGTCTTCAAGCTTCCTGGTGGTTCGCTTCCACCAACGTGCGGGCCACCACAGCCTTGTTCAAAGTCGGCACAAAGGTTTCGATGAAGCTGTAGGCATAGCCGCGCAACCACACGCCTTTGCGTAGCCCCAAGCGGGTTACGTTCACCTGAAAGAGGTGGCCTGCATCCAGGATACGCAGGTTGCGGTCCCGCTCCGCATCGAGCGCGACCGACGCGACGATGCCCACCCCCATGCCGAGTTCGACATAGGTTTTGATCACGTCTGCATCCATCGCCGTCAGCACCACATCCGGGCGCAAGCTTTCAGCGGCAAACGCGTTGTCAATATGAGCCCGGCCGGTGTAGCCCAGCTCGTAGGTGATGATGGGGTAATGCGCCAACTGGCGCAGCGTGACGGGCTCCGTCTGCTCCAGCAGTGGATGGCCCGGAGGCACCACGATGCTGTGCGTCCAGCGGTAGCAGGGCAGGGTGACCAATTGCGCGTAGTCGGCCAGCGCTTCGGTGGCCACACCAATGTCGGCCTCGCCGGAGAGCAGCATGGCGGCTACCTGCTTGGGTGAACCCTGATGCAAGTGCAGCGTGACTTTCGGAAACTTGTCGCGGAAGTCTTTCACCACCTGGGGCAGGGCGTAGCGGGCTTGCGAGTGCGTGGCAGCGACGGACAGCTGGCCCTCCAGCTGCGAGCTGTAGTCCTGGCCGGCCCGCTTGAGGTTTTCGGCATCCAGCAGCAAGCGCTCCACGATGGGCAGCAGGTCTTTGCCCGGGGGCGTGAGCCCTGTGAGGCGCTTGCCGGCGCGGTTGAAAATCTCCACGCCCAGCTCTTCTTCCAGCTCGCGGATCTGCCGGCTTACGCCGGGCTGCGAGGTGTGCAACATGCCAGCCACCTCGGTCAGGTTGTAGCCGCATCGCACGGCCTCCCGCACGGATCTCAGTTGTTGAAAATTCATGCGCCCGTCACACCGCTGCCAATGCGCTGTCCAGGTCGGCCAGCAAGTCGTCAATGTGCTCAATGCCCACTGACAAACGCACCGCATCCACGGGCACACCCGCTTTGGCCAGCTCCTCGGGCGAGAGCTGTCGGTGGGTGGTGGAAGCCGGGTGAGTGGCCAGGGATTTGGCATCGCCGATGTTCACCAGGCGGGTGAACACCTGCAGTGCATCGAGGAAGCGGGCGCCGGCTTCGCGGCCTTGGCCTTCGGCCGACTTCACACCAAAGGTCAGCAGCCCGGAGGCCTTGCCGCCCAGGTATTTCTGCGCCAGTGCATGGTCGGGGTGACCGGGCAGGGCGGCAAAGTTCACCCAAGATACTTTGGGGTGCTTCTGCAGGTGCTGCGCGACCTTGAGCGCGTTGTCGGTGATGCGTTCCAGGCGCAGGGCCAGGGTCTCTATGCCTTGCAGGATCAGGAATGCATTGAAGGGCGAAATGGCGGCACCGGTATTGCGCAAGGGCACCACGCGGGCACGGCCGATGTAGGCGGCAGGTCCCAGGGCTTCGGTATAGACCACGCCGTGGTAGCTGGGGTCGGGCTCATTCAGGCGCTTGAAGCGGGCCTTGTGCTCGGCCCAGGGGAACTTGCCGCTGTCCACAATCGCACCGCCAATGGTGGTGCCGTGGCCGCCCAGGTACTTGGTGAGCGAGTGCACCACGATGTCGGCGCCGTGCTCGATGGGGCGCAGCAGGTAGGGCGTGGCCACGGTGTTGTCCACAATAAGCGGAATGCCGTGCGCGTGCGCGATGTCGGCAATGCGGCGGATGTCGGTCACATTGCCTTGCGGGTTGCCCAAAGACTCGACAAAGATGGCTTTGGTACGTTCATCAATCAGCGGGGCAAAGCTGTCGGGGTTCTTGTGGTCCGCAAAGCGGGTAGTGATGCCGAATTGGGGCAGCGTGTGGGCGAACAGGTTGTAGGTGCCGCCGTAAAGTGCTGTGCTGGAGACGATGTTGTCGCCCGCCTCGGCAATCGTCTGGATGGCGTAGGTCACCGCCGCTTGGCCGGAGGCCAGGGCCAGGGCCGCCAGGCCGCCTTCCAGGGCCGCGACGCGCTTTTCCAGCACGTCCTGCGTGGGGTTCATGATGCGGGTGTAGATGTTGCCCGGCACCTTCAGGTCGAACAGGTCGGCGCCATGCTGGGCGCTGTCAAAGGCATAAGCCGCCGTCTGGTAGATCGGCACGGCGACAGCCTTGGTAGTGGGATCGGGGCTGTAACCGGCGTGGACGGACTTGGTTTCGAATTTCCAGTTCTCGGACATGGCGCTTCTCCTTGGTGTGTGACAAATTTGCTATGAAATAAAGAGCTGCTCGCGCATATTCCATGGGCGCTAGAGGCCTGTTTGGCATATCAATGCCAAGCATGGGGCAGTCGGCAGCGCTGATGGAAAACGACTGTAATCAGTCCTCATCAAAACTCAAACGAATAAAAAGTTGATTCTTTAAGCCGAAATCATCTGAGGCGAACGGTGGGCGCGCACACTGTTCCACGCCAGCCACGCAAACAGCGGGACAAAAACCAAGAACATGGCTTGCAGCCCTATCGCTGCACCGGTGGTGCCGCCGAGCAGGCCGCCCAGAAAGCCGCCTGTGGGCCCGGCCAGCGCGCTCAGGCCCGACACCCGGCCGCGCCCCAGCTTGGCGCCCCACACAGCAAATTGGCTCAGCGTATGAATTTGCAGCAAGCCCAAGCCCAGACCCAAGAGCGCACCGCCCGCCCACAGCCCGCCAATATTGCGGGCACTGGCTAGTAGAACCATGGCCAGTCCAGCAGCCACCGCGCCACCCACCACCGTGCGCAAGGGTCCCAAGCGTGCCGTCCACCGGCCCAGAAAAATCAGCGAGAAGATGAAAGCGCTTCCCTGCACCGCCACCAGCGAGCCGGCTCCCAGCGCGGGCAGACCCAGCTGCTGCACCGCAATCACCACGATATAGAAGGCGTAATACATGTGCGCCGCTTGCACTGCAAATTCGAGGCTGGCCAAGGTGCGCACCGCAGGCTCGGCCCACAGTGCGCGCACCGAACGGAAGATGCCCACACGGGTACCAGCTGCAGGTGGGGAATGCGGCTGCTCTCGCAACACCGGGCCGGCCAAAAGTGCCGTCAGTACAAACATGCCGGCAATCAGCCAGTAGCTGCCGGCGTGACCACCCCAATGGATCACACTGGCAGCCACCACCGGCCCGAGCAAAAACATGCCTGACATGTGCGCGCCGCGCTGCCAGCCCGCCTGCGCATGGCCGATGCGGTCCAGCGCCGTCATGAACACGGTGTTGAGCGACACGAAGCGCAATGGCATCAGAAAGCTGATGCACGCCGTTACGCCCAGCAAGAAAAAGGCATGGGGCACCGCAGGAATCAGGGCGTACAGCGCCCCCATGAGCCAGCTGCCCGCAATGAACAGCCGCGCCGGCCCGAAGCGCTCCACCCAGAAGCCCACCGGCAGGCTCATGAACAGAATGCCCACTGATTGGGCGCCCGCCATGGCCGCCAACAACCAGCCCTGGGCGCCCAGCTCCAGCGCGTACAGGGTGGTGGTGAACTTGGCCAGGCCCACGCTGGTCCCCATGAAGGAGGACAGCAGGGCAAAGCGCAGCAGAAAGGCGTGGCGGGTGAAGAACCCGCGCATCAGGCGGGGTGCGTGACAGCGTTGCCGGGCACGAAGCTGCGTTGGCCGTCCACAGCGACGGGAACCTCGCCACGCACGGTCACGCGGCGTACTACGCGGTGTTGCTTGCCGTAGTCGTTGATGGCGTAGTGTTGGGTGGCGCGGTTGTCCCAGATAGCCACGTCGCCTGTCGTCCATTGCCAGCGCACGGTGTTCTCCAAGCGGGTAATGTGGTGTTGGAAGATTTCGAACAGGCGGTCCGAATCGTGGGTGTTGTAGCCGGCAAAGCGCTTGACGAAATGGCCAGCCACCAAAGTGCGTTCGCCGGTTTCGGGGTGCACGCGTACCAGGGGGTGCTGCGCCTCAATCAAGCGGGCGCGAAATACTTCGCGGTAGTGCTGGGCACCCGCGTCATCGGGCTCCACGCGGGTGGCGGCGTAGTCGTAGTCATTGCTGTGCACGGCCCACAGACGATCGGCCAAGGCACGCAACTCCTCAGGGAGCTCCTCATAGGCAGCTGCCGTGTTGGACCAGACCGTATCGCCTCCGGACTCGGGGATCGTTACCCCGCGCAGTACCGAGACCTTGGGGTAGTCCACATCAAAAGTCACATCGGTATGCCATGAGTTTGCACGCCCGCCGTGCTGGGAGTCCAGCTCCAGGATCTGTGTGCCGTTGCGCGAAGGCACGGTGGGGTGGGCCACCACGTCACCCCACAGGGATGCAAACGCTTGTTGCGAAGCGTCGTCAAGGTGGTGCTGACCCCGGAAGAAAACTACCTTGTAGCGCAACAGCGCTTGGTGGATGGCCGCGAAGGTCTCCGGTGCGAGTTCGCCAGAGAGACGCACGCCCTGAATAAGGGCACCAATGCGACCCGCCAGGGGTGTGATCTCCAGCGGCGCAGCTGCGGTGGCGAGTGGGCTTTGCAAAACAGCAGACATAAAACTCCTTGATGTGACAGCGTGAAAACAGAGAAGAGGCCTGCATGCTAAGAAGCCGAAGCCCTTCCGCGAAGCGCGCATTTCGCATGAACACATCTGCTTTTTGTTGCGGTGTTTGCTTGGTCGTTTTTCTTCGTTGTCGATGGCGTGTTGCGTCTCTACGCTGACACCCCATGAACAACCAACGAGGGAAACCCATGCAAAAAATCATCAAGCTTTTCGCAACCGCCTGGCTGGCGTGGAGCGCCATCAGCCCCGCCGCAGCCCAAGAAGCACTGGAAGTCACCGACATCCGTTACCAGGGCACCGTGGGCCAGGTGGTCTGGATCGAACTGGCCGAACACCTGGGCAATCTGGCACCGCTCAAGGCCAAATGGGTGGGCAACACCATCAGTGGCCCGCAGGATGTGCAAGCGGTGGTGACGAACGACATCGATATCGGCGGTGCCTTTAATGGCGCACTGGTCAAGCTCATTGTCAAGAAAGCGCCTGTGAAGGCGGTGATCGGCTACTACGGTGTAGATGACAACACCTGGACCGGCTACTACGTCAAGAACGACAGTCCCATCAAAACTGCCCGTGACTTGCTGGGCAAGAAGGTGGCCATGAACACCCTGGGTGCCCACCATGATTTCATGGTGCGTGAATACTTGGAGCGCAACAAGGTGACGGACGAAGAGGCCAAGCAGGTCACCTTTGTCATCACGCCGCCCGTCTCCGGCGAGCAGGCGCTGCGTCAAGGCCAAGTGGAGGTGAGCACGCTGGGCGGCATCTTGCGGGACAAGGCGCTGGAACGCGGCGGCATCCGCCCGCTGTTCACAGACCGTGACTTGTTCGGCAACTTCACCGCAGGTTCCTATGTGCTGCGCAACAAGTTCATCGAGCAAAACCCCAAGGCCTCCAAGCACCTGGTGGGTGCGATAGCCAAGGCGATTGAGTGGGCGCGTGTGACACCACCTGCCCAGGTGCGCAGCACCTTCGAAGGAATCATCAAGGCCCGGGGTCGTGCCGAGAGCGCTGACGCTATCCAGTTCTGGAAAAGCACCGGCATTCCTTCGGTAGGCGGTGTGGTGCTGGACAAGGATCTGCAGGTCTGGATTGACTGGCTGGTGAAGGAGGACATCATCAAGGCCGGGCAAGTCAAGCCTTCGGATCTCTACACGAACGCCCTCAACCCGTACGCGAATGGCGCAAAGGTGGCAACGAAATGAGCACGCCCAAAATCCGGTTTGAAAACGTCAGCAAGACGTTCGCCGTGCGGTCTGAAGACGGCACACCCGCCCAGCGCTTTGTGGCGCTGGACAACGTGAGCCTTGACGTGCGCGCTGGTGAGTTTCTGGTTCTGGTGGGTCCAAGCGGTTGCGGCAAATCCACGTTGTTGGACCTGCTGGCAGGCCTCGCCTTGCCCAGCAGTGGTCGCGTGCTGATTGACGGCAAGCCCATTACCGGTCCTGCTCGGGACCGTGGGGTGGTCTTTCAGCAATACGCGCTGTTTCCGTGGCTCACCGCTTTGGACAACGTGGCCTTCGGGTTGGAGATTGCCGGGCTGGGCCGCAGTGAGCGCCGTGCCAAGGCGGCCGCTTATCTGGACCTGGTGGGCTTGAGCGCTTTTGCCAAGCACTACCCCCACGAAATGTCGGGCGGCATGAAGCAACGCGTGGCCATTGCCCGCAGCCTCGCCTATGAGCCCGAGGTGCTGCTGATGGACGAGCCCTTTGCCGCGCTGGACGCACAAACACGCGAGACCTTGCAGGAGGAGTTGGTGGACATCTGGCACCGAACCGGCAAGACGATTGTGTTCATCACCCACGGTATTGACGAAGCCGTGGTGCTGGGCCAGCGCGTGGCGGTGATGACCTCGCGCCCGGGGCGCATCAAAGAGATCGTGGACATCCCTGACACCTTGCGCGCCGACACGCCCGATGTGCGCTCGCTGCCCCTGTTCGGCGAATTGCGCCACCAAATCTGGTCCCTGTTGCACGACGAGGTGGCCGAAGCGCGCCAGCAGCGCCGTGCCCGTATTGCCACCCTGCCCGCTCGCAAGGAGAGTTTCCATGTCTGATGTTTCGTTGACTGCGGGTGCTGTTCCGCTGGTGTTGAGTACGCCCTCCGTTTGGTTGCGGGTGTTGAGGCGGGTGCTGCATTGGGGCTGGCGTTCTGCGTTGGTAGTCGCGCTGGCTGCGTGGTGGGAGTTGGCTCCGCGTCTGGAGTTGACGGATCCCGCCTTCTTCCCGCCACTGAGCGAGGTGCTGGCTGCAGGCTGGGCCTTGGCTTTGAATGGCCAGCTCTGGCAGCACACGTCGGCCAGCGTAGGCCGGGCGCTGGGGGGCTTTGGCATTGCCGTGTTGTATGCCGTGCCCCTGGGGCTGGCCATCGGCTGGTACCGCAGCTTGGGGGACTTTCTGAACCCGCTGATTGAGCTGCTGCGCAACACCGCGGCGCTAGCCCTGTTGCCTGTGTTCATTTTGTTGCTGGGCATTGGCGAAGTGTCCAAGGTGGCGATGGTGGTCTACGCCTGCTCCTGGCCCTTGCTGCTCAACACCATTGCGGCGGTGAAGCAGGTGGACCCGCTGCTGATCAAGTCGGCCCGCACCATGGGCGCCAGTGCGCGGCAGTTGTTCATCAAGGTCATCTTGCCCGCCTCGGTGCCCACCATCTTTGTGGGTATACGCCTGGCCAGTGCCACCTCCATTCTGGTGTTGGTAGCCGCCGAAATGGTGGGTGCCAAGTCCGGCTTGGGCTACCTGATCATTTACGCGCAATACAGCTTTCTGATTGCCGACATGTACTTCGGAATCATTGCCATCACCGTCATTGGCGTGGTCTTTAACGCCTTGCTGCAAGTGGCAGAGCGCCGCCTGACCGCCTGGAAACCGGGCGCAGGCAACACCTGATTTTTCACTCAAATTTTCATTCGCAAAAAGGAACTGTCATGTCAAAACGCAAACTGCGCCTGGGCGCATTCATCATGGCTACCGGCCACCACATTGCTGCCTGGCGCCACCCCGGCGCGCAGATCGACTCCGGCACCAATATCGATCACTACATTGAGGTCGCCAAAACGGCCGAGCGCGGCCTGTTCGACCAGGTGTTTGTGGCCGACAGTCCCGGTCTGTGGTTTGAAGGCAGCGACGAAGCCTTCAGCCGTCAGGGCCGTGTCTCGCACTTCGAGCCGGTGACGCTGTGGGCTGCACTGGCAACGGCCACCAAGCACATCGGCTTTGTGGCTACGGCCTCCACCACCTATGAAGACCCGTATCTGCTGGCGCGCAAGTTCGCGTCCTTGGACCACATCAGCAAAGGCCGGGCAGCGTGGAATGTGGTGACGACCGGGGCAGAGAATGTGTACGGCAACTTCGGTTTTGACAAGCACCCCGACCCCGAGACGCGTTATGAGATTGCGCACGAGTTTGTGGATGTGGTCAAAGGCTTGTGGGACAGCTTTGAAGATGACGCCTTCAGCCGCGACCCGGCGAGTGGCGTGTACTTTGACCCCGCCAAACTGCACACCCTGAACCACGTCGGCAAGCACCTCAAGGTGAAAGGCCCGCTCAACATCGAGCGCTCACCCCAGGGCTACCCGGTGATCGTGCAAGCAGGCTCGTCCGAGCCGGGCAAGGAGCTGGCGGCTGCGACCGCCGAGGCGATCTTCACCGCCTGGACCAGCCTGGCCGAGGCGCAGGCCTTCTATGCGGATGTGAAAGGCCGGCTGGCCAAGTACGGCCGCCGCCCTGATCAGTTGCTGGTGCTGCCCGGCATTTCACCCGTGGTGGGCCGCACGCAAGAGGAAGCTGATGCCAAATGGGCCGAGCTGCAAAAGCTCATCCACCCCTCGGTAGGCCTGAGCACAATTGCACCTTTCTGGCCGGGCGAAGATTTGACCAAGTGGGACCTGGACGCACCGCCGCCCTACATTCCCCAGCCGCCCTTGGGCCGTAACAGCCGCGCACATGTGGTGCTCGAATTGGCCCGCCGCGACAAGCTCACCGTGCGCCAGTTGTATGAGTACCTGGCGGGTGCGCGGGGTCACTGGGTGGTGGTGGGTACCCCCGAGAAGATTGCCGACGAGATTCAGAACTGGTTCGAGAACGGCGCAGCCGATGGCTTCAATGTGATGCCACCGGTATTGCCTGAATCACTGGACGACTTTGTGGAGCTGGTCATTCCGGAGCTGCAGCGCCGGGGCTTGTTCCGCACTGAGTACGAAGGCACAACCTTGCGCGAGAACCTGGGGCTGGAGCGCCCGGCCAATCAGTTCACGGTGCAGAAGCAAAAGGCGGCTTGAGGAAGCGCTTGCTTCAAGCGACTGCAGGGCTTGCGACCGGAAGCAAGCTCTGCAGCAATGCGCTGCCCAGAGGCCAGGGGCCGAAGCCGGCCTCTACGTTGATGTGGCCGGCGTCGGGCAGGCGCACGAATTCACTCTTCCACGCCCGTGCATAGGCACCCGCGGTGCGTACCGGGCAAAACGGGTCGTTGGTGCTGGCCACCACAATGCTGCGGTAGGGCAGGGGCTGGTAGGGCACGGGGGCAAAGTCCGCCAGAATGCCGCGCCGTTCGGGGTCGGCCGGAGCCACGAGCAGGGCGCCCACAATGCGCTCTACCGCTTCCGGCGGCAAGTGGCTGGTAGCAATGCAGCCCAGGCTGTGCGCAGCAATGACGACCGGACCACCAATCTCCAGAATGTGGCGCGTGATTGATGCGACCCAAGCGGTGCGCGTAGGGGTGATCCAGTCATCCTGATGCACGCGCACTGCGCCCGGCAGTTGTTCGGCCCACAGGGTTTGCCAATGGCCGGGGCCGGAATCACGCCATCCGGGAACAATCAACACAGTAGACATGGACTCACCTTCAAAACTAGCGAGGGGCCATTCTGCGCAAGCGATGTGCGAAACCCAACGAATACTTTGTTGTTTGCTTATGCAAGGCAAGCATGGCCATCAGAGTGTGAAGCGCGGGTCTTTAAGATCGGTAGATGATTTCGCGCTCCACCTCCTCCGCCTCGCCGCTGGCCGCCCTGTATCCGCTCTTGTTTGTGGCCCTGTGGAGCACCGGCTTTATCGGGGCCAAGTTCGGTTTGCCGTATGTGGAGCCGCTCACCTTTCTGGCAGTTCGCTATGCCGCGGTGCTGGTGCTGATGGGGCTGGTGGTGTGGCACACGCGGGCGCCCTGGCCACGGACGTTGCGCGAGTGCGGGCACATTGCCGTGACCGGCGTGCTGGTGCATGCGGTGTATCTGGGTGGTGTGTTCATCGCCATCGGCCATGGGCTGCCGGCAGGTGTGGCGGCCATTGTGGTGGGGCTGCAGCCTTTGCTTACCGCGTTGGGCGCCGGCTGGTTGTTGCGAGAAAAAGTGCGGGCTACGCAATGGGCGGGCTTGGCGGCTGGCTTTGCAGGCGTGACTCTGGTGGTGGCGCACAAGTTGGCCGCCGGTGCGGGGCTGACCACCTTGTGGACCTTGTTGTTCCCGGTGGCTGTGGCATTGCTGGCCATCACGGCCGGCACGTTGTACCAGAAGCGCTATTGCCCTTCGTTTGATTTGCGCACGGGCTCGCTCATTCAGTTCATTCCCAGTTTGGTGTTGACGGGCTTGGCGGCAGCTGCCACCGAGACCATGCACATTGAGTGGACCGGGTCCTTCGTGTTTGCGCTGGCGTGGCTGGTGCTGGTGTTGTCCTTGGGGGCGGTCACGCTGCTCAATGTGCTGATCCGCAGTGGCACGGCCGTCAACGTGGCCAGCCTGTTTTACCTGGTGCCGCCTTGCACCGCGCTGGTGGCCTGGGCCCTGTTTGGCGAGACGCTGACCGGCTTGGCACTCGCCGGCATGGGGCTTACGGTGTTCGGGGTCTGGCTGGCGCGCAAATAAAAAAGCCCGGGGCCTTGAGGCCGCGGGCTGTGCTGGCTGTGATGCGGGCGATCAGAGCTTGGCGATGGACACTTCGGTGGACTTCACCAGCGCGACCACGTCTGAACCGATGGCGAGTTGCAGGTCGTCCACAGAGCGCGTGGTGATGACAGAAGTAACGATGCCCCAGGGGGATTCGACGTCGATTTCCGAGACCACGTCGCCGCGGATGATTTCACGTACCTTGCCTTTGAACTGGTTGCGTACGTTGATGGCTTGAATGGACATGGCAGTTTTCCCTTGTTGTGAATCGCTATATTTTTGATAGCTGCTTGCGCACATCCCATGGGCGCTAGCAGCCTATTTGCTTACTTTTTGGTGTAGATCTGGTCGAAGCTGGCGCCGTCGGCAAAGTGGTCCTTGTCGGCCTTTTCCCAGCCACCGAAGGCTTCTTCGATGGTGAAGGTCTTGAGCGGTTGGAACTGCTTGGCGTATTTGGCTTTGGCCTTCTCGGAAATCACGGGGCGGTAGAAGTTCTTGCCAGCGATGTCCTGACCTTCTTCGCTGTAGAGGTACTTCAGGTACTCCTCCGCCACGGCACGGGTGCCTCGTCTGTCCACGTTTTTGTCGACCACGGCGACGGCAGGCTCAGCCAGGATGGACAGAGGAGGGGCTACCACGTCGAACTTGGCGCCGAATTCTTTTTCCAGCAGATACGCCTCGTTTTCCCAGGCGATCAGCACATCACCCTGGTTGCGCTGGGCGAAGGTGATGGTGGAGCCGCGTGCACCGGTGTCCAGGATGGGCACGTTGGCGAACAGCTTGGCGACGAATTCTTTGGCCTTGGCGTCGCTGCCGTATTTGCGCTTGGCAAATTCCCAGGCGGCCAGGTAGTTCCAGCGTGCGCCACCCGAGGTCTTGGGGTTGGGGGTAATGACTTTGACGTCAGGGCGGATCAGGTCATCCCAATCCTTGATTTTCTTGGGGTTGCCCTCACGCACGGCCAGCACGATGGTGGATGCATACGGTGTGGAGTTGTGGGGCAGGCGCTTTTGCCAGTCTTTGTTGATCCAGCCGCCGTTCTTGGCGATGGCGTCGGTGTCGCCGGCCAGGGCGAGGGTCACCACATCAGCGTCCAGCCCGTCGATCACAGAGCGGGCCTGCTTGCCCGAGCCGCCGTGGCTTTGTTTGATGGTCACGTCCTGGCCGGTTTTGGCCTTCCAGTACTTGGCAAACGCGGCGTTGAATTCCACGTACAGCTCGCGGGTCGGGTCGTACGACACGTTGAGCAGGGTGATGCTTTGTTGCGCAAGGGCCTGGCCGGAAGAGGCTGCAAGGGCGCCAGCGAGTACCAGCGTACCGAAGCCGCGGCGGGAGAGGGAGGCGTTGTGAGACGCGATGGCAATAGATGCAAAGGGCATATCAAATCCAGAAATCAACGCGTTAATGCGATAAAGGTGATTCTGAAAGCCCTTCGTTAAAACTGGAACAACGGAATTTTCAGTTCTAAATAACCAAATCATCCGTAGAGGCCCAGGATTGGTCGTGTTTGCCGGCCAGCGAACCGCTTGCGCACTCAGAGGGACTGACCGGACTTCTCTGGCCAAACTTTGCAAAAATTTCCGGAGATCAATACGTTATCGCATCTGTGTGGGAAAACCCTAGTCCCATGGCGCATCAAAATACACGCAATCGTCCCGAAAGTATCAACCCCGCTGGGGGGCGACTTCTACTATTCAGCCCTGTCGATGCACGGTTGGCATTGGCTGAACACCCCGAAATTAACAACAGGAGACAGTTTCATGAAACTCAAAGCATCTCTGGCTTTGGCCTTTGGTTTGATGGCAGGCGCGTCTTTCGCCGCTGACACCGAGCTGGTTATCGCCACCGTGAACAACGGCCACATGATCGAAATGCAGAAGCTCAGCAAGAACTTCGAGCAGGCCAACCCCGACATCAAACTCAAGTGGGTGACTCTTGAAGAAGGCGTACTGCGCCAGCGCGTGACCACCGACATCGCCACCAAAGGCGGTCAGTTTGACGTGATGACCATCGGCATGTACGAAACCCCGATCTGGGGCAAAAAGGGCTGGCTGCAGGAACTGAAGACGGATGCCAAGTACGACGCGGACGACATCCTGCCCGCCATGCGCAACGGTTTGAGCGTGGACGGCAAGATGTTTGCCGTGCCTTTCTACGGTGAATCCTCCATGCTGATGTACCGCAAGGACCTGGCTGACAAGGCCGGCATCAAAGTGGCCGACAAGCCCACATGGACCGACATCAAGGCCCTGGCTGCCAAGATCCATGACCCCAAGAACGGCGTGTACGGCATCTGCCTGCGCGGCAAGCCGGGCTGGGGTGACAACATGGCCTTCCTGAGCACCTTGGTGAACACCAACGGCGGCCAGTGGTTTGACATGCAGTGGAAGCCCCAGCTGGAAAGCAAGCCCTGGAAGGACTCCATCAACTTCTACGTGGACCTGCTGAAGAACTACGGCCCTCCCGGCTCTTCTGCCAACAGCTTCAACGAAATCCTGGCGCTGTACAACGAAGGCAAGTGCGGCATGTGGATTGACGCGACCATTGCAGCGTCTTTCATTACCGACCCCAAGCAGTCCAAGGTGGCTGACAAGGTGGCATTTGCGCAGGCACCAACCGCTGTGACCCCCAAGGGTGCCAACTGGCTGTGGGCATGGGCACTGGCCATTCCATCGGGCTCCAAGAAAGTGGATGCAGCGAGCAAGTTTGTGACTTGGGCAACCTCCAAGGAATACATCGAGCTGGTGGCCAAGACCAATGGCTGGGCCCACGTGCCTACCGGTACCCGCAAGAGCACCTACGCCAATCCTGAGTTCCAGAAGGCTGCTAAGTTTGCAGCTGCTGAAAAAGCAGCCATCGACTCCGCCAACCCGAACGACAGCACCTTGCCCAAGAGCCCATATGTCGGCGTGCAGTTTGCGGCGATTCCTGAGTTCCAGGCCATCGGCGCCACCGTGGGTCAGGAAATGAGTGCAGCACTGGCCGGCAAGAAGTCGGTAGACGCAGCCTTGAAGGCCTCTCAGGTCGCAGCAGAGCGCGAAATGAAGAAGGCCGGCTACTACAAGTAAGCATCTCTCCCGGTAGGTTGACTTCAGGCGCGCGGGGGAACCTGCGCGCCCTTTTATGTCACGTTTTCCGCCGCACTCCATGCCCCGGCTGGCCGGCGACGCTCAGTGAGAGACATCTTCATGAACCGATTTATTCCCCGCGCCCTGATGGCGCCGGCAGTGATCACCCTCTTCTTGTGGATGATCGTGCCCTTGGTGATGACCATTTACTTCTCGGTCATCCGCTACAACCTGATGCAGCCCGACCAGAGCGGCTTCATCGGACTGGAAAACTTTGAATACTTCGTGACCGACCCTTCGTTCGGCACGGCAGTGATGAACACCCTGCTGCTGCTGGGCAGCGTGATCCTGATCACAGTGGTGTTGGGTACTTTGATTGCGCTGCTGATTGACGAGCCTTTTCCCGGCCGTGGTCTGGTGCGCATCCTGCTGATTTCACCGTTCTTTGTCATGCCCACCGTGAATGCTTTGCTGTGGAAGCACATGATGATGAACCCCATCTACGGCGTGCTGGCGCAGGTATGGATCTTCTTCGGCGGCACCCCGGTGGACTGGTTGACGGACTTCCCGCTGTTCAGCGTGATCGTCATCGTGTCCTGGCAGTGGCTGCCGTTTGCCACGCTCATTTTCATTACCTCCCTGCAGAGCATGAACCGCGAGCAGTTGGAAGCCTCCCGCATGGACGGCGCCAATTACCTGCAGCAACTGCGCTACCTCTACCTGCCCCACATGGCCCGCTCAGTGGCGGTAGTGGTGATGATCGAAATGATCTTCCTGCTCAGCGTGTTTGCCGAGATCTACACCACCACCGGTGGTGGCCCGGGCGATGCGAGCACCAACGTGGCCTTCCTGATTTTCAAGCAGGCGCTACTGAATTTCGATGCCGGTGTGGCTTCCGCGGGCGCGCTGTTCGCCGTGGTGCTGGCCAATATCGCCGCCGTCTTCCTGATCCGCATGGTCGGCAAGAACCTGGACAAGTGAGCTGCACATGACACAACCCAAATCTTTCCCCTGGCTGCATTGGCTGCGCACGCTGGTTGCGTGGCTGGTGACTCTGGTGCTGTTCTTCCCGCTGGGCTGGCTGGTGCTCACCGCCTTCAAAACCGAGCTGCAAGCCATCTCGGTGCCGCCTCTGGTGTTCTTCACGCCTACGTTGGAGAACTTCCAGATCGTGCAGGAGCGTAGCGACTACATGCTCTACGCCAAGAACTCGCTCATCACCAGTGTGGCGTCCACCATTCTGGGCTTGATGCTGGCGTTCCCCGCCGCGTACGCCATGGCCTTCTTCAAAGGCAAGTACACCAAGGACATCCTGATGTGGATGCTCTCTACCAAGATGATGCCCGCTGTGGGCGCCCTGGTGCCGGTGTATGTAATGGCACAAACCAGCGGCTTGCTGGACACCCGCACCGGACTGGTGATCGTGTTCACCTTGTCCAACCTGCCCATCATGGTGTGGATGCTGTACTCCTACCTGAAGGAGATCCCGAACGAGATTCTGGAAGCCTCCCGAATGGACGGCGCCACACTGTGGAGCGAGTTCCGCTACGTGCTGTTGCCCCTCACCATGGGCGGTCTGGCCTCTACCGGTTTACTGACCCTGGTCCTGAGCTGGAACGAGGCCTTCTGGTCCCTGAACCTGAGTGCCGCCAAGGCCGGCACGCTGGCCACGCTGATTGCCAGCTACTCCAGCCCGGAGGGCCTGTTCTGGGCCAAGTTGTCCGCCGCGTCCTTCATGGCGATTGGCCCCATCGTGGTCTTCGGCTGGTTCAGCCAGAAGCAATTGGTCCAAGGCCTGACCTTCGGCGCCGTCAAGTAACAAATAAAGATCAGGAGACTTCTTTCATGTCTTACCTCCAACTCAGCGGCGTTGAAAAGCTGTTCGGTGAACACCGTGTTATCAAGGGCATTGACCTGGCCATCAAGCAGGGCGAATTTGTGGTGTTTGTGGGCCCGTCCGGCTGCGGCAAGTCCACACTCTTGCGCCTGATTGCCGGTCTGGAAACCATCGACGGCGGCAGCTTGCAGCTCGACGGCCGCGACATCACCCACCAGCCTTCCAGCAAGCGCGACCTGGCCATGGTGTTCCAGAGCTACGCGCTCTACCCGCACATGAGCGTGTTCGAGAACATGAGCTTTGCCCTGAAGCTGGCCAATGTGGACCCCGCCATCATCAAAGACAAGGTGGACCGCGCCGCCAGGATCCTGAACCTCACCAACTACCTGCAACGCACACCGAAAGAGTTGTCCGGCGGGCAGCGCCAGCGTGTGGCGATCGGCCGCGCCATCGTGCGGGCTCCCAAAGTGTTTTTGTTTGACGAGCCGCTCTCCAATCTGGATGCAGCCCTGCGCGGCCAGACGCGTATCGAGATTGCCAAGCTGCACCGCGACCTGGGCGCCACCACCATTTACGTGACGCACGACCAGGTGGAAGCCATGACCTTGGCCGACCGCGTGGTGGTGCTGCGCGACGGCAACATAGAGCAAGTGGGCACGCCTCTGGAGCTGTACGACCGCCCGGCCAACCAGTTTGTGGCCCAGTTCATCGGCACCCCGCAAATGAACGTGGTCGAAGCCGCCAAGCTGCCCTCGGTGACCATCGTGGCCGGTGTGCAGGTGCCTGCGCTGGGTTCCATAGGCTTACGGCCTGAAAGCATCACGCTGGTGCAGGCCGGCCAGGGCGCTGTGCAAGCCAAGGTAGAGCTGATCGAGGCTCTTGGCGCTGAGACCCTGATTTATGTGACTACCCAGAGTGGCGCCCAATTGGTGGCCCGCTTGAACACCCGCACCGATTTACATGTGGGCGCCGACGTAGGCGTGCAGATCGATGCCGACGCGGCCCACCTGTTTGATGCCAACGGCCGTGTCGTGGCTGCGGGCGCACTTTGATGTCCGCCCTCATGACCTCTCAATCACAGCAACCTCTGCAAGGTCAGGTGGCCGCGGTTACCGGTGCCGCATCAGGCATCGGTTTCGCCAGCGCGAGCGCCATGGTTCACGCCGGTGCCCGCGTGGTGCTGATTGACCGTGATCGCACCGCTTTGGACAAAGCCTGCGCCACCTTGGGCTCCCAAGCGGTGCCCCTGGTACTTGACCTGCTGGACCGCGATCAGTGCGCCAGCCTGCTAACCCAAGTGCTGGCCTTGGAAGGGCGCCTGGATGTGTTCCACGCCAACGCCGGCCTGTATGTGGGAGGCGACCTGGTCGACAGCGATCCAGATGCCATCGACCGCATGCTCAATCTGAACATCAATGTGGTGATGAAGAACGTGCACAACGTGCTGCCGCACATGATCGCGCGGGGTTCAGGCGACATCATCGTGACCAGCTCACTGGCTGCGCACTTTCCTACCCCCTGGGAGCCCGTGTATGCGTCGTCCAAGTGGGCTATCGACTGCTTTGTGCAGACGGTGCGCCGCCAGGTGTTCAAACACGGCCTGCGCGTCGGCTCGATTTCCCCGGGGCCGGTCATCACCTCCTTGCTGGCCGATTGGCCCGCCGACAAGCTGGCAGAGGCCAAGGCCAGAGGCAGCCTGCTGGAAGCCTCGGAAGTCGCTGACGTCGTGATCTTCATGCTGACCCGCCCGCGCGGCATGACCATCCGCGACGTGGTGATGATGCCCACCCAGTTTGATCTTTAAGCGATTTCCCAGCGAACCCTGATCCACTTTTTTCACGCCTGACCATGACCACGATTCTTCACCTCGGACTGGGCTCGTTCCACCGCGCACACCAGGCGCTTTACATCCACGAACTGCGACAACGTGGAGATACCGAATGGTCGATCACCGGCGGCAATTTGCGCCCGGACATGCTGGCCACCATGGAGGCCCTGCAGGCCCAAGGCGGCGCGTACACGCTGGAAACCGTGACGCCCCAGGGCGAGCGCAGCTACACACGCATTGAGTCGATCGGGAAAGTCATTCCTTATCAGGATGACTTGGCCCCGCTGATTACAGCAGGCGCTGAGGCTGCCACCCGCATCATCTCGTTCACGGTGACCGAAGCCGGCTACTACCTGGACGCGAAGAACCAGCTGGACTGGGCCACCTTTGCGGACCTGCGGGCTGACCTGGAGGCGGTAAAGGCAGGCCGCGCCGGCCACACTATTTACGGCGGCTTGGTCAGCATCTTGCGGGCCCGCATGCGCAGCGGCGCCGGTGCGGTGACCCTGATGAACTGTGACAACCTCCGCCACAACGGCGAGCGTTCGCGCGCCGGCTTGCTGCAGTTCATTGACGCACTCGGCGACACCGCGCTCAAGGCATGGGTAGAGCAGAACACCAGCAGCCCCAATGCCATGGTGGACCGCATCACCCCGCGCCCCACGCCGGATGTGGCCGAGCGCGTGAAAGCCGCTACCGGCTGGGACGATCAAGCCGCCATCATGGGGGAGAGCTTTATACAGTGGGTGATTGAAGACAACTTCATTGCCGGCCGCCCTGCCTGGGAGCAGGTGGGCGTGGAGATGGTGCAGTCGGTTGACGCCTTTGAGGAAGCCAAGATTCGGCTGCTGAATGCCACCCACAGCTGCATCGCCTGGGCCGGCACCCTGGTGGGCTACCAGTACATCCACGAAGGCACGCATGACTCCGTCATCCGCCGCTTTGCCTATGACTACGTGACGGACGACACCATTCCCGTGCTGGATACGCCCGAAAAGCCCAGTCCGCTGGACCTGCGCGCCTACCGCGACGTGGTTCTGGATCGTTTCGGTAACCCTGCCATTTGCGACACCAACCAGCGCGTGGCCATGGACGGTTATTCCAAGATTCCAGGGTTCATTGCCCCCACCATTCGCGAGCGTCTGGCCCGGGGTGAATCCATCTCGAGCGTGGCGATGTTGCCTGCGCTGTTTCTGGCTTACCTGCAGCGCTGGCACCGGGGTGAGATTGCCTACACCTACCAGGACCAGGCCATGGATCCGGCTGCAGCGCACGCCATGTGCGAATCTGCCGACCCGGTCGCGGCCTTTGCAGCAGACACGGTGCTCTGGGGGGCGCTCGCTTCGCACCCGCAGCTGGTAGGCGCCTTGCGGGTGGCGCACGAGCGGGTAGGCCTGTTTGTGAAGAACCACTTGGGCTGAACGCCCGGAGCGAATGCTGGTAATGTGATGTGCTGACGTTTTTCTGAGGGAAGTTGCCATGGTCGCTACCCACGCATCGATCTCGCCCATGAGTGCACAGGCCGCCGGCCGCCGCAAGGCGCCTGAGCTGGAGGCCGACTACAACCGCAACCCGTCGCTGGGCTACGAGCCTACCGACGAGGTCGGCTTCATCCGTTGCCTGGACCACGGCTACCCCACGCCGCTGGCACGCTGGCATTGCCATGACGAGTACGAACTTCACTTGATCACCGCCACCACGGGCAAGGCCTTTGTGGGCGATTGGATAGGCCCGTTTGCAGCCGGCCAGTTGGTGTTGTGCGGCCCGCGACTGCCTCACAACTGGATTTCGCTGGATGTGCCGGAAGAGGGCGTTGCGCGGCGGGACTTGGTGATCCAGTTCCGCCACGAGCCGCTGGAGCTGGCCTGCAAGGCGATTCCTGAGTTTCAGGAAATCATGCCTTTGTTGGAGCGTGCACGCCACGGCATCGAATTCTTTGGTTGGGCAGACAAGGCGGAGCCGCATTGGCAGGCCGTCAAAAGTGCGCGCGGGCTGAAACGCCTGGCCGCTTTTTGCCATTTCATGACGGACCTGGCCCGTTGGGGCGATTACCGCCTGCTGTCCAACGTGCAAATGCGTGGGGTGGAAAACGACACCGAGTTGGACCAGATCAACACCATCGTCAACCGCATCACCGAGAACCCGTCGCATTCCCAGTCGGCGGCCGAGGTGGCAGCCGAATTGGCCATGAGCGAGAGCCGGTTTTCGCGTTTCTTCCGCAGGGCGACCGGCAATACCTATACCGACTTTGTGAACCGGGTGCGCATCAACCGCGCCTGCCAGTTGTTGATGACCTCGGACCGCTACGTCACCAACATCTGCTACGACGTGGGCTTTAACAACGTGGCCAATTTCAACCGGCGCTTTCTGGAACTCAAGGGCATGACTCCATCCGAATTCCGCAAGCAAGCGGAGAGCCGCTTTGGCGGGGCCCCTTTGAGCGCCTGAAGCAGGCACATACGGGTCTTAGCCCAAGGCGGCTTTGCGCAGCTCGTCCGGCGTGCTGCCGGTGAGCTTTTTGAACATGGTGATGAAGGCGGACGCACTGCCGTAACCCAGGTCCAGCGCAATCGTCTCCACCGTTTGGCCCGCTTCCAGCAGGGGCATGGCTCGCACCACCCGCAGGCGCTGGCGCCATTCGGCGAATGTCATTCCCAGATCCCGCTGGCAGCGGCGCATCAGGGTGCGCTCCGTGGTGTGCACCGCCCGGGCCAGTTCGGGCAGGGAGCGGTTGTCGCCCGGCTGTGCCTCCAGCATGCGCAGTACCGCACCCAGCGCAGGGTCTTCGGAGCCGGGCAGGTAGCTGCCGGCGCGGGGTGCCACCACCAGCTGGTCCAGCAGGACCTTGAGCAGTCGTGTTTCTGCGCCTGCCGCAGGAATGCCGGCGGGCTGCAAGCGCAGATGTTCCAGCATGGCCCGCACCAGCGGGCTCACCGTGAGCGCACAGGGCTCTGCCGGCAATGGGTGGCACAGGGGCGTGGACACATACAGGGAGCAATGGTGAGCGGCCTTGCGGTTCAGACCCACGTGCTCCAGGTGCGGTGGTAGCCAGATGCCGTACTGGGGCGGCGCCAAGAAGTGGTGCCCCAGTACCTTGACCTCCATGACACCGCTGAAGGAATACACAAACTCGCCCCAGGCGTGCTGGTGCTCGGGGTAGAGCCCGTGGTCCGGCACATAAGCGCTGCGAAACATCACGGGCGCCGGCAGGGTGGGGCTGGAGAGGGGGACTTCCAGTTTGGGACGCAGGATGGGCATACTTGTCGGCTATCGTGTATGGCTTGTCTGTTTTTCACTATATCAAGGAAAGCCGTCAGCCCAATAATCGTCTCATTCAATCAATTCGGGGTGTTATGGATACGCGCAAGGCAATCGATGGGCAGGCCATCGTGGTGATGGTGGTGCTGTGCGCCACTTGGGGCATGCAACAGGTGGCCCTGAAAGCCACGGCGGCAGACATGGCTCCTGCCATGCAGATCGGCCTGCGCTCCGGCATTGCAGCGTGTCTGGTGGCGTTGGTCATGCACCTGCGGGGCGAGCGTATGTCCTTACGCGACGGCACGCTCTTGCCCGGCCTGGCTGTGGGCGTGCTGTTTGCCCTGGAGTTTTTGTTGGTGGCAGAGGGCCTGCGGCACACCAGTGCCTCACACATGGTGGTGTTTTTGTATACCGCGCCCATCTTTGCGGCACTGGGCCTGCACTGGCGACTGCCCGCAGAGCGATTGGGGCTATTGCAGTGGTCGGGCATTGCCTTGGCGTTCTCCGGTATCGCCATGACTTTTCTGGGGCGCGGTCAGGCCGGCGCGTCAGATGCCACGTCCATTCTGTGGGGCGACTTTCTCGGCGTGTTGGCCGCCATCTCTTGGGCGGCGACGACCGTGGTGGTGCGTTGTTCCGTGTTGTCCACGGCTGCGCCCGCCAAAACCTTGCAGTACCAGTTGGTCATGGCCTGTGTGCTCCTGCTCGCCGGCGCCGTGGTGACCGGCCAGAGCCATGTGAACTGGACACCCACGGTCTGGGCGAGCTTGGCCTTTCACGGGATCATCGTGTCCTTTGCCAGCTTTCTGGCCTGGTTCTGGATGTTGCGCACCTACTTGGCATCCCGCCTGGGCGTGTTCTCGTTCATGACGCCCTTGTTTGGCATGCTGTTCGGGGCCTGGTTGTTGGGTGAGCCCATGGAGGCCGGTTTTCTTATTGGCGCCATTCCGGTGTTGGCGGGCATCGTGTTGGTGAGCGCAGGCCCCTGGTTGGAGCAGATGTTCAAAAAGCCGAAAGCGACATAGGCGCGCTAATCGCGCGGCAGGGCGAGGGAAAACCTGTCTTGGTTCCGCCATGGAGAGCCGATAGACTTGTCTGACCTCTTAAGTCAGATAACTTTACAGACGCTTTGCACGGCAGTCGGGATTGACGCAGTCAATTCACGCTGGTGCGGCCTATCATTAAAAATGAAGGCCAAACGCGCGCGTTTGTGCTGCTTTCTTCCCATTACTGCCTTCTGTCGTTGCTCCGCCCATGAACCTTTACCGTGCCAAAGTCGTGCTGGCTTGCTCAGCCTTGCCCTTACTCATGCTGGGTTGCTCCGGCAAAACGGATACCGCGCCGGCTACTGCCGCTTCGGGTGCCGCCACTCCAGCGGCCACACCGGCCAGCGGCGCTGCCAGTGCTCCGGCCGGCGGACCTGCCTCGGTGTCCACGGTGAAGGCGCAGAAGAAAGACCTGAACGTCACCCTCAAAGCCACCGGCACCGTGGTGCCCCTCAATGTGGTGGATGTGCGCCCCCAAGTCAGCAGCACCATCAAGGCGGTGCATTTCAAGGAAGGCCAGTTCATCAAGGCCGGCCAGTTGCTGTTCACGCTGGATGCACGGACTGACGAAGCCAATGTGGCCAAGGCCGCCGCCCAGCTGGCCAAAGACAATGTGTCGCTGGCGGATGCCAAGCGCCAGTTTGAGCGTGCCAAGCAGTTGTTTGCCCAGAACTTCATTTCCCAAGGCTCGGTGGACACCGCCCAAGCGCTGGTGGACAGCGTGAACGCCACGGTCAACGCCGACCAAGCCGCGATGGATGCTGCCAAGGTCGCTTTGTCTTACTCCCGTATCGTGGCGCCTGCCTCAGGGCGTGCGGGTGCCGTTAATGTGTTCGTGGGCAGTGCCGTGCAAGCCAACGTGACCAGCCTGGTCACCATCACCCAGCTGGACCCGGTGGGTATCCAGTTCAGCATTCCACAGCGCAACCTCAGTGATGCCTTGGTGGCCTTGAAAGACGGTGCATCGGTGAAGGCCACGCTGGCAGATGGCGGCGGAACTTTCAAAGGCAAGTTGCAGTTTGTAGACAGTGCGGTGGATGCAAGCTCGGGTGCCGTGAAGGCCAAGGCCGTGTTCCCCAACAAGGAGAACAAACTCTGGCCCGGCGCCTTTGCCGAAGTGCAGCAGACCGTCACCACCATTTCCGATGCGGTGGTCATTCCGGTCGCTGCCATCGTGCAAGGCGCCCGCGGCACCATCGTCTACGTCGTGGAAGACGGCAAGGCCGTGCTCAAGCCTATCAAGCTGGTGTACTCCGAAGCGGGCGAAGCCGCGGTCACCGGCATCAAGCCCGGCGACTCGGTGGTGCAGGAAGGCAAGCAGAACTTGCGCCCCAACGTGCCTGTGGTGGAGCGTGCCAAGGAAAGCAAAGACGGCAAGGATGCCAAGGGTGGCGCCGAGAGCGGCAAAGACAAATCTAAAGATGGCGAGGCGAAGGCCGGGGAGCCCAAGCCCGCTTCCAGTGATGCAGCAGCGCCCGTGAAGCCATGAACATCTCTGAACTCTTTATCCGCCGTCCGGTAATGACGGTGCTGCTGAACCTGGCCATCGTGATGGCCGGGGTGATCGGTTTCCGCAGCATTCCTGTAGCGGCCCTTCCCAGCTACGACACACCGGTTATCAATGTTTCGGCATCTCTTGCGGGGGCCAGCCCTGAAACTATGGCGTCCTCGGTGGCACTTCCGCTGGAAAAGCAGTTTCAGACGGTTCCCGGACTCAAGACCATCAGCTCTACCAGCACCTTGGGGCAAACCTCACTGACGCTGGAGTTTGAAGAGTCTCGCAACATCGATGCCGCTGCAGTGGACGTGCAGGCCGCCTTGTTGCGTGCGCAACGCGCACTTCCGTCTGACATGACCAATCCGCCGTCCTACCGCAAGGTCAATCCGGCGGATGCACCGGTGTTGCTGGTAGCCTTGCAGTCACCCTCCCTCTCACCTGCGGAATTGCAGGACTATGCAGAGCACTTGATCGTTCCCACCTTGTCCACCGTGAATGGCGTTGCTCAGGTTAACGTCTTCGGTGCGAAGCGCTATGCCGTGCGGGTGCGGGTGCAACCGCAGGCACTGGCTGTGCGCAACATCGGCTTGGACGAAGTCAGCACAGCTTTGCGTGCCGCAAACGTCAATACACCGGTGGGCACCCTGGAAGGGCCCAAACAAACCTTGGTGCTTCAGGCCAACAAGCAGCTGCGCAATGCGGCCGAGTTTGCCGATTTGATTGTCAGCACCAAGGGTGGAAGTCCGGTGCGCCTGCGGGATGTGGCGTCGGTGGAAGAAAGTCTGGAGTCGCTCAAGAGCTGGGCGACCTTCAACGGCGAGCCCTCCATCACTTTGGCCGTGTTGCGCCAGCCCGGTGCGAATACGGTGCAGGTGGTGGATTCCATCCGCGCGGCCTTGCCTACCTTGCAAAGCCAGATGCCGGCTTCTGTCAAGATGACGCCGGTCAACGACCGCTCGCTATCGGTGCGCGAGGCGCTGCACGATGTGACCCTCACACTCATCGGCACCATTGCGCTGGTGGTGTTGGTGATCTTCCTGTTCTTGCGCCGTTTTGTGGCGACCGTGATCCCGACCTTGTCGCTGCCCGTCTCGCTGATCGGTGCGGTGGCCTTGCTCTGGGGCCTGAACTACAGCTTGGACAACATTTCGCTATTGGGTCTGACTCTCGCCGTGGGCTTGGTGGTGGACGATGCCATCGTGGTGCTGGAGAACATCATCCGCCACGTCGAAAAGGGCGAAAACGCCTTCCAGGCAGCCCTGCGCGGTGCACGCGAAGTGGGCTTCACCATCATCTCGATTTCGGTGTCGTTGATTGCGGTGTTCATCCCCATCTTCTTCATGCCAGGTGTGATCGGCTTGTTGTTCCACGAGTTTGCCGTGGTGGTGGGCCTGTCCATTGTGGTGTCGGCTTTTGTTTCCCTGACCCTGGTGCCCATGCTGGCCAGCCGGTTCTTGAAGGATGAGGCCCACATGAAGCCTCCGGGCGCAGTAGTCCGCAGCTTTGAACGCGCGTTCAATGCCACCCTGGCCGGCTACACCCGCCTGCTGGACCTGGCGCTGGCGCACCGCTATGTGATTCTGGGCGTGGCCATTTCCACCTTTGTGGCGACTGCATGGTTGTTGCAGGTAATTCCCAAAGGCTTTTTCCCTGAAGAAGACATCGGACAGATTCAGGTGACCACGGAGGCCGCGGAAGACACATCCTTTGCCGCCATGGTGGTACTTCAGGAGCGTGCTGCCGAAATCATCCGCAAGGACCCGAATGTGGCCATGGTCAGCTCCTTCAATGGGGGTAGCGGCGCGCAAAACACGGGGCGTATGTTCGTTACTCTCAAGCCGCAAAACGAACGTGAGCCGATGAAGAAAGTGGTCGAAGGCTTGCGCAAGAAGCTGCGCGGTGTCGCCGGCATCAACGTGTTCATGCGGCCCACGCAGAACCTGCAACTCGGTGGCCGCCAGAGCAAGGCGCAGTACCAGTACATCCTGCAAAGCATTCAGGCGGATGAACTCAGTACCTGGGCCAACCGCTTGCAGGAAAAGCTGCGCGCGGACCCCATGTTCCGTGACGTAACCAGCGATTCGCAATTGCGCGGGTTACAGGCCCAGCTCAAGATCGACCGCGACCGGGCCAACTCCTTGGGCGTATCGGTGGACAGCATCCGCACCGCCCTGTTCAGCGCCTTCGGGGAGCGCCAGGTATCCACCATTTACCTGCCCACGGACACCTACCAGGTCATCATGGAAGTGGCGCCCGAGGCCAAGCAGGATGAATCTGCTCTGAATGGAATTTACGTGCGTTCGAGCAACGGAGGCCTCGTACCTATGAGCAGCTTCACTACGGTGGAGCGCGCCGTGGGGCCGACCTCCATTAACCACGTGGGCCAGCTACAGGCAGTAACGGTCTCTTTCAACCTTGCGCCCGGTGCGGCTTTGGGCGATGCCACGGCCAAAATCGACGCAGCGCGTGAAGCCATCCAGATGCCGGTGTCCATCATCAGCTCGTACGGTGGTGATGCGGCGGTGTTCAAGAATTCACAGGGCAGCCAGGCCATATTGATCGTGGCCGCGTTGTTGGTGATTTATGTGTTGCTGGGTGTGCTGTACGAGAGTTACATCCACCCCATCACTATCCTTGCGGGCTTGCCCTCTGCAGCTACGGGCGCCTTGGCGACCTTGATGATCTTCGGACAGGACTTGACGCTGATTGCCACCATCGGCCTGGTGCTGCTGATCGGTATCGTGAAGAAGAACGCGATCATGATGATCGACTTCGCACTCGATGCCCAGCGCCACCAAGGCATGACGCCGGCCGAGGCTATCCGCGAGGCCTGTATTTTGCGTTTCCGTCCCATCATGATGACCACGCTGGCGGCGTTGATGGGTGCCCTGCCGATTGCCTTGGGCCTGGGTGCGGGCGCCGAGCTGCGTCAGCCGCTGGGCCTGGCGGTGGTGGGTGGCCTGATCTTCTCGCAGGCCATCACCCTCTTCATCACGCCAGTGCTCTACCTGATGCTGGAGCGCTTCAGCGGCACCGGCCCTATAGTGACGCCGGAGAACGCACAGGTCGAGATTTAAGAACTCTTCTGGGCCTTGCGCTTGGCGCGGGCCCGGATGTTCAAGGCTTCCACCGCGAGCGAGAACGCCATGGCTGCGTAGATGTAGCCTTTGGGGATTTCCTGGTCAAACGCCTCTGCGGTGAGCGCCATGCCCACCATCACCAGAAATGCCAGCGCCAGCACCTTCACAGAGGGGTGGCGGTCCACAAACTCCCCGATGGGCTTGGCTGCCACCAGCATCACACCGACCGACACCACTACGGCCGCCACCATCACGCTGATCTGGTCGACCATGCCCACCGCCGTGATCACCGAGTCCAGCGAAAACACGATGTCAATGATGGCAATCTGCCCGATGATGGACCAGAAAAGTTTGGCCCCCGCAGCCTTCATGACGGCGTCTTCCGTGGCGGCCGGGGCATGCTCGTCCCGCGCCTCCACTTCCACAAATATCTCGTGTGACGCCTTGTAGAGCAGGAACAGGCCCCCGGCCAGCAGCACCAAATCGCGCCCGCTGAAGCCTTTGCCCGCCACGCTGAACAAGTCTTCGGTAAGGCCCATGACCCAGCTGAGCGAAAAAAGGAGCAGCAGGCGCGAGACCATCGCAAAGCCCAGTCCCAGTCGACGCGCTTTGTCGCGCAGCTCAGGCGGCAAGCGTCCCACCAGAATCGAGATGAAGATGATGTTGTCAATGCCCAGCACGATCTCCAGTGCGGTCAGCATGGCAAAGGCAATCCAGACATTCGGGTCGCTCAAAAATTCCATGGTCTTGTCCTTGTAAATGGAAATGTTGTTCTGGCTGCCATCCTAGCCGCTTGATGTGACCTTGCGCCAGCGGGCGGACCAGTACACTTTCATAAACATGCCCCGATTTGCCGCCAACCTTTCTCTGCTCTACAACGAGCACCCCTTTCTGGACCGTTTTGGCGCCGCAGCGCAAGACGGATTCGAGGGCGTCGAGTTCTTGTTTCCCTACGCGTTTTCGGCGGCGGACATTGCGGCACAGCTCCAAGCCCATGGCCTGCAACAAGTGTTGATGAACGCCCCGCCGGGTGACTGGGATGCAGGCGAACGCGGCATTGGCTGCCTGCCGGGCCGTGAGGCCGAGTTCCGCACGGGGTTTGCCAGCGCACTGGAGTACGCGCGGGTTCTGGATTGCCCACGCATCCATGTGCTGGCCGGCCTGGTGCCACCGGGCGCAGACCCGGTGGAGCTGGAGGCTGTCTACACCAGCAACTTGCTTTGGGCTGCTGGCCAAGCCGCCGCAGCGGGCAAGCAGGTGTTGATCGAGCCCATCAACACCCGCGACTTTCCGGGCTACCTGTTGCAAACACAGGCCCAGGCCCACGCGATCGTGCAGGCGGTGGGGGCGCCCAACCTGAAAGTGCAGTTTGACCTCTACCACTGCCAGATTATGGAAGGCGATGTGGCCACCAAAATTCGCCACTACCTGCCGACCGGACGCGTTGGCCACTTTCAGATTGCCGGTGTACCGGGCCGCCATGAGCCGGATTTGGGCGAGCTGAACTACCCTTATCTGCTGGATGTGATTGACGAAGTGTCTGCTGCCTGCGGCTGGGATGGCTGGGTGGGCTGCGAGTACCGCCCCCGGCGCGGTGTGGAGCCCGGCGCTACGCGCGAGGGCTTGGGCTGGCTGCAACGCCGATCAGGGTAAGTCCCTAAAATCGGTGGATGACTGAAACCACCACCACCCTGATCGCCACCCACAGTGGCACCTTCCATGCCGACGACGTATTCGGAGTGGGCATTTTGATGGGGGTGTTTCCCTCGCACCGACTGATCCGCACTCGCAAACAAGAGTTGATTGACACGGCCGATTTCGTGGTCGATGTGGGCGGCGTGTGGGACGCTGCCAAGGGCCGCTTTGACCACCACCAGCGTGGCTTTGACGGTGCCCGCCCAGCCACCGAGGTCGAAGGCGCCATCGTGCCCGGTGTGGGCTATGCAAGTGCCGGCCTGGTGTGGTCTGCGTTTGGCACGGCCTACGTGCAAACCTGGTGCAAAGGCCAGGGCCATGCTTTGGACGAAGCCGCCGTGGCGGAAGTGGTGCGCTCCATCGACCATTCACTGGTGCAGTACCTCGACATCGTGGACACCGGGCAGGGCGATGTGTCGCCCGGCATCTTCGGCCTCTCCAGCCTGATTGCCCAACTCAACACCCATTGGCTCGAAGAAAAGGGACTGGACCACGCAGCCAAGGCCCAGCTTCTGGAAACCCGCTTCCGTGAAGCGATCGCGATCACCCGCAAGTTCCTGGACCATGCCATCAGCAAAAAGGTGGCCCAGCTGCGCGCCATGGACACCGTGCGCCAGGCGCCGCGCCTGTTGGGTGGCCGGGTGCTGCACTTGCAAGAAGGTGGCATGCCCTGGACGCACGTGGTGCTGAACGAAATGCCTGAAGTGATGTTCGTTATCTATCCCGACTCCGATGGCGATCAATACCAGATCAAAACCGTACCTGTCGAAGCCGGCTCATTCACTGCCCGCATGGACTTGCCAAAGAGCTGGGCCGGATTGCGCGATGGCGAGTTGGCTGCGGTGAATGGCGTGCTTGATAGCGTGTTCTGCCACCTCAACCTGTTCATCGGCGGAGCACGCAGTTTTGAAGGCGCCGTCAAGATGGCCGAACTGGCCCTGGCGGACGCAGCCGCCGCATGACGGCGCGGTCTACACCTTCGGCCCTGCACCAAGTCCGCGCGGCCATCCGCGCCAATGCGCTGCCAGGCGTATTGCTGTGGTGTGGCCTGGCGGTGCTGCTGCTGGCCTATGCCACCATGCCCGCGTTTCAGCAAGGTCTGGCCCGTTGGGGCGATGTGAAACAGGCCTGGGGCCTCACCTTCGCTTTCGTGTCATATGTGGTGTTTGCCGTGCTGGTGCCCGAGGGGCTGAGCGTGGCACTCGGTCGCCAGACCTGGACGCGAAAGACCACCATGGACGTGCTCTATGCCGCGCTGGTGTTCGGAACTATCGGTCTGACGGTGGATATTCTGTATGGCGTGCAGGTGCATCTGTTCGGCGAGCAGAGCGATGCCATCACCTTGGTCAAAAAAATGCTGTTTGACCAATTTGTGTACTCGCCGGTGTCCAACTACCTCATCGTCGCGTTATTTGCCTGGCGCGAAGGCGGCTTCACCCTCAAGACGCTGCGGCATCTGTTCTCTGCCGACTTTCTGGCCCACCAGTACCTGCCGGTGCTGATTGCCATGTGGTGCGTCTGGATACCCGGGGTGATGGTGATTTACTTCATGCCTACCGAACTCCAGTTTCCGGTGGCGTCGCTCATTCTGGTCTTCTGGATTTTGATTTTCAAGTTCGTGCGCCGGAGTTAATTGCTCCTGAATTCATAGCTGCTCGCGCTTATTCGACAGGCGCTAGAGACCAATAAAGTGCCTAAGCGTCGGCGGCCTCAGCAGCGCCGATCCGCAAATTTGTCATAAAAATTAAATCGAACTGTTTTTGACAAACAATGAGTTTAAGTATAAATTCGGCAAAATTACTGAATTTATCAATATGGCTGCCATCATCCTCTGTGTTGACGACGACAAGACCGTGCTCACGGCCTTGCGCACCTTGTTGAGCAACACCATCGGTGCGGATTGCAGGGTGGAAATTGCCGAGAGCGGACAAGAGGCGCTGGAGATCGTGGACGACTACGCCGCCGAGGGCCGGGTGGTGGACGTGGTGATCAGCGACTTCATCATGCCGCAGATGCGGGGCGACGAGCTCTTGGTGCGCCTGCACGAGCGCAACCCCGGCATGGTGAAGATTTTGCTCACCGGGCAAAGCGATTTCAGTGGGGTCAAGCGCGTCATCAATGAAGCCAATTTGTACCGCTTTATTGAAAAACCGTTCAAAAACGCCGACCTGGTGCTGACCGCCAAAACCGCCATGGAATCCCGCGTTACCGAAGCGGCGCTGCGTGTAGAAATTGCGGCGCTTAAAGCACGGATTGCAGAGTTGGAAGTGCAGCTCCCCCGCTCGGATCAGCAGGCCTGAGTTTGGCTTGGCAGGCGTCATGAAGTCCTATACGCGTCGGCTGGCTTCTCTCACGGAGGACCGGGCGTTGCTGCGGTTTGCCAGCGGAGTAATTGCCTTCTTAGTGGTGATATTTGCTCTGGTGTGGGGCGGCGTAGCGTGGGTGCTCCAGACGAAGCAGGTGGATGCACTGGAGTCTGAAAAACAGCAAAACGTCAACCTGGCGCACACCCTAGCGGAGCAATCGCTGCGGGTGTTTCAGTCGGTAGACCAGGCAACACTCCGAGTGAACGCTGCGATTGCCTCCGGTGAGTTTGTGAATGAAGACCTAGTCCGCTTTACGCGTGAAACCGGTCTTGCCGACACCATCATCACCCAGCTTTCCTATGTGGGCGCTGACGGGCGTTTTATCGCGAGCAATATCGATTTGAGTGGTGCGAAAACCGGCGCTGTGGATTTGTCGGAGCGGGAGCACGTCAAGGTCCACCTTGCGTCTTCCACGAATGAAACTGCGCAGCAGCAGGTGCTCTTCATCGGCAAATCGGTGGTGGGCAAAGTGTCGGGCAAGCGAACGATCCAGCTCTCCCGCAAACTGTTGCTGCCTGATGGCACCGTCAAAGGCGTGGTGGTTGCGAGTATCAATCCGGACTACTTCGAACAGACCTTCAAGGTGCTCAACTTGGACACACAAGGGCAGGTGGCCATCGTAGGCCGAGATGGGGCGATAAGGGCTGCAGTCAAAGGCGGTGAATCAGATGACGAAAAGACAGCTCCAGACCTGTGGACACATCAGATCGGCAGCATGACTGGTGCGGTCACCACCCGTTCGTTGATTGATACGGGCGCGCCTGAAGCGATTTTTGCTGTGAAGCAGATCGGACACTACCCTGTGTACTTGGTGGTGCAAACCAGTGTGAATCAGGCACTGCGTGATTGGCATGACATGCGGGCCGGGGCCATAGGCATCACCTTGCTGTTCAGCCTTGCGCTTCTGGCGGCGGCGTTTACCTATTTGTTGGGTATTCAAAAGCTGGCGTTTGCCAACAAAGGCCTGGAGGAGAAAGTGTGGGCGCGCACCCAAGCCCTGTCGGAAACATTGGAGAACCTTCAGTCCGCCCAATCGCAGCTCATCCAATCCGAAAAGCTGGCCACTCTGGGCCAGATAGTGGCTAACGTGGCCCACGAAATCAACACGCCCATTGGTGCCGTCAAGTCCAGCGGGGAAAGCATTGCGGTGGCCGTGGGGCATGTGCTGGCGCGCTTTCCAGCTATGTTGCTGTCGTTGGACGAAACCACGCGCGACGTCTTCTTTGACCTGGTCGCCGAGCACCGGCAATCTTTGCCCGCCCTGAGCACCCGCGAGGAGCGGCAAATCCAACGCACCATGAGCATCACACTGGAACAAGCCGGGATTGCCGAACCACAGCAGAAAGCTGATCTGCTCTTGGCCATGCGAGTGCGAGCAGAGCCATTGCGCTATGCGGGCGTATTGAGCCACCCTCGGGCGATGGAGATTTTGGACATGGCCAACCAGATTGGCACCATCATCGGCGGTACCGAAAACATCAACCTCGCGGTGGAGCGGGTCGCCAAAATCATTTTTGCACTCAAGTCTTTTTCCCACACCGATGCGTCGGGCGAATTCCAGCCGGTGGACCTCAAGGTCGGCATGGAAACGATGCTCACCATTTACAGCAACCAGATCAAGCAAGGTGTGGAGGTGACGCGCGAGTACGGCGACGTGGGCCCGGTGGAGTGCCTGCCGGATGAGCTCAACCAGGTATGGACCAACCTGATCCACAACGCCCTGCAAGCCATGAACAACCAGGGCAAGCTGCTGATAGCGATGCAGGCGCAGGACCAAGGTGTGCGTGTCAGCATCACCGACAACGGCCCCGGCATCCCCTTGGATATTCAAACCCGCATCTTCGACCCCTTCTTTACCACCAAGCCCGTGGGCGAGGGCAGCGGCTTGGGGCTGGATATTGCCCGCAAGATTGTGGACAAGCACCACGGCCGCCTGGAGCTGCACAGCGAAGTGGGGGTGGGCACCACCTTCAGCGTGTGGCTGCCGAGCGCTGCCGCGTCAACCGAGGTGACTCTATGAAGCAAAAGTACCCCCTCCAAACAAGCAAAAACCCCCTCCCGTGGGCTCTTGCACTGAACGCCTTTGCGCTGCTTCTCGGCCTCGGAGGCAGTCACCCGGGCGGCGCAGCCCATGCGGCAAGTGCGGCAAGCGTGTCACGCACCGAGCGCATAGCAACGACAAAGAAGCTTCGTGTTTGCATATGGCCCGACTACTACGGGGTGAGCTTTCGCAATCCCAAGACGTTGGAGGTATCGGGGGTCGATGCGGATTTGGCAGCGGACTTTGCCAAAGACCTTGGCGTATCTTTGGAGTTTGTGGAAAGTTCGTTTGCCAAGCTGGTGCAAGACATTGAGTCCGACCGCTGCGATGTTGCAATGTTCGCGGTGGGAGTTACCCCTGAACGGCAAAAGAAATTGCGCTTCACGGCTCCCACGATGGAGAGCGACATTTTTGCGATTGCCGCCAACACGAATCGCCGCATCAAGGCCTGGGGCGACATTGACCGGGCCGGCAATGTGGTCGCCGTTATGCGGGGCACCTTGCACGAACCGGTGATGCGTGCGGGGCTGAAGTCGGCAGAGCTTTTGGTGTTGGATACCCCCATGGCCCGTGAGCAGGAAGTGCAGTCGGGCAGGGCGGATGTATTCATGACGGACTTCCCTTACAGCCGGCGGATGCTGGAGACCACCGATTGGGCCAAAGTGATTGCACCGGAGGTGCCTTACCACTTGACGCCGTATGCCTACGCGGTGGCCCCGGGCGACGACCGCTGGTTCGCGCGCGTGGAGCAGTTCGTGCGGGATATCAAGAAAGACGGTCGTTTGCTGAAGGCTGCTGCCCGGTACAAGCTCGACCCCATCGTGGTCAGAAAGTAGCGCTGTGCGCCGTAACGGTGGATTCAGGTGGCAGACCAACCGCTTTGTGGTGTTGGGCCATGTGTTTCTTGCGCTGTTTGTGCTGGCGGTCGCGGTGTCTGTGTCGCTGACGCTGTACCAAGACAGGCAAACCCTGTTGGCTCTGCAGGTGCAACGTGCCAAGGCGAACGCCCTGGTTTTTGAAGATCAGATCAGCCAGACCTTTCAGGCGATTGAAAACACCGTCCGGAGCATTCCTGAGTTCACCCCATCCGATCTGGAGGGCAAAGCATCTTCTGACGTGCAAGCACTCCTCAAGCGGCTTCAACACGGGCAGCCCGCCTTGCGCTCACTGTCACTGATGCAGGGGGGCGTGGTGGTTCAAAGTACCCACCCTGGCAATGTGGGTGTCAGCCCCGAGGGATTGAACTTGGTGCCCGATGAGCGACCCGATGCGACCACGGCCCGATTGCGAGTCGGCCGCAATTGGATAGGGCGCGACTTTCACCAAGGGCATGGCGCGCAAGGGCTTGCCTCAGACCGCAACGACCGCCCCTATCTGTTGCCGCTAAGCCTTCGATTAACGCAGGGTGCACGGCCGGTGAGTGTGTTGGTGGGGGTGAATCCTGATTACTTCCTCGGACGCCAGCAGCGTTTCAGCGATTCGCAAACCGACCGCTTTCAACTGGTGCGGATCGATGGAGCGGTGCTGCTGGACACCGCCGATGCGGCGATTGGTGCCGCATTTCCGTACCCCGACATCGTGGAGCGCGCCAGAAAAGACGAGATAGGGGTAGAGCAGTCGGCCCATATTCTGTCGTTCAGGTCTTCGGCGAAATACCCGTTTTTTGTGGCTGTGCATGTCGATCAAGAGCGCATTCTGGAAAGCTGGCGCCACAAAGCCATGGTGGTGGGCGGGGTGACGGGGTGCGTGTTGTTACTGGTGGCCGCGTCGGCTTCTGCACTGCTACGGCGCATTCATCACGCAGAAATTGCGCACCGGCAAGAACGTGAGCTAGCACACGCCACCATGGAGCGTGACTTGGAGGCCCGCATTGCACAACGCACCCAAGAGCTGACGGAGAGCAAACGCTCACTAGAGCACACGCTGAGCCATTTGCGGGATACGCAGTCCCAACTCATCCAATCCGAAAAGCTGGCCACCCTGGGCCAGATCGTGGCCAATGTGGCCCACGAGATCAACACGCCCATAGGCGCCGTCAAGTCCAGCGGGGAGAGCATCTCAGTTGCACTGAACCAGGTGTTGGCGGGCTTTCCGGCCCTGGTGTTGTCGCTCGATGAAGCCACGCGGAACCTGTTTTTTGCCTTGGTGACCGAGGTGCGCAAGCCCGCCGAGCCTTTGAGCACGCGGGAGGAGCGTGCGCTTAACCGCGCGGTGCGAGCTGAGCTGGAGGCTGCGGACATGCCGGATGCACAAACCAAGGCGGATTGGTTGCTCGGCCTGAAAGTGCGCCAGCAGCCCATGCGCTTTGCGGCCTTGTTGCAGCATCCCCGTGCAGGGGACTTTTTTGAGATGGCCAACCAGATTGCCACCATCATCCACAGCGCAGACAACATCAACCTCGCAGTGGAGCGGGTGGCCAAAATCATTTTTGCGCTCAAGTCTTTTTCTCACACCGATGCGTCGGGCGAATTCCAGCCGGTGGACCTCAAGGCCGGCATGGAAACGGTGCTCACCATTTACAGCAACCAGATCAAGCAAGGTGTGGAGGTAACACGCGAGTACGGCAACTTGGGTTTGGTGGAGTGCCTGCCGGATGAGCTCAACCAGGTGTGGACCAACCTGATCCACAACGCCCTGCAAGCCATGAACAACCAGGGCAAGCTGCTGATAGCGATGCAGGCGCAGGACCACGGCGTGCGTGTCAGCATCACCGACAACGGCCCCGGCATTTCCCCGGATATTCAAACCCGCATCTTCGACCCCTTCTTCACCACCAAACCCGTGGGCGAGGGCAGTGGCTTGGGGTTGGACATTGCCCGCAAGATTGTGGACAAGCACCACGGCCGCCTGGAGTTGCACAGCGAGGTGGGGGTGGGCACGACGTTTAGCGTGTGGCTTCCCTTGCAGCAGGCAACTTGAAGTTGCTATAAATTTAATAGCTATTTGCGCATATTCCACGAGTGCTAGAGGCTAATTTGGCACATAAACCTGCTGCTGCGCCACCCAGCCGTCAAACGCCGCCAGCAGCGGCTGCCAGCGTTCTGTGTTCCGCTCCAGTTGCGCCAAAGCAGCGCAGGTAGCCTCCAGGGTCGAGAGCTGGCCCGGTGCATGTGCCTTGCGGATCGCGTAGCGGCCGGTCGGCACCTCGTCCAGGGCCAAACGCGGTAAGCGCTGCAGGCCCGGGCTCAAGTGCAGCATCTTGCGGCTCTTGCGCCAGGTGGCGTCCAGCACGACCAATCGCAGTGTCCCGGGATGCACCAGCTGCGCGGGTTCCAGCAAGGCGGGTACTGCATGCCCCTCATACGCGGTGGGGGGGTAGAGCAGCACGGTAGTGCGCGGTCCGGGCAGCAAGGCTTGCAATGCAGCATCATCAAACGCCTCGCCCACTACGATGCGGCTGCCCGGCACGCTCAGGTGCAAGAGGCGCGCGCTATTTTTGGCATGGTGCACCTCCAGAGGGTGCTGGAGGATCAGCAGCTCGCAAGCGCTCGCTGTGGGCACCACCAAATGGCACAGGCAGGTGGCTTGCGGGCGCAGGCAAAGCGCGCAAACAGGGCGGCGTACAAGGGGTGCGTTCATAGGGGGGGCTGGCGGATCGTACAGAAATTGATCCAGGTCACTTGTTGTCGCGACAAACCCTCACGTACACTGGCTCGAATCTACTTTACGAATGCCAAGCGATGTTGCCCCAGACCTTGGAGTCGCACTCCGCCATGTTTTACAGCCTTGGCCGCCGCCGCTGGTTGGCCGGTGGCATGGCTTTGGGGCTGGCACCCTTGCTGCCGGCGTGTAGCAAGCCTGTGCCGGTGATGCGGGTGGGCTCCATCGTGTTCCCCGGATACGAATTGATGTTCATGGCCCGGGAACGTGGCCTCATCGACAGCCGAAAGGTCCGCCTGATCGAGATGCTGGCCAACACGGACACCCTGCGCGCCCTGGCTGCCGGCCAACTGGAGGGCGCAGCCCTGACCCTGGACGAGATGATGAGTGCCCGCGCCGATGGCGTGGACTTGCGCGTAGTGATGGTGATCGACATTTCCCAAGGCGCCGATGTGGTCATGGCCCGCCGTGGTGTCACGTTGGACAACCTGGGTGGCAAGCGCATTGCGGTCGAGGAGGGCGCCATGGGAGCTGTCATGCTTAGCTCCCTTTTGCGTGCTGCGCAACTTCGGGTAGAGGAGGTCAAAAAAGTGGCAATGACCCTGGACAGCAGCCTGAAGGTTTTCAGCACGGGCAAAGTCGACGCGATTGTCACGGCCGAGCCTTGGGCCACCAAGTTGGAGGCCCAGGGGGCACAGCGCATCTTTGACAGCTCCCGCATCCCCGGACGCATCACCGATGTGCTGGCGGTGCGTGCCGATGTTCTTGACACCCAGGCAGATGCTATCCGGGCGCTTGTTGCCGCCCATTTTGAAGCCCGGCAATTCTTTCTCGCCCAACCGGCGCAGGCCTCGATCCACATGGCGGCCCGATTGCAAACACCGGTTGAGGAGGTGCCTGCCTCATTGCGAGGGCTGCAACTGCCGGATGCTGCTGAAAACCGGCGCCTTCTGGAAAAGGGCGGCAACTTTCACCGCACGGCCCTGGAGCTCCAGCGCGTGATGTTCGAGGCCGGGCTGCTGCGTAAAGTGTCCCAGCCCCATGAGCTCGTGGACACCCGTTTCCTGCCGGCTTGAGATCCATGACTGGCCGCCGCATCTCTCTTCGATCTGCATTGCCTTTGGGCCTGGCCGTCGCGGTGGTGGCGATGTTGCTGGTGTCCTTCTTTGTCGGAATTCTGAATGACCGTGCGGCGGTCGTTGAACACCAGACTGACGATGCCATTTTGATCGCAGAGCACATGGCCCGTACCGCAGAGCGGGGCCTGGCGAATCAACGCGAACAGGTCGCGGCAGACCTCGCGGTGACATCCACGGACCGTGCGGTGGTGGCCATGGTGGTGATTGACGCAGACGGCAAAGTAGAGCTAGCGCATCGCCTGGGCTGGACGGGCCAGCACGTGAGCAAGGTCATCCCCGGTTTTGACATGGCCCGCTTCAAACGTGTTTCGTGGGGAAACCTGCCGGATGTCGAGATCTCGGAGTCCCTCGCGCGGATCACGGTACTCACCCAGTACAACCTGCCTGTGGGCGATGCCGAGCTACGCAGCTCCCGCCATGGAGCCATTTATCTGGAGTACGACATCCTGCCGGACTTCGACCTCGTGCTCTGGCATGCGCAAAACCGCCTGTGGTCGCAGTTGGCCATAGCGATCGTACTGATTGCAGCCTTGTCCAGCATATTGAAACGCTTTGTCATACGGCCCATTCGTCAACTGGAACAGGCTGCTGAACAATTCACCTTGGGTGAGATTCCCAAGGACGCGCTTCTTGAAAATGGTCCCAAAGAAGTGCAGCGCCTGTCGCACAGCTTTAACGCCATGCTGCAGCGGGTTGTATCCGCGCAGCAGAAGGTGGCTTCCAGCCAGGCGCGTATGGAAGGCATTGTCGATGCCGCCATGGACGCCATCATTACCGTGGACAGTCTGCACCGCATCGTGGTGATGAACCGGGCGGCCCTGGATTTGTTCGGGTACGAGTTGGAGGAAGTGCTGGGCCAGTCGGTCGACATGTTGATCCCCCATGACACCCGGCACTACCACGCCCGCGAGATGACGGCATTCGCAAAGACTGGGGTAACCCGTCGACGCATGAGCGGGCAATCAGTGGTTCGAGGGATGCGAAAGGATGGCACTGAATTCCCGGCCGAAGCGTCTATCTCTCACCTGGTGATTGACGGACAGGACCTGTTGACCGTCATCATGCGAGATGTGACAGATCGAGTGCGCGCCGAGCAGGAAATCCGCATGCTCAACGCGAGCCTGGAGGACCAGGTGGCACAACGCACAGCTCGACTGGAGAGCACACTGCTCGCGCTCTCTGATGAAAAGCAAAAACTATCCTTGGCACACGCCGAGCAACGCGCCATTTTTGAAATGGCGACAGTGGGTATCGTGCTCATGGTGAACCGCGTGGTGGTGCAGTGCAACCGCAACCTGGAAGAGTTGTTTGGATACGCACCCGGCGAGCTGCTCGGCCAATCCACCCGTTGTTGGTATCCGAGCGAGGAAAGCTATGACGCCATGGGGCGGGCTGTTCAGCAACTTACGGACGGTGGTCGGCTCCACAACACCGAATTACAGATGGTGCGCAAAGACGGCACGCTATTTTGGGCGCGGGTGTCGGCCCGGGTGTTTGATACGCCGGACCACCGGAACGCCGTGCTGGGCGTGCTGGAGGACATCACTCCGTCGTACGAGGCGCGTCAGGCCATTGAACACGCCCACCAGCAGGCGGAAGAAGCCAACCGCGCCAAGAGCAGCTTCCTGGCCAATATGAGCCATGAAATCCGCACGCCCATGAACGCCATCATGGGCATGTCGTATCTGGTTCAGAAAACCGAGCTCAGCGAGCGGCAGCGCGGCTACCTGAACAAGATTCAGTCATCCAGTCAGCACCTGTTGGGCATCATCAACGACATCCTCGATTACTCGAAGATTGAGGCCGGCAAACTGGGTATTGAGCACATCGAATTCGAGCTGGACAAAGTGCTGGACAACCTGGCCGGATTGGTCGGCGACAAAGCCGCTTCCAAGGGGCTGGAGCTGGTATTTGATGTGGACAAGCAAGTACCCCTGCAGTTGGTGGGTGACCCCTTGCGCCTGGGGCAGATTCTGGTGAACTACGCCAACAACGCCGTGAAGTTCACGGAGCGGGGCGAGATCGACATACGAGTGCGGGTGCAGGAGGAAAGTACTTCGCATGTGATGCTGCACTTTGCGGTGCGTGACACCGGCATCGGCATCAGTGAAGAGCAGAAGTCGGTGTTGTTCCAGAGTTTCCAGCAAGCTGATGCCTCTACCACCCGCAAGTTCGGTGGCACCGGTCTGGGGTTGGCTATCTCGCGGCAGTTGGCCCAGATGATGGAGGGCGAGGTCGGTGTGGACAGCACCTTCGGCCAGGGCAGTACCTTCTGGTTCACGGCACGGCTGCAAAAGGGCATCAGTACCGGCAGGGCCCGGGTGCTGCGCAGCGAGCTCTACGGAAAGCGGGTGCTGGTGGTGGACGACAACGACAGTGCGCGCACGCTTTTGCAGACCATGTTGCAGGACCTGAATCTGGTCGCTGAGGCTGTGGATGCAGGGCCCGCAGCATTGGATGCGGTTTACAAGTCCGCGCAAGCGGGCCAGCCCTTTGAAATTGTGTTTCTGGACTGGCAGATGCCCGGCATGAGCGGGGTCGAGCTGGCACAGCGCCTGCAGGCTCTGCCGCTGGAGGTGACGCCACGCCTGGTACTGGTCACCGGTTACGGGCGTGAAGAGGTGTTGAGCAGCGCGGAGGCTGCCGGGATCCAAACTGTGCTGGTCAAGCCGGTCAGTGCATCCATGCTGTTTGACAGTGTGGCCCGCGAGCTCAGTGGTGCACCCGCACCGGTCCAGGCCTTTGGTGCTATGCCCCCTGATGAGGGGCTTGCCCGTTTGCGCGGTGCCCGCGTATTGCTGGTGGAAGACAACGAACTGAATCAGGAAGTCGCGACCGAGTTGTTACAGGGTGTCGGTGTGGAGGTTGCTGTGGCCCACAACGGACAAGAGGCGGTGGAGCAGGTGCAAGCGGGCCGGTTCGATTTGGTGCTGATGGACATGCAAATGCCGGTGATGGACGGCTTGACCGCCACACGCATCCTCCGGCGCAATGAGGCGTTATCCGGCTTGCCCATCATCGCGATGACGGCCAACGCCATGGCGTCGGACCGGGAAGCGTGCCTGGCGGCGGGCATGAACGACCACCTTGCCAAGCCTATTGAACCGGAGCACTTGTTTGCCAGCCTGTTGCATTGGCTGGCGGGGCGTACGCCCGCACCGTTGGCCGGGCAAGCAGTTGCAGCCGCCACCCACGAAGAGAGCACGCTGCAACTGCCCGTGGTGGAGGGCCTGGACACACGGGCCGGCCTGCGCCGCGTCATGGGCAAGCGGGCGGTGTACCTGTCCTTGCTGCACAAGTTTGTACAGGGACAGGGCGATGCCATTCCACAGCTTCAGCAAGCGCTGTACCGTGGCGACGCGGCGCAGCTGAGGCAACTGGCCCATACGCTCAAGTCGGTGGCAGGCAATATCGGGCTTGGCAGCGTGCAGCAACGTGCGGCGGATCTGGAACTGGCTGCATCAGGTCAGAACCCCGGAACGCAGAAAGCCGCGCTGGAAGCCTTGGCATCGATACTGGTACCGCAGTGGAAAGCCTTGCAAGCCGCGTTGGCGCCAGAACAGCCCGTCGAACCGGTGGGTGATGCGGTGGATCCTGTCAGACTCCACCATGTTTGCACACGCCTGCGCAGCCTGCTCGAAGATGACGATATGGAAGTGATTGAGCTGGTCAGAGACAACGAGGTCTTGCTGCGAACGGCTTGTGCCAGCCGGTTCGATGAGATGCAAGCGCGTATCCAGCAATTTGACTTTGAATCCGCTGCAGCTATCGTGCGGGATGCGATGGAAGGAAACGCCCATGTCAGATAACGCCGCTACCCTGCAAAACCGCCCCACTGTGCTGGTGGTGGATGACACCCCCGAGAACCTGCTGCTCATGCAGTCCCTGCTGCGGGATGATTACAAAGTCAAAGGCGCCAACAACGGTGAGCGCGCGCTCAAGATCGTGGCGGGCGAAGCCCCACCGGATTTGATTCTGCTCGACATCATGATGCCCGGCATGGACGGCTACGAGGTGTGCCGCCGCATCAAGGCAGACCCCAAGGCGCGACATATTCCGGTGATCTTTCTGACCGCCAAATCCCAGACGGAGGATGAAGCCTTCGGTTTGTCACTGGGCGCTGCGGACTACATCACCAAACCTATCAGTCCCCCTATCGTGCTGGCCCGGGTGCGCAACCAGTTGGCGGTGAAAGCGTCGGCAGATTTTCTGCGTGACCAGAACGAATATCTGGAGGCCGAAGTCAGAAAACGCACCCATGAGGTATCTGCCATTCAGGATGTAACCATTCTGGCCATGGCTTCTCTGGCGGAAACGCGTGACTCGGACACTGGCAACCACATCCGCCGCACCCAGCATTACGTGCAATCCCTGGCGCGCAAGTTGGCAGAGCATCCCAAGTTCAGCACCTACCTCACGCCGGCCACGATTGCCATGCTCTACAAATCTGCGCCTCTGCATGACATCGGCAAGGTGGGTATTCCGGACCGCATTCTGCTCAAGCCCGGCAAGCTCACCCCTGAAGAGTTTGAAGTCATGAAAACCCACACCACCCTGGGCCGCGATGCCATTGCCCATGCGGAACGTGAGCTGGGCACCGAGGTGGCTTTCCTCACCATGGCCAAGGAAATTGCGTACAGCCACCAGGAGAAGTGGGACGGTAGCGGTTATCCGCAAGGCCTGGCGGGCGATGCCATTCCCGTGTCGGCCCGACTGATGGCGGTTGCCGATGTGTATGACGCACTCATCAGCCGCCGTGTGTACAAAGAGCCCATGCCGCATTCCAAGGCTGTGGACATCATTGCGCAGGGTCGCGGCGCCCATTTCGACCCTGACATGGTGGACGCATTTCTGGCCATTCAGGACGAATTCATAGCCATTGCCGCAACCTACAGTGACAGCGAGGAAGACCTGCAGGTGAAGGCAAACTATGCGGATGTGGCCGGTTTGCCCTATCGTTAAAGCCACGCACCCTGCTTCGAGGAATCCGATATGCCTGCTCCCGACAAAGTCAAAGGCCCAGCGTCTTACTTCCCGTCTATCGAGAAAACCTACGGCCAGCCCATGGCGCACTGGTTTGCACTGGTGCAACAACAGCAAGGCAAAAAGCACATGGAAATTGTGGCGTGGCTCAAGGCCGAGCACGGGCTGGGGCACGGCCATGCCAATGCCATCGTGGCGCATTGTTTGGCGGCCGGCAAAGCCTGATCGGCGGCAGCGCCAGATCGCAGGATGACATCGCTCCACGCCCCTGAACATGTCCGCCTCAAGGCATTGCCCAAGGCCGAAATCCATCTGCACCTGGAAGGTTGTTTTGAGGCCAGCTTGATCGCCCAATGGGCCCGCGCAGAGTGCGTGGCGCTGTCCCGGCCGCAAGAGGATTTGTTCAAGTTCTCGGGGCTGGCGGACTTTCTGGGTTTCTTGGATCTGGCCTGTGGACTCGCCCGCACGCAAGACCGGCTGGTGGAGCTGAGCTACGGCCTGAGTCAGCGGCTGGCGGCCAACGGCACCGGTTATGCCGACGTGATCTTCAACCCCACCCACTGGCACGCATGGCATGGCCGCCTGGGCCCCATGCTGGAAGCGATCGACGCGGGCTTCACCGCCGCCGAGCAGGATGGCCTGCCGGGTGTGGGCCTGTGCGTCAGCCTGCTGCGCACGCAAACGGCGGACCAAGCCATCGAGCTGGTGGACACCCTGGTGGCCTTGCGCCACCCGCGCGTGGTGGCGCTCTCGGTCGATGGCAACGAAGCTGCCGCCGGACGCACCGGCCCCCGGTTTGCCGAAGCCTTCCGCAAGGCGGGTGCCGCAGGCTTGCGCCGCACGGTGCATGCCGGTGAATCCAGCGGACCCGAGGGCGTGTGGGATGCGGTGGAGCTGTTGGGCGCGGACCGCATAGACCACGGTGTGCGCGCCATTGAAGACCCTGTATTGGTGCAGCTGCTCGCAGAAAAGCAGATCCCGCTGGGCGTGTGCCTCACCTCCAACCTGGTGCTGGGCGTGTACCCGTCGATAGACCTTCACCCGATTGAGCGCCTGCGCCAAGCGGGCGTGCCAGTGTCACTCAATACCGATGACCCTGCGCTGCTGGGTGCCAGCTTGGTGGGCGAGTACGCACTATGCCGGCAGACCTTCGGTTGGACCGATGCAGTCACCGCCACAGTGGCGCGCACATCTATCGCGGCCAGCTTTGCCAACGCCGAACTGAAAGCCAGCTTGCTCAGCCAGTTGAATGGCTGGCCAGCCGGGGACGCAGGGCTCTAGGCCAAGGTCTTGCCGTCGAAGTCGCTGGCGTCGTGGCGCTCGCGCACTTGCTCTGAAGGTTCGCCGGTCACCTTGTTCACCATGCGGCCGCGCTTCACGGCCGGGCGGGCGTAGAGCTGGTCTGCCCAGCGCATCACGTGTTGGTACTCGTGCACGCTCAAGAACTCGGCAGCGCCGTAAGCCCAGCCCTTGACCAGCCCGCCGTACCAGGGGAAGACCGCCATATCGGCAATGGTGTACTCACTGCCCGCCAGGTATTCGTGGTCGGCCAAGCGCCGGTCCAGCACGTCGAGTTCGCGCTTCACTTCCATGGCGAAGCGGTCTATGGCGTATTCAATTTTGGTGGGCGCGTAGGCATAAAAGTGCCCGAAACCGCCACCCAGGTAGGGCGCACTGCCCATCTGCCAGAACAACCAGTTCAGCGTCTCGGTGCGGCCTGCAATGTCTTTGGGCACAAAGGCGCCGAACTTTTCAGCCAGGTACAGCAGGATGGAGCCCGACTCAAACACGCGCAAAGGTTCAGGCCCACTGCGGTCCAGCAAGGCGGGGATTTTGGAGTTGGGGTTCACGTCCACAAAGCCGGAGCCGAACTGGTCGCCATCGCGGATGTTGATCAGCCACGCGTCGTACTCGGCACCTGTGTGGCCGAGGGCCAGCAGCTCTTCAAGCAGGATGGTCACTTTCACGCCATTGGGCGTGCCCAGCGAATACAGCTGCAGCGGGTGCTTGCCCACGGGCAATTCTTTGTCATGCGTGGGGCCGGCAATCGGGCGGTTGATGCTGGCGAACGCGCCGCCATTGTCTTTGTCCCAGGTCCAAACCTTGGGTGGCACATAGGGGGAGGAGTCGGTCATGTGGGGTCTGATGGATGGGGGTTCAAGAAGTCAGTCCCATGATATTCGTGATCACCCAAATTTGCCTACGAAGGGTTGTTTGCCCAGCCTCGGAGACAATGCCGCATGAGCACTTTTCTACTTCTTGTTGCGTCCAACATCTTCATGACGTTTGCCTGGTATGGGCACCTCAAGTTCGGCCACGACTGGCCGCTGTGGCGCGTGATTTTGGTGTCTTGGGGCATTGCGTTTTTTGAGTACTGCTTGGCTGTTCCTGCCAACCGGTTGGGTTACGGCGTGTTCTCCGGCTTCCAACTCAAGATCCTGCAAGAGGTGGTGACGCTCAGCGTCTTTGTCGGCTTTGCAGTGTTGGTGCTGAAAGAAAAGTTCGCGTGGAACTACATCGCCGCCTTCGTGTGCTTGGGCGGTGCGGCCTTCTTTGCGTTTGCGTTCAAGGCGCCGGCGCCTTGAGACACATACAGAATTAAAGCGCTCCTGTTTTAGGAGCTACTCGCGCAATGAATACGGGCGCTAGAGGCAGATTTGCCCCTAGCGCCCGTGAGTTCGGCTTTATCTCCGGGTAGCGGTCAAACCACCTTCGCCCGCTCCAACATCGCATGCAGCAACACATTGCACCCTGCGGTGATGTGTTCCGGTTTTGCGTCTTCAATCTCGTTGTGGCTGATGCCGTCCTTGCAGGGGATGAAGATCATGCCGCTGGGGGCCAGCTTGGCCATGTAGACCGCGTCGTGGCCGGCGCCTGAGACGGCGGGCATGTTGGAGTAGCCCAGCTTTTTGGCGGCGCGGCCTACGGCTTCCACGCAGTCGTCATGGAAAGCGATGGCGTTGTAGCTGGACACCATTTCTATCTTCACGTCCACGCCGTGTTCTTGCGCCACTTTGGCGGCAAAGGCTTTTACCTCGTCGGCCATCTGGTCCACCAGCGCGTCGGTGCTGTTGCGCAGGTCTATGCTGAACTTCACCCGGCCGGGAATCACGTTGCGGCTGTTGGGGAACACCTGCACCATGCCCACGGTGCCACGGCCATGCGGCGGGTGGCGGTGGGCCGCGGCCACCACGTCTTGCATGATGCGCGTGGCGGCCAGGAGCGAGTCCTTGCGTAGCGCCATGGGTGTGGGCCCGGCGTGGGCTTCCATGCCGGTCACGGTGCAGTCAAACCAGCGGATGCCCAGCACGCCGCTGACCACGCCAATCGTCACGTCGTTGTCTTCCAGCACCGGGCCCTGCTCGATGTGCGTCTCGAAGTACGCGCCAATAGGGTGGTCGCCAGGTTCCTGGTCGCCGATGTAACCGATGCGCTCCAGTTCGCCCTTGACGCTCTTGCCTTCGGTGTCGGTGGCGGCATAGGCATGCTCCAGCGTGAAGGCTTTGGCGAACACACCCGAGCCCATCATCACCGGCACAAAGCGCGAGCCTTCCTCGTTGGTCCAGAAGGCTACTTCGATCGGCGCTTCGGTCTCAATGCCCATGTCGTTCAGGGTGCGCACCACCTCGATGCCTGCCAGCACGCCGTAGTTGCCATCAAACTTGCCGCCAGTGGGCTGAGTGTCGATGTGGCTGCCGGTCATGATGGGGGGCAGGCTGTTGTTGCGCCCGGGCCGGCGCATGAAGCCGTTACCGATTTTGTCGATGGTTACCGTCATGCCCGCCTCACGGGCCCAGCGGGTGACCAAGTCGCGGCCTTGTTTGTCCAGGTCGGTCAGGGTCAGGCGGCACACACCGCCTTTGGGTGTTGCGCCGATCTGCGCCAGCTCCATCAGCGAGGCCCAGAGGCGTTCTCCGTTGATGCGGATGTTGGAGATGTCGAGCACGGTGTCGATGTGGGTGTCGGTAGTCATGGTGCTTCCTTTAGCGCTTGACGGCGGTGGGGGCTAAGGTGTCCGCGCGCAGTTTGCTGGCCGCAAAGTTGGAGCTGAACGGTGCCCGCTTGATATAGCGGCCCTTGCCCTGCACGGCGCGCAAGTCGCCTTGCACATAGACCAGCTCACCCTGGCTCACGGTGTGGCTTGGGATGCCCTTGACGGTGCGGCCTTCGAAGATGTTGAAGTCGCCCTTGCTGAACTGCATTTTCACCGACAAGGTCTTGGTGCCTGCCGGGTCCCAGACCACCAGGTCGGCATCGGCTCCCACGCTCACGCTGCCCTTTTGCGGGTAGATGTTGAACAGCTTGGCCGTGTTGGCAGAAGTGACCGCTACAAACTCTGAAGGCGTCAGGCGCCCGGTGTTCACACCTTCGTCCCATATAACGGCCAAGCGCTCTTCGACGCCGCCGCAGCCGTTCGGGATTTTGGTGAAGTCGTCTTTACCTGCGGCTTTTTGCGCAGCGCAGAAGGTGCAGTGATCAGTGGCGGTGGTGTGCAGGTTGCCACTTTGCAGGCCGCGCCATAGGAACTCGCTGTTGCCCTTGGGGCGGAAGGGAGGGCTCATCACGTGGGCAGCGGCGGTGGCAAAGTCGGGATGGCGGTAGACGCTGTCGTCCAGCACCAAGTGGCCGGCTAATACCTCGCCATACACGCGTTGGCCGCGGGCACGGGCACGGGCAATCGCTTCCGCCGCTTCCACACAGCTCACGTGCACCACATAAATGGGCACGTTCAGCACGTCGGCAATCGCAATCGCCCGGTTGGCGGCTTCCGCCTCCACCATGGGTGGGCGGGAGAGCGGATGGCCTTCAGGCCCTTTGATGCCCATCTCGGAGACGGTTTTCTGCAGCAGGTAGACCAGTTCGCCGTTCTCGGCGTGCACGGTGGGCATGGCACCCAGTTCCAGGGAGCGCTTGAAGCTGTTCACCAGTGTTTCGTCGTCGCACATGATGGCGTTTTTATAGGCCATGAAGTGCTTGAAGCTGTTCACGCCTTCCTCATTGACCAGCGTGCCCATGTCTTTGCGGACTTGCTCGCTCCACCAGGTGATGGCGACGTGGAAAGAGTAATCCGACGCTGACTTTTCGGCCCAGCCGCGCCACTTCTTGTAGGCGTCCAGAATGTTTTCCTGGGGGTCAGGAATCACGAAGTCGATGATGGTGGTGTTGCCACCTGCCAGGCCTGCGGCAGTACCGGTGAAGAAGTCGTCCATGGTCACCGTACCCATGAAGGGCAGCTGCATGTGGGTGTGCGGGTCGATGCCGCCGGGCATGACGTACTGGCCGCCCGCGTCCACCACCGTGGCGCCCGCTGGGGCACTCAGGTTTTCGCCCACGGCAATGATCTTGCCGTCCTGGGTGATGACATCTGCCTTGAATTCGCGATCTGCGTTGACGACAGTGCCGCCACGGATAAACAGAGTGCTCATGGTTGCTCCTAAATTAATAGCTTTTTGCGCAATGAAACAGGGCGGCAGAAGCGATTTTCATGCCTAAGTGCCGCCCTTACAAGTCCGTTCAGGCATTGACCCGCATGGGGTTGTTGGGATGGGTGGTCCAGTCGGCGTGCACGCCACTCACCGGCTTGCCGGTGCGCAGGTCCATCTCACCGACTGCCAGATCGCGCATGCTGATGGTGTCCGGCACGGGGCACACTGTCACGCACAGGTTGCAGCCCACGCATTCGTCTTCCTTCACCTCGAAGTGGCGCTTGCCGTCCTTCTCGAAGGTAATGGCCTGGTGGCTGGTGTCTTCGCAGGCAATGTGGCAGCGGCCGCACTGGATGCAGCTGTCCTGGTTAATGACAGCCTTGCTCACGTGGTTCAGGTTCAGGTAGCGCCAGTCCGACACGGTGGGCACGGCTTTGCCCACGATCTCGCCCACGCTCTTGAAGCCCATCTCGTCCATGTAGTTCAACAGACCGCTTTCCATTTCCTGCACGATCTTGAAGCCGTACACCATGGCCGCAGTACACACCTGCACCGTACCGGATCCCAGTGCAATGAAGTCCAGCGCGTCCCGCCAGGTGCCGATACCGCCAATACCGCTGATGGGCAGGCCGGCGGTTTCGGGGTCACGGGCGATCTCGGCCACCATGTTCAGCGCAATCGGCTTCACCGCCGGGCCGCAGTAGCCGCCGTGGCTGCCCTTGCCGCCCGTGCTGGGCGACATGGTCAGGGTGTAGGGGTCCACGCCCATGATGGAGTTGATGGTGTTGATCAGGCTCACCGCGTCTGCGCCACCGCGCTTGGCGGCTTGGGCGGGTTTGCGGATGTCGGTGATGTTGGGCGTGAGCTTCACGATGACGGGCAGCTTGCTGTACTGCTTGCACCACTCAGTCACCATCTGGATGTACTCGGGCACCTGGCCGACGGCAGCGCCCATGCCACGCTCGCTCATGCCATGCGGGCAGCCGAAATTAAGTTCGATGGCGTCGGCGCCGGTGTCTTCCACGCGGGGCAGGATGGCCTTCCAGCTTTCTTCCTGGCAGGGCACCATAAGTGAGACGATCATGGCGCGGTCCTGCCAGTTGCGCTTCACTTCGGTGATTTCGCGCAGGTTCAGCTCCAGATCGCGGTCGGTGATCAGTTCAATGTTGTTAAAGCCGTTCAGCCGGCGGTCAGCGGACAGCAACGCGCCGTAGCGGGGGCCGTTCACGTTGACAACCGGTGGGCCGGCTTCGCCCAGGGTCTTCCAGACTACGCCGCCCCAGCCCGCCTCGAAGGCGCGGTTGACGTTGTAGGCCTTGTCGGTAGGCGGTGCAGAGGCGAGCCAGAAGGGGTTGGGGCTTTTGACGCCGGCAAAGGTGGTTTCTAAATTGGCCATGGTGTTTCTCCGGAATGCGTGGCGCCCGTTAGGCAGTGATGAAGGCGTGAATAGCGTGGGCGGACTGCTTGCCGTGTTCCACGGCTTCGACCGTCAGGTCCAGTCCGCCGGCACGGCAGTCGCCCCCGGCCCACACGCCTTTCAAGTTGGTGGTGCCGGCTTCATCGGTGGCGATGCGGCCGTCTTTCAGAGTCAGGCCGCTCTCGGCCAACACCGGGTTGCCCAGCTTCTGGCCGATGGCCTTGAGCACCATGTCAGCCGCCAAGGTGGTGGTGCCACCGGTAGCGCTCAGCTTTCCGTTGACCAAGGCTTGGCGCGCGAAGGTCACGCCGGTGGCGTGACCGGCTTCGCCGATCACCTCGACCGGAGCCAACCAGTGGTGGATGGTCACGCCGTTGGTCTGCGCCCATTCCTGCTCGGCGGTGGATGCGGACATGCTCTCCTGTCCGCGGCGGTAAACGATGTGCACCTCTTCAGCACCCAGCAGCTTGCTTTGCACCGCGGCGTCCACCGCAGTCATGCCGCCACCGATGACCACCACACGGCGGCCTACCGGCAAGGTGGAGAGGTCTTGGGTCTGGCGCAAGGTGGCGATAAAGTCCACCGCGTCCTGCACGCCGTTCAAGTTGTCGCCGGGCACGCCCAGTTGCTGGGTGGTAGACAGACCCATGCCGAGGAATACGGCCGCGTAGTCTTTGCGCAGGGCGTCGAGTTGCGCCACGGTGTCCAGCTTCCAGTTATTTTGGATGGTGATGCCACCGATGCTCAGCAGCCACTGGACTTCGCGTTGGGCAAAGTCATCCGGTGTTTTGTAGCTGGCCAAACCATATTCGTTCAGGCCGCCTGCTTTGGGCTTGGCGTCAAACACCACGACGTCATGGCCTTGGCGGGCCAGGGTGTAGGCACAGGCCAAGCCTGCAGGCCCTGCGCCCACCACAGCCACCTTTTTGCCGGTGGCGGGAGCGCGGGTAAAGACCTGGGGCTTGGCGCTTTCCATCAGCGCATCGACGGCGTGACGCTGCAGGCGGCCGATGGCCACGGGCCGGTCTTCCTGGGTGTTGCGCACGCAGACGGCTTCGCACAGGTTCTCGGTGGGGCAGACGCGGGCACACATGCCGCCCAAGGGGTTGCTGTCCAGAATGGTCTGGGCCGAGCCACGCAGGTTGCCATCGGCAATGCGCTTGATGAAAGACGGCACATCAATGCTGGTGGGGCAGGCGGTAGCGCAGGGGGCGTCATAGCAATACAGGCAGCGTTCGGCTTCCAGCAGGGCTTGCGACGCCGTGAAGCGCGGGGTGGCGTCGGCAAAGCGTTTGGCGTATTCCTCGGTGGCGAGGCGGCCTGCACGAACGTCGGCGGGAGAAGAAGAGGGGGTGGACACGCGGGCAACTCCTTAAAAAAACTGACCGTTTGGTCAAGTCGTGGTGTGCATGCTAGCAATCCACGTGCCACGCTGTAACTAGGGGTTTGCACCATAAACCCGCCCGTTTGTCGGCCGCCTTGCACCGGCTTGGGGTGCAGCGATGGTGCGCGCTGTCACGGTTTTGGGGCGCAACTTGTCTTGCGTCTGTCACACCGTTGTCACGCAAAGCGCGGACATTGAGCAAGTGCCGTGCGGTCGCGTGCCGCAGCGCCCTGCCTAGTCCCTCTTTTCCGGAGTTCTCCATGTCTATCCGTCTCTTAAGCGCTCTGGCGATTGCTGCCAGCCTGACTGCCTGCGCCACTGCGCCCGGTACTCCCAACAACAGCTACAGCTTCGGTTTGTGGGGTGACATGCCCTACAAAAAAGCCGGAGACGACAGCAAGCTGCCCGCAGTGCTGAACAGCATCAACGCCTCGGACATTGCGTTCTCCGTGTATGACGGCGACATCAAGGACGGCAGCTCCAAATGCACCGACGACATCTACGTCGATGCCCTCAAGATGTTCGGCAGCATGAAGAAGCCCGTGGTCTATGTGCCCGGAGACAACGAGTGGACCGATTGCCACCGCACCAATAACGGCGGATTTGATGCCCTCGAGCGCTTGGCTCACCTGCGCAAGGTGATGTTCCCTTCAGCTGCGAGCTTGGGTCAGGCTACGCTGCCCTTGGAGCACCAGGGCAAGCTCGGTGAGAAATACGTCGAAAACACCCGCTTCAGCTACGGCCCCGTGGTGTTTGCCGGCATCAACGTGCCTGGCAGCAACAACAACGTGATCATGAGCGCCAAGGAGTGCACGGCCAAGAGCGCCCGCAATGCTGCGCAGTGCGATGCCTCGAATGCGGAATATCTGGAACGTGATGCCGCCAACATCCAGTGGCTGGATTCCACCTTCGCCAAGGCCAAGGCAGAAAAGGCCGAAGGCGTGGTGCTGGTCATCCAGGCCGACCCCGGCTTTGACTGGCCTGAGACCGAAGAGACCGACGAAAGCGAGTTGCCCCAGTTCAGCGGCTACCGCAACTTTATGGCTGCGGTCGTGAAGCAAACCGAAAGTTACAAAGGCCAGGTGCTGTTTGTGCATGGCGACACCCACTTCTTCAAAGTGGACAAGCCCCTGTACAGCCCCAGCAAGCTATTGCCCAATCTGACCCGTTTGCAAACATTCGGCAGCCCCAGCCTGCACTGGGTCAAGGTCGGTGTGGAGCCCGGCAGTGCACACCTGTTCAACATCCAGCCAGTGATCGTGCGCCAGCCCTGAGCGGCAAGCTAAACCGAAAACTCTCCCCGGGAGCCGCGGCGCAGCGTTGCCCGCGGCTTTTTCTTGTGCGTTAGAGCGCTGCGGGAGAGCACACTGACTGGAGCCATGCGCTGAACAGCTCCACGGCTGGGCCGGCCTCGGTGTTTTCCGGGAGCACCAGGTAGTAGTGCCGCTCACCGGGCAGCGGCGCAGGGTGCGCGAGCGCCAGCTCACCCCGGGCCAGCTCTGCCTCTATCAACAGGCGTGGCACCAAGGCCACGCCCATTCCGCATGCGGCAGCTGACGAAGCCATGGAAAACTGCTCGTACCGCGGCCCGGCAAAGGCGTTGGCTGCTTCAATGCCTTGCGCCGAAAACCAGCTTTGCCAGCTGTCGGGCCGGGTGCTTTGTTGCAGCAGGGGCAGCAAAGCCACTTCTGCCGCACTTAATGCTCTGCGCCCGCGCAGCAAGGCCGGGCTGCACACGGCAATCACCTCTTCTTGTAACAGCGGGTAGCTGCGCGTGCCTGCCCAGTGGCGGATCTGTAATTCGGTGCAGGCGAAGATGGCTGCGTCAAACGAGGTGTCGTTGAACAGAAAAGGGCGGGTACGGGTTTCAATGTGCACGACGGTGTTGGCGTGCTTGGCGTGAAAGTCGGGCAGGCGCGGCAGGAGCCAACGCGCTGCAAAGGTGGGAACGCTGGCCAACTGCACCGCGCCACCGTGGCCGCGGGTGGACATGAGGTCCAGGGTGTCCTGCTCCAGCCCGCGTAGCCAGGACGCGACCTGCGCGGCGTAGCGCGTGCCCGCACTCGTCAGCGCCACACCATGCCGCGTGCGGCGGAACAGCGCCATGCCCACCAACTCCTCGAGCGTGGTGATTTGCCGCGAAATGGCGCTTTGGGTGAGCGACAGCTCCTGGGCCGCGCGGGTAAAACTTTCGTGGCGCGCCGCAGCCTCGAAACAGAGCAAGGCTTGGGTGGCAGGTATTTTTCGTCGCATGGGGCGGGTTAAGTCGGTGGGTTGTGGAGGACCGTCAGGTCTCGAACGTGCTGCGCGGCGTTGCGGGCGGCAGTGAGCCGCTCATCGTCGAGAGTGGCAAACACCAGCGCTTCTTCGCGCCCGGCTTGTACGAGGGTGGCGCCGTCAGGCCCGGCCACCACGCTCAAACCACCGTACTGCAGTCCGCCCTCGGAACCGGCGAAGTTGGCATAGGCTACAAACAACTGGTTCTCATAGGCCCGCACCGGCACCAGCGATCGGGCTACGAAGTCGTAGTCCGCCATGTTGGCCGTCGGCACCACAATCAGGTCTGCGCCTGCAAGCGCGAGTGCGCGGGTGGCTTCGGGAAATTCCACGTCGTAGCAAATCAGCATGCCGACTTTCCAGCCTAGGAAGTCGAAGGTCCGGGCGCTTTGCGCCTCGGCGGCAAACTGGCTGCGGTCGAGCTCGCCGAAGAGATAAGCCTTGCGGTAATTCAGGCGGCGCAGGCCCGACGCATCGATCCATTGGGCTGCGTTGTGAACGCGGCCGTCCGCGCCGCGCTCGGGGTAGCCATATACCACCGCCACTTGGTGGCGTTGCGCAATGCCGGTCACGGCGTCGGCCCAGGCCCCGTCTGCCATTTGGGCCAGGGTCTGCACGGCCGGCGCACCAATGGCGTAACCCGTGATGAACATCTCCGGGCACACCAGGAGTTGTGCTCCTGCACTGGCGGCCTCGCGGGCGGCGGCTTCCAGCCTCTCCAGATTGCCCGGCACATCCAGCGGGGCAGGGGCACATTGCCACAGGGCCAGTTTCAGAGGTGCGCGCATGGCCGTCATTCGGGGAGCGCCATCGGTCCCAAGGTGTCGAACACATCACCGGGGCCGGGGTTGGTGGCATGGGTGTGTCCGCCCAGATGTTGCACGATGCCCCACACCGCGTTCAGGGACGTTTGCACCGCCCCCTCTACCCATGCGGGTGTCCACGAGACGTCGTCCCCGGCGATGAAGATGCCGCGCTGTTCAGGCGGAAGTCCGTCCTGCTTGAAATGGGCATACATGCGCTGGTTGTAGCGGTAGTGCCCGGGCAGTGCGCCCTTGAAGGCTCCCAGAAAGTAGGGGTCCGCCTCCCAGGACACGCAAATCGGGTCGCCGATGATGTGGCTGGCAATGTCCACCTTGGGGTAGATCTTCTTGAGGGCCTGCAGGGCCAGCTTGACGCGTTTCTCCGGGGTCTGCGGCAGCATCTTGAGGGCGTCGCCCATCCAGGCATAAGACAGACAAATCACGGCAGGTTTGTCCGGCCCGTTGTCAAACAGGTAGGTGCCGCGGGTCAGCCGGTCGGTGAGGGTCATGCTCATCACATCGCGGCCGGTTTCCGGGTCTTTGTCTTTCCAAAATGGCCGGTCCACCATCACAAAGGTTTTGCTGGATTGCATGTAGCGGGTGCGGTCCAGCGCCATCCACATCTTGTGCGAGAACAGGGACTCTTCGACCGCAATCTGGGTGGTGAGCAGCCAGCTCTGGCAGGTCGTCAGCACCGCGTTGTAGTGGCGCGTGTCGCCCCAGGTGTCCGTCACGGCGAGTCGGCCATCCGCGGCCCGGGCAACGGCGGCTACCCCCGCACGGGTTGCGCCGCTGTGCAGGCTTTGCAAGGTGGTGCCTGCCGGCCAGTGCACCAGTGGGGTAGGCGCGTGGCGCCACAGGCCGTGAGGCACTTGGTCGGCCCCGCCCACAATAAGACGCTGGTTGTCATCGCAGTTGGTCAGGACTACTCGCAGGATCTCCAGCATGGAATTGGGGAAATCCGAGTCCCAACCGCCGGTGCCAAAACCCACTTGCCCGAAGATTTCCCGGTGATGGAAGGACAGCTTGGCAAACGCCTTGGAGTTGGCGATGAAGTCGTAAAACGTACGGTCATCCCAAAGCGGCACCAGCGCATTCCACATGCGTTTGAGTGCCGGCACATCCCGGTTGCGGATGGCGTTTTGCATATCGCTGAAGCGGGCATCGTCTTCGAGTGCCTGCGCCCAGGCGTCCGCGACCTCTTTGAAGATCGGGGGCAGGTCTTGCAGGCTGCGCGCGTAATGGGTGTTGCCCTCCAGGTCGATGACGGTGCTGCCCGAAGCGGGCGTCAGGGGGTTGGGGAAGTCCCGGGTCTCCAGGCCCAGCAGGTGGACATAGTGGTAGAACGCGGTGCCCGAGACCGGAAAGCGCATGCCGCCCAGCTCCGCCACCACGTCCTGCGTCCCCTCAAACACTTGCGAACGCAACCGCCCGCCCATCTTGGACGCCTCATAAATCACCGGCTTGAGGCCCAGCTTCATCAGCTCGTAGGCGGCCACCATGCCGGCCATGCCTGCGCCGACGATAGCCACCTCTTCGCCCAAGCGGTGGGCGGGTAGCTGGCCCAGCCCGTCGGGGTGGGCGATCCAGTCGTCAAACGCGAACGGGAAATCCGGGCCGAAGATGGTGACCGGTTTGCTCTGATCAGGTGCTGTTGTCGTGGTGCTGCTGTTGCCCATGGAATTGCTCTCCAAATTGGCGCGGACTATGTCATAGGTATGCACCACACGCAATACATCGGTGTCAAAGCGTCAAAAATCGCGTTTTTTTGGATTTAAAAATGAGTTAAATGCATGCCTTTGTGCAAAACGCTTGCTTGCACAGGCCCTATGCAGGGGCTACGATCCCTGCATTCCTTTCTTCTGCCGGAGCACTTCATGAGCCACGCCGCCTTCAATTGGCAAGACCCCTTTTTGCTGGACAGCCAACTCTCTGACGACGAGCGCATGGTGCGCGATGCCGCCGCTGCGTACTGCCAGGACAAGTTGCTCCCCCGCGTGACCCAGGCCTTCCGGGACGGCAGCACCGATCCCGCCATATTCCGGGAAATGGGTGAGTTGGGTCTCTTGGGCCCCACGATTCCCGAGCAATACGGCGGCCCCGGCCTCAACTACGTGGCCTACGGCCTGATCGCCCGCGAGGTGGAGCGGGTGGACAGCGGCTACCGCAGCATGATGAGCGTGCAGTCCTCGTTGGTGATGGTGCCTATCTTCGAGTTCGGCACCGAGGCCCAGCGCCAGAAGTACCTGCCCAAGCTGGCCACCGGCGAATGGATAGGTTGCTTCGGGCTGACCGAACCCGACCATGGCTCCGACCCCCAGAGCATGGCCACCCGTGCCCAAAAAGTGGCAGGCGGGTACAAGCTCACTGGCAGCAAGATGTGGATCAGCAACAGCCCGATCGCCGACGTGTTCGTGGTGTGGGCCAAAGAGGTCAGCGAGGCTGGATCGGTCGGCCCCATCCGTGGCTTTGTACTGGAAAAAGGCATGGCGGGCCTGTCGGCTCCGGCCATCCACGGCAAAGTGGGCCTGCGCGCCAGCATTACCGGCGAAATCGTGATGGACGGCGTGTTTGTACCCGAGGAAAATGCCTTCCCAGAGATCCGTGGACTCAAGGGCCCGTTCACCTGCTTGAACAGTGCGCGCTATGGCATTGCCTGGGGTGCACTGGGTGCGGCTGAAGATTGCTGGACCCGCTCCCGCCAATACACCTTGGACCGCAAGCAGTTCGGTCGCCCTTTGGCCGCCAACCAGCTCATCCAGAAAAAACTGGCCGACATGCAAACTGAGATCGCATTGGGCCTGCAAGGCTGCCTGCGCCTGGGCCGCATGAAGGACGAAGGCACGGCAGCGGTGGAAATCACCTCCATCCTCAAGCGCAACTCCTGCGGCAAAGCACTAGACATAGCGCGTATGGCCCGCGACATGATGGGTGGCAACGGCATCAGCGACGAGTTCGGGGTGGCGCGCCATTTGGTGAACCTCGAGGTGGTCAACACCTACGAAGGTACGCACGATATCCACGCCCTGATCTTGGGCCGGGCCCAAACGGGCATTGCCGCGTTCGCCAACTGATATCCGCTGGCGGCCCGTGTCAGTGCGGCCGCGGTGGGCATCGCATAAACTCCGGCGGGTCTGAACCACCTGCCTGAACCCGCATGACCACCACCTTCGCCTCCCCCTCCAGCAGCGAACCTGTAACGCTGCTGGACGTGGCCCGCGTGGCGGGGGTTTCCCCAAGCACTGTTTCCCGCATCCTGAACGGCACAGCCCGTGTAGCCCCGGCCAAACGCGAAGCGGTAGAAGCAGCGATCACCCAGCTCAAGTTCCGCCCCAACATCTTTGCCCGCAGCCTGAAGACCGGCATCACCATGACGGTGGGGGTGCTCACCCAGTCTATTGAAAGCCAGTTCTATTCGCGTGCGCTCAAGGGCATCGAGGTGGGGCTGGAGGCCAGCGGCCACTCCCCCATCATCGTGAGCGGTCACTGGAATGCCCAGACCGACGTGGCCAGCCTGAAGCTGCTGACCTCTCGCCGCGTCGATGGCGTCATCATCCTGACCAGTGACATTGCCGACCAGGATGTGCTGGACGTGGCCAAGCAACAGCCGGTGGTGATTACCGAGCGCGATCTGGAAGGGCCCAACCTGCGCTCCATCCATGTGGACCAGAAGTTCGGTGGCTATCTGGCTACCCGCCATTTGCTGGCCTTGGGGCACACCCGCATTGCCCACATTGCCGGTGTCGAGAACCGCGCCGATGCGCAAGGCCGCTACCTGGGTTATCTGGAGGCCCATGCAGAGGCCGGTGTGGAGCCGGACCCGCGCCTGCTGGTGCGCGGCAACTTTACGGACAAAGGCGGTCATGCCGCAGTGCAACGCTTGATCGAGAGCGGGGTTTCATTCACCGCCATCTTTTGCGCCAATGACGACACCGCACTGGGCGCGAGGCTTGCTCTCTACCAGCGGGGCCTGCGGGTGCCGGAAGACGTGTCACTCGTCGGCTTTGATGACATGCCCACCTCCAGCTTCATGACCCCGCCGCTCACCAGCGTGCGCCAGCCGGTGTACGAAGTGGGTTTGTATGCGGCCCGCATGCTGCTCGACATGATGGGCTACCCCGCAGAAGCGGTGCAGTTGCCCCCGCTGGAGCTCATGGTGCGCGAGACCACCCGGAAGTGGCAGGCTTGAGGCAGGCCTGAGTCAGTAGGTCTCCAACGGCAGACGGAAAAAAAGGCCCGAGGGCCTTTTTTTGTTTAGCGCTTGCGCTGCCTGGCGATGAACGCCCGGTAGCGCAAGGCACTGTCTTTCAGGGTGCGCTGCTGGGTGGCATAGTCCACATGCACCAGTCCGAAACGTTTGTCGTATCCGCAGGCCCACTCAAAGTTGTCCATCAGGCTCCAGTAAAAGAAGCCGCGCACATCCACACCCGCGTCCATGGCCTCGAGCAGCGCCTTCAAGTGGGTCTGCATATAGGCCTGGCGGCCCGGGTCGTTCACGCGGCCATCGACCACCTTGTCGGCCTCCGCAAATCCGTTTTCCGTGATGTAAATGGGAGGCAGGGTGTAGTCGCGGTGAATGCCTTGCAGCAGGTCCGAGAGGCCCTGCGCGTAGTTTTCCCAGCCCATGTCGGACACGCCATCCTTGTTGGGCGCGGGCACCGGTGGTGTGCTGGTGCTGGCCCAGATGCGGGTGTAGTAATTGATACCCAGAAAATCCAAGGGCTGGGCAATGATGTCGAAGTCACCGTCCTGGATGTTGTCGGGCTGCGCCAGCTCAGGGCCTTGGGGGTAAGCCTTGTTGAAGATGGGGTCCATGTACCAGCGCACAAAGCGGTCGTACTCGCGCTGGGCGCGGGCCTGGTCCGCCGGGCTGTCGGTGGCCGCGGTGGTGGGCGACTGGTTCAGCACAATCCCCAGCGGCGCTTTCACGCCCACAGCGCGCATGGCCTGAAGAGCAAGCCCGTGCGAGAGCAGCAGATGGTGGGACACGCGCAGCATGGCGGGCACGTCTTTCTTGCCGGGGGCAAACACGCCCTGGTCGTACCCCAGGGTGGCGGTGCACCAGGGTTCGTTGTGGGTGGCAATGCTGGCTACGCGGTCGCCCAGGAGTTTGCCCATGCGCTGGGCGTAGTCGGCAAAACGGTACGCGGTGTCGCGCGCTTCCCAGCCCTGCTGCAAGTCTTGCAGGCCCTGCGGCAAGTCCCAGTGGTAGAGGGTGGCAAACGGGGCGATGCCGCGTTTCAACAAGCCGTCTACCAGGCGCTCATAGAAGTCCAGTCCTTTTTCGTTCCAGGCGCCATAGCCCAGAGGCTGCACGCGGGACCAGGCGATCGAGAAGCGGTAGCTGTCCACGCCCAGGCTCTGAATCATGTCGAGGTCGGACTCGAGGCGGTTGTAGTGGTCGCAGGCCACATCACCGGTATCACCGTTCACCACCTTGCCGGGTGTTTTGGAAAAGGTGTCCCAGATGGAGGGTGCGCGCCCGTCCTGGGCGGCAGCGCCCTCAATCTGGTAAGAGCTGGTGGCGACGCCCCAGCGGAAATCGGAAGGAAAAGGGGGCAGGGGGAATGTCTCGGGAGCGGTCACGGGGTGTCCTTGCATTATTCTCATTTGAAATCGTTTTCAGGTGCGAATTTTACGGGTGAAATCGACCCTGTCAAACCGGCCGCACAGGCTACCATGGGCCATCCCATGCACTGAAGCCGGTATGACCCTTCCCAACACTCCCCAAGGCGCGCTCTCCCACCTCAAAGTTCTGGACCTCTCCCGGGTGCTGGCCGGCCCCTGGTGCACCCAGATGCTGGCCGATATGGGGGCGGATGTAGTCAAGGTGGAGCGACCTGTCGCCGGCGACGACACCCGCCACTGGGGCCCGCCCTTCATGCCGGGGGCGGATGGCAGGCCCACGCAAGATGCAACCTACTTCACCGCCTGCAACCGGAACAAGCGCTCCATCACCATCGACATGGCGAAGGAAGAGGGACAGGCGTTAATCCGTCAGATGGCAGTCCGGAGCGACATCCTGGTGGAAAACTTCAAGGTGGGTGGCCTCGCCCACTACGGCCTGGACTACGCCAGCCTCAAGGCTCTGAACCCCCGCTTGATTTACTGCTCCATCACCGGTTTCGGTCAGACCGGGCCCTATGCCGAACGGGCGGGTTACGACCTCATGATCCAGGCCATGAGCGGCATGATGAGCATCACCGGCAGAGCCGATGGTGAGCCCGGTGGCGGTCCGCAGCGCGCGGGTGTGGCCATCACCGATGTGTTTACCGGCATCTATGCCACCAGCGCCATCCTCGCGGCGGTGGAAATGCGCCACCGCACCGGCGAAGGCCAGCACATTGATATGGCGCTGCTGGATGTAGGCATGGCCATTCTGGCCAACCAAGCTGCAGGTTTCATCAACACCGGTGCCGAGCCCCAGCGCATGGGCAACGCCCACCCCAGCTTGGTGCCTTATCAGGATTTCCCCACGCTGGACGGCGCCATGCTGCTGGCCATTGGCAACGACGGCCAGTTTGCCCGCTTCTGCCAGGCCGCTGGCCGCCTCGAGTGGGCGCAGGATCCGCGTTTCACCACCAACCCCCGCCGGGTTGAAAACCGCTCCACGCTGATCCCGTTGATGATGGAGGTCACCCGCACCCGCAGCACCGATGCGTGGATTGCCTTGCTGGAAGACAAGGCCGTACCTTGCGGGCCCATCAACACGCTGGCACGCGCCTTTGCGGACCCCCAGGTACAAGCCCGGGGTTTGGTGCAAAATCAACGCGTAGCGCGTGTGGAATATGCGCAAGCAGCTCCTGAAACCATAGCAAATGCAAGTTACGAAAGCATCCGTACCGTTGCCAGTCCGATCCGCCTGTCGGCGGCCCCGGTGCAGTTGCGCTACCCCCCGCCGGCTTTGGGCGAACACACGCAGGTGGTGCTGACAGAGCTGGGGCTTGATGCAGGTCAAATACAAGACCTGCAGGCCCGTGGCATCGTGTAGCCTGCGCGCCGGTTACAGTGGCGCGGTGAAACTGCCGATAACAACACGTCGTGGAGTAACAATGCAACATCGTCGCCAATGGCTGTCTTTCGCAGCCGCCACTCTGGCTCTAGCAGCCGCCGCCCCCTCACTCGCGCAGGAAGCCCCGGTCTACCGCTTTTCCCCGGTCAACCAGTACGGCCTGGAGCTCACCGCCCGCTACTGGAACCCCATCATTGAATACATCACTGCCAAGAGCGGCGTGAAACTGCAGCTCAAGATCGGCCGCACTTCGGCGGACACCACGGCCTATGTGCTGGCCAATGAAGTGGAGTTTGTGTTTTCCAACCACCTGTTCAGCCCCGACCGCGACCAACTTGGCTGGAAGGTCTTCGGGCGCCGGCAGACGCCGCCCATCCACAGCCAGATCGTGGTTCTGGCGGATTCGCCGTACCAGAAGCTGGAGCAACTCGCCAACCAATCGGTGGCCTTCCCCGGCCCGGAGGCGTTGGTGGCCTACAAGTTCAGTTACGCCCAACTGCTGAACCGCAATATTCCGGTCGAGGTGGTGTTCGGCGGCAACATGGACGGGGCCTTTGCGCAGTTGGCCAGTGGCCGTGTCAAAGCGGTAGGCGCCAACTCCCAGCTGACCGAAGGTTGGGTCAAGCGGGAGGGCAAGAAGATACGTGTGCTCTGGCAGTCGGATCCCTTGTATGACCTGGCCCTCATGGCCTCCAAGAATGTGCCCGAGAAAGACCTGAAGGCGGTGGCCAAGGCCTTTGCTGACATGGGCAAAGACGTGCAGGGTGTGAAGATTCTGGCGGCCTCGGGCAATCTGGTCGGGCTGTTGCCCAATGCCAGCTTTGTGGCGTCTAATGGCAGCGAATACGTCAGCTACCGCAATTTCTACAAAACGGCTCCTCCCAACCTGCGCTGATCGTCCCCTTCAGGGCCTCCAGAAAACTGCTTCTCACCCATGCCTGCACGACTTCTGGACCGCATCACTCCCGCCACCCTGACCAATCGCGTCTTCGCGATTTACACCGCCACCCTTCTGCTGTTCGTGGCGGGCGGATTGGCGGCGTTTATCAGCTACGAGTTCCGCAAGCAGATCGAGGAAACGCAAGCTTCTTCCGTCATGCTGATCGAAGTGGTGGCGCAGTCTGTGCAAGACAGTGTGGTGATCGGCGATTACGACACCGTCAAACGCATTCTCGAAAAAGGCGTGCAGGGTTCCGCCTTTGCCAGCGCCATGTTCAAGGACACCAGCGGCGCTATTGTTTTGGCCAAAAGCAAGGCCCCAGCCGACGGACACCCCCCGAAATTCATCTCCAACTGGGTGAAGTTGCGCCTGGACGATGTGAACCGGCCTGTCTCCGTCGGCGGTAAAGACTACGGCCTGCTCCGCCTGGAGTTCGACGCCGATCTCGTGGCTGAAGATTTGTGGTCTATCAGCGTGCTGGTACTAGGTGTGGGGCTGGCCAGCCTGGTCGTAGGCCTGCTACTGATCCGCTGGGCCTTGAACCATTGGCTGGGAGGGCTCCAGAAACTGCGTGAAGTCGTACAGACTTTGGGCACCGGAAGTAGTGAAACCGAGAAGCTCGTGATCGAAGGGGCCCCTGCCGAAATCCAGAGTCTGGTGGCCATGTTCAACCAGACCGCCGTGCTGGTGCGCGAGCGTGAGGGCAGCCGCGCAGCGCTGGAACAAGCCAAACTGGCTGCTGAAAAAGCCCGCCACACGGCGGAGCAGGCGAGCTTGGCCAAGAGCCAGTTTCTGGCCAACATGAGCCACGAATTGCGCACGCCCATGAACGCCATTCTGGGCATGCTGCAGTTGCTGGAAGGCACCGAGCTCACCGACAAGCAGCGTAGCTACACCCACAACACCGCCAGCGCCGCCCGATCCCTGCTGAGCCTGCTCAACGACATCCTCGATTTCTCCAAGATCGAGGCCGGAAAGATGACGCTGGACCCGCGTCCCTTCCGCACCGACCAGCTGCTGCGCGACCTGTCCGTCATTCTTTCTGCGAATGTGGGCGCCAAGACCATTGAGGTCTTGTTTGATGTGGGTACTGACGTGCCCAATGCCCTGGTGGGCGATGACATGCGCTTGCAGCAAGTGCTGATCAACCTCGGTGGTAATGCAGTCAAGTTCACTGAACGGGGTGAGGTGGTGATCCGCCTGCGCCTCAAAGCGACCAACGGTGCCAAAGCGTTCGTGGAGTTCGCCGTCTCTGACACCGGCATCGGCATCGCGAGCGAAAACCAGGCTCACATCTTCAGTGGTTTCTCCCAGGCAGAAGCATCCACGACCCGCCGCTTCGGTGGTACCGGCCTGGGGCTGGCGATCTGCCAGCGCCTGGTGGGCCTGATGGGCGGCACCCTCGAAGTGGACAGCGTGCCGGGCGAGGGCAGCAACTTTCACTTTACCGTTCCCCTGCAGATCGCTCCACCTGCAGCTGTAGGGCCGGCAGCGATGGTGCAGCGCCACCCCTTGGCAGCCCAGAAGGCGCTGGTGGTGGACGACAACCCGGTCGCCCGCGCGCTTTTGGCCACCATGACCCGCTCGCTGGGCTGGGACGTGGATGTGGCAGAGGGCGGCCCGCAAGCGCTGGAGCGTGTGCAGGCTGCACAGAGCGGCAGCAAGCCTTACCAGGTGATTTTCATGGACTGGCGTATGCCCGATTGGGACGGTTGGGAGACCACCCGCCGCATCCGTGCCGCGATGCCGGGCGGCGACACGCTGATCCTGATGGTGAGCGCCAACGGCCGCGCCATGATGGCAGAGCGCACTGCGGACGAGCAGGCTTTGCTGAATGGCTTTCTGGTCAAGCCGGTGACGGCCTCCATGCTGCTGGACGCGGTCATGGATGCACAGGCGGCGAGCGCCAAGGCCGCCACCGGCGTCAACCCCGCCGCCCCGCAAGCGGTCAACAAACCCAAGCGTCTGGACGGCATGCGCTTGTTGGTGGTGGAAGACAACAAGATCAACCAGCTGGTGGCCAAGGGCCTGCTCAAGCAAGAAGGCGCCGAGGTCACTCTGGCCGACAACGGGCAGCTCGCTGTGGAACTGCTCACCGCCCGGCCCGATGCCTTTGAGGCCGTGCTGATGGATGTGCAAATGCCGGTGATGGATGGCTACGAAGCTACCCGTGCCCTGCGCACCATGCCCGTATTTGCTAACCTGCCCGTGATCGCCATGACTGCCAATGCCATGGCCTCAGACCGAGAGGCCTGCCTGGCCGCCGGCATGAACGACCACGTGGGCAAACCCTTCGAGATTGACCACCTGGTGCGCACCCTGCTGCACTTCACCGGGCGGCCCGCGCTTTAAGCCGGCTTGCCCAGTTCTTCCCAGCGCTCCAGCGCCGCCATCAACGCTTCGTCGATCTCGGCATTGCGCGCGCTCAAGGCGAGTGCACGGGCGTTGTCTTTGGCGAACAGGCTGCCGTCGGCCAGCGCATCGGCAATATCTTTTTGCTCGGCTTCCAAGGCCGCAATGGCGGCAGGTAAACCATCGAGCTCGCGCTGCTCCTTGAAGCTCAGCTTGCGGGCCTTGGCGGGTGCCGGTGCAGCAGGCGCAGTGGCGCTCACCTTGGCAGTTGCCTGCTCCTGTTTTTGTAGCTGCTCGCGCTCGTAATTAAAGGGCTTGGCCGTGGTTTTGCCTTGCGCGGCGGCAATGTCGTTTGCGCGCTTGGTCTGTATCAGCCAATCGCTCACGCCGCCCTCGTACTCGCGCCACTTGGCATCGCCCTCGTAGGCAATGGTGCTGGTGACCACGTTGTCCAGGAAGGTCCGGTCGTGGCTGACGAGGAAAACGGTGCCGTCGTAGCTTTGCAGCAAGTCTTCCAGCAGCTCCAGCGTGTCGATGTCCAGGTCGTTGGTGGGTTCGTCCAGCACCAGCACGTTGGCCGGGCGGGCAAACAGGCGGGCCAGCAGCAAGCGGTTGCGCTCGCCACCCGACAAGGACCGCACCGGTGAGGTGGCGCGGGCCGGAGAGAACAAAAAGTCGCCCAGGTAGCTTTTGACGTGCTTGCGCTGGTTGCCGATTTCGATCCACTCCGAGCCGGGGCTGATGAAGTCTTCCAGCGTCGCGTCCAGGTCCAGCGCGTTGCGCATCTGGTCGAAGTAGGCCACGGTGACGTTGGCACCCAGGCGCACCGTGCCCCAGGGGCTGTGTCCGGGTTCGGGTTTGGGTGCATTGGCGGGGGCTGGATCCGGCTTGTGCTCGCCCAGAATCAGCTTGAGCAAGGTGGTCTTGCCCGCGCCGTTCGGGCCGAGCAGGCCGATCTTGTCGCCGCGCAGAATGGTGGCGGTGAAGTCCTTCACGATCATGCGGTCGCCGAAGGTCTTGCTCACATGCACCATCTCGGACACCAACTTGCCGCTCTTGTCGCCGCTGTTCACGTCCATGTTGACGCTGCCCACCACTTCGCGGCGGGCTTCTCGGGTGGCGCGCAGCTCTTGCAGGCGGTTGATGCGGGCAGTGGCGCGGGTGCGGCGGGCTTCCACGCCCTTGCGGATCCACACCTCCTCCTGGGCCAGCAGCTTGTCGGCCTTGGCGTTGATGACCGCCTCTTGCGCGAGTTGCTCTTCCTTTTGGGTCAGGTAGGCGGCGAAGTTGCCGGGGTAGCTCATCAGCTTGCCGCGGTCCAGCTCCACGATGCGGGTGGCCACGTTGTCCAGGAAGGAGCGGTCGTGGGTGATGGTGATGATGGAGCCCTTGAATTCCTTGAGCAGGCCTTCCAGCCATTCAATCGAGTCCAGGTCCAGGTGGTTGGTGGGTTCGTCCAGCAGCAGCACATCAGGCTGGGCGACCAGCGCCTGGGCCAGGGCCACGCGCTTTTTGGTACCGCCGGAGAGCGAGTTGACGATCGCCTCGGGATTCAGGTGCAGGCGTTGCAGGGTCTCGTTGACCCGCTGTTCCCAGTTCCAGCCGTCCAGCGTTTCGATCTCGCTTTGCATGGCGTCCAGATCGCCTTCGCCCGCGCAATATTGCTCAATCAGGCCGATAACGCGCTCCAGACCTGCGCGAACAGCTACGAAAATCGTAGCGTCTGCATCGAGTTGCGGCTCTTGTGCCACATAGGAAATGCGGGTGCCGGTCTGCACTTGCAGGGTGCCGTCGTCAGGCTTCTCCATACCGCCCAGAATTTTGAGCATGGAGGATTTGCCTGCGCCGTTGCGGCCGATGAGGCCGACGCGCTCCTGCGTTTCGAGGGAGAAATCAGCGTGGTCGAGGAGGGGGACGTGCCCGAATGCCAGCTGGGCGTCAAGAAGAGTAATAAGTGCCATGTGGGACCGATTATCCCAGCATGGATGTGACAAGCGCCTTGAGGCCTCCGATGGCGCTGGCGCGCCGGGGTCAAATCACCCGGTTGCGACCCCGCTGCTTGGCGAGGTAGAGTGCCTTGTCGGCCTCGGTGTAGAGGCTGTCGAATTCGCGGCTTTCTTCGGCCGTGGTGCCGGCAAGGCCGATGCTGGCGGTTACCGCGATGCGCTTGTCTTCCCAGCGAATGTCGCTGACTTCCAGGCGCTGGCGGATTTTTTCAGCGATTTTGCGGCTGGCCTCCGCGGTGGTGTGGGGCAGCAGCACGATAAATTCTTCGCCACCCAGGCGGCCCACCAGGTCGGTGCTGCGCACCGAGTTCACCATGGTCTGCGCCACATGCCGCAGTACCGCGTCACCGGCAGGATGGCCCCAGGTGTCATTGATGCGCTTGAAATGGTCCAGGTCCAGCAGAAGGATGGTGGTGGCGCTGCCTTGCCGTTTGGCGCGCTTCAGCTCGTTGGTGCTGAGCTCCACAAAGGTGTTGCGGTTGAACAGCCCGGTCAGGCCGTCCTGGCGGGTGAGCCGCTCCAGCTCGCGCTGTTTGAGCTGCAATTCGGTGTGGGCCTTCTCTAACTGATGCTTTTGCACCGCGATAGTGGTGAATTTGCGCCACATCAGCACCGACAGGCAGAACCCGATCACGCACACAGCCAGGCCATTGAGGCGGTTCGAAAGCAGCATCTCCGGGTTGTGCTGCGTCATGCCGATCAGGGTACTGAACAGCACAAAGGCCACGCCAAACAAGGCGGCTGCCACATGGGGGCGCAGGTAGATCGTGAGGCTGGTCACGATACAGGCGATGAAAAACGGGGTGATGGCCGGGGTAACCCATTGGTCGATGGCCGTGATCAGCATGGCAAAGACTATGCACACCGCCATGGCCAGAACCGGCAACCAGCGCCCTGCCAATGAGCGGTGGCGGTGCTCCAGCGGGCGACAGGCCCAAGCGCACAAGGCCAAGGCCGCCCCCATGCCGGTGTGGGTCAACAGCTGCCAGAATTTCCATCGGTAAGCAGGGTCGTCGTCCGAGGCGCTCAGGGCCATCCAGAGAAACAGCACCGCAAAAAAACCATTCAGTGCCGCTGCCAACGGGCTGAGCAATCGGGTGCGCTGCAAATTGCTGGCGTGTGCCTCATCGAGTACCAGTGCGTACTCGGAGTTCCAGCGCTCCATCGTGTGGCGCAATACGCGGGCGGTATAGGTGTTCATGCTCAGGCGAAGCACTGTAGCAGAGCAAGCGCTTATTGCAGCAAACCATTGCACGCTGGGGCAGAATGCTTGCAAACCCATGCGGCTTTAGTGCCTCAGCTCAAGGATACCTATGTCGACTCCCATCATCCCCCGTGCCCACGATTTGGGTGGCGGCTTCACCGTTCGGCGTGTCTTGCCTTCGGTACAGCGCCAGGCCATCGGACCTTTTGTGTTTTTTGACCACTTCGGCCCGGTAACTGCCCACCCGGGAGACAACCATGACGTGCGCCCGCACCCCCATATCGGGCTGGCGACGGTGACCTATCTGTTTGAAGGCGCCATGATGCACCGCGACTCAACCGGCGTGGTGCAACGTATAGAGCCCGGCGCCATCAACTGGATGACCGCGGGCCGTGGCATCGTGCACTCGGAGCGCACCCCCGATGACCTGCGGGACGTGAGCCGCAACAGCCACGGCTTTCAGCTCTGGGCCGCGCTCCCGGCGGAACATGAAGAAGATGCGCCTGCCTTTTCCCACACCCCTGCAAGCGCCATTCCGGTGGTGACCCTGCCGGGCGCCACCGTGCGCGTGCTGGTGGGCAGCGCGTTCGGGGTGAGTTCGCCGGTTGCGACCCTGTCGCCTACTTTGTATTTGGCGATCGAGTTGGAGGCCGGTGCTTCAGTCACGGTGCCTGCCGCCGCCGTGGAGCGGGGTATTTACAGCGTGGACGCGGACGTGTCAGCAGACGGCGCTTCTCTGTCTAGCGGGCAAATGCTGGTGCTGGAGGAAGGCTCGGAGCCGGTCATCCATGCTGCACAAGCCACACGCCTGATGGTGCTGGGTGGTACGCCACTGGGGCACCGCTTCATGGTTTGGAACTTCGTGTCCAGCCACAAAGAACGCATTCTGCAGGCCCAGGACGATTGGGAGGCGCAGCGCTTCCCTACAGTGCCGGGCGAGACGGAGTTCATCCCATTGCCGGTGCGGCGTCCCTGACTTTCGCACTGTCTTCGGCAGCCCGGCGCATGGCGTGCGCGGCAATGTCCAGGGAGCGCAGACGCAAGGCAGGGTCGTAAATGTCGCTGACCAGCATCAGCTCGTCGGCAAGAGTGGCGTCTGCCATCGCCAGCAGGCCTTGCTCAACGGTGTCCGGCCCGCCGATCACGGCTTCACCGAGAAAGTCCTGGATGGCGGCCCGCGCATCGGGCGGGCACTGTTGCAGGAACTGCGGCTTGGGGGGAGGCAAGGCCCCGCGTTGCCCGGTCAGGATGCCCAGCACCCGCTGGTAAATGCTGCTGGCGAGCAGCTCGGCCTCTTCGTCCGTTTCCGCCGCGACCAGGGGCACGCCCACCATCACATGCGGTTTGGCCAGTGAGGCAGACGGTTTGAACAGGCTGCGGTACATCGCAATCGCCTGGTGCAGATAGCGTGGTGCGAAGTGGGATGCGAACGCATAAGGCAGCCCCAAGTGGCCGGCCAGTTGGGCCGAATACAGGCTGGAGCCCAGCAGCCAGATGGGCACTTGCGTGCCCGCACCGGGCATGGCGACCAACTTTTGCCCCGGTTGCAGGGGGGCCAGCAGGGCTTGCAGCTCGGCCACGTCGCGCGGGAAATCGTCTTCGTGTTCGACTTTGTTGCGGCGCAGGGCGCGCATGGTGGTTGGGTCCGTACCGGGGGCACGGCCCAGGCCGAGGTCAATACGGCCCGGATACAACTCGGCCAAGGTGCCAAACGCTTCGGCCACGACCAGCGGCGCATGGTTGGGCAGCATGATGCCGCCTGACCCGACCCGGATGCGCTTGGTGCCGCCTGCCATATGGCCCACCAGTACGGCGGTGGCAGAACTCGCGATGCCCGGCATGTTGTGGTGCTCTGCCAGCCAGTAGCGCTCGAAACCCAGCGCCTCCGCATGCTGCGCTGTGCGCAAAGCGATTTGCAAGGCCTGCCCCACCGTGCCGCCTTCGCGGACGGCAACCAGATCAAGCATGGAAAGGCGGGGGGGTGAGTACTTCTGCATGTGACGATTGTGTCGAAACTTTCAAAGCCTTGTGGTAGATAGTCCGATCGCACTATTGTTGCAGTGCCGCAAAAGCTCGACACTTCGGCCATTCTGAAATTTGATGGGAGAAGCTTGTGTACAAATCGTTAATGAAAAAAGCAGCTTTGGCGCTCACGCTGGCAGCGTCTCTGGCTGCGGCTCAAGCAAGTACATTCAATATCGGCCCGTTGGAAAACACTTACCAGAATTCCGTTGATGTTTCAGGCACGTTTGAGGATATTTACACCTTCACCCTGCCGTCTCAATTTACGGGCGTAACTGGCGGCTACTTCGCAGTGGACTATGCTGGTTTGGGCTTGGATACCTATTTGACTGTGGGTCAGGGCGCACCCGGGTCTGGGTTTACTGTGTCCTTGCCGATCAACGGAAGTCTGAGTGGTTTGGGTGTGGCTTCATATCAATCCACTTTCAGCCTTGCTCCCGGTGGCTCTTACTGGTTCCAATTGTCGGGTTACGGCGAAGCCGCCTCCTACACTGTGACATTGGCTCCTGTCCCGGAACCCGAAACTTATGCTTTGCTTTTGGCGGGCTTGGGTTTGATGGGTGCGGTTGCTCGCCGTCGTCAATCCAAATAATCAGGGGATACGCATGAAAAAGACCATCCAATCACTCGTGGCAGCCGCCGTTTTGGTAGCGGCGGCAAACAGCCATGCAGCCGGCACCAGCGCGTCCTTCGAAGAAGCCACCAACGGTGCATTTGCCGAATCCTTTGTGGTAACTCCTGCAGTAACAAATAAGCTCATATTGCGTGTGACTGGGCTCGCAAGCCAGTTCTCTGCACTGTCGGCTTCCTTGTGGTCCGGTGTATCCCAGATCGCTGTTTTTAATTCTGTTAGCTTGAACGGCAATCGCACAATTTTGGTAAGCGATGCGGCGAACAGCGCGTTTAGCTTGTTGGCTGGGCAGGCGTATACGCTCAAGGTGACAGGCACCAGCGCCGCTTTGCCCAACACCGCCAAGGGCGCGGTCGTGGTCAACTTCGGAACTGTTAGCCCTGTGCCCGAACCCGAAAGCTTTGCGCTCTTGCTTGCAGGACTGGGGTTGATTGGTGCCGCCACAAAACGCAGTCGTCAAAAGTCTGCGTAAGTACGACACATTTGCTTTCAGAAGGCCTGCCTCGTGCAGGCCTTTTTGTTTTGGATGTCGGAATGTTGGTTGCTTATCCGAATGGACTATTGTTGCGGCGCAGCATAGGGTTAATACTGACCTTGTCACACATCCTTCCGGAGGCCTTATGAAGATCAAATTACTCCTGTTACTCGCAGTGGCTGCGCTACCCGCTTGGGCTGTTCAGACTGCCGGCCCCGATGCTATGCAGCTGGTGACACCTGACGCCAATTCCGGCGGTTTGGTATTGGCTGGCTTGGGATTGATGGCGACGATTGCGCGGCGTCGTTTCAAGTAGGGACGCTTGCCGCTGGCCTGCACGGCCCCACCGAAAAAAAGGCTTGTCGAAAGACAAGCCTTTTTGCTTTTGGGCGGATCCGGGGAGCGTGCAAACCCGGCGGTGGCCGGGATTGCACACCAGACTCAGCGGCTGCTCGGGAAGTTGAACACTGCCCCCTCGCGCACACCGGCACTCGGCCAGCGCTGGGTGATGGTTTTGCGTTTGGTATAGAAGCGCACGGCGTCGGGGCCGTAGGCGTGCAGGTCACCAAACAGGCTGCGCTTCCAGCCGCCGAAGGAGTGGTAGGCCACAGGCACGGGCAGCGGCACGTTCACCCCCACCATGCCGACCAAAATGTTGTCGGTGAAGTAACGGGCGGCTTCGCCGTCGCGGGTGAAGATGCAGGTGCCGTTGCCGTATTCGTGGGCATCGATCATGTCCATGGCTTCTTGAAGCGTCTTGACACGCACCACACCCAGCACGGGACCGAAGATTTCTTCCTGGTAAATCACCATGCCCGGTTTGACGTTGTCAAACAGGCAGGGGCCGAGGTAATAGCCGTCTTCATGGCCGGCGACCTTCAGCCCGCGGCCGTCCACCACCAGGGTGGCGCCTTCTTTCACACCTTGGTCCACATAGCCCTTCACCTTTTCGAAGTGCGGCTTGGTCACCAGTGGGCCCATGTCCATGCCGGGGGCTGTGCCAGGGCCGACCTTCATCTTGGCGATCTCGGCTTTCAGGCCTTCAATCACCGCGTCGGCGGTAGCGTCACCTACGGCCACCACCAGCGGAATGGCCATGCAGCGTTCGCCGCAGGAGCCATAGGCCGCACCCATGAGGGCGCTCACGGCGTTGGCGACGTCGGCATCGGGCATGACCACCGCGTGGTTCTTGGCGCCGCCCAAGGCTTGTACACGTTTGCCGTGTTTGCAGCCTTCGGCATAAATGTATTCGGCAATCGGGGTGGAGCCCACAAAGCTCACCGCCTTGACCCGTGGGTCTTGCAAGAGCGTGTCCACGGCTTCTTTGTCGCCGTTGACCACGTTCAGCACACCGGGTGGCAGGCCGGCTTCGAGTGCCAACTCGGCCACACGCAGGGTGGAGCTGGGGTCGCGCTCAGACGGTTTCAGTACAAAGGTGTTGCCGCAGGCGACCGCCATAGGCCACATCCACAGCGGCACCATGGCCGGGAAGTTGAAGGGGGTGATGCCGGCGGTCACGCCCAGCGCCTGAAACTCGCTCCAGCTGTCGATAGCGGGGCCCACGTTCTTGCTGTGCTCCCCTTTGAGAAGTTCGGGGGCATAAGACGCGTATTCCACGTTCTCAATGCCGCGCTGCAGTTCGCCCAAGGCGTCGGAAAGCACCTTGCCGTGTTCGGCGGTGATGAGGGCGCAGAGTTCTTCAGCGTGCTTTTCCAGCAAAACTTTCAGGTTGCTCATCACGCGGGCTCGCTTGAGCGGTGGCGTGTTGCGCCAGGCGGGGAAGGCAGCTTGCGCGTTGGCAATGGCTTCTTCTACCGTGGCTTTGGGGGCCAGCAGCACCCGCTTCTCGGCTTTGCCGGTGGCGGGGTTGAAGACGTCTTGTGCGCGTTCGCCGGTGGTGATGATCTTGCCGCCGATGAGGTGGCCGACTGTGGGGAGTTGAGACATAGAGGGATTGAAGTGTCAAAAGGGCTGCTGGCGCACGACAAACGTGCGCGAGCAGCTATAAAAAGAATAGCGAATGGGTATTTCGCTTCAGGCGGTTGCGTTGATGGCTTCGCCCAAGGCGTTGACCAGGCTGTCGATCTCGGCCTCGGTGGTGATGAAGGGTGGCGCCAGCGCAATGCAGTCACCGGCATAGCGCACGTAGAAGCCCTTGTCCAGGCAGCGCATGGCCACCTCGTAAGGGCGCTTGGCGGGCTCGCCGGGCACTGCAGCCAGCGTAAAGCCGGCCGACAGACCGAGGTTGCGGATGTCGGTGATGTGCTTGGCGCCGCGCAGGCTGTGCACCGCTTTCTCGAAGTAAGGCGCTAGAGCCGCCACGCGCTCCACCATGTTTTCCTTGACCAGAATGTCCAGAGCCGCAATGCCGGCGGCGCAGGCCACGGGGTGGGCGGAGTAGGTGTAGCCGTGGGGGAATTCCAGCATGTAGTCGGGGCCACCGGCTGCCATGAAGGTGTCGTAAATCTCTTTCTTGGCCACCACCACGCCCAAGGGTTGCGCGCCATTGGTGATCTGCTTGGCGGCGTTCAGGATGTCCGGCACTACGCCGAAATAGCCTGCGCCGGTGTAAGCGCCCAAGCGGCCGAAACCGGTGATCACTTCATCAAAAATCAGCAGGATGTTGTTCTGGGTGCAGATCTCTCGCAGGCGCTGCAGGTAGCCCACGGGCGGCACCACCACACCGGCCGAGCCGGACATGGGTTCCACGATCACTGCGGCAATGTTGGACGCGTCGTGCAGGGCAATCAGGCGCAGCAGCTCGTCGGCCATGTCGCCGCCTTTCTCAGGCAGACCTTTGCTGAACGCGTTGGAGGCCAGCTGGGTGTGGGCCAAGTGGTCGGCCTCAATGCCTTGGCCGAAGGTCTTGCGGTTGGCGGGCAGGCCGCCGACCGAAATGCCGCCGAAGTTCACGCCGTGGTAACCCTTCTCGCGGCCGATCAAACGCGTCTTGGTGCCCATGCCTTTGGCGCGCCAGTAAGCGCGGGCCATTTTGAGTGCAGTGTCTGCCGATTCGGAGCCGGAGCCGGTGTAGAACACATGGTCCAAGCCCTCGGGGGTGAGTTCGACGATCTTGTTGGCCAGCTCAAAGGAGAGCGGGTGGCCGAACTGGAAGGCGGGCGAAAAGTCCAGGGTGCCGATCTGCTTGCTCACAGCCTCGGTAATCTCGCGACGGCCGTGGCCCAGACCTGCGCACCAGAGGCCGGAGAGGCCGTCGAAGATCTTTTTGCCGTTGGAGTCCGTGAAGTAAGCGCCTTGGGCACTCACCATCATGCGCGGGTTGGCTTTGAAATCGCGGTTGCCGGTAAAGGCCATCCAGTGCGATTCCATCCACTCGCGGGACATGGGGAAGGTGGAGGTGCTGGTTACTGCCTCGCCGGTAGCGGAGACGCTGGTGTCGTTGAGCTTCATGGGAACTCCAGTGGGTGGGGTTGGTAGGCCTTGTAAGGGCGATGGTGCATTGTGGGCAGCTCTGTTACTCTTATAAAGTCACAAATATCACTATTTACTTCGCAAAGTATGAAAGTAAAAGCCAAAGCCGTTCTCGGCCAGATCAGCGACATGGATTTGCGCTTGCTGCGCGTCTTCAAGGCGGTGGTCGATTGCGGGGGCATGGCCGCGGCCGAGCTGGAGCTCAACATCGGAACCTCCACGGTGAGCCGCCACATCAAGGACCTGGAAACCCGCCTCGGCCTGACCCTGTGCAGGCGTGGCCGGGCTGGTTTTGCGCTCACCGCCGAGGGCGAAAAAATCTATGCCCAGACCACCCAGTTGCTGGCTGCGACCGACGCATTCCGCAGCAGCGTGGACGAAATCCACCAGCGCATGGGCGGGCAACTGCAGGTGGCGGTGTTCGACAAAACCGCCAGCAACCCGGCCAGCCACATTGCCGAAGCCATCGCTCACTTTCATGCGGAAGCCCCCGATGTCGGGCTGAACCTGCATGTGGCCACCCTCACGGCCATCGAGCGCGGGGTGCTGGACGGGCAGTTCCATGTGGGCATCATCCCCGGTCATCGCGCGTCGGATGTGTTGGACTACACCCCCTTGTTTGACGAGCACATGTTGCTGTACTGCGGTACTCGCCATGCGTTGTGGAACGCGGATAAGAGTGCCCTGAACTGGGAGACTTTGCCCGGCCACGAGTTTGCGGGGCTGGGCTACCACTCGCCGAACATGGAGCTGAGCCAGCGCATGCGCCTGCCGCGCCGTGCCACGGGGTTTGACCAGGAGTCGATTGCCACGTTGATTTTGTCCGGCCAGTTTCTGGGATTTCTGCCCGATCACTATGCCGAGAGCTTTGTACGCCGTGGTCTGATGCAAGCCGTGCGACCTGATCTGCTGAGCTACGCCTGCCAGTTTTTTGCCATCACGCGTAAGTCACCGCAGCCGAGCCGGGCGACGTTGGCGTTTCAGTCGTGTTTAGTGCGGGCGCACGGAGGGTGACGGCGACTATGGTGTTCGCCCGCGTGGAGCGGGGGTGTGCGCTTACGCTCGTGTCCCCCGGCCGCGCTGCGGCCTCCTCCTTGACCTCGCTTCAGCGCACATCCCCGCCCCACGCTAGAGGGTTTGGTCTCTTCTGAGTCAGCACACCAAGTTCGCGCAAGAGCTGGCGGGGTAGGTGTTCTGCGCAGGTCAAGGAGGAGGCCGCAAAGCGGCCGGGGGACACGGAGCAGAACGCCTACCCCGCTAGCTTCTCACCAACACGGCCGGTAAACCAAAGACCGAAAAACGGCGAAGTAAGACCTAAGCCCCGTAAAACTTGAAGTTCATTTCGGGCTTCTTGCCGTGGATCAACTCCGCAATCGCCTTGCCCGACCCCGCACCATGCGTCCACCCCAGGGTACCGTGACCGGCATTGACCCACACGCCCTTGACCGGCGACTGGCCGATGTAAGGAATGTTGGTGGGGGTGGCGGGGCGCAGGCCGGTCCAGTAGTTGGGCTGGCCCCCTTGCTCTTCGGTGCGGGTGTCGCACACGCCGGGCAACACTTCTTCAATCCGGCGGGACAGCATGTGGCAGCGGGCCTTGGCCACGGGTGAATCCAATGTCAGGTCAAAGCCGCCGACCTCGATGGTGCCGGCCACGCGCAGCTCGTCGCCCAGGCGGCTGATGGCCACCTTCTTGGCGTCGTCAATCGTGGAGACCAGCGGCGCCAGCTCAGGCTTCAAGATCTTGAAGGTAGCGCTGTAGCCCTTACCGGGGTAAATCGGCAGGTTCACGCCCACGGTGCGCAAGAGCGGTGCGGTGTAGGAGCCGGTGGCGACCACCACATGATCTGCCTTCAGCACCTTGAAGGACCCGGGCACGGTTTGGCCCTTGGCGCCCGAGGACAGTGCGCGAACAGCTACTGATTTGATAGCGCCACCGTCGGTATTGAGCTGCTCTACGCTGTACTCATACAAGAACTCGGCGCCACGGGCGGCGCACAGCTTGGCCAGCTCCTGGGTGAATACCTTGCAGTCGCCGGATTCGTCGCTGGGGGTGATGGTGCCGCCCACGATCTGGTGCGCGAACTGGCGGTAGGCCGGCTCGATCTTCAGGAACTCTTCTTTGCTGATGACCTGGCGGTTCACGCCGTACTTGCGCATCAGCGCAGCGGCGTCCCCGGCGGTGTCAAACGACTTCTGGTCGCAGTAATAGTGCGCAATGCCGCGCTCCAGGCGGTTGTATTGAATGCCGGTGCTGGCAACCACATCCTTCAAGGCGGCGTGGCTGTAAGCACCCAAAGCGACGAGCTGCTGCACATTGCGCTCAAAAGCCGCGTCGTTGCAGTTGGCCAGGAAAGACAAGCCCCAGGTGTACTGGTGCAGGCCGGGGCCGAAGGGGTTCTGGGGGCGGAACAGGAGCGGCGCCTCTTTGCTGAGCATCCACTTGAGGGCCTTGAGCGGCGCCTCTTTGTTGGCCCAGGGTTCGCAATAACTCACTGAGATTTGCGCGCCATTGGCAAAACTGGTTTCCAGGGCGGCGTCGGCTTGACGCTCGACCACCGTGACTTCGTGGCCGAGTTCCAGCAAATGCCACGCAGTGCAAATGCCGATGGTGCCTGCGCCGAGAACAATAATTTTCATCTGCGCAGTGTCAGGCAAGCGGAAGGCTAGTAAAAGTAAAATTAACTGGTTTGCGAAAACATTAGCTGCATTAATAAGAAAACACCATGCGTACTTTCGACTCGGACGCCCTGGAATGCCTTGCCGCCATCGTGGAAGAAGGCGGCTTTGAACGCGCTGCGGTGCGCCTGTCCATCACCCAATCCGCCGTCTCGCAGCGCCTGCGCGCACTGGAGGCGCAGGTGGGAACGGTGCTGCTGGTGCGCAGCCGGCCGGTGAAAGCGACCTCGGCCGGGCGCTTGCTCATCAAGCACGCGGTGCAAATGCGCCTCTTGCGAGCCGATCTGGAAACCGACCTCAAAGACCTGGCGCCCAGCACCGGTGCTGTGCGCGAGGACGAGCGCATCTCGATTGCGGTGAATGCCGACAGCATCGCCACCTGGGCCCTGCCGGCGCTGGACCCGCTGGTGCACGCGGGATTGCCGCTGGAAATCATCACCGATGACCAGGACTTCACCCACGAATGGCTGCGTGAAGGCCAAGTGCTGGGCTGTGTGACCACCCTGAAGCAAGCGCTTCGTGGTTGCAAAGTGCAGTCTTTGGGTGCCATGCAATATGTGGCGGTGGCCAGTGCCGAGTACGCCCAGGCGCATTGCCCCCAGGGCCTGACTCCGCACAATTTCCGCAGTATTCCGTTTGTCGCCTTCAACCGCAAAGACGATCTGCCCACTGAATTTGTGAGCCGGGCACTCAACCTGCGACGGGTGTCCCTGAGCCAACGCTTCGTGCCCAGCTCTGAGGGGCAGGTGCGTGCGGTGCTGGCCGGTTGGGGTGCGAGCATCGTGCCCGAGCTGCTGGTGCAGGGGCTGTTGGAAACAGGGCAGCTGGTCAATCTGGCGCCCGACATGCGCTTGCCCGTGAGCCTGTACTGGCACTGCTGGAATCTGGACTCGGAGGTGATAGACCGGCTGACCCATGCCCTGTCGGGCGCGGCTACCCGCTTGCTGGGTGCGAAAACCAAGTAGTCACAAAGTAGCCTTGGTCTCCACATTCCGACGCCAGAGGAATAAAATGCCGACATGAACGAACCATCCGCTGTCCAGGACGCGCCCGTGGCGCCCGTCAAAGTCTCTTTCAAAAAGCAGATGCTGCAAGCCCGGGAGGACGCCATCATCCGCTCGGTGAACCTGCTGCTGGCGGAAAAAGGCTTTGAGGCCATGACGGTGGACGAGGTGGCCGCCAGCGTAGGTATCGCCAAGGCCAGCCTGTACAAGCACTTTCCCAGCAAGGAAGACCTAGCCGCTGCGGCCATGGCCCACCTGATGGGGCAGGCGCAGGCTTTTCTGGACACTTTGCCGGACGACATGTCGCCCCTGCAGCGCCTGCGCGCGGTGGTGCGCTGGACCATGGCGCTCAAGCTGGCCGGCGAGATGCCTTCCCTGCCCAGCCAGAACAGCACCTTGCGCGCCACGCTGATGGGCCACAAAGCCTACATGGACGGACTCATGGACGTGAGCGACCGTCTAGGGGCATGGATCGAAGCAGCCCAGGCGCAAGGCCTGATCAACCCCGAGCTGCCGGCCATTGCCGTGCTCTACACCCTGTACGCCCGCGCCTGTGACCCGGTGCTGGAGTTTTTGCGCATGGGTGGCCAGCACACCGATGCGCAAATCATCGATCTGGTGCTGTCCACTTGCTTTGATGGCCTGAATAGCCGCTAGCGCCCGAAGGCTGTGTGCTGGCAGCTACTTTTTTGATAGCAAAAAGCGCTAGCGGGTGAGTGACTCAAACCGCCACTCCACTGCCTGGCGCAAGGTCTGGCCGGTTTGCAGCACCTGCAATCCCGGCCGGCCTTCCATGTGAAAAGCGTCAATCGGGTGGGTAACAGGTTCGAAGCAAAAATGAGCCCCTTCAGCCGGGCGGTAGAGCAAGCAGAAGCCGTCGCTCCGGCCCCGCGCCACGACGACCGGATCGCGCATGTGCAGTCGCAAGGCATGTTCCGGCCAGTCGATGTGGGCCTTGCCGCTCCAGCCGGCATAGGCGTTGTCAATCAGGCTGCCACTCACCGCCATGCCCTCGCGAGGGTCCCACCCGGCGGGAAACTGCGTGGTGAATCCGGTAGGCATGGGGTCTGCACCACTGAGCCATACGCCTTCTACTTGTGCGTGCAAACGAGCGTTGGGCGTGCGCAAAAAGGCCGGGTGCTGTCCCAGACCATAGGGCAGGCTGTCTGCACCGAGGTGGGTGACCTCCAGGAGTTGGTCCATGCCGTCATCCCGCAGGACAAAGCGCTGCAAGGCGCGGTAGTGATAGGGGTTGCCGTCGAAGTGCTTGGATTCGAGGTGCAGCTCCAGCGTGTCGTGGCGAGGCTGGCGGATCACCCAGGGCTGTAGCCAGCCGTCCCCGTGGATGGGATAGGGCTCGCCCACGCGGTTGGGGTGCATGGGGTAGTGGGTGCCGTCATGGCTGAACCCGCCTTGCCCGATGCGGTTGGACCATGGCACGAGGGGGAAAGACGCCGTCGTGTACAGGTCCGGCGCGCCGGCCCAGGGGCGCCAGATGTCCATCAAGCCTTGACCTGCGTCCCGCTGCCAGGCGGCCACGCTGCCCCCCAGGCCGGGTAGGAGGCCCAGGCGTTGGCCCCCGTGTTGCAGCCAATGGATGGGGTGGGAAGGTGCAGAGAGGGAGTTCATGGACAGGGTGCAGTTGGGTGGTGGTCAATGGCCGGCCAAGCGGCAGGGCTGGCGCATGCTAGTCCCGCGGCCCTGCAAAAGAAAATCACAATTCAGGCCTGTGACATTGCAATATTGCAATTAATAAAACAATTGCCCACATTTAATCCGCTGGGCAAACTAAATAAAAAACCCTCATAAAAACAATAATCTAGGGTAAACCTGAATTATTCGATTGATATCTGAATCATCTAAAACACTATTAGATCGATATCTTTTCGAATCATATGATGACAACCACTCCTCCCGACAAAGGGCGCTTTGAAAACGTTGCCGGGTTGCAAGGGGAGGCCAAGTGGTCGAACGCGGGAGGCTGCTTTGAAACCCATTTCCCGCATTTACAACGAAAGAGGAGACATCATGAACAACAATCGTCGGACCGTATTGGCTTCCGCCCTGGCAGCATCCATTGCAGTGGCTGCGCCCATGAGCGCATTTGCCCAGAAGAAGATCGTTATGGGCTTCAGCCAGATCGGTGCGGAAAGTGAATGGCGCACCGCCAACACCAACTCCATGAAATCTGCCGCGGCCGCAGCGGGCATTGAACTCAAGTTCTCCGATGCGCAGCAGAAGCAGGAAAACCAGATCAAGGCCTTGCGCTCTTTCATCGCGCAAAAGGTGGATGTGATTGCGCTGACCCCCGTGGTGGAATCCGGCTGGGACACGGTGCTCAAAGAGATCAAGGATGCCAAGATTCCTTTGATCCTGATGGACCGTTCAGTGGACTCCAAAGACACCTCCCTGTACGCCACCCACATCGGCTTTGACTTTGTGAAGCAAGGCGAGATGGCGGGCCAGTGGCTGGTGGAGCGTGCCAAGACCATGAAGGGCGACATCAACGTCGTGGAGCTGCAAGGCACCGTGGGCTCCGCGCCTGCCATCGACCGCAAGAAGGGCTTTGAAGACGCCATCAAGGGCAACTCCAATATCAAGATCATCCGCTCCCAGACCGGCGACTTCACCCGCGCCAAGGGCAAGGAAGTCATGGAAGCCTTCCTGAAGGCCGAGGGCAAGAAGATCAATGTGCTCTACGCACACAACGACGACATGGCGATCGGTGCCATTCAGGCCATTGAGGAAGCCGGTCTCAAGCCCGCCAAGGACATCCTGGTGATCTCGGTGGACGGCGTGAAGGGTGCGTTTGAGGCCATGATTGCCGGCAAGTTGAACGTCAGCGTGGAATGCAGCCCGCTGCTCGGCCCGCTGGTCATGGCCACCGCCAAAGACATCGTGGCCGGTAAAACCGTGGCGCGTCGCATCATCGGCAAAGACGGTGTGTACCCCATGGAAACTGCGGCCAAAGAGTTCCCCAGCCGCCAGTACTGATCTCCTGTTAGTTCGCTTCGGTCATTCGTTTTGGCCTGCGGCCTCGGCTGCAGGCCTTTTTTCACGTAGAACATGACACACACACCACCAACGGCGCAGGCTGTGGCACCGGTGCTGGAGCTTTCCGGCATTGCCAAGCAGTTCGGACCCGTGCGGGCGCTCTCGGGCGTGGGACTGCGGCTGTATGCCGGCGAAGTCCATGCGCTGATGGGCCAGAACGGCGCGGGCAAATCCACCCTGATCAAAGTCCTCACCGGCGTATACCAGGCCGATGAAGGCGACATGCGGCTTAACGGCAGCTCCATACGCGCAACCTCCACCCTGGATGCCCAGCGCCTGGGCATCAGCACGGTTTACCAAGAGGTCAACTTGTGCGCCAACCTGTCGGTCGCTGAAAACATATTTGCGGGCCGTTACCCGCGCAAGGGGCTTGCCGGCGCATGGGCCATTGACTGGCCCGCCATGCACCGCGATGCGCGCACCCTGCTGGCGCGCCTGAACCTCGACATCGATGTCACCCAGACGTTGGCCAGCTACTCGGTCGCAGTGCAGCAAATGGTGGCCATTGCCCGGGGCTTGAGTATTTCGGCCCAGGTGCTGATCCTGGATGAGCCCACCTCCAGCCTGGATGATGAAGAGGTGGAGCGCCTTTATGTAGTGCTGCGCCAGTTGCGCGACCAGGGCATGGCCATCCTGTTTGTGACCCACTTTTTGGACCAGGTGTATGCGCTGTGCGACCGCATCACCGTGCTGCGCAATGGCGAGCTAGTGGGCGAGTACCCGGCGGCGGAGCTGGGCCACAACGCCCTGATTGCCGCCATGGTGGGGCGCGAGCTCGCCGCAGCCTCCAGCGCAGACGCTGCCAATGACGCAAGCCGCGCGCAAGCGCCGGAGTGGCTGCAAACCAAGGCCCTGAACCGCCGTGGCCATGTGAAAGCCATGAACCTCGGCATCCGCCGGGGCGAGGTGGTGGGCCTGGGCGGGCTGCTGGGCTCGGGGCGCACCGAGCTGGCTCGCCTGCTCTTCGGACTGGACCGCAGTGATGCCGGCGAGATCACGCTGGACGGCAAGACCGTGCGCATGGACTCGCCCATCACCGCCATCCAGCTGGGGCTGGGCCTGTGCCCGGAAGACCGCAAGGCCGAGGGCATCATCGCCGAGCTCTCGGTGCGCGAAAACATCGTGCTGGCCTTGCAGGCCCGCCAAGGCCTGTGGCCCGCCATTGGCCGGGTGCAACAAACCACGCTGGCCGAGGGTTATGTCAAAGCCCTGGGCATCAAGACCGCCGATGTGGACACGCCCATCGGGCAGCTCTCGGGCGGCAACCAGCAAAAAGCCGTCTTGGCCCGCTGGCTGGCCACCCAACCCAGCCTGTTGATATTGGACGAACCTACCCGCGGCATCGACATCGCCGCCAAGCAGGAAATCATGAACGAGATACTGGCACTGGCCAAACAGGGGATGGCGGTGCTGTTCATCTCCTCCGAGATGGAAGAGGTGGTGCGCGTCTCCGACCGCATCGTGGTGCTGCGCGACCGCGCCAAGGTGGGCGAGCTGCCTGCCGGCACGAATGACCAGGCGGTCTACGCCATGATTGCGGGGCAGGCATGAACATGGCGAACACACCTTCCCTTGTGAAGCGGGTGCAAGCGCACCCTTTGCTGTGGCCGGTGGTCACGCTGGTCCTGATCCTGATGGTCAACGCCAGCCTCAACCCCGGCTTCTGGATGCTGCAATGGCGCGATGGCCATCTCTACGGCAGCGTCATCGACATCCTGAACCGTACAGCGCCCTTGATGCTGGTGTCGCTGGGCATGACGCTGGTCATTGCCACACGCGGCATTGATATCTCGGTGGGCGCCACCGTGGCCATCAGTGCGGCGGTAGCGGCCCTCATGGTGGGCGGCAAGCTGGTCATCACCAACGGTGTAGCCCAGCATGTGAGCCGCTTTCCCATGTGGCTGGCCATCGTGTGTGCCCTGCTCACTGCGTTGGCTTGCGGGCTGTGGAACGGGGTGCTGGTGGCCAAGATCGGCCTGCAGCCCATCATTGCCACGCTGATCCTGATGGTGGCGGGCCGGGGTGTGGCGCAGTTGCTCACGGACGGACAGATCGTCACGGTCTACTACCCGCCGTATTTCTATATCGGGAGTGGTTACCTGTGGGGCTTGCCCTTTGCACTGTTCATTGCGGGCTTTGTCTATCTGCTGATGCATATGGCGGTCACGCGCACTGCGCTGGGCTTGTTCATTCAGGCCATCGGCATCAACCCCGCGGCGGCCCGTGTGGCCGGCGTGCGGGAGCGGCTTATCAGCATTTGTGTGTACGCCTTTTGCGGGCTGACGGCGGGCATTGCCGGCCTGATCATCAGCTCCAACGTCAAGAGTGCGGACGGCAACAACGCCGGCAACCTGCTGGAGCTGGACGCCATTCTGGCGGTCACGCTGGGTGGCACCTTGCTCACCGGCGGGCGCTTCACGCTGGCGGGCAGCATGATTGGCGCGCTGATCATTCAGACGCTCACCTCCACCATTTACTCCATCGGCGTGCCGCCCGAGATCAACCTCGTGGTCAAGGCCGCCGTGGTGTTTGTGGTCATGCTGATGCAGTCGGCAGAGTTCCGCCGCGCCGTGCGCGGCTGGGTGGTGCGCCCCGCTGCCGGGAGCCATACATGAAACTCCAGAACAAATACATTCCCCTGGCGGCCACCATCTCGCTGTTCGCTGCCATGTCGGTGTTCGGGGCGGTGTCGTACACCGGCTTTCTGTCGCCCCAAGTGTTCCTGAACCTGCTGATCGACAACGCCTTCCTGGTCATCGTGGCCGTGGGCATGACCTTCGTCATCCTGTCCGGCGGTATCGATCTGTCGGTTGGCTCGGTGGTGGCACTGAGCACCATCGTGCTGGCCAAACTGGTGCAACACCTGCATTGGGACCTGATGGCCGCCATTCCGCTGGTGCTGTGCATGGGCACGCTGTTCGGCGCCTTCATGGGCTGGTTGATCCAGCGTTTCCGATTGCAGCCTTTCATCGTCACGCTGGCGGGCATGTTTTTGGCGCGCGGCCTGTGTTACCTGATCAGCATCGACTCGATCAGCATCACCGACGAGGCCTACACCGTGCTGGCGCAAACCCGGCTGCACCTGTGGACGGACGGCCCCATGGTGTCCATCAGCGCGGTGCTGGCGCTGGTGGTGTTGGCCGCTGCGGTGTTTGTGGCCCACGGGACCGAGTTCGGCCGCACGGTGTATGCCATTGGCGGCTCCGAGCACTCGGCCGTGCTCATGGGCCTGCCGGTGGCGCGCACCAATGTGCTGGTGTATGCCCTGAGCGGCTTTTGCGCAGCGCTGGGCGGCGTGGTGTTCACCTTCTACATGCTCTCGGGCTATGGCCTGCATGCCGTGGGGCTGGAGCTGGACGCAATTGCTGCCGTGGTCATAGGCGGCACTTTGCTCAGCGGCGGGGTGGGCTACATGGTGGGCACGCTGTTCGGGGTGCTGACCCTGGGCGTGATCCAGACCTTGATCATGTTCGACGGGTCCTTGAGCTCGTGGTGGACCCGCATCGTCATCGGAGCCCTGCTGTTTGTGTTCTGTGTGCTGCAGCGGGTGTTTGAAGCCGGTCGCAAGCCAGGGGTTTGAACTTTAGAGTCAAATAGGTCGCTTGCGCCCATTGAATGTGCGAAAGCAGCTCCTGAATTCATAGCAAACAACACCGGAAATCCTTATGCAATACCGTCCTCTCGGCCGTACCGGCTGGAATGTTTCCACTGTGAGCTTCGGCGCCTGGGCTATCGGCGGCACTTGGGGCGAGGTTGATGACAAGGACTCCATGGCCGCGCTGCACCGTGCGCTGGACTTGGGGGTGAACTTCTTCGACACCGCCGATGTGTATGGCGATGGCCGCAGCGAGCGTCTGCTGGCACGCCTGCGCAAGGAGCGCAGCGAGCCGTTTTATGTCGCCACCAAAGCCGGCCGCCGGCTGGTGCCCCATGTGGCAGCCGGTTTCACCCGCGCCAACCTGACTGCCTTTGTGGAGCGCAGCCTGCAAAACCTGGAGACCGAGGCGATCGACCTCTTGCAACTGCACTGCCCGCCGACCGATGTGTTTTACATGCCCGAAGTCTTCGGCGTGCTGGATGACCTGGTGGTAGCCGGCAAGCTGCGCCACTACGGCGTGAGTGTCGAGAAGGTGGAAGAAGCGCTCAAGGCCATCGAGTACCCCGGCGTGCAGAGTGTGCAGATCATCTACAACCTGTTCCGTCAGCGCCCGGCCGAGCTGCTGTTCGAGCAAACACAAAAGCGCGGCGTGGGCATTCTGGCTCGTCTGCCGCTGTCCAGCGGCTTGCTCAGCGGCAAGATGAATGCGCAAAGCACCTTCGGTGCTGATGACCATCGTGGCTTCAACCGCGAAGGGGCGGCTTTTGACAAGGGCGAAACCTTCTCGGGGCTGGACTTCGGGGTGGGCCTGGAGGCCGTGGAGGCCATGCGGCCTCTGGTGCCCGCCGGCATGAGCATGGCGCAAATGGCCTTGCGCTGGATCCAGATGAATCCGGCAGTCACCTGCACCATTCCCGGTGGCAAGAACCCCGCGCAGGTGCAAGACAACGTAGCCGCCGCCGACCTCCCCCCGCTGCCCGATGCGACCATGCAGGCACTGGCCGACATTTACGCGCGCTACGCCAAGCCGCTTGTGCATCAACGCTGGTAGAACGGATATGCAACACGGACGCGACACCATCGGCTTTATCGGCCTGGGCCTGATGGGCCACGGCATGGCCAAAAACATAGTGGAAAAGGGCTATGCCCTCACCGTGTGTGCCCGCAAGCCATCGGCGGCGCTGGATGATTTGTTGAGCCGTGGCGCAAAACAGGTCGATACGCCTATGGCAGTAGCCCAACAAGCCAGTGTCGTGTTTCTGTGCGTGACGGGTTCACCGGACGTGGAGGCCATTGTGCGTGGACCGATGGGGCTGGCAAAGGGCTTGCGGCCCGGCTCGGTGGTGGTCGATTGCTCCACCTCGGACCCGACGTCTACGGTGGCGCTGGCCGCAGAACTCACCGCCATGGACGTGACGCTGGTTGACGCACCGTTGAGCCGTACGCCCAAAGAGGCTTGGGAGGGTACGCTGGACACCATGGTGGGCGCGGACGCCCCAACCCTGGAGCGAATTCGCCCGATCTTGTCCACCTGGGCCGCGCGCATTGTGCATGTGGGAGGGCCCGGGGACGGGCATCGGCTGAAGTTGATCAATAACTTTGTCGCCATGGGCTATGCGGCCCTCTACTCAGAGGCTCTCACCCTGGCGCAGGCGGTCGGCATTGGTCCGCAGCGCGTCGATGCGGTGCTGCGCAATGGCCGCATGGACTGCGGCTTTTACCAGACCTTTATGGACTACACGCTGAACGGAAACCGCGAAGCGCACAAGTTCACCTTGAAGAATGCCTTCAAGGACATGCGCTATCTGGAGTCCATGGCCGATGCGGCTGGTATTTCGAACAGCCTGGGCAATGCCGTGAAAAACTCATTCGCTATGGCATTGGCTAACGGTGGAGCGGAGGCCTATGTGCCCATGCTGCCCGAGTACGTGGCGCGGCTCAGCGGCGTGGATCTCACGCCAGCCCCCAAGCCCAAGGACTCGCCTTAGCGAACTAGCAACACCGGCGTCTTGCAGTGGGCCAGCACCTGGGTGGTGACCGAGCCCATCACCAGATTGCCCAGGGCGCTGTGGCCGTGGGAACCCATGACCAGCAGGTCGAACTTGCCGGTGTCGGCCAGCTTGCCGATCAGGGTGCCGGCGGAGCCTACTTTCCAATCCAGCTTGGCCTCAATGCCATGCCGCTTTAGGAACTTGGAAATCGGTGCGAGCACCTTGTCCGCTTCTTCTGCGTGGTACCGGTCCACCGTGGCTTTGCCCAGAGCTGCTTTGGCGCGTGGGGGCAGCGCGGGCTGCGCATGGAACACGGTGTACTCGTGGCCGGGCGCGAGCAACGCATCGTGTGTGCTCAAGTAGGCCAACATTTTTTTGCTGTAAGCGCTTCCATCGACAGCGAGCAAGATCTTCATGGGGGGTCTCCGGTTGTGTGGCCTCAGTATGAACCTGCAACGCTACACTGCCTTGAGCCAAGTCAAGAAATGTCCACGCACCCCGAGGAGCCTCGCATGACCCAGCCTGCCGCACAAGATCGCCGCTTATGCCTTCAAGGTCTGGGCGCTGTTGCACTGAGTGGTTTGCTTCCTGCCGCATCGGTGTGGGCTGCAGACAGCGCGCAGCGCCCTCCTTTGATGCTGGCAGGCGAGTACCGCAAAGAGTTTGTGCTGGCCGATGCGCGGGTGAGCGAAAAGTACGACGGCGTGCGCGGCTACTGGGACGGCCGGCGCCTGATCACCCGGGGCGGCAACCCCATCGCTGCGCCCGCATGGTTTACCGCGGGTTGGCCGGCAAACTCTCTGGATGGTGAACTTTGGGCCGGCCGGGGCCGCTTTGCGGATGCGGTGTCTACCGTGCGCCAACAGACGCCCGACGAAGCCGCCTGGCGTGGTTTGCGCTTCATGGTGTTTGACTTGCCTTCGCATGGCGGGCGCTTCGAGGAGCGCTATGCCGCCTTGCAAACCGCCGTAAGCGCGCTCGGGCAGGTGTGGGTGCAAGCGGTAGAGCAAGCACCGGCGCCGGATGCGGCCCGCCTGCGCGCTTTGTTGGATCGCACCGTGGCAGCCGGTGGTGAGGGCTTGGTGTTGCACCGGGCCAGCGCGCTGTATGTGCCGGGCCGCTCGGCAGAGCTGGTGAAGTTCAAGCCGTTTCAAGATGCCGAAGCGCGGGTGCTGGCGCATGTGCCCGGACAAGGCCGCTTGCAAGGCAGCATCGGTGCTCTGTGGGTAGAGTGGCCGGGTGGTGAGGGTGGCCAGCCTCAGCGCTTCAAGCTCGGCAGCGGCTTCTCGAATGCGGACCGTGGTGATCCGCCTGCGGTGGGGAGCTGGGTGACCTTCCGCTACCGCGGGTTGACCGCGCAGGGTATTCCTCGCTTTGCCAGTTACTTGCGACCGGCGGGAGAACCGGGTCTTTAATGACTGTGTGAGTCCGCTCCTATTTTGATAGCTTCTCGCGCACTATCCTCCGGCGCCAGAGCCTATTTCTATCACTAGGTCAGGCTGGTAGCCCAGCTGTTCGTTCTTGCGCACATAGCCCAGCGGGTTGGCCACCACCCGGCACTTGCCCACGCGGTAGTCGCTGGGGGCGTGGAGATGGCCATGCAGCCAGAGGTCTGCCAGCGGCAGCAGTTCATCCAGTGCATTGCAAAAGCCGGCGGTGCCGGGTACCAGACCGTAGCGCGGGTCGGCACTGTGCAGGCTGGGGGCAAAGTGAGTCACCACGACCGTGGGGCCGTCGTGTGGCTGGGCCAAGGCGTCGCGCAGCCAGGCTTGGCAGACCAGCGCCTGTTCCCGCAAACCATCTGCCAGCCAAGGCTCGTCCGCACGGGTGGTGAGTGTTTTCTTCAGGTAGTAGTTGGCGGCGCGATAGGCCTTGTCACGGGCCTTGAGCTGTCGCTCGGGTGGCTCTTGGGCGGCGAGCGCGTCAAAGTCGGTCCACAAGGTGGTGCCGACGAAACGCACGCCAGCCAGCACGACGGATTCACGTTCCAGCCACTGGATGTCCAGTCGCACACAGGTGGCACGCAGGCGGGCGTGGGCGAGGTCAAAGTCCAGGGTGTCGTATTCATGGTTACCGGGCACAAACAACACCGGAGTCGGCCAGCCATGCAGGGGGGAAAGCGCTCCAAGCCGAAGTCGTCGCCCGCCAGCTGCGAGCCGGGTTGGTAGGAGCCGATGTCGCCTGCCAGTACCAGCACATCCGCTCCGGCCAAGGGCGTGGCTTGCCAATGGGGATGGGCCTCCAAATGGAGGTCGGACAAGAGCTGAATCTTCATGCGGAAAAAATGGTCTGGCCCAAGGAGGCGACTTGCGCGCGCAGCCAGGCGTGGGGGCTGGCACCGTCCAGCCGCTGGTGCCACAGCGCATCGACCTGGATGGGCGGTACGGTAAATGGCAACTCGCGGATGACCAGCTGGTCGGCATAGCCGGTCACATTCACAAAGTGGCGGGGCAGCACGGTGAGCAGGTCGGACTGCACGACCACCTTGCCGGCGGTAAAAAACTGGTTCACGGTCAGCACCACGCGGCGGGTGCGCTTGAGGCTGACCAGCGATTCGTCAATGAAACCGAAGGCCCGCCCCGAAAAACTCACCAGCATGTGGGAGGCGCTACAAAAGCGATCGAGGGTGAACTCGCCCTCGGTGAGCGGGTGGTCTTTGCGCATGACGCACACGTAGTCGCCGACAAACAGGCGGTGGTGCAAAAAGGTTTCCGCGGCGCCGGCCTGGGCGCGGGCCGTCAGGTCGGCCAGCACCGCCGGAAAGTGGCCGATAGCCAAGTCTGCCGCACCTTCTTCCAGCACTTTGCGGGGGTCGCGGGTGGTCAGGGGTACCACCCGCAGGGATACACCGGGGGCATCCCGCGCCAGCACTTTCACCAAGCCGGGCATCAACTCTGCGGCGGTGGCGTCTGCCATGGTGAGCACAAAGGTGTTGGTGGCCAAGGCCGGTTCAAACACGCTGGGTGCCAGCGAGGCTTGCAGCTTCTGCAAGGTCTCGCGCACTGCGGGCCATAGCTCCTGCCCGCGGGCCGTGGGTTCCAGGTTGCGGCCGTTGCGCACCAGCAGCTCGTCGTCCAGTGCTTCGCGAAGGCGGCGCAAGGCGTTGCTGACGGCAGGCTGGGTGAGGTTGAGCTGGGCTGCAGCGCGTGTGAGGCTGCGCTCGGACATGACCACATCAAACACCTTGAGCAGGTTCAGGTCGAAGGTCCGGAGGTTGATGCGGCTGCTGGGCATGTCTGACTATAAATCTCGTGAATACCAAACATCACCAACATAAAGTTGAACAACACTAGGGGAAACCCTATGATTCGCCCATCTTAGAAATTTTTATCCAGTGAGCATCAACCTTTTCAAGGAGTTTGCCATGACACAAGTTATCAATACCCCGTATTTCTCGTATTCCACCGCTCAGCCCCGTACACCCCGTGCACGTCGTGAGACAGTGGAAGCTTCCCGCACCTTGTCCGGCATGTTGCTGGCTGCTGTTTTGTCCGCCTTGTTGGTGGTAGCTGACCAAGTGATCGATACCTGGGTTGACGGCCACATGCTGGCTGCCTGGGTTGCACTGTGGACTGTGGCATTCGCAGCCTTGGCCTTGTTGGCTCCCCCACTGCGCAAAGTGTCTTCCGGTTTGGCTTCCCTGATCGCTTCGGCAGTGCAGTCGTACAAAGTGCGTCGCATGGAAGAAAAAATGTGGGAATATGCCCACCACGATCCTCGCATCATGGCTGAGCTGCAACACGCATGGTTGCGCAGCCAAAGCCAGATCTAAGCGGTCCTCAGCTGCATCACGACCTGCGCTCACGGGTCGGATAAACAAAAAGCCACCGTTAGGTGGCTTTTTTTATGCTCGGCCGGCCGCAGCCTTGTGCGCTGCGATCTGCCAGGTACGGCTAGGGCGGTGTGCGCCGTGCCGGACTTTGTTGATGACCCTCAGGCGGCGAGTCGCTGGGCCAGTTGGGTTTTGGTCTCTTCGAGTTCCTTTGGCAAGTGGTAGGCCAGCTGGGTGAACAGTTCGGTGTGCAAGGCGATTTCGGCCTTCCAGTCGTCCTTGTTCAGGCTGGTGACGGAGTCGAATTGCGCTTGGCTGAAGTCCAATCCGGTCCAGTTGATTTCGTTGTACGTGGGCGCCACGCCGAAGCCGGTTTCGCTACCCGTGGCCTTGCCTTCGATGCGGTCGATCATCCACTTCAAAACGCGCATGTTTTCACCGTAGCCGGGCCAGACGAATTTGCCATCCTCGCCCTTGCGGAACCAGTTGGTGGTGAAAATCTTGGGCTGCTTGGCGCCGGACTTCGCCAACTTGTCACCCATGTTGAGCCAGTGCTGGAAGTAGTCGCTCATGTTGTAGCCCATGAAGGGCAGCATCGCAAACGGGTCACGGCGCACGATACCCGCTTGGCCGGTAGCCGCGGCAGTGGTCTCGGAACCCATGGTCGCAGCCATGTAAACACCTTCGGTCCAGTTGCGGGCTTCCGTCACCAGAGGCACGGTGGTGGAGCGGCGGCCACCGAAAATGAAGGCGTCGATCGCTACGCCGTTGGCATCGTCCCACTGGCTGTCTAGCGCAGGGTTGTTGCCGGCTGAGACCGTAAAGCGGGCGTTGGGGTGGGCGGCTTTGGCACCGGTTTCCTTGGCGATGGCGGGTGTCCAGTCTTTGCCTTGCCAGTCGATCAGGTGATCGGGCATGCCGCCAGTGTCTTTCTCCATGCCTTCCCACCATACGTCACCGTCATCGGTCAGCGCCACGTTCGTGAAGATCACGTTCTTGTCGAGGCTGGCCATGCAGTTGGGGTTCGTGTGGAAGTTGGTGCCGGGGGCCACGCCGAAGTAACCCGCTTCAGGGTTGATGGCGTACAGCTTGCCGTCGCTGCCAGGCTTGATCCAGGCAATGTCGTCGCCAATGGTGGTGACTTTCCAGCCTTCAAAGCCGGTGGGTGGCACCAGCATGGAAAAGTTGGTTTTGCCGCACGCACTCGGGAAGGCGGCTGCTACGTGGTACTTCTTGCCTTCGGGGTTGGTTACGCCCAGGATGAGCATGTGCTCTGCCAACCAGCCCTGGTCACGGCCCATGTTGGAGGCAATGCGCAGCGCAAAGCACTTCTTGCCCAGCAGAGCATTGCCGCCGTAACCGGAACCATAAGACCAAATTTCGCGGGTCTCGGGGTAGTGCACGATGTACTTGGTTTTGTTGCAAGGCCACTTCACGTCCGCCTGGCCCTCTGCCAAGGGGGCGCCCACGGTGTGCACGCAGGGCACAAAAGCGCCGTCTACGCCCAACACGTCATAGACGGCCTTGCCCATGCGGGTCATGATGCGCTGGTTCACCGCCACATAGGCGCTGTCCGACAACTCGATGCCAATGTGCGCGATGTGGGAGCCCAAGGGTCCCATGGAGAAAGGCACCACATACATGGTGCGGCCCTTCATGCAGCCGTCAAACAGCGCTGGTGTACCGTCTGCCTGGCCACTTTCCAGAATCTTGCGCATCTCGGCGGGCGCCATCCAGTTGTTGGTGGGGCCGGCGTTTTCTTTCTTCTCTGCGCAAATGTAGGTACGGTCTTCCACGCGGGCCACGTCGCTGGGATCAGAGCAGGCCAGGAAGCTGTTGGGGCGCTTGGCGGGATTGAGCTTTTTGAAGGTGCCTGCATCCACCAGTTGCTGGCACAGGCGCTGGTATTCCTCTTCGGAACCGTCGCACCAGTACACGTCTTTGGGCTTGCACAGGGCCACCATGTCGGCCACCCATGCAATCAGGCGGGGGTTCTTGACAAAGCTGGGGGTGTTGAGGGACAGGCCCTGCATCACGGGTGCGTTCATGAAAAGCTCCTAAGTTTGAAAATCGTCTTTTCAAAATCGGGTGCAACGCTGGGGAACACCGCCACAAACTTTGAGAAACCGGCTTTCCACGCTTGGAAGCCATGTGGCATCGCAAGCGTGGAAGCAGATTCTAAGAACAGGTACTCAAGTTACCAAGCGATTACAGCTTAACTTTATGCAAGCTACGCATGGGTTTATGCGTTAGGTAAAGATGGTGCGCCATGCACAGTCAGGGTGCTTTCAGTGCCTTTTGAATGGCGGCGATCAGAAGAGCGTCTTCTGGCGTGGTTTCACTACGGAAGGCGCCGACCACTTTGCCTTGGCGATCTACCAAGTATTTGTGGAAGTTCCATCGCGGTGAGCTGCCGGTCTGCTGCACCAACTCCTTGAACAAGGGGTTGGCGGCGTTGCCGGTGACGCTGGTTTTGGCGAACATTGGGAACTTCACGCCATAGGTGTTGAAGCAGAAATCGGCGATCTGCTTGCTGTTACCGGGTTCTTGCTGCCCGAAGTCATTGGAGGGGAAGCCCAGAACCACCAAGCCCTGCGCTTGGTACCGGGCGTAGACTTTTTCCAAGCCTTCATATTGCGAAGTAAAGCCGCAGTAACTGGCGGTGTTGACCACCAACGCCACTTTTCCCCGGTACTGGCACAGATCCTGGGGCTTGTCATCTTGCAGGCGGGGAAAGGTCTTTTGCCACAAAGCGGGGCAAGACGAAGTCTTTTCAGCGGGCTGTGCAGCCAGCACTGACGATGCAATGAGCAACAAAAAAGCGGCCGAAGCCGCTTTGGTTTTCACAGTCATTTGCAGCGCACGTGAAGTGCGGCCCATGATGCGTTGCTCCATCAAGCCATCGATACAGCGATGAAAGCCAACAAGAACATCAATACGGCGCCAACAATCGGCAGCACCACGGGCATCAGTGGTACCACCTCGTCGACGGGGTCAACGGCGTGGTTGTCATCAGAGTGAGCGGGTGCGGACATAGTCAATCCTCAGTGTGTTCGTTGGTATTCCAAGGATTTTAGCCTTTTGCCCAGCGCTGCGCCAAGCGGATAGACCATCAAGGAGAATTGGGAAGGGTACTTCCCTCTTTTTCAAGACTGCGCTATCGTGGTTCCAGCACACAGCAGTGCTGGAGGCGTTGGATGGCCAAGCGTTCACTGTTCATGCCCCAAGGCGGGCATCTCGTTCCCTCACCGGGACTGGAGCGCGCGCCTGTCCTGGATTTGATGTGCTCGCACTTTGTGTTGACGCTGGCAGCCCGGCAAGGCGCCAGTTTCAATGTCCGCAGGGATTTCAATGGCGTGGTGGGGCTGGCGGGACGGCATCTGATCTGGCCGGTTTCTGTCTTGACCCGTTTGCGTGAATTTCTTGCGCGGCGCTGTGTGGGCAATGAGCTGTGGCGGGGCCATGAGTCACTGAGTGCCACGGAATTCCTGGCCCGGCATGGCACATGGTGCGGGCCCTACGACGAGGCCACGCTGTTTTTCTTCCTGGACGAATACGCCAAAGACCAGCCCAAAGACCTGATCTCGGTGCTGGCTGTCACCGGTGAATGGCTGCAGCAGGCCCTGAAGAAGCAATCTACCTTGGTGGAGAAGAACATCAATGCACTCGCCGGGCTCTTGCAACTGAACAAAGCAGAACGGGCGTTGCTACTCTACGGAACACTGGCGCGCTACCAGCGGGACATGCGCAGCATTCTGGTGGAGTTCAAGGTCAACAACGCAGCCGAGGCCTATGCCGCCATTGCGGAGGTGGCCCACGTCAGTGCCCAGGAGTTGGGTGAAGCGCTGCGCGCGGGTTCCCGGCTTGAGCGCATAGGCCTCGTCGAAAACCTGATCTCCGAGCACAACATCACTGACCTTGCCGACTTGATGAAGGTGAGTGAAAAGCTCCCCCCTGTACTGATGCGCCATTACCGTGACCACGCTGAGCTGATGGCGGTGTTCACCCGGCTCTCTTCCAAAAGCAGCTTGCACCTGGAGGACTTCGCATTTGTGGCGGAAGACGCACACATGCTCTGCCGACTGTTGCAGCACGCGGTGGCCCGCAAAGAGGCCGGGGTCAACATCCTGTTGTATGGCCCCCCCGGCACCGGAAAGACCGAGCTTGCCAAGGTGATCGCCCAGCATGTGGGGCTGGAGTTGTTTGAGGTGGAGTATGCCGATCGGGATGGAAATTCCCTGAGCGGCCGTGATCGTTACCGCTCCCTTCAGATTGCGCAGGTGTTTTTGAAGGGAAGCGCTCAAGCGGCCTTGCTGTTTGATGAAGTGGAAGATGTCTTTCCGCCCTTGACCAGCGAAACGGCAAGCTTCATTGCCAGAGCCGACGCGCATGCAACACCGGCCAATGCGAGCGTGAGTGGCAAAGCCTGGGTGAACCAGATTCTGGAATCGAATGCGGTGCCCACCATTTGGGTGACCAACCGCATCGAGCAGATTGATCCCGCGTTCCGGCGTCGCTTTGCCTACCATTTGGAACTCAAGTCGCCACCGCCGGGCGCCCGTGAAGGCGTAGTGCGCAAAACCCTGGAGGGCATTTCAGTCAGCGAAGCGTTTGTCGCCAGGCTCAGCGGCCGCAAGGGTTTGACCCCTGCGCAGATCAGAACCGCAGCACGCTTTGCGCGTCTGAGCACACCCGAAAATGGCGTGAGCGACAGCGCGCTCATGGAAACCTTGATTGACCGCCAGTTGAAAAATGCGGACCTGGCCTTGGGGAACCCTGCAGCCGAGACGGGGCGCCCCCAAGCGCTGAGCCGATACGACGTGTCGTACCTGAATGTCGAGACCCGGTATCCCTTGCAGCGCATCGTGGACTCACTGGCCTCCAGGCGGCACGGAACCTTGTGCTTTTATGGCCCGCCAGGTACCGGCAAAACCGCTTTGGCAGAGCACATCGCCCGGGAATTGGGACGACCCCTGATCATCCGGCGTGCCAGTGACCTGATGAGCAAATACGTAGGGGAGACAGAACAAAACATGGCTGCCATGTTCCGCGAAGCCGAAGGTGAGAATGCCGTTTTGTTGTTGGACGAAGCGGACAGCTTCCTGCAAGACCGGCGAGGTGCCCAGCGTAACTACGAGGTCAGCGAAGTCAATGAGATGTTGCAGGGCATGGAGCGCCATCCGGGGGTGTTCATCTGCACTACCAATCTCATGGAACGTATCGACGAAGCGGCTTTGCGCCGGTTTACGTTCAAGATCCAGTTCTTGCCCTTGCAGCCTGAACAGCGTGAGCAACTCTTCGTGCAAGAAGCATGTGGGGGAGACGCTTCACAGCTGGATCCACGCTCCCAACATGCGCTCAAACAGCTGGATCAGCTCTGTTTGGGAGATTTTGCGGCGGTTAAGCGGCAGTTGGAGATACTTGGCGCCGAATTGACGCCCGCAGAGTTTCTTGATCAATTGCTTGCAGAGCACCGCATCAAGCCGGAGGTGCGTGAAAGGCGGTCCATGGGCTTTACACCCTGAACCATCAGTCAAGGCAATAACACCGGCAAAAATGGCACATCCGGTGGTTTAGTAACTTCTTTGAAACTTTTTTCAAGAACGTGTCAACCAGTCCCGCAACTGGTGCGTGATATCCCTATGCGGGTGCATTCACTCCGGTTCGTTGGAACCAAACCGGAGCATGAACAGCACCGATCTATCACCTAATGTGCGGCAAATATGCAAAAAAACACGATTCAAGTGCCAGAAAAGGGAACTTACAAGTGGCAGCTGTTTGATTATTGGTCCGGCGAATTCCGCCAGACCCACGCCGGGCACAACGCATACATCGCACTGAATTTCGCTGGCGCCTTGGACGCTTGCAAATCCAAATTCCAAGCCTTGGTGCAGCAACACCGCGCCAAAGCCGCGGATGCCGCTACCGGTGCACGCCACATGCGCGCCATCGAGCGCTTGCAAAACACCATGTCAGGTGCAGCGGTCGCCTACGAAAGCGGTTTTCACCGCCACTGAGCGTCTGAAAGGCATTTACTGGAGCGCGACAACCTTCAAAACGTCGTCGGCATAAGCCTCCAGCTTCTTCGCTCCAATCCCGCTGATGCCCTGCAAATCGTCGATAGATTGAGGGGCACGTTGTGCAATGGCCGCCAAGGTTGCATCGTGAAAAATCACATAGGCCGGCAGATTGTGCTGCTGCGCCACCTCTGCACGCCATGCCTTCAGGGCGGAATAACGTAGCAAACCCTCACTGTCGAGATTGATAGGCGCCTTGACCACAGCGCCCAAGCGCGCATTGCGCCGTGGCTTGCGATCTGCCGGCGCTGACACCGACTCCCTCAACATCACTGCAACTTCGCCCTTGAGCACTGCGCGCGACTCTGCAGTCAATTGCAGGGTGTTGAAAGCCTGCGCATCCACGGCCACGGCGCCCATGGCAATCAACTGGCGCAGTACACCGCGCAATTGCAACTCGGTGAAATCCTTGCCGATTCCGAAGGTGCTCAGGCTCTCGTGGCTGTATTGGGTGACTTTCTCGGTCGTCTTGCCGCGCACGATGTCCATCAGGTGGCCCGCGCCGAAGCTTACCCCGCTCATTTGCTGGATGCGGTAAATGGTGCTGAGCAGTTTGCGGGCAGCATCCGTGCCATCCCACACCTCGGGTGGATGCAGGCAGTTGTCGCAGTTGCCGCAGGGTTGGCTCTTCTCGCCAAAGTAGCCCAGCAAGCGGACGCGGCGGCAATCGGTGGCTTCCGCCAAGCCCAATAAGGCGTCCAACTTTCCGCGCATGACCTGTTTGAACTCTTCGCTGGCCGGGCTTTCGTCAATCATGCGGCGCTGGTTCACCACGTCTTGCAGGCCATAGGCCATCCAGGCATCGGCCGGCAGCCCGTCACGCCCGGCGCGGCCAGTCTCCTGGTAGTAGCCCTCGATGTTTTTGGGCATGTCGCGGTGGGCGACAAAACGGACGTCCGGCTTGTCGATGCCCATGCCGAAAGCAATGGTGGCCACCATGACGATGCCTTCCTCGCGCAAAAACCGGTCCTGGTTTAGTTGGCGTACTTTGGCATCCAAACCCGCGTGGTAAGGCAGGGCTTTGATACCCGCATCCACCAAGGTCTGCGCCATGTCTTCCACTTTTTTGCGGCTCTGGCAGTAGACGATGCCGGCCTCTCCCTCATGCTCGCGCTCGATGAAGCGCAGCAACTGGGTGGTGGAGTCCTTCTTTTCGACAATCGTGTAGCGGATGTTGGGTCGGTCGAAACTGCTGACGAAGGCACGGGCCTCTTCGAGCTGCAAACGTTCCAGAATGTCGGCACGGGTCAGGTCGTCTGCCGTAGCCGTCAGGGCGATACGTGGTACGCCGGGGTAGCGCTCATGCAACACGGTGAGGTTGCGGTAGTCGGGCCGGAAGTCGTGGCCCCACTGACTCACGCAGTGGGCTTCATCGATCGCAAACAGGCTCAGCTTGCCACGCTCAAAGAGCGAATCCAACAAGGCCAGAAAGCGTGCGTTGCTGACCCGCTCGGGTGCCGCGTAGAGCAGGGTGATCTCGCCGCGCAGCAGTTGCTGCTCGACGTGGTAGGCCTCGTCGCTGGTGAGGGTAGAGTTCAGAAAAGCTGCACTCACCCCGGCTTCATGCAGGGCGCCCACCTGGTCGTGCATCAGCGCAATCAGGGGGGAAATGACCAGCGTCGCACCCAGGCCCGCTTGTTGGCGGGCAATGGCAGGAACCTGGTAACAGAGGCTTTTGCCACCGCCCGTGGGCATAAGCACCAGCGCATCCCCGCCCGCGATCACATGCTCCACGATGGCTTGCTGGGGCCCGCGGAAGGCCTGGTAGCCAAATACATCGTGAAGAATCTGCAGGTGAGGCACTTAAAACGCTATCAAATCAGGAGCTGCTCGCGCATATTCCGCGGGCGCCAGGTGGCAAAAAGGCATACATTTCCCTTGGTTAGACCGCCGTAGGGCCGCCATGGGCAGGGTTTCTATTGTCGGGCAAGCCGGGTGCCTATCTATGGCACAGTAGCTTCAGCTGCCCGGTGCTTATTTGCAACGCGGCAATGCGGCGCGCGCTTGTCGTTTAAAATCCACCCACCCAAGGGGCGCTGCAGCCGCAACGTGTGAACACACCGAACCGGTCAGGCTTGGGGACTCCAACTGCGCTCACTTGTTTCAATCCACATAGTGAGCCGCACCATGAAGCCCATCACCTATACCCGCGCCCAAGCGCTCCCCGGCATTCTGGCCAGCCGCATCGCCATTCTGGACGGCGCCATGGGCACCATGATCCAGCGCTTCAAGCTGGGCGAGGCCCAGTACCGTGGCGAGGGCTACGCCGGCCCGGGCAGCCAAGGCGACCGTTTCAAAGACTTCCCCAAAGACGTCAAAGGCAACAACGAGTTGTTGAGCCTGACACGTCCGGACGTGATCACCGACATCCACGAGGCCTACTTGGCCGCCGGTGCGGACATGATCGAAACCAACACCTTCGGCGCCACCACCGTAGCCCAGGCGGACTACGACATGGCCGACTTGGCCATCGAGATGAACTATGTGTCTGCCAAGTTGGCCCGCGCAGCGTGTGACAAGTTCAGCACCCCTGAGAAGCCGCGTTTTGTGTGCGGCGCCCTCGGCCCCACGCCCAAAACCGCCAGCATCAGCCCCGATGTGAACGACCCCGGCGCCCGCAATGTGACATTTGAAGAGCTGCGGGCCGCTTATTACGATCAGACCAAGGCGCTGGTGGAAGGCGGGGCGGACGTCATCTTGGTGGAAACTATTTTTGACACGCTCAACGCCAAAGCCGCGCTGTTTGCAGTGGACGAATACTTCGAAGCCAGTGGGGAGCGCCTGCCCATCATCATCAGCGGCACCGTGACCGACGCTTCCGGCCGCATCTTGAGTGGCCAGACAGTAACCGCCTTCTGGCACAGCGTGCGCCATGCGCAGCCACTGGCGATTGGACTGAACTGCGCACTCGGTGCAGCGCTCATGCGCCCCTACATCCAGGAGCTGAACAAGGTGGCGACGGACACCTTTATCAGCTGCTACCCTAACGCGGGCCTGCCCAACCCCATGAGCGACACCGGCTTTGACGAAACGCCGGATGTGACCAGCCGTTTGGTGCGGGAGTTTGCGGAAGAGGGCTTGGTCAATATTGTGGGTGGCTGCTGCGGCACCACCCCCGACCACATTGGTGCGATCGCCCATGCGGTGAACCCGATTGCGACCCGCAACGTGCAACGCGGCTACTTTTATAAGGATGCTGCGTGACGGCACATAGGTCGTCACGCAGCCTCTTAGCGGCCAGGTCTGGCGCCGCGACCTTGCCAGACCGACACACTTAACCAGGGAGAAAATTCATGAGATCTATCGCCATCGCAGCGATTGCCATTGCTATTTCAAGTGGCGCTGCTGCCCAGAACCAAAGTGAGACCCTTAAGCCAGCTTCGCCATGGCAGTTCTTCGGGTCTTTTGGTTATAACTTTGGGGACGGAAGCGAGGAGCTCGTCAAGGGCAATTACGCTAACAATGCCGGTACCTATTCCATCAAAGCCGGCAATGGACTGGCGGTAGCTGCGGGGGTGAGTTACTCCATCACTGATAAGGCGGATATCCAGTTCTCCCTCGGGCATGAGCGCACCTCCACCAGCGGAAGCAATGGCGACTTCACTTTCACCCGCGTACCCGTGGAGTTGCTTGGTTTTTACAACTTGGGCGATCACTGGCGTGTGGGTGGCGGCTTGCGTTTGGCAACCTCTGCAAGGTTAGAGTCCTATGGCGTCGTTTCGGGTGTGGGTAACTACGATTTCACACCTCGACCTGGTTATGTGCTGGAAGCGCAATATCTGACCAAGCGCCATGCGAATCCTATGGGCCGGTTTGGGGTCGCATTCAAGTTGGTGGATGAAACATTCGAATACGCACCCACCAACTACACCGCCAAGGGCCATCATCTGGGTGTCTCCTTGATTTACTACCGTTAAGCCTGACAAAAAGGACCCACTTGCCATGAACAAAGTCCGCTGGGGCGTGCTGAGCACTGCCAAAATCGGGATGGAGAAAGTCACCCCTGCGCTTCAGCGCAGTCAGTGGTGCGACGTCCAAGCCATTGCCTCGCGCTCCCTGGAGAGCGCGCAGGCGGCGGCGGGCAAGCTGGGTATTCCCAAAGCCTACGGGTCCTACGAGGAGTTGTTGGCGGACCCTTCGATAGAGGCCATTTACAACCCTCTGCCGAACGACCAACACGTTCCTTTGACGCTGGCAGCAGCCCGCGCGGGCAAGCATGTGTTGTGTGAAAAGCCGATCGCCCTGAACGCCAATGAGGCAGCCCAGCTGCGTGAAGTGGCGGGCAAAGTGCACATCATGGAAGCCTTCATGGTGCGCTTTCACCCGCAGTGGCTGCGCACCCGCGAGCTGGTGCAAAGCGGTGCGTTGGGTGATTTGCGTACGGTCCAGGTCTGGTTCTCGTATTTCAACCGCAGTGCGACCAACATCCGCAACGATGCCACCAAGGGCGGCGGCGCGTTGATGGACATCGGTTGCTACCCCATCGTGGCCGGGCGCTTTTTGTTTGGCACAGAGCCGGTGCGGGTGATGGCCTTGGCAGACATGGACACCGACTTCGGCGTGGACCGCACATTCAGCGCCTTGCTCGATTTTGGTGATGGCCGGCGTCTGGATTTCACGGTGTCCATGCAAACCACGCCCTACCAAAGGGCTCACGTGGTAGGTACGGAAAAACGGGTGGAGATTGAGATCCCGTTCAATGCGCCCCAAGGCCAGGAAACTCGCATCCTTGTGGACGATGGCAAGGTACTCGGCGGTCGCGAAGCCGTCGTGGAAACCTTTGCGGCTTGCGATCAGTACAGCCTGGAGGGGGATGCCTTCTCGCTCGCTATCCGTGGTGAGCAAGCCTTGCAATACGGCGTGGAAGACGCCATCCAGAACATGCGCATCATCGATGCCCTGTTTGCCTCCCAGCGCACGGGCGCCTGGGTTGCGGTTTAAGCCGCTGATCATTGATTTTTAGGTCATTTATGTCTCTAGCACCCGTCGAATCTGCGCAAGCAGCTCCTAAAACCGTAGCGCCCATGCTGCTCTCAGGCCTGGAGCCCATCACCATCGACAGCAGCAGCCTGTTTGTGAACGTCGGTGAGCGCACCAACGTCACCGGTTCCAAGGCCTTCGCCCGCATGATCTTGAACGGCCAGTTTGAAGAGGCTTTGGCCGTGGCCCGTCAGCAGGTGGAAAACGGGGCGCAGATCATCGACATCAACATGGACGAGGCCATGCTGGACAGCCAAGCCGCCATGGTGCGCTTCCTGAACCTGATCGCTTCTGAGCCCGATATTTCCCGCGTGCCGATCATGATCGACAGCTCCAAGTGGAGCGTGATCGAAGCGGGTCTGCGCTGCGTGCAGGGCAAGGCAGTGGTGAACTCCATCAGCATGAAAGAGGGCGTGGACGAGTTCAAACGCCAGGCCAAACTGCTGCGCCGCTATGGCGCCGCCGCCGTAGTGATGGCCTTTGATGAAAAAGGCCAGGCCGACACCTACCAACGCAAAGTGGAGATCTGCGAACGCGCCTACCGTGTGCTGGTGGATGAGGTGGACTTTCCGCCTGAAGACATCATCTTCGACCCCAACATCTTTGCCATTGCCACCGGCATTGAAGAGCACAACAACTACGCAGTGGACTTCATCGAGGCTACCCGCTGGATCAAGCAGAACCTGCCCGGCGCCAAGGTGAGCGGTGGCGTGTCCAACGTGTCGTTCTCCTTCCGCGGCAACGACCCGGTGCGTGAAGCGATTCACACTGTGTTCCTGTACCACGCGATCAAAGCCGGCATGGACATGGGCATCGTGAACGCCGGCATGGTCGGCGTGTACGACGACTTGGAGACCACCCTGCGCGAGCGCGTGGAAGACGTGGTGCTGAACCGCCGACCTGACGCGGGCGAACGCTTGGTGGAGATTGCCGAAACGGCAAAGAGCGGCGCCAAGGACGAGAGCAAAAAGCTGGAATGGCGCGGCACCCCCGAGGCTCCTGTGGCGGTGGCCCAGCGCCTGAGCCATGCCTTGGTGCACGGCATTACCGACTTCATCACCGAAGACACCGAAGAAGCCTACCGAGAGATTCTGGCGAAGGGCGGCCGTCCACTGCACGTGATCGAAGGCCCGCTCATGGACGGCATGAATGTGGTGGGGGATTTGTTCGGCCAGGGCAAGATGTTCCTGCCGCAAGTGGTGAAAAGTGCCCGCGTGATGAAGAGCGCGGTGGCGCACCTGCTGCCCTACATCGAGGCTGAAAAGCTCGCCATGGTGGAGGCCGGTGGCGAGGCGAAAGCCAAAGGCAAGATCGTGATTGCGACCGTGAAAGGCGACGTGCACGACATTGGTAAAAACATCGTCACCGTCGTGCTCCAGTGCAATAACTTTGATGTGGTGAACATGGGCGTCATGGTGCCTTGCCATGAGATCTTGGCCAAGGCCAAGGAAGAGGGCGCAGACATCATCGGCCTCTCCGGCCTGATCACCCCCAGCCTGGAAGAGATGCAGTACGTGGCCGGCGAGATGCAGAAGGACGAGTACTTCCGCAGCCGCAACATCCCGCTGCTCATCGGTGGCGCCACCTGCAGTCGCGTTCACACCGCCGTGAAGATTGCGCCCAACTACGAAGGCCCGGTGGTCTATGTGCCCGATGCTTCCCGCAGTGTCAGCGTGGCCCAGAGCCTGCTCAGCGAAAGCGCTGCTGCTTATATTGCCGAGCTCAACGCCGACTACGACAAGGTGCGCCATCAGCACGCCAGCAAAAAGCAAACGCCTTTGTGGCCCTTGGTCAAAGCGCGCGCCAACAAAGCGTCCATCGATTGGTCTGCCCACCAGCCCACCGTACCGAAGTTCATCGGCCGCCGTGTGTTCAAGAACTTTGACCTGACCGAGCTGGCCAAGTACATCGACTGGGCGCCGTTCTTCCAGACCTGGGACCTGGCGGGCCCGTTTCCTGCCATCCTCAAGGACGAGGTGGTGGGCACCGAGGCCGTGCGGGTGTACTCCGATGGCCAGCGCATGCTCAAGCGACTGATCGAAGGGCGCTGGCTCACTGCCAACGCCGTCGTGGCCTTGTACCCTGCCAACACGGTGAATGACGACGACATCGAGTTCTACACGGACGAGAGCCGCAGCGAGGTCGCCATGACCTGGTACGGCCTGCGCCAGCAAACCGAGAAGCAGGAAATAGACGGTGTGATGCGCCCCAGCCGTTGCCTGGCGGACTTTGTGGCCCCCAAAGGCGTCAAGGCGGACTACGCCGGCATGTTCGCCGTCACAGCCGGTATCGGCGTGGACAAAAAGGAAAAGTATTTCCTCGATGACCATGACGACTACTCCGCCATCATGCTCAAGGCGATTGCTGACCGCCTTGCGGAGGCCTTTGCCGAGTGCTTGCACCATCGTGTGCGCACCGATCTCTGGGGCTACGCCGCAGGCGAGTCGCTCAGCAATGAGGACCTGATCGGTGAGAAGTACAAAGGCATCCGCCCCGCACCCGGCTACCCTGCCTGCCCGGACCACAGCGTCAAGAAGGACATGTTCGCTCTTCTGCAGTGCGAAGAGGTCGGCATGACGGTGACCGAGAGCCTGGCCATGACCCCGGCGGCCAGCGTGAGCGGCTTCTACATCGGGCACCCGGACGCAACCTACTTCAATGTCGGCAGGATCGGGGACGACCAGGTGCACGACCTGGCTGAGCGCCGCAAGCTCGACCGCACCGCGCTGGAACGCCTGCTGGCGCCCAACCTGTAAGGCGCTTTGGTGTGACAAAGTAGGCATATGGCCGGGAAGTTTTTATCCGGCTGTGTGCTTTTAAGGGGCGCTGTGCGTTGAGTCGGGGTAACTCCAAGGTTCACCATGCGCCTCCATCCATTTTTTGGTAATTTCTTAGTCACAGGCTTCATCTGGGCCTTGGCTGCCTGCCTCACGGTAACCGCACCGCTTGCACAATCGCAGCCCCTGGCGGCCGTGGAGCGGAGCGCAGTCTGTGGCGAATGCGGAATCGTTGAATCGGCTGTCGAAATCCCTCGTGACACACCCCATAGTGGTGTGGGCGCGGCTATCGGTGCAGCGGTAGGGGGGCTTATCGCCAACAAAATCGGTGGCGAGGAAGGTAAAACCATGGCCACCATCATCGGACTCCTAGGCGGCGTATGGGCTGGCAATGCCATTGAGAAGCAACTCAAGCAAAAGCCCGGCTGCCGCATTGTGGTGCGTATGCAGGACAACACGCAGCGCACGTTTGAACAGGACGCGTTCCTGCCGGTAGGTTCACAAGTGCGTGTTCAAGGTGGAACTTTGGTGCTCATGGAAAGAGACAGTGCGGTGGAGTCCACCTGATTCCCCCTTGAAAGGCAATGCTTTCAGCGGCTGGCTTTACCCAGCGTTACAAATCAGATACCTCCCAGCCGGATGGGCTGTGTACCTTTAAGCACATGCGGGCGTTAGCTCTTTAGCGGGACCGGTCCGGTTGTCCGTATGGCTGTTTGAAGGAGATGTATGTCGACTGTTTTGTCTCATTCCGGTGCGTCAGCTGCCGGGAACAAGGTGTTGTGGGGTGCCATCGGTGTGCTGGGTGCCAGTACTCTCGCGCTGGGAGCCGTCGTGCTGCGCCAGCAGATGGGCCCGGCCCAGCCGGACGCGCCCCTGGAGGTCGTGGCCATCCATTCACCCGCTACGCCTGCACCTTTGGAGTCCGTGCAGGCGCCCACGGCCGCTGTAGTGCCTGCAGTCACTCCTGTCGTTTTGGATAAAAAAGTGCCATCGGCGCCCGCCAAATATGCGCAGACAGCTCCTAAATCAGTAGCAAATCAAGGGGCGACCAAGGTGTCTGCGCCGGTCGTGACGCCGGTAGCAGGTGTGCCGGTCGCCCATAGTGCGCCTGTGGCGGCGGCACCCGTGCCCGTTCAGGCTCCTGTGCAGCTTCCCGCCAGAGTCGTGTGCGCCACGTGCGGCGTGGTCGAGAGTGTGACGCCGGTTCAGCGCGAAAGTGCCAACCCCAGTGGCGCGGGCGCGGTGGCAGGCGCGTTGCTGGGTGGTCTGGTGGGCAACCAGTTCGGCGGCGGTGACGGCAAAGCCCTGGCCACTATTGCCGGTGTGTTGGGCGGCGGCTGGGCCGGGAACACCGTGGAAAAGCGCCTGAAAAAAGACACGGTCTACCTGGTCGAAGTACGCATGGAAGACGGCAGCGTTCGCACCATCGAGCAGGCGAATAGCGCCAGCGTCGGCCAGCATGTGACGGTGGAGGGCAACAGCATTACCCCGGCGCGCAGCCCCGCTGAGCGGAATCCCGCCCCTTTTAACAGCGCTACATAAAAGGTTCGCGTGCTATTATTTTTGCAAACCGCAAAAGGAATAGCGCATGAACATGGCAACGGCAGCGCCCGGTGCGCCGGACGGTCCACGTCCCCCCTCGGGCCGCCCTGAGAAACTGCGTTTGGGTGATGTGCTGGTCCAGCAAAAGCTGATCTCGCAGGAGCAACTGCAACAGACCCTGGACCTGCAGCGCACCACCGGCAAGAAGGTGGGGCGCCTGCTGATTGAAACCGGCGTCATCACCGAAGAGTTGCTGGCCAACGGCCTGGCACGGCAGCTGCGCATTCCCTTCGTCAACCTCAAGACCTTCCCCTTCCGCGCCGACGTGGTCAAGCTGCTGCCCGAGGCCGCGGCGCGCCGCTTCAAGGCGCTGGCTTTGGAAGACAAGGGCGATACCTTGCTGGTGGCCTTGGCCGACCCCTTGGATTTGTTCGCCTACGACGAGCTGACTCGTCTGCTCAAGCGCAACATCAGCATTGCCGCCGTGCCGGAAAGCCAGCTGGCGCTCGCCTTCGACCGCCTCTACCGCCGCACCGAAGAAATCAGCGGCTTGGCCCGCGCCCTCGAAAAAGACCTGGGTGATGCGGTGGACTTCGGTGAGCTGACTGCCAGTGTGGGCCTGGAAGGCGCGCCGGTGGTGCGCTTGCTGCAATCCTTGTTTGAAGACGCCATGCAGGTCGGGGCATCCGACGTGCATATCGAGCCGCAAGAAGGCTTTTTGCAGATCCGCGTGCGGGTCGACGGCGTCCTCCAAACCCAAACGCAAGCCGACAAACGTATCGGCGGAGCGCTGGCCCAGCGCCTCAAGCTGATGGCGGGGCTGGATATCTCTGAAAAGCGCTTGCCGCAAGACGGCCGCTTCTCGGTGCGCCTGAAGGACAACACCATCGACGTGCGTCTGTCCACCTTGCCCACCACCTACGGCGAGTCGGCAGTGATGCGCTTGCTGAACCAGGGCACCGGCATGCGGCGCCTGGACACCATCGGCATGCCGCCGGACATGCTCAAGCGCTTCCGCGATGTGCTGACCCGCTCCTCGGGCATGGTGCTGGTGACCGGTCCCACAGGCTCCGGCAAAACTACCACTTTGTACGCCGCGTTGGCAGAAATCAACGCGGCGGAACTCAAGGTCATCACGGTGGAAGACCCGGTCGAATACCGCCTGCCCGCCATCACCCAGGTGCAGGTCAATGACAAGATTGAGCTCACCTTTGCGCGCGTGTTGCGCGCTTGCTTGCGACAGGATCCGGATGTGATTCTGGTCGGTGAAATGCGCGATGCGGAGACGGCAGAAATCGGCCTGCGTGCTGCCATTACCGGCCATTTGGTGCTCTCTACCCTGCACACGCGCGATGCGATCAGCACCCCCTTCCGCCTGCTGGATATGGGTGTGCCGCCTTTCATGGTGGCTACCTCCTTGCAGGCCGTTATTGCGCAGCGTCTGGTACGGCTCAATTGCCAGGATTGCCTGGCTCCCCATTCACCCACGCCGCAAGAGCAGTCGTGGCTGGAGTCCATGCTGGAGCCGGGTGACACCGTAGCGCCCAAGCGCGGCTTGGGTTGCTCCACATGCAACGGCACGGGCTACTCCGGCCGGCAAGGGGTGTATGAATTGCTGGAGATGGACGCCGCCCTCACCCACGCAGCATCGCACAGCGACCCTGCCGGCTTCCTGCGGACTGCACGGGAGCGCATGAAGGGCCACACCATGGCCTTCCATGCCTTACAGATGGTGCGTGCAGGCAAGACCTCTTTGGCAGAAGCTTTGCGCATCGGCTTCGATGCCGATGACGACGAAGCCATGGTGGGCTGAAGATGGCCGTTTACGACTGGCGCGGACGCAATAACCGGGGCGAGGCTGTCAGCGGCCAGCTTGACGCCATGACGGAGGGCGGAGTGGCCGATCAGCTGCTGTCCATCGGTGTGGCACCGGTGCACATTGCCTTGGCCAAGGCAGTGGAAAGCAAGGAGAAGAAAGACCCTCTCGCGTTCCTGACCCGTAAGCCGGTGGACGTGGAAGATCTGTTGATTTTTTCGAGGCAGATGTACACGCTCAACAAGGCGGGTGTGCCCATTTTGCGAGCCTTTGCGGGGCTGGAGGCCTCGGCGACCAAGCCGGCCATGGTGGAGCTGCTCAAGGACGTGCGCTCCAGCCTGGACCAGGGGCGGGAGCTATCGGCTGCGCTGGCGCGCCATAGCGCACTCTTCGGTAACTTCTACATCGCCATGATCCGCGTGGGTGAGATGACGGGCCGCCTGACCGAGGTGTTCTTGCGTCTGAATGAACACATGGAGTTCGAGCGTGACGTGCGCGAGCGCATCAAGCAGGCCATGCGTTACCCCAGCTTTGTGATGATCGCGATGGCAGCCGCCATCGTGATCCTCAACATCTTTGTGATACCGGTGTTCGCCAAGGTGTTCGCCGGTTTCAACAGCGAACTGCCGCTGATTACGCGGGGTTTGCTCGGCTTCTCGAACTGGATGATTAACTGGTGGCCCATGCTGCTGGCTGTTGTGGCAGGGGCGGTGGTGGGCATACGCGCTTACCTGCGCACGCCCGCCGGCCGCTACCGCTGGGATGCCCGCAAGCTCAAGCTTCCCATTGTGGGAGACATCATTCTCAAGGCAACCTTGGCCCGTTTTGCCCGCAGCTTTGCCTTGTCCAGCCAGAGCGGTGTGCCGCTGGTGCAGGCCCTGACCGTGGTGGCGCAAACGGTGGACAACGCCTTTATCGGTGCCCGTATTGAGCAGATGCGGGACGGTATTGAACGGGGCGAAAGCATTTCCCGTTGTGCGGCGGCCACGGGTGTATTCACTCCAGTCGTCCTGCAAATGATCAACGTGGGCGAAGAGACCGGCGAGCTGGACAACCTGCTGTTTGAGATTGCCGGCATGTACGAGCGGGAAACGGACTACAGCATCAAGGGCCTGTCGGCAGCCATCGAGCCGGTGCTACTGGCCGTGATCGGTGTGTTGGTATTGCTGCTGGCTTTGGGCGTGTTTCTGCCTTTGTGGAACATGGGCCAGGCCGCCATGGGCAAGGGCGGGGGCTAGCCAATGGCAACGGCCTACATCCCTGAGAGCCCCCGTCCGGTCTGGAGCACACGCTGGGTGGAGTGGGGGCTGCTGGCGCTCTGCGTTGCCGTGGTCATGGGAGTTCTATGGCGTTATGGCCAGCAGGTACGTGCCCAGTCAGAGAGAGCCGCAGTCCAGAGTACGCTAGGCGCCCTGCGAACCGCGCTGGTGCTGGACTACGTGCACCGAATGATTCCCGCTTCAGGCAAATCCAGGGCCGCAGTCTCTACCTCTGTGGCGCTGCCCAACCCCTTTGACTTGCTACAACAACCGGCTCCCAATTACGCAGGCGAAGTACCTGCTGCTCTGTTGCAAGAGGTGGCACCCGGCCGGTGGGTGTTTGATAAGCGCTGTGGATGCGTGGGGTACAAGCCGCAGGACATCAGTGTTTTGGATGCGCCGGCGGGCAGCCAAGCGGTGTGGTTTACGGTGGAAACCACGGGCGCCGCACCCCAACTCCGGCCCATACAGTCTTACATGTGGGCGGGAATGCCCCTTGAATAGCCCGGTGCGCGCGTTAACGCGAGGAATACAAATTTGTGAAAAGCTTTGAAAAGACTTGCACTTATTGCATAAACCTCATGCACAGAATTACATCATTGGCCTAGAATTAGTCACGAAGCGAAGTCGGAACCGGTTCTTTTGACGGGCACCCGATCTCAGACTCACATATTTCCCTGAAAGGTGGACTCCATGAAACAAGTACAACGCGGCTTTACATTGATTGAGTTGGTGATGGTGATCGTGATTCTGGGCATCCTGGCCGCAGTTGCGATTCCGAAGTTTGTGGATTTGTCATCCGACGCGCGAGCAGCTTCTGTGGCCGGCGTTGCGGGTGCATTGTCGTCCGGCTCGGCAATTAACTATGCGGCCTATTCCGCCAAAGGCACCGCTACTGGCGGTGGCGTAACGGTGTCTTCTTGCGATGGGGCAAAGGCCACATTGCAGGGGGGGCCTATCCTACGAGCGGTGGCACCTATTCTGCCGCCATGACAACCGGCTCGTTTGTCACTACTGCAGGTACTTCCAATGGTTGCACCTTGACTCTGACACCAACCAGTGGTTCCGCTGTGACAGCAGCGTTTACAGCAATCGCAGTTCCTTGAGCATGGGCGGTCTTGACCGCTGAAAGCCATCAGAAAAGCCAGTGCGGGCGACCTCACTGGCTTTTTGTTTTCAGCTGCTCATTGCGACTGCGCATGCGCTCACGCCAAGGTTCGGGCGCTAACTTGACGGCATCTGCTTGGGCGCTCGTTTCAGCCGGCCAGCCTTGAACCCACAGCCGGAACGCCTGAACGGTCAAAGCTTCATCATTGTTTTCCAAGCCGATGGCCAGCGCGAACCGGACCAGGTCGTATTCCACTTTGCCTTGGGCAAAATAGGCGCGAAGTTGTTGGGCGGCTTGAGCATCTTGGCCAGCACGTCGCATCAGCAGAATGCCCAGCGCACGGGTACGTGGCGCATCGGGTTGCAGCGCTTCAAGCGCTTTCAATGCAGCTTGCGCTTCGCTGGGCCTCCTTAAGCCCGAATACAGCAGAACGCGGTTCGCGTGTACGTCTGGAATGTAGGGGCGCGATGCTGCAACGGAATTTTGGGCCCACAAGGCTGCTTCCAAATCGCCGGTCGCGGCAAACTGATCTGCAGCCAGGGAGGTGAGTTTGCGGTAGTGGGGATTGATGGCGACTCCTTCTTTCAACAAGGCAAACGCGTCTTGTTGTAGGGCACGACGTTGCGCCTCGGGTAATGGGGATGTCGCCATCAGCAGATTGAGTGTCTGCACACTGCGTACGATGCAGCTTTCTGCCTGCATCGCCTTGCCTCCGATCCACAAGGCCGCGAGCAAGACCAGCGCGAATCCTGCGATGGCAGCGCGGCAAACATTCCGCGGCACGGGCGCGGAGTCATGGGCATAGTTGCCCGCCACGAGCGCCAGGGCGACCATGAACAGAGCCCCCGTACTGGCCAGCCGCCACGGGAACCCCGCGTTGCTCACGATGAACAAAGCCAGCAAACTGCACAAGGCGACCGCCTGCAAGGCGCCCTGTTCCCCGGACGAGCCCGCTACCGGCAACTGCCATGTGCGTTGAGCGCTCAGGAGCAGGTAGGCCAGGAGTACCGCCAGGGCTCCCCCCCTACCGGCAGACCGTACTCCCCCATCAGTTGCAGGAACTCGTTGTGGGCATAGAAGTCGGTTTCCAGTGAGTTGTTCCAGCCCTGGTACAAGGGAATGTGGACCTCCCACGCACCGGCGCCCACACCCGTCCGGGGATTCGCCATCATCATGCGGGCGGTGGAGCGCCACATGCTGGAGCGGATGGAAAAAGAACCCACCGTGTATTCCGTCGTTTTGGCCATGGAGCCCGCGCGCAGCACGCTGCGCTCCAGCGGGGTGGTGCCGAAACTATCGGCCAAGAGCACCGGATGCCGAGTGGGCAGGGCACCCAGACTGAGCACGCCCGCCACCAGCACCAGGAGACAGGACCATCGCGAGCCCGTGCTCCACCCGGACACCGCCAAGGCATTCCGGAAGCGCCAGATCGCAAAAAGCAGTGCAGGACCCACCAGGCACGCCGCCACCAGCGCTGAGCGCGTGCCGCTCATCATGAGCGCCACGATGTTGAACGCCAGCGAGAGCGCCATGAGCTGCCGCCACCGTGGGGATTTGAGCTGTACCAGCAGGTAAGCCGAAAAAGGCAAGGTGCAGACCAGGTATTCCGCGAAGAAGTTGCGGTTGGCAAAGGTGGAGGCCGGCACTGCGGCTTGCGGAAACCAGTCCAGATTGCCCCAGAACTGTGCCGCCACCCAGGCTGACGCACCTACCGCCCCGATATGAATGCCGACCACGATGGAGAGCACGGTTTCCTTGCATACAACCTGCAAGGTCACCCACAGCAGCACACCCAGCAAGGCCCAGCGGCAGGCCTCCACGCCTGCAAGGTAGGTGTGGGACCATGCCATGCTTCCTAACGCGTAGGCACACAGCACGGTTGGAAAGAGCAGTATGCCGTGCAGCTTGAACCGGGGGGCGTCTTCGCCACGGAGCGCCATCCACCCCCATGCGATGGCGGCATACAGCACGCCCAATGCCAGCAATGTGGACTTCAGGGTGTCCTGGAGTACCCATTCCCCCGGGGCGCCAGCCATGGGCACCAGGGCCAGCGTCACCGCCAGAATTCTTGCCGCCAGTCGGGAACTTGCGGGTGCCAGCGGTCTCTCATCGCCGGAAAAGCGGTGGTTTTTGAGGGACTGGAGGGCCGGTGTTTCGGGCATAGTGCGAATAAGCTTGCGCAAGGACTACCGGTGCATGGCGTCAACGGCATTTGATGGTTAAATCTGCCTCTGGCGCCCATAAACATTGCGCAAAAAGCTCCTAAAAACATAGCGACTCTAAACCATCCATGGCACCAGAATGGACCGAAACACTTCCCAGGTTGAGGATGGCCGCCCGTTGCCGGAGCGGTCAGGCCGGTTTCACGCTGGTGGAGCTGGTGATGGTGATCGTCTTGCTGGGAATTCTGGCGGTTTACGCTGTGCCGCGCATTCTGAACTCTGGGGACTTTTATGCGCGGGGTTTTCATGACCAGTCGCTGGCCTTTTTGCGCTATGCCCAAAAAACGGCCATCGCGCAGCGTCGCACGGTGTGCGTGATTTTGAGCAGCAACGCCATCAATTTGCGGATTGCGAATGCTGCCGGTAGCAACACCTGCAGCGCAGCCCTGGCAGGCCCCGCTGGTGAGGCCGGCTTGAGTGCCCGCAGCGGTGTTGCGTTCAATGGCACGCCGCTCAGCTTCAACTTTGATGCATTGGGTCAGCCGGTCCAGACTAGCACCGGTGTGTCTGCCGCAACCCAGACCCTGCAGGTGGCAAACGTCAGCCCATCCATCACGATTGAAGCTGCCACGGGGTATGTGCATGAATAGCGCATCGCGTCATTCCGGCTTCACGCTGATCGAACTCATCATCTTTATTGTGGTCGTGAGTGCCGGTTTGGCGGGTATCTTGTCAGTGATGAATACCAGTGTGAAGTCCAGTGCCGATCCCATGGTGCGCAAGCAGGCCATTGCGATTGCGGAGTCCGTCCTGGAGGAGGTGTTGCAAAAAGCCTATGCCGACCCCGATGGCACCAACACCGGCGAGACAGGCCGTACGAATTGGGACAACGTGGACGACTACAACGGAAAGACCCAGGCCGATCTGGCGCTGCCTGCCGCTTTGTCGGCGTATGCCGTCACCATCGCAGTGAGCGACGGGAGCGCGGCGCTTGGCATTGCAGCCAGAAAGGTCACGGTGACGGTAAGCAGGGGCCCGGAGTCCATCACCCTGACCGGATACCGGACCAACTACTGACCATGACAGCGGTGACCATGCCCCCCCGTCAGCGCGGCTTCACTTTGGTGGAGCTGGTGATGGTGATCGTCATCCTCGGCATCGTGGGCGGCATGGTCGCGGTATTCATGCGCGCTCCAATTGAGGCCTACTTTGCCAGCGGACGGAGGGCGGCGTTGACGGACGTAGCCGATACCGCGGTACGTCGCATGTCCCGGGACCTGCGCAAAGCGCTGCCGAACAGTATCCGCACGTCAACCGTCAATGGTTCGGATAGTTGTCTGGAATTCATACCTACGCGCAACGGTGGGCGTTACCGTGAGCAGAACAGGGGGAGTTCTGACACCGCAGGCTTGGGGCTGAACTTTGCCGCAGCTGACGACAAATTCAATATGCTGGGCCGCAATGCCGATTGGAGCGCGGACCAGCAAATCAAGACCAACGACTTGATTGCCATCTACAACCTGGGCATCACCGGTGCCACCGCCTACAACGGCGACAACGTGGCCCGCGTCAGCATTTTGGCGTCTGACAACAGTAGCGGTTCGGAGGAAACAACCATTACCTTCGCTGCGGCGAAGCAGTTCCCTCTAGAGTCTGGCACCAAACGCTTCCATGTCATCCCGGTGGAAGAAAACGTGGTGGCCTATGTGTGCACCGGCGGCACATTGCGGCGCTTGGCGACACCGGGCCTCACCACGGGGAGTTCCCCCCTGTTCACGAGCAGCGCCACCAGCTACTGCGGCACCTCCGCCCAGCTTGCCAATGCCCCTGTGATTGCCTCCAATGTGGTTTGTGGCAGCAGTGGCTTTACCTATACGCCCGATACCGACTTGCAACGCAATGGCTTGGTGCAAATGACGCTGGTTATTTCTGACGTGAGCAACAATGAGTCTGTCAGCCTTTATCACCAAGTCAATGTGAACAACACGCCATGATTAACAGAGATGGAGCTCAACACGGTTTCGCTGCCATTGCCGCCATTTTTCTGGTGGTGATACTGGCTGCGTTGGGCGGATTCATGGTGACGTTCTCCAATACCCAGCAACTTACTGCAGCACAGGACTTGCAGGGGTCACGTGCTTACTGGGCCGCGCGGGCTGGACTGGGTTGGGGGATCGCGCAAGTCACGGCCAGCCCTGCGAACTGTCCCTCCGGTGCGCCAGCCAGTGTGGAGGGCTTTGCGCTTACTGTGACCTGCAGCCGGTCCAGTTACGCCGATGGGGCCAGTACTGTGGTGGTGTACCGGTTTGAGTCCAGGGCCAGCGCAGGTACCGCGGGCAGTGCCAATTATGTGGAACGCAGCGTCAGTGCTGCGGTGGAAATGTAATGTTCAATGTCCGATGCGGAGTGGGAAAGATGTCAGGCCGTGTGGTGTACTTGGTGCTTGGTTTTCTGTCGCTCCTGTGGTGCTCGTCGGCATGGGCGGTAACCATTGAGTTCAACAACACAGGCGGAACCTCGGCAAGCAACGGGCTTCGGTTTTTTATCGACGAAGACACCCAGATTCAGGTCAGGAGGCTTAACGGTACGGGTCAGGTCTATGAACCGAATACCACGCCACCGAGCAACTTGTTGGACAACGGCGTGTATTTGAGAGCCAACGGACTGGTGTACGGTCCTTCCCATTTTGCGCTAACGCCCAGCGGTGGGGCTTACGCTACCAGCACCATCACGGCCACGTCGCCTGCCAATCCGTCTTCATCGGGCGTGCAGCAAACGGCGACCTCCGCGTTGGGTATCAACTCCGGACCCCAAGTTTCGATTGTGTGGAAATACACAACGCCCCTGGATTTTCTTACCGCGGAGGTGACGGTCACCATTCCTTCGGGGTATCCCATCAGCGGGAGCAATCCGGTGCGCTACTACCACGTGTTCGACACCTATTTGGGGGGCAGTGATAACGGGTGTGGCGTGTCCTTTGTGGACGGCAATGGCAAGCGCGTCATCGGCACCTATCCCCCCGCCTCGGGAACCACCTGCCCGTCCAATACGGCCATCCCCACGGGGGTGAGCATTGTGGAGTCATTCCGAGAACGCTCTGGTTTGCCCTTTACCAAATATTGCGCCAGTGTCTGGTCCAATTTCTTCAACACGTCGACCTGCTCGGTTTCACAAGCGACCCAGATGTCGAATCAGGTGATCACTACCTATTCGGATACCGGCATCGGGATTGAGTACGACTTCACAGCGTCCGGTACCTACACCTTCAGTTACGATTTTGTAGTGGGGTCTCCGACCGTGCCCGCCTATGACCATCTGGAAATCCAGCATGACGGTAGCGCTACGCTGTGCCCCGAGACTATCAAGGTATTGGCCTGCACTTCTTCCACAGTTCCGTGTCCCGCTGCGAATATTGTGAGCACCGGCACGCTCACGGGCTCTATCACCACCACCCCCGGTACGCCCACAGTGACCAAAACGCCTGCCACATTCTCGGTGGGATCCGGCAACAACACGGCCAATGTGGTGCTGCAGGCATCCTCTGCCGGTTCGGTAGTGTTAGGCTCATCGGGCTTGAGCACGACCCCACTCAATGGCACCAAATGCTGGAACACCGCCACCTCCCTCCAGAGCTGTGCCATGACCTTCCTCGGCACGCCCTGCGTAGGCGGGTACGAGTGCATGGAGACCGGGGTAGGCTATACCAATCTGACAGCCACCCCATCAGGCCGCAATCCGCTTTACACCGAAATCAGCGGGCAGCCTTTCCGCTTTGATGTGGTGGCCTTGCAGGCTGACGGCAGTCAGTCAACCACCTACACCGCATCTTCCGGCGTAACGGTGGAGTTGTTTGACGATACGGCCAGCCCTGCGCCTTCATGCAGCAGCCGAACGGGGGCCATCGCCAGCCAGGCGCTGACACTGGCGACCACCGATTTGGGGCGCAAAACTCTTCCTACAGCGGTGACGGTGGCCAATGCCAGCCGCCAAGTCGTGTGTCGTGTCACCGATACCAATGTGACGCCCACGCTGTACAGTTGTTCGTCGGACCGGTTTGCGGTACGTCCTGCCCAACTTGCAGTGTCGACGCCAACGTTGAATAACACGGCGCAAACGGGGAGCCCCAGCGCGGTGGCTGGTACCACTTTTGTATTGAATGCATCTGCCGGCGTGACGACCGGTTACACCGGAACTCCAGCCATCGATGTCAGCAAGGTGGTGGATCACAATGGAGCCACCATTGCTGTGACAGCCTTGAGCGGCACATTTGCTGCAGGCACGGGAGCGCAAGCCACAGGCTCTTCCTTCAAATACCTGGATGTGGGAAACATCCAGTTCCAGGCGGATGCGGTGTCGGATTCCGGGTTTACGTCGGTCGACCAGGCCAACGGGGATTGCATTGTTGGCAGTACCTCCAATACGCTGAGCGGCGGCAAGTACGGTTGCAATATCGGGAGCCCGGCTTCCACCCGGTTCGGGCGTTGGTACCCCAGCCATTATTCATTTGCAGGCAGCCTCACCCCCAGTTGCGCAGCCGGCGGCTTTACTTATATGGATGAAGACGCTTTGGGTGTGCTGATGACTATCAAGGCCCACGCTTTCAGCGGGAGCGCTGCATCAGCCGCTGATCCCGTGACGAGTCGATATACCGCAGGCTACGGCACACTCGCTTCGCTGACACTCAGCGGCGACAACGCAGGCGCCAACGTGGCTGTATCGAGGCTTAGCAGCCCTGATTTTCCGATAATGCCTAACACGGCACTTTGGAGTTCCGGGCAGTGGGTCATCAATAACAGCTATGCCTTCAGCAAGCTGGTATCGCCGGACGGTCCCTATGACAGTTTCAAACTCAAAGCAACCATCGCAGACCCCGATGGGGGCACGTTCGTCAGTGCGACCAATGAGACCAATACGACCCGGATTCGTTCCGGGCAATTACGCATGTTCAATGCGTATGGTTCGGAACTGCTGTCTTTGCCCGTTCCCCTCGAGGCGCGGTATTGGAACGGTACCGCGTATGTAACCAACACGCTGGACAGTTGCACCACATTGAATCTCTCCAGCATTGCCATGTCCAACTACACCGGCAATCTCGCTGCGTGTGAAACCCAGATTTCGCCCACCACCACGCAAACCTTGTCAGCCGGCAAGTTGCCCGGCAACGGGCTGGTTTTGAGCAAGCCCGGACAGGGAAACAGCGGCAGTGTTCAACTGAGTATGAACGTGGGAAGCACGGCATCAGGTTCAACATGCGTGTCCAGCACATCCAGTGCGGCGACAGCAGCCAATCGCCCGTGGTTCGGCAGCAACCCCAGCGCCAGAGCGACTTTCGGGGTCTACAAGAGCCCCTTGATTTACCTGCGTGAAAATTACTGACGAAACCACAATTCGTACATTGACTTGAAAAACCTGCCAAATCGATGTCATCATTGCGCGACAAGCTATTAAAATGAGAGCAAGCGGTTCCGACTTTCAACAGATTCATGATTGAAGCCACGCACACACTGTCCAGCATTCACCCGTCCGGAGGCAGCTAAGCATGCGCTTGCCTTGGCGTCGTGCCTCCAGTGGAGAGCGATTGGTGGTTTCCTGGTCGGGCCAGGCCTTGGTCTACGTGCTGGCCACCGGCGCAGGCAACGATTTCACGATTGTCCGTTCCGGTGTGGAGTTGCAGGGGGCAGACAGCTTGGAGGACTTTTCGCGCCGATTGGTGCAACTGGGTCTCAAGGGCTACGTCACTGATGTGATGTTGCGGCCTGAGCAATACCAGTTGCTACAAATCGAAGCCCCTGCAGTTGCACCCGAGGAGCTACGCTCCGCCGCCCGTTACCAGATCAAGGAGATGGTCGATGTTCATCTGGACGATTTGACCATTGACGTACTGAAAGTGGGTGACGGACAAGGCCGGGCCGCATCCCAGTTGTTTGTGGTCGCAGCCAACAATGCCGTGGTGCGCGACGTCATGTCGCTGGCCAGCGTGCTGCAATGGGACGTTCGTGTGATCGATGTGCAAGACATGGCCCAGCGCAATTTGCAAAGCATCGAAGAGCCCGAGCGTGCCACCTGCGCACTGATGATTTCGGAGGGCCGACAGACCCTGCTGACCATCAGCGCCGGCACAGAGCTCTACTACAGCCGTCGTCTCGACTTGCCAGAAGGCTTTATGGGCATGACCTGGACGGCAGGCAGTTTGGCGCAACAGGCTCCTGTAGATGCCTACACGCCGGTCGAAGAATACGTACCCGGGTACGCCGCCGTTGGCTACGGGGGGGAGTTTTCGACGTCTGGCGCCACCCCCGCCAGTGCGGAGCAGTCAGATATTGACCGGGCGCAGCGTTTGTTGGTGGAAGTGCAGCGCTCCATTGATCTGTGGGAACGTACATGGACCAACCTTCCGCTGGCCGGAGTCAGGGTGGCTGCCGGTGAGCGCAGTGAGGAGTTGGCGCAATGGTTGAGCCGCGATACCGGGCAAGCGGTTGGGGTTCTTCATACTGGAGCGTCCTTCAAGGGCTTGGATCAGATATCAGTAGCGGACATGCCCTTGTGCCTTCCCTTGTTGGGCGTGTTGTTGCGTAACGAAGTGCGAAAGGCATGAGGAACTGAGACCATGCCTCAACAGATTAACCTTTGCTCTCCCACTCTGCAGGCGCCACGGCTGCCGTTTTCGGCCAATACTGTGGCGATGGCCCTCGGGGTGTTCGTCGTCTTGGGCGGAGGGCTGTGCGCGGCTTGGGTCTGGAACCTTCAAAACGCCAGTCAGGGTTTTGTAGCGGCCATGCAAACCCAGGCGCAGGAAATGCAAAGTCTGCAACTGGCCATAGACCGCAGCAGAGCCATGGCGCAGCCTCCATCTCCAGAGCTCGTTAAAGAGGCGCAAGACAAACGTGCAGAGATCGAAAGCAAAGAGCAGATCCTGCAGGCTCTGCAACAAGGCAATTGGAAGCCAGGCTACGGTCATTCCGACCGATTGGCTTTGGTCGCCCGCAGCATTCCGGCCCCGGTCTGGATCACCGAGGTCAAAGCAGACAGTGGGCGCATGGAAGTCAGCGGCTTCACACTGGAGCCTTCCGCCTTGAATGATTGGGTCGGTCGACTTTCCGGAAGTCCCTTGATGCAAGGCCTGCGCCTGGCTACCGTCAAGGTCCAGAGCACTGCAATCGCCAATGCGCCTGTGGCCGGCAACGCCCCGGTCACAGTGGGTCGTGAAGCCTGGTCCTTCAATTTGGTTAGCGCGCAGCCACAGTTGGCCGAATCGCCGACGTCAGGAGTCAAGCCATGACAGCATGGTGGGCCGCGCAGGCCGGGCGCATCAATGCCTTGAGTTTGCGCGAGCGTCTGTTTTTGTTCCTGTCGCTACTGGTCGTCATTCTGGCTATTGCGGATGTGCTCTGGCTCACGCCGGCACAAACGGCCTACAAGCAAACTCAACAGCGGTTTCTCAGTCAGAGTGCAGAAGTCAACCGCCTCCGTGCCGAATTGGCGGCGGTGTCCAAACCTGTGGACGGTAGTGCGGACTTGCGCGCTGAAGTAGCGCAGTCGCAGGCGCGCATTGAAGCTTTGCGCGCCGAGATTGCAGCCATCGCTCCGGGCACCTCTGCGGGTAGCGAAGCATTGGAACAGGTGCTGGTGCAGTTTCTCAAGCGAAGTCCGGGCCTGCGGCTGGTGTCGTCGGGTACGGTGCCTGCAGAGGCTGGTGCCAACGACGCTACGAACACTCCCGGAATCCAGCGCAGGGGTCTGGAGCTCAAGGTCGCCGGTCCGTATGCCGACCTGACACGCTATGTCCAGAGCCTGGAGCAGGCGCTGCCGCGCTTGCGCTGGGGAAGTATGCAACTGGCTGTCGATAAGCAAACCCCGGAACTGACATTGCGCGTGTATGTGCTGGAGGTGCAGCCATGAAGCGCATTCTCTCGTGCCTGTGTCTTGGCGCAGCAGCCTGGGCGGCGGCCGCAGACCGGGATCCGACCGCACCGCCGGCGGAAGCAGGAGTAGTTATGCCCTCGCAAGCAGCAGGCGGTGGCAGTGCTGCACCCCAAGGCAGTAGCGTGATCATGCAAAACGGGCGCCTCTATCTGGTGGTGGGAACACGGCTCTATGCCGTGGGCCAGAAAGTCGGCAATGCCAAGCTCGAGCGCATTACCGAAACCGAAATCTGGCTGCGTGAAGGCAGTCAACTCAACAAAATACAGCGTTTCGCCGGGATCCAGCGCTCTGTAGCCAAGCCTGCAGCTGCGTGCACGTCCCAACCCGCCGCATCGTCCGCGCGCGCCAAACGCAAAGCGTCCCCTACGCAATCTTCAGACTCCCCCCAAGCCGTGACCCCTGTGGCTCCTTGTGAAGGTGCACAACCGTGAAGTCCCGACCCATGAACTCTTCTGCTTCCATGTCTGTATTTCTGTTGGGGCGCTACGCGCCTCTTGTAGTTTCCCTGCTAGGGGGCGCGCTGCTCAGTGGATGCGGCGCGTTGGATCGACCCTTGCGTACCCCCGATGTCAGCGCGGCCATCAAGGCCGATTTACCTCCGGCGGTGGCACCCAAACCCAGCGCGGTAGTGCCGGCCAAGGTCAGCGAGGCACTGGCGGAGCCTCCCCCACCCGTGGTGGCCCCTGCGCCTGAGCCTCGCTTGGACCTGCTGGTGAACAACGCGCAGGCGCGGGAAGTGTTCCTCGCCATCGTGGCGGACACCCGTTACAGCATGCTCATGCATCCTGATGTCAGCGGCACATTGTCGGTGACCCTGCGCGGCGTTACCGTCTTGGAGGCGCTGGAGGCCATTCGCGATGTGTACGGTTATGACTTCAAGATAGAGGGGCGGCGCATCACCGTCTATGCCCCGACCCTGCAGACGCGTGTCTTTAGCCTGAATTACCCCACCTCACAGCGGCAAGGCAGCAGTGAGCTGCGGGTGTCTTCGGGCGCGGCGTTGCAGCAATCCTCATCGGGGGGTACGACAAACAACACCGCCAATGCGACCAATGGGACGTCTTCACAACCCGAAAACAGCCGGGTGTCGACCACCTCCAAATCTGATTTCTGGGGTGAGCTGACCGGGGCCATCAAAAGTTTGGTCGGCAACGGGGAGGGACGTAGTGTTGTCGCCAGTCCGCAAGCCGGAATTCTGGCCGTGCGCGCCATGCCGGAAGAATTGCGACAGGTGGACAAGTTCCTCAAAGCCACACAGGCCTCGGTGGAGCGTCAGGTCATGCTGGAAGCCAAAGTGGTGGAGGTCGAATTGCGTGACGGCTACCAGAGTGGTGTCAACTGGGGTGCATTCAACAACGATGGCAGCACCCAAGTGGCAGCCGGAGTAATCGGTAGTGGCGTGACCAGTACCAATGCATTTGTGCAAGGCACCACCACCATCAATGGCGCAGTGGCATTCCCCTCTGTCGCCACCGGTGGCGGCCTGTTCGGTCTCGCCTTGGCGACCAGCCAATTCGGTGCCGTGTTGGGCTTTCTCGAAACGCAGGGTGATGTACAAACTCTCTCCAGCCCGCGTGTAGCGACCTTGAACAACCAGAAAGCGGTCTTGAAGGTGGGCACGGATGAGTTCTTTGTGACCAATGTTTCAGGTGGCACCAACTCCACCAACGGAACTTCCAGCACCACCACGACCAGCACCTTGCCCACCGTGACACTAACCCCGTTCTTTTCGGGCATTTCTCTGGACGTGACACCGCAAATCGATGACGGCGTCAATGTCACGCTGCACGTGCACCCCTCGCTGACCACGGTCACTGAAAAGTCCAAGCAGATCGATCTGGGCAGCGCCGGCAACTTCAAGTTGCCCTTGGCTTCCAGCGCCGTGAATGAAACAGATACTTTGGTCCGGATCCAGGACGGTTCCATCGTGGCGATTGGTGGTTTGATGCAGTTGGAGTCCAGCCGCAACGCATCCGGCATTCCCGGCACGACCAGCATGCCCGGCTTGGGCGCGCTGTTCGGCAACCGTGCCACCCAGGGCCGCAAAAAGGAAGTGATTGTGCTGATCAAGCCTACCATCATCCGGTCTTCGGCGGACTGGGAGGCACAAGGCCGCCGGGCCCGTGCGGCCATCGATGACATGGACGCTACCCGCGCCCGCGTCATCCAGCTTGACGGCTCGGCGAAGTAATGTACCTGGGGCACTTTTCGCTGCGTGAGGCCCCGTTTTCCATCACGCCGGATACTGATTTCTACTTTGCTCACGAAGGCGCCCAAGCCACACTGAACACGCTCCTGGTGGCGCTGCGCAGCGGCGAGGGTTTCCTGAAGGTGGTCGGCGAGCTGGGCTGTGGCAAGACCGTGCTTTGCCGCCAATTGCTCAAAACGCTGCAGGACGAGTGCGTGACGGCCTACATACCGAACCCGGATATGGGCCCTGACGATTTGCTTCTGGCACTTGCAGCGGAACTGGGCCTGAAAGTGAGCCACCGCCAACACCGGCATCAGGTGATGACCACCATCGGTCGCTGTTTGTTGGAGCACGCTGTGCATGGCCGGCGCGTGGTGGTGTGCATTGACGAGGCACAGGCCATTCCGGTCCGGACCGTGGAGAGCCTTCGACTCCTGTCCAATCTTGAAACCGAGAAACGCAAACTGATTCAGCTAGTACTGCTGGGGCAGCCGGACCTGGACACCAAACTGGCGCGGCCGGAGATCCGGCAGTTGCTGCAACGCATTACCTTTAGCGAATACTTGGGCCCCATGGCCTCAGGGACGGTGGGCGACTATTTGCGTCATCGCTTGGCCCGTGCGGCATTGAGTGAACATACGGATCTGGATGTTTTTGAGGTGGATGCTGTGCAGCACATGGCCGCAATCAGCGCCGGCGTGCCTCGACTGGTCAATATTCTGGCCCATAAATGCCTGATGTTGGCATATGGGGAGGGTGTGCACCGGGTGAGCATGGCGCATGTGAAGTTGGCGGCAGTGGATACACCCGGGCTGACAAAGCCCTTTCGGGGACCTGCCCGCTGGTGGCGATGGTTACGTAGCGGTAGTTCTCGCCAAAGCACGGCGGTACGGACGGCAGGCGAGGTGTACGAATGAGTGTGATCAACAAAATGCTGCGTGACTTGGACCAGCGTACCGCCTCCACCCTCGATCCCGCCTTGCGGGCCGGAGTCCGCGCTGCCGCTGTGCCCCATATCACTACATCTGTGAAGGCCCGCCACCATCGGGCCCTGCTGTGGGGGGGCGGCTGCGCTGCATTGCTAGTGCTCGGGCTGGCAGCGTGGTGGTTGTGGCTCCGTCCATCGACGTCATTGCCTGAAATCGTGCCGGGCGTTGCGGGTCGTGCGCAAGTTGTGCAGCCGGAACTGCAGTCGGCGGTGCAGGCTCCGCCTGCGCAGCCGCCCGCCATGGCAACTTCGGTGCCTGTGAAAGAGTCTTCTGCACTTTCACACACAGACACAGCAGCGCCTGCCAAGCCGGCAGCTCTTGCGCCAGTGGTGACTGCGGAAAAGCCGCGGCCAATGGCTCCTTCGCCGGAGTCCGGGGGATTGAAGCTTGCTTCCTCCGCCAGTTTGGTGTCTTCTTCTTCGCCTGCTACAACCGCGCCAGTGGCGGTGGCGGTGGCGGCCGCAGCTTCTGGTCCTGATCCGGTTGTCGTTGCGCAGCGTCAACAAAATGCGACCCGCGATGTGCTTGCTCAAGCCCAGGCGCTCAGCAGCAGCGGATCTCAGGATACGGCCATCCAGCTTTTGCAAGACACACTGCACACGGCCGAACGTGCCAGCCCACCAGCTCCTGCCGCGACCCAGCTGCAACTGCTGCGCGAATTGGCGCGCATGGAACTGGCGCAAGGCAGGGCTGCGGCGGTTCTGGAATTGTTGGGCCGCTACGAGCCACTCATGGTCGCCCAGCCGGACCTGTGGGCCGTACGTGCCAATGCCGCACAGCGTTTGGGCCGGCATCAGGATGCGCTGCAGTTTTATGCCACTGCCTTGCAGGCCCGTCCTGCCGAGCAGCGCTGGTTGCTGGGGAGTGCAGTGTCCCAGGCAGCTTTGGGCCAGTTGGTTGCGGCGGCAGAGTTGGCAGAGAAAGCACGCGCCATTGCGCCGGTCAGCAAAGAGGTGCTTACCTACCTGCGACAGCAGGGGGTCACACTCAACGACAAACCTTGATCGTGTGCTGCCTACCTCGCGGCGGCAAGAAAATCAGGCTCTGGCGCTCGCTGATTGTGCGCAAGCAGCTATTAAAAATGTAGCGATTGCCTCAGCCTGCTGCCTTCAGGACGCGACGGTATTGCATGGCTTCGGCCACATGGGCCAGCTGGGTGGATTCCGCACCTGAGAGGTCCGCAATAGTGCGCGCAATCTTCAGGGTCCGGTGGGTGCTGCGGGCGGACCACCCCAATTGCGCTGCGGCAGTTTGCAAAAACTTGGAGGCTGCCGGATCCAGCGCCACAAACTGGTCAATGGCCTGGCCTGCGAGCGCCTGGTTGCTGCTGCCTTGGCGCTGGACAGCGCGCGCCCTTGCAATTTGGCTGCGTTCGCGGATGGCAGCACTGCCCTCGCCGGGTGTGCTGTTCAGCAGGTCTTCCGCAGCTAAAGCCGGTACTTCGACATGCAGGTCGATGCGGTCCATCAAGGGGCCGCTGAGTTTGCCCTGATAGCGCGAAACCTGGTCCGGCGTGCAGCGACAGGCCCGGATGCTGGAGCCCAGATAACCGCAAGGGCAGGGGTTCATGGCCGCAATCAACTGGAATCGTGCCGGAAACTCGGCACGCCGGGCGGCCCGAGCAATGGTAATGGTGCCGGTCTCCAGCGGCTCCCGCAGCGCCTCCAGGGCAGGGCGTGGAAACTCCGGGAGTTCATCCAGAAACAAGACACCGTGGTGCGCCAACGAGATTTCACCGGGGCGTGGAGGTGAGCCCCCGCCCACCAAGGCCACGGCGCTCGCAGAGTGGTGCGGGCTGCAGGTGGGGCGCTGCCCCCATCGTTGCATATCAAACCGTCCGCACAAGCTACCAATGGCTGCACTTTCCAAGGCCTCATCGGTATCCAGATCCGGCAACAAATGAGCAAACCGCTGCGCCAACATGGACTTTCCGGAGCCTGGCGGGCCGACCAACAGGAGACTATGGCCTCCGGCGGCAGCAATCTCCAAGGCACGTTTGGCGGCTACCTGCCCTTTGACATCAGCGAGGTCCGGGCCGATGCTGGCGCGCTGAGGAGCTGCAGCTTCTACCCGTACCCATCCGTCGGGGTCCTGTTCCAAGGGAGTGCCATCGGCATCCTTGGCTTGGCCTCCCGGTGCAAAGTGGTGCACCACATCCAGCAAATGCCTCGCACGGATGACCCTGGAGTCGGGTACCAGCGCTGCCTCCTCAGCGTTGCCGGGCGGTAATACCAATTGCGGGCGGGCGCTGGTCTTGCGCAAAGCCAGAGCCATGGCCAAAGCGCCTCGCACAGAACGCAATTCACCGGACAGTGACAACTCCCCCGCAAATTCAAATCCGGCCAATGCACCGGCATCGATCTGCCCGCTGGCCGCCAGAATGCCCAGCGCAATCGGCAAATCCAGTCGCCCGGAATCTTTGGGCAGGTCGGCCGGGGCAAGGTTTACGGTGATCCGCTTGTTGTTCGGGAACTCCAGACCACTGTTCTGGATGGCACAGCGCACCCGCTCGCGGGCTTCTTTGACTTCCACATCCGCCAGACCGACCAGGGTGAAGCTCGGCAAACCGTTTGCCAGATGCACCTCCACCGTCACTTGCACCGCTTCCAGCCCCAATAAGGCGCGACTTTGCACCAAAGACAAGCTCATAACCCTGACTTCCCAAAAAGGTGCGCAATAACTCGGTGCATTGCGCGACTCTGCACTAAAGCAGTGCATGCTGTGGTTTTATACAGGTATCTTAGCGTAAGCCCGCCTAATCGATGGGGATTTTTGCTAATGCAAGCTTTCAGACAACTTGGCACGGCTTCTGCTTTATCGACCCTAGCTCCAAAAACCTGGCAAGACCTGAGACCAGGCCCGGACTCTGTAATCAACTATCAAGCTGAGGTGAACACATGAAACTCGTGACGGCCATCATTAAACCGTTCAAGCTCGATGAGGTGCGCGAAGCCTTGTCCGGCATGGGTGTGCAAGGCATTACCGTGACCGAAGTCAAAGGCTTCGGCCGTCAAAAGGGCCACACAGAGCTGTACCGCGGTGCAGAGTACGTGGTGGACTTTCTTCCCAAGGTCAAGATTGAAGCAGCGATTGACGACGCTCTGGTGGAGCGCGTGATCGAGGCTGTTGAGGGTGCAGCCCGTACCGGCAAGATCGGTGACGGCAAGATTTTTGTCTACGACTTGGAACAAGTGGTGCGTATCCGTACCGGTGAAACCGGCAAAGAAGCGCTGTAAAAAGAAAGAGAGCATGAACATGAAAAAACTTCTCGCCACGCTGGCGCTCGGCATGAGCCTGCTGACAGCAGGAACATTCGCCCTGGCCCAAACCGCCGCTCCCGCCGCTGATGCGCCCGCGGCCACTGCCTCCGCTCCTGAAGCCGCTGCACCTGCAGCAGCCCCCGCAGCTGCTCCTGCCGCTGCTGAAGCGGCACCTGCTGCTGCACCTGCTCCCGTTCCCAACAAGGGCGACACCGCCTGGATGACTATCTCCACTGCGCTGGTTCTGTTCATGACAGTTCCCGGCTTGGCGTTGTTCTACGGCGGTCTGGTCCGCAGCAAGAACATGCTGTCCGTGCTGATGCAGGTGTTCGTAGTGACCGCACTGATCTATGTGCTGTGGGCTGTCTACGGATACACCTTGGCATTCGGCGGTGACGGTGCCTTCTTCGGTACTTTCGACAAGCTGTTCTTGAAGGGCATCACCGTGGACTCGGTGGCAGCTACCTTCAGCAAAGGTGTGGTGATTCCTGAGCTGACATTCGTCGCCTTCCAAGCCACATTTGCTGCCATCACCTGCGCTCTGATCGTGGGTGCATTCGCCGAGCGCATCAAGTTCTCTGCCGTGCTGGCTTTCTGCGTGCTCTGGTTCACCTTCAGCTACCTGCCCATGGCTCACATGGTCTGGTACTGGGCCGGCCCTGATGCGATCACTGACGCTGCTTCCCTGGAAAAAGTGGTGGCTGCTGCGGGTTACCTGTGGGCCAAGGGCGCACTGGACTTCGCTGGTGGCACTGTGGTGCACATCAACGCCGCGGTTGCCGGCTTGGTCGGTGCTTACGTAGTGGGCAAGCGTATCGGTTACGGCAAGGAACCCATGGCTCCTCACAGCCTGACATTGACCATGGTGGGCGCTGCCATGCTGTGGTTCGGCTGGTTCGGATTCAACGCCGGCTCCAACCTCGAAGCCAACGGCCTGACTGCTCTGGCCTTCATCAACACCTTGTTGGCAACTGCTGCTGCTACCTTGGCCTGGATTACCGGTGAAGCTTTGTCCCGCGGCAAGGCTTCCATGTTGGGTGCTGCCTCCGGTGCAGTGGCTGGCCTGGTTGCTATCACTCCTGCTTGCGGTTTCGTGGGCCCCATGGGTTCCATCGCCATCGGCCTGATCGGCGGCTTTGCCTGCCTGTGGGGTGTGAACGGTCTGAAGCGCCTGCTGGGTGCTGATGACTCTCTGGACGTGTTCGGTGTGCACGGTGTTGGCGGTATCGTCGGCGCTTTGTTGACCGGTGTGTTCGCATCGCCTTCCCTGGGTGGCACCGGCGTGTACGACTACGTGGCCAACAAGGTTGCTGATGGTTACTCCATCGGCGGCCAAGTGTGGATCCAGTTGCAAGGCGTGCTGGTGACCCTGGTGTGGTCCGGTGTGGTGGCATTCATTGCCTTCAAATTGGTGGACCTGGTGATCGGTCTGCGCGTCTCTGAAGAAGAAGAGCGCGAAGGTCTGGACATCTCCAGCCACGGTGAAACTGCTTACAACCGCTAAGCACTGAACGCAGCGCACTGCGCTGCAGTTTCAAAGTAGTTTCTTCTTGAGACTTGAGCCCGGTAACCGTGAGGTTGCCGGGCTTTTTTGTGCCCGGGCGGTGCACAATGCCACGCTGTTGCATTCACTCTTCTAAACGGAATCCCTCTATGAGTACGCCCCTGACCCTGCGCCATGGACCCTTGCGCTGCGACATCTGCCCCGAACTCGGCGGCTCCATTGCCGGCATGTGGATGAATGAGGTTCCGGTGATGCGGTCTACCCAGGGCACAGAGCTCACGAGCGTGCGCCAATCAGCGAGCTTTCCGCTCGTGCCATTTTCCAACCGCATCGGCTATGGGCAGCTGCAATGGTCCGGCACCAGCCACCCGTTGGTGAAAAACTTTGACCCCGAACCCCATACCATCCACGGCATCGGCTGGGAGCGGCCCTGGACGGTGTTGGAGAGCACGGAGAGCTTCGCTTTGCTGGCTATGGAGCACAAGGCAGACGCCGCCTGGCCGTTTGACTTTGATTGCTCGCAAGTATTCAAACTCGAAGGCGACGCCCTGGACATGAGTCTGAGCGTGACCAACCAGAGCCGGACCCCCGCACCAGTGGGACTGGGCTGGCACCCCTACTTCGTTAAGCGTCCCGACGCGACAGTGCAGTTCGCAGCCAGTGGCCGCTGGGAAATGGCGGCCGACAAACTACCTACCCATCGCGAGCCCCATGCCGGGCTGAGTCAAGCGACCGCCGCCTTAACGGTGGACCATTGTTTTGACGGCTGGGATGGTGTGCTCACGCTCAAGGACAGCCAACTGCAGGTCACCGTGCGCTCTGCGCTCAGCCGCCTGGTGGTGTTCACCACGCCAGAGCGCGACAACATCGCCGTGGAGCCGGTAAGCCATGTGAACAACGCGCTGAACCTGATGGGTGCCACCGGCGCCAGCGCAGAGAGCCTGGGGGTCGTCATCTTGCAGCCGGGTGAAAGCTTCAGTTGCAGCATGCGGGTGGAAGTGCGTTCTACCCAAGAGGTGCAGGCATGAGCTGGCAGGCCCTGAGCGACGACGTGTTCGAACTGGGTGAATCCCCGTTCTGGCATCCGAGTGAGCAGCAACTGTATTGGGTGGATATTCCCGGCAAGGCAATCTTGCGTGCCAATATTTACATGGGCTTTGTGCAGCGTTGGGACATGCCCAGCGAGCCCGGTTGCATTGCACCGGCTGCCAAGGGTGGTTTGGTCATCGCCCTGCGCGACGGGGTGTTCCGCGCGCAGGAGTGGGGCGGCGAGCTTGAGCGCATTGCCACCTTGCCCTACGACACCGCAGTGATTCGTGCCAACGATGGCAAGTGCGATGCACTGGGGCGTTTCTGGGTAGGCACCATTGATGAACCCAAGGCCGGCCGTGCAGCAGAGCTCTTTTCGGTGGACTGCCGCTCCGGCAGCCCCATAGTGCAGCGCCATGCCGGTGACGCGTTGACCGCCAACGGCTTGGCATGGAGCCCCGACAACGGCGCCGTCTACTGGTCGGATACGCCCAACCACCTCACCCACGCCTGGGACTATGACCTCGCGTCCAACCTCCTGAGCGCGCACCGGGTTTGGCGCACTTATGAGCCCAAACCCGCGGGATGGACGTTCGAAAACACGGCCTACGCCGGCCGGCCCGACGGTGCCGCCGTGGATGTAGAGGGTAACTATTACGCCGCGATGTTCGAGGGGCGGCGCATCTGCAAATTCGCGCCCGATGGCCGTTTGCTCGCCAGCTGGGAGACCCCGGCGCAGTGCCCGACCATGCCTTGCTTCGGGGGCGAGGACCTTAAAACGCTGTACATCACCACTGCGCGCCACGGCCGCAGTGCGGCCGAGCTGGTGCAGTTTCCCCTGTCGGGAGCGGTGTTTTTCATGCGGGTCGATGTGGCCGGTCTGCCGGTCCATTTTTTCGCGGATTGAGAGCCTGGCAAGTCGTGCGCTGCCAACGCGGGGCGCAAATTTCCGGCGCTTTTGCGTTCAAAAAATTCACACAAGGGGCAGGAGCGGCCGCTTACCATTGCCGCCATGTCCCCATCTTCCGACGCCCTTCAGCCCTTCGTTGACCAGATCCGCCAAGCCGCTGCGCAGCGCACGCCGCTGCAGATCCGTGGTGGCGGCAGCAAAGACTTTGTTGGCTGTCTGCAACCGGCAGCTTTGTTGGATACCCGCAGTTTGACCGGAGTGGTGGACTACGCTCCCAGCGAGCTGGTGGTCACCGTAGCTGCAGGCACGCCTTTGTCAGAGCTCGAAAAGCTTTTGCTCGCCCAAGGGCAGTGCCTGCCCTTCGAGCCGCCGCACTTCGGATGGTCCGGCAGTGCCAGCCAAGCCACCGTCGGGGGTATGGTGGCCAGCGGGTTGGCCGGTCCGGCCCGCGCCAGCGTAGGCAGTGTGCGCGACTATGTGCTGGGTCTCCAACTCATCAACGGTCATGGCGAGCTGCTCACCTTCGGGGGCCAGGTCATGAAGAATGTGGCGGGTTATGACGTGTCGCGACTCATGGCAGGCGCCATGGGCACGCTGGGTTTGATCACCGAGGTCTCCCTCAAGGTGCTGCCGCTTGCGCCCAGTGAGGCGACTTTGGTGTTCCCCCTGCCACAAGCGGACGCACTGGAGCACTTGCACCGCTGGGGCGGCGAGCCCTTGCCCTTGAATGCCAGTTGCTGGGTGCATGACGCAACTGCAGGGCAAGCGGGGCGGGATCTGTTGTTTGTCCGGCTGCGGGGTGCTGCAGCGGCTGTGGAAGCGGCGTGCGCTCGCATGCTGAAAGAGGTGCCCGGGGAGCGTATGGACACTGCGCAAGCGGCTGCAGATTGGGCCTTGTGCCGCGACCAGAAGCTCCCTTTCTTCACCGCTGGAGGCCAAGCCGACTACGTGCTGTGGCGCCTGTCGGTCGCCCAGACTGCGCCAGTGCTGGACCTGCCCTGGCCCCAGTTGGTGGAATGGCATGGCGGCCTGCGTTGGCTCTGGGCGCCCTTGCAGGCAGGCGCACGCTTGCAGGCGGCCGCCAAAGCTGCGGGCGGAAATGCTACTGTTTTTGTAGCTGCTGGCGCAGATACTACGGGCGCCAAGTGTCAAAATCATTCGCAATCTGCGGGGCAGGGCGCTTTGCTCAAGCGCTTGAAGGCTGCATTCGACCCGGGCGGCATTTTCAACCCCGGTCGCCTCTACTCCGACTTCTGACATGCAAACCCACCTCGCCCCCGAATACCAGAATACCGCCGATGGCCAGGCCGCAGAAGCCATTCTTCGCAAATGTGTGCACTGCGGCTTTTGCACCGCGACCTGCCCTACCTACCAATTGCTGGGCGACGAGCTGGATGGGCCACGCGGCCGCATTTACCTGATGAAACAGGTGTTGGAGGGGCAAGAACCCACCCGCGCAACCCAGATGCACCTGGACCGCTGCCTGACCTGCCGCAACTGCGAAAGCACCTGCCCCAGCGGTGTGGACTACGGGCATCTGGTAGACATTGGCCGCAAACTGGTGGATGCCAAAGTGCCCCGCCCCGCTGGCGAAAAAGCCCTGCGCTGGGCTCTCAAAGAGGGCCTGCCGTCTCCCCTGTTCGGGCCGGCCATGAAGCTGGGCCAGCTGGTGCGTCCGCTCTTGCCCCAGGCCCTGAAAAACAAGGTGCCGGTGCCGCAGGATGCAGGCGCCTGGCCCGCACGGACCCATGCGCGCAAAGCCTTGATGCTGGCCGGTTGCGTGCAACCCGCCATGTCGCCCAACATCAACAGCGCCACCGCACGCGTGCTGGATGCGGCAGGCATACAGCCTGTCGTAGCCCCCGCCGCCGGTTGCTGCGGTGCGGTGAAATTCCACCTGAACGACCAGGACGGTGGCAAAGCCCAAATGCGCGCCAATATCGATGCCTGGTGGCCCTACGTTGAGCAAGGCGTGGACACTTTGGTGATGAATGCTTCCGGATGCGGCGCCACCGTGAAAGACTATGGCCACATCCTGCGCGATGACCCGGTCTACGCGGAAAAGGCCGCCCGCATCAGCGCGTTGACCAAGGATTTGAGCGAGCTATTGCCGGAACTCGTGCCCGTGTTGAAACCACGCCTGCAGCTCGGCGCTGACACGCCTGCCTTGGTGTTCCACCCGCCCTGTACATTGCAGCACGGCCAGAAGCTCAAGGGTGGCGTCGAGACGCATATGGCCGCATTGGGCTTCGCCGTGCGGGTCGCTGCCAACGAGGCCCACCTCTGTTGTGGGTCGGCCGGCACCTATTCGGTGCTGAATCCTGAGATTTCCTACCAGCTACGTGACCGCAAACTGGGCCATCTGGCACCTGCCGCCCACGAGGTCATCATCAGTGCCAATATCGGATGCATCAGCCATCTGCAGAGTGGTACCGAAACCGCAGTCCGTCACTGGGTGGAAGTGTTGGATGCCGCATTGACTTCCACCGGCTGATCCTTGCTTTCATAATGCACGCTAGCGCCCCGACAAGAGGCGCCTGGTTTTCAACCAATTCAGGGTGCTTATGAATTCACACGACGACTTCGACGATCCACGCCGTCAATGGCTGGTGCGGGCTCTCGCGGCTGGATGGTTCGGTGCGGCGTTGCCGCAAGCCATGGCGCAGGGCCTCAACATTTTTGGTAGCAAGCCCGCAAAATTGCCACCCGGTCAATCCATCTATGGAATCACCGGTGATGTACGGGTGAATAACATTCCCGCGACTCTAAGCACAACCATCAAGCCCGGAGATACGGTGCAGACGGGCAAGAGCAGCGAAGCGATTTTCGTGGTGAATACTCACGCCATGATTCTGCGAGGTGACAGCAAGCTGGAGATTGAGTCGCCGAGCACCGCACCGGATACATCTGTGACGGGTTATGTGATTGGCGGCTTGCGGATGTTGACGGGCAAGCTGCTCTCTGTGTCGCGCAATTCCCCGATGTCGGTCAAGACATCGGCCTCCACCATCGGCATCCGGGGAACCGGGTTTTATATTGAGTCCGACCCGGACCTCACCTATTTCTGCACCTGCTACGGGTCAACCGTGGTCCAAGCCAATGACGATCCGGAAAGCCGGGAGGAAGTGGTTGCACGCCATCATGACCGGCCACTTTACATTGTCAAGGACGCGGCCAAAGGCAAGAACATTCGTAGCGCCCCGTTTGTGAATCACACGGACCAAGAATTGGCGTTGATTGAAACCTTGGTCGGCCGCACCAGTCCATTTGTGTTTTCCAAGGATAGCTACACCGGACCGCGGCGCTCGTATTGATAGGGATCGCCGCTATTCAATCATGAGTAAAGAGAAAGGGGGCTGATATCTCCCCCAACTATGTCTGCGGCCTTATTCCGGCGCGCCGTTCAGTATCCATGCCACGAACTTGTCGTAGTCAGTACGCGCCGCATCTCCCAATGCGGCTGATGTGTTGAAGCCACTGCGCAGCCCGCCATTGTGGTGATTGCCGGAGGGTTTGCGCAGCAAGGGACTGGCGACAATGTCGGTAAAGTTAATGCGTCCCCGTACCTCGGTGTAGAGCCAATTGCGGTTTGTAACGTCGGTGGCGTTTCCCGTTCCTGCCCGATCGAAATCGTTGTAATAGATCGGCGGCACCCCCGAAGTGGTGCTCACGTTTTGGCCACTGACGTGACAAGAAACACAATTGCCACCACTGGCTTGCTGGAGAATGGTCCGGATGTCCGGATTGAAAAGCAAAGCTGCAGGATCCCATGCCAGCACAGGGTCTACCTTGATGGTCAGTGTCTTGGCGGTGCTGGTACTACTGGCATTGGCCGTTACCAACTGAACGGTGTACGTCCCTGCACCACTGACGGTCAATATCGGATTGGCTGCAGTGCTGCTGCTCAAGCTGGCTGTCTGGCCACTCTGTACGGAGGTCACAGTCCAGCTGTAGCTCGTGGAGTACAGACTCATGCCGGCGGAGAGTGTGGGCGTCAGTGTCTTTACCACCCGGTCCGGACCGGGGTCCGCCACGGCGCGCCCGGGTTTGAGGGTGGCGTCAGCGTAACCTTTGCCGCTCAGGTAGTTGGCCATGGTGTTGTACATGTCCGGGGTACTCCAGTATTTGTCGTACACCAACTTGGCCAAAGGCATGTTGCCCCGATCGATCACGTGTGCCTTGATCCGGTCGGCATAGCCATCAAAAGCTGTAAATTCCTCGAAGTTGATGTCGGACTGGTTGCCCGTACCCCGGATGCCATGGCAGACACGGCATGCTTGGGTGACAGTTTTTTTATACAAATCCACTTGTCCAGCAGTGGCCCAGCTCGAAGGCACATAGCTGTCGGTGGTTTCGCTGCTGCTGTTGGGCAGGCCATTGCCACCGTAGATGTTTTTCAGGTGAGCTGCTGCCGCTCCCTGGTACTCGTTGGGATTGGCAACACGTCTGCAGCTGTCTTCAGAATAGCCCGTGGGTGTAGAGGTACCGTTGGGCAGGTTATGGGCGCACAGCACCATCTGGTTGATGGTCTTTATTTTTCCTTCCAAAGCTGCTCGTGTGTAGCCGGACAAGGTAGAGAAGTCAAAGGACGCAGGTTCAAATCCATGCAACTGTGCGCCCACATCGCCGCGCGCCCCTGATGCCGAGTTGCTGATCCTGGGGAACAGTCCGCTGGGCGTCAGTGGGTCGCCACGTCCGCCGTGGCAGGTAATGCAGATGGTGGGCAATGCCTTGTTTCCCCGCCCGTCCAAGTTCGCTGCAGTGAGCCGCGCGCCGGTGATCGGGTCGTAGGTGTAGAGCTTGACGAATTTGACTGAATTGGGCGTGGGATTGGAGGTACCGCTCTCCACTGCGCTGAATTCAATGGCATTGGTGCCCAAGTGCCATTTGTTTTCGCCCACGATGGCAGCCTGAAGGCTGAGGCTAGAGTAGCCGCCATAGCCACCCACCATGTAGTTTTCCACCACAAACGCAATGTTGCCGGTGTTGCTGTCCCGACGCGCGGTCATTTTGCGTCCGTATCCCAAATCCCGTTGGTCGCCGATGATGATGGTCTCTTCGGTGATGCCAGCGCCGGTGGTCCCGAATCCATTTTTGGCCTTGAACTTTGCCAGCGTGTCGCGCTCATTGTTGGGGTCAATGGCAGCGTAATAGGCGTTGGCGTAGGCGGCCGAATCTACCTGGTTGGTGCCATCGCTCTGGCGCTGCGGGTTGGGGAAGAGCAAATAACTGTCCGGACCGCTGGTTGCCGCTGTTGCTTTGGATGTGGGGTCTACGTCGCCCCCGGAACTGTTCCCGCTGCCTCCGCCACCACATGCCTGGAGCAGGACGCTGATGCAAAAGACACAACAGACGAGAAGAGGGGGTGTGTGGCGTATCGGCATATTCAGAAACGCATCAAATAGCTGGCCGACAGCTGGTTGGCCGTGTAGCTGCGCGGGGAGGTCGCCCAGGTGGGGCGCAGTGTTGGGGTGGACTCCACGTAGCGCCAGGAGAAATCCATGGAGTCTCTGGCACCCAGCCCGATGTTGTAGCCCAAGGTAGCCAACACGGTACTGCCGCCAAAGCGGTAGCTGAAGAACTTGCCACCCATGTACGCATCATCTTGCACCAAGACCTTGGCGAGCGTGATGTTTTCGAGAGACGAGAGACCTGTGGATACGATGTCGCCCTCACGGTATTCACCGCTGAGGTAGAGCGTGCCATGGTTTCTAAGGCTGTAATCCATGTTGAAGCGCAATGCGGTGTCCGCTGTCTGGAACACGGCACTGTTGGCAGAGCGGCGGTTGGTGGAAAGTGCACCGAATACCGTGATGCGGTCCGTCAGTGGGCGTGATGCCGTCAAGCCCATCGAATATTTGTAGCCATCCCGCAGGCTCGACTGGTGTTTGAGCGCTGTAGCCTTGAAGAGGAGTCCATAAGTCGGGGTGTCATATTCAGCGTCAGCGCGGTATTGGAGAGCAGCCTCCCCCGTCAGGTTGAGATTACTCAAGCCGTTGTAGGTTTGAAAGCGTTCCCCGCCTGCCGCACCGGTCAGTAGCAAGCGGGAGTTGCCACCCAAGAAGAACATGCGGGTTTGGCTGGCATTGAAGGTGTAAATGCTGTCGGCACGGATGTCGGAATTGAGTTTGGCCCGGGTAATGTTGTCGTCCCAGGTGTACCCGGCATCCACTTGAATGTCATTGCCATTCTCAAATTCCTGTTCGACGCCTTGGAGCAGATTCGGCAAGCCCTTGGCACCGAGTTCTTTGACGAGCTTGAGCCGCAATGCATAGCTGGATTCGTAGTTCGCAATCTGGGTCAATTGGTAATCCAAGCCGAAAGCCCACCCGTCGCGGAAAATGAATTCGCTACCCACCCCCAACACAAAAGCACCCCGCTGGCTGCCGCTGGAGGAGATGGCATAGCGGGTGCCGTTGATCTGGTCGGCATACGCCATGGCCGCCTCACTCCTGTTGCTCAGGTCTTGCCGCCACTCCACGCGGGCCCGTGGTATCGCCCAACCAAAGGGGGTCGCATGGGTTGACTCCCCGCGCAAGCCCAGAGTGCCTTGCAGGGCCGAGTTGGTTTGGTCAAAGTAGGTCAGCGAATAGGTGCCTGCACCGGTCTCCGTGTTTTCTCCGAGTTTGTCGGTCGAGAAGTCCAAGCGAAGGTAGGGGGAGATCATGTTGGATTTCTCCCGGAACTCCAGGCCCGTTCCCAGGGATCCGAACACTTGGTATCCCTTTCGGTTGCTCACTGCATAGGCATTGGCACCTGACACATAGCGGCTCATGTCGAAATCCATCACTCCCACGCCGAGCATGCCTTCTACAAACCCGACAGTGCCCGTTTGGTAACTGCCGTACACCGCGACCGAAGTTCCCCGGGCTTGGGTGCGGGTTCCGTCCGTTCCGATGTTGGTGGTGTTTTTGGCCAGACCAAGTCCCATGCCTACAGTCAGCTTGTCGCTGATGACCAGGTCAGTCCCTACCGTCACCCCACTGGAGCTGAAGTCGGTGGCACTCACAGTACCGGAGGCATCGCGGCTACCGAAGCTGATGACACCCTCCAGCCACATTTTGGTGGCGGATGGCGGGTTGGCGGACAGGTCATCACTCAGCCCTCTGGATAGCCGGCCCAGGTCCAATTGGCCGCTCTGCACCAAACCCGTGGCAACAGCGTAAAGGGGATGATTTCCCAGTCCCGACTCTCTGGCCGCGAACGCCAGTCCCGTGGCCAATGGCAGCGACGCTGGCGTCGTTCCGGGAGCCAGCTGGGTGGCGTTGTTGACGCCCAGATTCGCGAGCCGTTCCGAAGCTTGTAGCGTAGCGGGGCGGTCAGCCTGTGTGCGTGCAAACCCCGAGGATTGCACCATGGCGTCGGTCCGTTTGTTGCGGGCTCTGAGGTTTTCCAGATGCAAGCTGTAATTGAACGCTTGTGTTCTGGAAAACCGCAGACTGGTTTCAACCAGTGCATTCTGCAGCCCCGTCACAGCCGCATCTTTGGTCGGGTCGGGACGCCCCGTAACCGTGATATTGACGGTACCTGTGGAGGAGAGGCCTACACCCTGGAAGTTCCCCTTCGCCGTAAAGCTGTCGGTACCAAAATACCCGTTGGCCGGCGTGTAGGTGACGTTGTTGCCCGAAATGCTAGCCGAACCATGCGTCGGCGTGGATAGCAAAGTCATGCCTGTGACCGTGTAGTGCGCTGTGTCGGTAAATCCAAAACAGCTGCTCAGGTCAAAGGTTGTGGCAGTGTTGAACGTTGTAGACACATTGCATACGCCGGGCGCGGGTGTGCCCACAGTGAATGACACCACCCGCGTACCGGTCCCGTTGGCATTCGTGGCAGACAGGGTGACACTGGTCGTGCCCGGTGTAGTGGGCGTACCAGAGATAACGCCTGTCGTCGTGTTCAAACTTAACCCATTGGGGATTGGTGTCATGCCGTAGGAAGTGGGCGTGTTTGAGGCCACGATCTGGACATTGCTCGACATGGTGACACCCGTCTGCAGATTGACAAACGTGGGACTCGAGATCACCGGAACCGGGGCCACGGTCATTGTGATCGTCTTGGTGGTGGATCCCGCAGCGTTGGAGATGGTGAATGTGAAACTGTCTGATCCCGAGTAGCCGGGAGCGGGGATGTAAGTGATGTTGTACTGCACCGGAACCGTGGCGGTATTGATGGCGACAGATGTGGTTCCGTGCGCAGGCGTGCCGGCAGAGAGACCGTTGTCTGCGGCTACCCCGCTGGAACCGTCGATTAACAGCAAAGGATAGACATCAATAACTTTGGCGACCCCTTGGGGGGTAGATGCAGAACTGTTGGCTGCAATCGGTGCTTTGTACTGCCCGATGTACATGGACAAGGTTCGGATTTGGTCGTCTGTAGGTAATGTGCCGGGAATTTGGGCATACATCAGACCCCCGGGAGACATCGCGGACTTGAGGAACGCGAAGTTGTTGGATGCAGTCAGATGGTTGGGGTACGGATTGGTGCTTGTGTCCGGCGCAGGGTTGGAGAGGTGGCAGCCTGTGCATGCGGACCACGTGCCGTTTACATTGCTGTTGTAGAGGGCCGCAGCGGTGGCTACCGATTGAGCATGAACGGGCTGAAACGCTGTACCTAACAAGACAGCTGCCAGCAGACCTTTCGCAATAGACCGCGCGTACTGAAGCAAGCGGTGATGCATCATCCCCAGACCCCAAAGAATGCCTAACCAAATCCGGTCAGTTTGTAGGGACTTTACAGAAATGTCCTGATTTGGTGGGGCTTACCCAGACAGTTGGTTGGTGGAAGCACCTGCCAGTGTTGCGTTCTCTCAACATCTCCCCGCAATTGCGCCGCAAGTGACATCAACCGGCGAGTGTTGCCTCGATATCCTTGGCCAGGCTGGCGGGTGTGTCCGTCGGCGCATAGCGCTTGAGGACCTGCCCGTCTTTGCCGATCAGAAACTTGGTGAAATTCCATTTGATGGCCTTGGTGCCCAACAGACCCGGCGCCTCTTTCACCAGCCACTGGTACAGGGGGTGGGCCCCACTGCCGTTGACCTCAATCTTCGCCATCAAGGGAAAACTCACGCCATAGTTGAGTTGGCAAAACGAAGAGATTTCATCGTTGCTGCCACTATCCTGGGCGCCGAACTGGTTGCAGGGGAAGCCCAGCACCACCAACCCGCGGTCGCCATAGGCTTTGTGCAGCTCCTCCAGCCCGGCGAACTGCGGGGTAAAACCACAAGCGCTGGCCGTATTGACGATCAGCATGGTCTTGCCTTCGAACTCCTTCAATGAAACCGTCTTTCCCTGGATGGTCTGGGCTTCAAAGTCGTAAACGCGCGTCATAAAAACTCCTCGGTGGACAAACTTTGATCTCAACCATACCAGTTGCGCAAAGAGCTTGTGCTGGCATGCCAATGCTGGGAAGATTTGCTGTGGGGAAGGAGACCATGCGTGGAACCATCACAAGGGATTGCCGGATTTCTCGCCCGCTGGCGCGCCTCGCAAGAAGCCAACCGACAGGTGCAGGGCGAGGCCACCATGGAGTCGCTGCGTCGCTTCCGTGCAGTTGCATGTTTTACTGCGCCTTTGCACGCCATCCTTGCGCTGTTGTTTGCGGCCTACTCGCCACCCGCCGCGCATCCTGAATTGGCGCAATGGGCCCGCGCCCTGGTCGGTGCCCAACTGGCTGCATTTGTGGGTGTGGTGATTGCCGGTTTGCTGACACATGCGCTGTTGCGCCGGCGGCAGCGCGCCAATGCTGCCGCGATAGCGCTGCAGATTGCGGTATCAGGTTTGTACCTTTACTTCGGCGCCCATGTCACCTTGATTGACCTGGTGTTCAACGCCGGGGCCGGGCTGGCCAGCTACCTCATGATTTGCATCATGTTCGGTGTTCTCTCGCTGACGCGGCCAGCCATTTCCGTACCCGTATTCGGCATGACCTACCTGGTATTCGCCTACATGTTGGAGCATGCACCGGTGAACCCCATGCAGCGCACCAGCTTGCACGTCATTGCCGCGGTAGCACCGGCTTTGGCTTTGGTGACGGCGTGGATGAACTGGTCGCAATATGCCAAGTCTGTACTGCTGCGCCGACAACTCAAGCGCAGTAACGAAGCCCTGGTGGTCCAGCAGCAGGAGCTGGCTTTTCTGGCCGACCACGACGCCCTCACCGGGCTCTACAACCGACGCGAGTTCATCCGTCTGGCGCAGATGGAGCTCCTGCGCGCCACGCGTGTGCCTTGTGAAACCGCCGTGATCATGGTCGACCTGGATTTTTTCAAGAAAATCAACGATCGCTACGGCCACCCCGGAGGCGATGCCGTGCTCAAGGCCACTGCTGCCTGCCTGAACCAGGCATTGCGCGCCACGGATACGCCGGCCCGCTTGGGAGGTGAAGAGTTCATAGTGCTTCTGCCGGCCACGGGCCGGGAGGGCGCACTGCAGGTGGCAAACAAGCTACGGGATGCCGTGCGAAGCACCACCATTGAATTCGACGGCGGGCGCATCGCCATCACCGCAAGTTTCGGCGTCAGCAGCGTTGCTGCACATGCAAATGCCACTGTCGATGCCATTTACGCCGCCGCAGACCGGGCTTTGTATGTCGCCAAACAACTGGGGCGTGACCGTGTGGAGTACGCTGACCCGGAGGCTTCGGAGTTCAAGCCCGAGTCCTGAAGGTTGGGAGGATCGTGGATCAGCCGTGCAGGTTGTCGTTGCGTGCGATGTCCAGCAAATGGTTCACCACTGCTGGGTGCTCGCGGCAATTGCGCTCATGCCAGCGTTTGATGAGCCACATAAAGCCGGCCACCACCATGCCGAACGCGCTGATGGCGCCAAATGCTGAGAGGCCCAGGCTGGTCGACAAGGCGTAGAACCCGCCCAGGCCGAGGATGCACGCCTGCTCATTGAAGTTCTGTACCGCGATAGACCGACCGGCACCCATCAGATTGTGGCCCCGGTGCTGCAGCAAGGCATTCATGGGAACCACCAAAAAGCCGCCCAGGCCACCCAGCAGAATCAAGAACGGAGCGGCCACCCAGACGTTGCTGATGAAGTTCAGCAAGATCACCAGCAGGCCCATGGCGATGCCCAGGGGGATCACGTTCACCGCATGTTCGAGCCGCATCCGCAAAGAGGCCACCACCGCACCGACGGCAGTGCCTATGGCTACCACTCCCACCAGCGCGGAGGCTTGGGTAACGTTGTAGCCCAAGGCTGCCGCCGCCCAGGCCAGCACGATGTAGCGCAGGTTGCCGCTCACGCCCCAGAACAGCGTGGTCGTCCCCAAGGAAATCTGCCCCAGCTTGTCTTTCCAGAGCTTGCTGTTGCAAGTCCAGAAGTCCGGCAACAGGCTCAGCAGGTTCTTGGGCATGGGCCGCATGCTCACGCCGGTTTCAGGGATGCGGGTATTGAACCAGGCGGCTATCAGGTAGACAAAAATCAGCACACTGATGGCCGCTTCCGGTGCGGTGTCAATGCTGGTGTCTATCAATGGAAAGTCCAATGACAGCAGCGCGCCCGAAATCATTGGGCCCACCAGTTGTCCACCCAGCAAGACGCCCAGAATGATGGACGCGATCGTCAGCCCTTCAATCCATCCATTGGCCTTGACCAGTTGGGAGGCGGGCAGCAGCTCGGTCAGGATGCCGTACTTGGCCGGCGAGTAGGCTGCAGCACCCAGACCCACGATGGCGTAGGCCATGAGTGGATGGGTGCCAAAAAGCATCAACAGGCAGCCCACGATCTTGATGCTGTTGCTGATCAGCATGACTTTGCCTTTAGGCAGGGCGTCCGCAAAAGCACCCACAAAAGGAGCCAAAACGACGTAAAACAAGGCAAACATGGGGACCAGCGCAGCTTGCTGCCACTCCGGGGAACCGGAACTACGCAATAGCTGGACGGCTCCCACAAACAAGGCGTTGTCGGCCAGCGAGCTGAAGAACTGCGCTGACATGATGGTGAAGAAGCCGCGTTTCATGGGTGGGGTCAAGGCGTATTAGCGGGGCTAATGCGCAGGGTATTGTTGTGAGTCTCCAAACGTGCGACGGTTATAGCACGGCGCGGAATGTCAAAATCTTCGCAGTCCCTTCTTGCCTCTCACTCCATGCCACGTCCCATACTAGCCACGATCCACACCCAGGCCCTGCGCCACAACCTGGAAATCTGCCGCCGCGCCGCGCCGGATGCCCGCATCTGGGCCGTGGTCAAAGCCAACGCCTATGGCCATGGCATCGAGCGTGCGTTCGAGGGCTTGCGGGGTGCCGACGGCATTGCGCTGCTGGACCTGGAGGAAGCCCAGCGGGTGCGCAACCTGGGCTGGCGCGGGCCCATCCTGTTGCTCGAGGGCGTGTTTGAACAACGCGACCTGGAGTTGTGCTCCCGCCTGGGGCTGTGGCACACGGTGCACTGCCAGGAGCAGATCGACATGCTGGCCATCCACAAAACCAACGAGCCACACCGGGTGTTCCTCAAGGTCAACTCCGGCATGAACCGTCTGGGCTTCCAGCCGGAGCAGGTGCGCTCGGCCTGGACCCGCCTGAATGCGCTGCCCCAGGTGGACGAAATTTCGCTCATGACCCACTTCAGCGACGCCGACGGCCCCAAAGGCATTGCCGGCCAGATGGCCGTGTTCAAGCAGGCCACTGACGACCTGCCCGGTGAGCGCACCGTCAGCAACAGCGCGGCCACCCTGCGCCATTCCGGCCCCGGCCTGGTGTCAGACTGGGTGCGTGCCGGCATTGCCACGTATGGCAGTGCGCCGGACTACCCGGAGCATGACATTGCCCACTGGGGCCTGCAGCCCACCATGACACTTGCTGCAAAAATCATAGCTACCCGCGCACTGTCTGCGGGCAACACAGTGGGATATGGTTCCACATTTGTTGCCGACAAACCCATGCGCATCGGCGTGGTGGCTTGTGGATATGCCGACGGCTACCCCCGCATCTGCCCGACCGGCACGCCGGTGCTGATCAACGGTGTGCGCAGCCGCGTGGTGGGCCGCGTCAGCATGGACATGATTACCGTCGACCTCGACCCGGTGCCTCAGGCCGGCATGGGCTCCGAAGTCACGTTGTGGGGGCGCGCGGCCAACGGTGCGGTACTGCCGATTGACGAAATTGCCGCGGCGGCCGGCACCGTGGGCTATGAACTGATGTGTGCACTCGCGCAACGGGTACCGGTGGTCGTGGCAGACTAGCGCCCCATGAAATATGTGCCCATTCCGATTGCCATGCTGGAAGTGGGCCGGCCTTTGCCTATTGATATCTGGAGCGACACCGGTCAGCTGCTCTTGAAGAAAGGGCAGCCCATTGTGTCCGAGCAGCACCGGCACAAGCTCCACGCCTTCAACGCCAGTTCCACACCCGGCGACGCCATGGCCTGGCAGCGCGCCTACGAGCGCATGGTGCACGAGATGCTGCGCGATGGTGTGGATGTGCAAACCATTGCCAAAGCGCCCATGCCCTCCCGCATCCGCGAGGTGGACTATGTAGTGGGTACCCCGCTGAGCGGCGGTTGGCCGGATTTGCAGGACGTGCTGCGCGGCATCCTTTACCAAGGTGGCTTGGCCATCAACCCGCTTTCACGGCTGGACGGCATCGCGCGCACCGTACTCAAGCTGCTGGCGGCTGATGCGGACGATGCCTTGTTTCGCCTGTTCCAGATGCTGGGTGATAACAGCCTGGGCTACTGCTCCACCCATGCGCTGCTCACTGCAGCCATCAGCCTGCTCACCGCGGAGAAACTGGGTCTGGACGCGAGCCTGCGACGCAGCCTGCTGGACGCAGCCCTGACCCAGAACATCGGCATGGCCCGCGACCAGGACAGCCTCTCCCGCCAAAACAGTGCGCCTACGGAGTGGCAGCGCAAGCTGATTGCTGAGCATGCAAGCCTGAGTGCCGACACCTTGCGCAACCTGGGGTTGGAAGACGAGGACACGCTGGATTTGGTCCGCTGGCACCACCACCCGCAGAGCACCGAGGCTTTGCCCCGCAACCGCATGGCGCGCCGCGTGCTGGCCACGGCGGACGCCTTCGTCGCCAAAATGGCGGCCCGCAAAACCCGCTCGCCCTTGCCGCCGATTGCTGCCGCCAAATCGATATTCGCAGGTACGGAGGGCGATGCAGCCAATGTGGGTGCTGCGATGGCCACCACCACGGGCTTCTACCCCCCGGGCACGTTTGTCTTGCTCGCCAATGGCGACACCGCGGTCGTCGCCCAGCGGGGCACGCGGGCCAATGCCCCCTGGGTGGTACCGGTGATGGACAAGAACAGCATGCCCGTGGTGCAGTACATCTGTCGCGACACCAACGACCCGACTTGGGCTTTGGTGACGCCCCTGAACTTCCAGTCGGTGAAGATAGCCGTCAGTGCCGACCGGGTGCAGCGCGCCCGCAGCCGGCTGCCCAAGGCCTGATCAGGCTCCCGCCAGATTGGGGTCTTGGCGGCCTGCCCATTTCAGACCCGCGCAGGCCAGCAAGGTAAGCGCTACCAAGCCTGCGCACACCGCCCATTGCTCGGTATTCAGTGCCGCGAAAGCTGCCAATTGCCGTATCCACGGTACGTACACCATGGCCAGCAACACACCCAGTGCCACCGCACATACGCCCCACAACACGCCATTGGGACGCAGCAACCAGGCGCGCGGGTTCAGCTGCGCGCTGCGGTTCATGAAGATCAGGCTCAGATTGACCAGCAGCAGGGTTGCAAACGCGAGCGTGCGCGCATGCTCCGGGCTGGCATGGGCCAAGCCCCAGGCCATCGCACCCATGATCGCCATCAGGCCGACCACGCCCTGGGCCAATGCCTGCCAGAGCGTGCTGCGGTCCAGCAAAGCGGCCTTTACATCGCGCGGGGGCTGTTGCATGCCGTTCTGCTCGGCGGGCTCGTTTTCAAACACCATGGAGCAGGCCGGGTCGATCACCAGCTCCAGAAAGGCAATGTGCAAAGGGAGCAAGGCGGTCGGCCAACCCAGCAGTACCGGCAGCAGCGCCATGCCGGCAATCGGCACATGCACCGCCAGCACATAGGCCATGGACTTGCGCACGTTGTCGAAAATGCGCCGGCCCAAGCGCACCGCGGCAGTGATGGACGCAAAGTTGTCGTCCAGCAGCACCAGCGCGGCGGATTCGCGCGCCACATCGGTACCGCGCTGGCCCATGGCAATGCCCACATGGGCCGCTTTGAGGGCAGGGGCGTCGTTCACACCGTCGCCGGTCATGGCCACGATCTGCTCTTCGGCCTGCAAGGCCTGCACGATGCGCAGCTTTTGCACCGGCGCCACCCGGGCGCACACCCGGGTGTGGCGCATGCGCTCGCGCAAGGCTGCGTCGTCCAGCGTGTCAATGTCGTCTCCACTGAGCACTTCATGGGCCGCCGTGTTACCCGGCCCTGTGGTTGCGGTGAGGATGCCCGCGTGTTTTGCGATGGCAGTGGCCGTGCCGGTGTGGTCGCCGGTGATCATCACCACCCGGATACCTGCCTGTAAACACTCCGCCACCGAGTCGGCAATACCCAGGCGCAGCGGGTCTTCCAACCCGATGAGGCCGAGCAAGGTGAAGTCGAAATCGTGCTCCTGCCCCGGCAGGGTGATGGTGCCCGCCGCACCCGGCACCCGGCTGGAGGCCACACCCAGCACGCGCAGCCCTTGGTCTGCCAATGCAGCGGCTGCCGCTTGGGCACGGGCCAATTCGGCGGGTGGCAGGTGGCAAAGGTCGTACACCGCCTCGGGCGCGCCCTTGGCGGCCACGATGTGGGCATCGCCGTCATCGGCCGTCCACACATGCGACATGGCCCTTAGTTGCGGGCTCAGGCCGTATTCGCGCACCAAGGTCCAGTCGCGGTGCAGGTGCTCGGTGTCTTGCAGGGTCTGGGCGCCCAGCCGGTGGAAGGCCTGTTCCATCGGGTCAAACGGCTCCTCCACACTGGCCAGAATGGCGTACTCGGCCACGCGGTGAAACGCCTCCGGCAGCGCGTGGGGTTCGCCGTCAGGGAGGGCCAGAATTTGATCTGCTGCCGTGCCACCATAGGCCAACAAGGCGGCCACCCGCATGCGGTTTTCGGTCAGGGTGCCGGTCTTGTCCACACACAGCACCGAAGTCGCCCCCAGAGTTTCAATGGCGGCCAGGCGGCGGGTCAGCACCTGCTGCTTGGCAAGCCGCCAGGCACCCAATGCTGGCAGCACGGTGAGGATGACGGTGAACTCCTGCGGCAGCAAGGCCATGGCCAGCGCGATCCCCGAGAGCAGTGCGGCTGTCCAGTTGCCGTGCATCAGCCCGCTGGCCAATATCAGCAGCAAGCTGGCAACACCGGCCACCACCGCCAGGCGTTGGACCAGCACGGTTGTTTGCTGCTTGAGCGGAGAGTCTTCCGGGCCCAAGCCGTCCAAGGCGCTGCCGATGCGCCCCATGGCCGACGCCGCGCCGGTCTGTTCCACCCGCGCCAGCCCGTGGCCGCGCACCAGCAGGGTGCCGCCGAAGAGGGCGGCGTCGCCCCCGCTGGCGGCCTTTTCAACGGGCACCGATTCGCCGCTGAGCATGGACTCGTCCGCCATCACATCGCTGCCGCTCAAGAGCGCGGCATCCGCGGCCACCCGGTCGCCCTCGGCCAGCACCAGCACATCGCCGGGCACCACCGTGCTGCCCGGTACGGCTTGGGCTTTGCCGTCGCGCAGCACCTGGGCCTGCGGGCTGGCGAGTTGGCGCAGGGCCTGCATGGCGTGTTCGGTTTTGCCCTCTTGGTAGAGCGTGAGCGCCACCACCATCACCACCAGCCCGAGCAGAATGCCGCCCTCCTGCCAGTCGCCCAGCAGGCCGTAGAACACGGCAGCCCCCAGCAGTAGCAGGAACATCGGCTCGGTGAGCGTTTCGCGGGCGATGGCGGTCCAGCGCCGTGCGCCGGTTCCGGGCAGGGCGTTAGGGCCGTGGGTGGCCAGCAACTCGGCGGCTTGTGCGCTGCTCAGGCCTTGGTGGGCAGTGCTGTCGGCAGTGGGGGCCATTGTTTCAGGTGAAATTGGCATGTAGCCCTTTTGGAATGTGCGCGAGCAGCTCCTGATTTAGTAGCAAACTCCCGGGGCACTTTTCACCATGCTAGAGATGCAGGGCGTTGCCGTCTGTGATCTGGCGCATGGTTTGCGCAGTTCGGTATCTGTGGTTTTGTACAGTATTATTCCCGCCATGGCCAAAGACAAAACCATCTACACCTGCAACGAGTGCGGCGGCACCAGCCCCAAGTGGCTGGGCAAATGCCCGCACTGCAGTGCCTGGAACACGCTGATCGAATCCGTGGCCAGCAGCGACAGCCCGGCCAAAAACCGCTTCGCCTCGCTGGCCAAGACGGCCGAGGTCACGGTGCTGTCCGACATCGAAGCGCAGGACGTGGAACGCACCCCCACCGGCCACGAGGAGCTGGACCGTGTGCTGGGTGGTGGCATGGTGGAGGGCGGCGTGGTGTTGATTGGCGGCGACCCTGGCATCGGCAAGTCCACGCTCTTGCTGCAGGCGCTCGATTCGATGGAGCGCGCCAGCAGAAACACGCGGAGCGCCGCCGGGCCGTCCCAAGGCGCGAAAGTCCCCTCGGGGGGCAGCGGACCTCGCGCAGCGGGGGAGCGTGGGGGCTTTCTGTACGTCACCGGCGAGGAGAGCGGGGCGCAAGTGGCTTTGCGCTCGCGCCGCCTGGGGCTGGACCACTCGCAGGTGAAAGTGCTGGCCGAGATTCAGCTCGAAAAAATCCTCGCCACTCTGGAGGCCAACCGCCCGGACGTGGCGGTGATCGATTCCATCCAGACCGTGTACTCCGAGCAGCTCACCAGCGCGCCGGGCTCGGTGGCACAGGTGCGCGAGTGCGCCGCCCACCTGACCCGCGCGGCCAAGGCCAGCGGCACGGCCATCGTGCTCGTGGGACATGTGACCAAAGAAGGCGCGCTGGCCGGGCCGCGGGTGTTGGAGCACATGGTGGACACGGTGCTGTACTTCGAGGGTGACACGCACAGCCAGTTCCGGCTGGTGCGCGCCATCAAAAACCGCTTTGGCGCGGTGAATGAGATTGGCGTGTTCGCCATGACCGAAAAAGGCCTGAAGGGCGTGAGCAATCCGAGCGCCATCTTTTTGAGCCAACACGCCGAGCCGGTGCCCGGCAGTTGTGTGATGGTCACGCTGGAAGGCACCCGCCCGCTCTTGGTGGAAATTCAGGCGCTGGTGGACATGGGCGGACCTTCACCGCGCCGACTCAGCGTGGGCTTGGACAAAGACCGCCTGGCCATGCTGCTGGCGGTGTTGCACCGCCACGCGGGCGTGGCCTGTATGGACCAGGATGTGTTCATTAACGCCGTGGGCGGCGTGCGCATCGGCGAGCCGGCTGCAGACTTGGCGGTCATGCTGTCCATCACCTCGAGCTTGCGTGGCAAGCCGCTGCCCAAAGGCTTTATCGCGTTTGGCGAAGTGGGGCTGGCCGGTGAGGTGCGTCCGGCACCGCGCGGCCAGGAGCGCCTGAAAGAAGCCGCAAAGCTCGGTTTCACCATGGCGGTGGTGCCCAAGGCGAATGCGCCCAAAAAGCCGATTGAGGGCATGACCATCCATGCGGTGGAGCGGGTGGAAGAAGCCATGAATGTGGTGCGAGGCTTGACCTGAGGCAAGGCGCCCCGGCCCGCAACTGCCTACACTGCAGCCATGCGCTGGCTGAACAAACTGCCCCATTCGATCCGCTCGGCCTCCGGCCTGGAGTGGGCCTTATGGCGCAAGCTGCCGCTCATTGCCCTGGCGGGCACCGCGCTGCCTTTGTTGGGGCTGGCGCTCTACCACGCGGGCGCGGATGCCGGTAACCCTGCAGAGGCGCGGGCATTGCAGCTGGCGGATTTCATCGTGGTCGGGGTCATCGTGTTCCACTGGACGCTGGTGATCACAGCGGCCATCGGCTGTGTGGTGGTCATGGTGATGAAGGGCCCCGCCTATGTGGCTGACGGGCTGGACGTCAGCCACAGTGAGCAACCGCGCCCCGACTTGTAGCGCGCCGCAGCGCAGCGCTTAAGACCTGCTTAATCTTCGCGGGCCACCATGCAGGTCATGGAGGTCACCATGTCACGCATCGCCGTCACAGCAGTTCCTGCAGCCTGCATTGCACGCACTTTTGTCTTCGCCGCCGCGCTTGCCGTCACCCAGGCTGGAACTGCCTGGGCCGGCACCCCCCAAGAGCAGCTGGGCGCCTTGAGTGCCCAAGCGGGCCGCAGCCCGAATGGGGCGCAGGGCCAGCAGTTTTTCAATGCCAAACATGGCCGCGAATGGAGCTGCGCCTCCTGCCACAACGCCCAGCCCACGGGCGAGGGTAAGCACGCGAATACGGGTAAATCCATCTCCGCGCTTGCGCCCGCTTTCAACCCCGAGCGCTTCACCGACCCCGCCAAAAGCGAGAAGTGGTTCCGCCGCAACTGCAATGACGTGCTGGCCCGCGAATGCACGGCCGCCGAGAAGGCCGATGTGCTGGCCTGGCTGATGGGCCTGAAGCGCTGAGTTGTGCCCCTTCGCAAAGGAATAACGATGAAAAACAAGCCCCTGGCGCCCGTCCGATATGCGCGAGCTGCTATGAAATGGATAGCAATTGCGCTGCTGGCCGGCGCTGGCCCGGCGCGCGCAGACAGTCCGCAGCGCGTTACGCCGCTTCCCAAGTACCAGCAGGAGTGCGCTGCTTGCCACTTGGCGTATCCGCCCGGCATGCTGCCCGTCGCATCGTGGAAGCGACTCATGGGATCGCTGTCCACCCATTACGGGACCGACGCATCACTCGACGAAGCCAGTGTGCGGGAAATCAGTGGCTGGCTGCAAACCCATGCCGGCACGTACAAGCGGGTGTCTGAAGAGCCACCGCAAGACCGCATCACCCGGTCGCAATGGTTCGTGCGCAAGCACAACGAGGTGGATCCGCAAATCTGGAAGCAGGCGTCTGTCAAAAGCGCTGCTAACTGTGCGGCCTGTCACAGCGCGGCCGACAAGGGCAGCTTCCGCGAATCCGAAATCCAATTTCCCAAAGGCCTGGACGCGCGCTTTCGCCGCAACGGGTCTGATTGATGGAGAGTTAAGTTCATGTCTTCCACTTCATTGCCCGGCCCGGCAGCCATGGCCCCTGCCGGAAACCCCGTCCCCGCCACGCGTAGCCGCCGCATCGTGGATACGCCCACCCGGGTCTTCCATGCCTTGTTTGCACTGTGTTTTCTGGGCGCGTACCTCACCGCGGAGGGTGAGGCTATGCGGCTCTTGCACGTCACGCTGGGTTACAGCATGGCCGGCTTGCTCGTGTTCCGGTTGGTGTACGGCTTGGTCGGGCCCCGCCATGCGCGCTTGAGCCTGCTGGCAGGCAAGCTCCGGTCGCTGCCGAAGTGGCTGGCATCCGTGGCCCAAGGCACCGCAGACCGGACATGGGCTGCGGTGAACTGGCGCCAAGGGCAGAACCTGGCGCTTGCGGTGGCGGTCGTCGCCTTGATGGTGCTGGTGGTGCCGCTCACGCTGTCGGGCTACGCCACGTACAACGAATGGGGCGACTGGCTGGGAGACGTGCACGAACTAGCTGGCAATGCGTTCCTGGTCGTGGTGCTGGCGCATGGGGGCATTGTGCTGCTGCTCAGCCTGCTGCGTCGCAAGAATATGGCGATGCAAATGGTGCACGGCCGCGGGCAAGGGCCGGGCCCCGACGTGGTGAAACGCAACCACGCGTGGCTGGCGGTTTGGATCCTGGTGGCGGTGCTGGGCTACTGGAGCTGGGAGTGGCAGCAGTCTCCTAATGGCTTGATCTCTGCGCAGGCTGTCACTGACCTTCTGAGCGGGCGGGAGTCCGGCGATTCCGATTGAGCAACACGCAAGAGTTACGCGCACTCGGTGCGTGCAAAATGACAAGGCGCACTTCCTGTGCCACTCCCTGAGTTTTGATGGAATGACCCATGCGTATCCTGCTGGCTGAAGACGACTCCATGCTGGGCGATGGCCTGCGCGCCGGCCTGCGGCAGATGGGTTTTCAGGTGGACTGGGTGCGCGACGGCGTGGCTGCCGAGCGCGAGCTGCGCGCCGTGGACTACGCCGCTGCAGTGCTGGATCTCGGCCTGCCCGGCAAAGATGGCATGGAGGTTCTGCAGGCTCTGCGCGCCGCACGGAACACCACCCCGGTGCTGGTGCTCACGGCCCGTGACGCGGTGCCCGACCGCATCCGTGGGCTGGACGCCGGTGCTGACGACTATGTGCTCAAGCCGGTGGACCTGCACGAGCTGGCCGCGCGTTTGCGCTCCCTGGTACGCCGCTCGCACGGGGTGGCGCAAGACATGTTGCAGGCCGGCGCGCTGAGCCTGGACCCGTCGGCCCGGCAGGTCAGTTGGATGGGCGAGGCCGTACCGCTGTCTACCCGCGAGTTTGATTTGCTGCATACCTTGATGCGCAGTGCCGGCCGCGTGCTGTCGCGCGAACAGCTGGAGCAGCAGATGTACAGCTGGGGCCTGGAGGTCGAGAGCAACACCATCGAAGTGCATATCCATCACCTGCGCCGCAAGCTGCAGGCAGATGTCATCCAGACCGTGCGCGGTGTGGGCTACATGCTCAACCCTCGGGCGGGCGTTTGACCATGTCTCGCCTGCACTCCATGCAACTGCGCCTGCTGGCCTATCTGTCGGCCGGCGTGGCACTGGTCTGGCTAGCTGCTGCGGCCTGGACCTGGGTGGACGCCCGGCATGAACTCGATGAGCTGCTCGACAGCCACCTCACCCAAGCGGCCGCTTTGCTGGTGGTGCAGCAGTCGCATGTGGACGATGAGGTGGACGACGAGGAAGCGCCTGTCCTTCACAAATACGCACCGCGTGTCGCGTTTCAGGTCTTCCACGAAGGCGTGTTGGTGGCCCGCTCGGGCAACATCGGAACGACGCCGATGAGCCGCGAAACCCGCGGTTTCGATACGGTGGCCCTGGACAACGGCGAACGCTGGCGGGTGTTTGCCACCCGCGGCAGCAAGCGCGATATCCAGGTGTATGTGGGTGAGCAACTCGATTCGCGCAACGGCATCCTCAAGGCCGTGTTGCGCGGCATGTTGCTGCCGTCGATGTTGGCCTTGCCCCTGTTGGCGGCCCTGATGTGGTGGGCTGTGCGCAAAGCCCTGGCGCCCTTGGACGCCTTGGGTCAGAGCTTGCGCAGCCGCGCCCCGGACAGCACGGTGCCGGTACCCCGCGACGACTTGCCCACGGAAATGCGGCCCATGGTCGATGAGCTCAATGCCTTGTTGCAACGCATCGAGGGCATGGTGGCGTCAGAACGCCGCTTTACGGCCGATGCGGCCCATGAGCTGCGCACGCCCATCGCCGCCATCCGCACCCAGGCCCAGGTGGCCATGGGCGCGGTGGATGATGCGGACGAGCGCCGCCATGCCCTGCAAAACACCCTGGCCGGATGCGACCGGGCGGCCCGCCTTGTCGACCAACTGTTGACCCTGGCGCGGTTGGATGCCCCCGTGGCCGCTGCTGCCACCGGGGCGACCGACCTGAGTGCCCTTGCCCGCAGTGTGGCAGCCGACATGGCTCCCCAAGCCTTAGCCCAAGGACAGGATTTGGAGTTGCAAGCGCCCTCGGCCTGCATGGTGGCTGCCGATGAAACCCTGCTGCGCATGCTGCTGCGCAACCTGCTGGACAACGCGAGCCGGTACTCCGGCCCCGGAGCGAGCATTTGGGTGGAAGTGACGGCCTCCGGCGGCATGGCGCATTTGACGGTACAGGACGGCGGACCCGGCTTGACCGATGCGGAGATGTCTCGCTTGGGCGAGCGCTTCTTCCGGGTACTAGGGTCGGCCCAAACCGGTAGCGGCTTGGGCTGGTCCATCATGCGGCGCATTGCCGAGGCTACGGGTGCCCACGTGCAACTCGGCCGTTCAGGCACGCTGGGAGGCCTGCAAGTCCAGGTGCGCTGGCCACTGGCGACAGCGGGATAAGACCCGATTTTCGGCAGGGCGTCTCTGGAAAGGACCGCGGAGCCTGCCAGAATTACGCATGTTTTTTCAAAAAATCCAACGTTTCGTGATCCCCTTGGCTGCGCTGGCGGCCTTGGTCTTGAGTTACCGCCACTACGGCTGGCCGGGTGTGGCCCTGGTGGGCGGCGCTCTGGTGATGTGGCAGTTGCTGCATTTCACCCGCATGCTGCAGGTGCTCAAGCGGGCGGCCAACCGGCCCATCGGACATGTGGACAGTGCCGTGATGCTGCACGCCAAGTTGCGCCCCGGGGTGCCCCTGCTGCACGTGGTGGCCATGACCCGCTCGCTGGGCCAGCTCGAATCCCCCAAAGACACCCAGCCGGAGCGCTTCCGTTGGTCCGATACCTCCGGCAGCAGCGTGTTGTGCGTGTTTCTGGGTGGCAAGTTGCAAAGCTGGGAGCTGTTCCGTCCCGAGCCGCCAGCCTCTGAGGAGGCCGCAGGAACCCCGGCGGCCTTGACGGTGGACGTCGCCCCGTAAAATCTTGCTTTTTGCATGACCTGCAACCGAATTACTTCAAGGACACCCTGATGAGCGTACTACCTCCCTCCATGTCTGATCGCGACGGAAAAATCTGGATGGATGGCCAGATGGTCGAATGGCGTGATGCCAAGATCCACGTGCTGAGCCATACGCTGCACTACGGTTGCGGTGCTTTTGAAGGTGTGCGTGCCTACAACACCGTGAACGGCCCGGCCATTTTCCGCCTGCAGGAGCACACCGAGCGCCTGTTCAACAGCGCCAAGATTCTGCGGATGGCCATTCCTTTCACCCAGGAGCAAGTCAACGACGCCCAGTGCGCCGTGATTCGCGAAAACAAGCTGGAATCCGGTTACCTGCGCCCCCTCACCTGGATCGGCGACAAGAAGCTGGGCGTGTCCCCCAAGGGCAACACCATCCACTTGATGGTGGCCGCATGGGCATGGGGCGCGTACTTGGGCGAAGAGGGTATGCGACGTGGCATCCGCGTCAAAACCAGCAGCTATACCCGCCACCACGTCAACATCACCATGACGCAAGCCAAGGCGGTGAGCAACTACACCAACTCCATTCTGGCCAACATGGAAGCCACGGATGATGGCTACGACGAGGCCCTGCTGCTCGACAGCTCCGGTTTCGTGTCCGAAGGTGCGGGTGAAAACATCTTCGTGATCAAGAACGGCGTGATCTACACCCCTGACTTGTCCGCTGGCGCCCTCAACGGCATCACCCGCAACACCGTGTTCCACATTGCCAAGGACTTGGGCCTGGAAATCGTGCAAAAGCGCATCACCCGCGATGAGGTCTACATTGCAGACGAAGCCTTCTTCACCGGCACCGCTGCAGAAGTGACCCCTATCCGTGAACTCGACCGCATCGAACTGGGCAAGGGCGACTATGTGGGCAGCCGTGGCCCGATCACCGAAAAAATCCAAACCGCGTTCTTTGACATCGTCAACGGCCGCAATCCCAAATACGCCCACTGGCTCACGAAAGTCTGATCATGTCCAAAGCTGTTGTTGAACTCCTGGCCAAAGACCTGAACCACCAGGGTGGTGTGTTTTGCCCCAGCCCGGTGGCAGGCATGCAAACCTGGAACACCCACCCCAAGGTCTACCTCGACGTAGGCCGCGCCGGCGAAGCCAAGTGTCCTTATTGCGGCACGGTGTACAAGCTGAAGGACGGCGAGCATTTCGACGGACATCATTAAGGCCCTGGTCATCGCGCCCCAATGGATAGGGGACGCGGTGATGACCGAGCCGCTGCTGCGTCGTCTGGCGGCGCGGGGCGAGCGCATCACGGTGGCGGCGGTGCCTTGGGTGGCACCGGTCTACCGTGCCATGCCCCAGGTTGCCGAGGTTTTGGTCTTGCCCTTTGCACGCGGTGGCGTGCAGTGGGCCGCCCGCCGGGCGTATGCCGCTGCCTTGCGCGGCCAATTTGCCAGGGCCTACGTCTGCCCCAACTCCCTCAAAAGCGCGCTGATCCCGTTTTGGGCGGGCATTCCTGAGCGCATCGGCTACACGGGGGAGCTGCGGTTCGGCCTCCTGAACCGGCGCCTCCCGAATCCGCCCGAAGGCAGCCGCCCGCCCATGGTGGCGTTTTACTCCGCCCTGAGTGGTGAATCCGGCGTGGATGCAGACCGGCCTGCTTTGCAGGTGGCAGCGGATGCCATTGCCGCCGTGCTGGCACCGCGTGGCTTGCAGGCGCAGGGCTTCTATGTGGTGGCGCCTGGTGCTGAATATGGCCCGGCCAAGCGCTGGCCCGCAGGCCATTTCGCTGCCATGGCCGCACGGCTGGAGCAGCCGGTTTTGTTGCTGGGCTCGGCCAAAGATGATGCGGTGTGCAACGAGATCGCGGAAGCGGTGAATTCCGTCCGCCCCGACCACTGTGTGAATCTTGCCGGACGCACCAGCCTGGACGAAGCCGTGGCGCTGATTGCCGGTGCCCATGCGATGGTGAGTAACGATTCCGGCCTCATGCATGTGGCGGCAGCATTCGGCGTGCCGCAGGTCGCGATTTTCGGATCCTCCAGCCCGCTGCACACGCCGCCGCTGAATCCGGCCGCCACGGTCCTGTGGCTGAAGAACGACCCTTCCTACCAGCCCCCTCTGGACTGCGCGCCCTGCTTCAAGCGGGACTGCCCGCTGGGCCACACCCGATGCCTGAACGACATCACCCCGGACAGGGTGCTATCGGTTTTGTAGCTGCCCGCGCATATTCCGTGAGCGCCAGAGCCAGATTTTGCACAAAAAAAAGCCACCCGAGGGTGGCTTTGTAAAGTCCCCGGAGGGACGTCGTTGGAACCTGTTGAAGGAGGCCTATGCTTGGCCTTCTCTTCTATCCTTGTGAACTGTGACAGCAGCTGGGATGAATTTTCGTGCGGCGCAGCACAAAGCGGTATCCCCCATTCGGGTGAATTTGCAGCTTTTTGCAAAGTTTTTGCCAATCTTCAGAATTTTTCAGGTCGCGCCGCAGCGCCCACGGCGGCCTAGAACCCGGCAATAGTCCAATCTGCGCGGTGCCGGGTTCTTGCAATGCGTACGGCGTTAGGCTCGTCGGTATCGCGTATCCAGTCGCGGGCGGCTTGTTCACTGCGGCCAAAGCGCATATGCCGCGCCAACAAGCGTTGGTATCGCGTCTCAGGGTCCAGGTCCAGGTACCAGGCTTCGTCGAGCAGGGCACGCACTTCGGCCCATGGGCCCTCTTCCAACAGCAGGTAATTCCCCTCGGTGATCACCAGGGGCTTATCACTTTTCAGCGCAATGCAGCCTGCAATCGACTCTTCCAAGCTGCGGTCAAAGTCGGGCGCGTAGATGGTCTCGCCCGGATCCTGCTTTCGCAGGCGCTTGAGCAAATCCACATACCCGGCACTGTCGAAGGTCTGTGGAGCACCCTTGCAATGGCGCAGCCCCAAGCGTGTCAACTCCCGGTTGGCGAGGTGAAAGCCGTCCATGGGCAGGTATTGGCTGCGGTCGTGAAAGTGGCGTTGCAGTGCCTGGGCCAGTGTGGACTTGCCGGCGCCCGGCCCGGCAGCAATGCCGAGAATGACCCTGCGTCTTTTCTTCAGCAGAGCCTCTACGCGTGCAACGGCCTCGCGTGGCGGGGTGAGCGCGGGCATCGGGTCGTTTTCCGGGATCGAGATATTTGCGGCCTGATTAGGGTTTTCCATAATTAAAGTAACTTGATTTAGTTGGTCGCTGAAGTTTATAGTCCGGTCACGCCGAAACCAGAGCGTAGTTCCCCGGGGCCCATTCCCGGGGTTTCATGACCACCAGTGTCGTACCGACCGAGGAGACTTGAATGAAAAAATCCACCACCCTGGCGCTGACCGCCATCGCATTTGCTGCTTCCGCCGCCACTTCTGCATTTGCTGCAGAACCCGTGATCGGCTTGATTACCAAAACCGAAAGCAACCCCTTCTTCGTGAAAATGAAGGAAGGCGCTGAAGCCGAAGCCAAAAAGCTGGGCGCCAAGCTGCTGAGCGCAGCCGGCAAGCAAGACGGTGATACTGCCGGCCAGATCGCCGCGATGGAAAACATGGTTGCCGCTGGCGCCAAGACCATCCTGATCACTTCCTCCGGTGACGCCATTGTCCCCACCATCAAGAAAATCAAGGCCCAAGGCGTGCAAGTGATTGCTTTGGACAGCCCCGTTGACGAAGCTGATGCTTTGTTCGCCACCAACAACTACAAGGCCGGCGAGCTGATTGGCGCTTATGCCAAGGCCGTGATGGGTGGCAAGAAGCCTGTGATCGCGACCATGGACTTGTTCCCCGGCCACCCGGTGGGCGCACAGCGTCACAACGGTTTCCTGGCAGGCTACGGCTTGAAGACCCTGGACGCCAAGAGCAACGAATTGGCCCAACCCGCAGAAGTGGTCTGCATGGCTGACAGCTACGGCGACGCAGCCAAGGGCCAGACCGGCATGGAAAACTGCTTGCAGAAAAACAGCAACATCAACGTGGTGTACGCCATCAATGAACCCGCTGCTGCCGGTGCGTACAAGGCGCTGAAGGCCGCTGGTAAAGAAAAAGATGTCGTGATCCTGGGTGTGGACGGCATGTGCTCCAACGGTGTGGGCAACGTCGAGAAGGGCGTGATCGCTGCGACCAGCATGCAATACCCCCTGAAGATGGCTGCAATGGGCGTGGCTGCCGGCGTGAAATACGCCAAAGACGGCAAGCGTCAGACCGGCTACACCGACACCGGTGTGGACCTGGTGGTGGGCAAGCCTGTGGCTGGCATCAAGAGCATCGACACCAAGACCGCTCGCGGTCAGTGCTGGGGCGATTAATCGTCTCCAACTACCGGAAAGGCGCCGAGCCTGTACCGGTAAAGGGTCAGCACCCGCTGGCCCTATCTCCGAAAGCCCCTGATTTGGGGGCTTTCGTTTCCTCTTCCCTTTGTGCATAGTCCGGTGGCACTGACTGTTCCTTGCCGCAGATCTAGCAAAGTTGACTTCCATGAATACGCTCAAAGCCAAACTTCCCCCGATGGGAACCCTGGGTCCGGCCATTGCCCTCGTGCTGGCCTGCGCCTTCTTTTCTTTCCAGCATGAGAACTTTCTCACGCTGAAGAACTTTTCCCTGATCTTGCAGCAAGTCATGGTGGTTGGCACGATTGCAATTGGCCAGACCCTGATCATTTTGACCGCCGGCATCGACCTTTCGTGTGGGATGGTGATGGCACTAGGCTCCATCGTCATGACCAAATTCGCTGCCGACTACGGGCTGAGCGCTCCGGTCGCGATCCTGTGCGGCATTGCCGCGACTACCTTGTTCGGTCTGATCAATGGTTTGTTGGTCACCCGCGTCAAGCTTCCTCCCTTTATTGTGACCCTGGGGACATTGAACATCGCGTTCGCAATCACCCAGCTCTATTCCCGCGCCCAAACAGTGACCAACATTCCCGAAGGCATGAACCTGTTGGGCGAAACCTTTACCCTCGGTGCGGCCCGCGTACCCTTCGGTGTGGTGCTCATGCTGACTTTGTATGTAGCTGTATGGGTTTGGCTGCGTGACACTGCCCAAGGGCGCCATGTATACGCTGTGGGCAACAGCCCTGAGGCCACCCGTCTTACGGGTATCTCCACCGAAAAAGTGTTGTTAGGCGTGTACGTGCTCGCCGGAGTGTTCTACGGCATCGCATCCACATTGGCAGTAGCCCGAACCGGTGCCGGCGACCCGAATGCCGGACAAACCGAAAATCTGGACGCCATCACCGCAGTGGTCTTGGGCGGCACCAGCCTTTTCGGCGGACGCGGCATCATTCTCGGCACCCTGGTCGGCGCGCTCATTGTGGGTGTGTTCCGCAACGGCCTGACGCTGATGGGGGTGTCCTCGGTCTACCAGATTTTGGTAACCGGTATCTTGGTAATTCTGGCTGTCGCCACGGATCAAATGTCCCGCAAAGGAGCACGTTAATGAGCGCCCCGCAAATCGTGATGCAGGCCAAGGGCCTGGTCAAACGCTATGGTCAGGTGACTGCTTTGGATGGCGCTGACTTTGAACTCCGCGCTGGTGAAATCCTCGCGGTGATAGGCGACAACGGCGCAGGCAAGTCATCGCTGATCAAGTGCCTTTCCGGCGCCACTATTCCGGATGAAGGTGAAATTCTTCTCGACGGCAAAGTGATTCACTTCAAGAGCCCCATCGACGCCCGCATGTCAGGCATTGAAACGGTGTACCAGGACCTCGCTGTGGCGCCCGCCATGACGATCTCTGAAAACCTGTTTCTCGGCCGTGAACTGCGTCGTCCGGGCCTTCTGGGCAAACTGGGTTTCATCGACAAGAAACGCATGCTCTCTGAGAGCATTACCCGCATGAACGACCTCAAGGTCGGTATCCGTTCCATGACGCAAGCGGTGGAAACGCTGTCTGGCGGGCAGCGCCAGTGCGTTGCGGTGGGCCGGGCGGCCGCTTTTGCGCAGCATGTGGTGATCATGGATGAGCCGACGGCCGCTTTGGGCGTCAAAGAAGGCAATATGGTGCTTGAGTTGATTCGCCGAGTGCGCGACAAAGGCTTGCCAGTCGTGCTGATTTCTCACAACATGCCGCACGTGTTTGAGGTGGCGGATCGCATTCACATTGCCCGACTGGGCAAACGCGCAGCGGTGGTCAACCCCAAGAAAATCAGCATGAGTGATACCGTGGCGGTGATGACAGGTGCCAAATCGGTAGATGAGTTGCCTGAAGAAGCGCTAGCTTTTTAAGAAAGAGGAACGACCTTGCTCAAGGGAATCGATCCGGTGCTGACACCGGAATTGCTCAAGGTGATGATGGAAATGGGCCATGACGACACCATCGTGCTGGCCGATGCCAATTTCACCGCTGTGCGGTATGCCAACGGCAAACCGCTTATCCGTTTGCCGGGCATTGGCATGGCACGCGCTGTCGCGGCGGTGACATCGCTAATGCCTTTGGTTGCGGACGAACGCCATCCGGTGGGCTTCATGCACGTGACCGGACAAGCGCCGGGCTACCGTTCAGCACTTCAGCGTGAGGTACTGGAAAGCTTGGAACCCGGCTTTCTGCAAGGGCAAACGGCCGAAGCCATTGAGCGTTATGCCTTTTATGAACGCACGGCATCTGCTTTCGCGATTGTTCTGACTGGCGAGCTGCAGCCATTCGGGAACTTCTTGTTGCGCAAGGGAGTGATAGGTGACAATCTCCGTCCATGAGCATTGTCGAATCCCTGCTGAACGCGCGCGCTGAGGCGCTGGCACCGCCGGTGGTCACGGCGCCCCCGGTACTGCGGCCGCGTGGTTCCAACCACGTGGGTATGCGCCAGTTCAATGAGCGCGTGGTTCTGCAGGCGGTTCGACTGAACGGAAGTTTGCCCAAGGCCGACTTGGCCCGACTGACCGGGCTGACCGCCCAAACCATCGGGCTCATTACCACCCGGCTTGAAGACGACGGGCTGTTGCTTCGGCAAGACCGGGTGCGCGGCCGTATTGGCCAGCCGTCTGTTCCCATGGCCCTGAATCCGGATGGCGCATTCTCCCTCGGCATCAAGATCGGCCGGCGCAGCGCCGACTGGTTGTTGGTGGACTTTACCGGCGCGGTCCGCGCCCGTGAAACTCTGCCGTATGACTTTCCGGATGCGGAAGCGTTGTTGCCCGAAGTGCAAAAACGCATGCGGGCCATCCAGGATGGCATGGGCCCCTTGGCACAGCGTGTTGTCGGCGTGGGGGTAGCGGCCCCTTTCAACTTGGGCGGCTGGCACAAGATGCTGGGTTTGTCGGAAACCGTGTCCGATCAATGGAACCACATTGACTTGGCTGCCCAAGTGCAGGCCATGACGGAAGTCCCGGTGAGTTTTGCCAAAGACACGCAAGCTGCCTGTGTGGCCGAACTGGTATCCGGGCGTGGGCGCGATCTGAAAAGCTTTCTATACCTGTTCGTCGACACCTTTGTAGGCGGAGGATTGGTGTTGAACTCGCATTTGCACGGCGGCATTCACGGCAATGCGGGTGCGGTAGCGTCTTTGCCCTTGCAAGTGGCGAGTGGCGGTGCGGTCCCCGAGCAACTGTTGGCCCACGCTTCTTTGTGGGAGCTGGAGCAACACTTCAAAGGAAAAGGCCTAGACCCTACGGCGGCCTACGATGATCGCGCGCTGGAGGGGCCCTATGCCCCTCTGACAGACGCATGGATTGCCAGTGCAGCGCAAGGTTTGGCCCAATGCGTAGTCAGCGGGACAGCCTTTCTGGATCTGGACGCGGTGGTGATTGACGGATCGTTCTCCCGCACCATGCTCAAACGGCTGATTGAGCAGACGACCCTGGCGCTTCGCAATTACAACTGGGAAGGCTTGTGGCCCGCAAAAGTCATCGCCGGAAGCATCGGCTCCGACGCCCGTGCGCTGGGTGGGGCCCTTTTGCCCTTGCACGAAAACTTTGCACCGGACCGCGACCTGTTTTTGAAGGTCACGTCCTGAATCACTTAGCCCTTGCGCATGGGCAGACGGATTTCAAAGCAGGCACCGCCTTCAGGCCGGTTGCTGCACTTCACGTTCCCCCCATGCCGCTCGGCAATAGACTTCACCAAGGCCAAGCCCAGACCGACGCCGCCTTCCCGTTCAGAAGCGCCGGGCAGCCGGTAAAAGGGCTCGAAGATGCGCTCTTGTTGTTCCGGCGGAACTCCGGGCCCCGCATCACATACCTGCAACACCGCCCAATCGCCGTCCTGTCGCAGAACTAAACGGACTTCACCTGCGCCATAGCGGCGGGCATTCTCCAGCAGGTTGTGCACCGCGCGCCGCAACAACTTGGCCACACCGGGTACCGCAAGCTCAGCCGCTTCCACATCCAGTTGCGCCTGATTGCGCGCACATTCTTCTGCTGCCAGACCGATTAACTCTACTTGCTCAATCGTGCCGAGATCTGCTTCTTTGGCATCCAGGCGGCTGGCAAGCAGGATCTCTTCGATCAGCTGATCCAGCTCGCTGATGTTGCGTGAGATCTCTTGTTTGAACGCGGGGCTGGGCGAACTGCCCATGAGCTCCAGGCCCATGCGGATGCGCGCAAGCGGCGACCGCAACTCGTGGGAGGCATTTGCCAGCAGAGATTTCTGGGATGCCAGCAAGGTATCGCGGGATCTGACCAATGTCTCTATCTGCTCCGCAGCATGGTTGAATCGCGAAGCCAGAAAACCCACTTCGTCGTCGCCTTGCATGGCCACACGTGCACTCAGGTCGCCACTGCCCCATCGTTCGACGCCATGTTGCAAGCTCTCCAGGCGCCGCGTGAGCCGCCGGATAATGGGGTAGGTGCCCAGTGCTACTGCGAGGGCCACCAGAGCCAAAGTCCAGCCAAAACCGAAGGGTGCACGGAAACTGCTGTTGGGCGGGCGCGGAAGATGCAAATGGATGGTCTGGCCGTCTTGCATGCGCACCAGAAACTCGGGGCCACGACCGAACCGTCCCGGGCGATTTTCGTCCGGACCGTCTGCGTTATCGTCTTTGTTGTCAGCGGGTCCGTCGCCCATCCCCAACCCTGGCATGGGAGGTGGCCGGCTCAGGCGGGCGCGGCCGTTGCCTATCACCTCGCCGTATTCATTGCGGACTACCACCTCCCGCAGGGGCGGTTCGCTGGTCATGCGCCAAGCCCAACCGGCCAGCAATGTCAGCACGATCACCGCCAGAATGACGGCGAGCCAAATGCGGACATAGAGCCGGTGCAAAAACATGGTCAGTCCTGCTGGCGGGCGAACACATAGCCGACGCCGCGCACCGTCAGAATCCGCTTGGGGTCTTTGGCGTCCACCTCAATCGCCGCGCGGATGCGGCCCATGTGCACGTCAATGGAGCGGTCAAAGGCCTCCAGCTCGCGCCCCCGTACGGCTTCCATGATCTGGTCGCGGGTAAGCACACGGCCGGCGCGTTCAGCCAGGGCCACCAACAGGTCAAATTGGTAGGAGGTGAGGTCACAGGGTTTGCCACCCACAGTGACGGTACGCGCATCCCGGTCAATCTCCAGAGTGCCGAAGCGCAGGGCTTTGCTATTGCTTGCAGGTGCCTCGCCCTTGCGACGCAGGATGGCGCGTATGCGGGCCAGCAATTCGCGGGGTTCAAAAGGCTTGGGCAGATAGTCGTCAGCGCCGATTTCCAGACCGATGATGCGGTCCATGGCATCGCCTTTGGCGGTCAGCATGAGTACCGGCACGTGGCCCATCGCACCGGGGAGGGCGCGGATGCGGCGGCAGATTTCCAGGCCGTCCATGTCGGGCAGCATCAGGTCCAGGATGACCAGATCTGGTGCATCAAGTCCGGTGTCAGGTGCCAGCCGGGCGAGCCCGCTGTGCCCGTCACCGGCATGGGCCACGGTGAATCCGGATTGGTCCAGATACTCGGCCACCATGGAGGCCAGCCGGGCATCGTCTTCGATCATGAGCAGGTTTTGGCGCATGCCCGCAGTCTAGCCGCGGACTGCCCAGAGGCGATGCGGCGGGTCTAAAGTTTCCGTAAAGTTGGGTAAACTTTGCTACGTTATTGATAGCTACTTGCGCACATTCAATGGGCGTCCGGGCCTGTTTTTATTCTGGATGCACATGCAATCAGCAGCAATACTGGAACTCCCAGGCAGGCCGTACCTATGAAGAATTGGGTATATCCGAATGCATTGACAAAGTCGCCTGAAAACCCGGCCAGAAATTTTGGCAACAACACCATCATGGAGCTGAACAAAGCGTACTGCGTGGCAGAGTAACGCACGTTTGTCAGGGATGAAAGGTAGGCCACAAAAGCCGCAGTCGCAATGCCGCTGGAAAAGTTGTCGGCAGAAATAACAGCCATCAGGGCATGCACATCATGCCCGCGGCTGCCCAGCCAGGCAAACAGCAAGTTGCTGCCGGCGCTTAGTACTGCCCCCAGCATCAGTATCCGCAATACCCCCCACCTCAAAGCCAGTGCCCCCCCCACAAAGGCGCCCACTAGCGTCATGATCACCCCGTACACCTTGGTCACCGTAGCGACCTCGCCTTTGGTGTATCCCATGTCCACATAGAAAGGGTTGGCCATGATGCCCATGACGACGTCACTGATCCGGTAGCTGGCAATCAGGGCCAGGATCAGGGCGGCATGCCAGCGGTGCCGCTTGAAGAATTCGGCAAAGGGCTCAATGAGCGCACTTTGCAACCACTCCGCAGCGTTGCGCGCGGGCGCCAAGGGCCGAGGAACAGGCTCGTTGGAAAACAGCACCGTCAACATGCCCGGCAACATGCTGAGCGCCATGACCAGGTAGGCGGTGCGCCACGCAGCGTATTGGTACAGCTCCGCATTGGGCGTTTCGCTGGCGGCCGCAATCCACAGAGCGCCCGCACCGGCCCATATCATGGCCAAGCGGTAGCCTGCCATGTAGGTCGCAGACAAGGCAGCTTGGTGCTGGCTGTCCCCCGACTCAATGCGGAAGGCATCCAGTGCGATGTCTTGCGTGGCGGAGGCAAAAGCCAATGCAATCGCGCACCACACCACGGGCGCCAAGGCCTGCTTTGGATCGGTGAATGCCATGATGCACAAAGCCAGCATGATGGCGCTTTGCGCCAGGATGAGCCAACTGCGGCGACGGCCCAGCAAACGCGTTAATACCGGAATGGGCAGGCGATCCACCAGCGGTGCCCACGCCCACTTGAAGCCGAAGGCGATGCCCACCCAACTCATGTGGCCGATGGTGCTGCGGTCCACCCCCGCTTCACGCAACCAGAAACTCAAGGTACCGAACACCAGCAAAAAGGGGAGCCCTGCGGAGAAGCCCAGAGAGAGCATGCGCAAGGACGCTGGTTCTGTGTATACCTTGAGGACGTCCCTCCAACGGGGTTTGTCATCGGGGCGCGGGGTGTCAGGCGTTACAGAGCTCATCGGGGAATAATACCTGTCCACTCAGGAGTCTTAGCCAGCCATGCCGACCGTTTACCTGCATTCGCCAGTCACCCGCAGCTCGTTTCGCAGTTGCATCTTTGCCCTGGTATGGGCCTTCGTCGCGCTGGGTGTCGAACCCGCCATGGCGCGTGAGGGGGTGGATGTGGGCGGCAACTCGGCTTTCAGCAAGCTGGTGCCTGCGGAAGAAATAGAGCAATCCGCCGCCCAGCAGTACGCGCAGATGTTGGCCAAGGCGGATCAGCAACGGGCGTTGGCGGGCAAAGAGCACCCTCAGCTACAGCGCCTTCGCGCAATTGCCCGGCGCATCATCCCTTACGCCAACGAATGGAATCCGCGTGCCAAGAACTGGCAGTGGGAGGTCAACCTCATCGGATCCAAACAGATCAATGCGTTTTGCATGCCGGGCGGCAAGATTGCCTTCTACACCGGCATTCTGGACACCCTCAAACTCACCGATGACGAGGTGGCGATGGTGATGGGTCATGAAATAGCCCATGCCTTGCGCGAACATGCCCGCGAGCGCATGGGCAAGACGGCGGCGACCGGCTTGGGCGCGAACTTGCTGAGTCAGGTATTGGGGCTGGGTCAGGTCGGGCAAACCGTGACCCAATACGGCGCCCAGCTATTGACCTTGAAGTTCAGCCGCGAAGACGAATCAGAGGCCGACCTCGTAGGGCTGGAGCTGGCGGCCCGGGCAGGTTACGATCCGCGCGCCGGCATCAGTCTGTGGCGCAAGATGTCCGCCGCCAACAAAAATGCCCCCCCGCAGTGGCTCTCCACCCACCCCGCGGGGGAGACCCGCATCGCCGATATGGAGGCCGCCATGCCCCAGGTGGTACCCCTGTACAACAAGGCGCAGAAACCGTCTACAAAGTGAAGTCGTAGCCCACGGTGATGGGCGCGTGGTCAGAGAACTTTTCGGTCTTGTAGATGGCAACCTCTCTGGCTGTCGCAGCCAGGGCAGGCGTAGCCAAGTGGTAATCCAGACGCCAGCCTACGTTCTTCGCATAGGCCTGTCCGCGGTTGCTCCACCATGTATAGCAGTCGTCGGTGGCCGTAGGTTCCAGCTGGCGATACACGTCGACCAAGCCGCCTTCGCTGAGGGCCTTGCTCATCCAGGCGCGCTCTTCCGGCAAAAAGCCAGAGTTCTTCTTGTTGCCTTTCCAGTTTTTCAGGTCGATTTCCTGGTGCGCAATATTCAGGTCACCGCACAGCACAAATTCACGTTCTGCCCTGAGCTGCTGGAGGTGAGGGTAGAACTCCGCGAGAAAGCGGAACTTGGCCGCTTGTCGATCTTCGCCTGAAGAGCCGCTGGGAAAGTACGCGCTGATGATGGAAAACTTGCGCGATGGGGTGTCGAAACGCAACTCAACATAACGGCCTTCGGCGTCAAATTCGGTGGAGCCGTAGCCGATGCGCACATCGCTCGGGGCATGTCGGGTGTAGACCGCGACGCCGGAGTAGCCCTTTTTCTCGGCAAAGTGAAAGTGTCCCTGGAGCTGACCGAAAGACTCGAAGCGCCCGGCGACATCAGGCGCCTGCGCTTTCACTTCCTGCACGCAAATACAATCAGGTCGCGCCTGCGTGAGCCAGGCTTCCAGACCTTTGCTGGTGGCGGAACGGATGCCGTTGAGATTGAGGCTGGTTAATTTAAACAAGGAATTCCCCATGTCGGATAAAGACCCGTTGGCCCAAGAGTTTGTGCAGTTTGCAATCGAGTGCGGGGTGCTGCGGTTCGGCGAATTCAAGACCAAGGCCGGCCGCATGAGCCCCTACTTTTTCAATGCCGGGCTGTTTGACGACGGGGCCAAACTCGGACGACTCGCCGGATTCTATGCGCAGCGTTTGCTGGCGAGTGGCATCGAATTCGATATGGTGTTCGGCCCGGCCTACAAAGGCATTCCCTTGGGCGCGGCCGTGGCGATCGAGCTGGCGCGTCTCGGTCGCAATGTGCCATTTGCCTACAACCGCAAAGAAGCCAAAGACCACGGCGAAGGCGGCACTCTGGTGGGCGCGCCACTCCAAGGCCGGGTGTTGATCATTGATGACGTGATGTCTGCTGGAACCGCAGCACGTGAGTCCATCGCCATCATTCAGGCCGCTGGTGCGACCCCCCATGCTGTCTGCATCGCCCTGGATCGCCAAGAAATGGCCACCGAGAACGGCCAGGATGTGCCTTACAGTGCGGTGCAGTACGTGCGCGAGCAGTTGGGCTTGAAGGTCTGTGCAATTGCGAAGCTGGGGGATTTGATGCAGTATCTGGATCAAAGCACGGGCTCTACCCAAGATGCCCAGCGCGTGTTGGCTTATCGCCAACGTTACGGGGTTGAAGAAAGATAATTCATGAACAAGGCAACGATCGCAGTCCACCTGGCCCTTGCGGCATGGGTGGCCGGTACCTCCACCAATGTCAGTGCGCAGGCCGTTGCGCCTGTGCAAGGCGGGGTATACACCTGCGTAGACGCCAAGGGCCGCAAATTGACATCAGACCGGCCCATCGTGGAATGTATTGATCGGGAGCAGAAGATTCTGAATCCCAGCGGTACGGTACGTGCCAAAGTCGGCCCCAGTCTTACCGCCAAAGAGTTGGCCGATATCGAGGCTAAAGAAAAACGCGAAGCCGAAGAGCGCAACCGCACTGCCGAAGAAAAACGGCGTGACAGGGCGCTGCTTACCCGGTACCCCAGCAAAGCGGTGCATGACCAGGAGCGCGCAGATGCGTTGTCTCAAATCACGGTGGTGATCAAGGCCGCGACCAACCGGCTCGAAGAGTTGGGCAAGCAACGCCGATCTATCGACGAGGAGATGGAGTTCTATAAAAAGGACCCCACCAAAGCCCCGGCATATGTGCGTCGTCAGCTCGAAGAAAACATCCAGAGCCAGGCGGTGCAGCGCCGTTTTATCGGCGAGCAGGAGGCTGAAGTCAAACGCGTCAACGAGCGCTTTGACGATGAACTGGGGCGGCTGAAACAGCTCTGGGCTGCTGCAGCCGCGGTGCCGAAATAACCGTCAGTTGGCGAGTTTGCTGCGCAGCAGGTCGTTGACTTGTTGCGGGTTCGCCTTGCCTTTGCTGGCCTTCATGATTTGACCCACCAGGCCGTTCAAGGCCTTTTCGTTCCCCGCCTTGAACTCGGCGACGTTCTTGGCGTTGGCAGCAATCACGTCGTTGACAATGGCCTCCAGCGCGCCAGTGTCGTTCATTTGCTTGAGACCCTTGGCGTCAATGATGGCATCTACCTCAGCACTGCCATCCCACAGGGCATCAAATACTTGCTTCGCTGCACTATTGGAAATCGTGCTGTCGGCAATTCGCCCAACCAGCTTAGCCAACGTTGCAGCGGCAACGGGCGATTGCTCAATAGACAAGTCTTGTCCATTCAGGCGACGTGCCAGCTCTCCGGTGATCCAGTTACTGACCAGTTTGGCCTGCCCGCTGGCTTTGGCCGCAACTTCAAAGTAAGTGGCCAATGCCAGGCTTTGCGTGAGCTGCGTCGAGTCGTATTCACTCAGGCCGTAGTCCGCCTGGAAGCGTGCAGCCATATTGCGGGGCAATTCGGCCATTTGCGCACGTACCGTCTCGATCCACTGCTCTGAAATACATAGCGGCGGCAGGTCGGGGTCGGGGAAGTAGCGGTAGTCGGCCGCATCTTCTTTGGTGCGCATGGCGCGGGTCTCGCCCGTGTCGGGGTTGAAGAGCACGGTGGCTTGTTGGATCTCGTGGCCGTCTTCAATCTGTTCGATCTGCCAGCGCACCTCGAAGTCGATGGCTTGCTGCATGAACTTGAAGCTGTTCAGGTTCTTGATCTCGCGGCGGGTGCCCAGGGGCTGGCCAGGTTTGCGCACCGACACGTTAGCGTCGCAACGGAACGAGCCCTCCTGCATGTTGCCATCGCAGATGCCGATCCACGTCACAATTTTGTGCAACTCTTTGGCGTACGCCACGGCCTCGGCGCTGGAGCGCATGTCGGGCTCTGTCACGATTTCCAGCAGGGGCGTACCCGCGCGGTTCAGGTCGATGCCGCTTTGTCCGATGAAGTCTTCGTGCAGCGACTTGCCGGCGTCTTCTTCCAGGTGCGCGCGCACCAAGCGTACGGTTTTCTTTTCGTCACCCAAGAAAAACTCCACGGCTCCGCCTTGCACCACCGGAATCTCAAACTGGCTGATCTGGTAGCCCTTGGGCAGGTCAGGGTAGAAGTAGTTCTTGCGTGCAAAGATGCTGCGCGGAGCGATATGTGAGTTGATGGCCAGGCCGAACTGGATGGCGCGCTCGACCGCGCCTTTGTTCATCACGGGCAAGGTGCCGGGCAGGGCCAAGTCCACGCTGCAAGCTTGGGTGTTGGGCTCCGCGCCGAAGGCCGTGCTGGCGCGCGAGAAAATCTTCGACTGGGTCGAAAGTTGGGCGTGGGTTTCAAAGCCGATGATGACCTCGTAGCCATGCACCAGCGGGCCGGTGGGGCGGCCTTGTTGTTGTGCTTCGAATGTGTTCACAGTCTCACTCATGTTCAGAATCCTGCGGGCTTGGCCAGGTGGTAATCGGTGGCTTGCTGGAAGCGGTGGGCTGCGTTGAGCAGGCGCGCTTCGTCGAGGTAATTGCCCAACAACTGCATGCCGATGGGTAGACCTTTGTCCGCTTCAGACTTGGCAAAGCCGACGGGGATGCTCATGCCCGGCAGCCCGGCCAGTGAGCCGGACAGCGTGAAGATGTCGGTCAGGTAGTTGGCGACCGGGTCATCTGATTTTTCGCCGATCTTCCACGCCACGGTAGGCGCTACAGGGCCGGCAATCACATCGCATTCCTTGAAGGCGTTCTGGAAATCGTCCGCAATCATGCGGCGGATCTTTTGCGCTTGCAGGTAATAGGCGTCGTAATAGCCATGGCTCAGCACATACGTGCCGATCATGATGCGGCGTTTGACCTCATCGCCAAAACCTTCAGCGCGGGTCTTTTTGTACATGTCGGCCAAGTCGCCGTAGTCCCTGGCGCGGTGGCCAAACTTCACGCCGTCAAAGCGGCTCAGGTTGCTCGAGGCTTCTGCGGGCGCAATGATGTAGTAGACGGGAATAGACAACTCAGTGCGTGGCAAGGCAATAGGCACCAGCTTGGCACCGAGTTGTTCGTACTGTTGGAGCGCGGCATCCACGGCACTGCGCACATCGTCGGACAAACCTTCCCCGAAAAACTCTTTCGGTACGCCTATGCGCAAGCCTTCGATGCTGTCGTTGAGTTTGCGAGTGAAGTTCTCAGCGGGCGCGTCCAGAGAAGTGGAGTCACGGTCCGGGTCCGGTCCGCACATGGCAGACAACAGCAAGGCGCAGTCTTCGGCACTGCGGGCCATGGGACCTGCCTGATCCAGGCTCGAGGCGAATGCCACCATGCCGTAGCGGGACGCACGGCCGTAGGTGGGTTTGATGCCGGTGATGCCGCAAAACGCAGCGGGTTGGCGGATGGAGCCGCCAGTGTCGGTGCCCGTTGCTGCGGGCGCCAAGCGGGCGGCCACAACAGCGGCGCTGCCACCGGACGATCCACCAGGGATACGTTTGGTGTCCCACGGGTTGCGCACTGGCTGAACGGTGTCGCTGCCCACTGCCGCAACCGCCGTGTTTTCGTTGCTAGAACCCATGGCGAACTCGTCGCAGTTCACTTTGCCCAGGGTCACCGCACCTGCTTCTGCCAGTTTGCTCACCACGGTGGCATCAAACGGTGAGCGGTAGCCCTTGAGCATGCGGGAGCCGGCGGTGGTGGCGAAGTCGCGGGTCACAAAGATGTCTTTGTGGGCCAATGGCAGGCCTTCCAGCGCACCAGCGGTTCCGGCAGCAATGCGCGCGTCGGCGGCCTTCGCCTGCGCCAGGGTGGTTTCTGCGTTGAGGTCCACGAACGCCGCAAGGTTGGCGTGTGCTTGGCTGCGGTCGAGAAAGTGCTGGGCCAACTCAGTGGCCGAAACTTGTTTGTCCGCAATCGCTTGCACCAGTTCCTGAACACTCAGGTCGTGCGGCGCGCGGGTGGAGAGAGGAGTCGTCATAACTTTACGTGGCTTTACTCAATGACCTTGGGGACCAGGAACAGGCCCCGCTCGACGGCAGGGGCACTGCGTTGATTGGCTTCACGGTTGTCTGGCTCGGAGACGGCGTCGTCCCGCAGGCGCAACGTGATGTCCTGGATGGCGGCTACCGGGTGTGCCAGGGGTTGAACACCCGTGGTGTCCACAGCCCGCATGGCCTCGACAATCCCAAAAAAACCATTCAATTGTGTGAGCATGCGCTCACTTTCATCGGGCTGCAATTCAAGGCGCGCCAAGTTGGCAATGCGGGCGATGTCGGAAGATGTCAGTGACATGGGTGTAGAAGAGTTGAAACCAAGGGTAATTCGTGTGAAACCACGGTTTCCCCTGAGAGTTATTCACAGGCGATGGGTTATTATCCTGCCTTTGGCCGAGAGACCGGAAAACCCCGGACTTTGACGTCAAGCTTACGATTTCAAATTGTTAAAACCGGTGATGCAGCGCCGAAGCGTGCTGTGTGCCTGAGAGGATATGTAATGTTTGGAGCTTTCCGTCAGTATTTTTCTACTGACCTGGCGATTGACCTCGGTACCGCCAACACCCTGATTTTTGTGCGTGACAAGGGTATTGTTCTTGACGAACCCTCCGTCGTCGCCATCCGCCACGAAGGCGGCCCCCAAGGCAAGAAAACCATCCAGGCCGTAGGCCGCGAAGCCAAGGCCATGTTGGGCAAAGTGCCCGGCAACATCGAGGCGATCCGCCCGATGAAAGACGGCGTGATTGCCGACTTCACGGTGACGGAGCAGATGCTCAAGCAGTTCATCAAGATGGTGCACCCCCGCGGCGTGTTCAAGCCCAGCCCCCGTATCATCATTTGCGTGCCTTGCGGCTCCACCCAAGTGGAACGTCGGGCTATCCGTGAATCCGCGCTCGGCGCAGGCGCCAGCGACGTGTACCTGATTGAAGAACCCATGGCAGCAGCCATCGGTGCCGGTTTGCCAGTGGCTGAAGCCAGTGGCTCCATGGTGGTAGACATCGGTGGTGGTACGACCGAAGTGGGCGTGATCTCCCTGGGCGGCATGGTCTACAAGGGCTCGGTCCGTGTCGGCGGCGACAAGTTTGACGAAGCCATCATCAACTACATCCGCCGCAACTACGGCATGCTGATCGGTGAGCCCACTGCGGAAGCCATCAAGAAGCAAATCGGCTCTGCGTTTCCCGGTTCTGAAGTCAAGGAAATGGAAGTCCGCGGTCGCAACCTGTCGGAAGGTGTGCCACGCAGCTTCACCATCTCCTCCAACGAAATCCTGGAAGCACTGACGGACCCGTTGAACAACATCGTGTCCGCTGTCAAGAACGCCCTGGAACAAACCCCGCCTGAATTGGGTGCCGACATTGCCGATCGCGGCATGATGCTGACCGGTGGTGGCGCCTTGTTGCGCGACCTGGACCGTTTGTTGGCCGAGGAAACCGGTTTGCCGGTGTTGGTCGCTGAAGACCCGCTGACCTGCGTGGTGCGTGGTTGCGGCATTGCACTGGAGCAGATGGAATGTTTGGGCTCCATTTTCACCAGCGAATAAACGCTTCGAGTCACTGAACGCCGGACGCAGCGATGCCACTCGGTACGCTGGACAGAGATCCTCCCCCTTCTTCCGTCAGGGCCCTTCGGCCCTGTCCAAGCTGGCCGTCTGTAGTGCCTTGGCACTGCTCTTGATGGTGGCCGACGCGCGTTTCAAAGTCATGCAGCCCTTGCGCGTTGCATTGGCCGCAGTGCTGTATCCGGTGCAGTGGTTGGCTTTGCAGCCCGTGGAATTGGCGGGTCGCATGGGCAATTATTTGTCCACCCTCGCCACCGCAGAGACCGCGCAGGAGGAAGCTCGCCGCAAACTCAGCATTCAGTCGCAGCGGGCCAACCAGGTCGAGCAGCTGGAATTGGAAAACCAACGACTGCGCAAATTGCTGGACCTGTCGCAACGCCTGTCCACCGATTTCCGCGCTGCACAGGTCATCTATGACGCTGCGGACCCTTACACCCGCAAGGTGATCATTGACAAGGGCTTGATGCACCGCGTCGTGGTCGGCTCTCCGGTGCTGGATGAGGCCGGTGTGATTGGACAGATCACCAATGTGTATCCCCTCGTGAGTGAAGTGACCCTGATCACGGACCGTGACCATGCTATTCCGGTGCTGAACGTCCGCACGGGCGCGCGGGGCGTCGCCTTTGGCGACACATCGACCCATGCCGATGCTTTGGAGCTGCGCTACATGGCGGCCAATGCAGACGTGGCCGTGGGCGACCTGTTGACCACCAGCGGTGTGGACGGTGTGTACCCCCCGGGCCTGCCGGTAGCCCGTGTGGAAAAAGTGGAGCGCAAGGTGGATGCCGTGTTCGCCCGCATTTACTGTGTCCCGCTAGGTCTGGTATCGGGGGCTGAACACGTGATCGTATTGGATCCTCTGGGAGACAAGGTGCCTGCGCGTCCCGTGCCAGAAGCGCCGGTGCCTGCCGCCAAATCAAGGGGGGCGCGACCATGATCATGCGTCCGGGTCAACAATTGTTGCTGCCGGCTAGGCCGCTGTTCATCTGGGGCAGTTTGCTGGCTGCGCTCTTGCTGAACATGTTGTTGAACATGGGTTTGTGGGGCCGTGCCGCGTGGACGCCGGACATGCTGGCCCTCGTTTTGGTTTTCTGGACGGTCCATCAACCCTTGCGCATTGGTATCGTCGCTGCGTTCTTTTTCGGTTTGCTGATGGATGTGCACCAGGGCGCATTGCTCGGTCAACACGCCATGTCCTACACGGTGCTCAGCTTTTTGGCGATCACGGTGCATCGCCGTTTGTTGTGGTTTACCGTGCCTTCTCAATCTGCGCAGGTATTGCCTTTGTTTGTGGCTGCGCACGCTTTGGAGTTGCTGTTGCGAATGTCCGGCGGAGGTGCTTTCCCCGGCTGGTCATTGCTGTTGGCGCCGGTGTTGGAGGCCGCTCTATGGCCTGTGGCCAGCGTGGTGCTCTTGGCGCCACAGCGCCGCGCTCCGGACCCCGATGAAAACCGCCCGTTGTAAGGCGCAGGCTGCATGACCGAGTTACGCAACGTCCAGGCGGATCTGGCGCGCTTCCGGACCCGGGTGTTCGTGGTCAGCGTGCTGGTGCTGGTGTGCTTCTTTCTGTTGTTTGCACGTTTGGTGTATCTGCAGATCTTCCGGCACGAAGACTTGCGCGCCCAAGCCGAAAGCAACCGTACCTCCATTGTGCCTATCGTGCCCAACCGGGGCCTGATCGTGGACCGCAACGGCGTGGTGTTGGCCACCAACTACTCCGCTTACACCCTTGAAATCACACCCTCCAAAAGCGGTGGTGTGGAAGAGACCCTGGACGAACTCTCCAAGGTGGTGGATATCACGCCCCGCGACCGCCGGCGGTTCAAAAAGCTGATGGAAGAGTCCAAGAGCTTTGAATCCCTGCCGATTCGCACCCGTTTGACAGACACCGAGGTTGCGCGCTTTGCAGCCCAACGCTTTCGCTTTCCCGGCGTGGAGATCAAGGCCCGGCTGTTCCGAAACTACCCATACGGGGATCTTGCGAGTCACGTGATCGGTTACATCGGTCGTATCAACCGCGCGGAAAAAGAAAAGATCGATGACAGCGAGGACCAGGCCAACTACCGTGGTACCGAATACATCGGCAAACTGGGGGTGGAGCAAAGTTTTGAGTCGGTGCTGCACGGTATTACCGGTGTGGAACGCATTGAAACTTCCGCGGGCGGGAGGGCTGTGCGAAAGCTCGCCAGTAACCCGTCCACCCCCGGCAACGTGGTGGTGCTGTCCATCGACATCAAGCTGCAAAAGCTGATCGAGGACATGTTCGGTTCCCGCCGTGGCGCTCTGGTGGCCATGGACCCGAAGACCGGCGAGGTGTTGGCATTTGTGAGCAAGCCCACGTTTGACTCCAACCTGTTCGTGGAGGGTATCGACCAGGAAAACTGGCAGATGCTCAATGAGTCCATTGACAAGCCGCTGCTCAATCGGGCCTTGCGCGGTACGTATCCGCCCGGCTCAACGTACAAGCCCTTCATGGCGATGGCCGCCCTGGAGACTGGCACCCGCACACCACAGACACTGATCAACGATCCGGGCTTTTACATGTTCGGTGGCAACCGCTTCGGCAGCCCGGAAAACGAACGCGGCGGCATCATGGACATGCGCCGCGCCATTGTGGAGTCGAGCAACGTGTATTTCTACTCGCTGGCCAATGAGCTGGGCGTAGACACCATGCACGATTTCATGGCGCCACTGGGTTTCGGCCAGATCACCGGCATTGACATCAATGGCGAAGTGCGCGGTGTGCTCCCCAGCCAAGAGTGGAAGCGCAAGTACTACAAACGCCCGGAGCAGCAAAAATGGTACGCCGGTGAAACCATTTCCCTGGGTATTGGTCAAGGCTACAACAGCTTCACGATGTTGCAGATCGCGCAGGCCGTGTCAACGCTGGCGAACAATGGTGTCAAACACAAACCTCAATTGGTTATCGCCACCCAGGACGCCACCACGCGGGTGCGCACGCCGGTAGCGCCTGAGCCGCCGATTGATCTGGCCTACAAGCCGGAGAACCTCAAGGTCGTCAAAGATGCCATGGTCGGAGTGACCCAGGGCGGCACCGGAACCCGCGTGTTCGCCGGTGCAGGTTATGTGAGTGGAGGCAAGACCGGAACGGCACAGGCGGTGAGCCTGGGCAAAAACCAGAAGTACAACGCCTCCACCATGGAGGAGCACCAGCGAGACCATTCGCTGTACATCGCATTCGCGCCCGCCGATGACCCCAAGATTGCTCTGGCAGTGATTGTGGAGAATGCGGGTTTTGGTGCTGCATCGGCGGCGCCCATTGCGCGGCGCACGTTTGACTATTGGTTGCTCGGCCAGTACCCCAGCGAGGAAGACATGGCCGCAGTCAGCCAAGGCAAAGCCACTGCGCCCATCGGCAAGCCACGTGTGGCTGCCGAACTGCCTTGGCCACCTCCGCGCTAGAGGCCTCGCAGAAAAGCGTCATACGCTGTCTTGAGAATCAGCGCCGACACCACGGCGATGAATACCGAACGTACAAAGCCCGTGCCGTGCTTGAGGGCCAGGTGGGTTCCGGCGAAGCTACCCAAGATGTTGGCGACTGCCATGACAAGCACATAGTGCCACCAGACGTGCCCGGTGAAGGTAAACAGGACCAGGGCGGCGGAATTGGAGGCTGTGTTGAGCAGCTTGGCGCCGGCCGAGGCATGCAAAAAGTCGTAACCCAGCACCCGGACCAACAGAAACACAAAAAAGCTGCCGGTGCCAGGGCCGAAAAACCCGTCGTAAAAGCCGATGCTGCCCCCGATGGCGCATGCCATCAGCACTTCCTTGCGGCCACTGAACTGTGGCAGGTGGTGCCGGCCGAGCTCTTTTTTCGCCAAGGTGTAACCCAGTACCAGTACCAGAATGAAGGGCAGCGCTTTGCGCAGGTACTGGGGGGAAATCTGGGTCACCAGCCATGCGCCCGACAGTGCAGCTGCAAAGCACACCAGCGTGGCGGGTAACAAAGCGTGCCAAGGCAGACGCACCTGACGGTTGTAGCGCACAGCGGCGAATGCGGTTCCTGCCACTGCGGCACCTTTGTTGGTGCCGAACAGGGTCGCCGGATGGGCAGTAGGAAAAAGGGCGAACAAGGCTGGCGTCAGGATCAAACCGCCCCCGCCCACAATCGAATCAATGAATCCGGCCAGTCCGGAGGCGAGCGAGGCAATGAGCAATTCCATGCAAGGATTGTCGCATCTACCTACTGGAGCTCTCTGCTATGAAATCAGGAGCTGGTCGCGCATATCTGGCGAGCGCCAGCAAAGGATTTGGCTCTGGAAATAAAAAAGCACCGGGGGCGCCGGTGCTTTTGTGAAGCTGCATCGTTATGTGCAGAGTTATTGGTGGTGTTCTTAGCCGTCTCCTCGGCGTCGTTTCAAGTCCGGCCTTGTGGGCCTCGCAGTTGCTGTTCGATTCAGCGTTGGCACGAACTGTATCCGCCCTTGTTGGAGTCCGGCATCAGGAGAAACCCTTCATTGGCGCAGCTCGGCATCTTCGGCAATCCATTGCGCGGCCTTCTCCGCAATCATCAAGGTGGGGGAGTTGGTGTTGCCGCTGGTAATGAGCGGCATGACGCCCGCATCGACCACCCGCAGGCCGGCCACGCCCCGCACTTTGAGGCGGCTGTCCACCACCGCCATGGGGTCGTGGTCCGGACCTTCGACCCGTCCCATCTTGGTAGTGCCCACCGGGTGGAAGATCGTGGTGGCAATGTCGCCTGCCAGCTGGGCCAGCTCAGCATCCGACTGGAACTGCACACCCGGCTTGTATTCTTCCGGTTGGTACTTCCGCAAGGCGGGTTGCGCGACGATGCGGCGTGTGATGCGCAGGGAGTCTGCGGCCACCTTGCGGTCTTCGTCGGTGCTCAGGTAGTTGGGGGCAATTTTCGGGGCACTCCGAAAGTCCTTGGACTGGATGCTGACGGCGCCACGGCTGGTCGGGTTCAGGTTGCACACGCTCGTGGTGAACGCGTTGAAGCGGTGCAGGGGCTCGCCGAATGCTTCCAGGCTCAAGGGTTGCACGTGGTACTGGATGTTGGGGTACGCCTGGTCCGGGCTGCTGCGGGTAAAGGCGCCGAGCTGGCTGGGCGCCATGCTCATGGGGCCACTGCGCTTGAGCGCATATTCCAACCCGATTTTGGCTTTGCCCCACAGGCTGTTGGCCTGGGTGTTCAGGGTCGTGGTGTTTTTGACCTTGAAGACGGCGCGAATTTGCAGGTGGTCTTGCAAATTCGCGCCCACACCGGGCGTGTCCTGCACGACTGGAACGCCATGCTCTTGCAGAAGAGCCCCCGGGCCGATGCCGGAGAGTTGCAGGATCTGTGGGGAACCTACCGCGCCCGCACAGAGCAAGACCTCGCGGCGAGCCGTGGCAGTAATCATCTCTGTGCCGTCCCACACTTGGACACCGGTGCAGCGCAAAGGCGCGTCAAGCGGGCTGTTTCCGCCGTTCGACTCCACCACCAATTTGGCCACTTGGGCGCTGGTCCACAACTCGAAGTTAGGTCGGGCGTAGCACATGGGGCGCAAAAATGCTTTGGCAGTGTTCCAGCGCCAACCGTCGCGCTGGTTCACCTCGAAGTAACCCACGCCTTCGTTGCTGCCGCGGTTGAAGTCGTCGGTGGCCGGTACCCCGGCCTCTGTGGCGGCTTGGGCGAATGCATCCAGCACGTCCCAGCGCAGGCGTTGTTTTTCCACCCGCCATTCGCCACCCGCCTGGTGGTGGCGAAGCACCTTGCCGTAATCGGTGCTGTTGTGCTGGATCAGCGGGGAGGCTGTTCCCTTGGCGCCGTGCAGTGCGTTGGCGCCCTTGTAGTGGTCTTCATGGAGCTTGAAATAGGGCAAGCTGTTTTCCCAAGTCCAGCTGGCATCGCCGGTGAGCTGGGCCCAACGGTCGTAGTCGCGGGCCTGGCCGCGCATGTAAATCATGCCGTTGATGCTGCTGCAGCCGCCCAGCGTTTTTCCGCGCGGGTAGCGCAGGCTGCGCCCGTTCAGGCCGGCTTCGGCAGCAGTCTGGAACAGCCAGTCAGTGCGCGGGTTGCCGATGCAGTACAGGTAGCCCACCGGGATGTGAATCCAGTGGTAATCATCTTTGCGCCCTGCCTCGATCAGGAGCACGCGCTTGGATGCATTGGCGCTCAGCCGGTTCGCCAGCAGGCAACCTGCCGTACCCGCGCCGATGATGATGTAGTCGAAAGTGGTGTCGTTGTTCATAGCATCAGGAAGCAGGCCGCAGCCACTGCGGTGGGGAGCAAGGCGCCAAGCAGCAAGCCGCCCGCGCCAATCGATTGGTCTTCAAAGCCCTGACGCAGCAAGGCCGCGCCGGCCGGGTTGGGCGCATTTGCGATGACGGTGAGTCCACCACCCGCCACCGCGCCGGCCACCAGCATGTACTGCGCAGCAGGCGTGATGCCCTGAATCAGCGAACCCAGGTAGGTGAGCGCGGCGTTGTCGGTGACCGCAGTCAAAACCAGAGCACCGAAGAAAAGTTCAGTGGGTGCGAGGCTGGACACGATGGGCTGCAGCCACCACTGCTGCATGCCGCCGAGAACGACGAGACCGGCGAGAAAGAAGCCGACCAGCAGGCCCTCTTTGAGGATCAGCGGACTCTGGAACCGGGTATAGGCCTGGGTGTAGCCAAGGAAGAACAGGAACAGGCCCAGGAACAGCACAGGGTGGTGGGCCAGCACGACGACACCTGCCAAAAACGCCAGGTGCACCAGACTTACGATCCAGGGCACCGACTCCGTTGCAGAAGCCGTGTCCGCTGTCCCGCCGGAGGGCAGGTGTTTGCGCAGAACCCATGTCACTGCGCTGGCGTTGATGATGACTGCCAGCGCAGCTTTCCATCCGAATTGGCTGGCCATGAAGGCCGTGTCCCAGTTCCAGGTGGCAGCGACCATCAAGACGGGTGGTGCGGCATAAGAAGTGAGTGTGCCGCCGATAGAGACATTCACAAACAACACGCCCAAAGCGGCGTACTTGAGGCGCTCCGGCATGTCCGGCCGGAAGATCTGGGGTGCCAGCATCAGGGCTGCCAGGGTCATGGCTGCGGGCTCCGTAATCAGCGAGCCCAGCAGCGGCACCACTGCCAAGCCCAGCCATGCCAGTACCAGCGGCGCAGGCAAAGGTACTAGGTGGCTGATGCCGGCCAACAGGGAGCGCACCGCTTCCAACACCGGCCGGGATGCGGCCACCACCATGACCACGCATACAAACAGCGGCTCGGTGTACTGTCGCGACTCGGCGTAATCAATGGCTTCTTTGCTTCCCGCTATCAAGGCCATGGCTGCCACCAGCACGAACGCCCAGAAGCCGAACACCACTTCGACTTCCCCCAGCAAATGCCAAAGACCTGCATGGGCGGGATGGCGGTGCGCGAGCGATTCAAAAAATTTGGCACAGAAGGTGTGCACCAGCGCTATGCCAAAGAGCACGGCACCGACGATATTCAACAGGGAAGGGGCGTCAGTCATGGTGATCATTGACCCGTCCAAACGGGTTTGCGCTTTTCCTGAAAGGCTTTCTGGCCCTCCTGAGCGTCTTCGGTCAGCGTGAAAAGCGCAATCTGGCTTTCCGTAAAGGCCATGGACTCTTCGAACGCCATGGTCTCTACGGACTTCATGGTGTAAAGCCCGCGGCGGATGGCGGCCGGCGACTTGTCCAGCAAGCGTTCCAGCAGCCATTGCAGCTTCTGGTCCACATCATCCGCCACATGGTTGACCAGCCCATATCTCAGGGCTTGTGCGCTGGTGATGGGCTCACCGGTAATGCACATCTCGGTCAATACCCGGCGTGGAATCAAGTGCTGCAGCACCGTCAGCACCTGCGCGGGAAATACCCCGACCTTCACCTCCGGTAACCCGAAGGTCGCATGCGTGGACGCCACCGCCATGTCACACATGGACAGCAGGCCCATGCCACCGGCCAGGCAAAAGCCGTTGACCCGTGCAATCAGGGGAATGTGGCTGGCCCGCGCAGCACGCAGCAGCTGCGCCAAGTGGGCGTGGGGTTCAGAGAAGTTCCCTGTGAACACTTTGGAGGCTTGCAAATCCGCCCCCGAGCAAAAGGCCTTGGGTCCTGCGCCGGTAATGACGATGGCTCGAATATCCCGCTGCTGCTGGGCTGCGCGTATGGCCTGTGCCATTCCGGCAATGACGCCATGGCTCATGGCGTTGCGGCGCTCTTCGCGCTGGATGGTGAGCCACAACACGCCTGTGCGTTGCTCAATGGCCAGCTCGTCGGAAATGGGGTCTTGTTCTTGCATGTTCTGTCGGTCTCCTGCCGGTATTTTGCGTGGTTTCCTGACTGCCATGGTGAGCAGGTACCATGCGCACCTTAGTCACTCTCTATTGCAGCCTCGTGGAGGATACCCAGCCCGGACTTCAGCTCGCCCAAGACCCCGAGGGTCCCCGGGTGATCCTGCGTGGCCGCTGGACGGCCGATGCGCTCTCTGCGAAGCACGTCTGGCAGCCCCTGGAGAAGGCACTCCACGGCGTACCGGGTCATGGGGGGAGCGCAGTAGCATGGGACCTGCGTGAGGCCCAGCGGATCGACCACACTGGTGCCCAGGTGCTGTGGAATGCATGGGGCCGCCAATGGCCGGCCAAGCTCCAGGCCGAGCCGCTGCAAAAGGCGCTGTTGGACCGGGTCGCCAAATTCACGGTACCGACCCCACCCGTTGAGCGTCTCGACTGGCATGCCCTGTTGGTTTCGCTCGGGCGCAAGCTGGCCCGCGTGGAGAGTCACCTCGGTGGCATGGTGCGCCTGATCGGGCAGTTGATGCTGGATGTGCTGCAGCTGCTGCGACACCCCCTTCAAGGGCCATGGCGCGATGTGTCGGGGCACTTGTACCGCATAGGTGCTACCGCTTTGCCTATCACCGCCCTGGTGGGCTTTTTGATCGGTGTGGTGCTGGCCTATCTGATGTCCAAGCAGCTGCGCCAATACGGGGCCGACAGCTTCATCGTCAATATTCTGGGCATGTCGCTGATCCGCGAGTTGGGTCCGGTGCTGGCTGCCATTCTGGTGGCGGGGCGATCGGGTTCCGCCATTACTGCGCAGATCGGCGTCATGCGGGTGACGGAAGAGCTGGACGCCATGCGCGTCATGGGCATACCCAAGGGTTTCCGCCTCGTCATGCCCCGTACGTTGGCAATGGCCATTGCCATGCCTCTAGTGGCGGTCTGGACCACGATGGCGGCCCTGTTGGGTGGCATGCTGGCTTCTGACTTGTCCATGGGACTCACCCCGGCTTATTTCTTTACTGCCTTGCCCAAGACGGTGGAAATTTCCAACCTCTGGCTGTCCCTGGTCAAGTCCTGTGTGTTCGGGGTGTTGATTTCCCTGCTGGCCTGTCACCACGGTTTGCGTGTCAAGCCCGACACCCAAAGCCTGGGCGAGGGCACCACGGCTTCGGTGGTGAGTTCCATCACCATGGTGATTCTGGTGGACGCGCTGTTTGCGGTGATTTTCAAATCGGTGGGCCTATGAGCGACGCATTGGAGCCCATGGTCCGGATTGAAAAGCTCTGGTCGGTGTTCAAGACGGCGGGTGTGTCTACGGTCATTCATCAGGACCTGGATCTCATGGTAGCCCCCGGTGAAATGTTGTCCATCGTGGGTGGCTCAGGCGGTGGCAAAACAGTGTTGCTGCGCCAGATGCTGGGCCTTGAGACGCCCGCGCGGGGCACGGTCACCGTGCAAGGCCGTCCGGCTGCTGAGCTGGGCCGGGCCGGTGCATCCAGCCGGGTGGGCATGTTGTTCCAGCATGGGGCTTTGTTCTCTGCCTTCACCGTATTGGAAAACATTGCTTTCCCTCTGCGTGAGCTGGGCACTTTGCCGCCTGCGCTGGTGCGCGATGTGGCCATGGTCAAGCTACAGATGGTGGGGCTGGATGCCAAACACGCCCACAAAATGCCGGCGGACTTGTCAGGCGGCATGATCAAGCGGGTGGCTTTGGCCCGCGCCTTGGCCATGGACCCGCCCTTGATTTTGTTGGACGAACCCACTGCAGGTCTGGACCCTGACAGTGCGGATGGCTTTTGCGCGCTGCTGAAAAGCCTACATCAAGAGTTGGGTTTGACCGTGGTCATGGTGACACACGACCTCGATACCATCTTTGAGTTGAGCACCCGTATCGCGGTAGTGGCCGACAAGCATGTGGTGGTGGATGCCTCACCCGATGTGGTGGTAGCGTTTGACCACCCCTTTGTGCAGGACTTTTTCCGCGGCGGTCGGGGTCACCGTGCGCAAGTGCTCTTGCATTCCGCTGCCAATGCAGGTTAGATAGAACGACGTATGGAAAACAAATCCCACGCTTTTGCTGCCGGCGCCTTCGTTTTGGTGCTGTTGGCCTTGATGACAGCACTGGCCGTCTGGCTGACCCGCGACACCACCGAGCAACGCGTGTTCGAAATCTCCAGTCCCGAAGGGGTGACTGGCCTTCAGCCTCAGGCAGCTGTGCGCTACAAAGGCGTGCTGGTGGGCCGGGTGATCGAGATCGCGCTGGACCCGGTGCAACGCGGCAATGTGCTGCTGCGCATTGCCGTCAATGAGACGGCACCCATCACCCAAAGCACCTTTGCGGCATTGGGCTTTCAGGGCGTGACCGGCCTGGCGTTTATCCAGTTGGATGACAAGGAAGAGGGCAGCGCGGCCTTGGTGGCGCAAGGCGATGCGGTGCCCCGCATCCCCATGCGGCCCAGCATGGTGTCCCGCCTGTCAGAGCAAGGTGGAAACCTGCTCACCCAACTGGAGCAAGCCAGCATCCGCATGAACAGCTTGTTGGCCACCGACAACCAGAAGCAGCTCATGGGGGCCATCGGCAACCTGAGCCAGGCGGCCGCCAATATCAGTGCTTTGACGCAGCGTGCCGGTGCTGTTTTGGGTGCCGAGGGTGCCCCGGACGCGGTGAACCTGCCCCGTATGGTGCAGCAGGCCGACGTCACCTTGAAAAGCATGCAATCCACAGCTGAGCGTTTAAGCACCAGCGCAGAAGCGGTGCGCAACTCTGCCGACGAGTTCCGGCGGACCAACCGCCGTCTGAATGAGCCGGGCGGCACCTTGGACAAAATTGCACAAAGCACCGAGGCGCTGGCCACCACCAGCCGGCAAGTGCAGAGCCAGTTGCTGCCACGCTTGAACCGCACAGTAGAAGACACGGGCCGCACCGTGCGCCAGGTGGGCCGCGCAGCAGAAACGCTGGGCGACAATCCGCAAAGCGTGCTGTGGGGTCGCAGCAGCACGGCGCCGGGCCCCGGTGAACGGGGCTTTGTGGCACCACCTGCTGCGGCGACTGCCCCATGAGCTGCACCGTCCCTCACGCCCCCGCGCATATGGAATCACGAATGTTGAGATTTGCTATGAAATCAGGAGCTGCTCGCGCATATTCCACGGGCGCCAAGGCCTTGTTGGGCTTGATGGCGGCGGGTGTGCTTGCGGGGTGTGCCGCACCGCGCGCCGGTACGGCGCTCGTCTATGACTTCGGTCCCGGTGCGCAAGCGTTGGCGCCCGCCAACCGCATGGCACCGCTACCGCCCCTGGTGCTGGCAGAGGTGCAAGCGCCGCAAGCACTGGACAACACCTCGGTGCTATACCGGCTGAATTACAGCGATGCCCACGTGCTGCAGCCGTATGCCCAGGCCCGCTGGAGCATGCCGCCGGCCCAATTGCTGCGCCAGCAACTGCGTGCCGCCTTGAGCGGGCAGCGCGCCGTGTTGAATGCCCATGAAGGTGTCCAGTCGCCGGCGGGCGCCTTGGTTCTGCGCTTGGAGCTCGAAGAGTTCAGCCAGATTTTTGACTCCCCCCAAGCCAGCAGCGGCTTGCTGCGCTTGCGCGCCACGCTCTCCCAGTCGGCCCCCGGAGGCGAGGCGCTGGTCGCCCAGCGTGTGGTGCTGGTGAAGAGCCCCGCCGCAAGCCCGGATGCCGCGGGTGGCGTGCGTGCCTTGGCCGCAGCAGCGGCCCAGGCCGTAGAGCAGCTGGACCAGTGGGTGCAGCAAACCCAGGCCGCTTTGCCGGCCAAACTCTGAGCACCGGGCCGCTGTATGCCCGAGTTGCTGACCCTGCAGTCCCTGCCGCTGTTTCCCCTGAACACGGTGCTGTTTCCGGGCGGGAGCCTGCAGCTGCAGATTTTTGAAGTCCGCTACCTTGACCTGATCGGTCGCTGCCACAAAACCGGTGCGCCTTTCGGTGTGGTCTCATTGCTTCAGGGTGACGAAGTGCGCCGGGCAGAGCCGGCTGGCGAGGGGTTTGCCCAAGAGGACTTTGTCGACATAGGCACCCTGGCCACCGTGACCGAGTTTGCGGCCCCGCAGGCCGGGCTCATGCTGGTGCGTTGCACGGCCGGAGAGCGCTTTCGCATCACCCGCCGCGAACGGCTCAAACACGGTTTGTGGGTGGCCGATGTGCAAGGCTTGCAACCGGACAGAGTGATGCCGGTCCCCGACGACTTGAAAGTGGTGGCGCAGGCCCTGGAGTCTTTGCTGGACAACCTGCAGCAGCGCACGGATGCCGCCCAACTACCGGTGCAGCCGCCCTACCGGTTTGACGACTGCGCCTGGGTGGCCAACCGCTGGTGTGAGCTGCTGCAGCTCCCGCCACCACTGCGCCAGGGGCTGATGCAACTGGACAATCCGCTGTTGCGTCTGGAGCTGGTGGGCGATTTCCTGAGCCGCAACGGCATCGCCGGCGCCTGAGTGTGGGCCGGACGGGTTTAGTGCCCGCTCAGCACCGGGAACAGTTTGGTCAGGCCGTCACTCATCACTTCCACCGCGAGGGCTGCGAGGATCAGGCCCATCAAGCGGGTCATCACATTGATGCCGGTCTTGCCCAGCACGCGCGCAATCGGCTGCGCCAGTGAAAAGCACAAGGCGGTGGCCAGCGCCACCATCACGCCATAGCCCACCAGGGTGCTGAGCTGGAAAAAGGTTTTGGCCTTGTCGGCATAAATCACCACGGTGGACATGGTGGCCGGGCCGGTCAGCAATGGAATGGTCAGGGGCACCACGGCAATGCTGGCGCCCATGGCGGCTTTCTCCGCGCCGTCCTGCAATTCATGGGTGCTGGTCTTGGCTTCGGCGGGTTGGGCGTTCAGCATGTTGAGCGCACTGGTCAGCAGCAGCATGCCGCCGCCCACCTGGAAGCTGGCCAGCGAGATGCCGAAGAATTCCAGAATCTGCAGACCCAGCAGGGCGCTGACCGCAATCACCACAAAAGCACTGAAGGACGATACCCAGATGGTGTTGCGCCGCTGCGCGCCGGAAAAGCCCTGGGTGTAGTGGATGAAAAACGGCACGATGGCCAAAGGGTTCACGATGGCCAGCAAGGTCACCAGAGGTTTGAGATCCATAGCAGGGTCCGGTTGAGGCTGCCGGTGCGGCAGAGCGCGCATGGTAATGCACCTTGGCAGTGCGCGCCTCCGTAAAAACCGCTACAAAGCAGCTTGAAACTCTCACTGGAGCAAACACCATGACACAGCGGGTTGGGACATGGCTGGCAGTTGCAGGCTGGTGGGCCGCGTCAGCTGCTTACGCGGCAGACTATGCTGGGCCCATTTTTGATGCGCACTTGCACTACAACGTGGAGGCCCAGCAGGCGCACCCTGTGGACGACGTGCTGGGCCGCATGCAACGCAGTGGCGTGCGTGCCGTGCTGGCCAACTCCCGCCCGAATGACGGCACCCGCACGCTGGCAGATGCCGGCGCCCAGACTCGCGCTGCTGGCGTCACGGTGGTGCCCCTGGTGCGCCTGTACCGCGACCGGGCGGATTACGACAACTGGTTCCGCGACCCGAGCATTGCCACCATGGTGGATACCGAACTCCGCCGTGGCACCGCAGCCGGGCCCTACCGGGGACTGGGTGAATTCCATCTGTACAACAGCGCCCATGCTGCCGGCCCGGTGGCGGTGCAGCTCATGGCCCGCGCCGAGCGCGAGGGGCTGGTGGTGCTTGCGCATGTGGACGATGTCGCCATTGACGGCTTGCTGCGTGCCACGCCATCGGCCGGTGCCCGCAGCCGGCTTGTTTGGGCCCACACCGGCATAGGTGGAGTGCCGGTAGAGCGGGTGCGTGCGCTATTGCGCCAATACCCGGGCTTGATGGGCGAGCTGTCTTACCGGCCGGGGCTGACCTGCTCTGCCGGGGGAGCTCCGGTGCTGTGCCCCGAGTGGCGATCTCTGTTGCTGGACTTTCCGGGCCGCTTTGTGATCGGTTCAGACACCTGGGTCAACCAGCGCTGGCAGTACTACGAGGCTTTGATGCAGGAGTACCGCAGCTGGTTGGGGGACTTGCCCCCGGTGGTGGCGCGCCAAGTGGCATGGGGCAATGCGGCGGGCTTGTTCGGCCTGCCGGCAGAGCCCGCCCCGCGCCCTTGAGGCGACGCAGGCTTTAGCGCCCGCCTGCCACGTCGATCAGCGCGCCGGTGGTGTAGCTGGCCTGCGCGCTCATCAGCCAGAGGATGCTGGCTGCCACCTCTTCGGCACGGCCGGGGCGCTGCATGGGCACCTGCGGCGCCAAGCGCTGGGCGCGGTCCGGCTGCCCGCCGGAGGCGTGGATGTCGGTGTCGATAATGCCCGGGCGCACCGCATTCACCCGCACCCCTTCACCCGCCACTTCCCGGGCCAGGCCCACGGTGAAGCTGTCAATCGCCCCCTTGCTGGCGGCGTAGTCCACATACTGCCCGGGCGAGCCCAGCGTGGCCGCAACGCTGGAGAGATTGACGATGCTGCCACCTTCTCCGCCGTAGCGGGTGCTCATGCGGCGCACCGCTTCGCGGGCGCACAGCATGCTGCCCAGCACGTTCGTGTCCAACATGCGGCGCAGGCGCGGTAGTGTCATGTCGGCTACCCGGCAGGCCTGGTCCACCACGCCCGCACTGTTCACCAGCGCGCTGATGCGGCCAAGCTTGGCGTCCACTTTGGCAAACATGGCCAGTACTTGGGCTTCATCAGCCACATCCGCTTGCACGGTCATGGCATTGCCACCTTGCTGGCGGATGTGCCTGACCACCTCATCGGCAGCGAGGGAGTTGCTCGCGTAATTCACGGCGACGGCGTAGCCGGCCTCTGCGGCAGCCAGGGCGGTGGCGGCGCCAATGCCACGGGAACCGCCGGTGATGAGAACAATGGGTTGCATGCGTCCATGGTACCGGTGTGGCCCGGTTTTGGCTTACGCTCGCAAATTGCGGCCGCACGGATGCGGCATTCCCCTTTGAATTCGGAGAGCTTTATGACAACTTGGTTGACTCAGGCAGTGGCAGGCGCGCGCAGCGCCTTTTCCCACAGCGTTCGCACTGCTTCAGTCGCAACAGCGGCTGCATGGATGGCGCTTGCGTGTGCCGGCGCGGCCCATGCCCAAACCGGGCCGGTGCGTATCCTGGTGGGTTTTCCGGCAGGCGGCGGTACTGACGCGATTGCCCGCACCCTGGCCGACAAACTCAAAGACCAGCTGGGCGTGGCCGTGGTGGTGGAGAACAAAGCCGGAGCCGGCGGTCAGATTGCAGCCCAAGCCCTCAAGGCCGCAGCACCGGACGGCAACACCCTTTTTCTGAGCCACGACCACACCATCTCCATCCTGCCGCAGGTCGTCAAAAATCCCGGATTCGAGCCTGCCAAGGACTTTGTGCCTGTGGCTGGTTTCGCCACTTTTGTGAATGCGCTCGCTGTCTCCGGGGGTACGCCTGCCAAGACCACCGCCGAGTACTTGGCCTGGGTGCGCACCCAAGGCGGCAAAGGCACGCTGGGCGTGCCGGCACCGGCCTCGACACCGGAATTCCTGGTGAAGGTACTGGGCGAGAAATACAAGCTGGATCTGGTGGCCGCCCCTTACCGTGGCAGCGCCCCCATGATGGCCGACATGCTGGGCAACCAGATTGCAGCGGGTGTGGGCTCGGTGCCGGACTTCATCGAGAACCACAAGGCCGGCAAGATCCGCATCGTGGCCGTGCTGGGCGGTAGCCGCCAAGCCATCCTGCCAGATGTACCGACCTTCAGTGAGCTGGGCCTGGCCGGTCTGGAAGACATGCCGTACTACGGCCTGTTTGCGCCGGCCGGCACGCCAAAGGCCACGCTGGACAAGTTGTCGGATGCCTTGGCCAAAGTCATTGCACAGCCGGATGTCAAACAGCACCTCACCTCCATGGGCCTGACCGTGGGCTTTATGAATCAGCAGCAGCTCGCCAAGCGCGAGCAGGCGTATACCGACGTTTGGGCCAAGATGATCAAGGCCAGCGGTTTTCAGGCCCAGTAAATTGATGTCTCGTATGCAGGACACCCCCATGGGCAGCACCATCACTCTCACCGCCGCCGACGGCACTTCCATTCCCGCTTACCTTGCCACTCCGGTGGGGGCGCCCAAGGGCGGGCTCGTGGTGTTGCAGGAAATCTTCGGGGTGAATGCCCATATCCGCGCGGTGGCGGATGGCTATGCGGCGGACGGATATCTGGTGGTGGCGCCCGCCACTTTTCAGCGCGTGCAGGCAGGTGTGGAGCTGGGCTACACCAAAGACGACATTGCCGCCGGCGCCGCCTTGAAAGCGCAGGTGGAGGCTTTGCCGGCACCCGGCGTGATGCAGGACGTGCAGGCCGCGGTGGACTACGCAGCCCGTGCCGGCAAAGTGGCGGTGATGGGTTACTGCTGGGGCGGTTGGCTCAGCTGGCGGGCTGCTGAGCAGGTACGGGGCTTGGCCGCTGCGGTGCCTTACTACGGTGGCGGCATGACCACGCCGGTCGAAGCCGCACGGGTGCCGGCCTGCCCCGTGTTGGCGCATTTTGGCGAGCAGGACCACGCCATTCCGATTGACACGGTGCATGCGTTTGCCAAGGCCCAGCCCGGCGTGGGGGTGCAGATTTATCCGGCCCTGCACGGTTTCAACTGCGATCACCGAGCCGCCTACAACGCAGAGGCTGCGGCCTTGGCCCGCCAGTGGACGCTGGCATTTTTGAAACAGCACGTAGGCTGAGCGGAAAAGGGCAGGGCAGACCCCGATAGTGTCAACGGGTGGTGCGGGCGAGGTAGCGCTTACGCCAGAAGACGAGCGCCAGCCCGGCCGCTGTCAGGCCCATGGCGCCCAAGGTCCACCAGAAGCCGCTTTGCTGGTGCAGCAACGGGATGAAGTCGAAGTTCATCCCGAAAATGCCGGCCATCAGGTTCAGCGGCAAAAAGATGGCGGTGAGCACCGTCAAGGTGCGCATGATGTCGTTGGTGCGGCTGCCTTGCACGCTGAAGTGCATTTGCACCGCGGTTTCCACGCTCTGCTCCAGCCGGCGCACGTGGTGCACCACACGCTCTATGTGTTCCAGCACATCCCGGCTGCGCACTTGCAGCAGTTCGCGCTCTCGGGCTTCCAGGGGGCTTTCCGGTTCCGGCCAGGTTTTGATGGCCTCAATCCAGTCCTGAATGCTGGAGCGCTGCTCCTCGCACACGTCGTCCAGTTGATGCAGTGCCATGCGCGCTTCCAGCAAGGCGCTCCAGTTGGCAAAGCGTGCACGCGGGCTCAGCAACTCACTCTGCCAATGGTCCAGCTGCTGGGTCAGTTCGCGCCGCAGGGCGAGGTAACCGTCCACCATGGAGTTCACGATGCGCAGCATCAGGTCTGCAGGGCTGGTGGGCAAGCGTGCACCCGCGGCACGGGATTCAGCGCTGGCGGTTTGCAGCAGCTTGTCGGCGTAGGTGTCGCGCACCGTGCAGTCGTCGGGGTGCACCGTGAGCAACACGCGGTCAAACACGGCAAAACCCACGGGGCTGGTATCTATGCGCCGCAGAATCGGCGGCCCGCTCAGGCGACCGGCCGGTGCACCGCTCACTGGCGCCGCCCCCGGTTTTGCCGTGGAACTCGCCGCCAGGCGGCGGAACACCAGCACGTCGTACTGCGAGGTGTAGTCGTAATGCGAGGGCAGCTGCTTGTTGATCAGGTCGGAGATGTGCAGATCCACCAACTGCACGCCGCACAGGGCTTGCAACGCGGCCTGCACGCGCATCTGCTCGGCCTCAAACTCCGGGCGTCCACAGGCGATCCACACATAGCCCTGCTGTTCCAGTCCTTGTGCGGACAGAGCTTCCAGGTCGACGCTTTCGCGGATGTTCCCCGGCTCGATGTGAAAGATGCGCATGGCGTGCCTTGTGGGTAAAAAGTGCCGCTACTGCTCGTGGAATGAGCGCGGGCAGCTCCTGATTTGATAGCGTCAGGCCTTCAGGGCGCGAGCTGCGTCGAGGGCGAAGTAGGTCAGGATGCCGTCTGCCCCAGCGCGTTTGAAGGCCAGCAAGCTCTCCATCATCACCGCGTCATGGTCCAGCCAGCCGTTCTGGGCGGCGGCTTTGAGCATGGCGTATTCGCCGCTCACCTGGTAGGCAAAGGTAGGCACCTTGAACTCGTCTTTCACGCGGCGCACCACGTCCAGGTAGGGCATGCCGGGTTTGACCATCACCATGTCAGCGCCTTCTGCAATGTCCATCGCCACTTCGCGCAGCGCTTCGTCGGTATTGGCAGGGTCCATCTGGTAGACCTTTTTGTTGCCCTTGCCCAGGTTGCCGGCAGAGCCGACTGCGTCACGGAAGGGGCCGTAGAAGGCCGATGCGTACTTGGCGCTGTAGGCCATGATGCGGGTGTGCACCAGCTTTTCGGCTTCCAGGGCGTTGCGGATGGCGCCTATGCGTCCGTCCATCATGTCGCTGGGCGCCACGATGTCCACGCCGGCACGGGCCTGGGTCAGCGCCTGCTGCACCAACTGGGCGGTGGTTTCCTCGTTCAGGATGTAGCCGTTTTCTTCGGGGCGGGTGTCGGGGATGCCGTCCTGGCCGTGGGTGGTAAACGGGTCCAGCGCCACGTCGGTCATCACCCCAAGCTCGGGGAATTCTTTTTTCAAGGCGCGCACCACACGAGGTACCAGACCGTCAGGGTTCAGGGCTTCGGCGCCGTCATAGGTTTTGAGGGACTGATCGACCACCGGAAACAAGGCCATGACCGGGATTTCCAGCTTCACGCACTGCTCGGCCACCGGCAGCAGCAAATCCAGGCTGAGCCGCTCCACGCCGGGCATGGATGCAATTGGCACGCGCTGTGCTTGTCCGTCCACCACAAAGACCGGATAGATCAGGTCATGGGCGGTCAGGGCGTTTTCACGCACCAGGTTGCGGGTGAAGGTGTCGCGGCGCAGGCGGCGCGGGCGTCCGGCGGGGAAAGGTGCGTAAGGGGTCATGCCCAAAATTGTGCCCGAAAGCCGTGCGGCCCCGTGGTCTGACGGTTTGGTCAATTTGCTGAATACCTCAGCGAATAGGAAGGGTATTGCCAAAAAACGCTTGTCACACGCCGGCAACATTGCTAAATTCCGCTTCGGGTAGCTTGCTATCCCCCGCTTTCCTCCCTGAGCGGGGCCTTGATGTGTGACAGCAAAAAAGGCTTACCACCCCAGCCGTGTGCTGGGGTTTTTTTTGCCTGTACGTTTCGCTGATTTCGCTGAGCTTGATGGTTGTCGGTCGGGGCGGGTGTTCTGCGTAAGTCAAGGAGGAGGCCGAAGGCCGGGGGACATGGAGCAGAACGCCCGCCCCGACCGGCAGCCTGTCCCCCAGCGAGCAAGCCCCCACACGCTGTACAGACGCGACTACACTTTGTCGCATGCTCTGGATCAAAGCCCTCCACATCGTATTTGTTGCCAGCTGGTTCGCCGGCCTGTTCTATCTCCCTCGCATTTTTGTGAATCTGGCCATGGTGCCCGCAGGCTCTGATGCCGAGCGGGCGCGATTGCTGTTGATGGCGCGCAAGCTGCTGCGCTTCACCACCTTGCTGGCCGTGCCAGCCTTGGGTTTGGGTCTGTACCTCTGGGTGGGCTACGGCATTGGTATGGGACCCGGCAGCGGGTGGATGCACGCCAAGCTCATGCTGGTCTTGCTGGTGATCGGTTATCACCAAGGGTGCTCCGTGATGCTGCGCAAGTTGGAAGCCGGTATCAGCCAGCGCAGCCATGTGTTTTATCGCTGGTTCAATGAGATTCCGGTGCTCTTGCTCACGGCCATCGTCATCCTTGTGGTGGTGAAGCCTTTCTGACGAATTTTCGCCATGCACAAGTCCACCGCATGGCCCTTGGCTGCGCTGTACGCGGCGCTGGTGGTTTACGCGAGCCTGTTTCCATTTGTGGAATGGCGAGATCAGGGAATCGCCAGTTGGGAGTTTTTGCTCGCTCCAACACCCCGCTACTGGACCGGGTTTGACGTCGCAGTTAACGTTGCCGGATACGTGCCATTGGGCGGCCTGGTCGCGCTCAGTGCCTTGCGTTCGGGGTGGCGGCGCTCTTCCGTTTGGTGGGCGCCCGTAGGCGTGATGCTGCTCTCCCTGTGCATGGAAGGGCTCCAGAGTTACTTGCCGTCGCGGGTGCCCTCCCGGGAGGACTTTTTGTTGAATGCTGCGGGGGCTTGGGTGGGTGCGTTAGCGGCCTTTGTGCTGCAAAAGGCGGGTGCGATTGATCGCTGGAACCAGTTGCGCAGCCGGTGGTTTGTGCCGCATTCCCGTGGTGGCATCGTGCTTTTGTCGACCTGGCCGGTGGGCTTGCTCTTTCCCGCATCGGTGCCCTTGGGGCTGGGTCAAGTGGTGACCCGGCTGGAGGCGCTGCTGCAGTCCTATGTGGAGGATTCGAGTTTCGAGGCGTGGTTGCCGGTGCGTGATACCGAGTTGTTGCCGCTTGCGCCCGGCACAGAGCTGTTGTGCGTGGCCTTGGGTTTGTTGATTCCCTGCCTCTTGGGCTTTTGTGTGGTGCGTCCGGTGTGGCGGCGCATGGTGGTGGTGGGGGTGACCACCGGGTCTGCCATTCTGGTTTCAGCCTTGTCCGCCGCGCTCAGCTGGGGGCCGCTACATGCCTGGGCGTGGTTGGATGTGCCGGCCCAAATCGGCTTGTTCACCGGGGCTTCGCTGGCGCTGCTGTTTGTCTTCGCCTCCTGGCGGGCCAGTGCCGCATTGGCTTTGCTCTCTCTCGGGGTGTATTTGAGTTTGTTGAACCAGGCGCCGGAGAGTCCGTACTTTGCGCAGACCTTGCTGCTGTGGGAGCAGGGGCGCTTCATCCGCTTCAATGGTTTGGCGCAGTGGGTCGGCTGGTTGTGGCCCTATGTGGCATCGGTTTATCTGCTCGGACAAATTGGCCGCCGGGATGCTAAAAACTAGAATCCCGCCATGACCGACACCACACAAACCACCACCTCTTACTACGAGCGCCACATCTTCTTCTGCCTCAATGAGCGCAAAAACGGGGAAGACTGCTGTGCACACCACAATGCCCAAGAGGGTTTTGACCTTTGCAAGCAGCTCGTCAAAGAAGCCGGTTTGTCCGGCCCTGGCCAAGTGCGGGTCAACAAGGCGGGTTGTCTGGACCGCTGTGCAGCCGGCCCGGTGGCGGTGGTGTATCCGGAGGCCGTTTGGTATACCTTTGTGGATGCCCAAGACATTGAAGAAATTGTCGAGTCGCATCTGAAGAACGGCAAAGTGGTGGAGCGCTTGTTGACGCCCGCCCACCTCGGCCGCTGATTTGAATAAAAAGTGCCGGTAGCGCCCGCCGAATGTGCGCGAGCAGCTACTGAATCCATAGCAAATGAATTCTTCTACCCAAAAGTTCCAGATCGCGGGTCCATCCGGCGTGCTGGAAGGGCTCATCGATGAGCCTGTTGATATCCCTGCGCAGGCCTGGTGCGGTACCGCGGTGATTGCCCACCCTCATCCGCTGTTTGGCGGAACCATGGACAACAAAGTGGTGCAGACGGTAGCGCGCGCCTTCGTGCAGACGGGGTGGCGTGCCGTGCGCTTTAATTTTCGAGGCGTGGGTGGCAGTGAGGGCACTTACGACAACGGCACTGGCGAACTGCAAGACATGCTGGCTGTGGTGGCGCACGCCGCCCCAGACGGGACGCTCGCGCTGGCCGGATTTTCCTTCGGGGCGTTTGTAACGAGCCACGCGGTGGCCGCCATGGCGGAGCGCGACCTTGCCAAGCTTGTGCTGGTGGGCACTGCGGCGAGCCGCTTCGAGGTAGCGCCCGTGGCGCCTGACTTGCACGACCGCACCCTGGTGCTGCACGGCGAGCAGGATGACACCGTGCCCTTGGCTGATGTGATGCACTGGGCCCGTCCCCAAAGCCTGCCGGTGATGGTGGTGCCTGGGGGCGGCCACTTCTTTCATGGACAATTGCCCTTGTTGCGCAGCCTGGTGGCGCGTCATCTCCGGGCCTGACTCTGCGGGTTCGACCGCAAGGCCCGCGCCTCTTTCTCTTTGATTCCCAACTTGACTGACTTATGAAATTCTTGATTGCCTCCGTTTTGGCGGCCCTGAGCTTTGCCGTTGCCGCACAGGCTCCGCGTCCTCCTGAAGTGGCTGCCCGTGCTTATTTGCTGCTGGACGTGACTTCCAACCAAATCCTGGCATCCAAGGACATGGATATGCCGGTGGAGCCCGCCTCGCTCACCAAGTTGATGACGGCTTACCTCGTGTTCGACGCGTTGCGATCCAAAAAAATCGACTTGAAGCAGACATTCCCCGTCAGTGAGCGTGCCTGGAAGATGCCAGGCTCGCGCATGTTCATCGACCCCAAGATGCAGGTGCCCGTCGAAGATCTGATCAAAGGCATGATCGTGCAAAGCGGCAATGACGCCACGATGGCGCTTGCCGAAGGCGTGGGTGGATCGTTGGAGCGCTTCGTCCAGATGATGAACGACCAAGCCAAGGTGTTGGGCATGAAAAACACCGGTTACAAAAACCCGGAGGGTTTGACAGAGGCCGGCCACATCACGACTGCCCGTGACCTCAGCATCCTCGCCACGCGGCTCATGAGCGATTTCCCGGACTACGTGGGTTATTACGCGATCAAGAAATACCGCTATCCCGGTACACCCGCTGCCAATGACAGCAACCGCAACCTTTTGTTGTTTCGCGATCCCACGGTCGACGGTCTGAAGACGGGCCACACGGATGCCGCCGGCTATTGCCTGGTGGCCACCGCCAAACGTGATTTCCCTGCGCTGGCAATGGCGGGCGCACCTGCAGGTACTCCGGCCGCCACGGGAAGCCGCCGACTCCTGTCCATCGTGCTGGGAACCGAGAGTGAAAATGCCCGTGCCAACGAATCCCAGAAGCTCTTAAACTGGGGTTACACCGCTTTTGAAGCGGTAAAGCTGTATGACGCCGGCGCCGCCGTTGTTACCCCCAAGGTCTGGAAAGGGACCCACTCCGAAGTCAAGGCCGGCCGTGCGCAGGGTGTGATCGTGGCAGTGCCTGCGGGTACCGCCGCTCAACTCAAGACTGAAGTCGTCCGCAATGAGCCTATCGTGGCGCCTGTGGCCAAGGGTCAGGTGCTCGGTACCTTGAAGGTGCGTGCTGGCGACCAGGTGGTGGCTGAAGTGCCGCTATTGGCGCTCGATGGCGTGGAGCAGGCGGGGGTCATCGGCCGTGCTTGGGACGCTTTACGCCTCTGGATCCGCTGATCGCCGCGAGCAGTTTGCGTGAAAACCCTCGATCTGCTACATTAGAAGGCTTTTCGGAAATTCCGAAGGGATTCACGTTTTCGTAATATTCAAACGTTTAGGGACGTTTTTCAATGCCAACCATTAACCAACTCGTGCGTCAAGGCCGTGAGGTCGAGACCATCAAGTCGAAGAGCCCTGCTATGCAGAACTCTCCGCAGCGTCGCGGTGTGTGCACCCGTGTGTACACCACGACTCCTAAAAAGCCTAACTCCGCTCTGCGTAAAGTCGCCAAAGTGCGCTTGACCAACGGTTTTGAGGTGATCTCTTACATCGGCGGCGAAGGCCACAACCTGCAGGAACACAGCGTGGTGCTGGTTCGCGGCGGTCGTGTCAAGGACTTGCCCGGTGTGCGTTACCACATCGTCCGCGGTTCTTTGGACTTGCAAGGCGTGAAAGACCGCAAGCAAGCCCGTTCCAAGTACGGTGCCAAGAAGCCCAAGGCCAAGTAAAGCCTGCCGGTTTGAATTTTTCGGTGCTGTTCCCCGCGTGGCGCGAGGTGCAGCGAAGTGACCCGAAGCCCGGAATTGTCCGTGTGGGTCGAGTAAGTGGGAGTTTTGAATAACTCTCGCGGTGTCTGAAAAGATGCCAACTGAAGCAATATGAGGTGAAATATGCCACGTCGTCGCGAAGTCCCTAAACGTGAAATCCTGCCGGATCCCAAGTTCGGCAACGTCGAGCTGTCCAAATTCATGAACGTGATCATGGAAGGCGGCAAAAAAGCGGTTGCAGAGCGCATCATTTACGGCGCGCTGGAGCTGATCGGCAAGAAGCACCCTGACAAGGATCCTCTGGAAGCCTTTACGGTTGCTATCAACAACGTCAAGCCCATGGTGGAAGTGAAGTCCCGCCGCGTGGGTGGTGCCAACTACCAGGTGCCCGTTGAAGTGCGTCCTGTCCGTCGCTTGGCTTTGTCCATGCGCTGGATCAAGGAAGCTGCCCGCAAGCGTGGTGAAAAGTCCATGGCGCAGCGTCTGGCCAACGAAATGTTGGAAGCTACTGAAGGCCGCGGTGGCGCCATGAAGAAGCGTGACGAAGTGCACCGTATGGCTGAAGCCAACAAGGCCTTCTCTCACTTCCGTTTCTAAGCAACGGAAATCGCGGCTTTCAGAGCTTGGCAGGTCCTGGCAGCGCAATTGCGCTGTCATGTGGGCTGGCCATACTCTGAAAGTCGTTTGTCTTGCTGCATGGTGCAGCAGACCCCCTCAAGAATTTGATCAACCAAGGATCCATCATGGCTCGCACTACCCCCATTGAGCGCTACCGCAATATCGGTATTTCTGCGCACATTGACGCCGGCAAAACAACCACGACCGAGCGTATTCTTTACTACACCGGCGTGAACCACAAAATCGGCGAAGTGCACGATGGCGCGGCCACGATGGACTGGATGGAGCAAGAGCAGGAGCGTGGCATCACGATTACTTCTGCTGCTACAACATGCTTCTGGAAAGGCATGGACTCCTCCTTCCCCGCTCACCGCATCAACATCATTGACACTCCAGGACACGTGGATTTCACGATTGAAGTGGAGCGTTCCATGCGCGTGCTGGACGGCGCTTGCATGGTGTATTGCGCAGTGGGTGGCGTGCAGCCACAGTCTGAAACCGTATGGCGTCAGGCTAACAAGTACAAAGTGCCACGTTTGGCATTCGTGAACAAGATGGACCGTACCGGTGCCAATTTCTTCAAAGTCGTAGACCAGATGAAGTTGCGCCTCAAGGCCAACCCTGTGCCCATCGTGATCCCGATTGGCGCTGAAGAAAACTTCACCGGTGTGGTGGACTTGCGCAAAATGAAGGCCATCATCTGGGATGAAGCCTCCCAGGGCATGAAGTTCACATTTGAGGACATCCCTGCTGATCTGGTTGGAGCTGCCAAAGAGTGGCGTGAAAAGATGGTGGAAGCTGCTGCCGAAGCTTCTGAAGACCTGATGAATAAGTACCTCGAAGAAGGTGACCTCACTGAAGAGGAAATCACCGCGGGTCTGCGCGCTCGCACCATCAATGGAGAAATCCAGCCGATGTTGTGCGGAACTGCTTTCAAAAACAAGGGTGTTCAGCGCATGTTGGACGCCGTGATTGAACTCATGCCCTCTCCTTTGGATGTGAAAGCGATCAAGGGATACGACGAAGACGAGCAGGAAACAACCCGCAAGGCTGATGACGATGAAAAGTTCGCAGCGCTGGCATTCAAATTGATGACCGACCCGTTCGTGGGTCAGTTGACTTTCGTTCGCGTTTACTCTGGCGTCTTGAAGAAGGGCGACACCGTGTACAACGCTGTGCGGGGCAAGAAGGAGCGTATCGGTCGTATCGTGCAGATGCACGCCAACAACCGCGAAGAAGTAGATGAAATCCGCGCGGGCGACATCGCTGCTTGCGTGGGCCTGAAGGATGTGACGACCGGAGAAACTCTGTGTGATCCGAATTCTGTGATCACGCTCGAGCGCATGGTGTTTCCTGACTCCGTGATTCGCCAGGCCGTCGAGCCCAAATCCAAGGCTGACCAAGAGAAGATGGGTATCGCGCTGAGCCGTTTGGCCGCAGAAGATCCTTCTTTCCGTGTGCAAACCGACGAAGAGTCTGGTCAGACCATCATCGGCGGTCAAGGTGAACTGCACCTTGAAATCATTGTGGATCGCATGAAGCGCGAATTCGGCGTGGAGGCGAATGTCGGCAAGCCCCAGGTGGCCTACCGCGAAACCATCCGCAAGGGCGTTGCCGATGTAGAAGGCAAGTTCGTGCGCCAGTCCGGCGGTAAGGGTCAATACGGCCACGTTGTGTTCCGCGTGGAGCCTAACGAAGCTGGTAAGGGTTTCGAGTTCCTGGACGAAATCAAGGGCGGTGTGGTTCCTCGTGAATACATCCCAGCTGTGGAAAAAGGTGTGATCGAAGCCTTGAACCAGGGCGTTCTGGCGGGCTACCCCGTGGTTGACGTGAAGGTCGCATTGACATTCGGTTCTTACCACGATGTGGACTCGAACGAAAATGCGTTCAAGATGGCTGCTATCTTCGGCTTCAAGGAAGCTTGCCGCAAGGCAAACCCCGTGATTCTGGAGCCCATGATGGCCGTGGAAGTCGAGACCCCTGAAGACTATGCCGGTAACGTGATGGGTGACTTGTCTTCCCGCCGCGGTATGGTCCAGGGTATGGACGACATGGTGGGTGGAGGCAAAGCCATCAAGGCGGAGGTTCCACTGTCCGAAATGTTTGGTTATTCGACCACGCTGCGTTCCATGTCCCAAGGCCGCGCCACCTACACGATGGAATTCAAGCACTACGCGGAAGCCCCACGTAACGTGTCTGAAGCCATCATGGCAGCTCGCGCCAAGTAATTTTTGTTGTCTGCGACGGTGTGCCGCCCTGTTCCCGTGCGGGGCGAACCAGCAACATCGTGCAGACGTAAAACCAACACACGGGATTAGCTCTTTGGAGATTTGAAACATGGCAAAAGAAAAATTCACCCGTACCAAGCCCCACGTGAACGTGGGCACGATTGGTCACGTGGACCACGGCAAGACAACCCTGACAGCTGCTATCACCACCGTGTTGGCTGCCAAGTTCGGCGGATCTGCCAAGGCTTACGACCAGATCGACGCTGCTCCTGAAGAAAAAGCACGCGGTATTACCATCAACACCGCTCACGTCGAATACGAAACCGCCAACCGCCACTACGCTCACGTGGACTGCCCCGGCCACGCTGACTATGTGAAGAACATGATCACAGGCGCAGCCCAAATGGACGGCGCTATTCTGGTGTGCTCCGCTGCTGACGGCCCCATGCCACAAACCCGCGAGCACATCCTGTTGGCTCGCCAAGTGGGTGTTCCTTACATCATCGTGTTCCTGAACAAGTGCGACATGGTCGATGACGAAGAATTGCTCGAACTGGTGGAAATGGAAGTTCGCGAACTCCTGTCCAAGTACGAATTCCCCGGCGACGACACTCCCATCGTGCGTGGTTCCGCCAAGTTGGCCATGGAAGGCGACAAGGGCGCTCTGGGCGAAGAAGCCATCATGAAGCTGGCTGACGCACTGGACACCTACATCCCCACCCCTGAGCGTGCAGTCGACGGCGCATTCCTGATGCCCGTGGAAGACGTGTTCTCCATCTCCGGTCGTGGTACCGTGGTGACAGGTCGCGTGGAGCGCGGCATCATCAAGGTCGGCGAAGAAATCGAAATCGTCGGTATCAAAGACACCCAGAAGACCACCTGCACAGGTGTGGAAATGTTCCGCAAGCTGCTCGACCAAGGTCAAGCTGGCGACAACGTCGGTATCCTGTTGCGCGGCACCAAGCGTGAAGACGTCGAGCGCGGCCAAGTGCTGTGCAAGCCCGGCTCCATCAAGCCCCACACCCACTTCACCGGCGAAATCTACGTTCTGTCCAAGGACGAAGGCGGCCGTCACACTCCTTTCTTCAACAACTACCGTCCCCAGTTCTACTTCCGTACCACGGACGTGACCGGTGCGATCGAGTTGCCTGAAGGCAAAGAAATGGTGATGCCTGGTGACAACGTGTCCATCACTGTGAAATTGATCAACCCCATCGCCATGGAAGAAGGCCTGCGTTTCGCTATTCGCGAAGGTGGTCGTACCGTGGGCGCTGGCGTGGTTGCCAAGATCATCGCGTAATTCGCACATTAAGGAATTACGATGGCCGCCAAGCAAAAAATCCGCATTCGCCTGAAGGCGTTCGACTACAAGCTGATCGATCAATCGGCAGCTGAAATTGTTGACACTGCTAAGCGCACCGGCGCGATTGTCAAAGGCCCCGTGCCTTTGCCAACACGCATGAAGCGCTTCGACATTCTGCGTTCACCTCACGTGAACAAGGCAAGTCGTGACCAGTTTGAAATCCGCACCCACCAGCGTTTGATGGACATCGTGGATCCCACGGATAAAACCGTGGATGCATTGATGAAGCTCGACCTGCCTGCTGGCGTGGACGTGGAAATCAAGCTGCAATAAGCAGACCAGCCCGGCGTGAAAATGCCGGGCAAATAATGTGAGAGGGTTGAGGCTTGCACGAAAATCGAGCCTCGGCTATACTCGCTGGCTCTGCTCCGAGGCCGATGGCTTTGGGGCTGAGTTTTATTAACAGTCTTTCATCATCAAAACACAGCAGCCAATTGAAGTTGCTGTGGGTGGAAGTTACGGAGAAAACAATGAGTCTTAGCAATCACTTAGGGTTGCTGGGTCGCAAAGTTGGCATGATGCGTCTATTCACGGACGACGGGGACGCAGTTCCCGTTACCGTGGTGGATGTGTCGAACAACCGTGTGACACAGGTGAAAACCCAAGAGAACGACGGCTATGTGGCCTTGCAGGTCACTTTCGGTGCGCGCAAAGCTTCGCGTATCACCAAGCCCGTCGCTGGCCACTTGGCCAAAGCTGGTGTCGAAGCCGGCGAAATCATCCAAGAATTCCGCGTGACTGCTGAGTCCGCTGCGAAATACGCAGCAGGCGCAACTGTGCCTGTGACCGACGTGTTTACAGTGGGTCAGAAAGTGGACGTGCAGGGTACTTCGATTGGTAAAGGCTACGCTGGCACCATCAAGCGCCACAACATGTCTTCCCAGCGCGCATCCCACGGTAACAGCCGCTCGCACAATGTGCCCGGCTCTATCGGTATGGCTCAAGATCCAGGTCGCGTTTTCCCCGGAAAGCGTATGACTGGTCATTTGGGTGATGCCACTGTGACGACTCAAAATTTGGACGTTATCCGTGTTGACGAAGCTCGCCAGCTCCTGTTGATCAAGGGTGCTATCCCCGGATCCAAGGGTGGTTTCGTGACCGTTCGTCCAGCTGTCAAAGCCAAAGCCTCTAAAGGAGCGAACTGATGCAAGTCGAACTCCTGAATGAACAAGGTCAGGCAACTTCCAAATACGACGCTCCTGAAGCTGTATTCGGTCGTGACTACAACGAAGATTTGGTGCACCAAGTGGTTGTGGCCTTCCAGGCTAACGCCCGTCAAGGTACACGTGCCCAAAAAGACCGTGAACAAGTCAAGCACAGCACCAAGAAGCCTTTCAAGCAAAAAGGAACCGGTCGCGCTCGCGCTGGTATGACATCCTCGCCACTGTGGCGTGGCGGCGGTCGTATTTTCCCGAACATGCCTGATGAAAACTTCGGCCAGAAGATCAACAAGAAGATGTACCGTGCAGGTATGGCATCCATCTTGTCTCAGCTGGTGCGCGAAGGCCGTTTGGCCGTGGTGGATTCCCTGAAAGTGGAGTCGCCCAAGACCAAGGCCTTGGCTGCAAAGTTCAAGGCAATGAATTTGGAATCCGTTTTGGTGATCGCTGATGAGGTTGATGAGAACCTGTATCTGGCATCCCGTAACCTGGTGAATGTTCTGGTGGTTGAGCCCCGTTATGCTGACCCCCTGTCTTTGGTCCACTACCGCAAGGTGTTGGTGACTAAGGCTGCCATGGACACACTCAAGGAGATGTTTGCATGAGCCACGGTCCCAATCTGACCAAATTCGATGAAGGTCGTTTGATGCAAGTGCTCGTCGCTCCCATCGTGTCCGAAAAGGCCACCATGGTTGCTGAAAAGAGCAATGCTGTGACTTTCAAGGTGCTGCAAGACGCTACCAAGTATGAAATCAAGGCCGCAGTGGAATTGATGTTCAAGGTCGAGGTAAAAGGCGTTTCTGTGGTGAACACCAAGGGCAAGACCAAGCGTTTCGGTAAGTCTGTTGGCCGTCGCGACAACGTTCGCAAAGCCTATGTGACCCTGAAGCCCGGTCAAGAGCTGAACCTCGGCGGGGAGGCTGCGTAATCATGGCTGTCATTAAAATGAAACCAACTTCCCCAGGCCGTCGTGGCGTGGTGAAGATTTCGCGTGACCACCTGTACAAGGGTGCGCCTCATGCAGCTTTGTTGGAACCCCAGTTCCAGCAAGCCGGCCGTAACAACAACGGCCACATCACTACCCGTCACAAGGGTGGTGGTCACAAGCATCACTACCGCGTAGTGGATTTCGTCCGTAACAAGGATGGCATCCCCGCGAAAGTCGAACGCATTGAGTACGATCCCAACCGGTCCGCACACATCGCATTGGTGTGCTATGCAGACGGCGAACGCAAGTACATCATCGCCCCACGTGGCTTGGAAGTCGGCGCAACCATTCAAAACGGTTCCGAAGCTCCTATCCGCGTTGGCAATACATTGCCTATCCGCAACATTCCAGTGGGTTCCATCATCCATTGCGTAGAGTTGCAAGTGGGCAAGGGCGCTCAGATCATCCGCTCTGCCGGTACTTCCGCCACACTGTTGGCTCGTGAAGGCACATACGCCCAAGTGCGTGTGCGTTCCGGTGAAGTCCGCAAGATCCACATCGACTGCCGCGCGACCATCGGTCAAGTGGCCAACGAAGAGCACAGCCTGCGCCAGTTGGGCAAGGCCGGTGTGAAGCGTTGGATGGGTATTCGCCCAACCGTCCGTGGTGTGGTGATGAACCCTGTTGACCACCCGCACGGTGGTGGTGAAGGCAAGACCGGTGAAGGCCGTCATGCAGTCGATCCTTGGGGTAATCTGACCAAGGGCTACCGTACCCGTAACAACAAGCGCACGCAGGTCATGATCGTGTCGCGTCGCAAGAAGTAAGGGGTAGGTAAATGACTCGTTCACTGAAAAAAGGTCCTTTCGTCGACCATCACCTGATTGCCAAGACCGAAAAGGCCGTGGCAACCAAGGACAAGAAGCCGATTAAGACTTGGTCCCGTCGCTCCATGATCCTGCCCGAGTTCATCGGCTTGACCATCGCCGTTCACAACGGCAAGCAGCACGTGCCTGTCTATATCACCGATCAAATGGTTGGCCACAAGTTGGGTGAGTTCGCGCTCACACGTACTTTCAAGGGTCACCCTGCGGACAAAAAAGTCCAGAAGAAATAAGGAGGTGACCATGGAAACTCGTGCAACCCTTCGTGGCGTCCGTTTGTCTGTTGACAAGGGTCGTCTGGTCGCGGACCTGATCCGCGGCAAGAAAGTTGATCAAGCTCTGAACATCTTGCAATTCACACAGAAAAAAGCTGCTGTGATTATCAAGAAGGTTCTGGAGTCCGCTATTGCCAATGCTGAACACAACGACGGCGCTGACATCGACGAATTGAAGGTGAAAACCATCTACGTTGAACAAGGTGCTTCTTTGCGTCGCTTCACAGCCCGTGCAAAGGGCCGTGGCAATCAAATCCGCAAGCCCACGTGCCATGTGTACGTGACGGTTGGAAACTGAAAGAGGCCAGGAAGATATGGGACAAAAAATCCACCCAACCGGCTTTCGTTTGGCGATCAGCCGTAACTGGTCTTCTCGCTGGTACGCAAGCAACCGTGATTTCGCCGGCATGTTGTCGGAAGACATCAAGGTTCGTGAGTACCTGAAGGCCAAGCTCAAGAACGCTTCTGTGTCTCGCATCCTGATCGAGCGTCCTGCCAAGAACGCACGTATCACCATTTTCTCGGCACGTCCGGGCGTGGTGATCGGCAAGAAGGGCGAAGACATCGAAAACTTGAAGCGCGACCTGGGCAAGCAATTGGGCGTGCCAGTGGCAGTGAACATCGAAGAAGTGCGCAAGCCTGAAATCGATGCAAAGCTGATTGCTGACAGCATCACTCAACAGCTCGAAAAGCGCATCATGTTCCGTCGCGCCATGAAGCGCGCCATGCAAAACGCTATGCGTTTGGGCGCTCTGGGCATCAAGATCATGTCGTCTGGCCGTTTGAACGGTATTGAAATTGCACGTACCGAGTGGTACCGTGAAGGCCGCGTGCCTTTGCACACACTGCGTGCTGATATCGACTACGGTACTTCTGAAGCCAAGACAACATACGGCATCATTGGCGTGAAGGTTTGGGTCTACAAGGGTGATACCTTGGGACGCAACGATCTGCCAGCAGCCGTTGAGCCTCGCGCTGAAGAAGAGCGTCGTCCACGCGGTCCCCGCCGTGACGATCGTGGTGCACGCCCAGGCGCTGCTCCCCGTGGTGCACGTCGTCCCGCAGGTGGCAACGCCGCTCCTGCTGATGGCAGCGACAAACCCGCTGAAGCACTCGGTGCTGACGCTAAACCCGCCGTTAAGCGCGTTCGCAAAGTCGCCGCGCCAGCTGCAGCAGCTGACGGTAAAGGAGAATAATCATGTTGCAACCCGCTCGCCGGAAATACCGCAAAGAGCAAAAGGGCCGTAACACCGGTATCGCAACCCGCGGAAGCTCGGTTGCCTTCGGTGACTTCGGTCTGAAATGTACTGACCGCGGCCGTCTGACGGCTCGCCAGATCGAAGCTGCACGTCGTGCAATTTCCCGTCACGTGAAGCGTGGCGGTCGTATCTGGATCCGCGTGTTCCCTGACAAGCCGATTTCCCAGAAGCCTGCTGAAGTGCGTATGGGTAACGGTAAGGGCAACCCCGAGTACTACGTGGCTGAAATTCAGCCCGGCAAGATCGTTTTCGAGATCGTCGGCGTGCCCGAAGAACTCGCTCGCGAAGCTTTCCGTTTGGCCGCTGCGAAGCTGCCACTGCGTACTACATTTGTCAGCCGCATGATCGGCCAGTAATTCAGGAGATATCGAAATGACGAAAGCTGCTGAACTGCGCCAAAAAGACGTTGCTGGCCTGCAAAACGAAGTCAAAGAGCTGCAAAAAGCCCACTTTGGCCTGCGTATGCAAAAAGCCACGCAACAGATCAACAACACCGCTTCGGTGCGCATTGCGCGCCGTGACATTGCTCGCGCCAAGACCATTCTTGTCGAGAAGCAAAGCGCTGAAAAATCCGCCAAATAAGGAGCGATAAATGACGGAAGCTAAAAAATCCCTCAAGCGCACCTTGATCGGCAAGGTGGTCAGCGACAAGCGTGCCAAGACAGTGACCGTGCTGATTGAGCGCCGTGTAAAGCACGAGCTCTACGGCAAGATCGTTGCTAAGACCAGCAAGTACCACGCCCACGACGAAAAGGGCGAGTACAAGTTGGGTGATGTGATCGAGATCACTGAGAGCAAGCCCATTTCCAAAACCAAGAACTGGGTTGCTACCCGCTTGGTGGAAAAGGCGGTTGCGGTTTAAGTCTATAAGAATTGGTCACTGCAGTTGAATAAGAAACGGCCCACAATGTGGGCCGTTTTCATTGGTACTTACACATTGCATAAGGAGCAAACATGATTCAAGTAGGCGACACCCTTCCCGCGACCACGTTGATGGAGTATTCCGAAGTGGAAGGCGAAGGCTGCAGCATTGGTCCTAACCCCGTGGATGTTGCAAAGGCTACAGCTGGCAAGACGATCGCTCTCTTTGCCCTTCCTGGCGCCTTTACACCTACATGCTCTGCGAAACACGTTCCAGGCTATGTGGAAAGCGCAGAAGCCTTCAAGGCTGCGGGTGTGGATGAGATCTGGTGTGTCAGTGTGAATGACGCCTTCGTGATGGGCGCTTGGGCACGCGACCAGAAGACCGGTACCAAGGTCCGTATGCTGGGTGATGGCGATGCAACCTTCACCAAAGCCACCGGCCTCACCCTGGATCTGACAGGCAAAGGTCTCGGCTTGCGTAGCAACCGCTACTCCATGTTGGTCAAGGATGGAAAGGTGGCTACTCTGAATGTGGAAGCTGCGGGTAAATTCGAGGTGAGCGACGCCGGCACCTTGTTGGCCCAAGCGAAAGCCTGATGACTTGACGCAGGGCCTAGAGCTCTGCCTTCAAGTAGTGCGCCCCCGCTATCGGGTTGAAATAGTAGGGGGGCACTTCTTCAAAGCCCAGCTCCGCATACAAAGCTCGGGCAGTTTCCATATCATCCAGGGTATCCAACAGAATGCAGTCGTAGCCTCTGGCGCGGGCAGCATCCATGATGGCCTCTGCGAGCATTCGACCAATTCCGAGACGTCGAAAGTCGGGTCTGACATAGAGCCGTTTCATCTCTGCGGCATTGGGATAGTCCGTTGTGTCAAGCGGCCTGAGAGCACAGCATCCGGCCCAAGCACCATTCACCTCGGCCAATAGCAAGCAGCCTCTATTCGCTTCGTAATCTCCCGGAAGTCCGCTCAACTCCGCAGCGAAATTCTGAAAACACAAGTCGACCCCCAACTGGCCGGCATATTCCTGAAACAACGCGCGAACTGCGTCGAGCTCAATAGCGGTTTCAGCGGGAAGAATCTTGGGGATGGGCAAAAGCGACGACATGAAGCGAAGAAAACCCTGAACAACTGCGCCGAGCGCTTCGCCTCACTTTATCACCTCCGCCATCAACCCACTAAGTGCCGGATGGCGAAATTAATTCGGTGGCGCATACATCGCAAACAACGTCAGGTTTCTTGCAGCAGCTTTTCGATCAAGCGGTGCAACTCGGCGAAGTCCGGCTGGCCGACATAGCGCTTTACGATCTCCCCATGCTTGTCCACGAGATAACTGGTGGGCGTTAAAGCCACCTCGCCCCACGACTTTGCCACAGCGCCCGTGTTGTCAATGGCCACACTGAAGGGCAACTTGCGTGTCTGCGCGAAATTAACAACATAGCTGGGCGGGTCGTACGCCATGGCCACCGCGACCATGTTGTAGCCTTTACCCTTGTACTTTTCATAAGTCTCGACCATGTGCGGCATCTCGGCCACACAAGTCGTACAGCTCGTCGCCCAGAAATTTACCAGGGTGACACGCCCGCGTAAATCCTTAGTTTGCAACTGGCTACCATCGAGCAGAACAAAGGTGGACGCAGGTGCATCGTGTTTACTGGTGGTCAAAAAAGCGGCTACGCCTACGACGCAAGCCGCTACGATGCTACCCAACACCCAATGTTTTTTCATACGCAGGAACTTCTCATGGATCGTCGCCAGTTTAATTCTTTCTCACTCAGTGCAGTCGGCTTGTGGGCCACCTTGGCACACCAACACGCCTATGCGTTGACATTGGCAGACCTGACCAACACCGATGCCACCAAGGGACTGAAGGCCGCGCTCGACAAAGGCGCCACCGCAGCCATTTCTCAACTTGGAGTGGTGGATGGATTCCTCGGAAACGAAAAAGTTCGCATCAACCTGCCTTCATATCTGGAAGATGCTGCGAGGCTCTTGCGTACCTTCGGACAGGGCGCTCGCGTGGACGAGCTGGTTACCTCCATGAATCGCGGCGCAGAAGCGGCCGTCCCGATGGCCAAAGATGTGTTGACCAAAGCCGTACAAGGCATGACCGTTCAAGATGCCAAAGGCATTCTGGGCGGCGGAGACACCGCCGTCAGCCAGTTCTTCGCTGAAAAGACGCGAGCTCCCTTGGCAGTTAAGTTCCTGCCCATCGTGACGCAGGCAACCGCCAAGGTGGGTATGGCGGACAAATACAACCAACTGGCGGGCAAAGCGTCCGAACTCGGATTGATGAAAAAGGAAGATGCCAATATCCAGCAGTATGTGACGGGCAAAACACTGGACGGCCTGTATTTCATGATTTCCGAGGAAGAAAAGAAAATCCGTCAGAACCCGGTCGCCTACGGCAGCAGCATCTTGACCAAAGTGTTCGGCGCGTTGAAATGACAGGGTGGTCCGGAGTATGCCTGCGCATGGTGGGGCTGCTCACGCTGGCGGCCTTGCAAGCATGTACGCCGGCGTTGAATTGGCGTCAGGTCCAATTGCAGGACTTGAAGGCGCGCCTTCCTTGCAAGGCCGACACAGCGACCCGTCCGGTCCCTCTGGCCGCCACGCCACTTGATTTGCAGATGATGGGTTGCGAGGCGGATGGGGCCCTATTCGCCATCAGCCATGTACGCGCTCAGGACACCGAGGCAGCCACCCAAGTAGTGCAGCAATGGAGAGCCTTTGCAATGCAGGCGCTGCGCACGGAGGCTTCCCAACCTGCATCGTGGCAAGCACCGGCGTGGGCCACGCAAGCCGTGTCGCTGCGTGCAGATGGCCAAAATCCGAAAGGAGAGCCCGTGCAAGCCCGCCTGACATGGATACGCCGTGGCGCAGATGTCTATCACCTCGCGGTGTATGCAGAGACGCTGACGGAGTCCATTACGCAACCCTTTCTCGAAGACCTGCAAACCCCATGAATCTTCTAACGCGCCAGCGCGCCATTGCCGTGTTCGTCGCGTTTGCGCTGGCGTATTTCTTGTCGGCCTTGATCCGCGCCATCACTGCCACCATTGCACCTTCCCTGGTCGCTGAATTCCAACTCCGCTCGGCAGACCTCGGTCTGCTCGCAGGCGGTTACTTCCTGGGCTTTGCCGCCATGCAACTCCCCTTGGGGCGATGGCTCGACCGCCATGGCCCGCGCAAAGTCGAACTCGCCTTTCTGGGTGCGGCTCTCGCAGCTTGCATAGCCTTTGCAAAGGCAGACGGATTCCAGGGGCTGTTGCTCGCGCGCATCTTGTGTGGTGTGGGCGTGTGTGCCTGCCTGATGGCACCGCTGACCGGTTACCGCCGCTGGTATGCCCCGGAGCAGCTCATGCGTGCGAACTCATGGATGTTGATGGTCGGCGCTTTCGGCATGGTTGCGTCAACCCTGCCGGTTCAGTGGCTGTTACCCGCCATCGGATGGCGAGGCATCTTTTTGCTGCTCGCAGCTTTGGTTGCCATCAGCATGGCCGTGATTGCATGGCAGGTACCGTCTTGGACAAATCAGAGAGATAGCGAAGCACCCAGTGCCAAGACCAACACCGGGTACGGCGAGGTGTGGCGCAACCCCTATTTCAGATCGCTGGCCCCTTTGGGATTCTTCAACTACGGCGGACTCGTTGCCATGCAAACCCTGTGGGCCGGCCCCTGGATGACCAAGGTGGCGAGCTACACCGCGGCCGAGGCAGCCACAGGACTCTTCTGGCTCAATGTGGCCATGCTGCTGGCGTACTGGGTGTGGGGCATGGCCAACCCTTGGCTCGCCCGCAAAGGACATGCAGCCGAAATCCTGATTCGACGGTGGACGCCCTTGACCTTCGTCCTCCTTGCTATATTAATCATAGCTACTCCCGCATATCCGGTGGGCGCCGCTGCCCTATTTACTTTGTATTGTGTGGCTACGACAGTCGTGGCACTGGCGCAGCCTGCCGTGGGCATGGCCTTCCGCTCCGAGCTGGCCGGTCGCGCCCTCTCGGCTTACAACCTCGTGATCTTCGCCGGTGTTTTTGCCGTGCAATGGGGGATAGGCCTGTTGCTCGATGCGTTCAAGGCGGCGGGCCTTGCAGAGCCGGCTGCGTACCAATCGGCTTTCGGTGTTTATGGCCTTGCATGTGTGCTTGCTTATCTGGTGGCATGCCGGGCAAAGGCGCCATAATCAAAGCCCACTCTGACTTTGTATGAACACAGGCATCCTCATCATCGCCCATGCACCTCTGGCCAGCGCGTTGCGAGCCTGCGTGTTGCACGTCTATCCGGACGCCGGAGATGGCGTAGTTGCCCTGGATGTGCCCCCGAGTGAGAATCCTGAAATCACGCGGGCTGCCGCCAAAGCCTTGCTCAGCCGATTCGACACCCGTCAAGCCCTGGTGCTGACCGATGTGTTCGGTGCCACCCCCTGCAACGTGGCGCAGAAAGTCGTGGACGGGCATATGTCCAAGCTCGTGGCGGGCGTGAACCTGCCCATGCTGTTGCGCACCGTGAACTACCGGAACGAAGCTCTGGACGTGCTCGTCACCCGGGCGCTCGCCGGAGGGACCCAGAGCATCATGCAAGTCGCCGTGACGGCACCCCAGAACCAACATCGCAAAACCCATGATCAGCACCAACACGACCATAGTCAATAAACTGGGACTGCACGCACGCGCTTCCGCCAAATTCACCAAGTTGGCCGGCAGCTTCCCTTGCGAGGTTTGGATGTCCCGTGGCGAACGCCGCGTGAATGCCAAGAGCATCATGGGCGTCATGATGCTGGCAGCCGGCATCGGCTCCGAGATCACGCTGGAGACCCACGGCGAGCGCGAACAGGAAGCCATGGACGCGCTGCTGGCACTCATCAACGACAAGTTCGGAGAAGGCGAATGACTTCCACAGGCGGTGTAGGGCCGTCCCAAGCCGCTTGCGCCCCCTTGGGGGGCAGCGAACCACGCGTAGCGGGGAGCGTGGGGGCATGACTTTCTCTATCCACGGTCTGGCCGTCTCGCGCGGCATTGCCATCGGCCGTGCCGTGCTGGTGGCGTCCAGTCGCGTGGACGTGGCGCACTACTTCATCCAACCTGAAGAGGTCGAGGCCGAGATTGCCCGCGTCCGTGCAGGGCGCGACGCCGTGGTTGAAGAAATCGCTCGCCTGCAGGCCAGCATCAGCCGCATGGGCCCCAAAGAGGCGCCTACCGAATTGGCAGCCTTGCTCGACGTGCACCTGATGCTCTTGCAGGACGAAGAGTTGGTGAGTGGCGTCAAGCATTGGATTACCGAGCGCCTGTACAACGCTGAATGGGCGCTGACCACCCAGCTGGAGATCGTGGCCCGCCATTTCGACGAGATGGAAGATGCCTACCTGCGCGAGCGCAAGGCGGACATGGAGCAAATCTGCGAACGCGTGCTGCGCGCCATGAAGGGCGCACAGTCTTCGGTCGTACAACCCGCCCAACGTGGTAGTCGCAAGGGCTCTCAGCAGGACCTGTTGCTGGACGACACCGTGGATGTGCCCTTGGTGCTCATTGCGCATGACCTGTCCCCGGCCGACATGTTGCAGTTCAAGCAAAGCGTGTTTGCCGGCTTCATTACCGATGTGGGCGGAAAAACTTCGCACACCGCCATCGTGGCGCGCAGCATGGACATTCCCGCTGTGGTGGGAGCCCGCACCTGCAGTCAATTGGTGCGGCAGGATGACTGGGTCATCATCGATGGCGACGCCGGCGTGGTTATCGTGGACCCGTCTCCCATCATCCTGGCCGAATACGGCTTCAAGCAGCGTCAAGGCGAATTGGAGCGTGGGCGCTTGCAGCGTTTGTTGCATACCCCGGCCGTCACCATGGATGATGAAAAAATCCAGCTGCTGGCCAACATTGAAATGCCGGAGGACGCCCAACACGCCCTCAAAGCCGGTGCATTGGGTGTGGGCCTGTTCCGCAGCGAGTTTTTGTTCATGGGGCGCCACGGCAAACTGCCGGATGAAGAAGAGCAGTACCAGGCCTACAAAAAAGCGGTCGAAGGCATGCAAGGCCTGCCGGTCACCATCCGCACCGTGGACGTAGGTGCCGACAAGCCGCTGGACGAATCGGTGCGCGACGATGCCCACCTGAACCCCGCGCTGGGCTTGCGGGCCATCCGCTGGAGCTTGGCAGACCCCGCCATGTTCCTCACCCAGCTCCGCGCCATTTTGCGGGCGGCGGCCCACGGCAAAGTGCGTTTGCTCATACCCATGCTCGCGCATGCCAGCGAAATCCGGCAGACGCTGGCGCATGTGGATCAGGCCCGCGCGCAACTGGACCGTCGCGGTCTGGCCTACGGCCCCGTGCAGCTGGGTGCCATGATCGAGATTCCGGCCGCGGCGCTGAGTCTGCAACTGTTCCTGAAGTATTTTGACTTTCTCTCTATCGGCACCAACGACTTGATCCAGTACACGCTGGCGATTGACCGGGCCGATGAGTCGGTAGCCCATTTGTACGACCCCTTGCATCCGGCCGTGCTGCGTCTGGTAGCCGACACCATTGCCGAATGCCGTGCCCAGGGCAAGGACGTGAGCGTGTGCGGTGAGATGGCCGGGGACGTGACCCTGACCCGCCTGCTGCTGGGTCTGGGCCTGCGCAGCTTCTCCATGCACCCCGCACAGATTCTGGCCGTCAAGCAGGAAATCCTGCGCTCGGACACCAGCAAACTGGCGGCATGGGCCCAGCGGGTCCGAACGGCGGAAGACCCAGCCCTGGAGCTGGCAGGCGGCTACGTGTGAGTGCTGTGCGCGGCGCTATGTTTTTCATAGCTGCTCGCGCATATTCCATGGGCGCTAGCGTCGCATTTCATTGAATCATGGTTTGGCGCGTGAACCCAAAATAGCAGCCCCTACGATCATCGCGGCAGCCAACGCCACACTGGCGCTAGGCCACTCGCCCCGTATCCAGAGCAGGCCCAAGGTGGACAGCAGCGGCGTTAGAAATGACAACACGCCAATGGTGCGAGCATCCCCGCGTTTGAGCGCCGCATCCCAGAGGTAAAACGCGCCGCCCAAAGGGCCCAGGCCTAACGCCGCCAGAAGCTGCCAATCGTGTGCACTCAGTGTGACGGATGGCTCCAGGAGCGCGTGGCACAGCAGCGAGAGCAGCCCCGACACCAGCCCGAACAAGCCGATGGCCGCATTCGGGAAAGGCGGCACCCGCCGCGTCATTAGCGAATAACTTGCCCAGACGAATGCAGAGGCCATGGCCGGCAGGTAACCCCAGGCCCATCCGCCCATGTCGCTACCCGCATCGCGGCCCCCCAATATGGCGAGCGCAGCACCGGCAAAGCCCAGCAAGGCTGCGGCTACGTGCAGCGCACGCAGACGCATACCGGGCAGAAACAGCGGTGCCATCAACACAATGCCCAACGGCCACAGGTAATTCACCAGATTGGCCTGGACCGGCGGCGCATGGCGCAGGGCGATAAACAGCAAAAAGTGAAATCCGAACAGCCCATACACCCCCAGTGCCAAGGTGGGGGCGGGCACCTTCCATTCGCTTACCCGCCCGCGCGATAGCACCAGGCCGATCCCGCTGCCGATGACCAGGCCCACTCCCGTGAGCAAAAATGGCGGCACGTGGCCCAGAGAAACCCCCAAGGGGGCCAGGCTGCCCCAGAGGGCGATAGCGGCAAGCGCGAGAAGAGAGGCGTTCATTCGCTGAAGCTTAGCCGCACCCTATTCGCAATCCGGGGTATGCGGTTCAGGCCAGTCGCTGGTCAGTGGAGGGGCGCTTCCACAGGTTGATGCCGCCGTCCACCGCGTGGCTGTCGATGGCAGCCAGTTCTTCCGCGCTGAAGTTCAGATGGCTCATGGCGCCCACCAGGTCCACGATCTGTTCGGGCTTGCTGGCGCCTATCAGCGCGGAGGTGACGCGTGCATCGCGCAACACCCACGCCGTGGCCATCTGGGCCAGGCTCTGGCCGCGGGCTTGGGCTATCTCGTTGAGGGCGCGCACATGCTTGAGGTTTTGCTCGCTCAAATGGTCCTGCTTGAAGGAGCCACCGCCGGGGCGGTTGATGCGCGCGTCTGCGGGCACGCCGTTGAGGTACTTGTTGGTTAGCAGGCCCTGTGCCAGCGCGCTGAAGGCGATGCAGCCCATGCCGGTTTCATCCAGCGCGTCCAGCAGGTCTTCCTCTATCCAGCGGTTCATCAGGCTGTACGACGGTTGGTGAATCAGCATGGGCACGCCCATGCTCTTCAAGATGGCTGCAGCTTCGCGGGTTTTGGTGCCGGAGTAGCTGCTGATGCCGGCGTAGAGGGCCTTGCCCTGTTGCACGGCGGTGGCCAGCGCGCCCATGGTTTCTTCCAGCGGGGTGTCAGGGTCAAAACGGTGGCTGTAGAAGATATCCACGTACTCCAGGCCCATGCGCTTCAAGCTCTGGTCCAGGCTGGCGAGCACGTATTTGCGCGAACCGCCGCCCTGACCATAAGGGCCAGGCCACATGTCGTAGCCGGCCTTGCTGGAGATGATCAGCTCATCGCGGTAGGGCATGAAGTCGCGGCGCAGGTGTTCGCCGAAATTGGTTTCCGCGCTGCCATACGGGGGGCCGTAGTTGTTGGCCAGATCAAAGTGGGTGATGCCCAAATCGAAGGCAGTACGCAGCATGTCGCGCTGAGTCTGGAAGGGTGTGGCGTCGCCAAAGTTGTGCCACAGGCCCAGCGACACCGCTGGAAGTTTGAGGCCGCTTTTGCCGCAAGTGCGGTAGGGGACACGTCCGTCGTATCGGTCAGAGGCTGCGTGGTACATGGTGTGTTGGATGGGTGAAATTGACAACTGGGGATCGCTATTGTTGTTCATTTTTTATGCGCTTAAATTCAGAAGCGGAATGCCCTGATTTCTGACGATGTCACGGGGGTTGGAGTCGGTCACCCGGCATACTCCACGCCATGAACTTGAACGAATCCGACATGAAGACCCAGGAGCCCCGTCTCTGGATCAGCGACGGCTGGACGGCCCGCGTGGTGAAAAACGAAGACGACGATGGATGGGCGGTTGCGATGACGGCCAACGGTGCCTCGGAGCCCGCGCTGGTCGGCCCCTGGACCATGGGGCGCGACAAAAAGAACCCCAAGCCGCTGGACCAGAGTGCCTTTTTGACCTTGGTGAAAACGGCGCGTGAATTCGTGCGCCGCAGCGAACAGCAGTTGCACGCCACCCTTCATCAGAGTCTGGAAGTGGCGGCTGGCGCGGGGCGGGTGAGGGTCTATCTGGACATCGAACCCGATGACGAAAATCCTAGCGCCACACTGACTGCCCGTGACGAAGGTGACGAAGGTGACGAAGGTGACGATCTGTTGGCGCAGGTCAAAGTGTCCCCTGCCTTCAAGCTGAGCCGTGCCAGCGCAGTGGCCTGGGTGGAGAGTGGCTACGCCAAGCCTTGAAGCAAAAATAGCTGCTAGCGCGCAGTGCGTGTGCGCGAGCAGCTATTGAATTGGTAGCGCTTTGGGTTCAGACCGCGGGTGCACTCATGGCGTGACCGGCTTGCACGTCTGCGTGGTAACTGGAGCGCACCATGGCGCCGACCGCCGCGTGTTTGAAACCCATTTTGTAGGCCTCTTCTTCGAACATCTTGAAGGTGTCGGGGTGCACATAGCGGCGCACCGGCAGGTGGCTGGTGCTCGGGGCGAGGTACTGGCCAATGGTCAGCATCTCGATGTTGTGGGCGCGCATATCGCGCATGACTTCCAGAATTTCCTCGTCGGTCTCGCCCAGGCCGACCATCAAGCCGCTCTTCGTGGGCACGTCGGGGAACAGCGCCTTGAATTTCTTGAGCAGGTTCAGTGAAAATTGGTAATCCGACCCGGGGCGCGCTTCCTTGTAGAGGCGGGGAATGGTTTCCAGGTTGTGGTTCATCACATCGGGCGGCGCGGCCTTCAGAATTTCGAGCGCGCGGTCGTCGCGGCCGCGGAAGTCGGGTACCAGCACTTCGATTTGTGTCTTGGGGGACAGTTCGCGCGTTTTGCGGATGCACTCCACAAAGTGGCCGGCACCGCCGTCGCGCAGGTCATCGCGGTCCACGCTGGTGATCACCACGTAGTTCAGCTTGAGCTGGGCAATCGTCTTGGCCAGGTTGTCGGGCTCGTTCACATCCAGCGGGTCGGGGCGGCCGTGGCCCACATCGCAGAAGGGGCAGCGGCGGGTGCACTTGTCACCCATGATCATGAAAGTGGCTGTGCCCTTGCCGAAGCATTCGCCGATGTTGGGGCAGCTGGCTTCCTCGCAAACGGTAACCAGCTTGTTGGCGCGCAGTGTCTCCTTGATTTCGTAGAAGCGGGTCGTCGGGCTGCCGGCTTTGACGCGGATCCAGTCCGGCTTTTTCAGTACTTCACCTTGCTGCACCTTCACCGGGATACGCGCTAATTTCGCCTGGGCCTTTTGCTTGGCCAGGGGGTTGTAGTCCGCGGTCGATTGGGCTTCGCGCACGGTGGGGTTGGCGGTGCTGGAATCGCGGGTGGTGTCGCTTTGGCTCATGGTGTGGCGTAGGTTCTGGGAGGCAGTTGCCCCGGTGGCACCCTCAGGGTGCAAGGTAAGTGGCGAGCTTGTGGCCCAAAACATCAGCGGCGTCCTGCCAGCTGACTTGGACCCCGATTGTAGAAAGGTCCACCGTTTGGAGCTTGGCATAGCCGCAAGGGTTGATACGTGAGAAGGGTTCCAGGTCCATCGCCACATTCAGCGCGACACCGTGGTACGTACAGTTGCGGCTGACCTTGATTCCCAATGCCGAAATCTTGCCCAGCCCGGTGAAATCCGGGTCGGAGCGGGTGGCGGCGCCGTGCTGTGGGCGTTGCACCAAGGGCGCGTGTCCGGTGGGGTCGTCCAGTCGCACGTAAATGCCGGGCGCACCTGCGACGCGGTGCCCGGTCACGCCAAAATGGGACAACGTTTTGATCACCGCCTCTTCAATGCGGTACACATATTCTTTGACGAAATAGCCTGCGCGCTTGAGATCAATCATGGGGTAGCCCATCACCTGCCCGGGGCCGTGGTAGGTCACCTGTCCGCCCCGGTTGGTCTGCACCACCGGAGTGTCGCCGGGCATAAAAATGTGCTCCGGCTTGCCTGCAAGGCCTTGTGTGAAAACGGGAGGGTGCTCACAAATCCATAGCTGGTCGCGCACTTCCGACGAGGGCCCCACGTCTCTTTCGTTGGTAAAACTTCGCATGGCTTCATAGGTTGGCACATAGTCCAACCGGCCACGCTGCTGGAGGTCGATGTCCACCGCTTTACAGCACCACTTTCACCATGGGGTGCGTGCTCAGCGTGCGGTACAGCTCATCGAGTTGCTCGCGGCTGGTGGTGGTGATGGTGATGGTCACGCCGAGGTAGTTGCCGCCCTTGCTCTCGCGCAATTCGATGGTGGACGCGTCAAAGCCGGGGTCGAATTCCTTGGCGATCATGGTGATGGCATGCACCAATCCATCCACCTTATGCCCCATCACCTTGATGGGGAATTGGGAGGGGTACTCGATCAAGGATTCAGCGCGTGAGATTTCCGGAAAGTTGCCGGGTGTCGGTGGGGTGGCCATGGATGCGCCTTTCAAATGAGTGGTCATGCCGTGCCTGTCACAGCACAGTCATAGATGCCTGTAACAAAGCGCCAGGCAACCGTGTTTGCGCATTATCGCCGCCGCGGTTTTGCCTGCGTGGCGCCTGACTGCGCATCCTTACAGAGAACTGATGCTGTGGGGATTTCGCGGATTTGCTGGTGAAAGCGGGTTTCTACGTATAATCAGAGGCTGTGCATTGAACTGGGTAGCAGTCTGAGCGCTAATTTGACAATGACAAACACGCACGCAGCCCCTGTTTCCGCAGACTCTGACAACCCAGATGGGGTGGCAGATGAGGAGTTCAAGCCCCTGACGGCTGAAGAAGCCCGGCAATGGCGTCAGCGCAACCCTCCGGTATCCCCTTGGCGGGTCATCGGTATGCAGATTGCAACCGCTTTGGTGGTTGCAGCGATTGCGGGTTGGAGCTTCGGTCGTGCAGCAGGAATGTCTGCGGCGTACGGAGCGTTGGCTGTGATTGTTCCTGCCATGGTGTTGGCCCGCGGATTGCGCAGGCAAGCATTGTTGAAGGACTCAGGGGCGGCCTTTTTGAGTTTTGTGGTGTGGGAAGCAGTGAAGGTGGTTTTGACGGTGGCATTGCTGCTGGCGGCCCCCAAACTGGTTCCCGCGCTGAATTGGCTGGCCCTCGTGGTTGGCTTCGTGGTGACGATGAAGGTGTACTGGGTAGCCGCGTGGCTGCAATCCAAGCACCGGCATCCCGCTGTAAACCTTTGAATTTTGGTGACATATGGCTTCTGAACACGCTGAAACCCATGCCCCATCTGCTGGTGAGTACATTCAGCACCACCTGCAGCACTTGCAGAAAAACTTTGACTTCGAAAGCGTCAAGCAAACGAGCATTGTTGACTTCAGCCTGTTCAACCTGGACTCCGTCTTTTTCTCGGTGGTCCTGGGTGTTTTGGGATGTTTCCTTTTGTGGAGTGCCGCCCGCAAGGCAACTTCAGGAGTTCCCGGTCGCTTCCAGGCAGCTGTAGAAATCCTGTCCGAGATGGTGGAGAACCAGGCCAAGGGCGTGATTCACAACGCCACCAGTCGCAAGTTGATCTCCCCGCTGGCTTTGACCGTGTTTGTCTGGATTTTCCTGATGAATGCCATGGACATGTTGCCGGTCGACCTGATTCCTGCCATCTGGCACAGTGCCGGTCCTGCGATGGGCTTCAAAGACTACATGCGCGTGGTTCCCACCGCTGATCTGTCGACCACATTGGGCTTGTCCTGCTCTGTTTTGTTTGTTTGCCTGGTTTACAACATCAAGATCAAGGGTCTGGGTGGCTGGGCGCACGAACTGATTGCTGCGCCATTTGGTGATCACTGGGCTTTGTACCCCGTGAACTTCCTGATGCAGATGATCGAATACCTTGCCAAAACCGTGTTCTCATGGCATGCGGTTGTTCGGCAACATGTTTGCAGGTGAGTTGGTGTTCATGTTGATTGCCCTGATGGGTGGCGGCTGGGCGCTGTCGGCAACCGGTGTTGGTTTGGCCATTGGTCACATCGTCGCCGGAACCGTGTGGACCCTGTTCCACATCCTCGTGATCACCTTGCAAGCCTTCATCTTTATGATGTTGACGCTGATCTATACCGGTCAAGCGCACGACGCACATTGATGTAACTTTTTCTCTGTTTCGTTTTTCTTTTTCTTTTCCACTAACTTTTAGGAGCTTCTCATGGAAAACATTCTCGGCCTCGTGGCACTGGCTTGCGGTTTGATCGTTGGTCTGGGCGCTATCGGCGCATCTATCGGTATCGCACTGATGGGTGGCAAGTTCCTCGAATCTTCTGCTCGTCAACCCGAATTGATGAACGAACTGCAAACCAAGATGTTCATCTTGGCTGGTCTGATTGACGCTGCGTTCCTGATCGGTGTTGCTATCGCTCTGCTGTTCGCATTCGCCAACCCCTTCGTTCTGAAGTAATCAACGGCCCCTTCACGTTAGAGAAGGAATCAAACCGTGAACATTAACGCTACCCTGTTCCTGCAGGCTATCGTTTTTGCGATCCTGGTGTGGTTCACGATGAAATTCGTGTGGCCCCCGATCACAAAAGCGCTGGACGAGCGGGCACAGAAGATCGCCGACGGCCTTGCTGCCGCCGACAAGGCCAAGGCGGAACTCGCCAACGCCAACAAGCGCGTGGAAGCCGAACTGGCTACATCACGCAATGAAACTGCAACCCGCTTGGCTGATGCCGAGCGCCGTGCCCAGACGATTGTCGAAGAAGCCAAGGCTCGCGCCGTGGAAGAAGGCAACCGCATCATTGCCGCTGCAAAGGCTGAAGCCGAGCAGCAGTCCGTGAAGGCCCGGGACGCTTTGCGTGAACAGGTCGCCGCTCTTGCCGTCAAAGGTGCTGAGCAGATCCTGCGCAAGGAAGTCAATGCTGGCGTGCACGCAGATCTGCTGTCCCGCCTGAAGACTGAGCTGTAAGGGAATCACATGGCTGAACTTGCCACCATCGCCAGGCCTTACGCCGAAGCTTTGTTCAAGGCTACGCAAGCGGACTTGAGCGCTGCAGCTGTGTGGCTGGACGAACTTGCTGAAGTTGCGCGCAACAGCCAACTGCAGCAATTCGCCGGCAACCCCAATAGCTCCAACACTCAAGTTTTTGACTTGGTTGCCGGAGTTATCAAGGCTGCATTGCCTGAGCAGGGAAAGAACTTCCTGCGCACTGTGATCGATAACGGACGCCTCGCAGCGTTGCCGGAAATCGCAGCCCAGTTCCGTGCACTGAAGAACGCCCAAGGCGGCTTTTCTGATGCCGTTGTGTACAGCGCCTTCCCGATCGATGCAGCTGCATTGGCGGAAGTCGCCGCTTCTCTCGAGAAGCGTTTCGGCCGCAAGCTCAACCTTTCCGTTGAGTTGGACGCTGAATTGATCGGCGGGATCCGCGTGGTGGTGGGTGACGAAGTTCTTGACACATCCGTCAAGGCCCGTCTGGAACAAATGAAAGTGGCTCTTTCAGCGTAAGGCTTAGCCTTTCGCTGTCAGCCCAACCAAAGAAAGAAGGAAAGAGTCATGCAACTCAATCCCGCAGAAATTTCTGAATTGATCAAGAGCCGCATTGACGGTTTGTCCGCGAGCGCAGACATCCGCAACCAAGGTACCGTGGTCTCTGTGACCGACGGTATCTGCCGTATTCACGGTCTGTCCGACGTGATGCAGGGCGAAATGTTGGAATTCCCCGCCGGTAGCGATGGCTTGCCCACCTACGGTCTGGCTTTGAACCTGGAACGTGATTCCGTGGGTGCCGTGATCTTGGGTGAATATGAGCACATCTCCGAAGGCGACACTGTGAAATGCACAGGTCGTATTCTGGAAGTGCCCGTGGGTCCCGAGTTGCGTGGCCGCGTGGTCAACGCGCTGGGTCAGCCTATCGACGGCAAAGGTCCTATCAACGCCAAGATGACTGACGTGATCGAAAAGGTGGCACCTGGTGTGATCGCCCGCGAATCCGTGAGCCAGCCTATGCAGACCGGCCTGAAGTCTATCGACTCCATGGTTCCCGTCGGCCGTGGTCAGCGCGAATTGATCATCGGTGACCGTCAGACCGGCAAGACTGCCGTGGCGATTGACGCGATCATCAACCAGAAGGGTCAAAACATGACCTGCGTGTACGTAGCGATCGGTCAGAAGGCTTCTTCTGTCAAGAACGTGGTGCGCGCACTGGAACAAGCCGGTGCCATGGAGTACACCATTGTGGTGGCTGCTACTGCCTCTGAGTCTGCAGCGATGCAGTACGTGTCTGCCTACTCAGGCTGCACCATGGGCGAGTACTTCCGTGACCGTGGCGAAGACGCCCTGATCGTGTACGACGACTTGTCCAAGCAAGCCGTGGCCTATCGCCAGGTTTCCTTGCTGTTGCGTCGTCCTCCAGGCCGCGAAGCTTACCCCGGCGACGTGTTCTATCTCCACAGCCGTTTGCTGGAACGCGCAGCTCGCGTGAACGCCGACTACGTGGAAGCGTTCACCAAGGGTGCTGTGAAGGGCAAGACTGGTTCTTTGACCGCATTGCCAATCATCGAAACCCAAGCAGGTGACGTGTCTGCCTTCGTTCCTACCAACGTGATTTCCATCACTGACGGTCAGATCTTCTTGGAAACCTCGTTGTTCAACGCCGGTATCCGCCCCGCTATCAACGCCGGTATCTCCGTGTCCCGCGTCGGTGGCGCAGCGCAAACCAAGCTGGTGAAGAACCTGTCCGGTGGTATCCGTACCGACTTGGCCCAGTACCGTGAACTGGCAGCGTTCGCGCAGTTCGCTTCCGACTTGGACGAAGCTACCCGCAAGCAGTTGGATCGTGGCGCACGCGTGACTGAATTGCTCAAGCAAGCCCAGTACAGCCCCCTGACCATCAGCCTGATGGGCGCTACGCTGTTTGCCGTGAACAAGGGTTTCATGGACGACATCGAAGTGAAGAAGGTTCTGGCGTTCGAACACGGCCTGCATGCCTTCCTGAAGGACAAGCACGCTGCCCTGTTGGCCAAGCTGGAAGCAGACAAGGCCATGGACAAGGATGCTGAAGCCGAGTTGAACGCCGCAATTGCTGCGTTCAAGAAGTCTTTCGCCTAATTCCGACCTGATGACCCAAGGAGCCTTGTATGGCAGCAGGTAAGGAAATACGCGGCAAGATCAAATCGGTGGAAAACACCAAGAAGATCACCAAGGCCATGGAAATGGTGGCCGCATCCAAAATGCGCAAAGCGCAGGACCGGATGCGGGCTGCCCGTCCGTATAGCGACAAGATTCGCAATATTGCTACCAACCTCGGCAAGGCCAATCCGGAATACACACACGCATTCATGCAAACCAACGACGCAAAGACCTCCGGGTTTATCGTCGTGACCACAGACAAGGGTCTGTGCGGTGGCATGAACACCAACGTGCTGCGTTCCGTGACCGGCAAGTTGCGTGATTTGCAAGCCGCGGGCGTTTCGGCGCAAGCGGTGGCTATCGGCAACAAGGGCTTGGGTTTCTTGAACCGTGTGGGCGCCAAAGTGGTTTCTCACGCTACCCAGTTGGGCGATACGCCCCACCTCGACAAGCTGATCGGGCCTGTCAAAGTATTGCTGGATGCGTATGTCAAGGGTGAAGTGAATGCGGTGTACCTGTGCTACACCAAGTTCATCAACACCATGAAGCAGGAACCCGTGGTTCAGCAGTTGTTGCCTCTGTCTGCTGCGCAGATGGAAGCGGAATCCCAGGCCAGTGGTTCCCACCACGCTTGGGATTACATCTACGAACCCGATGCGCAAGCGGTGATTGACGATCTGTTGACCCGTTACGTCGAGGCACTGGTGTACCAGGCCGTGGCCGAAAACATGGCGTCCGAGCAATCGGCGCGCATGGTGGCCATGAAGGCTGCGACGGACAACGCTGGAAGCGTGATTGGTGAACTGAAGCTGGTCTACAACAAGACCCGCCAAGCCGCCATTACCAAAGAGTTGTCGGAAATCGTGGCCGGTGCCGCGGCGGTGTAAGCCGGACCGCACGGAAGCATCCGAGTTTTTGTTAAAGATTTAATTTTTGGAGCGAAAAATGGCTCAAGCTAACTCCCAAGTCCAGGGAAAAATTGTTCAGTGTATTGGCGCTGTGGTGGACGTTGAGTTCCCACGTGACAAGATGCCCGGCATTTATGACGCGCTGAAGATGGAAGGCTCTACCCTGACGCTGGAAGTTCAGCAGCAGCTGGGTGACGGCATCGTCCGTACCATCGCTTTGGGATCTTCCGACGGCTTGCGTCGCGGCATGATCGTGTCCAACACCGAGAAGCCCATCATGGTCCCCGTGGGCCAGGCTACTCTGGGTCGCATCATGGACGTGTTGGGTGCGCCCATCGACGAACGTGGTCCTGTAGCTTCCGAGCTGACAGCATCTATCCACCGCAAGGCTCCTACTTACGACGAGCTGAGCCCATCGCAAGAGTTGCTGGAAACCGGCATCAAGGTGATTGACTTGGTTTGCCCGTTTGCCAAGGGCGGCAAGGTCGGTCTGTTCGGTGGTGCCGGTGTGGGCAAAACCGTGAACATGATGGAACTGATCAACAACATCGCCAAGGCGCACAGCGGTTTGTCCGTGTTTGCCGGTGTGGGTGAGCGTACCCGTGAAGGGAACGACTTCTATCACGAGATGGCTGACTCCGGCGTTGTGAATCTGGAAGACCTGCCCAAGTCCAAAGTGGCAATGGTGTACGGCCAGATGAACGAGCCACCAGGCAACCGTTTGCGCGTTGCATTGACTGGTTTGACCATTGCGGAATCTTTCCGTGACGAAGGCCGTGACGTGTTGTTCTTCGTGGACAACATCTACCGTTACACCTTGGCCGGTACCGAAGTGTCCGCTCTGCTGGGTCGTATGCCTTCTGCTGTGGGCTACCAGCCTACACTGGCCGAAGAAATGGGCCGTCTGCAAGAGCGTATTACTTCTACCAAAGTGGGTTCCATCACTTCCATCCAGGCCGTGTACGTGCCTGCCGATGACTTGACCGATCCATCTCCAGCGACCACCTTCGCTCACTTGGACTCCACCGTGGTGTTGTCCCGTGACATCGCGTCCTTGGGTATCTATCCTGCTGTGGATCCTTTGGACTCCACCAGCCGCCAGTTGGACCCCAACGTAGTGGGCGAAGAGCACTACAACACTGCCCGTGCAGTGCAGGGTACTCTGCAGCGCTACAAGGAATTGCGCGACATTATTGCGATTCTGGGTATGGACGAATTGGCCCCTGAAGACAAGCTGACTGTGGCACGCGCTCGTAAGATCCAGCGTTTCCTGTCTCAGCCTTTCCACGTGGCTGAAGTGTTCACCGGCTCTCCTGGCAAGTACGTGACCTTGGCTGAAACCATCCGCGGTTTCAAGATGATCGTTGCCGGCGAATGCGACCACCTGCCAGAACAAGCGTTCTACATGGTCGGTACCATCGACGAAGCGTTCGAAAAAGCCAAGAAGGTCTAAGTCATGAACACCATCCACGTTGATGTGGTCAGTGCAGAAGAGTCCATCTTCTCCGGTGAAGCCGTCTTCGTGGCGCTTCCCGGCGAGGCTGGCGAGCTGGGCATCAAGCCCCGCCACACGCCACTGATCACGCGCATCAAGCCCGGCTCGGTGCGCATTCAAAAAGCCGATGGCGGCGAAGAATTTGTATTCGTTGCTGGTGGGCTGTTGGAAGTACAGCCGAACTGTGTGACCGTGTTGTCTGACACGGCCATACGCGGCAAGGATCTCGACGAGGAAAAATCCAATGCTGCCAAAGCGGCTGCGGAAGAAGCCTTGAAGAACGCCAAGAGCGAAATCGACATTGCCCGTATCCAATCGGAAATTGCAGTGATGGCGGCAGAGATCTCGGCAGCCCGCAAGTTCCTGAAAAAGAAGTAAGCCCTCGGTTTACCTCCGTCACAAAGCCACCCTCGGGTGGCTTTGTTGTTGGCGGCTCGGGACTATCGAATGCTCGGAGTGTCCGAAAGCTCATTCGGGTTGTGCTGGCCGGATGCCAGTGGGAAATGCGTCTGTAGCGTCTGGCTCACCGCATCAATGGCCGTGCACAATCCGGTCTCCCAGCGGCCAGCCTGCAAGCTCTCGCCTAAAGAGCCAATTAACTTTGCCCAATGCGTGTCGTCGACCTTGTGCTGTATGCCGCGGTCTGCCACCAACTCTATGGCTCGCTCAGCCAGGCACAGGTAGATAAGGACCCCGTTGTTGTATTCAGTGTCCCATACCCGGAGGCGCGAGAACTCGTCCACGGCGCGCTGGCGTAAAAGCGTCTTCATAGCCGCAGACTGCAACAGGTAGCTACTTGGCAGCGCTGACTCGATAGAGACCCTGATCTCTCCGCTATGGGTGCGCTCAACTCGGCGAACGTGGGCTGCCAATCGATCACTCAAACCTGAGGGCAACTGCCGCACGGCGTCGTCGGCCCAACAATGGCGAACCCAACGGGTCCAAAGCTGCAACATCACCATCCTCCTGAGGCGCCACCGCCTCCGAAATTACCCCCACCGCCTGAGCTGAAACCGCCGCCGTTGTCGCTACCGGACCAGCCACCCGTGCCGCCACCGGAATAGCTGCCCGCATTTACAGAGCCTGTTCCAACGCGACTGAGGCTGGAGATCAAGGTCATCACTAGGCCTGCAAAGCTGGCTAGCAGCGCCAGCCACCAGGTCTTTGTCACAAAGAAGACCACGACCCCACAAGTCACACCTATTAGCATGGAGCCTAATCGTGTCCCGAAGGCCCGGCGGGCCATGGAGCCTGCAATGGCGGACGCAAAAAATAAAAACACGGCCAAATCCATCCATTGAAATCCGGAGCCACTGCGTTGCTCGCTCTGCGGCGCAGGAAGCTGCTCGCCACGTATCAGGCCGGATAACTGGTCTACGCCGGCATCCACACCACCCGCAAAATCCCCTTGCTTAAAGCGGGGTGCAATGGTCTGCGAAATGACCCGGCTGGCCAAAAGGTCTGGGATGGCTCCTTCCAGTGTTTTGGCTACCTCAATCCGGATTTTCCGGTCTTGTTTGGCGACCAACAGAAGGAGGCCATCGCCAACGTCTTTCCGCCCCAATTTCCAGGTGTCACCGACACGTTGGGCAAACACAGCGATATCTTCCGGCGTTGTGGTCTCTACTATCAACACCACCAGTTGTGCTCCAGTCTGTTTCTCTAATGCGGCTAATTTGGATGCAAGAGCCTCACTCTGCACAGCAGTCAACGTGCCTGTTTCGTCAATCACACGCGAAGACAGTTGAGGAACGAGCCGAACGGACTGGGCCCATGCTCCCATGACGAGCAGACTCCACAGGCAGGCGGTGCAGATTGCACGCCCAAGGAGACGGGAGGCCAATAATGCAGACAAGGTTTCTACTTCTTGTTGAAGTCGACCACCGGCGGCGCGCTGATGGCCGCCTCATTGGCCACGGTGAAGGCTGGCTTGGGCTGGTAGCTGAAGACCATGGCCGTCAGGTTGCTCGGGAAGCTGCGCGCCAGTACGTTGTATTCCTGCACGCTTTGGATGTAGCGATTGCGGGCTACGGCGATGCGGTTTTCTGTGCCCTCCAGTTGTACGCGCAGATCGCTGAAACCTTGATTGGCCTTCAGGTTGGGGTACTGTTCACTCACCACCATCAGCCGGCTGAGCGCTCCGCCCAATTCGCCTTGGGCTTTCTGGAACTTGGCGAAAGCATCCGGGTTGTTCAAGGTCTCGGGGCTGACTTGCATGGAGGTTGCCTTGGCACGTGCCTCGACCACCTTGGTCAAGGTGTCTTGCTCAAAGGCCGCTTCGCCCTTGACGGTGGCTACGATGTTGGGCACCAGGTCGGCACGGCGCTGGTACTGGTTCAACACCTCACTCCATGCCGCTTGCGTCTGCTCATCCAAGCGCTGGAAATCGTTGTACCCGCAACCACTCAACAGGAGAGCCAAGGCCACGGCAACACCGCCCGCCAGTCGATGCAACCAACGTGTGCAACCCGATTTCAAAGTCGATTCCATACCCGATCCTTCCATACAAACATAGCCTCACATCCTACAGCCAGCGTACAGCACAGCCGCCGCAGATGCGAGAGAATCCCAGCATGCCAAGACAAAAAGCAAAACTGCATGCCGTAATGGGCGGTACACCCGACGAAGTCGAAGCTGCTTTCTACGAGGCCCTGCAACTGGGTGATCTCGAGAAACTCATGGCTTGCTGGGCTGATGAGGACGATATCGCCTGCATTCACCCCGGCGGCGGCCGCCTGATGGGTGCGGGCGCCATCCGCGCAGCATTTGAAGCCATGTTTGCGCATGGTGGCGCCGTGCAAGTACGGCCGGAACACATACGACGGGTGGACTCCATCGCGAGCGCTGTCCACCATGTGCTGGAAAAGGTCGATATTCTCACGCCTGAGGGGCCGAGCAGCGCCCATGTGATTGCCACCAACGTGTATCACAAGACCCCGCAAGGCTGGCGCCTCGTCGTGCACCACGCCAGCCCCGGAACACCTGAAGATGCAACGGGTCATCTGCACTCTCCCCAGGTATTGCATTGAATAGGCATCTAGCGCCCATGAATAATGCGCGAGCAGCTATGAATTATGTAGCGCCAGCCTGGCTCCCCGGGGGTAACCTGCAGACCATCTGGCCGGCGCTGTATTCCAGGCGTGTATTTGGGCCTCACCCTCAATACCGCAGGGAGCGCTGGGATACCCCCGACGACGACTTTGTCGATGTCGACTGGCTCCACTCGTCCGTAAGCAGCGAAGCGCCATTGCTGGTGCTGTTCCACGGGCTCGAGGGTACCTCCCGCAGCCACTACGCGGAAGCCTTCGCTGACTTTGCACAATCGCGCGGCATGGCTTATGCAGTGCCGCATTTCAGAGGGTGCAGCGGAGAGCTGAACCGTGCGCCGCGCGCCTATCACTCTGGCGACTATGAGGAGATCGGATGGGTGCTCCAGCAGTTCCGCAGTCGACATCGCGGCCCCATCCTCGCTGTGGGTGTTTCCTTGGGTGGCAATGCCCTGTTGCGCTGGGCAGAGGAGTCGGGCGACTCTGCCGCGTCAACGGCCATGGCAGTGGCTGCCGTATGTTCTCCGATCGACCTTGCGGCTGGTGGCTATGCCATCGGCCGGGGTTTCAACCGGCTGGTGTACACACGCATGTTCTTGAACACCATGGTGCCCAAAGCACTGCAGAAGCTGGCTCAGTTTCCGGGGCTGTTCGATGGAGATGCATTGAAGGCTGCGCGCGATCTCTATGAATTCGACAACATCTTCACTGCCCCGCTACATGGCTTCAAAAGTACCGAGGACTACTGGGCCCGTGCATCTGCAAAGCCCCATTTGCACCGGATACGGATACCAGCACTCGTGGTGAACGCGCGAAACGATCCGTTTGTTCCCGCTTGGAGTCTGCCTTCACAGGCAGATGTAGGGCAGCACGTGACACTCTGGCAACCGGCTCACGGTGGACATGTCGGTTTTCCGCAAGGACGGGTACCGGGGCACGTGCGCACCATGCCGGAAGCCGTAGGGTCGTGGCTAGCTGGCTCCCTTTCAGGCGGAATGAACTAGCTATGGACGATATCGTGAAGCAGGCGATGGCCAAGTGGCCGAATGTGCCGGATTGTTTTGGATGGCTGGGCTTGGACGGCCGCGGTGATTGGTACCTTCGAGACGACGCCGCACAGGCGGCCGGAGCTTTCACCAGCGGGGCCCAAGGTGCCAAAGGCAGCCGCCTGCAACACGAGAAACTGATTGACTTCATCCAGCGCAACTACGCTGTTGACGCTGACGGTTGCTGGTACTTCCAGAATGGACCGCAGCGGGTGTACGTCGAACTGCAACACACGCCATGGGTCTGGCGCGTCAGCTCAAGCGGCGAGGTGGCCTCCCACAGTGGCTTGCCTACCCAAGTCTCGGCCAGCTATCTGGACGAGGCGGGCCACCTCTATCTGGCAACTCCACTCGGCATGGGTCTTGTGCACACGGCTGACATGGAGAACGCTGCTGCTATGGTGGAGGCGGGCCATTGGGCCCCGGAGGATGTGAGTCAGGCGACCCTAGAAAGCCGCTTTGGCTTTCTTCGCAGTCCTTCAGCCCGGCTGAAAACAACGTAGAGGTGCTATAAAAAAAGTAGCTGCTCGCGCAAGTTCTACGGGCGCCTGGCACAAAAAAGCCGACGTGAAGTCGGCTTTTTTGAAGTCTGTTGAAAGCTTACTTGGCTTCGGCAGCAGGCTTCTTGGGCTCATCGAATTTGGCACCACCGGCGTTGGCCATGTAGACCACAGCACGGGCAACTTCATAATCAGAGAAATCACCACCCCCTTGAGCGCCCATGGCGCCTTTGCCTTTGATGGCAGAGGTGTACAGAGCCTCAAAGCCGGTCTTCACGCGTGCGCCCCAAGCGGCGGTGTCGCCAAATTTAGGTGCGCCTGCAGCGCCAGTCGCGTGGCACGCAGCGCACTGGGCCTTGAACACTTCTTCACCGCTCTTCATTTCGCGGTTGGCATCGCGGATTTCCACCATGCCGACTTTTTGAATGCGCTCAGCGGTCGCTTTTTCCATGTTGACCGCACCAGCCGCGGGTTTGTTGGCAGAAGTGACGTAGTACACGAGCCCGATGATCACGAAGATGGGGATCACAAAAGAGAAGAATGCCGCCAACAGCAATTGTTTGGGCGTTTTGATAGGGCCAGTGTGGTCTTCTTCGTGCCCGGTGGCTTGGCTGTTGTCGCTCATGTGTGTCCTCAAATTAATCGGGGGCTTTCAATCTGGTCGCGATTATAGCGGCCGCCCCTTTGAAAACACCTACAATCCCAGCTCTGTTGCGGCTGTAGCTCAGTGGATAGAGTATTGGCCTCCGAAGCCAAGGGTCGTGGGTTCGATCCCCGCCAGCCGCACCACATTTTTGCAAAGCATAGCCTGCACTTGAATGTTTCATTAGCGCTCTGTGCGCTCACCTCCAGGGGTGATGTCCCCAGTGTCCGTAGCCGAAATGCAGATTTACCGGCGGAAAGTAGTAGGGGCGCGGGTAGTACGGCTGATAAATCACACGGAACTCAATAACCGGCGCGGGCACGTAGGTTTGCTGCACCACAGGCGCCTGTGGGGTGTATGCCGGGTTCGGGTTGTTCAAACCCACCGGAGTGACTTGCAACTGCACAGTCGGGCCCGGGTCGTGGGGCATCTGCACCGAATATTGCCGGCCTGCGTACTCGTAAATCACGTTGTAGCCCACCGTCCGGTTTTCATAGAAATTTTGCGTGTTGCAGTTGCGCACCGTCTGCATTTGGGGTGGAGGTGATCCCTCAATGCGGTCGCCAAGTACAGCTCCGCCCAAGACACCGATCACCGTCGCAGCCGCATTGCCTGCGCCACGACCCACTGCATTCCCGATGGCACCGCCCGCAACTGCGCCCATGGCGGCACCGGCCCCTGATTTCTGGGGAATGACTTCAACCTGCTGGTCGGTACACACTTGCCGCGGAGTGGCTACTTGCTGAACGATAGCTTGGGTGGAGATCACCCGTCCGACCTCCTGTGCTCCGCTGGCTCCTGCAGCGCAGAGCAAGGACAAGGTGAAAAGTGTTTTGAATGTCATGGCATGGTGCTCAAAGTGGCGCCCATTCTGGATCGGGGTCGTCAATCAAGGACGAAGTAGATTTGCTGCCGGGTAAAGAGCCTGCGCCGCAAATCAAATCCAGGGCTTTGTTCCATTAACTCCGGGTGGTACCTCGGGGTTTACCGTTGCAATGTAAAGATGCCGGTGGAGCCCACCGTCACTCTGAAAGGCTATCCGCCCACACCAGTGCTTCCATGTGCGCCATGTTGATATGCCGCAGGGAGTAGGGCAGTCGACTGAATGCCACCGAGAACGCGGCCTCATCGTCCGATTCGCAAGCGCACACCAAGGCCAGCAATGCACCGAACTTCCCGTCGCCGGTCAATAGGGCGTGCGAGACCGCATCGTCCAGCGCCAGTTGTTGCACCAGATCTTCCATGGGCTGACCCAGCAGGGTATCGATTTGCGACAAAAGCCCCACCAAGAACGCAGCCCCAGCCTCTTCCGCATCCATGCTGTGCTGGGCCAGCAGTTCCATCATCCGTCCTCGAACGACTGCAGCTGTGCCTTGAATGTTGGTATGCGCATGGGTGTTGGTGAGAAGCATGGCCGCCCAGCGCACCAGGCGGCCATAACCCAGCAGCATGATGGCCTGGCGGATAGAAGTGACCTTTTGTCGCATGCCTGAGGAGGCAGAGTTGATGATGCGCAGCAGGCTGACCCCCAAGGCAGCGTCCTTTTTGAGCACGGTTTCCACTTCATCCAGGGACGCCTCGGCTTGCACCAGTTTGAACAATTGGATGGCACTGGCTTGGCTCGGGGACAGAACCTTGGACTGCACCGTCTCGGGAATGGAAAACCAATAGCCTTGAAATTCCTCAACCCCCAACGCACGCATGGCTTCAAACTGGGCGCTGTCCTCCACTTTTTCCGCGATCAAACTGGCGGGTGTGCGTTGCCTGGCCGCGGCAACCAGTGGCTTGTATTGCTGAACCTCGGTGCTCGAGGCATTGAGCTTGACGAAATCCGCCAATGCCTGCCAGGGCTTGTAAACAGGCGCGACCACACTGTGCTTAAAGGCCAGCCTGAAGCCCCTCGACTTCAATGCCACAAGTGCCGGCACCTGCGATGCGATGAAGTCTGCAGCGTGTTGGGGGGCGGGCGCTATCTCGATCACGGTTTTGGCCGGGGTCAGAAAGTCCCATTGCGGCCCCGCCAAGCCCTTGTGAACCGAATGAATAAAGATGTCGTGGTTGCTGGTGGCAAAAGGCGCTGCACTTTGGGCAACCGCATGCAGCGCCAGGGCGACATCGCTGGCCTGTGAATGCCCGGATGCCACAGCCGACCGGTTGAACAGCTCATAAGCCAATACGGAACGCTCCGCGTTCACGATGGGCTGTCTGGCGATGGAAATACGGTCCAGGACTTCGCCGGGTACCGGGCTGTGGTCAGGCATGATCTGCGTTCTCCCCCTGCATGGGGCTCAGACTAACCCAGACAACGAAAGCAGACAAGCGGCGGGGAGATTCCGCCGCGCTGCAGCCCGGTTACAACGGCAAGCCGACGTAGTTTTCGGCCAATGCGGTAGACGCGGCCTTGGATTGAACCAGATAGGCCAGCTCCGCATCCTGAAGCTTTTGGCCGATCGCGCCGCCGTCTGGGAAGCGGTGCATCAGGCTGGTGAACCACCATGAAAATCGCTCGCCTTTCCAGATCCGTTGCAGGCAGCGCTGCGAGTAATGGTCGATACCGGCGTTGGAGCGCTCGGTGTAATACTCGGTGAATGCGCTGGAAAGGTACTTCACATCCGTGGCCGCCAGATTCAGCCCCTTAGCCCCGGTGGGGGGAACAATGTGCGCCGCATCGCCGGCCAGGAACATGCGGCCGAAACGCATGGGTTCGGCGACAAAGCTCCGTAGGGGCGCAATGCTCTTTTCCAGAGAGGGGCCCGTGACCAAAGTCTCACGTGCTTCTGGGTCCAGACGTTGTCGCAGCTCGTGCCAGAAGGCTTCGTCCGACCAGTTCTCCGCCTTTTCGGTCAGGGGCACTTGCACGTAATAGCGACTGCGCGTCGCGCTGCGTTGAGAGCACAGGGCAAAGCCCCGGGTGCTGTTGGCGTAAATCAGCTCATGGTGTACCGGAGGCGTATCTGACAACACCCCCAGCCAACCGAAGGGATACACCTTTTCATATTCCGTCACCGCGCCTTCCGGCACGCTGGCGCGGCATACGCCGTGAAAGCCGTCGCATCCGGCGATGAAGTCGCAGTCCAGCGTGTGCCAGGCACCGTCTTGTTGGTAGCGTACCTGGGGGTGCTGGGTATCAAAGTCATGCACCGAAACATCACCGGCCTGGTACACCGTGGGGAGCCCCGCTGCCTGCCGGGCGGCCATCAAATCCCGGGTGACTTCTGTCTGTCCGTAGACCATGACTTGCTGCCCGCCTGTGAGCGAATGGAGGTCAATGCGGTGGCGCTCGCCGCCGAAGAGCAAATCAAAGCCGGTATGGGGCAGTCCTTCCTGATGCATGCGCGTGCCAACGCCAGCTTCGTCCAGCAAGTCGGTGGTGACTTGTTCCAACACCCCGGCGCGTATGCGCGAGAGCACGTAATCAGCGCTTTGACGCTCCAGAATCACGTTGGCTATGCCTGCTTTGTGCAGCAACTGACCGAGCAAAAGTCCGGATGGCCCCGCTCCAATGATGGCGACTTGAGTCCGCATGTGGTGTCCTTCAGAGAGATGGAAGTGAGCGTAGAACCCGCCGGCTCGGAAGTCACCACACAGATTTCAACTTTGTGCGATTATTGGAATCGATGCGCGAATGTCGCGCAAAAACAGAGAGTTTCCACATGCCAAGAACCCCCAAGACAGACCCTGCCTCATCCATCGCCAAAGCGGATCTGATCGCCGGAATGGCCAAGGGCATGGCGGTGCTGGAAAGCTTTGACACCGAGCGCCAACGCCTGAATGCCACTTTGGCCGCCCAGCGTGCCGGAATTACCCGCGCAGCAGCACGCCGTCATTTGCTGACGCTGGCCTCGCTGGGGTATCTGGAGAGTGATGGCAGCTATTTCTGGCTGTCCAGCAAGGTGTTACGGTTCTCCGGCACTTATTTGTCATCCGCGCGGTTTCCCCGGGCGGTGCAACCCACGTTGAACCGTTTGGCAGCCCAGACCCAGGAATCGTTTTCCGCCGTGGTGCTGGATGGCAGCGAGGTGGTCATCGTGGCCCGTAGTGGCAATGATTGGCGCAGCTCCGCCACCGGCAAAACCCAGGTGTTGGCCTATGGCCTGCACCTGGGCGCGCGACTGCCGGCCCATGCCACTTCTACCGGGCGCGTCTTGCTGGCAGGACTCAGCCCCGCCGGATTGACCGGGTGGCTGCAGGCTTACCCCTTGCGCAGGCTCACTGCACACACCGTGACCGATGTGCCGACCTTGCTCTCTCACATCGAATCGGCTCGCCAAAAAGACTACAGCCTTGCTGTGCAAGAGCACGAGTTGGGGGTGCAGGCCTTGGCAGTACCCTTGCGTAATGCCGGTGGTCATGTCGTAGGTGCATTGAATGTAGTGGCCGCACCGCACCGGTGGAGCACGGATGAGTTCATCGCTGCCTTGCTCCCCGTCTTGCAAGACGCTGCGCAAGAGCTTCGCGCTTTGGTGTGATCCAAGCACGCGGCGCCGGGAGTTGGTCGGGATGAATGCTTAAACCTGGAGGTGGCGGGTAATCGTCTGCTTGTTTGAAAGTTGACAAAATACGACGAATCGTTATATTTCAAATACATTGAATTTAACGAATGAAAATCATGTCGCAATCTCGTAAACCAGTGGATCCATTTGTTTCCAGTTTTTGGCTGAATCCAAACGTTTCCTCCCGAATTCCCTCAGGTTTCAAAACTTGCTTGGAAAAACCCATTGAAATCCGGGATCCTGAGCCGGAATATGCGCTGACGGTGCCTGCTGAATTGTCCGCGTTGAACACTCCCGGCGACAAGAACGAGTGGCATTGAGAACACTTCTCGCTCTGCGAGAGGCTTCTGAAATTCATAAATTACTTGTTTTTGAATTTGTAAACCAAAGGGGCATGCTCTAAATCAGTGTACGGAAAGCCCGAGGACTTGCATAAAATGCAATGGAAGCCCCAAAACTGAGAGATTTAAATTTCAGTGCGGGTTAGTGAACTCCAACAGCAGCCGTACCATGACCAACAGCAGCGATGTCCTGACCACTCAACAAGCCGCCCGCATTCTGGGCTTGTCCACCACCTCGGTGCAGAAGATGGTGATCAGCGGTGAGCTCGAAGCCTGGGTCACGCCCGGTGGCCATCGCCGCATTTTCCGTAGCGCCATCGACAAGTTGGTGCAGTCCCGCGGCACCGCAGCGCCCAGCGAATCCGGCGCTCGTCCCATGCGCGTATTGTTGGCAGAAGACGATCCGGTTCAAGTCGCTTACTTTCAGGCATTGCTGGCCCGCGGTGGTCATGAAGTGGCCTTGACCGTAGCCAGCGACGCCTCCCAGGCGCTCATCCAACTGGAACGCCAGCGCCCCGATCTGGTGGTGACCGATTTGATGATGACGCCGTTCGACGGCTACCACCTCATCAATGCCATGGCGCAGGAGCAGGCCTATCAGTCCATCGAGGTCATTGTGCTTACCGCCTTGACCCGCAAGGAAGTGGACGAGGACGGCCGTTTGCCCAATTGGGTCACTTTGTATCAAAAGCCCTTGCAAGCAGAGCGTCTGCTGGGCTATCTGGATGCGTTGGCCACCCGTTTGAATCGCAACGGTCAATTCATCCACGCGCCTGCACAACCCAAACGCGGCCCTGCCGCTTGAACGGCTGCGGGGGCTCATGCCGCCGTGGCTGCCACTGAGTAACCCTCTATGCCGTTTTCCTCACTGGGCCTGACGCCGGCCCTCGCTGCTGCCATGGTGCAGCAACAGTTTTCCACACCCACACCGGTACAAACGGGAGCCATCCCGCCCGCCGTGGCAGGTCGTGATGTTTTGGTATGTGCCCAAACCGGGTCCGGCAAGACGGCGGCCTTCGCGCTGGCCGTGCTGCAGCGTTGGACGCCACCTGCCGCCTCCGGGGCTCGTCGTCCTCAAGCACTCGTTTTGGTCCCCACTCGGGAATTGGCCGTACAAGTAGGTGGCGTGCTCAGCACTCTGGCCCGTGCGGCGGGGCTGCCTGCCAAGATCTCGGTGGTGTTCGGTGGCGTGTCCATCAACCCTCAATTGATGGCCTTGCGCGGTGGAACAGACATTGTGGTGGCCACGACGGGTCGCTTGCTGGATCTGGTGGATCACAACGCGCTGCAACTTCAGCACATCCGGTGCCTGGTGTTGGATGAAGCCGATCGCATGCTCGATCTTGGATTTGCGGATGAGCTGGATCGCATCGATGCCTTGTTGCCCAAACAACACCAGAGCTTGCTGTTCTCGGCAACGTACAGCGCGGGGGTCCGGCAGCTTGCCGAATCCCGTTTGCGCGAGCCTGTTGAAATCACCATCAAGCAAGAAGAACAGGCCGCGCCCGCCATCACCCAGCATGCGATCACGGTGGATGCTTCACGGCGCACGCAACTGCTTCGGCACTTGGTGGTGCAAGAGGCGTGGCCCCGGGTCCTGGTGTTTGTGGCTACGAAGTACGCGGCGGAAATGGTGGCAGACAAGCTGCGCCGTGCGGGGTTGCAGGCAGAGCCATTCCATGCCCAATTGAGCCAGGGCAAGCGCACCCAGGTGCTGGCAGACTTCAAAGCCAGCGTGGTTCAGGTGGTGGTCGCAACCGATGTGGCCGCCAGGGGTGTGGATATCGCTGGCCTGCCGGTGGTGGTGAACTTTGATTTGCCGCGTTCCGCCACGGACTATGTACACCGCATCGGGCGAACCGCCCGTGCCGGGCAGGCTGGCATGTCGGTGAGTTTTGTAAGCGCTGACACAGCAGCCCACTTCGCGTTGATTGAGAAACGCAATGGCGTGCAGGTGCCCCGTGAGGCTATCCGGGGCTTCGAGCCAGAACAAGTCTTGCCCGTGGTGAGCGCCGATCAGGCGGCTGGTGGCGTGAAAGGGCGTCGACCCAGCAAAAAAGACAAACTACGTGCAGCCGGTCTGCTGCCACCTCTCGCTTGATTGTGGGTTGCTATCGAATTGGTAGCTGTTCCCGCCTATTGAGCGGGCGCTAGAGGCATTTTTGATGCAAAAAACTGATTCGCCGTTCGTAATCTTGTTTATCTGCATGGGCAACATCTGCCGCAGCCCGACTGCCCATGGCGTCATGCGCCACAAGGTGGCCGCGCGGGGCTGGAGTGAGCGTGTTCACGTGGACTCTGCCGGCACCCACAATTACCACCCCGGTGAAGCACCAGACGTCCGTAGCCAGACACACGCCCGGCGCCGAGGCTATGACCTTGCTGACCTGCGGGCCCGGCAAATGGTGGAGCAAGACTTTGCGCGCGCTGACCTGATTCTGGTGATGGACTGGGACAACCTCGCCTTGGTGCAAGCACTTTGCCCACCGTACGCAGGCCACAAGGTGCGCCGCCTGACTGAGTTTTGTCAGCGCCATGATGCTCCGGTGGTGCACGACCCCTACTACGGCGGTGACGCGGGCTTCGAGGCCGTTTTGGACCTCGTGGAGGACGCCTGTGATGGCGTGTTGCTCCATGTGGAGCGACAGGGCCGGCGCTTCTTGTAGGCGGGTTGGCGCGAAGCGCAGGGGGGCTGAGCCACAATGGCTCATGACCGAACACGCCCCCCAAATCGACATTCCCCCTTCCTTTTTGGCGTTGTATGAGCCTAGTGGGCGCAGCAAGCCCACTGCGCCATCGACACAGGTCCTTGCGGACTATGAGCTTTGCGAAGACATGGCCAACATGCTGGCCCCCACCGCGGCTGACCTGCAGTTCAAGCTGGGTGTGACAGAGCAAGACGTGATGGAGCGCTGTTACAGCGGATTACGTACAGAGCCTTGTGTCCTCAATGACGCTCAATCGCGCTGGGTCGTGCAACGAATGGCTGAAATTTTGTCGTGGCCGTGGCAAAATCTTGAAAACGTTGTCAAAACGTAACTCATAGGTAACTTTATTGCCAACCCGGACACGTCTCCTTGGGGTTTGCCGCCGGTGTGGCATCTTTGTACAAAATCGGTTTTGATTTTGTAAAAAAAGCTCCGGAAAATGCCTGATTCAAGGGTTTTCCCGAGGTGGATTGAAAGGTAATTTAATTACGATTCATGAAATCTTGTCGCAGCCACCAACCGGCTGCGCACCCCGTCAGGAGCATTTCTATGAGTCAGTCTGATGTCCGCTTGCGCGGAATCATCAAAAACTACGGCAAAGCCGATGTCATCCACGGCATCGACCTCGACATCGAGCCTGGCGAGTTCGCCGTGTTTGTGGGTCCGTCCGGATGCGGCAAGACCACGCTGCTGCGCATGATCGCGGGTTTGGAAGAAATTTCCGGCGGTGACCTCAACATCGGTGGCGCACATGTCAATGATTTGGGGCCTTCTGAGCGTGGCGTGGCCATGGTGTTTCAGAGCTATGCGCTTTACCCCCATAAAACCGTGTTCGACAACATGGCCTTCGCGCTGAAGATCGCCAAAACGCCAAAAGCCGAAATCGAACGCCGCGTACGTGAGGCCTCGGACATCCTTCAGTTGACCGAATACCTGGATCGCCTGCCCAAGGCGCTGTCCGGCGGTCAGCGCCAGCGCGTGGCCATCGGCCGTGCCATCGTGCGCGACCCCAAGGTGTTCCTGTTTGATGAGCCCTTGTCAAACCTGGACGCTGCGCTGCGTACCAAGATGCGCGTCGAGCTGGCAACCCTGCACCGTCGCCTGGGGGCCACCATGATTTACGTAACGCATGATCAGGTCGAGGCCATGACTTTGGCCGACAAGATCGTGGTGCTCAACAAAGGCCGTGTGGAGCAGGTCGGCAAGCCGCTGGATCTTTACAACAAACCTGCCAGCCTGTTTGTTGCTGGCTTCATCGGATCACCGCAAATGAACTTTCTGGGTGGCGAACTTGCAGCGCGTCACAACGTGGCAACCATTGGTTTGCGCCCTGAGCACTTGAAGGTCACCGAGGGCGGTCCGATTCAGGGCACCCTGAAACATTCCGAGCAGCTCGGCAATGAAACCTTTGCTTACGTGAGCGCCGGTGCGTTTGGCGACATTACCGCCCGCATGGATGGCACGCTGGGCCTGCAGCCCGGTTCAGCCATATCACTGGGCTTCGCACCAGAGCACCTTTACAAGTTCAACGCCGACGGCAAGCGCGTCGACTGAAGCCACCAGTTTTTTTAACGTGTCGCGGATGGGCCGCGATGCACCATGAGGAGAAGACGATGATGAAGAAGACCATGATTGCCGGAGCATCCGCTCTGGTGTTGGGTGCAGTTGCCGCTCCGGCGATGGCTGCAGATTACAAAGGGCCGGACCTGAAGGGTGAAGTCATCACCATCACCTGCCCTTGGACTGGTGCCGAAGAAGGCATGTTCAAAAAGGTAATCGCGAATTTTGAAAAGGCCACTGGCGCTACCGTGAAGCACTCCTGCTCACAGAGCTCCGAGCAGCAGATCGTGATCGACATCAAGGCAGGTTCTCCCTCCAATATCTCGGTGTTCCCCCAGCCAGGTCTGGCCGCCAACATGGCAGCTATCGACGGCCTGAAACCACTGGGCCCCAAGGCTCAGGAATGGGTCAAAAAGAACTACGCCGCAGGCAGCTCCTGGGCTGATCTGGGTACCTACGCCAACAAGGCCGGCAAAAAAGAGTTCTACGGCATGTTCTACAACGTGAACGTGAAGAGCTTGGTGTGGTACATCCCTGAGAACTTCAAGGAAAAGGGCTACAAAGTGCCCAAGTCCATGGAAGAACTGCAGGCGTTGACCAAGAAGATCGCAGCCGATGGCGGTAAGCCATGGTGTATCGGTCTGGGCTCTGACGCTGCAACCGGCTGGCCTGCTACCGACTGGGTAGAAGACATGATGTTGCGCACCCAGACTCCCGAGGTGTACGACCAGTGGGTCAGCAACAAGATGAAGTTCAACGACAAGCGCGTGATCGAAGCGATCGAAGCCTACGGCTGGTTCGCCAAGAACGACGCCTATGTGGACGGCGGCGCCAAGGCAGTGGCTACGGTGAGCTTCAAGGACAGCCCCAAGGGCCTGTTCGGCTCCCCACCCAAGTGCTACATGCACCGTCAAGCTTCCTTCATTCCTGCATTCTTCCCCGAAGGCAAGTCTGATGAAGCGGACTTCTTCTACTTCCCTTCTTACAGCAGCAAGAAGCTCGGCAACCCCGTTCTGGGCGGTGGCACCATCATGACCATCACCAAGGAAAGCAAGGGCGCACGTGCATTCATGGAATACCTGCAGCACCCCCAGTCGCATGAAATCTGGATGGCTGAAGGCGGCTTCCTGACACCGCACAAGGGTGTGGACCTGGCCAAGTACAAGACAGCCTCGCTGAAGAAGCAAGGCGAGATCCTGCAAAACGCCACGACTTTCCGCTTTGACGGTTCTGACCTGATGCCCGGCGCAGTGGGCGCAGGCAGCTTCTGGAAGGGCATGGTCAACTACTCCGGCGGCGCATCTGCCAAAGAAGTGGCTGACGAAATCCAGAAGAGCTGGGACGCTATCAAGTAAGTATCTCCTCTGACGTCGCTTCACAGCACGTCTTCAGGCCGGCGGCTTCGGCTGCCGGCCCTTTTGAAATCTCCTTCACGACACGCAAAAGCATTGATCCCATGACTGATCAAGTTATCCAGACCATATCCGCTGTATTGGTCAGCATTGCGTTCTGCCTGCTGTACTTCGCCGGCTCCAACTTTGTGTTGGACAAAATTATTCACCTGCCGATCGGCAGCAAGCACGGCCGTGAAATGTTGCGCACCCATGTGCGACCCTGGTTATTCATTGCCCCGGCCTTGTTGCTGTTGGGCACGTACCTCGTGTACCCCCTGTTTGAAACTTTCCGTTTGAGTTTCTATGACGCCACCGGAGAGCAGTTTGTCGGACTTGCCAACTTCCGTTGGGTCTTTGTCGATCAAAACTTCTTGCTGACCATCCGCAACAACTTCATGTGGCTGCTGGTGGTGCCCGCTGCCGCTACTGCGCTCGGCCTCGTGGTTGCGGTGCTGGCGGATCGTGTGTGGTGGGGCGGCTTTGCCAAATCCATGGTGTTCATGCCCATGGCCATCAGCTTTGTGGGTGCCAGCGTGATCTGGAAGTTTGTGTACGACTTCCGCGGCCCTGAGGCCGACCAGATCGGCATCTTGAACGCCATCGTCATGGGCATGGGTTTCCAGCCTCAGGCATGGGTCACCATTCCCTTCTGGAATAACTTTTTCCTGATGGCCATCCTGATCTGGATCCAGACAGGCTTTGCCATGGTGATTCTTTCCGCCGCTTTGCGCGGAGTTCCCAATGAAACCATCGAGGCAGCCCGTATCGATGGCGCCAGCGAACTCCAAATTTTCTTTGAAATCATGGTGCCGCAAGTTATGTCCACCATTCTGGTGGTGTGGACCACCATCACTATTACAGTGCTCAAGGTGTTCGACATTGTGATGGCCATGACCGGTGGCCAATGGGATACCAGCGTGCTGGGTAATCTGATGTACGACTGGATGTTCCGTGGTGGTGGCGACTACGGCCGCAGCTCTACCCTGGCGATGGTTTTGATGTTTGCAGTGGTACCGGTGATGGCATTCAATATCCGCCGCTTCCGCACCGAGGAGGCACAGCGATGAAAAAGTATTTCTCTCTCCCTTCATTGATGGCGCAGGGCCTGTTGCTGGTCATTGTGCTGATGTGGGTGTTGCCGACATTCGGCCTGCTGGTATCGAGCTTCCGTGAAAAGACACAGCTGGTGTCCAGCGGCTGGTGGACAGCCCTCTCCACTCAGACACGTGCCGACATGCGTCGTACCGCAGGAGCACAGAGTCTGGTGAAAGAGGGTGACCGCTATGTCATAAGCGGTCGCCTGTTTCCTGAGGGTGGCGGCGTCAAGATCAAGAAGTTCTCGCTGAAGTCCTCTAATCCCAACGAATTTGCAGTGGGTACGTCTGTGGAAGTGGCCGATGGACAGGTCTTTGATGAAGAAGACGGCAAGTCCGACGGCACCTTGACCGTACAAGCCGATGGCAGCTACCGCCTGGAGCTCAGTCAGCCCTACGACAAGGACCGCGGTGTCCGCGTGTTTTATGTTGCCGAATCACCCCCGGTGTTCATGACGCAAAACTACGAAAAAGTGATTGCAGGCGAGGGCGTGGGTCAAGCCTTCCTGAATACCTTCAAGGTAACAATTCCCGCCACGTTCATCCCCATCCTGATTGCCGCGTTTGCCGCTTACGCCTTCAGCTGGATGGAGTTCCCCGGCCGCAAATTCCTGTTCATTGTGGTGGTTGGCCTGCTGGTGGTGCCTCTGCAGATGTCGCTGATTCCGCTGCTGCGCCTGTACAACCAGGTGGGCGAGGCCTTCGGGACAGAGTCCAAAACTTACCTCGGCGTTTGGTTGGCCCACTCTGCGTTCGGTTTGCCGCTGGCAATCTACTTGTTGCGCAACTACATCGCTTCATTGCCACGCGACATTATCGAAAGTGCGCGTATGGATGGCGCCTCGCACTTTCAGATTTTTACCGGCATCGTGTTGCCTCTGTCCATTCCGGCGTTGGCCAGTTTTGCGATCTTCCAGTTCCTCTGGGTGTGGAATGACTTCCTGATTGCGCTGGTGTTCCTGGGCAAGGCGCCGGACCAGGTGGTGCTGACCATCAAGCTTAATGATTTGCTGGGTTCACGCGGTGAGAGCTGGGAGATTCTGACGGCCAGCGCATTCGTGTCGATTGCGGTCCCGGTCGCTGTTTTCTTCTCCTTGCAGCGCTTTTTTGTGCGCGGCTTGCTGTCCGGCTCGGTCAAGTAAATCCGGATACATCACACACTGGCGAATTTGCGCAAGCAGGTTCGCCGTTTTCATTTAAGGGAAATCTCAACTATGGCTAAGGCATCCAACAACAACTGGTGGCGCGGTGGCGTGATCTATCAGATTTACCCACGCAGCTATGCAGACAGCAATGGCGATGGCATCGGTGATCTGGAAGGCATCACTGCCAAGCTGGACTACGTGGCTGACTTGGGGGCGGACGGCATCTGGCTGTCCCCATTCTTCAAGAGCCCGATGAAGGACTTCGGCTACGACGTCAGCGACTACTGTGACGTCGATCCCATGTTCGGCACGATTGCAGATTTCAAGAAGTTGGTAGAGCGCGCACATGCGCTGGGACTCAAGGTCATGATCGACCAGGTACTGTCCCACAGTTCCGACCAGCATCCCTGGTTTGTGGAGAGCCGCTCCAGCCTGGACAACCCCAAGGCGGATTGGTACATCTGGGCAGATGCCAAGAGTGACGGCACACCGCCTAACAACTGGCTGTCCATTTTCGGTGGCAGTGCATGGCAGTGGGACACCCGCCGTTGCCAGTACTACATGCACAACTTCCTGACCAGCCAGCCGGACCTGAACTTCCACAACCCTGAAGTGCAGGACGCTTTGTTGGCGACCGTGAAGTTCTGGCTGGAATTGGGCGTGGATGGCTATCGCCTGGATACTGCCAATTTCTATTTCCACGACGCCCAATTGCGCGACAACCCAGCGCGCGGACGCCCTGATGGCGAAGACCCAGCAGTCAATGCCGTGAACCCCTACGGATGGCAATGGCACAAATATGACAAGAGCCAGCCGGAGAACCTGGCTTTCCTGCGCCGTTTGCGTGCCTTGCTGGACGAGTACCCCAACACCACCATGGTGGGTGAGATCGGCGACGACGATGGCTTGGCCCGTGTTGCCGAATACACCAGCGGTGGCGACAAGCTGCACATGGCCTACTGCTTTGACCTGCTAGGCACCGCTCACACGGCTGCGCACTTCCGCAGCTTTGTGAAGCGCTTTGAAGAGGTGGCGCCTGGTGGCTGGCCCTGCTGGGCACTTTCCAACCACGACGTGGTGCGCGTAGCGTCCCGTTGGGGTACCTCGGCACCTACAGCAGCCCCCGCGCTATTGCGCTTGGGGGCCGCCTTGCAAATGTCCCTGCGTGGCTCGCCTTGCATTTACCAAGGCGACGAACTCGGCTTGCCGGAGGCAGACATCGCTTTCGAGGATTTGCAAGACCCGTACGGCATCACCATGTGGCCGGAGTTCAAAGGCCGTGACGGCTGCCGTACCCCCATGCCTTGGAAAGCGGGTGCGTCTGACCTCGGCTTCTCGTCGGCGTCTTCCAGCGCCAAGCCTTGGCTGCCAGTGGCTGCAACGCATCGGGGCTTGACGGCTGATGCGCAGTTGCAGGATGCCGGTTCGTTGCTGCACTTTTACCGCCAGCTTTTGCGCTGGCGCAAGACGCGCCCCAGCCTGGTTTCAGGAACCCTGGAAGTCTTGGAGGCGCATCCGCAGGTGTTGGCCTATGTGCGTCGATTTGAGGGCGAGACAACTCTGTGTGTCTTCAACTTCAGCCCTGAAGCCGTCCAGTGGACTGTGCCGGCTGAATTTGCATCATTGAGCCTTGTGGACGGTAGTGGCCTTGCACAAGTTCATCTGCAGAACGCAGGGCTGGCGCTGCCCGCTTGGGGCGGTGCATTTTTGGGCGCCGCCTGAGCAACACGCCAGACGCTAACAGGGGTACAGTGCTCCCATGAGTACTCCACCCCGGTTGCGGCTGAATACGATCGCCGGGCCTTTGCTCGGCGAATTTCTTTTGGGCATGACCGTGGCCATGGGCGGGCTGTGGCTGGCATCGCACGAGTCCGATGTGGCGGCCGGCGCCTTCGGCCTGGTCAACCAGATTCTTGAAACCCTCAATGTCGCTTTTCGCGTCCTGGCCATCGGGCTGGGAGTGATGGTGACGCAGTACCTCGGCGGGGAGCAGCAAGCCGCAGCCCGGCGCGCTGCACTTTTGGCACTGGGCGCGAGCACCTGGGTCGGCAGCTTGATCGTTGTGTTGGTAGTCGCCGGCAATGACCAAGCGTTGGAGTGGCTCAATGCCCCGCAAGCGGTGGCCGCTTTGGCAGCACCGTATCTCCAGTGGTTTGCGCCTGCCTTGCTCCTGGATGCCTATAACCTGAGCATGGCCGCGGTGCTGCGCGCGCACCTGTTCGCGAAGGATTCCTTGCGCATCATGGTGGCCATGCATGCCACCCACTTGGGACTGGCATTTCTGATCATGCGGGGCTGGGGTGAGTGGGACGGTATGGGCCTGGAGGGTTATGCCATCGCCATGTTGATAAGCCGCGCCTTGGGCTTGGTATTGCACTTGTGGTTTTGGCGGGTGCGCATGCAATTGATCCCCGGCTTTCGTGATTGGTGGACTTTCTCCTGGAAGGACTTGGCCCCTGTGCTGCGTGTTGGCCTACCCGGTGCGGGGGTCGAAATGACCTACCGTGCCGCCTTTATGGTGTCGGTGGCTGCTACCGCGCGTTTGGGTGTAACGGCACTGGCCACCCACTCCTACACCTTGCAGCTGCTGAAATACGTGTTACTCACGAGCATGGCGATCGGCTGGGCCTGCGAAATCATGGTCGGGCGCTTGATAGGGGCGGGCGATCTGCGTGAGGCCAATGGATTGGTGCGCAAAGCCGTGCGCAATGGCTTGCTGGCATCCGGCTCACTGGCTTTGCTGGCTGCGCTAGGCGCTCCCTGGTTGATGCGAGCTTTTACCAAGGACGCTGCTGTCATTGAAGCTGCACAGACCTTGCTTTGGATCTCGTTGCTGTTGGAGACCGGCCGCGTATTCAACCTGATTTTGAATGGTGCCTTGCGTGCCACTGGCGATGCCATCTTTCCCGCGGCGTCCAGTGTGGCGTCGCTGGTGTTGGTGCTGGGTGTGGGGTCGTTCTGGTTAGGGCGCCTGTTCGGCCTGCCCGGCATCTGGCTGGCTTACGCGATTGACGAGTGGATCCGCGGGCTCTTGCTGTTGGCCCGTTGGGTGTGGCGCGGCTGGCTGCCCAATGCCCGGGACAGCCGCCGACGCCTGCGAGCTGACGCCCCTTAACCGAAGGCGAGGGGCAAGACCCCGGTCGCATCAGTTTGCAAGGTGAATACGCTGCCGGAGAGCGGGTATTCGGCCAGGACCGCATCGCTCAAGCCTACACGTGCCGAGGTCACCAACATGGTCTTCAAGTCATCGCCGCCGAAGCTGATGCTGGTGATCTGTGTGGCGGGCATTGGGATGGTTTGCAGGCATTCACCTTCCGGTGTGAAACGGCGTATGCAAGCGCCGCCCCAGAAGGCAATCCAGACGTTACCGGCGGCATCCAGCGTCATGCCGTCCGGAGTGCCTTCCTCATCGGTGAACACGCGCCATATGGTTTTTTCGGTTACCTTGCCTTGTGCATCCATGCGATAGCGGTACACCGTGTTCAGAAAGCTGTCGGTGTGCAGCATCCACGAGGCATCGGCTGCAATGGCGGGGCCGTTGGCAATGTAAATGTCCTGTTCCACCACCTCGCAACTGCCATCCGCATTGAGTCGCGCCAGCTGCCCTTTGCGGCGGCCGGGGTCGTCGTTGTCCATGGATCCGGCCCAGATGCGGCCGTGGGCATCCGCCTTGGCGTCGTTCAGCCGCACCGTGGGTTGACCTGCATGGGGTTGGGCTACCGGCTCCCAGCGTACCGAGGGCTCCAGCCAAAGCCGGACTATACCGCTCTGAAAACCAGCCATGAAGCCATCGCCGTCTTTGCGGGGAATCAGCCAACCCACGCGCTCAGGCATCTTCCAGCTCTGGCGAAGATCGGTGGACGGCGTCCAAGCGTGAACCGCACAGCCGTGAATGTCCACAAAGAAAAATCGCTTGCTTTGCGCGTGCCACAAGGGGCCTTCGCCCAGCAGCAAGTCTGCTGGCCAGGCGGGGGTAGGGGGCGTGTGCTTCAGGTCCATCCGGCGTCCACCACAAAGTCTTGCGCGGTCACCATGCCGCTGTCAGCTGCCGACAAGAACAGAGCCATATTGGCGACGTCCGCACCAAGGATGCGCCCCGGCAGGCAGTGGTTCTCTTTCATGGCACGTTCACCGGCTTCGTCCACCCACATGGCCAGCTGCTTGTCCGTCATGATCCAACCCGGGGTGAGCGTGTTCACGCGGATGTTGAATTCGCCCAGTTCGCGCGCCAGGCTGCGGGTGAGCCCCACAGTGGCAGATTTGCAGGTGGCGTACACGGGGTAGCCTTTGCCCTTGATCTTCCAGCTGGTAGAGCCCAAGTTCACGATGGCGCCGCCGCCTGAGCGCTTCATGCCATCGACCACGGCCTGTGCAGCAAAAAAGTGGGGCCGCAAGTTGACAGAGACACGCCAATCGAAATCGTCGGCCGTAACCTCGGAGAGCTCATGGCGCTGGTCGTTTGCCACGTTGTTCACCAGCACCGTGATGTCGCCGAAGCGCGCTGCCGCCGTGGCAATGGCCGCTTTCAAAGCATCCACGTCTGCGGCATCACTCTGCAAGAACAGGGGCTCGGGTCCGAGCGCTTTCGCTGCATCAATGACCTGTTGGGCCGCCTCTGCATTGCGACCGGTAAAGGCGACCTGGGCGCCCTGCCGGGCAAAGGCAATCACGATGTCGCCGCCGATGCCGGAACTGCCGCCGGTCACGAAGACGCTGCGTCCTTTCAGGCTGGGGTACTGCGCGAAGTGGGAGAGTGATTCCGGCTTCATAGGCTTCCAAAGGGTTAAAAACACGCCATTGTAGGTCTATTCATCATACAAATAAACCACCAATAAGCGCCTTATGTTTCCGGCTGGATGGTGGCGCGGATCAGGCTGCGGGTATCGGACAGCATGCCCGCCATGCGGTGCAGCGCGTTTTGCGGCTCCTGCAGGCGGATGGCATCGAATACTTTCTGGTGGTCCGGCAAGGCTTGTTTGAAGTTGTCCGAGGTGCGTGCCGTCACGCCCAGCAAAGACTCCAGCGCGCTGCCAATGATGGCTGCCAAAGGCATCAGCAACGGATTGTTGGTGGCTTTGAGAACCGCGGTGTGGAACTCCAGATCGGCCTGTACCCACTGGGCGATGGTGCTAGCCGTTTCCATGGTGCGAAGCGCCTGCGCAATGGACTCCAGCTGCTCCGGGCTGCGGCTGGTGGCTGCGAGCGCTGCCGCGGAGGGCTCAATGATTTCGCGCAGTTCTGTGAGGTGGCGCAAAAAATCGGCATCCACGCCGGTGGCGCAGCGCCAGGCCAGAATGTCTGGGTCCAGCAAATTCCATTGGTCTTTGGTGCGCACGCGCGTGCCGATGCGTGGCCGGGCTTCCAGCAGCCCCTTGGCTGCGAGCACCTTCACCGCTTCGCGCAATGCGGTGCGGCTGACCGCGAGCTCCTGGCACAACAGTTCTTCGTTAGGCAGTACTTTGTCCGCAGGGTATTGCCCGCCGACCACGCGACGCCCCAGTTCCTGAACGACTTGGCCATGGAGCTTTCGGCCGGTGTATGTAGTGTGGGGCGCTGAAAATGTCCTGTTCATGGTGGCAAGAGTATGCGCTGGAAACCCGATGAATCATCATATGTTTAAATCGGGGCACTCAACACAGGCTCAATTCCTTATGTCTTTGAAACCTTCTGCGTCCATTGTCGGTGTGGATTGGGGGACCACCCACCGCCGCGCCTATGCCATCACCCCCTCTGGCGAATGCCTGAGCGACATGAGCGACAGCGATGGCGCCATGGCGTGCAAAGGGCGCTTTCCGCAGGCATTGGTTGCTGCGATGAATCAACTCAATACCACGCCTTCGCTGGTGGTTGCCTCGGGCATGGTGGGCAGCGCACTGGGTTGGCACGAAGTGCCGTATGTGGATGCCTCGGTGCCGCTGCATGCGCTGGCGGAACACGCGTTTCGAGTGCCGGATGCACCTGCCGCCGTACCCGTGTTGCTCTTGCCGGGCTATTGCATCCGCAACTCGGCGGGCGTGCCGGACGTGATGCGCGGGGAGGAAACGCAGCTTCTGGGCGCGTGGGCCATGGGGCACCAATCGGGCTGGTTTGTGTTGCCCGGCACGCATAGCAAATGGGTGCTGCTGCAAGACGGCGTGGTACGCAAACTGCGCACTTACATGACGGGTGAACTCTACGACTTGCTGCGCAAGCACGGCACGCTGGCCGCTGCTGCGGGCGGACAGGCAGAGTGGGACGACGCAGCCTTTGCAGCGGGCGTGGATGCGGCAGGTGCCCATGCCTTGAGCCATGTGTTGTTCAGCGCAAGAGCGCGAGTGGTCAGCAAAGACATGCCGGCGCAGTCCACTGCGTCGTATCTGAGCGGCGTCCTGATCGGTACCGAGTTGAAAGATGTCCTCGGCGTGGACACGGGCGAAGTCCCCACCTTCCAGCTGATCGGCTCCCCGCAGCTAGCAGAGCTGTACCAAAAAGCGGCTTCGCGTCTGGGCTGCCGCTTTGACATTCTGGATGCCCGCCAGGCCTTTCTCGCAGCGGTGCAACACATTCATTCTCATTGGAGCGCTTGATGACTTCCGTTTTTCCCTTGTTGGCGCAAGCCCGACATTTGCCCTTGATTGCCATTCTGCGGGGGCTCAAGCCTGAAGAGGCACTGGATATTGGACAGGCCTTGTTTGAGGCTGGTTTCCGTACTCTCGAAGTACCGCTGAATCGACCCGGTGCTATCGAATGTATAGCTGCTCTCGCAGGTGGATTGGGCGCTGATGCCCTGATTGGTGGTGGAACCATGTTGACCGTGGCCCATGTGGATGCTGTGCATGCCGCAGGTGGCCGCTTGATGGTTTCGCCCAATTGCGAACCGGCTGTGATCCGCCGTGCCGTGGGTTTGGGCATGCTGGCAGCCCCTGGTGTGGCGACCCCCACCGAAGCCTTTGCCGCGTTGGCGGCCGGCGCGCATGCATTGAAGCTGTTCCCCGCAGAGTCGCTGGGGCACGGTGGCTTGAAGGCGCTCAAGTCTGTAGTACCGACCGGGACCGACCTCTGGCCGGTGGGAGGCATCACTCCCGAGAGCATAGGGCCTTGGGTCAAAGCCGGCGCCACAGGCTTCGGCATCGGCAGCCAGTTGTACGCACCGGGCGTCACTGCGGCGCAGGTTCACGATCGTGCCAGCGCCTATGTGCAGGCCTGGCAAGCCACCAAGGCCTAGTCTTCGCTCGTGGAGCCTTGCTTGAGCAGCAGTGCCCGTTCGTACAGCGCGTTGCGCGGCTCGCCGGTGATGTCGGCGGCCAGCTTCACGGCTGATTTAAGCGGCAATTGCTCCAGCAGCAAGCTCAGCACGCGGTCATCCGCCGTGCTGGCGGCCGCAGCCGCAGGGTGTATCACCAGCGCGAACTCGCCGCGCAAGCGGTTGGCATCTGCGGCCAACCATGCGCTGAACTCGCTCGCATCGACGGTGGCCACCTCTTCAAACTGCTTGGTCAGTTCCCGGCCTACCGTGACTTTGCGTGCGCCCAGGGGTGCAAGCGCCTTGGCCAGTGCTTCCAGCCGGTGTGGAGCCTCGAGCAGCACCACTGCGTCGGGCTGGGCGGCAATCGCCACCACCTCGTTCGCACGTTCGGTGGCCTTGGAAGACAGAAAGCCCCGGAAGACAAAACCGCCATGGCCTTCGCCCGCAGCGACCAGACCGGCTACAGAAATAGCGGTCACCACGCTGCTTGCTCCCGGCAGGGGAATAGCGCGCAAGCCTTGCGCCCGCACTTGGGCCACCAGCCGTGCGCCGGGGTCGCTCACGCCGGGTGTGCCGGCGTCGCTCACATAGGCCACGCGTTGGCCTTCCCGCAGGCGGGCGATCACCGTCTGCGCCGCTTCGGTTTCGTTGTGCTGGTGCACAGCCAGCAGGGCTGCGCCCGCTTTGTCGATGCCATAAGCGCGCAGCATTTGCTGGGTGTGGCGTGTGTCTTCACAGGCGATGCAATCAACGAGTCCCAGCACGTGCAGGGCACGCAGGGTGATGTCTGCCAGATTGCCAATGGGTGTGGCGACCACATAGAGGCAGCCTTGCGGATAATGCTGCTCACCGGCCGCATCCTTGGCGGCCTGGATGGCTGAAGAAAAAGACGCACTCATATGGGCTTACTTCCATCACGACCGGCCCGCGCCACCACCAAACAGGTTGGTGATGCGGCAGAAGAGCAGGCCTTGGGTTTTTTGCAAGCCAAAGGGCTGCAATTCGTTGCGCGCAATTATCGGACGCCCGGCCGGGGTGGCGGAGAAATCGACCTCATCCTTCGCGACAAGGACGGAACTCTCGTCTTCGTGGAGGTGCGAAAGCGCAATCGTACCGACCACGGCGGAGCTGCTGCCAGCATCGGGCATGTGAAGCAGCGGCGCATCATCTTCGCCGCCAGGCACTACTTGTTGGGCTTGCGTACCATGCCACCTTGCCGGTTTGACGTGGTGGTGATTGACGGTGATGCGGTGGAATGGCTGCGCGCTGCCTTTGACGCATCCTGATACAACCCTTAAGCGCGCTGTAACAAGGGCTTCTAGGGGGCACGGTATCATGCCGCCCATGCTGGAACAACGTATACAACAACACTTTATCGACAGCGCGGACCTCAAATACCAATCCGCGCAGGGCTTGAGCAAGCCCATCACAGACGCAGTGCAAGCCATGTTGGCCTGCGTCACCAGTGGCGGCAAAGTGCTGGCCTGCGGTAACGGTGGATCGGCGGCAGACGCCCAACACTTCGCTGCAGAATTTGTGGGTCGGTTCGAGCGTGAACGGCCCGAGCTCGGCGCCATTGCGCTGACCACCGACACCTCCATCATCACCGCGATAGCCAACGATTACGACTACAACGTGATCTTCTCCCGCCAGGTGCGCGCCTTGGGCGCGCCCGGTGATGTGTTGCTGGCCATCTCGACCAGTGGCAATTCGGCCAATGTGCTGGCGGCCATTGAAGCCGCGCACGAGCGCGAAATGGTGGTGGTCGGGCTGACCGGCAAAGGCGGCGGCAAAATGGCCCAAGTGCTTCGCGATACCGATGTGCACATTTGTGTGCCTCACGACCGCACGGCCCGTATTCAAGAAGTCCATATTTTGGCGCTGCACTGCATCTGTGACGCAGTCGACGCCCAACTCCTCGGTGAACAGGAACCCCAATCATGAAAAAAATCGTCTCCCGTATTGTTATCGGTACCTTGCTTGCCTCCAGCTTGAGCGGCTGCTTCCCCCTGCTGGTCGGTGGCGCAGTAGTAGGCGGAAGCCTGGTCGCTACGGACCGCCGCACTTCCGGCAGTTTGGTGGAGGATGAAGGCATTGAATTGCGCGCCTCGAGCCGCATCCGCGAAAACCTGGGCGAGCGCGTGCATGTGAACGTGACCAGCTACAACCGCCAGGTACTGTTGACCGGCGAAGTGCCCAACCTGCAGGACAAACAGCTGGTAGAAAAAATTGTGTCCGGCGTCGACAACGTGCGCAACATCGTGAACGAGCTGGACGTGATGGGCAATTCCACCTTGACCCAGCGCTCTTCAGATTCGCTGGTGACAGGCCGTGCCAAAGCCGCTCTGGTGGATGCCAAGGACCTGTTTGCGAGCGCCTTCAAATTGACCACCGAGCGCGGCACGGTCTATGTGATGGGCCGGGTCACCGCACGCGAAGCCAAGCGCGCCACCGACATCATCAGCAACACCAGTGGTGTGCAGCGTGTGGTGCGGATTCTGGAAATCATTTCCGAAGAAGAGCTGGCCCGTACCTTGCCGCAGCAACCCCCTGCCGAACAGAAAAGGTAAATAAAAAAGGCCCCTCGGGGCCTTTTTTGTTGGGGGCAATCAACTGCCGTTTACTTGAGTCGCTTGATCAAGCTGCTGGTGTCCCAGCGGTTGCCACCCATGAGTTGTACATCGGCATAAAACTGGTCGACCAGCGCCGTCACCGGCAGGCGGGCACCGTTGCGCTTGGCTTCGTCCAGCACCAAACCCAGGTCCTTGCGCATCCAGTCCACCGCAAAGCCGAAGTCAAACTTGTCTGCCACCATGGTCTTGCCACGGTTGTCCAGCTGCCAGCTTTGTGCAGCACCTTTGCCGATGACGTCCAGCACCTGGTTCATGTCCAGCCCGGCACGCTGACCGAAAGCTACCGCTTCCGACAAGCCTTGTACCAACCCGGCAATGCATATCTGGTTCACCATCTTGGCCAGTTGGCCCGAGCCGCTGTCCCCCAAGAGCGTGAACGCCCGGGAAAAGGCCATGGCCACCGGTTTGACCGCTTCAAAGGCAGTGGCGTCTCCACCGCACATCACGGTGAGCATGCCGTTTTGTGCGCCCGCTTGTCCACCGGACACCGGGGCGTCAATAAACTGCAGGCCCCGCGTTTGGGCTACCGCGCTCAGCTCGCGTGCCACGTCGGCAGAAGCGGTGGTGTGGTCCACAAAAATGGCGCCGGGCTTCATGCCCGCAAAGGCGCCATCTGCACCCAACACAACGCTGCGCAAATCCGCATCGTTGCCGACGCAGCAAAACACGATGTCCGCGTTCTGCACTGTCTCACGCGGGGTAGCTGCGTGCGAATGTGTGCCCAATTGGCTGCTGGCGCCCGCAAATTCTTCGCACCATGCTATGGATTTAGTAGCGGTCCGGTTGTAAACCGCCACTTGGTGGCCCGCGCGGGCCAAATGACCGGCCATGGGATAGCCCATGACCCCCAAGCCCAGAAAGGCAACCGAGTAAGCAGGGGAGGGATCGTAGGTTTTGTCGTTGATGTTTGGCATGGCTTACATGATGGCGAAGTTCTCAGTGCCGGCCGACAGGTCTTGCGACTTGCCACGGTGGCTGTTGAGCTTGATTTGGAGACGCAAGTCGTTGAGCGAGTCGGCGTTGCGCAGTGCGTCTTCGTAGGTGATGGCGTGGCCCTCGTACAGATCGAAGAGGGCCTGATCGAAGGTCTGCATGCCGGCCTGGCGGCTCTTCTTCATGATCTCTTTCACTTCCGAGACTTCACCCTTGAAGATGAGGTCAGAGATCAGCGGGGAGTTGATCATCACTTCCACCGCCGCCACTCGGCCCTTGCCGTCCTGCTTGGGGATCAGGCGCTGGGACACCATGGCGCGCAGGTTGAGCGACAAGTCCATCAGCAACTGGCTGCGCCGCTCTTCAGGGAAGAAGTTGATCACGCGGTCCAGCGCCTGGTTGGCACTGTTGGCGTGCAGGGTGGCCAGGCACAGGTGACCGGTTTCAGAAAACGCGATGGCGTGTTCCATGGTCTCGCGGTCGCGGATCTCGCCCATCAGAATCACATCCGGCGCCTGGCGCAAGGTGTTCTTCAAAGCCGCGTCCCAGCTGTCCGTGTCCAACCCGACTTCGCGCTGGGTGATTACGCAGTTCTTGTGAGCATGCACAAACTCCACCGGGTCTTCGATAGTGATGATGTGGCCGTAGGAGTTCTCATTGCGCCAGTCCACCATGGCAGCCAGCGTGGTGGATTTGCCGGAGCCGGTGGCGCCCACCAGAATGCACAGTCCGCGCTTGCTTTGCACAATGTCTTTGAGCACCTGGGGCACACCCAGACCGTCGATGGTGGGCAGAACTTGCGGAATCACGCGCAGCACCATCCCGACCTTGCCCTGCTGGATAAAAGCGTTGACCCGGAACCGGCCGATGGTGGCCGGTGCAATCGCGAAATTACTCTCCTTGGTGCGCTCGAACTCGGCAATCTGCTTGTCGTTCATGATGGAACGCGCCAGCGCCATGGTGTGGGCCGAGTTCAGCGGCTGTGGCGACACCTTGGTGACTTTACCGTCTACCTTGATGGCGGGCGGAAACTCCGCGGTGATGAACAAGTCGCTGCCATTGCGGCTGACCATCAACTTGAGCAGATCGTTGATAAATTTCGTGGCTTGATCGCGTTCCATCAGAACACCTCCTATTCACTAAAACATGGTGGCGTGCACATCCGCCCAAAACCAGAAATGCCGTGGAGCCAGCTTTGCTGGGCCACTGGCATTGCCCCCTGCAAGGGGGAAAGCGCAGCGACACGCAGTGCGCGGAGCCGGGGGGTGTTCCACAGTTACCCTGGGAAGTTCTCAGGAATCTTGGCTTTGCTGCGTGCTTCGGCCGCGCTGATTACGTTGCGCTTAACTAGCTCGGTGAGGTTCTGGTCCAGGGTTTGCATGCCTACGCTGTTACCGGTCTGGATGGCGGAGTACATCTGCGCGACCTTGGCTTCGCGGATCAGGTTACGGATCGCGCTGGTGCCCAGCATGATCTCGTGGGCTGCCACGCGGCCCTGGCCGTCTTTGGTTTTGCACAGGGTTTGCGAGATTACGGCTTGCAGCGACTCGGACAACATGGCCCGCACCATTTCTTTTTCTTCGGCCGGGAACACGTCGATGATCCGGTCAATGGTTTTGGCAGCACTGGAGGTGTGCAATGTGCCGAACACCAAGTGGCCGGTTTCCGCCGCTGTCATGGCCAGGCGGATGGTTTCCAGGTCGCGCATTTCGCCCACCAAAATCGCGTCCGGGTCTTCCCGCAGGGCGGACTTCAGGGCGGCGGCAAAGCTCAGGGTATGGGGGCCGACTTCACGCTGGTTGACCAGGCACTTCTTGGATTCGTGCACGAATTCGATCGGGTCTTCCACCGTCAGGATGTGGCCGAACTCGGTTTCGTTCAGGTAGTTCACCATGGCCGCCAGGGTCGTGGACTTGCCGGAACCGGTAGGGCCGGTCACCAGCACCAGACCGCGGGGCTTCAGGGCCAGGTCTGCAAAGATGCGGGGGGCGTTGAGCTGTTCCAGCGAGAGGATCTTGCTCGGAATCGTCCGGAACACGGCGCCTGCGCCGCGGTTGTGGTTGAAGGCGTTGACGCGGAAGCGGGCCAGGCCATCAATCTCGAACGAGAAGTCGATTTCCAGAAACTCTTCATACATCTTGCGCTGGGTGTCGTTCATGATGTCATACACCATGGCGTGAACCTGCTTGTGGTCCAAGGGTTCGACGTTGATGCGGCGCACATCGCCGTGCACCCGGATCATGGGCGGCAGTCCTGCCGAGAGGTGCAAGTCAGACGCTTTGTTTTTGACGCTAAATGCGAGCAGCTGGGTAATGTCCACGGAGTCCTCTCTAGGGGAATGGCAGGTTTGTTACGCTCGAGAGATTATGACGATGATTGCGGACAATCTCCACGCTGTTGCACAGCGTATTGCGCAGGCGTGCACCCAGTCCGGACGGCCGGCGGGCAGCGTGCGCCTCTTGGCTGTTTCCAAGACCTTCGGGCCTGACGCGGTGCAGCAGGCGTTTGATGCCGGGCAGCGCGCCTTCGGCGAAAACTACATCCAGGAAGCGGTCGACAAGATCACCGCGCTCAGCGCCCTGGCCATCGAATGGCATTGCATTGGGCCCATCCAGAGCAACAAGACCCGCTTGGTGGCCGAGCATTTTCAGTGGGCGCACACCGTTGACCGGCTCAAAATTGCCCAGCGCCTGAGCGACCAGCGCCCGCCGCACTTGCCGCCTTTGCAGGTGTGCATCCAGGTGAATGTGGACGGCGGCCCCAACAAGTCCGGCGTGACGCCGCAAGACGCGGTGGCGCTGGCGCTGGAAGTGGCGCAGCTGCCGCGTTTGCAGCTCAGGGGCATCATGTGCATTCCGGAGCCCGCTCCTGATTTTGTAGCTGCTCGCGCAGTATTCATGAGCGCCAAGGCCGTATTTGATGCCATGGTGGCGCAAGGGCTGCCGCTCGATACCCTCTCCATGGGCATGAGCGGTGACCTGGATGCCGCCGTAGCCGGTGGCAGCACCATGGTGAGGGTGGGCAGCGCCATTTTCGGAGCCCGCCCTACCCCGGCGTCTGCCTAGGTACGCACCCGGCCGTCGCCGGTCAGCATGGACATTTCCACAAAGGTGGAGGCGGCGTGGTCCGACTTGGAGAAGTTCACATTGAAGCCGCCGAAAGGCTGACCATTGATGCTCTCCATGGCAGCAATCAGGGAGTCCGCTCCGCCTTTGCCGCCGCTGCGACGTAGCGCCTCGGCGACCACTTTGGCGGCGATATAGCCCTCCATGCTGGAAAAGTTGGCTTGCACAGCGCCGTTGGTCTTGCGTACAGCCTCGGCGAATTCGCGTGATATCGCCTTGTTGCCCACATAGGGCGAAGGCACCACCTGGGACACCACGACGCCGGCGCCGTCCTTGCCCAGCTCGTCGGCCAGGGCTTGCGTACCTACGAAGGACACGTTGTAAAAGCCGCCGCCATAGCCTGCTTTGCGGGCCGCACGGATGTAAGCCGCGCTGGACTTGTACGCAGTGATCTGTACCACCGCCTCTGGGGCCGCTGCATTGAGGGTCTCTACCGCCTTGGCCACATCCACCGAATTGCGCTCCACGGTCGCCAGTGCCACCGGTTTGAGGTTCAGGGCGGTCAATGCCGCTTGCACGCCGTCCAGACCGGCTTTGCCGTAAGCGTCGTTCTGGTAGAACACCGCGACTTTGGTAATGCCCATGTTGTGCAGTTGTTTGACGATAAGGGCAGTCTCGTCGTTGTACGAGGCGCGTACGTGGAAGGCGTAGCGGTTAAACGGGTTGCGCAGTGCCATGGCGCCGGTAAACGGGGCAATAAACGGTACCCGGGCCTTGATGGCCAGGGGCAGGGCCACGGCGCTGGTGGGGGTGCCCACAAAAGCAAACAGTGCGGCTACGTCCTCTTCCAGCAACTTGCGGGTGTTTTCCTCGCAACGTGCGGGTTCATAGCCGTCGTCCAGCTTGCGGATCTCCACATTGCGCCCGCCGATGCCGCCTTGGGCATTGAGCTGGTCAAAGAACAGTTTGGCCCCTGCGTGGAGCTGGATGCCCAGTTGAGCGGCGGGGCCGGTGAACGCGGCAGACTGGCCAAGCACGATCCTGTCGGACTGGGCGTGAACTGCGGGGAAACCGGTCAGCGCGGTAGCGCCGGCGGCCAGGGTGAAATGACGTCGATTAAGCATCCGGTCATTGTCCCTGAATAGTTGTAACAGCTGTGTCGCCTGTTACAACTTGAGATGGGTTGTGTTCTTCACTTCTTCCATCACCGCGTAAGTGCGGGTTTCGCGCACACCGGGCAATTGCCAGAGCACCGTGCCTGCAAAGTGGCGGTAAGCGGCCATGTCGGCCATGCGGGTTTTGAGCAGGTAGTCAAAGCCGCCAGCCACCATGTGGCACTCCATGATTTCCGAATGCACTTGTACCGCGGCCTTGAAGGCCTCAAAGACATTGGGCGTGGTGCGGTCCAGCAACACCTCTACAAACACCATCATCCCGGCGCCCAGCTTGAGTGGGTTCAGGCGGGCTTCGTAGCCGAGGATATAGCCCTCTTTGCTGAGCTTCTGTACACGGGCCAGCACTGCGGTGGGGGAGAGGCCCACCGTTTCCGCCAGCTTCAGGTTGGCAATGCGCCCGTCTGCTTGCAAGCAGCTCAGGATGCGCAGGTCGATGCGGTCAAGTTCGATGTGGTCAATCACACCGTGAGCTTACTTCAGCTTGAAGAAGGACACCTCTTCGGCCAGGCGGGAGGCTTGCTCAGACAGTGCGGTGGCTGCTGCCGCAGTTTCTTCCACCAGCGCAGCGTTCTGCTGGGTGTTCTGGTCCAAGTCGTGCACAGCCGCGCCTACCTGGTTCACACCCAAAGATTGCTCCTTGGTGGCATTCGCAATTTCGGTCATCAGGCTGTCGATGCGGGCGGCGTTCGTCACGATGTCTTCAATGGTCTTGCCTGCTTCGCCCACCACCAGGCTGCCGCGTTCCACTTGCTCGATGCTGGCGGTAATCAGGCTCTTGATTTCCTTGGCCGCCTCGGCACTGCGGCCCGCGAGCGAGCGTACTTCAGATGCCACTACCGCAAAGCCGCGGCCTTGCTCGCCTGCGCGGGCGGCTTCCACCGCCGCGTTCAGGGCCAGGATGTTGGTCTGGAAGGCAATGCCGTCAATCACGCTGATGATGTCGGCAATCTTGTTGGACGAGGCATTGATGCCCTGCATGGTGCTCACCACCTGCGAGATGACCTCGCCGCCGCGCTTGGCGGATTGGGCGTTGGAGCGCACGATGTCAGCCGCGCCACTGACCGTGTCCGAGGTGCGCTGCACGGTCTCTGAGATTTGCGTCATGGTGGCTGCAGTTTGTTCCAGCGCAGCAGCGCTGGCCTCGGTGCGGCGGGACAGGTCTTGCGAGGCGGAGGCAATCTCTTCACTGGCCGTATTCACGTTGCCAGCGCCGTCCAGGGTGTTGCGCACGATCACACGCAGGCTGGCTTCCATGTCGCGCAGAGTGATCATGAGGTGCGCAGCCTCATCCTTGCCCCAAGGCGTCGGTGCGGTGACCAGGTTGCCCTTGGTGATTTGCTCCAGGTGGCCGGTGACTTCACGCAAGCCACCCATCATCACCTTGTAGAACGCCAGGAGCATGTAGAAGGCAATGGCCACGGAAAATGCGGCAATGTCGAGTCGAGTCCAAAAGCTCATGCGCAGATCAGCGATGCGCTCGCCCAAGCGAAGTTCGAGCTGTGCGAGCATCTTCTCGTTAAGTTGGCGCTCGGCTTCCAGAGAGGCCAATCCCATCTTGAGATAGGCATCGGCGTCGCCTGCAGTACTGCTTCCAAGTACCTGCTTTTTGGTTGCTTCTTGGAAGGCGTCATATGCGTCGTCATTGGCCTTCATGCCGAATTTCGCATCCGCCTCGGGGGTGCCGCCGGTGCTGCGGATGTAGGCGTTTTCGACAATGTTGTCTACGAAGCGCAAAATGCCGAAGTCCTCGTTAATACGAGAGTCAACGTAGTCGTCTTTAGACCCGGCTTTCAAGGCTGCCCAACCCAATGCGGATAACTCTGACACGTTTTCCATTTGCTGAGGGCCGTACAGTATTGAGTACACCATCAGGTAGTAAGTCTCCAGCTGCGGGTCCAGCGCCAGTTCTGAACTGTCGGCGACATGCTCGCCCAACTTGATCAGCGCATCGATGAAGTCGTTATGGACTTCAAACGTCTCTTCCTCGTCTTTGCCATTGGGGTTGGCCAACAAGGCCTGGTGCAGTTTCTCAACCTTGCCCAGCGCTTCAGCGGTATCCAGGTCCTTGCTCAATGCCTTGTCCACGGCTTGCAGCTTGGCGAACGCCTGGGTGACTGCGGTTTGGCTGGCGCTGAGTTCGGGGGATTTGGTGATGGCGTTGAGCCGCCGCAGCTGCGCTTGGCGGATCAATTCGTGCAATGGTTTGACGTAGGCCACACCTTGCAGCTCGTGTTCGGTGGTGACGACCTGAGCGCGGGTGTTGTTCCAAGTGTCCGCAATCAATAGCACGATGGGAATCAGGAACATCACCGCAATCCACGCGGATTTGGCAGGGAAGTTCAGCTTGCGGAACAAGCGGACGCCGGGGGACAACCAGCCGTGGTAGCGAAAGAAAGAACCAAACCCGGCGTCGCCGGCCAACGTTGTCTTGCTCACGAAATCCCCTTTATCAAGCGGGTTAATTTAAATGCATCATAACGGTGCGGAACACGTTCAAACGATTTTGAAAAGGGCTTTGTCGCCTCATTCCGGAGGATTTGATGACTTGACCGCGAACCCACCACGAGGAGTGGAGATGCCGAAAAATCGCTCCTCGGATTCCTCGGAGAAAACACGGTGGAGTTTGATGGGGAAGCCTGTGTGTCAAACAAGGATTCGATCGGGGGGGAGTGGTTCAAAGCAGTTGTTGAACTGGTTGCAGATTAAATCACTACTTTTCAATGAAATTTTGGATAAAAACTCATTTCAATAGTTGGAAGAATAGCGATTAATCAAATCATTGCAATGCGCAGGAGTCGCTATGTCTTCCCCCACCTGTTCCACCACGTTCACCTCCGTTCCACCCCGCCTACCCATGCCTTACCGTGCGGAAGACGAGGTCGTTTCCCACCGCTTGCAGATGCTGGATGGCGCGCTCGACTGGGCCCACGCCGCTCGCAGCGCCGAGCCTTGGGTGCAAGCGGTGCGCGACAACCCGCCCCCCTTCTGGGCGATGGAGAGTCTGCTCAAGGAATACCCCATCTCCAGCGCTGAGGGCCTGGCCCTGATGCGCCTTGCCGAAGCCCTGCTGCGCGTGCCCGATGCCGAAACCGCGATTGCGCTCACCACCGACCAGCTCGGCCGCGCCGACTTTGAGGCCAGCGGCGACAAGGTGCTCTCCCGCCTGTCCAGCACCGCCATTGCCCTGTCCAAACACTTTTTGCCGGATGCGCAAAACGAGCCCGGCTTGATGGCCAAGCTCGGCGCCCGTACGGTGGTGGCCGCCACGCTGCGCGCGGTGCAGTTGCTGGGGCGCCAATTTGTGCTCGGCCAGACCATGCCGGAGGCGATGAAAGAGGCCGATGTGTCTCGCAAAAAGGCCAATGTGCGCTTCAGCTACGACATGCTGGGCGAAGGCGCCCGTACTGACAAGGACGCGCTGCGCTACCTCAAGAGCTATGCGGACGCTATTGAATTCATAGCTGCTCGCGCAAACAAGACGGGCGCTCTGGCCGAAAACGATGGAATTTCCATCAAGCTCAGCGCCCTCTACCCGCGCTATGAAGACGCACATCGCCAAGCAGTCTTGGACGAGTTGGTGCCCCGCGTCTGGACGCTGTGCGAAGCCGCCGCTGCCGCCAACATCAACCTCACCATCGACGCCGAAGAGGTGGATCGCCTAGAGCTGTCGCTCGAAGTGCTGGAGGCCCTGTTGGCGCAAGTGGCTGCGCACTGCCCCCAGTGGGCGGGGCTGGGGCTGGCCATGCAGGCCTACCAGACTCGCGCGCTGGAGCTGATAGCCCACGTCACCGCACTGGCTCGCAAATACAAAATCAAGCTGATGTGCCGCCTGGTCAAGGGCGCGTATTGGGATGCCGAAGTCAAACGCGCCCAAGAGCTGGGCCTGCCGCATTACCCCGTGTTCACCCACAAGCACCACACCGATGTGTCCTACCTGGCCTGCGCCCGTGCGCTGCTGGCGGTGCCCGATGCCATTTACCCCCAGTTCGCCGGCCATAACGCCGGCACCATTGCGGCCATCCTTCAAATGGGCGCCAAAACGGGTGCGCCCTTTGAGCTGCAGCGCCTGCACGGCATGGGCGAGGGCATCTTCCGCGAAGTGCTCAAAAACCCGTTGGTGGCCTGCCGCGTCTACGCCCCGGTGGGCGCACACAAAGACTTGCTGGCTTACCTGGTGCGCCGCCTGCTGGAGAACGGCGCCAATTCCAGCTTTGTGCACCAGCTCGCCGACGAATCGGTGGGTATGGGCGAGCTGCTGATTTCACCTTTGCGCCTGGAGCCACACCCCAGCCTGCCGCTGCCCGCCGACCTGTTCGGCAAGCACCCCGGCAGCCGCGCCAATAGCACCGGTCTGGACCTGACCGTGGCCGCCATGCGCAACCCACTCTTGGCCGCGTTGCAGACCGCCTCCGTACCGGTGGTGCCGGAGTTTGATGTCAAAAACATCCCTGGCGCCTATGTGGCTTGCGCGAGCAGCTACCAAAAGTGGAGCAAAGTGCCGGTGGAAGAGCGCGCTGCCACTCTGCGCCGTGCGGCCGATGCGCTGCAAGCCGCGATGCCGCAGTTCTGCGCGCTCTTGGTGAAAGAAGCCTTCAAGACTTGGGGCGACGCGGTCAGCGAAGTGCGCGAGGCGGTGGACTTCTTGCGCTATTACGCCGACGAGGCGCAGCGCATCATGCAGCCCATCAGCTGCCCCGTCGTCGCCAACGCGCAGGCGGGCTACCAATACGGCGTAACCGGTGAGACCAACACCTTGCGCCTGACCGCGCGCGGAGTCTGGGTGTGTATCAGTCCTTGGAACTTCCCACTCGCCATCTTCATGGGTCAGGTCGCAGCGGCGCTAGCTACCGGCAACACCGTAATGGCCAAACCCGCCGAGCAAACGCCCGGCGTGGCAAAAGCCGCTGTCGATTTGATGGTGGCTGCCGGTGTGCCAGCTGACGCGTTGCAGCTCTTGCACGGCGCTGGCGAAACCGTGGGTGCGGCACTCGTCGCTCAGCCCGGCGTGGCTGGAGTGGTGTTCACCGGTTCCACTCAAGTGGCCAAAATCATCCAGCGTGCGCTGGCTGCCAAAGACGGCCCCATCGTCCCGCTGATTGCCGAAACGGGCGGCATCAACGCCATGCTGGTGGATAGCAGCGCACTGCCCGAGCAGGTGGTGGACGCGGTGGTCATGAGTGCCTTCCGCTCCGCCGGCCAGCGCTGCTCTGCGCTGCGCCTGCTGGTGGTGCACAGCGCAATTGCCGATGGCGTGATCGAGATGCTGCAAGGCGCAGCCCAGGAACTGCAGGCCGGCGACCCCGCCGACCTGGCCACCGACCTCGGCCCGGTGATTGACCGTGAGGCGTTCGACAACATCCAGCGCCACATCAGCCGTCTTCAGATGGAATCAAAAGTGCTGGTCGGAGCGGGCGTGGCAACGCGGTTTGCGCAGGTCAAGGAGGAGCCCGCAAATCGGGCGGGGGACACGGAGCAAAGCGCGTTGCCGCGCCCGCTCATAGCAAACCTGATTGCTCCCCATGCGTTTGAGGTGGCGAGCATTGCACATGTGAAGGCCGAAATCTTCGGCCCGGTGCTGCAAGTGGTGCGCTGGGACGGCAACCCGGAAGACGTAATCGCCCAAATCAACGCGCTGGGTTACGGCCTGACATTGGGTATCCAGACCCGCATCGACAGCCGTGCGCAGGCACTGGCTGCTGCCGCACACGTGGGCAACATCTATATCAACCGCAACATGATTGGCGCTGTGGTGGGCGTGCAGCCCTTTGGTGGAGAAGGCCTCTCCGGCACCGGCCCCAAGGCTGGTGGCCCGCACTACCTGTACCGCTTCTGCGCGGAGCAGACCGTGACCGTGAATACCACGGCCGCAGGTGGTAACGCGGCCTTGCTGGCGAGCTTGCACTGAGTGCCTCTACCCAATGGCGCGGGGTGCCCTTGGGTAGGCAGCTTAAAACAGGCAACCCGCGCTCACGCTGGGCGAGGCAGTCACAGCGGCAGGACTGGGATTGGGGTTTGGATTGGGGTTGCTGGTGGTACACGATGGCACGATGGCGGCCTTGCCCTCGCTATTGACGTTGTTCCCGCCAATGGTGATGGTCTGACGCAAATCGGGCAGTTCCAGGGTGGCTTGGGGCGACGTCATGATCGGGAGAAGTTCGTTGCCTTGAACTACCACGGATTGGCCCACCCCAAGGCCAATGCACCCGGCTTTGGTACACACCTCGATCTCGTCGAGCTCACCGGAGACGGTGACCGTGCCATCCGGGTTGTAGACGCTGCTGAAGCCCGAACCGCGAATGCCGATGGTGGACGCAGAGGTTTGCACCTTGTAGTTGTCGCGGTTGCGCTTCCCTATCAGTCCGGTAATGGCGCGCAAGCCCCCGCGGACAAAGTTCACCAGAAAGCTGTCCTGGGAGCCGTCCTTGGCATCGTTGTAGCGCTGAATCACCAGCTGACTGTCCGGGCTGAGCGACATGACGCCGCCATCGGTGAACTTGACTTGGGCGCGCCCCTGCGGCCCTGTGTTCAGGACGTCGCCGCTCTCGATGGAATCCCCTTTGATCAAGGGCGCGTTCTTGCCGGAGCGCTGGACTTGTACTTCGCCGAAGGTGAATTGGGCGATGCCCGCCGCCGCATGTCCGGTGGCAGGTACCCAGCCGAGGGCTGCCACGAAAGCCAAAGCGCCGGCAGCGCGAGTGAAGGACAGGATGGTCATGGTGTGAGCTCCTTGCACGGCGCTTAAAAATCGCGCCGCACGGCGACGGAGGCGCTGGTCTTGGCGTAAGAGTTGATGCTGATGGTCGAGTCGGTGCGAACCCACGAGACCACCGGTGTCACACGCCATTGGGGCGCAGGCACCCAAGAAAGCCCCAGGTCAATCATGCTTTGCTTGTCGCTGCGCGTTGTCTGAAACAGGCTGTCGTCGCCCCCGTACGTCCGGTCTTCCCAGCCCACACTGGCGAATCCGGAGAGGTTGGAGGTCCATGCCATTTGCGCGCCCAGGCGCAGGCCACCCAAGTTGTGGCCGAGCACATACTGGTCGCTATCAAATGGCCGTTCATTGCCCATGTACAGACCGCCGTAAGCCGTGACTCCGGACGGAAAGACCTGCACATACGTGCTACCGATGACTTGGCGCTTCATGTCACGCACCGCCTGGCTGGCATAGCGAACTTCACTGAGCTGCACAAAGGTGCCGAACTGACGGAAACCATCGAGGCGGTAAATCCACTCGCCCACAAGCCCGCCCTGTTGCCGGAATGCATTGCTGTAGAGCTCTTCATTGACAGCTTGCCAGCCGAGACTGAATTCATTCTTTTCGTGCCGGTATGCAACCCCGCCCAAAGCGGCATAACTGCGTGTGTCGAACTGATTGGCGTTGGAATCATTGGCCCGCAAATTGGCGCTGGCGCGACCGATCAAAGACCATTCGGGCGTGATCGCAAACCGGTTAGAGATGCCTGCGCGCAGATTGGCAAAGTTAGCCCTGACTTTGACGCCATCGGCGTTCAATGACACAACAGATCCGCTATAGGCAGGGACGGCCACAGAGTCATCATTGGGTGCGCCGTTGACGTTGGTATCCATGCCGATGGCACCTTCGAGGTAGGCTTTGAAGTTGCGTCGCCCCTTGGCATCCACTTTGTCGAGAGACTGAAGAAACTGGTCCATGGTGCTTGACACTTCGACCGGCGCACCGTCTTCCCGCGCACGGTTCAAAACCTCGCGGGCTTGACCGCCTTGTCCTACCGCATACAGCGCCCGTGCCAGCTCGATGCTCGCCTGTTTGTTTTGAGGTTGGGCGAGCAATACCCGCTCCAATGCAAAGATGCCCCGGCTGAATTTCTTGGTGCGATTGGCGGCAATGCCTAAAGCGAGGTCAAAGTCGGGGTCTCCCGCACGCCGTTCTTCCAGAGCCGATAGTGCTTCAAACGCCTCCGCGGGCTTGCCGGCTAAAGTGTCCGCCATGGCCTTGATGACGGCATCATCCATCTCTGCGTGTGCAGCGAGACTGAGTGGAATCCAGCCCGCCATCACGCAAACTCGTACAAATTTCATTGCTTCTCCCTGATGTAGGTACCCAACCTGCATGCCTTCTCACAATTTTAGATTGATACGTTGGCGATGGCAAAAAGCCATAGCCGGCAACAACGCATCTTTCCGTGCACCCAAAGTGAGCGCGCTACTGCTGGGACATTGATTGGTTTGTCGAGTCGCCGTGGGTTGCAGGTACATGAAGCGTCGTCGCCTTGAGACTGCGGCGCAACAGGCTGCGTAACTTGGCGGGTTGTAGCGGTTTCTTCAGCAAGACCAGGCCAGCTTGGTGTGCCTGATGTTTAACGTCTTCTTCAAGGTCCCCGGTGATCAGGCACGCGGGTATGTCTCTTTGCATTATGTTTCGCAATGCCACGATAACGTTGATGCCGTTTTGGTTGCGCGGCAACCGGAAGTCGCTGATGATGAAATCCGGAGGCTCGCCAACCTGCGCCGCGCGATGAACTTGTTCGGCGCTGTCAAAGAGGCTGGCCCGGCAGCCCCAGGATTGCAGCAGACCTTGCAGAGCTTGCCCGCCCAGGATGTTGTCTTCAATCAGCCAAATGCTGGCACCTTGAACGTCTGCAGTGGCTGACAGGTCTTCGGTGGCAGCACTGCCTGAGTTCGCAGGCCGCAAAGGGGTCGCTGTTGCGGTGACCGTGAAGCGGGTGCCGCACCCCAGCTGAGACCGCAGCACTAAAGGGTGACCCAACAAGCGGCAGGACCGGTCCACCATACTGAGTCCCAAGCCCAGTCCTTTGGCTCGATCTCTCTCCGGATTCTCGACTTGGAAGAACTCCTCAAACACCGTCTGGTGCAAGGACTCCTCAATGCCGATGCCGCTGTCCCACACCTGGATGCAGGCTTGGCTGCCCCTGGCGCTGGGCCGGCAAGTTACCAGCACGGTGCCGCGCGGGGTGTACTCCAGCGCGTTGCTCACAAGGTTCAGCAATATGCGTTGTAGCAGCACCGGATCGCTCATGACCCACATTGACGTGGGACGGATGCGCAGGTGCAGCCCTTTGGACGCGGCGGTGTTGGCAAAGAGAAGCCGCAACTGCTCGAAGATGTCGTTGACGTTCACCGGGCGTAGGGTATTTCCCGAAGGGTTGGACTCCAGTCGCGAGTAGTCGAACAGCACATCCAGCAGCTCCTGCAATGCGGTTGCAGATGCTGTCACTCCTTGCACCAGTGCCGCGCTCCCGTCCCGTTCCAGGGTCTCCGGATTACGCTCGGCATGGATCTGGCTTAACCGGGCTACGAACATCCCCAGCGCGTGCGCCGGTTGGCGCAAATCGTGGCTGGCGGCAGCCAGGAACCGGGATTTGGCCACATAAGCGGCTTCCACTCGGTCGTTGGCCACACGCAGCTCGCGGTTGCGGAATTCGGACTCCTGAAGCGCCTGGTTTTTCGTGCTCTCAAAGATTTGTGTCAGCACAAACAGAAGCAACACAAAACCGAACAGACTGTTGCTGAAGAACAGATGGGTCAATTCTGCGTTGTATTGCACAGGGGGGTGCACACCCACGGACGGCATCCACCCAAATGCCGCCACGGTCGCCAGTGTCATGGTCAGCCAGAAAATGGTTTTGGCGGTAAATCCGAAGAGAAGGGTGGCTGCAATTGGCGCAAGGGCAATCCACACGATCACGGGCGATTGCACGCCCCCGGAAAAGTAGGTCACCCCCACGACGGCGGCAAAGCAAATGGCGGTCTGTGCCATTGCGAGGCGGTTGTAGTGAATCTGAGTGCGCAGTCTGGGCAGCCAGAGTTGGTTCACCATCAACAACGCGCCATTACCCACCATCAACAGGATGCCGGGAAAGAATCCCATGAGCCAATTGAATCCGGCATATAGCAAGCTGGAAAGTGCGACGGCGGAGCCGAAATGGCTTAACAGTCTCAGCTTCTTTGGGTCCAGCGCCCCGTCCTCCGGTCGGCTCACTGTGAGGCTGGCCCCATGAATGTTGGTACATACAAGGTGCCATCCAGCACTTGGCGCAGCGCATGCCGCATGGTGCGCAATCCTGCAGATTTGGGGCAATACCCGTTAGCGCCGGCCTGAATCGCCGCGTGAAAGTCTTCGGGCTGCTCGGAGCCTGCGACTACCAACACCGGCAAGGCAGGTTGCATTTGACGGATCTGGCGTATGGTCGGAATGCCACCCAAGGGTTGCATTTCCAGGTCGATCAGAACCGCTTTGATGCGCGGGTTCGCTTCCAGCAGTTCAAGCCCATGGGCACCATCGCTGGCCTCCAGCACTTCTATGCCCGCTTGAAGTTGACGCAGCGCCGCCACCATGCCTTGGCGCACGATAGGGTGGTCATCAATCACAAGCAGTTGCATGCCGTGGAGTGTAGTCGTGGGGATCCATTGCTGGCTCAATTGCGGTGTGGAAAGCAGTGTTTGCAGCGCATCCGCGGGCATGGGCCGTGAGAAAAAGTAGCCTTGAGCGAAATCGCATCCCGCTTCGATGAGCAGATCGCGTTGTTGTGAAGTTTCAACTCCTTCAGCCACCACGCGCAGGCCCAACGCATGCGCCATGACCACCATGGCTTTGCACAAAATAAATTGGGTGCCCCCCAGTCCAAGCCCTGCACAAAAGATTTATCGATCTTGATGTAGTCGATGTCCAGTTGTTGCAGGTAGGCCAGCGACGAATAGCCCGTGCCGAAATCGTCCAGTGCGACCTGGATGCCAGCATCCCGCCATTCGAGCAATTGCTCGGAGACCGACGCATTGGTCTCCAGCAGCAGGCCTTCGGTGATTTCAACCACCAGGCTCATGCCGGGAAGACCCATTTCTTCGAGTCGTTTCACCCATGATTTATCGGCCGGCCAGCGCCTGCGGAACTGCACCGGGGAACTGTTCATGCTGACCTGGAAGTGCGGGTGGAGCCTGTCTCGCCATACCATCAGCTGCCGCGACACCTCTGAAAAAACCCAGTCTCCGATCTCCACTATCAGGTCGCTGCTCTCGGCTACCGGGATAAAGTCTGCCGGACTGATCATTCCGAGCAGAGGGTGACGCCATCGCAAAAGAGCCTCAGCCTTGCGGACTTGGCCATTGTTCAGGTCCACAATTGGTTGATAGTGCAGTTCAAACTGCTGATGCGCGAGCGCGTCGTGCAGGTCATTGGTAATGCGGGCACGCTGTACAGCGGCGTCATGCAAGGCGGGCGTGAAGAAACTGAATCGGTTGCGTCCGGCTCCCTTGGCTTCGTACATCGCTTGGTCCGCATTTTTGTACAGGGTTTCGACCTCTGAGCCATCGTCCGGGCAAAGCGTGACACCGATGCTGGCTGACACGAATACGCGCTCCCGGTGCAACTCAAACGGACTCGACAGCGTATGCAGCAGCTTCTGCAGCAGGTGTTCCAAGTGGAAGTCTGTATCCAGCTCGGTAATCAACAACGTGAATTCGTCACCACCCATGCGCGCAACCGTGTCGTGCTCCCGCACACAAGAGCGCAAACGTCGGGCGGCTTCAATGAGCAACAGATCACCTGCGTCGTGCCCCATGGTGTCATTGACCTCCTTGAAGTGGTCGAGGTCAATGAACAGGACTGCCATTTTCCGGCCATCACGTCGGTTGCGTTTGATCTCCTGCTCGATACGGTCCCGCAGCATGCGCCGGTTGGGCAGCCCGGTGAGCGGGTCAAAGTAAGCCTGTTGACGCACCAGTGCCTCGGCCTGTTTGCGGTCGGAGATGTCTGTGTGGGTCCCGACCATCCGCAGGGGCTTGCCCTCAGCATCCCGGCTGACAACCATGCCGCGGGTAAGAATCCATTTCCATGTGCCGTCTTTGCACCGTACTCGGTGTTCGTTATGGTAGGTCGGCGTCAAACCATCAAAATGAGCTTGCCTGTCGTTGAGCATCTGCGGCAAGTCATCGGGGTGTGTCCGGCTATCCAAGGCGTCCGGGTGCTGGTGGAGCTCTTCTTCCGTGAACCCATACATCTCCACCAGTCGCTTGGAGTAAAATTCCCGACCCTCGGGGATGTGCCAGTCCCAGATGCCGTCCCCTGTGCTCTCCATCGCCAATTTCCAGCGCTCTTCACTTTGCTGGAGCAGCGCCTCTGCTTCTTTGCGTTCCTGGATATCGACGTGGGTGCCGATCATCCGCAGCGGCTTTCCGTCTGCGCTTCTGCGGACCACCATGCCGCTGGTCAAAATCCATTTCCAGCTTCCGTCCTTGCAACGGAGTCGGAGCTCGGTGGAGTAGCTGGCAGACTTGCCTTCCAAATATTGGTTGAAGGAGCGTTCCACCCGATCACGGTCCTCAGGGTGGATACGTTCCACAAAGCTACGGTTGCGTGCTTCTATCTCGCCATATTCATATCCCAGCATTTCCTGCCATCGGCGAGAGTGCATCTGGTCGCCGGTCTCGAGGTTCCAGTCCCACGCACCTGCACCGGACCCCTCCAAGGCAAGCTTCCACAGGCTGGCATCGTTTTCATCAAAACGATCCTCCCCGCCTGCAGGCGCGGCGTCAGCGGAGAAGGGTTTTGGAGGGGTCACAGTCGTGTGCTGAGTGATATTTTTCACTTTACCCGAAGGTGCATCCATTGATGCACCGTGAAGTGTGAAATTTATGAGGTGCCGACATGCGAAAAGCCTTGGATTTCAGAGGCTCTTTTGAACGATAACTTAAACAGAGTGAAATATAATTTATTTAAATTGTTAAAAATGTTAGGATGAGCCATGACCCATGCTCGAACCCGTACCAGTACTGAAGCGCTTGCCATGTTGGGAGATCGCGTTCTCCTGAGCTACATCGTCCTTTCTGCGATAGCGGCTGTCGTTTTGGGTTTTTCCTTTGTGGACAGCGGGTTGGCCATAGGCGCTACGGTTGTGCTGCTAGGGGCTGCTGTCGGTGTTTTCGCTGTAGCCAGATACACCTTGCTAAGCCGTTTTATATTGGCTTTTGTGCTCGTTGCCTTCGTGGTTTTGCACATTCAATTGGCGCGCGGCATGGAGGAAATGCACTTCGGTGTGTTCGTGTCACTCGCGCTGTTTTTGACCTACCGCGATTGGCGTGTCATCGTGTTCGGAGCGGTATTGTTCGCCGTACACCATGTGGTGTTTGACCGTCTACAGGCGGCAGGCTTCGGTTTGTATTGCATCAGCCAACCCGATTTCGGTCGCATTGTGATCCATGCTGTTTACGTCATCATCCAGACGAGTGTGGAGTCGGTCATGGCGATCAACATGGCGCGTGCTGCCCGCGAGGGCGACGAGTTGCGGGTGCTCGTGGCCCAAGTCAATCGTGATGCCACCATTGACTTGAATGTCCACGACGTGAAAACCACGACCAAAGGTGGTGACATGTTGCGCGAAACCCTGGCGCGTATGGAAGCCGCAGTGGCGGCGGTGCGCAGCAACTCTGCGAGCATCGAGGTGGCTTGCTCTGAAATCGCCAGCGGTAACCAGGACCTCAGCAACCGGACAGAGCAGACGGCTGCCAATTTGCAGCGTACCTCCAGCAGCATGACCCAGCTGACCAGTGCGGTTCAACAGTCCGCAGAAAATGCGCGCGAGGCGAACCAACTGGCCATGACGGCCAGCACTACCGCCACCAAGGGGGGTGAAGTGGTGGGCCAAGTGGTGCAGACCATGCAGGGCATCAACGAAGCCAGCCGCAAGATCAGCGACATCATCAGCGTGATCGACGGCATCGCTTTCCAAACCAATATTCTTGCCTTGAATGCGGCGGTGGAGGCTGCGCGTGCCGGAGAGCAAGGCCGTGGATTTGCCGTGGTGGCAAGCGAGGTCCGCTCGCTCGCTGGCCGAAGCGCAGAAGCCGCAAAGGAAATCAAGACCCTCATCAACGCCAGTGTTGAGCGTGTGGAACAAGGCAGTGCACTGGTGAACCATGCAGGCGAGACCATGACGGAAGTCGTGACCAGCATCCGCCGTGTGACCGACATCATGGGTGAGATCAGCGCCGCCAGTACCGCTCAGGCCCAAGGCGTCAGCGAAGTCAGTGAAGCGGTCACCGAGATGGACCAAGCGACACAACAGAACGCGGCGTTGGTGGAAGAGATGGCAGCGGCAGCCGGCAGCTTGCGCAGCCAGGCCCAGGAGCTGGTGCAGACGGTTTCGGTGTTTCACCAATAAGCGTCAACGGATCTGAATCCGCCCTTGTGCCTCCCGGTCTTTTCCGGCTGAGGCATGATCAGTGCGTCCATCGCTTCTGGTCGCGTTATGTCCTCTGAACTCCGCCCTGCACACCGGTACGCCAACTCCGATCCTGAGGTCGTGATCGGCAATATCCCATGGTACGAGATGGTCTGGCGCTCACTCCGTGGGGATTTCAAGCCCAAGGCTGAACCCGCTGACGGGTACGCTGGATTTGAAAAGGCCTGGTCGGTGCCGGTGGACCATGCGCGGTTGCTGCAGCGGCAGGACGCGCCTCGCGTGACATGGCTGGGTCATGTAACGGTTCTGTTGCAAGTGGCCGGACTCAATGTGTTGATGGATCCGACCCTCGCCGATTTTGCCGGACCCATGGGCAAGTTCGGCGCGCGACGCAGAGTGCGTGCTCCCATCAGCCCTGAGCAATTGCCGCCCATTGATCTGGTGCTTATTTCGCACAACCATTACGACCATTTGTGCGATGCCACCATCACGCGCCTGTTGGCCTCGGGCCAAACGCCTGAGTTTCTGGTGCCCAAGGGCTTGAAGTCCTGGTTTGACCGGCGGGGTATTGCCAACGTGACCGAGTTGGATTGGTGGCAGTCCGTGGACATGCCCCACAAGGTCAAGCTGCACTTCACACCATCGCAGCATTGGAGCCGGCGCACACCTTGGGATACCAATGCATCGCTGTGGGGCGGATATTGTCTGGAGTGGTCACGCCCCGGGGCTCAGCCATGGCGCTTTCTATTCCCTGGCGATACGGGCTACAGCAAGGATTTCAAAACCATACGCCAGCGCATAGGCGCCATGGACTTTGTGGCATTGCCCATAGGCGCTTATCTGCCACGGGACTTCATGAAACCGATGCATGTGAACCCGACGGATGCTGTACAGATGCTGTTGGATCTGGAAGCGCCCTTGGCCATGGGGGTGCATTGGGGCACCTTCATGCTCACTCAAGAGGCCTTCGACCAACCACCACACGATCTGGCCGCTGCGCTGCAAGCGCAAGGGCTGGCGCAAGACCGCGTGTGGTTGTTGCGGCATGGCGAAACCCGCGCCATACCGCTGCCTGCCTAAGCGGGGTTACGCCGCGCGGGGCTTGACCTTGGAGGCCGCCAGCTTCGCGTTGGCGCGGGCCGTGTCGGTATCGGTGGCGCGCGCCAAGGCCACGCCCATGCGTCGCTTGGTAAAACTCTCGGGTTTGCCGAACAGGCGCAGGTCGGTGTTGGGCACACGCAGGGCCTCTTCCACACCATCAAACACAATGCCTTGTGCTTCCACGCCGCCGTAAATCACAGCGCTGGCACCCGGATTGCGCAAGGAGGTGTCCACCGGCAAAGCCAGAATGGCACGTGCGTGCAACTCAAACTCGCTTTGGTGCTGCGTGCACAGAGTCACCAGCCCGGTGTCATGCGGGCGTGGGCTCACTTCGCTGAACCACACCTGCTCGCCCTTTACAAACAACTCCACACCAAAAAGGCCCTGGCCACCGAGGTTGTCGGTCACAGCTTTGGACACTTCACGCGCACGCGCCAATGCGGCAGGGTGCATCGCCATGGGTTGCCAGCTTTCCACATAGTCGCCGCTGACCTGGATGTGGCCGATAGGATCGCAGAAACTGGTCACGATGTTTCCATCCGCACCCACGGAGCGCACGGTAAGTTGCGTGATTTCATAGTCGAAGTCGATGAAGCCCTCTACGATCACACGACCATGGCTCACCCGGCCCCCAGCCATGGCGTAGTCCCATGCTTTTTGCACGTCAGCTGGTCCGTCGATTTTGCTTTGGCCCTTGCCGGAGCTGCTCATCACCGGTTTCACGATGCAGGGGTAGCCGATGCCCGGCTTGCCTTCGACACCTTCAATCGCAGCCTGGAGTTCAGCCAGCGAGTCGCAGAATTGGTAGGGGCTGGTTGGCAAGCCCAGTGTTTCCGCTGCAAGGCGGCGTATGCCTTCGCGGTCCATGGTCAGGCGCGCAGCGCGTGCTGTCGGAATCACGCGGACGGTGCCAGCGGCCTCCAGCTCTTCAAGCATGGGGGTGGCAATGGCTTCAATTTCGGGGACCACCAGCATGGGGCGCTCGGCTTCCACCAGCGCCTTGAGCTGGGCGGGGTCGCTCATGGTGATGGTGCGTGCATGGTGGGCCACCTGCTGGCCGGGTGCGTTTTCATAGCGGTCCACGGCAATGGTCTCCACGCCCAGACGCTGCAGCGCTATCAGTACTTCTTTGCCCAGTTCTCCGCTGCCCAGCAGCATGACTTTGGTGGCATTGGGGGACAGTGGGGTTCCGAGGGTGGTCATATCAGGTGTGTGATGAGAGAGCGGGGCTCTATTGTCGCTTGCCTCCCATCAAGCCTTTGGGCCACTCACGATGTGCGTTTGAGTGTTCACAAAACGATCGGCGATTGAAGTAAATGCTGGATTTAATTAATCTATTTGTGTTAATTAATTAATTAAATAATATAAATTTGTGTTGCCTGAAGTCCCTTTGTGGAGAGGTTCTCATGAACAAAACGCCGTGGTATTCCCGTTTGGGTGTGGGTGGCAAGCTCTCTTTGAGCATCGTCGCGCTGGTGGGTGTCTTTGTGGCGGTGCTGGTCGGCAGCATCGGATATACCTTGGGGCAGGTGATCGAAAGCCGTGCAAACCGCGAGGTGGGAGACAAAACCAAGCTCATCGTCGATCTGGTGGAGGCCACAGACGCTGACTTGCGTAACCGTGCGGTCGGCCTCTCCAAAATCTTCGCGGCCAAGTTGAGTGGGGGCTTTGCGCTCAGCGGCGAGACCGTCAACATCGGAGACAAACCCACACCCGTCCTGACACTCGCGGGCAAACCGGTCAACATGGATTTCGGTCTGGTGGACCAGTTCACAGAGGCTACCGGCGCTGTAGCGACCGTTTTCGCGAGCAGTGGAGAGGACTTCGTCCGTGTGACCACCTCCCTCAAGAACGACAAAGGTGAGCGGGTGGTGGGTACGCAACTCGACCGGGCCCACCCGGGTTACAAGGCGGTCCGCGAGGGCAGCAGCTACACGGGCCTTGCAGCATTGTTCGGCCGCCAGTACATGACGCACTACGAACCCATAAAGGATGGCATGGGCAAGGTGGTCGGCCTGGCATTTGTGGGCTTGGACTTTACGGATTACCTCAAGAGGCTCAAAGACACGATCCGGGCCATGAAGATCGGCAACTCCGGGTACTTCTATGTGCTCGATGCACGCCCGGGCGCCAACTACGGCAACCTTATCGTGCACCCCGCATCGGAAGGCAAAAACATTCTGGATTCCAAGGACCCGGACGGACGGGAGTTCATCAAGGACATCCTTGAGCAAAAGTCCGGGACTATCCGCTACCCGTGGATCAATGCCAGCATGGGCGAAACCAAAGCACGCGAAAAAGTGGTGGCATTCACCTTCCTGAAGCCTTGGAACTGGGTAGTTGCGGGCGGTACCTATGTGGATGAATACACCAGCGAAGTCCGCTCAGTACGAAACATCTTTGCGATGTCGGGGCTGGTGGTGGTCGTCTTCACGGCCATGGTTCTGTTCTACATGGTCAAGCGCACAGTGACCCAGCCTTTGAAAGAGGTGCAAAGCGCCGCGAGCCGTATTGCCGGTGGTGACCTTACAGTGCAACTGAGCAAACGCAGCAATGACGAAATCGGCCAAATGGTGGATGCCATCAATCAGATTGGTTCAGGACTGGCCAGCGTGGTCGAGTCCGTGCGGGAGGGCTCAGAAAGCGTGGCCAATGCCAGCTCAGAAATTGCCCAAGGTAACCAGGATCTGTCCATGCGCACCGAGCAGCAGGCGAGTGCTTTGCAGCAAACCGCTAGCAGCATGGCCACCCTGAGTGGTACGGTGAGCCACAACGTGGACAACGCGAAGCAAGCGAACCAGTTGGCCATCAGCGCGTCGGATGTAGCCATGCGCGGCGGACAGGTGATGGAGCAGGTGGTGGAGACCATGAAGGGCATCAACCAGTCTTCCGCCCGCATTGCCGACATCATCGGCGTGATCGACGGGATTGCCTTCCAGACCAACATCCTCGCACTCAATGCGGCGGTGGAGGCAGCCCGGGCCGGCGAGCAGGGGCGTGGATTTGCCGTGGTGGCCAGCGAGGTGAGGTCATTGGCGGGCCGAAGTGCAGAGGCCGCCAAAGAAATCAAAACCCTGATCAGCGACAGCGTTGGCCGCGTGGAGCAGGGCACGCAACTGGTCAATCAAGCGGGCGAGACCATGACCGAGGTGGTGGCATCCATTCGCCGGGTGAACGACATCATGGGCGAGATCACAGCGGCCAGTTCAGAACAAAGCAGCGGGGTCAGTCAGGTCAGCGAGGCGGTCAACCAGATGGACCAGACCACCCAGCAAAACGCTGCGCTGGTCGAAGAAATGGCCGCTGCCGCGAGCAGCCTGCGCACCCAGGCCGGGGAGCTGGTGAACACGGTCTCGGTGTTCCGCACCGGCAGCGGAGACGGCAGTGCGTCCCCGCGTCTACTTGCGCATTAAGGTGCTCTTGCCAAAAAGCGACTCGATCAGGTCCACCGCCACCTCCGCGGTACGGTTGCGCTCATCCAGCGCGGGGTTGAGCTCAAACACATCGAGGCTGGCCATGCGACCGGTGTCGGCAATCATCTCCATGCACAGCTGCGCTTCGCGGTAGGTGGGCCCCCCGCGTACGGTGGTACCCACGCCGGGGGCGATGTCGGGGTCCAGAAAGTCCACGTCAAAACTCACATGCAAGTGGGTGTTGCTGTCAATCAGGGCCAAGGCCAGCTCCATCGCGGCGCGCATGCCCATCTCATCGATGTAACGCATGTCAAAGACCTCCAGGTCCTGCTCATGCACAAAGCGCTTTTCGCCCTCGTCCACGCTGCGGATGCCGATCTGGCGCACCCATTTGGGCGAGATGGCGGGCACCTGCCCGCCGATCTCAATCAGCTCTAGCGGCCCGAAGCCACACAGACAGGCCACCGGCATGCCGTGGATATTGCCGCTGGGCGTGAGCGTGTTGGTGTTGAAGTCAGCGTGGGCGTCCAGCCACAGCACCCGCAGTTTTTTGCCGGTATCGCGGCAGTGACGTGCCACCGCGCTGATGGACCCTATTCCCAGGCAGTGGTCCCCGCCCAGCACGATGGGCAGTCGGCCGTCCTGCAGCTCGGCGTACACCGCGTCATGCAGGCTGCGGTTCCAGGCAGTCACTTCGGGCAGGTGGCGGTAGCCGTTTACCGGCGGTTGCCAAGGGTTACTCGGGCCGCTCAGGTTGCCCTTGTCCAGCACCTCCAGACCGTGGCTTTGCAGCACGCTGGTGATGTTGGCCACGCGCAGGGCTTCCGGGCCCATGCTGGCGCCACGGCTGCCCGCGCCGATGTCGGTAGGTGCACCTATCAGGCTGATCTTGTGGTTCATGGTGTTTGCAACTGGAATACGGGGAGTCGCTCGCCCACCAGCAGGCCGCGTGCGTTGCGGATTTCGGCGGCTCGCCAGGGTTTCAGTGCGGCGCGTTGTACATCATCCAGCCAACCCAGTTGGTCCAGCACCTCGACGCTGGCGGCAAACAGGGCGGGTTTGTTGCCGTCAATGATCTTGAGTGCAAATGCCTCGCCACGACTTTTGCTGCCGACCACCTGCACACCGTCGGCCCCGACCTTGCTGACCCAGTCGCCCCGGCCCACGCGCATAAAGTCCAGGTCGTTGCGGCCGGTACCGCTCACCATCTCGGGGTAGGCTGTCATGGCCTCGCTCAGAAGGGCAAAGCTGGTACCAAACTCCGGGTCTTGTGCGCCACTGGCCAAGCGTGCATAACCACGCGCCAGCTTGGAGAGGGGCATGGCGAAGTTGGGGGCGGAGCAGCCGTCGATGCCTCGCGGCATGTCTTGTACATCCATGCCCACTGCGCGTGCCACATCGCGGGCGATGGCCTGCTGCAAAGGGTGCTCAGGTGCGGTGTAGTCGTCCAGTGGCAGGTCATGCTGCTCGCAGTACGCCACAAAACCCGCATGCTTGCCGCTGCAGTTGTTATGGGCCTCGGTGTAGGTGGCGCCTTCGGGCGCGCCCTTGTCAAAGTAGCTGAAGAGCAGCGGCACATGGCAGCCGCAACGCAAGGTTTTGTAGCTGTGCCCGGCCTTGGCCAGCATGCTGTTGGCGGCATCCACATGCATGGCTTCGCCGTTGTGGCTGGCGCAGAGCAGCGCGTTCTCGGCCTGGCTGAAGCCGAACTGGGCAGGCCCGCCGGCTTCCACAAAAGGCAAGGCTTGCAAGGCCTTGAGCGTGGAACGGGTGAAGGTCACCAGATGCGGGTCGCCGGCAAAAGCTTTGAGGCTGCCGGCGCGGTCGGTCACGGCGACGGCGCCGAAGTGCAAACATTCGGGCGTGCCGCCACGGGTGAGTTGGATCAGGGGTGTGAGGTTCAAGGGCGTTGCTCTCCTATGCAGAGCGTAGCCGAATTCGCTTCCACAGGCCCACACCCTGTCTATACTGAAACGCTATTGCCACTGCCAACATTTGCATAGCCCATGCTGACACCCGAACAGAAAACCCGCTACGCGCAGGACGGCTACATCATCCTGTCCGATTTCAAGCCTGCTGCCGAGATTGCTGCCTTGCGCGCGCGGGCCGAGGCCATCGTCGAGGCCTTTGACCCCGCTGAGAGCAAGACGATCTTCACCACCAACGATCAGGTGCGCAAGGTGGACCGCTACTTCCTGGACTCCGCCGAGCGCATCAGCTGTTTCTTTGAGGAAGAGGCGTTCGGTCCCGATGGTGAACTGCGCCAAGCCAAAGCCCTGTCGATCAACAAAATCGGCCACGCCATGCACGACCAGGACCCGGTGTTCGAGGCCTTTTCGCATGGCCCGGCGCTGGCGGAGGTCGCCGCGGATGTGGGGCTCACCCGCCCGCAGGTGTGGCAGTCCATGTACATCTTCAAGCAGCCCGGTATCGGCGGTGAAGTGGGCTGGCACCAGGACGCCACCTTTTTTGACACCACGCCCATCAGCGTGACCACCTTCTGGTTCGCACTGGAAGACGCCACCCTGTCCAATGGTTGCTTGTGGACCGAACCCGGTGGTCACCGTGGCCCCCGGGGGGTGCTGCGCGAGCGCTTTGAGCGCCATGGCGATGTGGTCACCATGAACAAACTCGATGCCACCCCGTGGCCTGCCAGCAATGTGAATGCAATTCCACTGGAGGTAAAGGCCGGTGCGCTGGTGGTGTTCCACGGGCTGTTGCCGCACTACAGCGCGCCCAACCGATCTGCGGTTTCGCGCCATGCCTACACCCTGCATGTGACGGACGCTGGCACCGAGTACGCCGCCACCAACTGGCTGCAACGGAATGCAAATCAGCCGGTACGCGGTTTCTTGATCTGATTGCTATGAATTGGATAGCTGCTAGCGCATATTACATGGGCGCTAGTGGCTTATTTGTTGCCTGAAGTTCGGCGGGGCGTATCCAAGGCTATAGGGGGCTGGGGTCTACAAACTGTTGCATTCAGCGGGCTTTTTCTGCTTTTCAAGCCGGCAGGCTTGTGCCACAGTGGGGCCCTGAGTGTGTCGGGAGTGCGCCATGAAAGCCCTAGCCTTCGCGTTCCTAAGCTGTGCCGTGCTGGCGGGGCCTGCGTGCGCCCAGGAGCTGATTTCACTCACGCGCCTGCCATCCGGTGCAGCGCCCTCCCTCCATCAGTCGGACCGCAACCTCTTGGCCAAGTCGGACTCCGACCGCAAATCCATCGAAGCGACCCTGCAGAACACCCTGGTGGCATATGACACCCGCCACGACGGGGCCCGGAAAAAACTGGGTGTGGCACTGACTTCATTCAGCAGCATCCCCTTGGAACTGGCCTACGACCCCAACGGCAAAAACCTGATGGCCCAATGGCGTTCGGTGTACACCACCGCCGCGGGACAGTCCTTTCAGTACCAGGCCTTTGTGGGCGAGTCCGGCACCATCAACTTCGTGATCAGCTCGAAGTTCTGATGGCGATCCCCATCGGCGGTCAGCGGAAAAACAAGGGCATCAGCAGCGACGCCAGCACCACTTGCAGGCCCAGCGCCAGCCCCGCGTAGGCGCCGGCATCCGCATTCACCTGGAGCGCGCGTGCCGCGCCTATGCCGTGCGAGGCGGTGCCCAGCGCAAAGCCGCGTGCGGCCCAGCCGCTGCCACTGTAGGGAAGGCGGAGCAGGCCAAAAATGAGCTTGCCGCTCAGTGCCCCGATCAGGCCGGTGAGCACGGCAAACACGGCTGACAGCGCAGGAATACCACCTATCTTTTCAGCGATGCCCATCGCCACGGGCGCAGTCACGGACTTGGGCGCCATGGACAGCAGCACATCGCCGGGCAAACCCAGGGCCCAGCCCAATGCCAGTGCGGATCCGCAGGCCGCCGTGCCGCCGACCAAGGCGGCCACGAGCAAACGCCCCCAACGTTTTTGCACTTCGGCCCTGCGTTGCCACAGGGGCCAGCCCAAGGCAACGACCGCCGGTCCCAGCAAAAAGTGGATGAACTGCGCACCCGAGAAGTACCCTGGGTAGCTCACCCCGGTGGCCAGCAAGAGGCAGGCTAGGGTGAACACGCTCCAGAGTACCGGGTTGGCCCAAGCGGCTTGGCCGGTGCGCTGGTACACAGCGTGCGCCAGCACATAGGTCACCAGGGTGGCCGTCAAGCCGAAGAGTGGTGTGGCCGACAGGTAGACCCACAGAGCCACTACCTCAGCCATGGGGAGCCTCGTCTTCTATGTCCCGGCGGCTCAGGGTGTACAGGGTCAGTGCCGTGACGGCAAGACCTATCCAGGTGGACAGCACCAGCACCACCAGCATGCGCCCGCCATACTGGCTGAGCAGGGCCAAGTGGGTCATGACGCCCACCCCGACCGGTATGAATAAAAGCGAGAGATGACTGAGCAGAAAGTCCGCGCACTGGCTGACGGGCTCACGCACCAGGGGCCACCGAAGGGCCGGAATCAGCAAGACCATGCCGACCACCGGGCCAGGAAACGGCAGGTGCAGACCGCGGGCCAGCAACTCACCGGCGCTTTGCAGCGCCAGGAGCCAGGCCAAGCCGCGCAAGCCTTGCATGGCGGCTAGAACCGGGGCAGGTCCGGGTGCTTGATCTTGCCGCCGCGCACCAGTTCCTTGCCGTACTCCGCGCAGCGGTGCAGGGTTGGAATGACCTTGCCGGGGTTGAGCAGGCCCTTGGGGTCGAACGCCTCTTTGAGGGCGAACATCTGGGCGTTCTCCTGGGCGCTGAACTGCACGCACATGCTGTTGAGCTTTTCCACGCCCACGCCATGCTCGCCGGTCACGGTGCCGCCCATGGCGACGCTGGTTTCCAGAATTTCGGCGCCAAACAGCTCGCAGCGGTGCAGTTGGTCAGGGTCATTCGCATCGAACAAGATCAGCGGGTGCAGGTTGCCGTCCCCGGCGTGGAACACGTTGGCACAGCGCAGCTGGTATTTCTTCTCCATTTCTGCAATGGCCAGCAGGATGTCGGCCAGCCGGGCGCGGGGAATGGTGCTGTCCATGCACATGTAGTCGGGGCTGATGCGGCCGCTGGCGGGGAACGCGTTTTTGCGCCCGCTCCAGAAGCGCAGGCGCTCGGCCTCGCTGTTGCTCACCGCAATGCCGGTGGCACCGGCGGCGCGCAGCACTTCGCTCATGCGGCCGATTTCTTCTTCCACCTCTTCGGGCGTGCCGTCGCTCTCGCACAGCAGAATGGCTTCCGCGCTCAGGTCGTAGCCCGCATGCACAAAGTCTTCCACGGCGGCGGTCATGGGCTTGTCCATCATTTCCAGCCCAGCGGGGATGATGCCGGCGGCGATCACCGCAGCCACCGCATCGCCCGCTTTGCGCAGGTCGTCAAAGCTGGCCATGATGCAGCGGGCCAGCTGGGGCTTGGGCACCAGCTTGACAGTGACCTCGGTGGTCACGGCCAGCATGCCCTCGCTGCCGACTACCACGCTCATCAGGTCGTAGCCGGGGGCGTCGAGCGCGTCGCCACCAAATTCGATGGGCGCGCCTTCCATGGTGAAGCCGCGCACCTTGAGCACGTTGTGCAGCGTCAGGCCGTATTTCAGGCAGTGCACGCCACCGGAGTTCTCGGCCACGTTGCCGCCAATGGTGCAGGCAATCTGGCTGCTGGGGTCCGGCGCGTAATACAGCCCATAAGGCGCGGCCGCTTCGCTGATAGCCAGGTTGCGCACGCCGCACTGCACCACCGCCGTGCGGCTGCGTTTGTCTACTTTCAGAATCTTGTTGAACTTGGCCAGAGAGAGTGTGACCCCCATGGCATGGGGCATGGCACCACCGGACAGGCCGGTGCCCGCGCCGCGAGCCACCACCGGCACATTCAAGCCATGGCACACCCGCAGCACCGCAGCCACTTGGTCTTCGGTTTCCGGCAGGGCCACCAGCAAGGGGCGCTGGCGGTAGGCAGTCAGGCCGTCGCACTCATAGGGCGTAGTGTCTTCCGTCTGGTAGAGCAGCGCATGCTTAGGCAAATAAGCCTCTAGCGCCGGCAGAATCAGCGCGAGCAGCTCTCTTTTTTGTAGCATTTCCCGGGCGATTGGATCAAGTGGGGCGTTCATGGGGGAGTCCGGTGCTGAATGGGCAATGACGGAAAGCCCCACTCTAAAAGAAAGCGAAGCCTCGTGGTGTGAAGAAACTTGCAGCGCTGCGTGAAAAAGGGCTAGTCAAAGGCCGCTGGGGCGACTAACCCACGGCTTTTTTGAGCCACTCGGCAAAGGCCGCCACTTCCCAGCGGTCCATGGCGCCGGTGCGCCAGCACAGGTAGTGCGCGTGGGGGCTGGGTGCATTGTGGGCATACAGCCGCACCAGCGAGCCGTTGTCCAGCCAAGGCGAACCCAGCTTCAGGCGGATCAGGCCCACGCCCATGCCGGCGGCGGCACCATCGCACATGAGGCCGATGTCGTTGAACTGCGAACCCTCTACAGGCTCCGGCCAGTCCAGCCCGTTGGCGGCAAACCAGGTGCGCCAGGGCTCCAGCGGGCTGCGCAAAAGGGGCAGGTTGGCCAGGTCTTGCGGGGTTTCGAACGGGCCGTGTTCCCGTACAAAAGCGGGTGAAGCCAGGGGCGTGATCTCGTCTTTCATCAGGCACACATGCTCCATGTCGGCATAGCGGCCTGCGCCGAAGCGCACCATCAGGTCGGCATCTTCAGCCACCACGTCGAGCAGGGGAATGGACACCTGCAGTGTCAGGTCGATCTCGGGGTAGGCGTCGGTGAACTGGCGTAGGCGCGGAATCAGGATGGAGCGCGAAAACGTGGGCGTGACCGCCAGGCGCAGCTTGCGCTTGCCCGGTGCCGCAGCGGCGCTGGGAAACTTCTGCAGGATGGTGAGTCCTTCACGCACATGGGCCAGGTATTCGCTGCCCTCGGTGGTCAGCGAAAAGTCCGCGCGGCCGAACAGCTTGGTACCGATGATTTGCTCCAGCTGCCGCACCCGGTGGCTCACGGCGCTGGGGGTGACAAAGAGCTCTTCTGCCGCCAGGGTGACCGAGCGCAGGCGCGCCAGGGCTTCAAAGGTCAACAGGCACTGAATCGGGGGGATGCGGGAGGCACTCATGGCGGGGATGATGCCACTGAACTCTCCCGCCCTTCCAGACGGAGTTACCCCGTGTGCTCAGAGGTAGGTCGAGGCCAAGCCACCATCCACCGGGATGTTGACACCACTCACCCAGCGCGCTGCGTCGCTGCACAGCCAGGCAATGACCGAGGCCACTTCATCCGGGAACGCCGGACGTGCCATGCGGTGGGCATCGGCCTGCACACGGTCTGCGCCCAGCATGGTGACGAAATCTCCGAGGATGGGCGTGAACACCGGTCCCGGAGCCACGCAGTTCATCCGCACCCCGGTTTTCAGGAACCACTCTTGCGACTGCACCGTGTTCCACACAATGAGGGCTTCCTTGAAGTACTGGTAGCAGGTCTCCTGGGGTACCGGATTTTTTTCTAACCACTTGGCCCCCGCGTCAAAGCCTTGGACTGCGGCCAGCGCTTTGTGAACATCCAGCCGCAGCGGCCATTCGGCCCCGAGAATGGACGCCACGTTGACGATGCTGCCGCCACGAGGGATACGGGGCAAGACCTGCTCCGTCAAGTGGCGCAAGCCCAGATAGTTCACCCGCGCCACCAGATCGCGATCGGCGGTACCGGGCACGCCGGCGATGTTGCAGAGTGCGTCGATCTGCGCCGGCAACTGGGCCACTGCGGCATCGATGCCAGCCACGGTGCTCAGGTCCGCTTTGACAAAGCCCTCCATCGAAATGCTGGCGTCATTGCGGTCTACGCCGATCACTTGGGCGCCTTCAAAACGGGCCAGTCGCGCGACTTCGGCCCCGATGCCGGACGACACGCCGGTCACGACTATGGTTTTTCCGTGCAAGTTCATCATGCTCTCCAGGTGTTCAAAACGGGTAGGCGGTGGCGTGGTCTTTGATGGTGACCCACTGCCACTGGGTGTATTCCTCCCAGTCAGCCGGGCCGCCCACACTGGTGCCGTTGCCGGCAATGCCGGGGCCGCCGAAAGGGTTGACGCATTCGTCGTTCACCGTCTGGTCGTTGATGTGGACCATGCCGGACTTGAGCTGGCGGCCCACCGCCATGGCGCGGCCGACCGATGCAGAAATCACTGCGGACGCCAAGCTGCCTTGGTGCTGGTTGGCCAGCGCAACGGCTTCCGCATCGCTGCGGTAGCTGATGATGTTGGCCACCGGGCCGAAGGTCTCTTCGTCAAACACCCGCATGCCGGGGCGTACACCGGAAAGCACGGTGGGCTGGTAGAACAGGCCGTCAAACGTACCGCCGGCCTCCAGTTTGGCGCCAGCGGCAATGCTGTCTTGTACGATTTGGTGAATGCGATCGCGCTGTTTGGCATCGATCACCGGGCCCAGTGCCACCTGGCCGCTGGCACCGTTGCCGACTGGCAGGTGCGTTGCCTTGGCCACCATCTTTTCAATCAGGCCTTGCACCATGCTCTCGTGCACCAGAATCCGGTTGGAGGCCATGCAAATCTGCCCCTGGTGGAAGAACGCGCCCCAGGCCGCATTGCTGGCCGCGATGTCGAGGTCTGCGTCATCCAGAATGACCAGGGCATTGCTGCCGCCCAGCTCAAGCGACACCTTCTTCAAATGGCGGCCGGCCAGCTCGCCGATGCGTCGCCCCACTGCGGGGGAGCCGGTGAAGGCAATCATGGGCACTAGCGGGTCGGTGACCAGCGCTTCGCCGGCCTCCGCATCGCCCGGTAGCACTTGCAACAGCCCGGCGGGCAGACCGGCTTGGGCGAATACGCTGGCAAGCATCAAGCCGCCGCTCACAGGCGTGCGGGTGTCCGGCTTGATGATCACGGCATTGCCGGCCGCCAGGGCGGGTGCCACGGCGCGAATGGCCAAAATCAGGGGGAAGTTGAAGGGCGAGATCACGCCCACCACCCCATGCGGTACGCGGCGCGCCAGGCTGGTGCGGCCGTGCTGGCTGGGCAGCACCTGGCCTTGGGCTTGCAAAGGCATGCCGGCTGCCAAGTTGCACAGCAGGGCCGCTTCCCGGATTTCATGCTGGCCCTTGGGCAGGATGCCGCCCGTCTCGCGGGCGACGAACAGTGCCAGGGTGTCAAAGTGTTTTTCAAACAGGCTCGCAGCGCGGCGGAAAATGTCGGCTTTTTCGCGGGGATGTACGCTCACCCACTGGGCCTGTGCGGCGGCAGCCACCGCTGTGGCGTTGGCAACGTCTGCGGCATTGGCGATACCTACAGTGCACAACACCTCGCCCGTGGCGGGCTCCATCACTTGGCGTACACCGTGGCCGAGTGCAGCCGGAGGGGTGGCCGAAAAATCCAGCCAAGCATTGGTCTCAGTCGTTCCCATGGGAAAGCATCCTTTCAATCGGTTGATCAATTCGCCACTTCGCGAGTGGTTGATCCATGAATTGCAAGGCGCAGACCACCGGTGGATGTGCACTGCACCGAAGTGCAATGTCGCTACCCGGATTTCATTCGGGAGTTACGGACTTTCCCTAGGTGCGGCTTTGGCACTTGGCAAAGGGTTAACCCCTGCCGAGAAATTGCTCAAATGATTAAATAATATAACTAAATTTCACCATTTGATCATTCAAAAACGCCATGCCATCCAGGGCTTCACGTATCTCACTCGCGGATGTTGCACGGGCTACCGGCAGTGTGTTGGGGCAGTCTGCGCAGGTGCCCACCCCCGCGTTCGGTGACGGCTTTGCCAGCTCCTCCGTCAGCGGCGATGCGCACCCGAATCTGGCCGACATCAGTGAATGTTTGTTTTTCTCGCCCGGTGACGGTCGCATCTGGCTGCAAGACCAGCGCGTGGTGCTGATGCACTCCGAGGCGCTAGGCTCGCTGCGCCGCGAGATGGTAGACAGCCTCGGCCTCAAGCAAGCGCGCGGCTTGTTCACCCGCGCGGGCTATGTGAGTGGTGCTCGTGATGCGCAGCTGGTGCGCAAGCAATGGCCCGACGCGGAGCCCCTGGCCTCTGCGATTGCCGGAACCCGCCTGCACGCGCTGGAGGGCATGGTGCAGGTGGAGCTGGTGCATGTGGCTTATGACGCCAAGACCGGCAGCTACGAGGGTGAGTTCCTGTGGCACAACTCCAGTGAAGACGATGAGCACATTGCGGCTTATGGGGTCGGCGGGTCACCCGCCTGCTGGATGCAAGTGGGCTACGCCACCGGCTATGTGAGCACGCTGTTCGGGCGCCTGATTGTGTTTCGGGAGCTTGAATGCCGTTCCATGGGGGATGCGCATTGCCGCGTGGTGGGCAAATCCGCCCATCAGTGGGATGGCGTGGAAGAGGACCTTCGCTACCTGAATGCCCACGAGTTCGTGGATGTGGCCGCATACGACCAAGCCGGGGAAGAGGCTGCCGATTTGCCCAGCCCGGAGCGCAGCGCAGGCGATGCCATGGTGGGCGCGTCTTCAGCCTTCAAGGCGGCTTGCCAGCAGCTCAGTCGGGTGGCCCGGACGTCGGCCACCGTGTTGTTTACCGGTGAGTCCGGTGTGGGCAAAGAAAAGTTCGCCAGCATGCTGCACCGGATCAGTCCACGCGCGAAGCAGCCATTCATTGCGGTGAACTGCGCGGCCATTCCGGAAACCCTGATCGAGTCAGAACTCTTCGGGGTAGAGCGGGGCGCCTTCACCGGCGCTAGTGTGGCGAGGCCCGGCCGGTTCGAGCGTGCCAGTGGCGGCACCTTGTTTCTGGATGAGATCGCCACCCTGAGTTTTGTGGCCCAAGGCAAGCTCTTGCGCGCCCTGCAGGAGGGCCAGATTGAACGCGTGGGCGGCACCCGCAGCATCGCGGTCGACGTGCGGGTGGTGGCTGCTACCAACGAGGCGCTGCGCGAGGCGGTGCGCAAAGGGACATTCCGGGAGGATTTGTTTTTCCGGCTGAATGTGGTGCCCATCCATCTTCCACCCTTGCGTGAACGCCGGGACGACATCCCACTGCTGATGAACCATTTTCTCCACCATTACCGCCGCAAACACGATTGCGATGTCAAAGGCTTCAGCCAGGTGGCCGTGCGTCACCTGCTGAACTATGACTTTCCGGGGAATATCCGCGAACTGCAAAACCTGGTGGAGCGTGCCGTGATCCTCGCGGACGCGGGGGGGCTGATTGACGTCCACCATCTTTTCACCGGCGGGGAGGTTCATCGCGCGGAGGTACTGACCTTGCACGCTGCCGCCGCAAGCGGAGTGTTGAATTTGGCGGGCAAAGCAGCCGCTGCGGCGCAAGCGCCATCTGCCCCACGTGCCATGTCTCTGGATCAAACGGAGCAGTCACTGCTCCAGAAGGCCATTGCTGCCTCAGGGGGCAATTTGTCGGCCGCAGCACGGCTACTCCATACCAGCCGCGCCAAACTCGCCTATCGGGCACGAAAGCATGGGCTGGTCTGAGGGGGGCCTGCGCAGCTGCCAGCTTGCGGCAAGGTTCACCCGTTAGGATTCAGCATCTTCCGCAATACGTCAGATGTGCCCCGGCATTCCAAATGCTCTCTTTTTGATAGCTTTCCGCGCACATTTAGCGGGCGCCAGACCCTGATTAAGCACTCAATCCTTTGAAGAAAAACGCTACCACTGCCCCGTCAGCCGCCGCCAAACCCAAGGCAGTGCCGACCCGCGTGCGCAAAGTTGCTGTGCCTGAGGCTGCTCCGGTAGAACCTGTAGACACAAGCTATTTGCGTACGCTGGTGGGCTACAACGCCCGCCGCGCGTCCCTTGCGATCATCGAGTCATTTATGGTGCGCATGGCGCCCTATGACCTGAAGGTAGTGGACTTCTCGGTGCTCTCGCTGGTCGCCCACAACCCGGGCATCACCTCTCGCCAGTTGTGTGCAGCGCTCAGCGTGCTACCGCCCAACCTCGTGGGTTTGATCGCGACACTGGAGCGCCGGGGCCTGATTGAGCGGCTGCCGCACCCGAGTGACGGCCGGGCCATGGGGGTGCACCTCACGCCCCAGGGGGTAGAGCTGATGGTGCAGGCTGAGCAAACGGCCTTCGACCTGGAGATGGATGCCACCTCCCGTTTGACGGATGCCGAGCGCAAAACCCTGATCCGTCTGCTGCAAAAGGTCTACACCCCGGCCGACTGAGCGGCGCTTTACTCGCCGGCTACCGCGGTGGGGTCCAGGCGCAGCAAACGCACCGCGTTGTCTTTCAGGATGCCGGGCATCACCTCGGGCTTGAAGCCCGCTTCCTGGAAGTCTTTCATCCAGCGCTCCGGGGTGATGAGCGGGTAGTCCGAGCCAAACAATACGCGGTCTTTGAGCAAGGTGTTGGCGTATTGCACCAGTTGCTTGGGAAAGTATTTGGGGCTCCAGCCCGACAGGTCGATCCAGACGTTCGGCTTGTGGGTGGCCACACTCAAGGCCTCGTCTTGCCAGGGGAAGCTGGGGTGGGCCATGACGATCTGCATGTCCGGAAAATCAATAGCTACATCGTCCAGGTGCATGGGGTTGCTGTACTCCAGACGCAGTCCGCCGCCACAGCGCATGCCGCTGCCGATGCCACTGTGGCCGGTGTGAAAAATGGCCGGCATGCCGTATTCGGCAATCACTTCATAGATGGGCCAGGCCATCTTGTCGTAGGGGTGATAGGCCTGCACCGTGGGGTGGAACTTGAAGCCCTTGATGCCGTGCTCCTCGATCAGCTTGCGCGCCTCGCGCGCGCCCATCTTGCCTTTGTGCGGGTCGATGCTGGCAAAGGCGGTCATCATGTCGCTATTGGCTTTGGCGGCTTCGGCAATCTCTTCGTTGGGAATGCGGCGGCGGCCCATTTTGGACTCCGCGTCTACGGTGAACATGACCAAGCCGATTTTCTGTTCCCGGTAATACGCCACGGTTTCCGCAATCGTGGGGCGTCGCCCGTTCTTGAAATATTTGTCGGCGGCCCGGTCGTATTCCTCGCCGTAGTTGTCAAACGGGTTCCAGCAACTCACTTCCGCGTGGGTGTGGATATCGATGGCGCGCAGGTTTTTGTAGTCCATGGTTGTCTCCTGTGGGTTGTCTTCGGACGCACGGAGGCAGCCTCCCTCATGGCGGTCTTCCGGGGAAGAGAGTCGAGGGAAACTACCTAGAAAAAGAGCTTTCAAGTGTCTTGATTTGGTTATTAACTATAACCAAAATTGCGCCATGATGAAAACTTTTATGCAACACCCCGATATCCATTTCGAACGCCTCGGTGAGAAACAAGAAGTGGCGGTGATCCGCCTGACCCGCGGTGCCAAGCGCAACGCCCTGAACGACGGACTCATCCTCGCATTGCGGGATCTGTTCGAAAACATGCCCGAGGGCGTGCGCGCCGCGGTGATCGCCGGCGAGGGCCCGCATTTCTGTGCAGGCCTGGACTTGAGTGAACTCAAAGAGCGGGACGCCGGCCAGGGCTTGCACCATTCCCGCATGTGGCACGCCGCGCTGGAGCGTGTGCAATACGGGCCCGTTCCTGTCATCGCAGCTCTGCAAGGTGCTGTGGTGGGCGGAGGCTTGGAGTTGGCAAGCGCTTGCCACATTCGTGTTGCGGATGCATCCACGTTCTATGCCTTGCCGGAAGGTTCCCGCGGCATTTTTGTGGGCGGCGGCGGTGCGGTGCGCATTCCCAAATTGATCGGTGCGGCCCGCATGACCGACATGATGCTCACCGGCCGTGTGTACAACGCGCAGGATGGGGAGCGCATTGGTCTTGCGCAATACTTGGTGCCGGAAGGTGCTGCCTTCGACAAGGCGCTGGAGCTGGCGGTACGCGTGGCGCAAAACGCACCCCTGACGAACTACGCCTTGATGCACGCCTTGCCGCGCATTGCAGAGCAGCCGGCCGACCAGGGTTTCTTCACCGAGGCCATGATGGCGGCCATCGCCCAGAGCGCACCGGAAGCCAAGACACGGTTGAATGACTTTCTGGAGGGGCGCGCCGCCAAGGTGCGCAAGCAGGACTGAGGTCATGAGCGACATGCAACTCCCCACCATCCGCTACCGCGCCACCAAGTTTGGCGTCACTCGCATTACGGTGACAGATGGCGCCCCCGGTGTTCGCTATCTGCAGGCTGATTTGGCATTGGGTGCCTACGCCCGCCGGATAGCCGACTACCTCGTGCATTGGGCAGAGACCACACCGGACCAGACCTTTCTGGCCCGACGCCAGCAGTTGCCGGATGGCACGACCGGCGAATGGCAGCACATCACCTATGCCCAAGCGCTCGCAAGTGCCCGCAGCATCGGGCAGGCGCTGTTGGACCGGGGCTTGAGCGCTGAGCGCCCTGTCGTCATCCTCAGCGAAAACAGTCTGGAGCACGCCATGATGGCCTTGGGTTGCTTGTATGCCGGGGTACCCTACTGTCCGGTGTCTCCCGCCTATGCCACCCTGAGCCAGGACTACGAAAAGCTGCGCCATGTGATGGATACCCTGACCCCGGGGCTGGTATTCGTGGCGGATGCCACTCGCTATGGCGCGGGAGTTGCCGCCACCGTCGATCCGGATGTTGAGGTGGTGGCTGCAGCCGGGCACCTGCAAGGGCGGGATGCAACCTCTTACGCCTCCTTGTTGGTCACACCAGCCACGCCTGCCATCGATGCGGCCATGCATGCCACCGGCCCAGGAACCATCGTCAAGTTCTTGTTCACTAGCGGTTCCACCAAGCTGCCCAAACCGGTCATCAACACGCAGCGCATGTGGTGTGCCAACCTGCAGCAGATTTCCTTGTCCTTGCCCGTTTTTGCCGAAGCACCACCTGTCTTGTTGGACTGGCTGCCCTGGAACCACACCTTCGGGGGCAACCACAACTTCGGGCTCACGCTACAGCATGGCGGCACCCTCTACATCGACGACGGCAAGCCCACCGCGGCCCTGATCGGGGAGACGCTGCGCAACCTGCGCGAGATTGCGCCGACGGTGTACTTCAACGTGCCCACCGGCTTCGAGATGATTGCATCTGCCATGGAGTCGGATGCGACATTGCGCACGACCCTGCTGTCGCGCCTTAAGGTGTTTTTCTATTCCGGTGCAGGTTTGTCCCAGGCCGTGTGGGACAAGTTGCATGCCATCGAAGAGTCTGCCATCGGCGAGCGGATTGTGATGGCCACCGGGCTGGGCATGACCGAGTCTTCGCCCTCTGCCATGTTCGTCAACAGCCCGGATGTGGCGTCCGGCGACATCGGCGTGCCGGTGCCCGGCATGACGCTCAAACTGGTGGATGTGGATGGAAAAACCGAGGTGCGCTACCGCGGACCCAACGTGACCCCGGGCTACTGGCGCTCCGATGCGGCTACGCGGGATGCGTTTGATGAGGAAGGCTATTTGTGCACCGGGGATGCGGTGAAGTGGATCAGCGAGGCTGATATTCACCGGGGCCTGCGTTTTGACGGCCGGATCGCGGAGGACTTCAAGCTCTCTACGGGCACGTTTGTGAGCGTGGGGCCCATGCGCGCCAAGATCGTGGTGTCGGGTGCTCCCTACATCCAGGATGCGGTGATTACCGGACTGAACCGCAAAGAGGTCGGTGCCTTGCTTTTCCTGTCCGCGGCCTGCCGCGATGTAGCCAACCTGCCTGCAGATGCTCCCTGGGCTGATGTGGTTCAAAGTGCCGCAGTACGCCAGCGCATAGAAGCCATCGTCGACCAGCTGGCCCGTGAGGCCACTGGCAGTGCAAGCCGCGTCGCCCGCGTGCTTTTAATGGTGGAGCCACCTTCCGCAGAAAAGGGCGAGATCACTGACAAGGGCTCCCTGAACCAGCGCGCGGTGCTGAAACATCGTCACGCACTGGTCGAAGGCCTGCACGACGACACCCTCCCTTTCATCATCAAGCCCACGGTCTGAGCGCGTAGCGTCGAAGGAACACACATGAACATTCAAGGGCAAACCGCACTGGTGACCGGTGCAGCATCGGGTTTGGGGGAGGCGACTGCCCGTGAACTGGCGAGACTGGGAGCGAGAGTCGCCGTGCTGGACATTAATGAGGCACAAGCAGAAGCCGTGGCGTCCGCGATCAGGGCAGAGTTCGGGGAAGACCGAGCCATCGCGCTGCGCTGCGACATCACGCAGACCGATAGTGCGCAAGCCGCCCTTGCCGCATCGGAGCAAGCACTGGGTGCTGCCCGCATCCTCATGAATGTGGCCGGCATCGGCAGCGCCAAGCGCGTGGTCCAACGGGATGGAACAGCAGCGCCCCTAGAGGACTTTGCGCGTGTGGTCTCTATCAACCTCATTGGCGCCTACAACATCAGTCGCTTGTTCGCAGCAGCGTGTAGCAAATTGACGCCTCTGGAGAACGGCGAGCGTGGCGTGATGATGTTCACGGCATCCGTGGCGGCTTTTGACGGGCAGGTGGGCCAGCAGGCCTACAGCGCGTCCAAGGGCGGTCTGGTCGGTATGACGCTGCCCATGGCCCGAGACCTCGCGCAGCACGCGATCCGGGTGTGCACGGTGGCGCCGGGCTTGTTTGCCACCCCCTTGATGAAGGAGTTGCCGGAAGCCGTGCAGCAGTCCCTCGCGGCCAGCATTCCCTTTCCGCCACGTCTGGGCAAACCACAAGAGTTCGCCGAGTTGGCCTGCCACATCGTGACCAATGGACACCTCAATGGCGAAGTGATCCGGCTCGATGGCGCATTGCGCATGGCCCCGCGCTGAGCACCGCTACATCTTTCCCTCAGCAACCTGCAAACCAAAAATAGGAGACAACCATGTTCACTCGCAGGCAACTCATCCAGGCCTTGGGCAGCAGCGCTGCTTTGGGCGCGCTATATCCACTCACCGCGCAAGCGCAGGTAGACCAAGTCAAGGTGTACTTCGGCTTCCCGCCGGGCAGTTCCGGCGACACGGTAGCCCGCCGTGTAGCTGAGAAATGGGCGGGAACCCCGTTTAGCAAAAACGCAGGCATTGTGGAAAACAAACCCGGCGCTGGCGGACGCATCGCCTTGGAGGCTCTCAAGAACGCGCCCGCTGATGGATCAGTGCTGGCGCTGTCACAGGTGTCGGCCCTGGCGAGCTATCCGCACATCTTCAACAAGATGCCTTATGCAGACAAGGACTTCGCACCTGTCTCCATCGCAGCCATCATGCACCATGGGCTGGCGGTCGGCCCCATGGTGCCTGCCAATGTCAAAACGGTGAAGGATTTTCTGGCATGGGCCAAGGCCAACCCGAAAGATGCGAGTTATGGATCACCCGGTGCCGGTTCCACACCGCATTTCATCGGGGCATTGCTGGGCATCAACAGTGGGGTAGAGCTCCGGCATGTGCCTTACCGTGGTTCAGTGCCCGGGGTTACCGATCTGGTGGGTGGGCAGGTAGCTGCCATGGTGACGCCCCATGGCGACTACCTGGCCAACTACAAGGCCGGCAAATTGCGGATCCTGGGTACTTCCGGCCCCAATCGCTCACCTTACGCACCTGAAGTGCCCACATTCGCAGAGCAGGGCTTCCCGGAGCTCACGACAGAAGAATGGTTCGGCTTCTATGCCCCCGCCAATACCCCCAAGCCGGTCGTAATGGCCGCCAATGCAGCCATCAATGCCGCGTTGAAGGAAAAATCGGTGATCGAAAGTCTTGCATTGGTAGGCTTGATTCCCCGCGGCTCCACACCCGAAGAACAGGCGCGCTGGCAAAAGGCAGAGTTCGATACTTGGGGGCCGCTGATCAAAAAAATCGGATTTACCGCTGATTCTTGAGACGCCAACAAGGCTAATTGGTACTTTTTCCTCTGTCGAGCGCCAAGCAGGCACCGTCTGCTGCGCCTAGGGGGAAACGCTCTATGGAGAAAAAGAAGCGTCAGTAGAATGGCCCTCTTTTTCTCTCGGGAGCCCCCCTGTGTCCGACGCCCTCGCTGTACTCCCGCAATACCTTCTCCCCAAAAAAGCACTGACCGCCTTTGCAGGGGTGATTGCCGGTGCACGGGGCGGCAAAGCCACCACGGCACTGATCCGCTGGTTCATCGGGAAATACAAGGTAAACATGGCCGAAGCGGCCAACCCCGATCCCGCGGCCTACCCCACATTCAACGAATTCTTCACGCGGGCCCTGAAACCGGGTGCCCGTCCGCTGGCCAACGTGCCTTTTGTGTGTCCTGTGGATGGCGCCATCAGCCAGTTCGGCGCGATCGACAAAGACCAAATTTTTCAAGCCAAAGGTCATCGCTACAGCAGCACCGCACTGGTCGGAGGCGATGCCCAATTGGCGGCGCAGTTTGACAACGGAACTTTCGCCACCATCTATCTGAGCCCACGGGACTACCACCGCATTCACATGCCGTGTGATGGTGAGTTACGCCGCATGATCTATGTGCCGGGCGATTTGTTCTCGGTCAACCCCACGACTGCGCGTGGCGTGCCGGGCTTGTTTGCCCGCAACGAGCGAGTGGTGTGCGTGTTTGATTCACCTTATGGCGAATTTGTGCTGACCCTGGTCGGCGCCACCGTGGTGGGCAGCATGGCTACCACCTGGCACGGGGTGGTGAATCCTCCGCGCTTGCCGCAGGTGACCGAGTGGCGCTATGACGCTGGCAAGGTAGTGTTGAAACAGGGCGAAGAGATGGGCCGGTTCTTGCTTGGATCGACCGTGGTCTTGCTGTTCCGCAAGGACGCACTGAATTTCAATCCGGATTGGGCGCCGGCCAAACCTGTACAGCTGGGTGAAAGTATGGGTATTTAGGCGAGCAAAAGGGGCTGAAATTCAGTATCCTGAGTTTTTTGAAACCCCAAAGAGGGAAAGTATGAATAACGTTGCCATCGTGAACGAATCACCCGTTTCCGTCGTTGGAGAGAGTGGCGTCCCCGAGCCCGCGCCGTATCAGCGCACTCGCATCACCGCGCTGGAAAACATGACGGTGCGCTCCAGCTTGTGGCTCGCATTCGCCAGTGTGTTGTTGGGGGCGGTGGTCATTGGCGTGTTTTCCCTGTTCCAAATGGGCCGCTTGAATGCGTCCACCAAGGCCATTTATGAACAGGAATACGCAGCCGGCCAAGCTGCCGAAGAGGCGCGCGGCCTGATCTTACGTGCTAGTCGCGCCCAGACCCAGTTGCTAACAGCCACCACTGCGGCTGAACGCAACACCTTGGGTGCCGCCATTGAAACCAGCCTGGGTGATATTGCAAAGCGCTTGGACATCATCAAGGGCTTGTCGACCTCTGAGGAAACCATTGCAACCAGCCAGGAATTGATTGAGGCCATGGGCAAGTGGGCTAAACGTCAAAGCGCCTATATCGCTCTCGTGAAGGAGCAACCGCTGGACTTGATGCAGATGAGCACCGACGTTCCTACCGAAGACGCCCGTTTGCTCAATGATACCCGCAAACTGGAAAAACTGGTCGATACCTTGGTGGAGCAGCGCGCACAGTCTGCCAAGGCCACCATTGAAAATGCCGGCCAGATCTACAAGTCCTCCCAGATGTGGGTGGTCGGCATCATGGTGCTGCTGCTGATTCTGTCGCTGGTCATCAGCGCGTGGGTTACGGGGCGCCTCTCCCGCCAACTGGGCGGTGAACCAGCTTACGCCAAGTCCATTGCCAGCCGGATCGCGGATGGCGATCTGACGATGCAAATCCAGCTCGCACCCAAAGATAACGACAGTTTGCTCTATTCGCTGCGTGACATGCAGATGAAGTTGTCTGACACCATGCGTGACATTGCAGACAGCTCCAAGCAAGTGGCGAATGCCTCACGCGAGATCTCCATGGGGAACCTGGACTTGTCACAGCGGACGGAGCAACAAAGTGCATCGCTCGAAAAAACAAGCACCAATGTGGAGCAAATGGCTGCGCTTACCCGGCGCTATGCAGAAAGCGCTGCGGAGGCTGCACAACTTTCCGGCAATGCCAGCCGCTCAGCCCGTTTGGGTGGCGAAGTAGTCGCTGACGTCGTCAGCACCATGGAGAAGATCAGCAAGAGCACCCAGGCCATCCACGGCAACATCAGTGTGATCGAGGGCATTGCGTTCCAGACCAATATCCTGGCGCTCAATGCAGCGGTCGAGGCTGCACACGCCGGGGAGCAGGGGCGTGGTTTCGCGGTGGTGGCGCAAGAGGTGCGCTCGCTCGCGGAACGCAGTGCCAAGGCGGCCCGTGAAATCAATGCACTGATCGAAGAGTCCACGCGCCAAGTGAAAGAAGGTGCAGAGCTGGCGAGCAAAGCCGGCCAGACCATCAGTGAAATGGCGGACACCGTTCAACAAACCAGCGCGGTGATGGAAGAAATTTCCGGTGCCTCGGCCCAGCAGAGCCACGGAATTGAAGAGATCAACCGGGCGGTCGCGCAGTTGGACGACAGCACCCAGCAGAACGCTGCACTGGTCGAAGAAGCTGCCGCCGCAGCGCAATCGCTGGATGAACAGGCGCAGTCTCTGGATCAGCTGGTCGGGCGCTTCCACTTGCGCAGTTAAGCCCACCGTAGGTATCAACAAAAACGGCGGCCTTGGGCCGCCGTTTTTGCATCCGATGATTCCTTACCGGAAGATCACGGTCTTGTGGCCATTCAAGAGCACGCGGTGTTCGCTATGCCATTTGACTGCGCGAGCCAGCACCTGGCTTTCGGTGTCGCGGCCCAGTGTGGTCAGGTCTTCCACGGTACGGCTGTGGTCCACGCGGGCAACGTCCTGCTCAATGATGGGACCCTCATCCAAGTCTGCCGTCACGTAATGGGCGGTTGCACCAATCAACTTCACACCGCGGTCATGGGCCTGGTAGTAGGGCTTGGCGCCTTTGAAGCTGGGCAGAAAGCTGTGGTGGATGTTGATGGCGCGGCCGTTTAGTTGCCGGCACATGTTGTCGCTGAGGATTTGCATGTAGCGGGCCAAAACCACCAGTTCTGCACCTTCTGCTTCAATGATTTCCAGCTGTTTGGCTTCGGCCTGTTCTTTGGTGGCTGCAGTCACCGGAATGTGGTGGAAGGGCACGTTGTAGCTGGCGGCGAGTTGGTAAAACTCGCGGTGGTTGGACACGATGGCCCGGATGTCCAAGGGCAGCAGGCCGCTCTTCCAGCGGAATAGCAAGTCATTCAGGCAATGGCCTTCTTTGCTGACCATGATGACCGTGCGCATGGGCTGCGCCACGGACTGCAGGTTCCACTGGAGCTTGAGAGGTTCGGCAAAAGTGCCCAGTTGGGACTTCAGCTCTGCGTGACTCATTTGACTGCAGCTGAATTGCACCCGCATGAAAAACAGGCCCGTGTCGTGGTCGTTGTACTGGGCTGCTTCTTCAATGTTGCCACCGCGTTCCAGCAAAAAACCCGAAACAGCGTGGACAAGCCCCAAGCGGTCGGGGCAGGAAAACGTAAGGATGTAGGTCTGGCTCATCCCCCGATTGTCGCAGTTCCTCGCAACGGGGGCAGGCCGTGAGCCGCTTGCCCGTTCAGTGCACCTGGACAGGCGTCTGCGCGAGCTCGGCGTACTGTTCGAGCGTGTCTTCCACCTCTTCCTGGGTCGGAGTATTCACCTGCCAGGCCATGATGTGTTGCTGAAAGAGTTCGGCCCATGAGCCGTCCAGGTACACCTCTTTGTTGGAGCGTTTGTCCACGATTTCAAAGCCATGGCGGGCCAGGCTGGGTACGCCCAGAGGATAGCGCTCGGTTTTTTCCGGTGCCTGATCCTCGGCTTCGCCGTTGGCGAGCATGTGCGTGACGGAGAAAGAATCGGATTCGTAGAGCGTATGCATAGGTGATTTCAGAGAGATGATCCGTAAATAGATGCCATCTGCACCGATTCAAGAGTAGCAGCAAAAATGCGTGTCCGTGCAAATCTCAACGGTTATGGCTATTTGCCCACACTAAATCCAGGTAATCGCCGTTGGATTCCGTAATGCGGATGCGAACCGGCAAAAACTGCAAATTCGGTGCGTACCAGAGCTCCAGTCTTTGTTTGCGTTCTGCACTGGGTTCATGCGTGAACTTGATGGCCGATACAGGCCCGTTAGCAAGCTTGACCATTTCCGGAGCGCCCGCTTTGAAGGTCCATTGCTCGGCATAGCGGTCCCCGATGGCCTGCAGGCTGATGCTTTTCCCTGCAGCACCCTGTGCGCTGTTGCCCGCCAGCAAGCTGGCCAATTGCATAAACACACTCAGCTGATCCTGGGCGCCGGCCTGTAAGAGCGCATCGGGGGTTCCCTCGCTGAAGGAAATCCGTCCGGCGCTGCGCTGAAAGCGTGCATTGATTTCAGATTGCCCCAGGCGCTTGCTGGTGAACTTGTCAGGCTCCAGGCCGCGCTCCGTCAAGGTGCCTTGACTGGTCCACGCCTGAAGGGTGAGGCCGAATTTGCGGATCAGCAATTGCGATTGGTAGGTCTTGCCGTCGTGTGACCAGACTAACTCGGCCGTGCCGGTGTAAGCGGATGAGATCACGCCCTCTACGTCGTAGGCCATGCGAACCGGGGCCGGCGCCTTGTGGGTCATAGCGACATCCGTGGCTGCCGTTTGTGCGGCCAGCGGCGAGCAGGTAAAGGCGAAAGCCATTGCCCATGCTGCAAGTGGTTTTGTCAGACCAAGTTGGATTCTCTGTGTCATGCTTATTGGGGGATTTGGCTGTCTGTCCAAACCATGTCCAGCACATTGCCGTTGGGTTCGGACAGCCGGATGTGGGCAGGCAAGTAGGCCAGTTGAGGCGCGAGCCAGATTTCGGCTTTGGTGCTGTAGTCGCCGGTCGCCTCACGGGTCAGTTTGATGGCCTGCATGTTGCCGCCTGGCACTGTGACGCGCTCTTCGGGCGACACCACAAACATCCAGCTTTCTGCCTGCCGGGGGCCTATGGTCTGGAACGATAGGGTGTCACCGGCGGTCAGCCGGCTGGGTTCGCCCGCCCAGAGGCTGGCAAGTTGTATGAATACGCTCAAATAGTCCTGCGCCCCCGGCAGCAAAGGGGCCGGCTCCGAATTGGCGCTGAAAATCACCCTGCCCTCATCGCGCACAAAGTGGGATGCCACCTCTGCCCTGCGGAAGCCTTTTTCACCAAAGCGTACCGGTGCCAAGCCGGCGGCTGTCAGTGCGCCTTTGCTTGTCCATTGGCGCAAGTTGATCAAAAACTTGGTTACCACCAGACTGGCTTGGTAGTTCTCGCCGTCATGCTTCCAGGTGATGGCCGCGCCCACCACATTTTGTTGACCATCGCTCATGCCAAACACGTCGTAATTCAATACCACGGGCGGGGGGAAGGCAAACCGGGGCAATCGGTCGCTGCTGGCTACCGGTTCCGCGACCGGAGGCGCCGGTTCTGCCGGTGGTGCAAGCGTCGCGCTTTCTGTGGCAGGGTGATTAACGGGCGGAGGGTCTGCCGCCGTGCCGGATGATTGCGATTCAGGCACCAATGCCGGCTGTACCGGTCCGCCCTCTGCTGTCCCGTTGGGTTGCGTGGGAACGGATTTCACCGCAGGGGCGGTGGGCTCCGGTGCCGACGGAACGGGCGGCGGTTGTGGTGCCGGACTATCCTGCGGGGCCGCAATCATGCGGGTACTTAGGGGGGCTACCGTTTCACCGGCACTATCGGACTCACCCGGCCATAACCCGAGCCGAAAACCGCCGAGCAGCCACCAATGCAAGGCGAGCACAGCCGCCAGCACCGCCATAAAGCTTCGCAAGGACAGAAGGGTCAAAGATGGGCGCAAAGGAGTCCCGGATAAAGCCGCAGCCATGTTCCATAGAACGCAAAAGGCCAGTGTACGGTAGACACTTGTAACCGTCTGGCGCCCAAACCCAGCGAAAATGCCGGCATGAAACTCGCAACCTATCAGGACGGTTCCCGTGATGGCCAGCTGGTCGTCGTCTCCCGGGATCTGAGCCAGGCGCATTACGCCACCCACATAGCCAACCGCCTGCAACAGGTGCTGGACGACTGGAACTACCTTTCCCCCGCGCTGCAAGACATCTACCACCAGCTCAACCAGGGTAGGGCGCGACATGCATTTCCGTTTGACCCTGCGCAATGCATGGCACCTTTGCCGCGTGCTTACCAGTGGCTAGACGGCTCGGCCTACCTCAATCATGTGGAGCTGGTGCGTCAGGCACGGGGTGCTGACATGCCCGAGAGTGCCCAGACCGACCCCTTGATGTACCAGGGTGGCAGCGACGACCTCGCCGGGCCTCATGCAGAGATCGTTTGCGCCAGCGAGTCATGGGGCGTGGACTTCGAAGCTGAGTTGGCAGTGATCACAGGCGACGTACCCATGGGTTGCGCGTCGGACCGCGCGCTGGACGCTGTGCGCCTGCTGGCCTTGGTCAACGACGTGACCCTGCGTAATCTGGTGCCGGATGAACTGGCCAAGGGTTTCGGCTTTGTAAAAAGCAAACCTGCCACCGCGTTTGCCCCGGTGGTCGTCACACCCGATGAGCTGGGCGAGGCTTGGGCACGTGGCCGGGTGCACCTGCCGGTGCAATGCGTCTGGAACGGTCGCAAGGTCGGCATGTGCGAGGCCGGAAGCGACATGCACTTTCACTTCGGTCAATTGATTGCCCATGCGGCCAAAACCCGCCGTTTGCGGGCAGGCACCATTGTCGGTTCCGGCACCGTCAGCAACAAAGGCGTGGCCCGCAAGAACCGCACGGAATGGCCCCATGGCTACAGCTGCATTGCGGAAAAGCGCGCGATGGAAACCCTGCAGGATGGCCAGCCCAGCACTGAGTACATGAAGTTCGGTGACACCATCCGCATCGAAGTCAAAGGCCGGGACGGAGGCAGCGTGTTCGGCGCTATCCATCAGGAAGTGGTGCCTCTGGACGTGCGGTCCCGCGGTACCGCGGCCCCATCCGTTCCCGAGGCCGGTCCGGCCCAAGACGTGACCCCTTAATTTGCCCATGGCGCCCGTATTGATTGCGCGAGCAGCTCTACTTTTAATAGCAAATCATGTCTGATTCCTCTTTTGAACTGCAAAGCGAGCACGCTTGCTTTGGTGGTGTGCAACGGTTTTACAAACACATGTCCGAGGAAATCGGCCTGCCCATGCGGTTCGGGGTGTTTCTGCCGCCGCAAGCGTCCGTAGGCCCGGTGCCTGCGCTGGTGTACCTGGCCGGCCTGACCTGTACCGAAGAAACCTTTGCCTTCAAGGCGAGTGCCCAGCGCTTGGCTGCCGAGCTGGGGCTGGCGCTCATCACCCCGGACACCAGCCCGCGTGGTGCGGGGCTGGTGGGCGAGGCGGACCATTGGGACTTCGGAGTGGGCGCCGGCTTTTACCTTGACGCCACGCGAGCGCCCTGGAGCGGGCACTGGTGCATGGAGAGCTACCTGATCAAAGAGTTGCTGCCGCACATTGCGCGCGACCTGCCCGTGGATGCGGCCCGGCTGGGGCTGTTCGGCCACTCCATGGGCGGGCATGGCGCATTGACGCTGGCCCAGCGGCACCCCGGTGTGTTTCAGACCCTGTCTGCCTTTGCCCCCATTTGTGCGCCTACCCAGTGCCCTTGGGGCAAAAAAGCGTTCACCGGCTATTTCGGTCAGGACGAGAGCCTGTGGGCGGCTCATGACGCAGTGGCCTTGATGGAGGCGCAAACCAGTGCGCCATTCCCTGGCGGCATTCTGGTGGACCAGGGGCTGGCGGACAAGTTTTTGGAGGAGCAGTTGCACCCGCACCTGCTGGAAGCGGCCTGCGCCAAGGCCGGGCAGCCGCTCACGTTACGGCGCCATGCGGGCTACGACCATGGCTACTATTTCATCAGCACCTTCATGGACGACCACCTGCGCCATCATGCGCGGGGACTCGGGCTGACGAGTTAAGCGGCAGCGTCAGGTGGCAGCCGCCACCTGCTGCACAAAAGTCTTGATGCCGCGCAGCATCATCTCAATGGCCACAGACACCAGCACCAAGCCCATCAACCGCTCGGCAGCGACCACCAGACGGTCGCCGATGATGCGCTGAATCCGCTCTGCCGACACCAGCACGACGGCGCTGACCAGCATGGTGACGCACAGCGCGCCTATCCACTCCATGCGGCGGTCCGGTTGCTGGGATACCAGCAGCAGCACGGTCGCCAGCGCAGAGGGGCCCGCCACCGCTGGAATGGCAAGGGGGACAATCAGCGGTTCGGTCTTGATCTCTGTCTCTGCGGTGGCGGCCGGCGGGAACACCATGCGCAGGGCAATCAAAAACAGGATCACGCCGCCGCCGATCTGCAAGGACAGTTCGCTCAGGTTCATGACCCGCAAAAAGCTCTCGCCCACAAACATGAAGGTGAGGAGCAGCGTGAATGCGATCAGAATTTCCCGCAGGATTACCTTGGGCCGGCGCTCAGGTGCTACATGCTTGAGCGCGTTGGCAAAAATCGGGATGTTGCCGACCGGGTCGGTAATCAGGATCAGCAGGATGGTCGCAGAGGCGAAGGTGTAATTCATCATGGCGCGTAACGCCGGTGTTGGCGGCGTGTTCGGGAGAGAGCGGCAGAGAATACCAGCCCGCTGACCCGGCATGCATGGACCTCAGGCGTCTTCCAGCGCGCTTTGGCAGTCCATGCAGCGCTCAGCGTCCGGGGTGGCGCGCAGCCGGTCTTCAGGGATGGTGGTGCCGCAGGCCACGAAATGGCCGTAAGTGCCGGTCTCCACGCGCTGCAGCGCGGCATCGATGCGACGCAGTTCGGCCGTTTCGTGCTCGTCCAGTGCCAGCTCCAAGTCGCGCTCGGTGTTGGCCTGGGCGGGCGTATCTTCGTGCCCGCTGAAATGCGCCGCCGAGGCCAAAGCCCGGCTGGGTTCGCCTCCGCGCAGTTGGTTCAGGCGGGCGCGCAAGGCATCGCGTTGCTGGAGCAGTTGTTTCTGGTAGCTGTGAAGGTCGGGGTGTGTCATGGTGTTTCCTGTGGTTTGCACCTGTCATGTTCTACCTTCGGGATACAAAAGCTTTGATGCGGGTCAAGTTCCGGGCGATGACCGGGGGCGCGCTCGTCGGCTCGTCCATAATCGCCCTCCATGGCCTCCCTCCAATCCCTGCGCGAAGCACGCTCCATCGTCCGTTGGATGCTGGTGTTGTTTGCTTTGTCCATCGGGGTAGCGGTGGCGGCCCCTGCGGTTAACCCGCAGGCATTGACGCTGATTTGCACGACCGCAGGCAAGGTCACATTCGTCGCCGAATCGGTCGGCGGCAACGCAGACAGCGCACCCTCGGGCATGCAGACCCACGCGCTGGACTGCGTCTTGTGCCTGCCCGCCGGCGCACTGCCGGTGGCTATGGCGGCGCTGCATGCCGGCCCGGCAGCGCGTAGCCCGCAACCGGCAGCGCTGCCCGAGCGTGTTCCGGTCCGCTTCGCCAACGCAGCATCTGCCCGCGGCCCGCCTGCGCAAGTCTGAGCGCCGCTGACAGCGCTTGGCGCTGGCTGTGCGGTCGCGTCAGTTTTTTCTTCTTTTCCGGATTTTGTATTTCTGCTCTGGTGCGCCTGTACGTAGCGGCCGGGCGATTGTTTTGAGGTTGTCATGAATCGTTTTGCTATGCAATTGATAGCTGTTTGCGCAATTTCCATGAGCGCTAGCGCCGCTTTTTCTCATGTAACGCTGGAGGACCAGGCTGCGGCAGCAGGTGCCGGCTATCGGGGGGTACTGCGCGTGGGCCATGGCTGTGCCGGCGCGCCCACCACATCCATCACGGTCACCATCCCTGCGGGATTTAACGGCGCGCAGCCCTTGGTGAAAGCCGGTTGGACGGTGAGCACCAAGGTCGGCAAGCTGGACCAACCCTATGAAATGCACGGCACCAAGTACACCGAAGGCGTGCAGGAAATCACCTGGACTGCTAAGGGCGCTGAGAACGCATTGCCTGACGCATTTGCCGATGAATTCGTGTTCCGCGGCACCACGCCCAAAATGCCCGGTACCCTGTGGTTCAAGGTCGTGCAAGCTTGCGACAAAGGCACTAACGCCTGGGTCGAGATTCCTGCTGCCGGGCAGGATGCCCACAGCCTGAAGTCTCCCGCCGCCCGTTTGGATGTGCTGGACGTTCAGGCCTCCGGCGGTCACGCCCATTGATTTTTTACGAGGAGTTTTTATGACTTTTTCCCGTTCGACCTTGTCGGCCGCCTTGGCTGCCGGACTCTCTGTGATGGCCTCGGGCGCTTGGGCCCAAGCCGTGGATGTACAAAACGCCTGGGCCCGCGCCACCGTGCAGGGCCAAAAGGCGACTGGTGCCTTCATGACGCTGAAAGCGTCGACGGACGCCAAACTGGTGAGCGTGAGCTCGCCCGTGGCGGGGGTTGCCGAGGTGCACGAGATGAAGATGGAAGGCGATGTCATGAAAATGCGCGCCTTCGCCGCGGGTCTGGACTTGCCGGCGGGCAAGTCCGTTGAGCTCAAGCCCGGCGGGTACCACATCATGCTGATGGACCTGAAATTGCCTCTGCAAAAAGACACCACCATTCCGCTCACCCTGACGTTCAAAGACGCCAAGGGCGTGGAGACCAAGAAAGAGCTCAAGGTAGCGGTGTCTCAGACAGCACCTGCTGGTTCGGCTCCTGCAGCTTCGCACGGCGAGCACAAGCATTAAGCCGTAAAACCTGCGCAAACACGCTGCTCAGCCGCCGCAGCTTGGAGTAAGCTGTGCGCAGGGCCCTTTGTGCAAGCCTTTAGGAGCATTTATGAGCGATTCAGACACCTCCGGTTTCGGCAAATTCGTTCCCGGGTTTGACTTTCTGCAGAACCTGGCCAAGGGCGCCAGCACCAGCATCCCCCAGATGCCTAACTTGGGCAACTGGGTGGCGCCCACCTTGAATGTGGAAGAGCTGGACAAGCGGATTGAAGAGCTCAAAAACGTGCACTTCTGGCTGGAGCAAAACTCCCGCGCGCTAGGCGCCACCATCCAGGCGCTGGAGGTCCAGAAAATGACGCTGGCCACCCTGAAGGGCATGAATTTCAACATCGGTGACATGGCCAACGCGATCAAGCTCAAAGCCGCGGATTCGGTCTACAGCGGCGTGCAAAAAGCCACCGAAAAAGCCGCGGCGACGGCCAAGACCATCAGTGATGTTGCCACCGGCAAGTCAGACGACAAGGCTGCCAAAACCACGGCGACCCCATCGCTGGTGGACCCGCTGCAGCTCTGGGGTTCGCTCACTCAGCAGTTCCAGAACATTGCTGCCAGCGCCTTGAAAGAAGCCACCAGCAAGACGGCCGCCGACATCACCAAAAACATGGCCACCGGTCTGGCCAAAGACGCCATCAAGACGGCCAAGGCGGCAACCAAAAAGGCAGTGGCCAAGCGGGCGGCGCCCCGCAAAGCGCCTGCCAAGAAATCAACCGGCCGTTAGCGCCCAACCCCTTTCCGGACGGCATTTTCGCCACCTCTCATGCGAATGTTTCCTTATGCCCATGCCACGCATCCGCAGTGGCAGATGGCTGCTGCTTTGGTGCTCGCGCAGCTGCGGGCTCAAATGGCCTTGGCTGACTATGCGGCCAACCCGACGCTGGCATTGCTGTATGTCACGGACCATTACGCCGCGCATGCCAAAGACATCCTGGAGCACCTGAGTGGCGAGCTGCCCTTGGTTACCGATTGGTCCGGCACCGTGGGGGTGGGAATTGCGAGCAACAACGTGGAATATTTCGACGAGCCCGCCATGGCCGTGATGCTGATGGATGTGCCGTCTGACCAGTACCGGGTGTTTTCAGGGGTAGCGCCTTTGGGCCTGGGCTTTGAGGCCCACACAGCACTGGTGCATGCCGATGGCAGCACGATTGAGTTGGCAGAGCTGGTCCGCGAGATGGCCGGGCGCACCAGTGCAGGCTACCTGTTCGGGGGGCTCACCAGCAGTCGTGGCGACAGCGTGCAGTTTGCCGTGGCGGCAGACGGCAACCTGAGTGGGCATGGGTCCGCTAGCGGCGTGTTTTCGGGTGGCTTGAGCGGGGTTGCTTTCTCGGAAGACGTGGCTTTGGTGTCGCGTGTCACACAAGGTTGCAGCCCGGTATCCAAGGCGCGCACGGTGACCGATGCTGACCACAACGTGGTGGTAACGCTGGACGGAGAGCCTGCGCTGGACGTCATGCTGCGCGACCTCCAAATTTCGCTTGACCAGCCCCAGGAGGCTCTGGAGGTGGTTCGTGCCACCTTGGTGGCATTGGCGGAGCCTGCGCAGGACAAAGCCCCGGGCATGGTGCGCAACACCGGGAATCTGGGCAGCGAGGTGACGGTGCGCCACATCATCGGGCTGGACCCGGGGCGCCGCGGTATTGCCGTGGCCGAGGTGGTGGAGCCCGGTGCGCAGTTGGCCCTCTGCAAGCGCAACCGGGAGGCTGCCAGAGCCGATCTGGTGCGCATTTGTGCCGAAATCCGCGAAGAACTGGAGCCCCAGGAGCTGAGCCTTGAATTGGCGGTCGCCCTGCAGCCCGATGAGGCTCAGGCTGCCCCGCACCCCGCTCGGCGCATTGCCGGCGCGGTGTATGTGAGCTGCTCGGGCCGTGGTGGCCCTCACTTTGGCAGCGCAAGTGCCGAAATGCAGATAGTGCGCCGCGCTTTGGGCGATGTGCCGCTGGTCGGGTTTTTTGCCGCCGGGGAGATTGCGGCCGACCACGTCTATGGGTATACGGGTGTTTTAACTGTTTTTACTGAATAACATAAAAAATCATTATTCGGGTTATATTTGGCCTTTATGGCTGGCCGACTTGGAGACACGCATGGGTAACTTGAAAATCAGCACTCGCCTGTACGCAGGCTTCTCCTTACTGATCGCTGTCATGGTGGGGATCGTGTCGGTGGCATTCGTGGAAATGAATTCTTTACGTGCAGCCTCCAACGAGATTGCAACAAATGCTTTGCCGAGTGTGCAGGAAACAAACAGGCTCAATACGCTGATTTCTGATTTCCGTATTCTCGAAATGCAACATGCGCTGTCGATTGAGGAGGGTGCCAAGCAAGATTTGGAAAAGCGGCTGGACAAGACCCAGGAAGCCATCAAGGAAGCGAGAGCGCGTTACGAGCCTCTGATCAGCAGCCCCGAAGAGCGGGCAGGGTACGAGGAGTTCAACAAATACCGCAAGCTCTACCTCGACTTGCACAAAGACATCAAGGACTATTCGCGCCGTAATGACGCTGTTGGCGCTGCCATGCTCCTGGAATCCGAATCCAAGGCCATGTTTGAGCGCTCGGGCGCGGCACTTGAAAAGCTGATTGACATGAACCGAAAAGGTGCCGATGAGTCTGCAGCTCAAGCGGAGCGGGCGTATCACACTGGGCGCAATGTGTTGCTGGGCTCTTTGGTCGCGGCTGTGCTGCTCGCGGTATTCGCTGCTACTTACATCACCCGCTCCATCACCAAACCTCTGGACGACGCATTGACAGTGGCTACCAGTGTGGCGGCAGGTGATTTGACAGGCCGCATTGAAAGCCAGAGCAACGATGAGGTGGGCAAGCTCTTGCAGGCCATGCGGGGCATGCAGGAGAGCTTGGTCCGGGTCGTATCGCAAGTGCGAAACGGGTCTGACAGTGTGTCCAACGCCAGCGCTGAAATTGCCCAGGGCAACAATGACCTGAGTGCCCGCACCGAACAACAAGCCAGCGCTCTGGAAGAAACCGCGGCCAGCATGGAAGAGCTGAACTCCGCCGTGAAGCAGAACGCGGACAACGCCCGCCAAGCCAACCAATTGGCCATGAATGCCTCCACGGTCGCGGTGCAGGGCGGCGAAGTGGTGGGTGAAGTGGTAAACACCATGAAAGGCATCAACGAGGCGAGCCGCAAGATCAGCGACATCATCAGCGTGATCGATGGCATCGCCTTCCAAACCAATATTCTGGCCTTGAATGCAGCGGTGGAAGCCGCACGTGCCGGGGAGCAGGGCCGTGGCTTTGCGGTGGTAGCCACTGAGGTCCGCTCACTCGCAGGCCGCAGCGCTGAAGCTGCCAAAGAAATCAAGAGCCTGATCAACGCCAGCGTAGAGCGCGTGGAGCAGGGCACTGCTTTGGTCGACAAGGCCGGTGAAACCATGACCGAAGTGGTCAGCAGCATCCGCCGGGTGACTGACATCATGGGCGAAATCAGCGCGGCCAGCAACGAGCAAAGTGCCGGTGTGGCGCAGGTGGGTGAGGCGGTCGCCTCTATGGACCAGACCACCCAGCAAAACGCTGCTCTGGTGGAAGAAATGGCCGCCGCAGCCAGCAGCCTGAAGAGCCAGGCCCAAGACCTGGTGCAAGTGGTGTCGGTCTTCAAACTCACGGCCGGTCAGGAGCCCAGCAAGGCGGCTGCACCCGTCCTGACAGCGTCGGTGCCCAAAGCCATCAGCAAGCCTGCGGCCGCCCCGGCTGCAAAGCCTGCCGCTTCATTACCTCCGGCCACCAAAGCGCCGGCTCCGTCCCCTGCCTCCAAGGTGGCCTCGCTTCCCAAGCCGGCACCGCGGGTAACGCCAGCAGGCGGGGACGATGACTGGGAAACCTTTTGACGCCAGACCCGGTTCAGTTCTTGTGGGTTTGGTCGAAATTACGTAAATTGATATCGTTTTTCATACAAATGCGCGTTGGAAGCGTTAGCCACCGAGGAAACACATGAACCTGAACCGTCTGGGCATTCGCGCACGCATCACCTTGGGCCTGGCCATCATTCTGGCGCTGGCCATTCTGAGCGCGGCCAACTCGCTCTACCGCAATGTGTCGGTGAAGTTTGAGTCGGGCGAAGTAGCCACCTCCTGGATTCCGGCCATTGAGAACCTCGGCAATATGAAGGGCTACGTGGCAGACCACTACCTGCTGGTCAGCGACCGTGTGGGTGGGCGTGATCTGGAAGACGCAGCCGCCTTCAAAAAGCGCTTGAAAGAGAACGGCGAAGCTTTGACCAAGGCCACCGAGGTGTATGCCGCGACTCTGCTTACGTACGAGGCTGGAGACCCTCAGGCGGATGCGGAAAAAGCGCTTTTTGCGGACTACCAGGCCAAGCGTGACACGTATTTCAAGGTGGTCAGCGTGGGACTGGATGCGGTGGAGGGTGCTGGCGGCGCGGAAGAAATGCTGACTTTGGCGCGCAAAGACTTTGCCGAAAAAGCACCAGCGGCATTCCATCAGGCCTACGCGGCGATGGAGAAAATCCTCAAGTTCAACCTGGACGGCACCGCCAATGCGGCCCTCAAGGTGAAAGATACAGTGGCATCGGCAGAGCGCGCGATGTTGGGCGCCCTGTTGGTTATTGTGGTCGTGGGCTTGGCGCTCATTTGGATTATTCCCACCAGCGTGATCCAGCCGGTACGTCAGGCCATGGAACTCGCCGGCCGCATTGCCGATGGCGACTTGAGCGGCCAGGTGTTGACCAAAGGCTCGGACGAGCTGGGGCGGTTGTTGAGCAGTCTGGAGCAAATGCAGTCCAAGCTGGCTCATGTGGTGTCCCGCGTTCGGGAAGGCTCCGAATCCGTCGCCACCGCCAGCGCCGAAATCGCCCAAGGCAACAACGACCTCTCCGCCCGCACCGAACAACAAGCCAGCGCTCTGGAAGAAACCGCAGCGTCCATGGAAGAACTCGGCTCCACCGTCAAACAAAACGCCGACTCCGCCCGCCAGGCCAATCAGCTGGCCATGAATGCCTCTACCGTGGCTATTCAAGGTGGAGAAGTCGTCGGCCAGGTCGTGGAGACCATGAAAGGCATCAATGAGTCCAGCCGAAGAATTGCAGACATCATCAGCGTCATTGACGGCATTGCCTTCCAGACCAACATCCTGGCCCTGAATGCAGCCGTAGAAGCCGCTAGAGCAGGAGAACAAGGCCGGGGCTTTGCCGTGGTGGCATCCGAAGTCCGTAGCTTGGCAGGACGCAGTGCCGAAGCCGCCAAAGAAATCAAAACCCTGATCAACGCCAGCGTAGAGCGGGTAGAGCAAGGCAGTAGTCTGGTAGACAAAGCTGGTGAAACCATGACCGAAGTGGTCAGCAGCATCCGGCGGGTGACAGACATCATGGGAGAAATCAGTGCCGCCAGCTCAGAACAGAGTGCCGGAGTCTCTCAGGTTGGAGAAGCAGTCACCCAGATGGACCAGGCTACCCAGCAGAACGCCGCCCTGGTGGAAGAGATGGCAGCGGCTGCCAGCAGCCTGAAGAGTCAGGCCCATGATCTGGTGCAGGTGGTGGCAACCTTCAAGCTGTGAGCAGAATCAGGCTCCAATCGGGCTCTGGCGCGCGTTTAGTATGCGCGAGCAGCTACGAAATAAATAGCAAAATAAAACGGGGCCTGATGGCCCCGTTTTATTTTCTGCAAGCGTTCGGGCGCTACTTACACCCCGCGTGCCCGGTCGGCGTGGAACTGCTGCACGAATGCGCCAAAGCGGCCTGCGTCCAGCGCGTCGCGCACTTCCTGCATCAGGTTCAGGTAGTAGTGCAGGTTGTGCACGCTGGCCAGCATGGGGCCCAGCATTTCGCCGCAGCGGTCCAAGTGGTGCAGGTAGGCTCTGGAGAAGCCTTCGCGTCCGCCGTTGGCCCATGACAGCCCTGACGAACCGGCACAGGCGTAGCAGGTGCAGGTCACGTCCAGTGGCTGCTCGTCGCTCTTGTGGCGGGCGTTGCGGATCTTCAGGTCGCCATAGCGGCTGAACAGGGTGCCGTTGCGCGCGTTACGGGTGGGCATCACGCAGTCGAACATGTCGATGCCGTTTTGGACGCCGGCAATCAGGTCTTCTGGCGTGCCCACGCCCATCAGGTAGTGGGGCTTGTGCTTGGGCAGCTTGGGGCCGATGTGCTTCAGGACGCGCATCATGTCGTCCTTGGGCTCGCCCACCGACAGGCCACCCACGGCAATGCCGGGGAAGTCCAGCGCTTCCAGTCCCGCCAGCGATTCGTCACGCAGGTGCTCAAACATGCCACCCTGCACGATGCCGAAGAGCGCGTTGGGGTTGTTCAGCCGGGCGAACTCGTCCTGGCAGCGCTTGGCCCACCTCAAACTCAACTCCATGGAGCTGCGGGCCTCGCGCTCGGTGGTGATCTGGCCTTTGGTTTTGGGCTCCACCGACAAATAGGGCGTGCACTCGTCGAACTGCATCACGATGTCGGAGTTCAGCGTGGTCTGGATCTGCATGCTGATCTCGGGCGTCAGGAACAGCTTGTCGCCGTTCACAGGAGAAGCGAACTTCACGCCTTCTTCGGAAATCTTGCGCATTTCACCGAGGCTCCAGACCTGAAAGCCGCCGCTGTCGGTGAGGATGGGCTTGTCCCATTTTTCGAACTGGTGGAGGCCGCCGAACTTTTGCACCACGTCCAGGCCGGGACGCATCCACAGATGGAAGGTGTTGCCCAGAATGATCTGGGCATTCATGTCATGCAGGCTGCGCGGCATCACGCCCTTGACGGTGCCGTAGGTGCCCACGGGCATGAAGATGGGGGTTTCGACCACGCCGTGGTTCAGCGTGAGGCGCCCGCGGCGGGCGTGACTGCCCAGGTAGCTGCCATCGGCACTGGCGGGGTCGTTTGTAAGCAAATCAAATTTCAGCATAGGTATATTGTCGGTGAAGCGCTCCGCAGAGAGCCAAGTCCACGTTGGAGAACTCTCATATGTCCTGGTTCCAGTCCGTCGCAGTCCGCAGTTTTCTAATTGCGTTTGTCGCCACCCATATCCCTTTGCTGTGTCTGATTGCGCTGGTAACGCTGAAGCCTGCGTGGCTGACCCCTGTGGGCGTGTTGGCGGCCACGCTGGTCGCCACCCTGCTCGCTACTACTTTGGTGCTGCTGGTGCTGTGGCGCATGTTCCGACCTTTGCGCGATGCGGCGGACGGGCTGCAAGCCCTGATGACTAAAGGTATCCCTCTGCGCTTGCGTGCAGGGGGTGAAGATGAGATCGCTCGCCTCGTACGGGTCTTGACACAAGCGCTGGCACACATGGACCGGAGCCGTTTACCCTTGTTGCAGTCAGGCGCCAACCAGTTGGAAACCCGTGCCGCCGCATTGCGGCACCGGGGCGGTGAGTGATTGCAGCAACTGGTGCTGCTGGAGATCGACGGGTGGGCAGACATCTGCGCTGAAGCCGACCTTGAATATCTGGAGGAGCTGCAAATGGCCCTGGCGGAACACCTGCATGGCGTGCTAGAAAAAGCGGAGCTCTTGATGCCGTGGGGCCAGGGGCGGGTGCTGCTTGCATTGGCTCCGGTGTACGGCAACGCCTACGAAAGGGTAACTGCCATGTGCCAGCCCTTTGTGATGCCCGGCGAATTTCGAAGATTTCACTGCAGCGCGGTAATCGAATCCCGCTCCGGCACTAGCGTTGGCTCGGCCAGCGCCCTGCAGCGCTTGGAGCAAAAGCTCTTCGGCTTGCGGCAGCAGGGGCTGGTGCGGCAGGTGGTCTAGCTTTCAGCCAGGGCGGCGAGTCAGCAGCATGGAGTCGCCATAGCTGAAGAAGCGGTAGCCTCTGGCGATGGCGTCGCGGTACAGGCCCATCACATAGTCGTAACCCGTGAAGGCGCTCACCAGCATCATGAGGCTGCTTTTGGGCAGGTGGAAGTTGGTCACCAGTACATCAACCAGCTTGAAGTCAAAACCGGGCGTGATGAAGATGTTGGTGTCGCCACTGGATACACCTGTTTTGGCCCAGCTCTCCAGGGTGCGCACACTGGTGGTGCCCACCGCGACGATGCGCCCGCCCCGTGCCTTGCAAGCAGCAATGGCTTCTTGAGTCTCCAGCGGCACGTTGTACCACTCGCTGTGCATCTGGTGCTCGGCGATGTTCTCGGTCTTGACCGGCTGAAAAGTGCCTGCGCCCACGTGCAGCGTCACGTGCGCGCGCTCCACGCCCATGGCGTCTAACTGGGCAAACACCCCTTCGTCAAAATGCAAGGCGGCGGTCGGAGCGGCCACAGCGCCGGGGTTCTTGGCAAACACCGTCTGGTAGCGTTGCACATCCTCCGGTGAGTCGCTGTGGGTGATGTAGGGCGGCAGGGGCACATGGCCGTGGCGCTCCATCAGGGTGTAGGGGTCGTCGCCGCGGTCGTTGCTGAGCACAAAACGGTAGATGGGCCCGTCCACGTTGGGCCAGCGGCCCAGCAGGGTGGCGCTGAGGCCGTCTTCCTGGCCGGGGGCACAGGTCATCTTGATGGTGGCGCCCACCTCAGGTTTTTTGCTGACGCGCATGTGGGCAGCCACCTGGTTGCCGCCCAGCACGCGCTCAATCAGCAGCTCCACCTTGCCGCCGGTGGACTTTTCCCCATAGAGCCGGGCATTGATGACCTTGGTGTCGTTGAACACCAGCAAGTCACCTGCACGCAGCAGGCCGGGCAAGTCTTTGAAGATGCGGTCTACAGACACATCGCCTGTGCCGTCCAGAAGGCGGGAGGCACTGCGTTCTGCGGCGGGGTGTTGGGCAATCAGCGCTTCGGGAAGCTCAAAATCGAAATCGCTGAGGGTGAAGACGCGTTGCGCGTCAGGGGAAGGCAAAGACATGGTGCTTGAGGGCCGGACAGGCCCGTTCCAAGGAATAAGAAAGGCAGTGATTTTCCCACAGGCGGACTTCACCCCTGCGCACTGGCTCGCTCAGGCCTGCAACGTGAGTTCGCGGTAGTGACACAGCGCTTCGGTGGTGAGCTTCACATAGGCCTGCTCGTTGGCGGCAATGTGTCGCTCCATCCACCCCGCGCCGGCGGGTGTTTCCTGCAGCCAGATCCGGTGTTTGCCGAATCCCGGCTGCACATGGCTCAGCGGGCCGGTGATGGCCAGGGCATCAAAAGGCCCCCACAGGAAAGACGGAGCTTCCTCGCCATGCCATGCATAGCCATTGGCCTGCGCGTACAAGTGGTTATGGCCGAAGGTCAGGTCAATCAACTCTGTGGGCTCGCTATGGGTGGACTCTATCCAGCAATGGTAGGCGCCCCCTGCCTCTAAACCGAAGGCGTGGTCTTCGTTCATCACAATGAGTTCGCCATCGCCAGCGTCAATAGCCGCAAGCCCGGCCACGGGCCGGTAGTCTCTTCCGGAGGCAATGCTTGCCAGGTTGGAGCCCACCACCGCAAATGCGTGGCACAGAGAGTAAAAATTGTGGGGAAACCAGTGGCATACGCTGTGCCGCACGCTAGCGGCCACGGCTTCTTGCCATCGCCGCTCATGTTCAGTGCGATCGGTGCCTGCCGGTCGTGGAGCTTCTGTTGCGCACAAAGAAAAGGCCATGCCGTGTTATCGGCATGGCCTTGGGCTTCTGAAACCGCCGCTGCGCTATCAGTTACTCCACTTTGGCGCCCGATGCCTGCACGATGCCCTTCCACTTGGCGTAGTCGGCTTTCAGCAGGTTGCCGAATTGCTCGGGCTTCATGGCCTGAGGCTCCGCTCCTTGGGCGTGGATGGCTTCTTTGAATTCAGGCTTGGCCAGCAGCTCGTTGACCTTGCTGTTCATCAGCGTGACCACATTGGCAGGTGTGCCGGCCGGCATGAAGAGGCCGTACCAGGTGCTCACATCAAAGTCCTTGTAGCCCGACTCGGCCACGGTAGGCACATCGGGCAGCGAGGTGCTGCGGGCCGCAGACGTCACCGCCAGTGCGCGCAGTTTGCCTGCCTTGATCTGGGCGATTGCGGATGGCACAGAGGACACCAACAAATCCACATTACCTGCCAGCGCGTCCATCAGTGCAGGGTTGGAGCCTTTGTAGGGGATGTGGCGGATGTCGACCTTGGCGGCCTTTTCGAACAGGTTGCCGGCAAGGTGAATGGTGGTGCCGTTGCCGGGCGAGCCGTAGGTGATGGTGTCGGGCGCTGCTTTGGCGGCTGCCACCACATCGGCCAGTGTCTTGAACCTGGAGTTGGCTGCCGTTGCGATCACTACGGGGGTATAGGCCACGTGGGCCACGGGTACCAGGTCTTTGGTCGGGTCCCAGGGCAGGTTGCCGTACAGCCAAGGGGCCACGACCAGGTTGTCTTTCTGGCCCATAACCATGTCATACCCTGTGGGTGCCGCCTTGATGGCTTCGGCAATGCCGATAGTGCCGCCGGCACCCGCCTTGTTGTCGGGCACTACGGTCCACTGGAAGTTTTCGGTCAGCTTGCTGGCGACCAGGCGGGACAGGATGTCGGTGCCGCCTCCGGGCGGGAAGGGGATGACCAGCCGGATAGGCTTGGAAGGGTACGCAGCGGTTTGGGCGTAGCTGGGGGCGCTGGCAGCGCCGCCTAGCAGGGTGGCCACGACGGTCAGCGGTGCAATCCATTTTTTCATGGGGTCTCCTTAGGGGTGGGCCTGCGTTGGCAGGCAAACACCCCAGTGTAGTGCGGCACAATGCGCCCATGCCTGACGCCAAGCCCAAAACCGAGTTGCAAAAAGCCCTCGAAAAGCTGGGACTGCGCCGGGACATCGACCTGGCTTTGCACCTGCCGCTGCGCTACGAGGATGAAACCCGCATCGTCAAGCTCATCGACGTGCGCGATAGCACTCCGGTCCAGATTGAAGCCACGGTCACCCACCAGGAAGTGACCTACCGGCCGCGCCGCCAGCTCATCGTGACCGTGGACGACGGCACCGACACCTGCACCCTGCGTTTCTTCAGCTTCTATGGCTCGCAGCAAAAGGCGCTCGCGGTAGGCAACAAGGTGCGGGTGCGCGGAGAGGTCAAAGGCGGGTTTCTGGGGCGCACCATGCTGCACCCGACTTTCAAAGCCGCCGGGGGTGATCTGCCGACCGCGCTCACACCGGTCTACCCCACGGTGGCAGGCCTGCCCCAGGCTTACTTGCGCAAGGCGGTGCTCTCCGGCCTGGCGCGCGCCGATTTGAGCGATACCTTTGCGCCCGGCGATCTGGAATGGTTGCAACACCGCTCGCCTCAAAAAGGTCAAAAGCCCTTGTGGACATTGCGTGATGCGCTACAGTTTTTGCACCACCCCACGCCGGATGTCTCCATCGATACCCTGATGGACCACAGTCACCCGGCCTGGCAACGGCTCAAGGCCGAAGAATTGTTGGCCCAGCAAATCAGCCAGTTGCAAAGCCGGCGTGAACGCGCCAGCCTCAAGGCTCCTCAGCTCCAAGCGGAGGAAGGCGGCACTTTGCATGCACGGCTGCTGGCAGCGCTGCCTTTTGGCCTCACGAATGCGCAGCAACGCGTGGGTGAAGAGATTGCCAGGGACATGGCGCGCCGCATTCCCATGCACCGTTTGCTGCAAGGTGACGTAGGCGCCGGCAAGACCGTGGTGGCAGCGTTGGCTGCCGCCATTTGCATGGATGCGGGCTGGCAGTGCGCCCTGATGGCGCCCACCGAGATATTGGCGGAACAACACTTCCGCAAGCTGCTGGGCTGGCTGGAGCCCTTGGGCATTACCACCGCCTGGCTCACCGGTACCCAAAAGGCCAAGGAGCGGCGGGCCATGCTGGCTTTGATCGAGAGTGGTGAGGCGCAGCTCGTGGTGGGCACCCACGCCATCATCCAGGACAAGGTGAAGTTCAAGAACCTGGCCCTGGCCATCATCGATGAGCAGCACCGCTTCGGCGTGGCGCAACGCTTGGCCCTGCGCAACAAATTGCACCACGAGGATATGGAGCCGCATTTGCTCATGATGACGGCGACGCCTATCCCGCGCACGCTGGCGATGAGCTACTACGCAGACCTCGACGTATCCACCCTGGACGAGCTGCCCCCCGGGCGCACACCCATCGTCACCAAAGTGGTCAACGACGCGCGGCGTGACGAAGTGATTGAGCGCATCCGCGCCCAGATCAGCCAAGGCCGGCAGGTCTATTGGGTCTGCCCGCTGATTGAAGAGAGCGAGGCCCTGGACCTGACTAATGCCACGCAGACCCATGCCGACTTGGCGGAAGCTCTGCAAGGCGCCACCCGCGCAGACGGTCAGCCGGTGCTGATCGGGCTGCTGCACTCGCGCATGCATGTGGATGACAAAAAGGCCGTCATGGGCGCGTTCACCGCGGGGCTGATGTCGGTGCTGGTAAGCACGACGGTCATTGAAGTGGGGGTGGATGTACCCAATGCCTCGCTGATGGTGATTGAACATGCCGAGCGTTTCGGCCTCAGCCAGCTGCACCAGTTGCGCGGGCGGGTAGGGCGGGGCGCTGCGGCATCGGCCTGTGTGCTGCTGTATTCCACCGGCGACGCCCCACGACTGGGCGAAGCAGCGCGGGAGCGGCTGAAGGCCATGGCCGAGACCAATGACGGATTTGAGATTGCCCGGCGAGACCTGGAGATCCGTGGCCCCGGTGAGTTTCTGGGCGCCCGCCAGAGCGGCGAGGCCATGCTGCGCTTTGCGGACCTGGCCACCGACACCGAGCTGCTGGACTGGGCCAAAGTCGAGGCCCCTATGCTGCTCGATACCTACCCGCACCTTGCGGCCAAGCACGTGGCCCGCTGGTTGGGTGGGAAAGCAGAATTTCTCAAGGCCTGAATGGAATCAGGCGACGGCCCCCGTCGAATATGCGTGGATAGCTATCGAAATAGTAGCAAGCATGTGCAGCAAAGCGTATTGACATGGTGCATCCAGGCATGGAAACATGCGGGGTGGCCATGAAGTGGAGGCGGGATGGCATGAGCTACTGGACGAGATGGTGCCCTGTGTGGGCAATGCTGATGTGCGGAGCTTTGCAGGCGGGTGCCATGGCAGCTACCTGCAACAAGTCCGTCCGCTGGTATGACGACGGTGCTTACTCCTATCGCGGTGCCGACGGGCAGCCTACCGGCTTCTATGTGGAGTTGGTGCGCGAGGCACTGCGTCGCATGGATTGCGCTGCACAGTGGCAGGAGATGCCCTGGGCGCGCGGCCTGGTGGAGCTGGAGGCCGGCAAACTGGATATCCTGCCCGGCGCCCGCAAAACGCCGGAGCGTGAGAAGTTTGCGTATTTCTCCAGACCGGTCAACCGCTCTCCCAATGTGCTGTTCATGAGCAAGGCGGCGAGCCAGCGCTTTGCCTTCACCCGCCTGGCGGACATGGTGGGCACGGACTTCAGATTGGGCATCCAGCTTGGCGTGGCGTACGGGGCCGAATATGACGAACTCATCAAGAACCCGGACTTTCTTGCCCGCACGCAGCCACTGACCTCCCGCCGCAGTGCCTGGGGCCTGCTGCAAATGGGGCGTCTGGACGGGCTGATTTCTGACGAGGTCAGTGCCTGGGTGGAGTTGCAGAACCTGGGGCTGAGCAACGCCGTGGTCAAGACGCGTGTGGTGACTTCGGATGACCCCGGACTGCTCGCTTTGAGCCGACTGAGCAACACGCCGGAGTTTGTGGCGACCTTGGACCGAACGTTGCAGGCCATGATGAACGACGGCAGCTACAAGCGTATCCGGGAGCGATTTGTGCCTTGCGTGACGTCTGCGGAAACGCAGGCGTGCCGCTGAGTCGCCGCAGTCCGATTAACATCGCCGGATGAGTGGACACATGGATTGGATTTGGTGGAGCTTGGGCACAGTGTTTGTGCTTTCGTTGGGTGCCTATCTGTACGCCGAACTGCAGGCCTTCTGGTTGCGCACCACGGTATCCAAAATTCCTGGCGGCCAGCGCTTTGAAGCCCATGGATTCAGCGTGGACATGCTCAAGGGAGCCGGAAAAGTACGCGTCAAGGCCCGCAAGGCCCATTACAGCCAAAAGGCCAACGACAAGCAGACCGCCATGGAAAAGACCGGTCCGCTGGACGTGACTTTTGATGCCCTGGGTTTGCGCATTGAGCTATCGCGCATGGTGCGCACCATCAACAACCCCAAACCCGGGCAGGATCCGACCTTGCCCACCGGTTGGCACAGCATGGCCTTTCAGGCCACCGAAGAAGACGCGGTATTGCGTCTGGACCATGTGCCCACCAAAGTGGCGGACCAGTTCATCGGCTTTGCCAAGCAGATCCAGGTCTGGGTCGAGCGTCTTGAGCACCAACGTACCGCCCGGCTGGAGGCCGAAGAGGCAGCCAAGCGGGAAGCCGAAGAGGCTGCAGCCATCCGCGCGGCCGCCAAAGCCAAGGGTAAAGCTGTGGCGATGCCGCCCGAAGAGCAGATCGCCCAATGGCGTCGGGTGGCCGGATTCACTGGTACCAACAGCGAGATCGGTCTGGACGGCAAAGGCGGCATCGAATGGTTCATTGACCTGGATGCCACCGGGCGCATCACCCTGCACTCCGGCAAGCAAACGGCCCACACGACCCTCAGGGGGGCGACTATCACCTCTTTGGGCGGTGAGCTTGAAATCAATGTGCTGGACGCGGACGGTAACCAGGATCCGCATTCCTTCCGCGTGCTCAAGAACATGCCGCCGGACGTGCGGCGCGCATGGAAAGAGCGTTTGGAGATGCTGCGCGACAGTCTCAAGCGGAGCAGCGCCGTCACGACCTGAAGGCGTCATCCCGGGCCGCTATAGTGGAGCGCTTTGCAGTGGCGTCCGCGCCCGTTTTTCCCATTTATGGTTTCTCGTTTTCTCATGCGCTGGAACGCGCTGTCCGGCAACACCCGCGGCGTGATGCTGGTGGTTCTGGCCATGTTCTGCTGGTCGGTGCTGGATGCCTGCAACAAGCAGTTGATGGCCCAAGGCATCCTGCCCAAGCAGGTCTTGTTTTTGCAGGCGACGGTGGTGCTGGCCATGTTGGTGCCGGTGTGGATCGCTACCCGTGGGCGGGTGGTGCGCACCCGTCAGCCCTGGCTTCACATGCTGCGGGCCTGTTTCATCGTGACCTCCGCCTGGTGTGCGGCGTATGCGGTGTCGCATCTGCCGCTGGCGGAAGCCAGTGCGTTTTTGATGACGGGCTCGCTGTTTATGCTGCCTTTGGGTGTTTTCTTCCTGGGCGAGAAGCCGCACTGGTTGCGCTGGACCGGCGTGGCCGTGGGCTTTGGCGGGGTGCTGGTGATTTTGCAACCGGGGGCAGAGGCCTTCCGTCCCGCGGCTCTGGTGGCCTTGTTCGGCGCCTTGATGGAGTCCATGCTGGGTATTGTGCTCAAGAAGTACTCCGGCTCCGAGCATCCGATTGCGGTGCTCACCTGGAGCCAGGTTGCGTGCTGGCTGACCTTTGGCCTGTTCACCGGATTTGACTTGCCTGCGGTGTCCAGCCATTTGTGGCCGCTGTTGCCCTTGGTGGGCGTGGCTGCAGCGGGCATTTACCTGGGCTACTTTTTCGCCTACCGCGCGGGCGACGCCTCGGCGGTAGAGGCGGGCAGCTTTTCTCTCTTGCTCTTCAGCCCAGCGCTGGGCGCGGCATTTTTCAGCGAAACACCGGATGCCGCGTTCTGGGGCGGGGCGGGTTTGCTGGTGTGTGGCATTGCTTTGGTCATCATAGAACCCCAAGGGCATGCTCATTGATTCAGGCTATCGGCCGTGGCATCATGGTTGACACGGAGGGAATGCTGTCATGACGCTCACAGAACTCAAATACATCGTCGCCGTCGCCCGCGAGCGGCACTTTGGCAAAGCGGCGGACGCCTGCTTCGTTTCGCAACCCACGCTGTCGGTGGCAGTCAAAAAACTCGAAGAGGAGCTGGACGTGAAGCTCTTCGAGCGCAGCGCGAACGAAGTGAGCGTGACGCCCCTGGGCGAAGAAATCGTGCGCCAAGCCCAAAGCGTGCTGGAGCAGGCGGCCAATATCAAGGACATCGCCAAGCGTGGCAAGGACCCGCTGGCCGGGCCCTTGAAGCTCGGCGTGATCTACACCATCGCTCCCTATTTGCTGCCGGCCCTGGTGCGCCAGGTGATCACCAAAAGCCCGCAGATGCCGCTGGTGCTGCAGGAGAACTTCACCGTCAAGCTGCTGGAAATGCTGCGCACCGGCGAGATCGATTGCGCCATTCTGGCGGAGCCTTTTCCCGACACCGGATTGGCGCTGGCCCCGCTGTATGACGAGCCCTTTTATGCCGCCGTGCCCTCCAGCCATGCATTGGCGCAGCAGGCCTCGGTGACCGCTGAGCAACTCAAGAATGAGACCATGCTGCTGCTGGGCAACGGCCATTGCTTCCGTGACCACGTGCTCGAAGTCTGCCCCGAGTTCGCCCGCTTCTCTAGCGATGCCGAGGGCATTCGCAAGAGCTTTGAAGGTTCGTCGCTGGAGACCATCAAGCACATGGTCGCGGCCGGCATGGGCATTACCCTGGTTCCGCGGCTGAGTGTTCCCAAAGAGGCGCTGGAGTCCAAAAAGCGGGGCGTCGAGACTAGCTTTGTGAAGTACCTGCCGGTACTGGACACCCGCTCCGATGGCAGCAGCCTGCCGCCTCCCACCCGCCGTGTGGTGCTGGCTTGGCGCCGCAGTTTTACCCGCTATGAGGCGATTGCCGCATTGCGCAATGCCATTTACAGCTGTGAACTGCCGGGGGTGAGCAGGCTCTCCTGATTTTGAGTAAGAAGTGCTGCTAGCGCTCTTGGAATTTGCGCAAGTAGCTATGAAATTGATAGTAATTCTGTGCATAACAAACTTCGCCTCTACCTTGACCTGATCCGCTGGAACCGGCCCGCCGGTTGGTTGCTGTTGCTCTGGCCCACGCTGTCGGCCCTCTGGCTGGCGGCTGGCGGTTTTCCGGGTTGGCACCTCATCGTCGTGTTCACCTTGGGCACCATCCTCATGCGCAGCGCGGGCTGTTGTGTGAATGACGTGGCCGACCGCGAATTCGACAAGCACGTCAAACGCACGGCACAGCGCCCCGTCACGAGTGGGCGGATTTCCAGCCGCGAGGCCTTGGCCGTGGGGGCGGTTCTGGCGCTGGCGGCCTTTGGCCTGGTGCTCACTACCAATGCAGTGACGATCGCATGGTCCTTCGCGGCGCTGGCGGTGGCGCTGGTGTATCCGTATGCCAAGCGGTATGTGGCCATGCCGCAGGCGGTGCTGGGGGTGGCATTCAGCTTCGGCATTCCCATGGCCTATGCGGCAGTGCGCGCTGACATCCCGTGGCAGGCCTGGGCTTTGCTGGTGGGCAATCTGTTTTGGGTGCTGGCGTATGACACCGAATACGCCATGGTGGACCGTGACGATGACTTGCGCATAGGCATCAAGACATCCGCCATCACACTGGGGCGTTGGGACGTGATGGCAGTCATGGTGTTTTACGGTGTGTATCTGCTGGCCTGGACCTTGCTGGTGGTGCCCGGTCTGAAGGCGCCCTGGGGCTGGTGGCTGGGCGTGCTTGTGGCCATGGCCCAGGTGGTGTGGCACGGCACGTTGATCAAGGACCGCTCCAGGGAAGGGTGCTTCAAAGCCTTCCGCCTCAACCATTGGGTGGGATTTTCGGTGTTCGCCGGCACGGTGCTGGGCACCGGTTTGTCTTAGTTTTTGCTGGGCCTGCCTATGAAAACCCCCACACCTGCTCCCCGTGTCCCGCCGGCCTCTGCGTTGAAGGCTGAATGGAATACGCTGGAGTTCCACAGGCGGCGGCTCCAACAGGTGGCCGGCGGCACTTTGGCGGCTTTGGTGCCGATAGGCCTGTCCTACGCTGCGGTGGGCAAATGGCCTATCGCCATGGCCTTCATGGCAGGGGTCCTGGGCACCGCGTTTGGCTGGTGGTATGGCCTGAAGCACCAGTCCCAACGGGGGTTTGCCGTAATCATGTGGGCCGTGTGGGCGACGGTGTCTTGCCTGATGTGGCTCAGCGATGCTCTGCGCGATGTGGCCTTGCTGGCCTATCCGCTGATCTTGATCATGGCCGGGCTTTTGGTCGGGCGCCGGGTGTTCCTCCAGTTGCTGGCGGCCATGCTGCTCTTTGCCACCGTGATGACCCTGGCGACCGAAGTGCTGGGTTGGCGGCATAACACCCGCAACAACACCGAGTTGGAGTTGCTGAGGGACGTGTGGGTCATGTTGTTGGCAGGTGCGTACGCCGTCTGGGGCACGGTGTCTGACAGGCGCAAGATGGCGGAAGCTCTGGAGGTCCAGATAGAAGGCTACCGCCAATCGCAGGCGCATTTGACGTATCTGTCCCAGCACGATGCGCTCACCGGGCTGCCCAACCGCAGCCTGGGGCGCCACCAGATGGAGGTCGCGATTGAGCAGGCGCGGCTGCGTCAGGGGCAGGTGGCTTTGATGTTTGTGGACTTGGATAACTTCAAATCCATCAATGACACGGTAGGGCATATGGCCGGCGACCAGTTCTTGCAGCAGATCGCCCAACGTTTGAGGGCGGCCGTGCGCGCGTCAGACATCGTGATGCGGCAAAGCGGGGACGAGTTTCTGGTGGGCTTGCTGGATGTCCCGGACAGTGTTGCGGTCCGCCGCGCTGCTGACGAGGTTCTGGCGCATCTGGGTGGGGTTTACCGGGTTCAGGGAACCGAAATATCGAGTTCCTGTTCCATCGGTTTGGCAATCTATCCCTCAGACGGGGGCGACTTTGAGACACTTTTGCGCCATGCGGACTTGGCCATGTACAAGGCCAAACAAGCCGGGCGCAACAGCTACCGGTTCTTTGACCTGACCATGCAGGACGATATGAGCGCGAGCCCGCGGCTGGTCGCTGAGCTGCAAACGGCACTGGCCCGCCATGAATTCGTGCTGCATTACCAGCCGGTGGTGGATATGCGCGATCGGCGTCTGCTGGGTTGCGAGGCGCTGATTCGCTGGCAGCATCCACAACGCGGTTTGTTGGGGCCTGCTGAATTCATTGAAGCCGCAGAGCGTTCTGGCTTGATTGTGGAATTGGGGCGTTGGGTTTTGGTGGAGTCCTGCCGGCAGATCGCACTGTGGCAGCGCGCGGGGCAGCCCCTCATCGTTGCGGTGAATATTTCACCCGTCCAGTTTCATCGCGGTGGGCTGGAGGGGGCGGTCCAACAGGCGCTGAGCGCATCCGGCTTGCCCGCGCATTGTCTGGAACTGGAGATTACCGAGTCCGTATTGATGGGGGATGCGGCGACACTGGCGGACACCATCCACAGCCTGAAGGCATTGGGCGTGTCGCTCGCCATTGATGACTTCGGTACGGGTTATTCAAACTTGGGCTACTTGCAACGGTTTGCCACTGACAAAATCAAAATCGATCAGTCTTTTGTGCGGGGCATGCTTGCAGACCCCGGACAACAGGCTATCGTTGCAGCCATCGTTCAAATGGGCGCGAGCTTGCAGATGGTTCCGCATGCTGAAGGGGTGGAGACGGAAGGGGCTCGCGATATGTTGCTCGCTATCGGTTGCGCTACCGGGCAGGGCTATCACTTTGGACGCCCCGTGCCACCTGAGAGTTTTGCCGCAAGCTACTTGCAAAGCCTGATGTAAAAAACCCGGCCACTGGCCGGGTTGTCGGTTGTTGTTCAGCGGGATTACTTGGCGCTCAGGCACTCTTTCATGAAGGCTTTGCGCTCGTCGCCCTTTTTGTCTTTGGCGTCGGCGTTGCAGGTTTTCATTTTGTTTTGTTGTGCTGTCTTGCCGTCTTCAGCGGCTGCAGGCTTGGCACTCAGGCACTCTTTCATGAAGGCTTTGCGCTCGTCGCCCTTTTTGTCTTTGGCTTCCGCATTGCAAGTCTTCATTTTGCTCTGTTGTGCGGTGGGTGCCTTGTCATCTGCAGCGTGCGCGCCGCCCACTGCCAGAGCCAGACCCAAAGCCATGAGAGAGATCAGTTGCTTCATTTGTAGTCCTGTGTGAAAAAGTTGGCAGAGACCTGCCGTTGCAGAAATCCCGGAAAGGGAACCTCAGCATACAACGGCCCGATGACGGTCTGCGATGACAAAGTCACAGAAACAGCGGTTTTCCGTGGCCCGTAAAATCCACGGATGCTTACTGTCAAAAACGAACTTCTGCAGGCGCTGGCCGCCTGCCTGGAAAAACTTTCACCCGGCGCTGGCCCCAAGGCCGCCTTTGAGTCGCCCAAAGTTGCCGCCCATGGCGACTTCGCCACCACCGCTGCGATGCAGCTGGCCAAGCCGCTGAAAATGAACCCTCGCCAGCTTGCAGAAACTCTGCGCGGCGAATTGCTGGCCACACCGGTGTACCAACAGTGGGTACAGGACATCGAAATCGCCGGCCCCGGCTTCATCAACATACGCCTCAAACCTGCTGCCAAGCAGGAGGTGGTGCGTGAGGTGCTGGGACAGGGCGCACGTTTCGGCTACCAGCCTGAGAGCGGCAAGCCGGTATTGGTGGAGTTTGTGTCTGCCAACCCCACCGGTCCCTTGCACGTGGGCCACGGCCGTCAGGCCGCGCTGGGCGATGCCATTTGTAACCTGTTTGCCAGCCAGGGCTACAAGGTACACCGAGAGTTCTACTACAACGATGCGGGTGTACAAATCGACACGCTAACCAAAAGCACCCAGTTGCGTGCCAAGGGCTTCAAGCCCGGCGACAGCTGCTGGCCTACTGACCCCGACAATCCGGAGAGCAAGGCCTTCTACAACGGTGACTACATTGCCGACATTGCCGAAGCCTTCAAGGCCAAGGCCTCCATCAAGGCCGATGACCGCGAGTTCACCGCCAATGGTGATGTGGATGACTACGACAACATCCGCCAATTCGCCGTGGCCTACCTGCGCAATGAGCAGGACAAGGACCTGCAGGCCTTCAACCTTCACTTTGACCAGTACTATCTGGAATCCAGCCTATATACCAGCGGTCGGGTAGAAGCCGCTGTCAATAAACTGGTCGCCAACGGCAAGACATACGAGCAGGACGGCGCGCTCTGGCTCAGGAGCACCGACTACGGCGATGACAAAGACCGCGTCATGCGCAAAAAGGACGGCAGCTACACCTACTTTGTGCCGGACGTGGCCTACCACATCGCCAAGTGGGAGCGCGGTTTTGCCAAGGTCGTCAACATCCAGGGCACCGATCACCACGGCACTATCGCCCGCGTGCGCGCGGGATTGCAAGCGGCCGATGTGGGCATTCCCCAGGGCTACCCCGACTACGTGCTGCACACCATGGTGCGCGTGGTGCGCGGGGGCGAAGAAGTCAAGATCAGCAAGCGCGCGGGCAGCTATGTGACCTTACGTGACTTGATTGAATGGACCAGCAAGGACGCCGTGCGCTTCTTCCTGCTGAGCCGCAAGCCCGACACCGAGTACACCTTCGATGTGGATTTGGCCGTGCAGAAGAACAATGACAATCCCGTCTATTACGTGCAGTACGCCCATGCGCGCATCTGTTCGGTGCTGGCAAGCTGGGGTGGCGATGTGGCTGTACTCAAGGGGGTGGACCTCTCGGCATTGGAAAGTCCCCAAGCACAGGCCTTGATGCTGCTGTTGGCCAAGTTCCCCGAAATGCTGACCGCCGCAACAGACGGCGAGGCTCCGCACGATGTGACCTTCTACTTGCGCGAACTGGCCGCCAGCTACCACAGCTACTACGATGCCGAGCGCATCCTGGTGGATGATGCGTCGGTCAAGTTGGCCCGCCTCGCGCTGGTCGCGGCGACTGCGCAAGTGCTGCACAATGGGCTGGCCGTGCTGGGCGTGAGTGCCCCGCAAAAGATGTAATTCCTTCAAAGAAAGCAAGGCATGAAGAACGAGCGTGGCGGGACCCTGGTCGGGTTCATCGTGGGCGTGGTGGTGGGATTGGGCGCCGCTCTGGCGGTGGCGGTGTACGTCACCAAGGTGCCGGTGCCTTTCATGAACAAGAGCCAAAGCCGCAGTGCGGACCAGGATGCGGCTGAAGCCCAGAAGAACAAAAACTGGGATCCGAACGCGCCCATGTATGGCAAGAATCCAGCGCCGGCAGTGCCTGTGGCTACCGTGCCCGGCACGCCTGCTTCGGGTGCCAAAGCCGCGGGCAAGGTGGTAGAGGCCAAGCCTGAAGCAAAAGCCGATCCGAAAGCGGACGCCAAGGCAGACCCCAAAGCTGCAGCGAAGCCGGATGCGAAGGCCGACGCCAAGGCCTCCGCCGACCCACTGGGTGACTTGGCCAAGGCCAAAGCTGGTGCGGCGGATGGCGATGTGTTTACCTACTGGGTGCAGGTCGGGTCTTTCCGCTCTGCAGAAGATGCAGAAAGCCAGCGCGCCAAGTTGTCACTGAGTGGCATCGAGACCAAGATCTCGGAGCGGGAGCTCTCCGGCAAGCAGGTTTTCCGCGTACGCGTAGGCCCCTTCGACAAGAAGGAAGATGCCGACAAAGCCAAGGAAAAAATGGACAAGGCCGGCTTGGAAACGGCGCTGGTTCGCGTTCAACGCTGAGTCTTTCCCGGAACTTTCGGCGGTGGGTCCACTCACACCGCCTCTATGGAGTCTTTTGAAATGAAACGTCGCGCATTCACTCACATGGCCACGGGCGCCGCTCTGGTCGCTTCCACGGCTTGGTCTCCCCGGGTTCAGGCCCAAGCCAAGAAGCCCCAAGCGGGAACCGATTACTTGCCGCTGGACCCCCGCGCACCGACCGAAGCCCCCACTGGCAAGATCGAAGTGGTCGAGTTCTTCTGGTACAACTGCCCGCACTGCAATGCGTTTGAGCCCCTGTTGCAGGGCTGGATCAAAACCCTGCCGAAAGACGTGTCCTTCCGTCGCGCGCCGGTTGCATTCCAGGAAAGCTTCGTACCTCAGCAGCGCCTGTACTACACCTTGGAAGCCATGGGCTTGGTGGAGAAATTACACGCCAAAGTGTTCAACGCCATTCACAACGAAAAACAAAACCTTGCCCGACCGGAAGCCATCCTGGAATGGGTGGCTCAGCAAGGCGTGGACAAGGACAAGTTCGTGGCGCAGTACAACTCCTTTACGGTAGCCACCAAGGCAGGTAAAGCAGCCCAGTTGCAGAACGCTTACAAGGTGGAAGGCGTGCCAGCTTTGGGTATTGCCGGTCGTTTCTACACCGATGGTTCTCTCGCCGGCAATATGCCCCGCGCATTGCAAGTGGTGGAGTCCCTGGTCGCTGACGTTCGCGCCGGCCGCGGTTGATGCGACGGCGGCGGTTCGGCTTTGCGCCTGACCGCCGCACACCACCAAAGGCGGGGCTAGAATGAATTTCCTTATCTTTGCGTCAAGGGGTTCGTTCAATGTCGAGTCAGAAATTCCGTCTGGTTACCCGTAGCGATTTCGATGGGCTGGTATGCGCCGTCCTGCTTAACGAGCTGGACTTGATAGACGACATCAAGTTCGTTCACCCCAAAGATATGCAAGACGGCAAGGTAGAGGTGTCCAACCGCGACATCACCACCAACCTGCCTTATGTGCCGGGTGTGCACCTGGCGTTTGACCACCACGAATCCGAGACCATTCGCAACACCGGCGAACGCCCGAACCACATCATCCTGCCGCATGCGGACTCTGCTGCCCGCGTGGTGTACGACCACTATGGCGGTGCCAGCCGCTTTCCCGCGCGCTTTCACGACATGATGGAAGCGGTAGACAAGGGCGACTCTGCGCGTTTCAGCCATGACGAGATCATGAACCCTAGCGGTTGGGTGCTCCTGAACTATCTGATGGATTCGCGCACAGGCTTGGGTCGCTTCCGCGAGTTCCGCGTCAGCAATTACCAGCTGATGATGGATTTGATTCAGTACTGCCGTAACCATGGCATCGACGAAATTCTGCAGTTGCCGGACGTGGTGGAGCGCGTGGAGCTGTATTTCGAGCATGCCGAAAAGGCCAAGGAGCAGCTGCAGCGCTGCTCCACGGTCCATGGCAACCTTCTGGTGCTGGACTTGCGCAATGAAGAAACCATCTACGCCGTGAACCGTTTCATGGTTTATGCATTGTTCCCGCAGACCAATATTTCCATCCACGTGCTCTGGGGTTTGCAGAAGCAAAACACCGTGTTTGCCACCGGCAAGTCCATCACCAACCGCAGTTCCAACACCCATATCGGGGAGCTCATGCTGAGTTACGGCGGAGGCGGCCATGCCAATGCGGGAACCTGCCAGGTCGACAACGCGCAGGCCGCTGATGTGCTTCAAGCACTGATCAGCAAAATTAACGCCGACGGTTGAGCGCACCAAGGGCATGAAGCCTGAAGCGCTCGGTACAATGCAGCGAGCGCTCTTCGAGCAAGTTTCGTGCCCTTATGAAAAAAATCCTGTTGTCCTTGTCAGTCCTGCTGGCCCTGTGCGGTGTGGCGGAGGGTATTCGGGCCGAAAAGGCTGATCGCAACAAACCGATGAACGTGGAGTCGGACGCGTTGCGGTACGACGACCTCAAGCAGGTCAGTGTGTTTTCCGGCAATGTAGTGCTCACCAAGGGCTCCATCCTGATTCGTGGCGCCCAAATCGAGGTGCGACAAGACCCTGAGGGCTATCAATATGGTCTGGTGACCGGAGCTCCCGGCAAGCAGGCTTTCTTCCGCCAGAAGCGGGACGGGTTGGATGAGTTCATCGAGGGCGAGGGGGACACCATTGAGTACGACGGCAAGGCCGATACTGTGCGCTTCATCCAAAAAGCCCAGATGCGCCGCTTGCGGGGGGCGACGGTGGCCGACGAGGTGACCGGTGCGGTCATCATGTACGAAAACCTGACGGACCGTTTTACCGTAGATGGCACCCCCAAGACAGCGGCTGCACCCGCAGGTCGTGTGCGTGCCATGCTGACCCCCAAGGCCGATCCGGTCACGACGCCACCCGCCGCAGGTACGGTGCTCAAGCCCACGACCCAGATTGAGAAAGCTGTTCCGTGAACGCAGCAGTACCCGATACCCCGGACAGCGCTACCGGGCGGCTTGAGGCCCGCCACCTTCAGAAGTTTTACGGCAAGCGGCAGGTCGTCAAAGATGTTTCTATGGCAGTGCGCACCGGTGAAGTGGTGGGCTTGCTGGGCCCCAACGGTGCCGGCAAAACGACCTCGTTTTACATGATTGTGGGTCTGCTGCGCGCCAGCGCAGGCGACATCACCATTGACGGCCAGAGCATCGAGCACATGCCGATCCACCGGCGCGCCCGCTTGGGGCTCGGCTACCTGCCGCAAGAAGCCTCCATCTTCCGCAAGCTCAATGTGGAAGACAACGTGCGTGCGGTGCTGGAACTGCAGCGTGATGATGCCGGTGCGCCTTTGAAGCCGGCTGAGATCGAGCGCCGGCTTACCGATTTGCTGCAAGAGCTCCGTGTCGAGCATTTGCGGGAGTCTCCGTCGCTGGCCCTTTCCGGTGGCGAGCGCCGTCGGGTGGAAATAGCCCGCGCGCTGGCGACAAGGCCGCGTTTCATCCTGCTCGATGAGCCTTTTGCAGGTATCGACCCGATTGCGGTGATCGAGATTCAACGCATCATCAATTTCCTGAAGGCACGAGGCATTGGCGTGCTCATCACCGACCATAACGTGCGCGAAACGCTGGGTATTTGCGACCACGCCTACATCATCAGCGACGGGCACGTGCTGGCCGAAGGCACTCCGGCCGATATCGTGAACAACGCCGATGTCCGCCGTGTCTACCTCGGCGAAAACTTCAAGATGTGACCATGACCCCCACGCTCCACTGCTGTGCGGGTCGCTGCCCCCCAAGGGGGCAAATTTGCCTTGGGGCGGCCCTGCGGCAAATTGCCGCTCTCTCCGATGACAGGCTTGTTTTGACATGAAGCAAGGATTGTCTTTACGCGTCTCGCAGCATCTGGCGCTCACCCCGCAGCTGCAACAATCCATCCGCTTGCTGCAACTCTCCACGCTGGAGCTCAGCCAGGAGGTGGAGCAGATGCTGGACGAAAACCCCTTCCTGGAGCTCACCGAAGAGCGTGCTGAGCGGGAAGACTTTGGCCTGGATGCGGTGGATGCACCGGTGAGTGATGGAGACCGTCTATCCGAAGAGGCTGACTTTGCTCCTCATTCGATAGCTGACTACGCAAGCAGTACAAGCGCTAGCAGCTCGAATGAGGATGAGACGACTCCGCTGTCCGGCAGCGATGAACCCGACTGGGAGGGCGACGGCACCACTGAGATGACCCCCGACGACGGCGAATGGGGTGTGGATGCCAAAGCCAAAACCAACAACCTGGACGACGACGAGCAGAAGGATGCGACCGAACTGGCACGTTCGGGCGAGTCTTTGCAGTCCTTTCTGCACCGCCAAGCCGCCGCTTTGCGCTTGAGCGCCGAGGATGCGGCCGCACTGCGCTTCCTGATCGAGTCCCTCAACGACGACGGCTACCTGGAAGACCCGCTGGCCGAGCTAGCCCAGAGTCTGCACCCTGCCGACGAAGAGCAGCTCCACGAACTGGTGCACCACTTCACTGTGGCATTGGGCCTGCTTCACAGCCTGGAACCGGTCGGTGTCGGTGCGCGTGACTTGGGTGAATGTTTGCGCTTGCAACTGCGGGCATTGCTGACCACCGCGGATGAAGATGGCGAATTGGATCGCACTGAGGTACTGCAGGTGGCTTTGGCCATTTGCAAGCAACCCATGGAACTGCTGGCCCGTCGCGACATCAAGCGCCTCGTGCAAGCAGGTGTGGGTAGCGATGCTCTGGTGCGCGAGGCCATTGCACTCATAGCCCGTCTGGAGCCCAAGCCCGGCCGCCGCTTTATGGATGTGGAGCGCAATATCGTCGTGCCTGATGTGCTGGTGGTGCCCATCGGCAAGGTGGGCGGAATGCCCAAATTCCGGGTGCAACTGAATCCGGATGTGATGCCGCGCCTCAAGGTGCACGACATTTACGCCAATGTGCTGCGCAACCACAAAGCCAGCTCCAGCCACGCCGGTCTGCAGCAGCGCCTGCAGGAGGCGCGCTGGTTTATCAAGAACATCCAACAGCGCTTTGACACCATCCTGCGCGTGAGCACAGCGATTGTGGAGCGTCAAAAAAACTTCTTCACCCATGGCGAACTGGCCATGCGCCCGCTGGTGCTGCGCGAAATTGCAGACGAACTGGGCTTGCATGAATCCACCATCAGCCGGGTGACCACTGCCAAATACATGGCGACGCCCTTCGGCACGTTTGAGTTGAAGTACTTCTTCGGCTCCGGCCTGGGCACTGAGTCTGGCGGCAACGCCTCCAGCACGGCGGTGCGGGCGCTGATCAAGCAGTTCATCGCTTCCGAGAGCCCGAAAAAGCCCTTGAGCGACAACCAGATTTCCGACATGCTCAAAGAGCAGGGCATTGAATGCGCCCGGCGCACCGTGGCCAAATACCGCGAGGGCCTGAAGATTGCCCCCGCCTCACTCCGCAAAGCGCTATGAACCAATTGACTCTCTTTCTCCCCTGCGCCGCCGGCGTGGAGGAATATCTGGCGCCGGAGATTTTGCAGATCACCGGCTTACCACCCGGCTGCATCACCAAGCAGCGCGGGGGCGTGGCCGTGCGCACCGGGTTTGAGCATGCGATGCTGCTCAACCTGTACAGCCGCTTGGCCCAGCGGGTGTTGGTGCTGGTGTCGTACACCGAATACCGCAGCGAGCAGGACCTGTACCGCGCCGCCATGCAAGTGGCGTGGGAGCGCTGGTTCACTCCGCGCGAAAGTATCAAGGTGGAAGTCACTGCCCAGCACAGCCCGCTCACCTCGCTGAACTTTGCGGCGCTCAAAGTGAAGGACGCCGTGTGCGACCGCTTTCGCGAAGTGGCGGGCGGTGTGCGGCCGGACGTGAATACCCAATGGCCCGATGTGCGCATTTACGCCCACCTGACCACCGATGCCTGCTCGCTCTACATCGACACTTCCGGCGAACCGTTGTTCAAGCGGGGCTGGCGTGAAGACAAGGGCGATGCGCCACTCAAAGAAACCCTGGCGGCCGCCATGATCGCTGCCAGCGGCTGGGCATCGGGTGACGACGATTTACTGCCTTTGTACGACCCTTGCTGCGGTAGCGGCACCGTTGTCATTGAAGCTGCGCAGATTGCCTGCAACATCGCAGCCGGCTCCCAGCGCCGGTTTGCGTTTGAGAAGTACAAGCCCTTCCGCTCCGAGGAATGGGCTGCTATGAAAAAAGAAGCTGCTGACGCTGTTGTGAAGCCGGAGCCAGGCCAGAAAGCCTTGATTTACGGCAGTGATGTGTCTTTCCGGATGGTCGACTTTGCTGAACGGAATGCGCAGCGCGCCGGGGTGGCCGATGTGATCGAATTCCGCGGCGGTGATGCTTTGCAGCGTATGCCCCCGATTGATGTGAGCGAGACCGGTGGTGGCGTGATGGTCATCAACCCGCCGTACGGCGAGCGTATCGGCATAGGCGGCGTGGCGGGTGAGGGCGAAGGTGCCCGTTTCGGCGCCCGCGAGCTGGCAGAGGCGGACGACGGCGTGGACTTCTTCAACCAGCTGGCCAGCCACTGGAAAAAGAACTACAGTGGATGGACCGCCTGGATGCTCACTCCCGACCTCAAGCTGCCCAGCAAAATGCGCCTCAAAGAGTCCCGTCGAGTGCCCATGTGGAACGGCCCGCTGGAGTGCCGTCTGTTCAAGTTCGACATGGTCAAGGGCCGACTCGCCAAACCTGCTGCTTCCCAATCACATGACTGAGCCGGTGCCCGGCATCGTGCTGGACACCAACATCGTGCTCGATGTCTTGGTGTTCAAAGACCCCTTGACCTTGCCGCTGCGTCAGGCCCTGGAGGCTGGCCAGCTCCGATGGCTGTCCACCGATGCCATGCGCCAAGAGCTGGCACGAGTGCTGAGCTATCCCCAAATCGCCAAGCGTTTGGCCTTCTATGGGCTGGAGCCACGCGAGGTGTTGGCGGCGCGTGATGCCTGGGTGCACACCGTGGACCCCGCGCCCAAAGCCCCTGTCACTTGCAAAGACCCGGACGACCAGCGCTTTATCGACCTGGCCGTGGCCCACCAATGCCTGGTGCTGAGCAAGGACCACGCAGTACTTTGTATGGCAAAACGCCTTCTGGCGCTCGGTGCCTCTGCGCGAGCCGCTATCTTTTAAATAGCGAGCTATGAGGTTTGGAATCCGCCGGGAGAAGGGGATGCCACTTGCGGTAGGGCGATCCGAATATGGGTGCCGCTCCCTTCTTCGCTTTCAATGCCAATGTGCCCGCCCATTACATTGCTGACCAGGTTGTAGACGATGTACATCCCCAAGCCGCTTCCACCGCGACCTAGTTTGGTGGTGTAGAACGGCTCGAAAATATGGGGCAGGTTGGATGCCGGAATGCCCCGTCCGTTGTCTGCGTAATGCAGCATCACCATGGCTCCTTCCAGACGCGCCTCGATGGAGATGCGTCCCCTGTCCTTGCCGTCGAATCCGTGATGGATGGAGTTGCTTAGCAAATTGGTCAGAACTTGCTCTAGCGGGCCGGGGTAGCTGTCGAGTTCCAAATCCGCGGCGATATCCAGACGGACCTCATGATCATGAGACTTGAACATGGGTCTGGCGGTGTGCAGCACCTCCTCCACCACAGCCAGTAGCTGGAATCTGCGACGCCTACTACTGGTTTGGTCCACAGCGACTTCCTTGAAGTCATTGATCAACTTGGCTGCACGGCTCGCATTGCGCTCAATCAGCTGGCTGGCTTCTTCGATGCGTTGTGCCCCCTTCTCGACCTCCGAACGTCGCGCGGTACCGGAGAGCAGTCTCTGGCTGAAAGCGCCGGCCTCTTCCGTGAGTGTGGAGGCTACCGCCATCACATTGCCGATCGGAGTGTTGAGTTCGTGCGCGACGCCTGCGACCAGGCTGCCCAAGGCTGCGAGTTTTTCACTTTGCACCAATTGGCCCATGGCACGTTGCAGCTCCTGATTGCGAGCCTCCACCCGGGCTTCCAGCTCGCGATTGAGATCCTGCAAATTGGTTTGGATGCGCTTGAGCTGGGTGACATCAATCAGGGTCTCAATGGCACCGCTGATCTTGCCGTCGGCATCTCTGAGGGGGGCCGCACAAAACCGGCCCCACATGCCTTTGGTTCCGTCATGGTTGCTGAAATAGTCTTCGCCTTCCAGTGCACCCGGCAGGTCGGTGCTGGGGCGCAGCTTGGACGGGTAGTGTCGGGCCAGTACCAGAGGGTCGGCGCCATCCACCAGCAGATTGACCAGGGTGGGGCGTGGAGTCTTGTAGATGCCCCGCCAACTATCGGTGGTGCCCACCACCTCGCTTGCGGGTACTCCGGTCAACCGGGTCATTTGCGGATTCCAGAATGTGACTCGGTGATCTGCATCAATCGCAAACACAGCGATGGGCAGGTTCTCATAGATCTGTCGGATGCGATGTTCGAGCTCACGGGCCCGCTGCTCTGCCTGCTTGCGGTCACTGATGTCCCGGACGGTAGACACGGTACGAACGCGGTTCCCCATTTCCATGCGCACCATTGAGATTTCGGACCAGAACTGGCTGCCATCTTTGCGCCGTTGGTGCCACTCAAAGACTTGTTGGCCGGTTTCCAATACGCGGGCAAAGCGCTCCTGAACCGCCTGTTCGGTGAACTCCCCCCCGAGGGCCGTCAATTCAAGGGGCTGCAGAAGACGGGCCTCTGCGGGCGTGTAGCCGAACAAGGCTTCGAAGCGTGGATTGATATCCACCACCCGGCCACTGGCGACATCCCGCACGATCATGGCGTCGGGGCTGTGGTCGAACAGTTCGCGGTACTTCTTTTCGCTGGCACGAATGGCCCGTATGGCCGCTTTGCGGCTGTACATCCCGTAGATCAACAAACCGATGATGATCAGCAAACTGCTGAAGAGTGCCAGCAGCCATGCACGGTGAGGGCGCAGGTCATCCCATGGGTCAGTGGGCCGGTTGAGCAGGACCGCATTGGCCGGCAGCCGATCCAGGGGAATGCCCCAGCGCTCCATTTGTTGGAAGTCGAAAGTGGCTTTTCCCGGAACCGCAGACATGGGTAAGGGCACGCTGATACTGCCGGTCATCAGTTGCTGTGCCAAACGTCCAACAGCTTGTCCTTGTTCGATGCCGGAAACGAGATAGCCGCCAAGAATGCCTGGACGCATGGCCACATCACGGGTCACGGCTACCGGCGCGTTCGACGCATGGGCCCACAAATCCGCAGTCTCCTCGTGCGAGAAGCGCGTGCCTCTGGCGTCTTTGTTGAACGGCAGTGCAAATACCAAATCGTTCGCCGTCAACAGGCCGAGCTTTGCTTGGATGGTTTCTGCATTCAGGCCGGTCAAAAACTCCACTTGCAAGCCGGCAAGCGGCCGGATCACTTCGCGCAAGGTCTCCACCTGGGCCAGGCTGGTGCGGCTCTGGTCATGTATCACGACAAGGCGGCGGGTTTGGGGGCGGAGCTTGAGCACCAGCTCCAAGCTGTCTGCAACATCGAGGTCATCAAACACGCCACCGACATTGTTCATCTGCGCCAACGCAGGGCGCCGGCTGATGGCCACCCCCGAAAACAGCACTGCGACGCGGGGGAAGTGCTTGTCTCTGAGGCGCAAGGCCATGTCCAGACCATCGTCATCGGCAGCCAGGATAAGGGCAGGCGGCAGCGCTCCCATCTTGGCGAGCAGCAGGCTTTCGAACTGCTGGTAATACCGCTCACTGGGGGCTGTGCGTTTGGTATCGAGATATTCCACCTGCAGGTCTATAGTGGGCTGCAACGGTGCCAGCTCTTGCCGTACCCCTTCGATCTGCGCATCACTCCACGCCATCCCCTGGTGGTAGGAGGCAATTAGCAGAACCCGCGTGCCTTCAGCATGGAGCGAAGGCGTCCAGATCAACGTTGCCGCAAACAACCAACACCATACGAAGCCCTTCATGTGGGAGGGAAGTCGGCGCGGGCGATATCGCGGAGTCATGCAGTCAGGGGAAAGATCTTCGGTAAAGTGCTTTACACCTTAATCCGACCGCATCGCAAAACTGTCTGCGCTTGCACGTGGCCAAGTCTGGCGATAGATCAGAGGCAACCCGGCCGTCTGGCCGTCGAGTAAGGCTCCGCTGGGCAACTGGGTCAGGATCAATTGCGCAAGAGAGCGTACTTTATTGCCACCAGAGCGACGCACGATGTGGTGGGCAGTGATCTCATTCGGGTGGTGCACCCCCACCGCCTGCACCATTTCTTTGAGAGCAAACAGGGTTTGTTGATGAAAGTTGTAGACCCGGTCCGCCTTGTCGGGTACCACCAGACTTTGCTGACGCAGCGGGTCCTGCGTGGTCACTCCGGTCGGGCAATGGCCGGTGTGGCAATGTTGGGCCTGGATGCACCCCAGCGCGAACATAAATCCCCGGGCGCTGTTGCACCAATCTGCACCCAATGCCATCAGGCGCGCGATGTCAAACGCGCTCACCACTTTGCCGGCAACGCCGACCTTGATGCGTTCGCGCAGGCCCGCGCCCCGCAGGGTGTTGTGCACCAGCAGCAGGCCTTCCTGCACCGGCGCGCCTACGTGGTCGGTGAACTCCAGGGGGGCAGCACCGGTGCCACCCTCGGCCCCATCCACAACGATGAAGTCGGGTGTGATGCCGGTTTCCAGCATCGCCTTGACCATGGCAAACCACTCCCACGGATGGCCTATGCACAGCTTCATGCCGGTGGGCTTGCCACCCGAGAGCTCACGCAGGCGGGCAATGAACTGCATCATCTCGATGGGCGTGGAAAACGCGCTGTGCGAGGCTGGTGAAATGCAGTCCACCCCGACCGGCACGCCACGCGCTTCGGCAATTTCAGGCGTTACCTTGGGGCCCGGCAGCATGCCGCCGTGCCCGGGCTTGGCGCCCTGGCTGAGCTTGAGCTCAATCATTTTGACCTGCGGATCGCGAGCGTTGGCGGCGAACTTGTCGGCATTGAAGGTGCCATCCTCATTCCGGCAGCCGAAGTAACCGGAGGCTACCTCCCAGATGAGGTCACCCCCGTGAACCCGGTGGTGGGCTGAGATGGAGCCCTCGCCCGTGTCGTGCGCAAAGTTACCGCGTTTGGCGCCCTTGTTTAACGCCAGGATCGCGTTGGCGCTCAAGGCGCCGAAGCTCATGGCGGAGATGTTGAACACGCTGGCCGAGTAAGGCTGCGCAGTACCTTCCCCGATAGTGATACGGAAATCGTGTAAGGCAATCTTGGTCGGAGCCACAGAATGGTTGACCCATTCATAGCCTTCGGCATGCACATCGAGTTGGGTGCCGAAGGGGCGTTTGTCAGGCTCGCCCTTGGCCCGCTGGTAGACGAGTGAGCGCTGGGAGCGGGAGAAGGGTGTTGCTTCGTTGTCGCTCTCGATGAAGTACTGCCGGATTTCTGGGCGGACAAACTCCAGCATGAAACGCAGGTGCCCGATGATGGGGTAGTTGCGCAGGATGGAGCGCTTGGTCTGGCGAAGGTCATACACCCCGACCCCGACCAGGATGGCCGCTAGCATGAAGACGCCCAAGCCCGCACCGAACACCAGCAGGCTGAACACACTGAGCAGCAGGGCAAAAACGCTCAAACCCATCACGGTATAGCGGATGGGAAAGACAGCATTCAAAGTGTTAAGCATCGCGGAGTCTCCTTCGGAGAGACAATACCAGCCTGCACTCTCTTTGCACAGCTTATGACTACCAATATCTCCACCGATGCGTCCACAGACGCGCCCGCGCACGTCGATGGGTCTTTGACCCCCCAGGAATTTGATGAAATTGACAGCATACTGGACGACCTGCGCACCCGCCATGAAGAAATTCCTCAGTGGGAGTTCTGCGAAGGTTTCATGGCCGCACTGGTGGTCTGCCGCCGTCCGATTGCTGCTGAGGAGTACTTCCCTGTTCTGTTGGACATGGAAGTTCCCGAAGCAGGCGAAGCCGGTGGTTTTGCCGATCCAGCCCAGGCTGCGCGCTTCCTGGAGCTCTGGACCCGCCGTTGGAATGACATCGTGCGCGGCCTCGGCGTCGAGATCCAAGGCTTGGACGATGAGAACGCCTACCACCCTGAGGTGATGGATGTGCGCGGCGCTGTCGCCGGCTTGTCGGAAGAAGACCGCGCGGCTATGGCCGGCGAAGACCTGCCCTCATTCGGCCAGGTCTGGGCGCTAGGATTCATGTTTGCCGTCGAATCCTGGCCCGAAGAATGGGCCGCGCCCCGCGACAAGGAGGCTGAGAAATGGCTGGACGCTTCGCTGCAGTCCATCGTTGCGCTCACCGAAGATGACACCGATGAGCCCACCATTGCCGTGTTTGATGACAACGGCCCCGCCAGTGTGAGCCAGCGCCGCATTAACGATTTTTCGGATGCCGTTTGGGCGGTGTATGACTTGCGCGAGCTGTGGCGCAATTTCGGCCCGCGCGTTGAGACCATCCGCAAAGAAGCAGAGCCCGGCCGCAATGACCCTTGCCATTGCGGGAGTGGCAAGAAGTACAAAAAGTGTCACGGCGCCTGAAGGCGTTTCCCCAAAGAGAAAGCCCGCGTTAAGCGGGCTTTTCAATTTGCGATGCGTGCTTAGAACTTGTAGCCTACGCCCAAGGTGAGGACACCAGTTTGGTTCTTAAATGTTCCTACAGAGGTTTTCTTGTCGTCATATTTGTTGAAGACATACTCACCTTGGAAAAAAACATTCTTGTTGGTGAAATAACGTGCACCGATTCCATATCCGATACCGGAGATATCTGCGGAAGTCCCACTCAGGTCTGCCTTGGCTGTGATGGAGGCAATCTTTCCGTAAATCAAAGTTTGATCGTTGATAGCAACTCCGGGTGCAATAAACACGCTGTTTGCATTTTGCAGCTTGGCATTGGAGGCAATATCAAAGTCATTCAATGCAAGGCTTGCACCCAGCCCGACAACAAAAGCGCTACCGACACTGAAGTCGTATTGAGCGATAACACCGACGTTGCCACGGGATGCGTCCACTTTGTTTGCCAACTCTGCAGAGTTGTTGTTCGCATTTACTGCGGCAGTGACGCTGAAACCTTGAAAGTTCTTGGCTTGAGCAAATGCTTGAGGTGCGACCAAAGTTGCAGCGGCTGCAGTGGCAGCGATCAAAAGTTTTTTCATGGATTTCTCTTTGGAAGTTGAAGTCCTGCTTCCTCCCGAAAGCAGGTGGACAAATTCTACGCGGTCGCAAGTTGCCTATTTTGGTTTGCATGTATTCACCAAGGCAGAGGTGTGCCGTCATGGTTAAAAAATCCGCCGCTGTCCCCCGCCGCTAATCCCTCCAGAACATCCAGCAAGCGCACGGCGGCCTGGTCTGGAGCGCGCACCTCCAAGCCCGATTTGGCGAATGGCGATGAGAGCCCGGTGTCTACGGTCCCGGGGTGCAGTGCAATGCAGATCGCCTGCGGGTTGCGCCGCTTGAGTTCGATGGCGGCGGTATGCACCAGCTGATTGAGTGCGGCCTTGCTGGCGCGGTAGCTGTACCACCCGCCCAACCGGTTGTCGCCAATGCTCCCTACCTTGGCGGACAGGGTGGCGAAAACGCTTTTTCCGTCCCGCGCCAGCAGTGGCAAAAAGTGTTTCATGAGCAACGCAGGGCCTATCGCATTGATGGCAAAACTGTGTGCCATGTGGGCGGCGTCCAGTTGCTGCCAACTCTTCTCCGGTGCCCATACTTCGTTGTGCAGAAAACCGGTGGCATCCAGCACCAGCCGCACGGGCATGCCGGAATCTTGAATTGCCTGTGCCGAGGCGCGGATGCTGCCCTCATCCAACAGGTCCCACGCAGGCCTTGAGTTCCGCCCCAGGCACCGTACCGCGTCGAACCGGCTGGACGCCTCCAGGCTGCGAACCAGCGCGGCTCCGATGCCGCCACTGGCGCCCATCACGATAGCGACACCGCCGCTTGGCAAGCTGTTGAGTGCGCCGCATTCAGCCATGAAAGAACTCCTTCAGGTAGCGTGCTGTCTCATCCGGCAGCTCCTCGGGGATGAAGTGGCCTGCGGGCAGTGCCGCTCCACTGACCGTGGCCGCGCATTGGGCCTGCCACAGCGCCATCGGGTCAAAGAGGCGGTTCACCACACCGCGCTCGCCCCAAAGCACTAAGGTGTTGCAGGCAATGCGTCCTGCCCCGTCGGGAAGCTCCCTGCTGGTACGGTCGTGTTCGAGGTCCATGCTGGCGCTGGCCCGGTAGTCCTCGCACATGCTGTGCACCGTGCCCGGCAACAGAAAGCACCGCTCGTATTCCGCCATGGCCTGCGGCTCAATGAAGGTGGTACCCGTGCCTCCCCAGCCGCCCAGCTTGGTGTGCAGGTAGGGCAGGGGTGCGCCCAGAATCATGGTCTCGGGCAAAGGAGTGGGCTGAATCAGGTGGAACCAGTGGTAGTAAGCACTTGCATAAGCAAAATCGGTGGCCGCATACATGTCCAATGTGGGAGCGATGTCGATCACACACAGGCCTTGCACCCGTTCCGGGTGGTCTACCGCCAGCCGGTGGGCGACGCGCCCGCCCCGGTCATGCCCGCAGACCCCGAACCGTTCAAGGCCCAATGCATCCATCACGGCCACCATGTCGGCGGCCAGCGTGCGTTTGCTGTAGTTGCTGTGGTCCGGCAGACCGGCAGGTTTGCCCGAATCGCCGTATCCACGCAAATCCGGCATCACCAGATAGAAATCTTGCGCCAGCTGCTGGGCCACCCGTTGCCACAGCACATGGGTTTGCGGGAAGCCGTGCAAAAGCAGCAGCGCGGGCCTGTTTCCCGGCAATTCCACAGGCACCCGGGCGTGGATGTGCACTCCGTTGACCTCGAAATCGCGTTGCTTAAAACCGTCAAACCATGGCATGGGAATCTCCGAAAGCGGGCAAAACCGTGACCAAGGCTACGTGATTTGTAAAGCAGGGCTTGTCCCGCGTGCAATAGCCACAGGCCGCACTATGATGATCCGAAAATACACACAGGCATGACGTCGATGGGCCGCTCCGGATTTCAACTGCAAGCTTTCCGCACCAAGATGGGTGCCGCGCTGCTTGCCTTGGCTTGCGCATGTGCGCCTGCTGCCGCCCAGGTGCTGCGACTGGCAACGGGTGAGCTACCTCCCTATGCCACCCAGGAGCGGCCAGACCAAGGTATTGCCCTGGACATCGTCCGGCGTGCCTTCGCCTTGGAAGGCTTGGAGGTGGAGTACACCTTCAAACCCTGGACCCGCACGCTGGAGGAGTCACGCGCCGGTTTGTGGGACGCCACGGCCTATTGGGGCCGCAACCCCGAGCGGGACAAAGGTTTTCTGATCAGTGACAACGTGCTGACCGAACAGTGGGTGCTGGTGTATCGCCAGGCAGCCTTCAAGGACGCCCCGTTCGACTGGAAGGTGCTCTCCGACTTGAAGGATTTGCGGATTGGCGTGGTGCAGTCGTACACCTATACACCGGAGTTCTGGGCCATGCACAAAGCGGGCACTCTGAAGACCGTGGTCGCGCCCGACGACATCGCCAACTTGCGCTTGTTGATTGGCGGGCGACTGGATCTGGTGCCGATGGAGCGCAACGTGGCCTGCTACTTGATGCAGCACCATTTCATGGACAGCGAAGTGCAGGACCTGCGTGCCCATCCCCGGCTCTTTGCACCGAACTTCACGACCCATGTAATGTTCAGCGACAAGCTGCCCGACAGCGCGGCGCGCTTGCAAGCCTTCAACCGCGGCCTGCGCGCTTTGAAGCGCACCGCGGTATACGCCGAAAAACTCAACTGGCCCGGTTGCCGCTTGAATGCCATGGCGCAAGGGCCTGAACGCACCGCACCTAAGCTCAGACGCTGAAGCGGCATCTCAATTTGGAGGGGTGAGCAGCTCCATCAGCCTTGTTAGGCTGTGGTGCACGGTTGCAGCGCGGACCGCGGCGCGGTCGCCATCAAAGCGCTGCATGTCGCTCCACACACCATCGGGCGTGGCCCAGCCGAACCAGACCGTGCCCACCGGCTTGTCCGGGGTTCCTCCGCTGGGGCCGGCTATGCCGGTGACTGAGAGGGCCACTTGGGCCCTTGAGTGTTGCAAGGCGCCGCTGGCCATGGCTCGTGCTACCGGCTCGCTCACCGCGCCATGGGTGGCAATCAGTTCAGCGGGAACGCCCAGCATGTCGGACTTGGCTTCGTTGGAATAGGTCACAAAGCCGCGCTCAAACCAGGCACTTGACCCCGCGAAGTCGGTGCAGACAGCAGCAATCATGCCGCCAGTGCAGCTCTCGGCAGTAGCCAGCATCCATTGGCGTTTCAGCATCAAATCGGCCAATGGCGCTGATGGAATATGCGCGAGCAGCTCCTGATTTGATAGCGGATGATTGGGTGTTGCGCTCACGCAAACCTCCAGATGGCAATCACCATCAGCGTGCAGCCGGCGGCCACCAGGTCGTCGAGCATGATGCCCCAGCCAGCCTTGGTCCAGGCATGGCGGTCGGTGTCGGCCTGCAGGCCGTGGAAGAGCCGGTCGGCCCAGCCTACCGGGCCGGGTTTGGCCGCGTCAAAGTAGCGGAACAGGCCGAATGCCAGCGCCTGCCCCACCAGTGAGGTCGGTGTGACCAGCCAAAGCACCAGCCAGAAGGCCACGATCTCGTCGATCACGATGTTGCCCGGGTCCAGCACGCCCATGTGGCGTGCGGTCACGGTGCTGGCCCACCAGCCCACCGGAATGCTCAGGGCAATCAGCACGCCCCAGCCGAATTCGCCCAGCCACTGCGACAGTGCAATAAATGCCACCCAGGCCCACAGGGTGCCCGAGGTGCCGGGTGCAATGCGCGACAGGCCAGAGCCCAAGCCGAACGCAATCACATGCGCCGGGTGGGAGAACATGAATTGGGCGGTGGGCCCCGCCGGTTTGCGCGGGCGGGGTGGGTATAGCAATTCGCCGGTTCTGGTGTCGACGGGGATCAGGGTGACAGGTTCGCTCATGCCCCGATTATTCAACGGCGCAGGCGGTGTGCACTCAATCGTGCAGCGACTTCAGAAATTGCTGCAGCTCCGGCGTTTGCGGATTGCCGAACAGCTCTGCCGGTGGCCCCATTTCATGCACACGCCCCTGGTGCATGAAGATCACCCGGTTCGAGACGCGGCGCGCGAAGTTCATCTCGTGCGTCACCATCAGCAGGGTCATGCCTTCCTGCGCCAGTGTTTCCACCACGCGTAGCACCTCGCCCACCAGTTCGGGGTCCAGGGCGCTGGTGATCTCGTCGCACAGCAACACTGCGGGTTCCATGGCCAGCGCGCGGGCAATCGCCACGCGCTGTTGCTGCCCGCCGGAGAGCTGGTCGGCAAAGGCATCGAACTTCTCCGCCAAGCCCACGCGCTCCAGCAGGGCGCGGGCATGGGCCTCGCCGCTGGCCGTGTCTTTGGCTTTTACCAAGCTGGGCGCGAGCATGATGTTCTTGCCCACGGTGAGGTGCGGGAAGAGGTTGAAGCCCTGAAAGATCATGCCCACCCGCTGGCGCAGGGCGCGCATGGCGACGGCACTTTTGTGGAGCAGGGGTTTGCCGTCTACCGTGAGCTCGCCGGCCTGGAATTCTTCCAGGCCGTTGATGCAACGCAGCAGGGTGCTTTTGCCTGAGCCGCTTTTGCCGATGATGGCGATGACCTCGCCGGGCTCCACTTGCAAGTCGATGCCCTTGAGCACCTCGTTGCTGCCATAGGATTTGCGCAGGGCGCGGATATCAACGATGGGCATGTAACTTTCTCTCCAAAGATTTGGCGTACAGGCTCACCGGGTAGCACAGCACGAAATACATCAGCGCAACGCAGCTGAACACCAGAAACGGGCTGAAGGTAGCGTTGGCAATGGTCTTGCCCACCTTGGTCAGCTCCATGAAGCCGATCACCGAGGCTAGTGCCGTGCCCTTGATGACCTGCACCAGAAAACCCACGGTAGGCGCCACCGAAATCTTGAAGGCTTGGGGCAGGATGATGTAGCGCAGCTGCTCGGCAAAGTTCAGCGCCAGGCTTTGCGACGCCTCCCACTGGCCGCGCGGAATGGACTCCACACTGCCGCGCCAAATCTCGGTCAGGAAGGCGCTGGCATACAGCGTGAGCCCCATGCCTGCCGCTACCCACGGCGAGGTGTTGATGCCGAAGAGGCCCAAGCCGTAGTACGCGAGGAACAGCTGCACCAGCAGCGGCACGCCCTGGAAGAGCTGCACATAGCAGCTCACGAATACGGTGGCGCCCGGCAATTTGCTCAAACGCAGCATGAGCAAGAGCAGCCCGACCACACCGCCGCCGATGAAGGCGATCAGCGAGAGCCCCACCGTCCAGCGCAGGGCCAGCAGCAGGTTGCGAAAAATGTCCCAGAGGGAAAAGTCCACCATGGCTCAGCGCCTCCCGAACACAAAGGTGGCGCCCAGCCAATTGAGCACATGGCGCACCACAAAGGACAGCAACAAATACACCGCGCCCACCACCATGAAAGCCTCAAACGAGCGGAAGTTGTTGCTCTGGATCAGGTCGGCCGCGTAGCTCAATTCCTTGGTGGAAATCTGCCCGCACACCGAGGAGCCCAGCATCACGATCACCACCTGGCTGACCAGGCTGGGCCAGATTTTTTTCAGGGCCGGTGGCAGCACCACGTAGGTGAAGGTTTGCAGACGATTGAGCGCCAGGCTCACCGCCGCTTCAATCTGCCCCTTGGGCGTAGCTTCCAGCCCGGCACGGATGATCTCGGTGGCATAAGCCGCGAGGTTGATCACCATGGCAATGAAGGACGCTGTTTCCGCCGACAGCTTGAAGCCCGCTGCCGGCAGCCCAAAGAAGATAAAAAACAGTTGCACGATGAAGGGCGTGTTGCGGATCAGCTCCACATACCCACCCACCACCGCTTGCAGCCAGCGCGGTGCATGGTCCGCGCCGAAGCCGCGTGCCCGCACCCATGCGCAGCCTACGCCCAGGGCGGTACCCGCCACCACGGCCACGGCCGTGAGTGCCAGGGTCCAGCCCACACCGGTGAGCAGCAGCGGCCACTCGGCCAAAACTGCCCCGAAGTCGAGTTGAATGCGCATGGAATGCTCGCGTCAGTTGCGTCAGGCCTTACAGGGGCAACTCACCCAGACCGCGACCCAGCCATTTTTTGGCCATGGCTTCGAGTTCGCCACTCTTTTTGGCGTCGGCAATGATTTCGTTCACTTTGGCCTTGAGCTTGTCTTCACCCTTGGCGATACCGATGAAGTTGGGGCTGTCTTTGAGCAGCAGCTTGTACTCGGCAGACAGCTGCGGGTTCTTGGTCATCATGTTGCCGGCCACCGATGCGCCCAGGGCCACGAACTGCACCTGGCCGGCGGTGAAGGCGGCGATGGTGGCGTTGTTGTCTTCAAAGCGTTTGGTGTCCACTCCTGTCGGGGCCACTTTGCCCAGCTCCTGGTCTTCCATGGCGCCGCGGGTCACGCCCACTGACTTGCCAGCCAGATCCGCAAAGCTCTTGACGGGGATGTTTTTGGGGCCGAACACCGCCTGGAAGAAGGGGGAGTAGGCGGACGAGAAGTCGATCACTTTTTCGCGGTCCGGGTTCTTGCCCAAAGTGGCAATCACCAGGTCGGCTTTTTTGGTTTGCAGAGCGGGAATGCGGCTTGCGCTCACCACCACCACCAGCTCCACCGGCACGCCCAGTTTTTTGCCGATGAGGTTGGCCATGTCAATGTCGAGGCCCATAGGTTTGAGGTCGGTGCCTACAAAGCCGTAAGGCGCAGAGTCGGTCTGCACGGCGACCTTGAGCACCTTGGCTTTCAGGATGTCGTCCAGCGCAGTTTGCGCTTGCACGCCGGAGACGGCCAGCAAGGCGCCGGCGGCCAGCGCCAGGGCGAAAGTGCGTTTGTTCAAGGGGAAGGTCATAGCAGGGCTCCAAGGTAGGTTGAGGGGGAGGAAGAGGATTTGTCTGCACGGCTTGTATGCAAGCCCTGTGCCAAACGCACCGGTTTGGCCTTGCTGCTTTCGCTCACGGGGCTGAGCGCACTGCGCAATTCGGCCAGCGGGTCCTCGGCAGCGGGCTGCAGGCGCAGGGCGTCTTGCACGTGGCCGATGTGTTGTTGCATGAGTTGTTCTGCGAGCACCCAGTCGGACTTCTCCAGTGCTTCCACAATGCGCCCGTGCTCTGCACATGAATGGGCAGCATCGTGGGATGACTGGTAGAGCATGGCGATCAAGGTGGTGCGCGCAGTGAAGTCGCGCAAGGTGTCGGCCAGCAGGCTGTTGCCCAGGCATTCGGCCAGGCACACATGGAAGTCGCCCAGCAAGTAGCTGCGCAGCCCCACATCGGTGCCTTTCACGGCCGCCTGCTCGGTTTTGATGTGCGCTTTGAGGGTTTTGATGGCCGCTTTGCTCACCGCGGTGGTGCAGCGGATCAGGCCCATCTCGATCACGCGGCGGGCCTCAAATGCCTCGCGCGCTTCGCTCAGCGAGGGCTCAATCACATACCAGCCCCGGCGGCTGCTGACGGTCACAATGCCGCGCGCCGCCAGGCGGGTCAGCGCCTCGCGGACTATGGTGCGGCTGCAGTCAAACACCATGGCCAGTTGCTGCTCGCCCAGGCGTGCGCCGGGGGCCAGCTTCTGGGCCATGATGGCTTCAATGATGCGGGAACTGATGTCGGATGCGTTGGCCATAGTGCATCTCGTACAGCAGATTCCGTGCCACTGGTATACAAGCTCTGTGCACCATGGCAGGGAGATAGGTGCACAGGAGCGGGGCTAGGCCTCCCTATCCCGGTGCCAAAAGTGCCTTAGGACATGCCGGCAATCCACTCCGCCCAGTAATCGATACAGGCGCGGATTTTCGGCAAGCGGTGCCGCTCCTGCAGCATCACCGCGAAGATGGGAACCCGGCCACCGTCGAAATGCGTTTGCAGCAAGGGCACCAGTTCGCCAGAGCGCACCATGGGTGCTGCCATCAGGTCATTCAGGCGGGCGATACCTACCCCATGGCGCACCAGGCTGAGCACTACTGCGGTGTTGTCGGTACGGGTGTGGCCGGGCACCGTCAGTGCCGCGGTAGTGATGCCTCCAGCGCGAGTCCATCGGTTCAGGCTGGGGCTGGCGCTATTGGCGATCAGGTGATGGCGGTTGAGGTCGTCCGGGTGCTGCGGTGTGCCACAGCGCGCCAGATAAGCGGGGGCGGCATAGAGGCTGCGGCCGTGTTCTCCGATTTTTCGCGCCACCAGGGTGTCGCTGTTCGGGCTGCCGGTGCGGATGGCAATGTCAATGCCGTCGCGGGCCATGTCAGCAACGCGGTCGTCGGCATTGATGTCGAGGTGCAAGGCCGGGTAACGGTCATACAAGCCCTGCAGGCTTGGTGCAATGACACATTCGGCCAGCAAGGGGCTTACGCTGACACGCACCCAGCCACTGGGCCCGCTGAGCTTGCCGCTGAGCTCGCTGTCCAGCTCGGCGGTGGTCTCCAGCAGGCGCTGACCATAAGAGAGCAGGGTGTCGCCTTCGTCGGTCAGGCTCAGGCCGTGGGTAGTGCGGTGCAGAAGGCGCACACCGCAGGCCGCCTCCAACCGGGTCAGTGCACGGGTGACCTGGCTCACCGGCACATTGCGCTCGCGGGCCGCGGCCGACAGGGTGCCCAGCTTGGCGATGCGGGTGAACAGGGCGACGTCATCGAGTTGGAGTTGCATGGCGCGATTGTGCCGGTGCACGCATTGGTTTTGCAAATAGTGCAAAACCAATAACGCTTTAGCGCGGTTTCCGACAGTTGGTGTTCTCCATAAAGTTCAAACCATCGCAACAAGACCTGAACCTACCGGAGTCCACCATGTACCCAGCCGCCCCTGACAGCACTGCAATCGCTCAACTCCACGACCACGCCCGTCGGGAAGCCCGTCGCCTGCGCCGCGAAGCGGTGAATGAGTTCTGGTGCAACGCTGCCCGCCTGATGGCGCACCAGGTCCGCCGCCTTACCCATTCCACCCCAACCACCACCCAGAAAGCCTGACCATGCCAACTTTGCAACTCAAAGTCTCGCCACTTCAAAACCCATCTCGCTATCGCGCACTGGCCGAAGCGCTGACGCGCATCACTGCCGAGGAATTAGGTAAATGTGCGGAGGTCACGGCGGTGGTCATCGACGATGTGCCCGCCGCGCGGTGGCACGTGGGGGGTACCGATGTGCAGCGCCCTACTGCGATGCTGGAGATCAGCATCACCCAAGGCACCAATACGGCGGCGCAGAAGGCGGCATTTATTGAACGCGCATTCGCCGAGCTGGAGGCCCAACTCGGCCACGGGCAAGGGCTGGAGCCTGCCAGCTATGTGATCGTGCGGGAAATGCCGGCCAGCGACTGGGGATACGGCGGGCAGACCCAAGCCGCCCGCGCACTTGCCAAAACCTCTGGCGCTCAGGCCATCGCCATGTGACCCACGGGGTAGAGCGCGCAGCGGATCACCTGCTCGTTCTCCACGGGCAGGCCTTGCAGCAGGGTGGCCAAGCTGTGGCCCTCGGCGCGGGACACAAAGCCGCTGCGGGTGTAAATGCCGTCGGGCTGCGACCAAACCCACTGGACTTCGCCGCCATCCACCACTTCGAACCCATCCGCACTGGCCACATGCAAATCCAGACGGAATGACTTGCCGGTGAGGTAGGAGCCCGCTTGCGAGAGGATTTGCACCCCGCCTTCGCTGATGTCCAGTATCAGCGCGGCAATCGCATCGGGCTTGTCCGCATCGCGGAATACAAAGTAAGACGCTGTCTGGGTCCCGGTACCGAGGCGGAAATAGGTGGCGCGGGTGTGGACGCGTTGTTCAGACACTGCCATGGCAAAACCTCTTCAAAAAAATGCGATGACGCCCATCCTGCGGGAGGCGCGTTGCAGGAATATGACGACATTCAGGTGACGCAGCTTTTGCAGCCTGCTGACACCACGGTGTCAGCAGTACCCCCGCACCATCAGCACCTTCATTCACTTTGCAGGAGCATGTCATGCGCAACGCCATCAGCTGGTTCGAAATTCCCACCACCCGTCTGGACGCCGCCCAGGCTTTTTATGAGTCTGTGCTGGGTCACCCCATGCGCCGCGAATCCATGGGCCCCAGTGAGGGTGCGGTCTTTGCCTACGACCCGCAGTCCGGCACCGGCGGCGCCTTGATGCAAGGGCCCACGGCACCCGCGCTGTCCAGTGGCGGAACGCTGGTGTATCTGGACGCATCGCCCTCGCTGGATGCGGCACTGGCCCGCGTGCTGACACAAGGCGGCGCGATTGCACTGCCCCGCACCGCCTTGCCGCCGGGCATGGGCTACTTCGCCCACATCACCGATCTGGACGGCAACCGCGTCGGCCTGCACGCAGAGGCCTGAGCCATGGCCGCGCGCAAGAACTGGATTGCCGTGGCCTGCGCGGCGCACGCCCGCAGGGGCTGCGCCCAAGCCGGGCAGGGCTATATGCAGGTCTGCCACGGCAAGAGCGCACCCCTGCGGCGTGTGGCGCCAGGCGACCGGGTGGTGTACTACAGCCCCACCGTCACCATGGGCGGCAAAGACAAGCTGCAGGCTTTTGTGTCCATGGGCCTGGTGGAGCAGGGGGTGGTGTATCCCTTCGACATGGGCGGCGGCTTCGTGCCGTTCCGGCGCGATGTGGCGTATGTGCCGGCTCTGGAGGCGCCTATCGCACCGTTGCTGGACGCTTTGGAGTTTGTGGAGGACCGCAGCCGCTGGGGCTATAAGTTCCGGTTCGGGCTGTTCGCGGTGAGCGACGCCGATATGCTGCGGATTGCACACGCCATGCAAGTCGACGTTGATTTGCTATGTTTTTAGGAGCTGCTTGCGCAGATTCTATGGGCGCTAGGCAGTGGTTTCATGCAAAACGCTGAAACACCAGCTTGCCTGCGGCCGACGCCGCGCAGCTCGCCACACATCCCCAGGCCATGTCCAGCATCGCCAGGCTCACCGGCCAGCCTTTGAGCGTGGCCAGGTTGGTGAGGTCGTAGGTGGCATAGGCCACGAGTCCGAAAAGTGCCGCGTGCAACAAGGTAACGGACCAGCCGTCTGTCACCCCCCGGGGTGCCACCACAAACACCAGCAAGCCCACCGGGTACAGCGCATAAAAGAGGGCCGCTACGCCCCAGCGCGGTTGCTCCGCCATCAGGTGGCAGATGCCTTCCTGGTACATGGACTTGGCCAGCCCGCCGATCCACAGCACGTCCAGCATCAGGAGCACAAGGGCCGTGGCTGCATAGGTGGCGAGGTATTTGTTCATGTCGCAAGCTTACTCAAAGCCGGATTGAAGCGTCGGTGCGGTAGTCGGCGCTATGGTTTTGGTAGCTGCCCGCGCAGGTATCATGGGCGCTAACCCCCAAAACACTCTCAAGTTCATGCGTCGCGCCGACCGTCTGTTTCAAATCGTCCAGCTCATCCGGGGGCGGCGGCTGACTACTGCCGCGTTTCTGGCGCAGCGGCTGGAAGTGTCGGAGCGCACGGTGTACCGCGATGTGGCCGACCTGCAGCACCAGGGCGTGCCCATCGAAGGCGAGGCCGGCGTGGGCTACCGCTTGGGGCAAGGCTTTGAGTTGCCGCCGCTGATGTTCACCGCCGACGAAGCCCGCGCCCTGGTGGCCTCCGTGCGCATGGCACAGGTCTGGCAGGACCCGGTGTTGGCCCGCAGCAGCCAGGTGGCGCTGGGCAAGATTCTGTCGGTGTTGCCACCCGCTGCGCGCACGGCGGCGCAGAGCATGGCGGTGTACGCGCCGCCGGTGGGTCTGGCGCCCGAAGTACAGGTCACCTTGCAAACCTTGCGCGAAGCGGCGCAGGCCCAGCGCAGGGTGCGGGCTGACTACCGGGATGCAGGCGGCAGCTCCAGCCAAAGAACCCTGCGGCCTTTGGGCTGTTTCTACTGGGGCGCCGTGTGGACCCTAGCCGCCTGGTGCGAAACCCGGCAGGCCTTCCGCAGCTTCCGCTTGGACCGCATGCAGCAGGTGCATGTGCTGGAAGGCACTGCGGGCCGGTTCGAGGATGAACCGGGCCGCACCTTGGCCGACTACCTGCGTTCCGCCGCGCCACCCGGGGTGCCTGCCCGGTTGAAGCAGGACAGCTAGCGCTACCGAGCTTCTCCGTCAGCGCAGAGACGGTTTCAGGCGGCCTGTTTGGGAATGTGCCGTCCCCGGTTGCACGTGCCATGGCTGATAGCCAGGTTTTCCAGGTGACTGCTGCCCCCCTCGCTTTGCGGGCGGATGTGTTCCAGCGTGGCGTCTTCCGGCGCTACGTGCTCGCCACAGACCCAGCAAGGTACTTGCCCGTGCAGTTGGCGGGCTACGGTGTTGTAAATCTTGGTGCGGGTCAGGGCAAGACGGCTCATGGGCGAAAGTTTTACAGGGCAAATGTTCAGCGGTGGACGGTTGGGTTTGCGGCTTCGCGCTGGGCCCCGTGTAATCAGGTCATAGCAGCATTTTGCGTTGGAGCTATGAGTATCAACCCCGTCCTGGCCACCGTGTTGGAGATTCTGGCAGACGCCCAGAGTCTGATGGGCAATGCCTTGTCCATCACCTGGGATGTCACCAAGTCGCAAGAAAGCTACCTCAGCCGTGGACCTTCCTGGCAGGGCCTCCATGCACCTGTCCATGAGTTGTTCAGCAAGGGCAGCCGCCTGAAGCTGATGGAGCTGTCCCCGGCCTTGTCCCGCGAATTCCAGTTGGCGCTGCAAAAGCGCTTCCAGGTCTCGCTCGGCATGGTTCGGAGTGACCCGCCGCCCTCGCGCCGTAACAGCAACCCCGGCGACTGGCGCCTGGAGGGTGAAATGCAACTCTCCGGCGACCTGGAGATGGTCCGCAAGGTCCGTACCGGCCGCATCGTGACAGTGCTGGAGAGCACCTGTGGTCCGGAGCTGGAAGTGATGGTCGGTTTGCAGATCGAATGCCTGCGTTTTTACAAGGCGCCCAGCAATCCCTTCAGTGCCGAGAACTTTGCGGTGGCCTTGTTGCAGGCGCTGGAAACCGCCATTCCGGATGACCAGCAGCAACAAGTTCTGCTGCAGGTCATGGTGCCCTCGTTTGCACAAGCGTTGAAGTCGGCTTTGCGGCATTACGCCAAGTCCATGTCACGCAAATTGCAAAGCCTGGCCCCCGTGGTGGAGCGCGATGGCAGGTGGCACCCGGAGCGCAGGGATGAACAGTTTGAACCCACAGTGCCGGCAGGCCTGTGAACAGGAATTGATGAAGAGAGTGATGTATGTCTGATTGGTTGTCCAAAGTACAAAAATGGTTCGGTGCTGGAAAAGCAACAGCGGCATTGCGGGTGATGAATCTTCTTGCAGAGCGGGCCCTGGAGCCGGTGTACCAACCCATGGTCGATTTGCGAAGCGGTGTGATCCTGGGCCACGAGGCGCTGGTGCGTGCCCCCCGCCGGATGGCTGAGACCAGTTTTGAAGACCTGCTGGAGGCCGCGCATCAGGAGCGCTGCCTGAAGAACTTCGAGCTGGCCTGTTTGGAGCTCTCCATGGAGCGCTGGATGGCCGAGAACGGCAAAGGCCAATTGATTGTGAATTTCAGCGCACAAACCTTGGTGCAGCTGCAAGAGTCGGACGCCGTGGGCATGTTGCTCCACCTGATGCGCAAGCACCAGATGTCACCTCGCCGCATGGGGCTGGACCTTGCCGGCTACACCCGTATTCCCAAGCTGGATGTGCTGGTCGAGGCCTTGCGTCCCTTGCGCGACGCCGGTGTCACGATCGCCTTGGACAACTTCAAGGCGTCTGAGAACAGCATGAAGGCCTGGGCCAAAGTTCTGCCCAATGTGGTGAAAATGGCGCCCCGTTGGACCCACAACATTGCCGTCGACGGTGAGCAAAGCCGCGTGGTGCGCAGCTTGGTGCGACTGACGCGCAACCACAACGCCCTTCTGGTCGCCAAGTCGGTGGAGAGCGAGGTGGAATTGCGCACCATGAAGAACCTCGGTGTGGACATGGCCCAAGGCTTTTTCTTGGGCAGCCCCGCCACCGAGCCGGTGCGCTCTCTCAATCTGCGCGCGCGGGACGTGTTGCAAACGGTGGAGGAGACGCGTCCACCGGAGCTGATCAAAGTACCGGCGCGCCCGCCCGCCTTGGAAACGCGCTACTCCCTCTTGTCCTGAACACGCCACTACCAACGTGGCACCCAGAGCGGCCTGGTTTCAGGCCGCGTCCAGCGTGCGGAGCAACTCCAGCAGTTCCTGGATGCTGGCGTTCAGCTTGTTCACACTGTCTTCCCGCTGGCTGCGCGCAAAGGCGTGCCAGGTGTGAATCGACAGGATCTCCAGCTTGCCGTACGACAGCTTGAGCCAGCCGTGCTGCGCGAGTTGCTGCACGTACTCGGAAAACAGGGTGCGCGACACCCCGCATAACGAGGCCAGGGTGTTCTGCGGGATAGGGATTTCCACACCCTCACCAAAGCCTATGGTGGGCGGCCGGTCTGAGCGGTAGGCCAAGGCTTCTGCGAACTGCGCCAAGCCCATGACAACGCGCATGCACGGGTTGCCCAGCTTCATCAGGGTGAGTGTTTCCGACGTTTTCTGCACCCGCCAAGCCATGAGCTTGGCGACAAAGCGCGCGAAGTTGGGTTCGGTCACAAACAGCTGGTCGAACTGGGCGGCAGGTAGCGTCAGCACCTCCGTGGCCGTGAGGCACACATAGTCCGCAAAACTGGGCTTGCGGTTGATGATGGACTGTTCCCCGAACCAGGCGCCACGCCCGTAGACAGAAATCGGCGTGGACTCGGAGTTGGTGGTCGGTACAGACGCAGAGACCAGTCCTTGAATGATGAACATCCAATGCTTGATCTCGTTGCCCTTGGTCCACAGCCGCTTGCCGGCGTCGAAGGCTTGCACCTTGACCATGGGGGCGGTTTGCAAAGCCAACGCATCCGACAAGCCCAGCCGTTTGAGCTGCTTGAATACATAGCCGTTGGCTGCCGGGGTATCGGTGGGCACTTGCGCTCCAAAGTGGTTCTACACATAAAGCCACGACAGCTTTCGCACGCGGCCAGATATTGTCAAACAAAGACTTGTGTAGACCAAGGCACAAAGTCGCGTTTACTGACTTTTACACGGGTGCACAGTGCATTACGTCGCGAAATGGTCAAAGCTGGCCCACGGTCCGTGCAGGGCAGACCCGTCCGGCGCTTTGACGGTCACACCGGGGTCCCGAACGATGCGGCCAATGCGGGTGACACGGGTACCGCAGCCTGTGGCCGCGGATTCAACTTGCAGGCGACTTTCCAGCGCTGCGGTGAACACCAGCTCATAGTCGTCCCCGCCGCTCAGTACATAGCGAAGCGCGGTGCTGTCAGCCTGTGAATGTGGATCAAAAGTGCCGCTGGCGCCCGTGATATGTGCGCGAGCAGCTAGCAAATTGATAGCATCCAGTGCCTCCAGTTCTGCGCCGACACGGCTGCGCTCCAGGATGTGACCCAGGTCGCCCAACAGGCCGTCACTGACATCGGCTGCTGCGGTGGCGATGCCGCGCAAGGCCTGCCCGAGTGCCACGCGGGGGGTGGGCTGTTCGAGCCGTTGGCGTGCTAGGGCCAATGCTTCGGCGGGCAACTGGTCGCGGCCCCAGAGGCAATGAAGCGCGAGGGCCGCGTCGCCCAAGGTGCCGCTGACCCAGATGTCATCCCCCGCGCGGGCACCACTGCGCAACAGTGCCTGGCCGGGCGGGGTTTCTCCGAAGACCGTGATGCAAATATTGAGCGGGCCGCGTGTGGTGTCGCCGCCGACCAGTGGGCAATGGTGTGCATCGGCCAACGCAAACAGGCCTTGCGAGAAACCTTGTAGCCACGCCGGGTCTGCATCGGGCAGGCTGAGTGCGAGGGTAAAGCCTACAGGCCTTGCGCCACAGGCCGCAAGGTCGCTCAGGTTGACGGCGAGCGCCTTGTGGCCCAGGGTGCGCGGGTTCACATCGGCAAAGAAGTGCCGGCCGCTGACCAGCATGTCGCTGCTGATGGCCCACTGCATGCCGGGGGTGGGTTGCAGCAGGGCGCAGTCATCCCCGATACCGAGTACGACCTGCGTGGGCAAGGGGTGCTGGCTGCGCTCGAAGTAGCGCGCGATCAGCGCAAATTCGCCGAGGTCGCTCATTCTTTGGCGGGCCACAAAAAGCTCATCGGGGCCTGCCGCACGCGTTGCCAGATGCTGCTGCGGATGCGCGACCGGTCAATGCCCGACACGTTGTGCGCTTGCAGCGCCACCCGGAACGCCAGGTAAAAACTCACGCCCACATTGAGCAAGCCGATCATCGGAATGCTGGCCACGGCCCACCACAGGGCCGGGTTGCGCACGACGTCCCAGCCCAATGCAGCACAGGCGGCGCCCAGTTGCCCGGCAGACAGGGTGACGTGGCGCACGTCCAGTGCCGGGCCGACAAAAGCCAGAATGGCGGGCACCAAGCCGAGCATCATGCCCAGCGAGATGTTGGCGGCCAATCCCGAGATGTGGTGCCGCATGAAGTGCGCCCACCGGTCTGCACGCGCGGCGCCCAGCCATGCGGTGATGCGCGGGTTGTAGCGGATGGCCGAATCCAGCCGGTGCAGCACAAACCAGTTTTCCACCCAGCCCGCGACGATGCTGCTGGAAAACAAGAGCACGCCGGTGAAGGCGGCAAACAACAGCGAGGGCCCGAGCAAGGTGAGGGAGTGCAGCACGTAGTCGGCCTTCTCCGGGGTAAGCATGGGCGCGCCGGTCACCAGCAGGAGCACCGCAGACAGCAGGACCGCAGCCGGAAACACGACCGCCACGTTGCCGATGACCGCTGCCACCTGGGAGCGCACCAGGTGCGTCACCTCATCCACAAAGGCTTGCAGGGCTTGGGAGTCTGAGATGTCTTTCAGCTTGGCGGCCATGGCAGGCGCTGTCATGGCGGGCTGCTTGGTGGCCAGCGTGAAATGCAGCATCTGGATCAGCACAAAGCTGGCGGCGTACATCACCCCGGACCAGAACCCGTACCAGAAAGCCGACAGGCCCAGTGCCATGATGCCGAACTTCATGGCGGTGGTCAGCGCAGTCAGCGCCCCTCCGCCTGCAGCATGGCCCAGCATGGCGCGGTACTCGGCGCGGGTGCGGGTGATGTAGTGCTCTCCGGTCTCCGAGCTGCGCTCGGCCACTTTGGCCGCAAGCAGTGAAGAGTTGGACGAAATGAGGGCCCCTACACTGCGCTGCTCCTGACCCACGCTGGCCAGGTGCGAGAGCAGGCGGGCGGTGGCGACGTGCTGGGTGTCTTCCAGCAGGCAGTCCAGCAGGGCGCGGACCCGCAACACGCGTTCGCGCAACTGCCGCAGACGGAACACCAGATCGACCGAAATGCCATGGGCATCCAGGTGGGTGTACACCGTGGTGGCCGCATGGCGACAGGCGTCGAGTTGGCTGCGGAAATGCAACACGGCGTCAGAGGTATCTCCGCCTTGCAACCAGGTGTCCAGCACCCGGTCCAAATCGCTGGCCAGCGTATGGAATGGGCTGCCGTCCCGCAGAGGGCTGCTCATGCGCAGGCGCATTTCCTGTGAGAAGCCTGTGGCGCGAATCTGGCTGGTACAAAAGGTCAGGGCATGCAGCAAGGTGTGTTGCCACACGGTGACCGGGCGTAAGGCCTTGGGTGCGCCAGCCCTTGTGGCTGGCACGCTGAGCAGAGCCGCCAGGCGGCTCAGAGTGTCTGCTGGGAGTGCCGCAATCCAGCGGGCGTCCCGCGGATCGTTGAGCACCAGCGCAAAGAGTTCGGATGCGTCCTGGGTTTCCGGGGTGGCGGGCAGCAATTTGCGGTTGAGGCGCTCCACCAGTTCGCTCATAAAGGCGTTGCGCGAGCCGAAACCGTAATCCGAAAGCAGGGTGCTGCCGTCCACAGAGCCCAGCAGCTCCGCCCACCACGCGCGCAATTGCTGCGTGGTTTCAGGCCGGGCCTCCAACACATCCAGCAACAAGGCTACGCGCGCGACAGCGGGCTCAGGCGTTTGCTCCGGGCCATGCACCCAAGCCAGCAGGCAGATCAACCAGATGTGACGCTCTACGGCCGGTGCGGGCGTGGCCAGTTGCTCCAGCAGGGCCGACAGGTCAACACGTGCCATGCGGGGCTTCAATGCAGCGTGCGCGGGCCATCCGCATCACTCAGGGCGTCCAGAACGAACATGGGAATGTCGGTATCGAATTTTTCGCCGTCCTCGGCTACGCAAAAAAAGCTGCCGTGCATGGTGCCTGTGGGGGTGCGCAAGCGGGTTCCACTGGTGTATTCAAAAGACTGGCCGGGCTTGAGCAGGGGTTGCTGGCCCACCACGCCCAAGCCTTTGACGCGTTCGGTGTGGCCGGTGGCGTCATTCACATTCCAGGTGCGGGAGATCAATTGCGCCGTCACTTCGCCGATATTGGTGATGGTGATGGTGTACGCGAAGACATACAGGTCCTCATGCGGGGCGGATTGCTCCGCCAGATATTGGGGTTTGACTTCCACCAGGAATGCGTATTTGGCCATCCGGCAATGCTACCTGCGAAAATGTGCATTTCGAAATACCCCCAAAAACCCGAAACCCCTCCCTGGACGTCGTTGTCATGACCTACCGTATTGCCCCCTCCATCCTCTCTGCCGACTTTGCCCGACTGGGTGAAGAAGTCAAAAACGTGATCGCCGCCGGCGCGGATTGGATTCACTTTGATGTGATGGACAACCACTATGTGCCCAACCTGACTTTCGGTCCCATGATTTGCAGCGCCTTGAAGCCCCATGCCAAGACCGCCGAGGGGGGCGCCGTGCCGATTGATGTGCACTTGATGATTTCTCCGGTAGACGCGCTGGCGGCCAGCTTTGCCGAAGCAGGTGCGGACTACATCAGCTTTCACCCCGATGCCTCCGGCCATGTGCACCGCAGTGTGCAGGCCATCAAGTCCAAGGGCGTGAAGGCCGGTCTGGTGTTCAACCCCGCCGAGCCCCTGGATGTGCTGGACTGGGTGATCGACGATATTGACCTTATCCTCATCATGAGCGTCAACCCTGGCTTCGGCGGCCAGAGCTTTATTGACTCGGCCCTGCGCAAGGTCGAGGCAGCCCGCAAGCGCATTGAGGCTAGCGGCAAAGACATTCGCCTTGAAGTGGACGGCGGCATCAAAACCGACAATATCCGACGCGTGGCCGATGCGGGCGCAGACACCTTCGTGGCGGGCAGCGCCATTTTCGGCAAACCGGACTACAAGTCGGTGGTGGACGCCATGCGCGTTGCGCTGGCGGGCTGAACACAGCCTGGCACCTTGACACGGAGCACTATTTGGACCAGCCCCCAACCAAGACCTTGCAGCTGAAGGACCAGTTCGGCAGTCCCTGGTTGGGCGGGCGTAACTCCCATGTTCGGGTCCGGGTGGCGATGTATGGTGTGTTGCTGCTCCTGTTGGTCCTGGGGTCTCTGAGGGGCATACTGGCCCAGCACTGGCAAGAAACCCGGCAACTCGACATAGAGGTCATGCAGTCGGTGGCAGAGCAGGTGACAACCACTCAGCGGCTGGGACTGTTGATTGAAGCCCTGCATGGCCGGTTGGACGCGCCAGCGCGCAGAGAGGCTGTCGGCTCGGCGGCGCTGCTTTTGCGCAAAGAGGCGCAGAGCTTCGACGAGCTGTTGAATCGCCAGGCGGCGCTGGAACCGATGGCGTCCGATGCGGTGCTCTCTGCGCTGGCAGCCTGGCGCGCCGACCGAGAAGTACTGTGGCCTTTGCTGGAGAGGTGGGGAGCGGCCTCGGCAGATCAGTCCGGAGCTCAGGGCGCCTTGCTGGTGGAGATGGAGCGTGTTGTTCAACGCGTTTCGACTTCTGTGTACGACTTGAGCCGAATGGTGCAACAGGACGTAGAGCAGCGGAGCAGAAGATTGATCTCCACGATCTGGACCATCGTGGGGGGAATTGCCGCCTTGGGCGTATTGCTTGCGGTGGGGGTGGTGGAGCCCACAGCGCGCGGGGTGCGGCGCCAGTACGAAGCCATGTCCAGCCAGGCGGAACGTTTGAAACGGCTGGCGATGGTGGCCGAGCTGAGCTCCAATGCGATTGCCATCACTGACAGCGTGCACCGGGTGGTCTGGATCAACGAGGCATTCAGCAACCTGACCGGCTATTCCCCGGACCAGTCTCGGGGGCGTCGCATCGGCACCTTGCTGAAGGCGCGCAGCGCCGACCCGACCCATTTCACCGAGTTCACTGAAGCGCTGGCGCAAGGGCGAGGCATCAAACGCGAAGTGCGCGTGATCACCAAGAGTGCCGAATTGGGATGGGTGCTGGTGGACATGCAACCTATCCGCGATGAAGATGGCACCATGTCCGGTTGGGTTCTGGTCGCGACCGACCTCACGGCAGTGCGTACACAGCAAGAGATCCTGTCCTTGGCGGTGTCCGGCGCCGGCTTGGGCATTTGGCACTGGGATTTGGTCGATGACAGCGTGGGATGGAATGCGCGCATGCAGCAGATCCTAGGATATCCGGACGGTGCCTTGATGCCTCGTTCCGCGACCTGGTTGAGTTTGATCCACCCCGATGATGTGCAGGCTTGGAAGCATTCCCTGCGCCAGCATTTGCGGGATGAGTCCAATGAGCACCGCCTCTCGGTGCGTCTGCGCCACCATTCCGGGCGTTGGGTGTGGGTCCTGTTCGCAGGTCGTGCAGCAGACCGGTCTGTGCAGGGGCGCGTGTTGCGCTTGGCCGGCGTGGCCATGGATGTGAATGCCCAAAAGGCGCTGGAGCAGCAGCTTCGTACCGCAGCACGCACTGACGACTTGACTGCGCTGCCCAATCGCACGGTCATGGTGGAGTTGATCCGTGCAGCATTGGCGCGTCGCCACTTGGAGCCCGGCTATCACTTTGCGGTGCTGTTCATGGACTTTGACCGTTTCAAGCAGGTCAACGACACCCTGGGTCACACCGTAGGCGATGCTTTGCTGCGCCAGATTGCCCGCCGCCTGGAGGACAGCCTGAGGCCCGGAGATAGTTTTGCCCACAGTGGGGACTTTGACAAGGTAGCCGCCCGCATCGGGGGGGATGAGTTCGTGGTCCTGCTTGACGATATCCGTGGTGATCTGGACGCCATTCACGTCGCCGGCCGCCTCCTCGATGTGCTGGCTGCGCCGTATGTGTTGGACGGACACCGGGTGACATCCACCGTGAGCATCGGCATCGTGACCAGCACCCACACCGAAGATGACGCGGACAGCGTGCTGCGGGACGCAGACATCGCCATGTATGAGGCCAAGCGAAGCGGCCGTGCACGCTATGTAGTGTTCGATCCGCTGATGCGTTCGCAGGTGAGTGACTCTGTTTCTTTGGAGAACGACTTGCGTCAGGCGCTGGACAACCGCGAAATGCGGGTGGTCTATCAACCGTTGGTTCATTTGCCGGGGCATCAGTTAGCCGGTGTGGAGGCCTTGGTGCGCTGGCAGCACCCGGTGCGCGGCGCGGTTTCGCCGGTGGACTTCATTCCCTTGGCGGAGGCGTGCGGTGTGATTGCCGCACTCGGGAAGTTTGTGTTGGAAACAGCCTGCCAGACGTTTGCGCAATTGCAGCGCGACCTGGGGTCTGCCGCGCCGCCCAGCATGTCTGTGAACCTTTCCCGCGCACAGTTGAGGGAGCCCGGCCTGGTAGACATGGTGCGTGACGCTCTTCGCAGCGCAGATATGGAGCCCCAGCAGTTGGTATTGGAAGTGACCGAGAGCTTGGCCGCCCAGGATGCGCTGGTGCAGACCACCTTGCAGGAACTACGAGCCATGGGAGTAGCACTGTCACTGGATGACTTTGGAACCGGCTACTCGTCGCTCGCCTGCCTGCATGAGTTGCCGGTAAGTTCCATCAAGATCGACCGTTCATTCGTCAACCTGCTCGACAAGAGTGACTACCACCGTGTATTGATTGAAGCCACCTTGCGGGTGGCCGCGACCTTGAAGTTGGGTACGGTGGCAGAAGGCATTGAAACCGCGGAACAGGCTACCGAGATGGCCGCGATGGGCTGCCAAAAGGGCCAGGGTTACTGGTTCGGGCGCCCCATGGACGTCGAAGCGCTGGTGGCCTGGATACAAGCCCGACAACCCCTGGAGAAAATTGCGTGAGCGAAATGTCATGCTGGCCCCGCACTGCGCTGGACGCCGTCATCGTCGATCTGGACGGCACCATGGTCGACACCTTGGGTGATTTTGTGCAGGCTTTGCAGCGCATGCTGGCCGATTTGCCGGAGCCCTTCCATACATTCACCGTCCATCAAGACTTGGTGGAGAAAATGGTCGGCAAGGGCTCTGAGCACTTGATAAAAAGCCTGCTGGCGCACATCGATAGTGCGCAGGCTGCTATGGAAAGTGTAGCGCTTTACGAATCGGCATGGGCGGCCTATCAGCGCCACTATGTGGAAGTGAATGGCCTTTATTCCAAGGTGTACCCTGGCGTGGTGCGAGGTTTGGATGCCTGGAAGCAGCAGGGCTTGAAGATGGTGTGTGTCACCAACAAGCCCACCGCGTTTGCCAAAACCTTGCTGGCCGACAAAGGCCTCGCAGGCTATTTCAGTCTTGTGGTCGGTGGCGATGCCGTAGAACGCAAAAAACCCGACCCCATGCCTTTGCTGTTCGCTTGTGAACAGATGGACGTAGTCCCTGCGCGCACCCTGATGGTGGGTGACTCCAGCAATGACGCCCAAGCCGCCCGCGCTGCCGGCTGCCCGGTGCTGCTGGTGAGCTACGGTTACAACCATGGCCAGCCTGTCCACGCCGTGGATGCTGACGCTGTGGTCGACAGCCTCGCGGACTTCCGCTGGGCTTAAAAAGTCTCCCAATCATCATCCCCGCCCGCAGGCGTCACGCGGCTGCTGGTCTTGGGGGGTGAGATGGCCTGAGCTGTCAGCACCGGCGGAGCTTTTGCCGGTGAGGCTGCCGGTTTGGCGGCTGGCTTGGGGGCAGTTTTGGCGGAATTTGCTGCAGCTGCTGCCCTGCGCTCGGGCCCCGCAAAGTTCAACTTCTGGGGTGGGTTGGAGCGCACGGCTGCTTTGGGCAAGGGGCTTGCCAACGCGTGACTGCCTCCGCCGGTCGAACTGTTGCCACTTGTGACGCTTGTACCTGAATAGCCGCCGTGGTTCTCGTTGCCCAGCTTGAACACCGCCACCACCTGCACCAGATCATGGGCCTGACTCTTCAGGCTGCTGGCAGCCGCTGCCATCTCTTCCACCAAGGCAGCGTTTTGTTGCGTGGCCTGGTCCATCTGGGTGACTGCTTCTCCCACTTGGGAAACACCTGCACTCTGTTCTGAGCTGGCGGCGCTGATTTCTCCCATGATGTCGGTCACCCGGCGGATGCTGCTGACCACTTCGGTCATGGTTTCACCGGCTTTGTCTACCAGGCTACTTCCCTGCTCTACCCGCTCTACGCTGGCGTTGATCAGGCTCTTGATTTCTTTGGCGGCTTCGGCACTGCGTCCTGCCAGCGATCGGACTTCAGAGGCTACGACGGCAAAGCCACGGCCTTGTTCTCCGGCCCGGGCGGCCTCAACAGCGGCGTTCAGGGCCAGGATGTTGGTCTGGAAGGCAATGCCGTCAATGACGCTGATGATGTCTGCAATTCTGCGGCTGGATTCATTGATGCCTTTCATGGTCTCCACGACTTGACCAACGACTTCTCCGCCTTGAATAGCCACGGTAGAGGCATTCATGGCCAGTTGATTGGCCTGGCGGGCGGAGTCGGCGTTTTGTTTGACGGTGGAGCCGAGTTCTTCCATGGACGCTGCGGTTTCTTCCAGAGCGCTGGCTTGTTGTTCGGTGCGGGCGGAGAGGTCGTTGTTGCCTTGGGCGATTTCGGCGCTGGCGGTGGCGACTGCGTCAGCGCTGCTTTTCACGGCGCGCACTGTGTTGCTGAAGCTGCGCTGCATGACTTCCATGGACCTCAGCAATTGAATGGTTTCATCGCTGCCCGCGGGGTGAATCTCGGTATGCAGATGGCCTTCAGAAAGCGCATTTGCAATCGAAGCGGCATGGGCAATCGGCTGTGAGAGCTCGCGAGCCAGGAATACTGCACCGCCTACAAGCAACAGCGTTGAAAGAACCCAGGCGATCAGCACCTGTGTTCTGGAACTGATGACCTTGGCGTGCGATTCTGTCCGGGCTGCCGCTACGCCTTTTTCGATTCCGTCTGCTTGGTGGGCCATCTGGTCTTCAAGCTTGCCGAAGGCCACCTGAAATCCATCGATAGCGGTGCCCGCAGCGGCTAAATCCTTGGCCGCTAGTTCTTGCGCTTTTCGGGCCGCAGCAATGTATTCCTGCACCATCGGCTTGGTTGTTTGCAGCATGGCTTTGACGTCTGGGGGCAGCGGCTTTTCTTCCAATTGTGCGATGGCGTCGTTGAAAGTCTTGGCATGTTCTTCCAAGTCCTTACTGGCCTCGGCAATTTGATTGGCGTTCTGGGTGGTCGCACCCTGCACCAGCAACAGTACATCGCCGCGTATTGCGTCGTGCATCATGTCGGCCTCCTGGCTGTTCTGGAGCGCGCTGGACATGGCCTCTGACGCATCGATGGCGCCGGACAGTCTGTCAGTCTGCAATAGACCGATCCCACCGACCAGTCCCGACGCCAAAATGCCAACCAATCCCAGCGCAATGATTTGGTGTTTGAGCTTCATGGATGTCCCTGCTGATACAAAAATTAAGTGACGAAAGCCATCGATCGCATCAGGTCTTCGCCGGTTTCGAAGACGGAGCCCATTTCCGGCAAGCCCTTGGCCCGTTGTTGCAGTCCGGCTGTTGCACCATTTTTATGGACTGCCATGGTGTGTGGTTCGTTTCGATGGGCAACTTCCGCCATCGAACGCTCTACGACGGGAGTGATGGGGGGGGCAATGCCGTCGATCACAAAGGGAATATCGGCGATATCGCCGGAAGATAAATGGGGCATGTGCGTGCTTTTCGTCGCTGAATCAACCGCAGTCGCAACTCCGGCCCCACCTGAGCGCTTGAGGATGTCTTCCGTCATCCCAAAAGCAGCGTCGACGGGCCAAAGACAAAGCCGATTGCTCGTTCCACACTCAGTTCCATTCATGCTCCCTTGTTTTCATGAATTTTCAACTTGTGCTGCGCAATCTACAGGGAAGCCCGGCTTTTGTCATCATTTGTCTCTATGAGGCCACCGGTAGAGCGCAAAAAAGGCCGGCATGTTGCCATGCCGGCCTGTGAGGCTTGGAGTAAATCGGGTTACTTCTGACCCAGCAAAGCTTCTTTCAGTTTGAAGTCTGCAGGTGATGGGCCGAACCAGATGGACATGATGGCTTTGAAAAACTCGGGTTCCTTAAAGGGTTCACCCTGAACTTTGCCTTTGGCCGTCACCACCATGCCGGTGCCGGGAATCCAGTCGAGGTGGATGACGTCGCCGGGCAAGAGCGCCTTGTTGACGGTAAAGATGTCGCCCATGCGGATCAGGCCGGGTACGAGCTTGGACATTTCATTCTTGGGCACGTTGTCTTCGACGCCACGTGTGAGCAATTTACCGAAGGGGCCGGCCTCGATCTCGCGCAAAAAGGTCATGCTCAGGCGTTTGGGGCCGGGGGCTGCAATCAACTCATCGAGGGAACTGACTTTTTGGGTGGTGTGCAGTTCTGCGACATAGACTTTGAAAATGGCTTTGTAACGGATGCCAGCTCCGTTGAGTTGCAACTTGCTGCCTGCCAGCGTGATGTTGTCTTCTATTTTGACGCCATTGATATCGGGCGCCGCCATGACGGAGAGGCTGGTGCAAAGGGTGAGCAAACCGGCGAGGAGTGAGTGTTTCAATGTCATGGGGCACCTTAAATAGAACGACCGTTCTTTTTTTTGTGAGAAGCGCATTGTGCGGGTGCGCGGGCAAAAGCACATCAGGGTTTTTGCGGGTAACGTGGTTTTCGGGCCATTTCCGCGTCTGGCGTGTTTGCTACACTGTGCCCATGTTTATCCACCACATCAGCAGAACAGGTTTGAGCGACCGGGGAGCCTGGCCCTGGCGTACCTTGTCTGTTGTGCCTGGGCTCTGATACCTGCCGGTCGCTCCTAGCGGCCAACGCGCACGGTTTGTGAGCTTTGCGCGGTCAAGTGGCACGGATTCCCCTCCGATCTATTGCGCGCACCTTTTTCCGGGTTTGTGGCCTTGCCCGCAAGCCCCCGTGAATAGATTGTTTGAGAGGCGTCGCCCCCCGATGACTGAATCTGAATTTCTGGCCCTGCAAGCGCAAGGCTACAACCGCATCCCGCTGAGCACCCAGGCTTTTGCGGATCTGGAAACCCCACTTTCTGTGTACCTCAAGCTGGCCCGCAATGCCGGCGACGCCGAACCCGCTGCCAACAGCTTTCTGCTGGAGTCGGTGGTGGGCGGCGAGCGTTTTGGCCGCTACAGCTTTATCGGCCTGCCTGCGCGCACCTTGGTGCGTGCCAGCGGATTCGGTGCGGCGGCCTGCACAGAGGTAGTGACTGAGGGTGTGGTGGTGGAAACCTCGGCACTCAACCCGCTGGACTTCATTGCCCAATATCAGCGGCGTTTCAAGGTGGCCTTGCAGCCCGGCATGCCGCGCTTTTGCGGTGGCCTGGCGGGCTACTTCGGGTACGACGCTGTCCGATACATCGAGAAAAAGCTGCAGGACAGTTGCCCGCCCGATGAGTTGGGCACGCCCGATATTCTGCTTTTGCAGTGCGAAGAGTTGGCGGTGATCGATAACCTGTCCGGCAAGCTGCACCTAATGGTGTACGTGGACCCGGCTTTGCCCGGTGCCTATGCCGCAGGCCAAGCGCGCTTGGCCGAGCTGCGTGCCAAGCTGGCGCAGGCCGTAAGCGCGCCGGATATCAAGCCTTCGCAAAGCTTTGAAGCCCAGCGTGACTTCGCCAAGGCGGACTACATCGCCGCCGTGGAACGTGCCAAAGAGCTGATTGCCGGTGGCGACTTCATGCAGGTGCAGGTGGGCCAGCGCATCAAAAAGCGCTACACCGCCTCGCCGCTCAGCCTGTACCGCGCCCTGCGTACCCTGAACCCCAGCCCGTACATGTACTTCTACAACTTCGGGGATTTCCAGGTGGTAGGCGCTTCCCCTGAAATCTTGGTGCGGCAAGAACAAATCACCGCAGGCGACAAGCCCGGCACCAAAGTCACCATCCGCCCCCTGGCCGGCACGCGCCCGCGCGGCGCCACGCCCGAGCTGGACAAGGCCGCCGAAGTCGAGCTGATCAACGACCCCAAAGAGCGTGCCGAGCACGTGATGCTGATCGACCTGGCCCGCAACGACATTGGCCGCATTGCCGAAATCGGCTCGGTCAAGGTGACGGACGCTTTCATCGTCGAGCGGTACAGCCACGTGATGCATATCGTGAGCAACGTAGAGGGAACCTTGAACGCCGGCATGACCAGCATGGATGTGCTCAAAGCCACGTTCCCTGCGGGCACGCTGACCGGCGCGCCCAAGGTGCACGCCATGGAACTGATTGACCAGCTGGAGCCTACCAAGCGCGGCATTTACGGCGGCGCTTGCGGTTACCTGAGCTACGCGGGCGATATGGACGTGGCGATTGCCATCCGTACCGGCATCATCAAGAACGAAACCTTGTATGTGCAAGCCGCCGCCGGTGTGGTGGCCGACAGCGTGCCTGAACTGGAGTGGAAAGAAACCGAAGCCAAGGCGCGTGCACTGCTGCGTGCCGCCGAGCTGGTGGAGGAGGGTCTGCAATGATCACCGCCAACAAAGCACAACATTGCGAGACCATGGCCGAAGTGCGCAGCCACATCGACGCGCTGGATGAGCGCATTACCGCCTTGCTGGTGGAACGCACCGGCTACATGACACAAGCTGCCCGCATCAAGCAGGATGCGAGCAAGGTTCACGACCAGGAACGCATTGAATTCATCGCCGCCCGCGTGCGCCGCATGGCGGCAGAGCAGGGTGGCCAGCCTGAGGTGGTGGAAGCCGCTTACCGCGCCCTGATGGACGCATCCATTGCATTTGAGCGCCGGGAGTTTGCCCGTTTGCGCCAAGGAGAAACAGTATGAAGCTCGTGATGATCGACAACTACGATTCGTTCACCTTCAACATCGTCCAGTACTTCGGCGAGTTGGGCGCAGAGGTGGAGGTATTCCGCAACGACGAAATCACGCTAGCAGGCATTGCCGCCCGCGGCGCCGACCGGCTGGTCATTTCGCCCGGCCCATGCTCGCCCAATGAAGCGGGCATTTCGGTACCCGCCATTCGCCACTTCATGGGCAAGCTGCCGATTCTGGGCGTCTGCCTGGGTCACCAGAGCATTGGTGCGGCCTTGGGCGGCAAGATCATCCGTGCGCAGGAGCTGATGCACGGCAAGACCAGCGTCATCACCACCACGCAAGAAGGCGTTTTTGCCGGCCTGCCCGAGAAATTCACCGTGAACCGCTACCACTCACTGGCCATTGAGCGGGCCACTTGTCCGCATGAGCTGGCAGTCACTGCGTGGACGGATGATGGCGAAATCATGGGGGTGCGCCACAAGAACCTGCCGCACGCCGTGCGCATGGAGGGGGTGCAGTTCCATCCGGAAAGCATCCTCACGGAGCATGGCCACGCCATGCTGAAGAACTTTTTGCAATAAACCGGTAGGCGGGTAGCTATTCTTTTGATAGCTGTCTGCGCATATCCAACGGGCGCCAGAGGCTGAAATGACCACTATTGTTGATTTGCGCAGTGACACCGTCACCCGCCCTACCGCCGCCATGCGGGAGGCCATGTTTGCCGCTCCGCTGGGCGACGATGTGTTCGGGGATGACCCCAGCGTCAACGCGCTTCAAGACAAAGTCGCCGCCCTCCTGGGTTTCGAAGCGGCCTTGTTCATGCCTACCGGGACCCAAAGCAATTTGTGCGCTTTGATGGCGCACTGTGGACGGGGGGACGAATACATCGTCGGCCAGCTGGCGCACACCTACCGTTATGAAGGTGGCGGTGCCGCGGTGCTGGGCAGCATTCAGCCGCAGCCCCTGGCGCAGGACGCCGGCGGCCAGATGGCATTGGCCGACATCGCCGCCGCCATCAAGCCCGACGACTGCCACTTCGCACGCACCCGCTTGCTGTGCCTGGAAAACACCTGGAATGGCAATCCCATGCCGGTCAGCTACCTGGAGCAGGCCACCGGGCTGGCGCGGGAACGCGGGCTGGCGGTGCACCTGGACGGCGCACGGCTGTTCAATGCGGCAGTGGCCACGGCGAAGGCCGGGGAGTCCGTCCTTCAATCAGCCAGGCGTATTGCCGGCTACTTTGACAGCGTCTCGGTGTGCTTCAGCAAAGGGCTGGGCGCGCCGGTGGGCTCGGCCCTGTGCGGCAGCCGTGAGCTGATCGCCCGTGCCCACCGCGTCCGCAAAATGGCCGGGGGCGGTATGCGCCAGGCCGGCTTTTTGGCTGCAGCTGCGAGCTATGCGCTGGATCATCACCTGGACCGATTGGCCGACGATCACGATTTGGCGCAAAGCCTGGCCACCGGCTTGCAGGGTATTGCCGGCCTGCACGTGCGATCTGCGCAGACCAATATCGTCTTTGTAGACGTGGCGGATGGGCGTGGCCCGGATTTGCTGGCGTTCCTCAAGGCGCGCGGCGTGTTGGCCACCGGCCTCATCGGCCTGCGCTTTGTGACGCATCTGGATGTGGATGCTGCTGGTATTGACCGTGCGATTGCCGGCATCCACGAGTTCTTTGCCCACGCCACTCCGGTGGCAGGTGCTGCGGTCAGTCGCGGCGCCGCGGTGTACTGAGGGGCAGCGGGCGATGTGGGCTGAACTGGGGATTGAACACTTGGGGCTCTTCGTGCTGTCCGGCTGGCTGCTCAACCTCACACCCGGGCCCGATGTGTTGTACATCGTGAGCCACGCTTTGCGCAGCGGGGTGCGTGCGGGTATCGTGGCGGCGTTCGGCATTACCGCAGGTTGCTTTGTGCACATTGTGGCGGCCGGCTTGGGCGTGAGTGCCTTGCTGGCCACCTCGGCGATGGCTTTCACCGTGCTCAAGTGGGTGGGGGCTGCGTATCTGGTGTTCATGGGCCTACGCATGCTTACGTCCAAAACCCAGCCTGCTATCGATTTGGAAGCTGCTAGCGCAGATTCCACGGGCGCTGGAGGCCTGAAAGCCATATTTTTTCGTGGCTTTCTGACCAATGCCCTCAACCCCAAGGTCGCACTGTTCTTTCTGGCCTTTGTGCCGCAGTTCATCACTCCGGGCGCCAGTCACCCGACGCTGGCTTTCTTGGTGCTGGGGGTGCTGTTCAACGTCAATGCCATCCCCATCAACATTGGCTACGCCGTCTTGGCAGGCTGGGCGGCGCAGCGAACCGCGCTGGTTCAACAAGGCATGCACTGGCTGGACCGTGTGGCTGGCGCCTTGTTTGTAGGATTCGGAATCAAACTGGCGCGCACCGCCGCGCCCGAGCTTTAAGGAGACGCCATGCCCCACACCGTCAAAATAACCCCCCAAGAGGCGCTGCAGCGCACCATTGAACACCGTGAAATCTTTCACGATGAAATGCTGCACCTGATGCGCCAGATCATGTCCGGCGAGATGTCGCCCGTCATGATGGCCGCCCTCATCACCGGCTTGCGGGTCAAGAAGGAAACTATCGGCGAAATCACGGCCGCCGCGCAGGTGATGCGCGAGTTCTCCACCAAAGTGGAGGTGGCCGACAAAACCAACTTGGTAGACATTGTGGGTACGGGCGGCGACGGCAGCCATACCTTCAACATCTCGACCTGCAGCATGTTTGTCGCCGCGGCGGCGGGTGCCAAGGTCAGCAAGCACGGCGGGCGCAGCGTCAGCAGCAAGAGCGGCAGCGCCGATGTGCTCGAAGCGCTGGGCCTGAACATCAACTTGAAACCCGACCAGATCGCCCACTGCATTGCCGAGCAGGGCATCGGCTTCATGTTCGCGCCCAACCACCACCCCGCCATGAAAAACGTGGCCCCGGTGCGCAAGGAGATGGGCGTGCGTACCATCTTCAACATCCTGGGGCCGCTGACCAACCCGGCTGGAGCGCCCAACATCCTGATGGGCGTGTTTCACGCCGATCTGGTGGGTATCCAGGTGCGGGCCTTGCAGCGCCTGGGTGCGGAACACGCGATCGTGGTGTACGGCCGTGACGGTATGGACGAAGTGAGCCTGGGCGCCGGCACACTGGTCGGCGAGCTCAAGAATGGCGAAATCCGCGAGTACGAGATCCACCCCGAAGATTTCGGCATGGTCATGGCCAGCAACCGTGCCCTCAAGGTGGAAACCGCTGAAGACTCCAAAGCCATGTTGATGGGCGTGCTCAATAATCAGCCCGGCCCGGCCAAAGACATTGTGACGCTGAATGCCGGCGTCGCCCTGTATGCCGCCAATGTGGCGGAAAGCATGGAAGCTGGCATAGCACTTGCGCGTGCAGCTATTGAATCAGGAGCGGCCAAGGCCAAGCTCGACGCACTGGTGGCCCTCTCCAGCCGCTTGGCGAACTAACTATCAGGACCCCCCATGAGCGACATTCTCGACAAAATCGTAGCCGTCAAGCACCAGGAAGTGGCGGCTGCCAAGAACCGCAAATCGCTGGAATTCGTGCGTGCGGACGCCGAGTCCCGCGTGCTGACGCGTGACTTTGTGGGCGCCCTGCGCGCCAAGATCGCCGCCGGCAAGCCGGCTGTGATTGCCGAGGTCAAGAAGGCCAGCCCGTCCAAAGGCGTGATCCGCGCCGACTTTATCCCTGCAGACATTGCCCAGAGCTATGCCGAGCATGGTGCAGCTTGCCTCTCGGTGCTGACCGACGTGCAGTTTTTCCAGGGTGAGGTGGATTACCTCAAACAGGCCCGCGCCAGCTGCCAGTTGCCGGTGCTGCGCAAGGACTTCATGGTGGATCCGTATCAAATTTACGAGTCCCGCTCCATGGGAGCCGACGCCATTCTGCTTATTGCAGCGTGCCTGGACGATGCGCAAATGAAAGATCTCGAAGCGATTGCCTTTGGGTTGGATATGGCGGTACTGGTGGAAGTGCATGACCAAGAGGAGCTGGAGCGAGCCTTGAAGCTCAAGACCCCTTTGCTGGGCATCAATAACCGCAACCTCAAGACGTTTGATGTGACGCTGGACACCACGCTGACGCTGCGCTCCATGGTGCCCGCCGACAAACTGCTGGTGACGGAAAGCGGCATCCATACCCGGGACGACGTGCTCCGCATGGGTGCGGCAGGGGTGAATGCATTTCTGGTGGGCGAGGCCTTCATGCGTGCGCCGGAGCCCGGTGAAGCGCTGGCCGCCTTGTTTGGCTGAGGTATGCAGCTCTCCTTGCTGGTCGGTGAGTCGGATCCTGCTGCAAACGGGCAGCGCGCTAGCCAGTTGCGGTCTGCCGATCCCGATCAGTGGCCGGTTGACCCGAGCTGGGAGAGTGTCAAGAACGCATTTTTTCGGAGCGCGCAGGGCCAAGCGTTGTGTGCACGTTTGCAGCGCAGGCTGGATGAGGGGGCTGTGATTTTCCCGCCTGAGCCCTTGCGGGCGCTGTCCCTCACGGCCTTGGGTGATGTGCGGGTAGTCATCCTCGGGCAGGACCCCTACCACGGACATGGCCAGGCGGAGGGTTTGGCCTTTTCGGTGGCGCAGGGCGTTGCAGTTCCGCCGTCCCTTCGCAATATCTTCAAAGAGCTTGCGCGGGAGGGTGAAGCAGCGGTCACCCTGTTTCCTGTGACGGCAGGTAGTTTGCAGCCTTGGGCGCAACGGGGCGTGTTGCTCTTGAATACCTGCTTGACGGTCGAAGAGGCGCAGCCGGCCAGCCATTCCAAGTGGGGCTGGGAGGTGTTTACCGATATGGTCATCCGCGAGGTCTCCGACCAGACGCCGGGTGTGGTTTTTATGCTGTGGGGCGCACATGCGCAGGCAAAGCAGGCCTTGATAGACCCTGAAAAACACTTGGTCTTGTGTGCGAATCATCCATCCCCGCTCTCGGCGTCACGGCCGCCGGCCCCATTTATCGGGTGCGGCCATTTCGCCCAAGCAAGCCGTTGGTTGCAAGCTGGAATTCGGGATTGAAATCGACGGCATAACCAATTCTGAATTGCCAGCGATTGCAAAAAACTTTGGGGGCAGGTGACAAGTGCCCCATAAAGCTGGCATAATCCGAGGCTCACCTTGGAGAGGTGGCCGAGTGGTTAATGGCAGCAGACTGTAAATCTGCCCTCTTACGAGTACGCTGGTTCGAATCCAGCCCTCTCCACCAGTGACATAAAAGACTGTTAGATTGGCGGGCCTGCGCGGGGTTCGTATAGTGGTAATACCTTAGCCTTCCAAGCTAAAGCGAGGAGTTCGATTCTCCTACCCCGCTCCATTGTCTTGATGTTGCTGTAATTAGGTAAAGTTTTTAAGGTTTGCGAAAGCAGGCCTTTGCCCTTTTGGCTCAGTGGTAGAGCACTCCCTTGGTAAGGGAGAGGTCGCGGGTCCGATTCCCGCAAAGGGCACCAATTTGGCGTTGCCGCTGGCATGCTTGTGATGGCGGTAGTACGGCGATAGATAGTTATTTGTTTGAACCTATTACTTTTCGGAGCTAAGCATGGCAAAAGAAAAATTCACCCGTACCAAGCCCCACGTGAACGTGGGCACGATTGGTCACGTGGACCACGGCAAGACAACCCTGACAGCTGCTATCACCACCGTGTTGGCTGCCAAGTTCGGCGGATCTGCCAAGGCTTACGACCAGATCGACGCTGCTCCTGAAGAAAAAGCACGCGGTATTACCATCAACACCGCTCACGTCGAATACGAAACCGCCAACCGCCACTACGCTCACGTGGACTGCCCCGGCCACGCTGACTATGTGAAGAACATGATCACAGGCGCAGCCCAAATGGACGGCGCTATTCTGGTGTGCTCCGCTGCTGACGGCCCCATGCCACAAACCCGCGAGCACATCCTGTTGGCTCGCCAAGTGGGTGTTCCTTACATCATCGTGTTCCTGAACAAGTGCGACATGGTCGATGACGAAGAATTGCTCGAACTGGTGGAAATGGAAGTTCGCGAACTCCTGTCCAAGTACGAATTCCCCGGCGACGACACTCCCATCGTGCGTGGTTCCGCCAAGTTGGCCATGGAAGGCGACAAGGGCGCTCTGGGCGAAGAAGCCATCATGAAGCTGGCTGACGCACTGGACACCTACATCCCCACCCCTGAGCGTGCAGTCGACGGCGCATTCCTGATGCCCGTGGAAGACGTGTTCTCCATCTCCGGTCGTGGTACCGTGGTGACAGGTCGCGTGGAGCGCGGCATCATCAAGGTCGGCGAAGAAATCGAAATCGTCGGTATCAAAGACACCCAGAAGACCACCTGCACAGGTGTGGAAATGTTCCGCAAGCTGCTCGACCAAGGTCAAGCTGGCGACAACGTCGGTATCCTGTTGCGCGGCACCAAGCGTGAAGACGTCGAGCGCGGCCAAGTGCTGTGCAAGCCCGGCTCCATCAAGCCCCACACCCACTTCACCGGCGAAATCTACGTTCTGTCCAAGGACGAAGGCGGCCGTCACACTCCTTTCTTCAACAACTACCGTCCCCAGTTCTACTTCCGTACCACGGACGTGACCGGTGCGATCGAGTTGCCTGAAGGCAAAGAAATGGTGATGCCTGGTGACAACGTGTCCATCACTGTGAAATTGATCAACCCCATCGCCATGGAAGAAGGCCTGCGTTTCGCTATTCGCGAAGGTGGTCGTACCGTGGGCGCTGGCGTGGTTGCCAAGATCATCGCGTAAAGGAAGTCTGTAGGGGTATAGCTCAATTGGCAGAGCGTCGGTCTCCAAAACCGAAGGTTGTAGGTTCGATTCCTACTGCCCCTGCCACCGGAAGCAAGGTCGGTGGATGAAAAAAGAGCCCGCTACGGTGTAGCGGGCTTCAGCGTCTTAAGGTCGCTGAAACTGAATGCAAGCAAACGCGAAAAAGAAACATGGCTTCGACACAAATTGAAACGGTCAACACCGGCGCAGACAAGTTTAAGCTTGGTGCGGCGGTTGCATTGCTTTTGGCGGCGCTGGCGGCCTTCTATCTGCTGGGCAAACAAGGCCAAGTGGTGCAATGGGGTGCATTGATTGTGGGTCTTGCCTTGGCGGCTGGTGCATTCTTTTCTTCAGAACCCGGTCGTCAACTGATTGCATTCGGTCGCGACGCATGGCGCGAAGTGAAAAAAGTAGTCTGGCCTGCCCGGAAAGAGGCGATTCAGATTACCGCGTATGTCTTTGGATTTGTGCTGATCATGGCGGTGTTCTTGTGGTTGACTGACAAGACGCTCGAATGGCTCTTTTACGACTTGATCCTGGGATGGAAGAAATAATGACTGACGATGTGCTCGTTCCCACGGTGGAAGCTACTGCGTCTGCTGCACCTGCCAACCCGGATTTGCGTTGGTATGTGGTGCATGCGTACTCCGGCATGGAGAAGGCTGTTGAGCGCAACATCTTGGAGCGTATCCAGCGTGCTGGTATGCAGTCCAAATTCGGACGCATTCTCGTGCCGATGGAAGAGGTTGTTGAAGTCAAAAACGGCCAAAAGAAAACCACCGAGCGCAAGTTTTTCCCCGGTTATGTCTTGGTCGAGATGGTCATGGATGACGATACTTGGCACTTGGTGAAGCACACCAACAAGGTAACCGGTTTCGTGGGTGGTGCGAAGAATCGCCCGGCCCCGATCTCCGAAGCTGAAGTGATGAAGATCGTCAATCAGATGCAGGAGGGTACTGACAAGCCCCGTCACAAGATTGAGTTCGTGGTTGGAGAGTTTGTGCGGGTGAAGGAAGGTCCTTTCACGGACTTCAATGGTTCCGTGGAAGATGTGAATTACGAGAAGAGCAAAGTGCGGGTGTCTGTCACGATCTTCGGTCGTTCTACTCCTGTGGAGTTGGAGTTCTCGCAGATCGAGAAAACCTAAGGCAAATTTCGCGGCTGTAAGGCTGCAGCGCATCGTGTTTTTATCGACTCGACACGGTGCAAGATAGAGAGTCGTTAACCCCGGGAAGCCGTAGGCGAATGGTTCGCTGAAAGCGCTATACCCGCAAGGAGAAATCATGGCGAAAAAAATCGTCGGCTTCATCAAGCTGCAAGTGCCAGCTGGCAAGGCCAACCCATCCCCACCCATCGGTCCAGCATTGGGTCAACGTGGTTTGAACATCATGGAGTTCTGCAAGGCGTTTAATGCCCAGACCCAAGGTGTTGAACCTGGTCTGCCACTGCCTGTGGTGATCACAGCTTTTGCTGACAAGAGTTTCACCTTTGTTATCAAGACCCCACCTGCGACCGTCTTGATCAAGAAGGCCATCAAGTTGGACAAGGGTTCTTCCCGTCCTCACGTTGACAAGGTTGGCAAGATCACTCGTGCCCAGCTCGAAGAAATTGCAAAAACCAAAATGAAAGACATGACTGCTGCTGATCTGGATGCCGCAGTTCGTACGATCGCTGGTTCTGCCCGTTCCATGGGCGTGAATGTGGAGGGCGTGTAAATGTCCAAGTTGACCAAAAAGCAAAAAGCCCAAGTTGGCAAAATCGACAGCAACAAGCTGTACGCACTGTCTGATGCATTGGGTTTGGTAAAGGAATTTGCCAACGCCAAGTTCGATGAGTCCATCGACGTAGCAGTGCAACTCGGTATCGACGCCAAGAAGTCTGACCAGGTGGTTCGTGGTGCTGTCGTGCTGCCCAACGGCACAGGTAAAACAAAGCGTGTCGCTGTGTTTGCTCAAGGTGCCAAGGCTGAGGAAGCCAAGGCAGCAGGTGCTGACGTTGTTGGTATGGACGATTTGGCTGCCATGGTCAAGGCTGGCGACATGCCGTTTGACGTTGTGATCGCAGCGCCTGATGCTATGCGTATCGTTGGTACTTTGGGTCAAATCTTGGGCCCACGTGGTCTGATGCCTAACCCCAAGGTAGGTACTGTGACTCCTGACGTCGCTACTGCTGTCAAGAATGCAAAAGCTGGTCAAGTCCAGTTCCGCGTTGACAAAGCCGGTATTGTGCACAGCACCATTGGCCGTCGTTCCTTTGAGGCTGCCCAGCTTCAAGGTAACTTGGCCGCATTGGTTGATGCCTTGAACAAGGCAAAGCCAGCTTCCAGCAAGGGTCTGTACCTGCGCAAAGTGGCTGTGTCTTCTACCATGGGTGTGGGCGTGCGCGTGGACATTCAGTCCATCGCGGCGTAATCGTGAATTTGAGGTGCCTGTAATGGGTGCCTCGATGTGGTGGGCTGGCGTGACTTTCGGGAAACGGCAGGCCATCCAAGACCGTTGGTGTGCAGCTCGCTGCACTTAATAAATCAACCAACGCAGATGGCGATCCCGCTGCAGATGGAATGAATATTCTGTTAACAGTTGGTCGCTGCAATGTGGAGCACAAGCGACGCAAGTCGCAAAGTGCATTTAAAGGAGTAGACCTTGAGTCTGAATCGCAGTGAGAAAGAAGCGGTCATCAGTGATGTGACCGGCCTCGCCGCTAAAGCTCAAACGCTCGTGATCGCGGAATACCGCGGCATCACGGTCGCTGACATGACCAAACTGCGCAACACCGCGCGCAGCGCTGGCGTGAGCCTGAGCGTGTTGAAAAACACCCTTGCCCGTCGTGCTGTGGCAGGTAGCAGCTTTGAAGTTGTGTCTGACCAGATGACCGGTCCTCTGATCTACGGCTTTTCCGAAGACGCAGTAGCTGCCGCTAAGGTAGTTGCAGAGTTCGCGAAGACCAACGACAAGTTGGTTATCCGTGCTGGTGCGTACGGCGGCAAGGCTCTTGACGTGAACGGCGTGAAGCAATTGGCAAGCATCCCTTCGAAGGAAGTGTTGTTGGCTCAATTGTTGGGCTTGATGCAGTCCCCCATTTCCCGCACAGCACGCGTGCTGGCGGCTTTGGCGGAACAGCGTGGCGCAGGCGCAGCAGAAGCTGCTCCCGCAGAGGCAGCCGCAGCGTAATCGCTGCCTGTCTGTAGTAACCAATATTGTTAGGAAATCAAAATGGCATTCGATAAAGACGCATTTTTGTCCGCTTTGGACAGCATGACAGTCATGGAACTCAACGACCTGGTGAAAGCCATCGAAGAGAAGTTTGGCGTGAGCGCTGCTGCGATGGCTGCTCCTGCTGCCGGTGGCGCAGCTGGTGGCGCAGCTGCTGCTGAAGAAAAGACCGAATTCAACGTGGTCCTGACTGAAGCCGGCGCAAACAAAGTGTCCGTGATTAAGGCTGTGCGCGAAATCACAGGTCTGGGCTTGAAAGAAGCCAAGGATCTGGTTGACGGCGCGCCCAAGGCAGTCAAGGAAGGCATTTCCAAAGCTGACGCTGAAGCCGCTAAGAAGAAGCTGGAAGAAGCTGGCGCTAAGGTCGAACTCAAGTAATCGACCGCTTCGCATGGGCTGGAGGTTCCAAAAGGGCCTCCAGCCTTTGCCGCTTGTAGGTGGCGTAATTAGTGTGCACTGGAAAACAGTTGGTTTACTGTTTTCCAGTGTCTTCTGATCCGACTGCAGAAGATGCCTTGGTTCGGGTTGCGTGCAATGCGCGACCGTCCGCCAATGATTGGTAGTGGCCAATCACCAAGCCTGTTGAGAGTGGTGCTCAACGCGACAGTCGCCTAGGACCCCCAGGATTCCTCAGCCTTTGCCCGGAGATCTAATGGCTTACACATACACAGAACGCAAGCGAATTCGCAAAAACTTCGGTAGTCGCGATAGCGTGCTCGAGATTCCCTATCTGCTCCAGATGCAAAAAGATGCGTACACCGCATTTTTGCAAGCGGACGTAGCCCCCAAGAAGCGCACCAATGAAGGCTTGCAAGCCGCCTTTGAAGCCGCCTTCCCCATCGTTTCTCACAACGGCTTTGTGGAAATGAAGTACCTCGAGTACAACTTGGCTAAGCCTGCGTTTGATGTCCGTGAATGCCAGACCCGTGGCCTGACTTACGCGTCCGCCGTCCGCGCCAAAGTGCAATTGATCATTTATGACCGCGAGTCCTCGACGGGTCAGAACAAGGTGGTCAAGGAAGTCAAAGAGCAAGAGGTCTACATGGGCGAAGTGCCCCTGATGACTGGCAAAGGCTCTTTCATCATCAACGGTACCGAGCGCGTCATCGTCTCCCAGTTGCACCGTTCGCCTGGCGTGTTCTTCGAGCACGACAAGGGCAAGACCCACAGCTCGGGCAAGTTGCTGTTCTCTGCACGCATCATCCCTTATCGCGGATCCTGGCTCGACTTTGAGTTTGACCCCAAAGACCTGCTGTACTTCCGTGTAGACCGTCGCCGGAAGATGCCGGTCACGATTCTGCTCAAGGCGATCGGCCTGAACAACGAGTCCATCCTCGCCAACTTCTTTGTCAATGACAACTTCCGCTTGATGGATAGTGGCGCACAAATGGAATTTGTGGCCGAACGTCTGCGTGGTGAAGTGGCACGTTTTGACATCACCGACAAGTCTGGAAAAGTGGTGGTGGCCAAAGACAAGCGCGTTACTGCGCGCCATACCCGTGAGCTGGAGCAATCTGGTACATCGCATATCAGCGTGCCTGAAGACTTCCTGATTGGCCGTGTGGTTGCACGCAATGTGGTGGACGGTGATACCGGCGAAATCGTGGCCAAGGCCAACGAAGAGTTGACCGAAGCCTTGCTGAAGAAGCTGCGTACCGCAGGCATCCAAGACCTGGCTTGCATCTATACCAATGAGTTGGACCAAGGCGCTTACATTTCGCAAACTCTGCGCACCGACGAAACGGTGGATGAGTTCGCAGCGCGCGTCGCCATCTACCGCATGATGCGTCCTGGCGAGCCGCCTACGGAAGATGCAGTCCAAGCGCTGTTCCAACGCTTGTTCTACAACCCCGATACCTACGACTTGTCGCGCGTAGGCCGTATGAAGTTCAACGCCAAGATGGGGCGCTCAGAATCTACCGGCCCTATGGTGCTGACCAACGAAGACATTCTGGCTGTTGTCAAGATTCTGGTGGATCTGCGCAATGGCCGTGGTGACGTCGATGACATCGACCACTTGGGTAACCGCCGCGTGCGTTGCGTGGGCGAATTGGCTGAAAACCAATACCGCACAGGTTTGGCGCGTATCGAAAAAGCCGTGAAAGAGCGCTTGGGTCAAGCAGAGCAAGAGCCCCTGATGCCGCATGACCTGATCAACAGCAAGCCGATTTCAGCCGCCCTGAAGGAGTTCTTCGGTGCGTCGCAGCTGTCCCAGTTCATGGACCAAACCAACCCGCTGGCAGAGATCACCCACAAGCGCCGTGTATCGGCCCTTGGCCCTGGTGGTTTGACCCGCGAACGCGCTGGCTTCGAGGTGCGAGACGTGCACGTGACCCACTACGGTCGCGTGTGCCCTATCGAAACTCCCGAAGGTCCCAACATCGGTCTGATCAACTCTTTGGCGCTGTACGCACGGCTGAACGAGTACGGTTTCATCGAGACACCGTATCGCCGTGTGGTGGACAGCAAAGTCACCAACGAGATCGACTATCTGTCGGCGATCGAAGAAGGTAAGTACGTCATTGCCCAAGCCAACGCGGCACTGGACAAGGACGGTACGTTGACTGGCGACTTGGTGTCCGCCCGTGAAAAGGGTGAATCCATTCTGGTGAGCGCTGACCGTGTCCAATATATGGACGTTTCGCCTGCCCAGATCGTTTCGGTGGCTGCTTCCCTGGTTCCGTTCCTGGAACACGATGACGCCAACCGCGCTTTGATGGGTGCCAACATGTCGCGCCAAGCTGTGCCCGTGTTGCGTCCTGAAAAACCGATGGTGGGTACCGGTATCGAGCGCGTAGCCGCTGTCGACTCCGGCACCGTGGTGACTGCGACCCGTGGCGGTATCGTTGATTACGTGGATGCAACCCGCGTCGTGATCCGCGTGAACGATGCTGAAGCGCAAGCTGGCGAAGTCGGTGTGGATATCTACAACCTCATCAAGTACCAGCGTTCTAACCAAAACACCAACATCCACCAGCGTCCTATCGTCAAGAAGGGCGACAAGCTTTCCAAGGGTGATGTGATTGCCGACGGTGCTTCGACCGATTTGGGCGAAATCGCCATTGGTCAGAACATGTTGGTCGCTTTCATGCCGTGGAACGGTTACAACTTCGAAGATTCGATCTTGATCAGCGAGCGCGTAGTGGCCGAAGACCGCTACACCTCCATCCACATCGAAGAACTCGTCGTGATGGCGCGTGACACCAAGTTGGGCGCGGAAGAAATCACCCGCGATATTCCCAACTTGAGCGAGCAGCAACTCAACCGTCTGGACGAGTCCGGCATCATTTATGTGGGTGCGGAAGTCCTGCCGGGTGACACTTTGGTTGGCAAGGTCACACCTAAGGGCGAGACCACCCTCACGCCGGAGGAAAAGCTTTTGCGAGCCATCTTCGGTGAGAAGGCTAGCGACGTGAAGGACACTTCCTTGCGCGTGGATCAGGGCAGCTCCGGTACTGTGATCGACGTGCAAGTATTTACCCGTGAGGGCATTCAGCGTGACCGCCGTGCGCAGCAGATCATTGATGATGAACTCAAGCGCTTCCGACTGGACCTGAACGACCAGCTGCGTATCGTGGAAGCGGATGCTTTTGACCGTATAGAAAAGCTGTTGATCGGCAAAGTGGCCAACGGCGGCCCGCAAAAGCTGGCCAAGGGTACCAAACTCGACAAAGCTTACCTGACTTCCGTGGAAAAGTTCCACTGGTTTGATATTCGTCCAGCGGATGAAGAGGTCGCCAGCCAGCTCGAGAGCATCAAAAATTCCTTGGAGCAAACCCGCCACAGCTTTGACTTGGCTTTTGAAGAAAAGCGCAAGAAATTGACGCAAGGCGACGAGTTGCCCGCAGGTGTCTTGAAGATGGTGAAGGTCTACATCGCTGTCAAGCGTCGCTTGCAGCCTGGTGACAAGATGGCCGGCCGTCACGGCAACAAGGGCGTGGTCTCCAAGATCACGCCTGTCGAAGACATGCCTTACCTGGCAGACGGCACACCGGTGGACATCGTGTTGAATCCCTTGGGTGTTCCATCACGTATGAACATTGGCCAGGTGTTGGAAGTGCACTTGGGCTGGGCTGGCAAGGGCTTGGGTCAGCGCATTGGCGACATGCTGCAACATGAAGCGGCAGCTTCGGAAATCCGCGGATTCCTGGAGCAGGTCTATAACAGCACCGGTCGTAAGGAAGACTTGGCTCAGTTGTCGGATGCAGAGGTCCAAGAAATGGCCAAGGAGCTTACCAGTGGCGTTCCGTTCGCGTCCCCCGTGTTTGATGGCGCGACCGAAAAAGAAATCGGTGACATGCTCCAACTGGCCTATCCGGACGAGGTGGCAAAAGCCAAGGGCCTGACAGCGAGCCGTACACAAGCGCAGTTGTATGACGGACGCACCGGTGATGCATTTGAGCGCACTACGACTGTCGGCTATATGCACTACCTGAAGCTCCACCACTTGGTGGACGACAAAATGCACGCCCGCTCTACCGGTCCATACAGTTTGGTGACCCAACAACCTCTGGGCGGTAAGGCCCAGTTTGGTGGCCAGCGATTCGGTGAAATGGAAGTGTGGGCGTTGGAGGCTTATGGTGCTTCCTACGTGCTGCAGGAAATGCTGACGGTCAAGTCCGATGACGTGCAGGGTCGTACCAAGGTGTACGAAAACATCGTCAAGGGCGAACACTCTATTGAAGCCGGCATGCCGGAATCGTTCAATGTGCTGGTCAAGGAAATCCGTTCCTTGGGCATCGACATTGAGCTGGATCGTTCTTAAAGACAAGGGAAAGAGTCACATGAAATCTTTACTCGACCTGTTCAAGCAGTTCACGCCCGATGAGCATTTTGATGCCATCAAGATTGGCATGGCGTCGCCCGAAAAAATCCGCTCCTGGTCTTTCGGCGAAGTCAAAAAACCCGAAACTATCAACTACCGCACCTTCAAGCCTGAGCGTGACGGCCTGTTCTGCGCGAAGATTTTCGGACCCATCAAGGACTACGAATGCCTGTGCGGCAAGTACAAGCGCCTGAAGCACCGCGGTGTGATTTGCGAAAAGTGCGGTGTTGAAGTCACACAAACCAAAGTGCGTCGCGAACGCATGGGTCATATCGACCTGGCTGCTCCTTGTGCGCATATCTGGTTCCTGAAGTCCCTGCCAAGCCGTTTGGGCTTGGTATTGGACATGACACTGCGTGACATTGAACGCGTGTTGTATTTCGAAGCGTACGTGGTGACCGACCCCGGCATGACCCCGCTGAAGAAGTACAGCATCATGTCCGAGGACGACTTTGACGCTAAATTCCAGGAATACGGTGACGAGTTCACCGCCAAGATGGGCGCAGAAGGTATCAAGGACTTGCTGGAGAGCATCGACATCGATGGCTCCATCGAGAAGCTGCGCAACGACCTGACCGGTTCTGAGCTGAAGATCAAGAAGAACGCCAAGCGCCTCAAGGTGCTGGAAGCCTTCAAGAAATCCGGTATCAAGCCTGAGTGGATGGTGTTGGATGTGCTGCCCGTGCTGCCGCCGGATCTGCGTCCCTTGGTTCCTCTGGACGGCGGCCGTTTTGCGACCTCCGACTTGAATGATCTGTACCGCCGCGTGATCAACCGCAATAGCCGTCTGCGCCGTTTGCTGGAGTTGAAGGCGCCCGAAATCATCGCCCGCAACGAAAAGCGGATGCTGCAAGAGGCCGTGGACAGTCTGCTGGACAACGGCCGTCGCGGCAAGGCTATGACAGGCGCCAACAAGCGCGCACTGAAGTCTTTGGCCGACATGATCAAGGGCAAGAGCGGTCGCTTCCGTCAGAACTTGCTGGGCAAGCGCGTGGATTACTCCGGTCGTTCCGTGATTACCGTAGGTCCAACCCTTAAATTGCACCAGTGCGGTCTGCCCAAGCTGATGGCCTTGGAGTTGTTCAAGCCCTTCATCTTCGCGCGCCTGGAAGCCATGGGCATTGCGACCACCATCAAGGCTGCCAAGAAGGAAGTCGAATCCGGCACCCCCGTGGTGTGGGACATTCTGGAAGAGGTCATCAAAGAGCACCCCGTGATGCTGAACCGTGCGCCCACGCTGCACCGTTTGGGTATTCAAGCTTTTGAGCCTATCCTGATTGAAGGCAAGGCCATCCAGTTGCACCCTCTCGTTTGCGCGGCCTTCAACGCCGACTTCGACGGTGACCAGATGGCTGTTCACGTACCACTGTCGGTGGAAGCACAAATGGAAGCACGCACTTTGATGCTTGCGTCCAACAACGTGCTGTTTCCCGCGAACGGCGAGCCATCCATTGTTCCTTCCCAAGACGTGGTGTTGGGCTTGTACTACACGACACGTGAACGTATCAACGGCAAAGGAGAAGGCTTGGTGTTCGCGGACACCGGGGAGGTCCAGCGCGCCTTCGATGCGGGTCAAGTGGAGTTGAATGCCCGCATCAACGTGCGTCTGACCGAGTGGACCAAAAACAAGGAGACTGGCGAGTTCGTGCCAGAAACCAAGTTGTGGGAAACCACTGCAGGCCGTGCCTTGTTGTCTGAAATCCTGCCTAAGGGTCTGCCTTTCGCGAACATCAACAAAGCGCTGAAGAAGAAGGAGATTTCCAAGCTCATCAACGTGTCCTTCCGCAAGTGCGGATTGAAGGAAACCGTAGTGTTTGCGGACAAGTTGTTGCAAAGCGGCTTCCGTTTGGCCACCAAGGCCGGTATTTCGATCTGTATCGACGATATGTTGGTGCCATCTGAAAAGCACGACATCATCGGTCGTGCCCAGAAGGAAGTGAAGGAAATCGAGCAACAGTACGTCTCTGGTCTGGTGACGGCAGGAGAGCGCTATAACAAGGTAGTGGACATCTGGGGCAAGTCGGGTGACGAAGTGTCCAAGGTGATGATGGCGAAGTTGTCCAAAGAAAAGGTCACCGATCGTCACGGCAATCAAGTCGACCAGGAGTCCTTCAACTCCATCTACATGATGGCGGACTCCGGTGCCCGCGGCTCTGCTGCCCAAATCCGTCAGGTGGCCGGTATGCGGGGTCTGATGGCCAAGCCTGATGGCTCCATCATTGAAACGCCTATTACCGCGAACTTCCGCGAAGGTCTGAACGTGTTGGAGTACTTCATCTCCACGCACGGGGCCCGTAAGGGTCTTGCCGATACTGCGTTGAAGACAGCGAACTCCGGTTATTTGACACGCCGTCTGGTTGATGTGACCCAGGACTTGGTGGTGACAGAGCAGGATTGCGGTACCCACGAAGGTTCGTTGATGCGAGCTATTGTGGAAGGTGGTGAGGTGATCGAGTCCTTGCGTGACCGTGTCCTTGGCCGCACCGCTGCTGACGATGTATTGCATCCAGAAACCCGCGCTGTCCTGCTGAATGCTGGAGACATGCTGGAAGAAGACGAAATTGAAATGCTGGAGGCGGCTGGCGTCGACGAAGTCAAGGTTCGCACTGCATTGACCTGCGAAACACGTTTCGGTATTTGTGCCAAGTGCTACGGACGCGACTTGGGTCGTGGTGGTTTGATCAATGGCGGCGAAGCCGTCGGTGTGATTGCGGCGCAGTCTATTGGTGAGCCTGGTACCCAGCTGACCATGCGTACCTTCCACATCGGTGGTGCCGCTTCCCGTGCTGCTATCGCTTCCAGCGTGGAAGCGAAGTCCAACGGCAATATTGGCTTCAACGCCACGATGCGTTACGTCACGAACAGCAAGGGCGAATTGGTAGTGATTGCCCGCTCAGGTGAAATCATCATTCATGATGAACATGGCCGTGAGCGCGAGCGTCATAAGGTTCCGTACGGTGCTGTACTGACTGTCAAGGCAGACCAGACCGTCAAGGCGGGCGCAATCCTTGCAAATTGGGACCCATTGACTCGACCCATCATTACCGAGTTCGCTGGTAAAGCCCACTTCGAAAACGTCGAAGAAGGCCTGACTGTTGCAAAGCAAGTGGACGAAGTGACTGGTTTGTCTACGCTGGTTGTAATCGATCCAAAGCGTCGTGGCGCTGCCAAGGTGGTTCGTCCACAAGTGAAGCTGATCGATGCGTCTGGCCATGAAGTCAAGATTCCCGGTACCGATCACTCGGTGACCATCGGCTTCCCCGTAGGTGCGTTGGTTCAAGTGCGCGACGGCCAAGATGTTGGCCCCGGTGAAGTGCTGGCCCGTATTCCGATCGAGGGTCAAAAGACCCGCGACATTACGGGTGGTTTGCCACGTGTGGCCGAGTTGTTCGAGGCCCGTTCACCCAAGGACAAGGGTGTGCTGGCCGAAGTGACCGGTACGGTGTCTTTCGGCAAGGAAACCAAAGGCAAGGTCCGGTTGCAGATCACCGATCCGGAAGGCAAGGTCTGGGAAGAGCTTGTGCCCAAAGAAAAGAACATTCTGGTGCACGAAGGCCAGGTGGTCAACAAGGGCGAGTCCGTGGTTGATGGTCCGGCAGATCCGCAGGACATCTTGCGTTTGCTCGGTTCGGAAGAATTGGCTCGCTATATCGTGGACGAAGTCCAAGATGTGTACCGCTTGCAAGGCGTGAAGATCAACGACAAGCACATTGAAGTGATTGTGCGCCAGATGCTGCGTCGAGTGGTCGTCGAAAACGCAGGTGACTCTGGCTACATCAACGGTGAGCAGGTCGAGCGCTCCGAGATGCTCAATACCAATGACGCTTTGCGTGCAGAAGGCAAGATTCCGGCAACATATACCAATTTGTTGTTGGGGATTACCAAAGCGTCCTTGTCTACCGACAGTTTCATCTCCGCTGCGTCGTTCCAAGAAACGACCCGCGTGTTGACCGAAGCCGCCATCATGGGCAAGCGCGACGAGTTGCGTGGACTGAAGGAAAACGTGATCGTCGGCCGTTTGATTCCAGCGGGTACCGGGTTGGCTTACCACGAAGCTCGCAAGGTTCGCGAAACCATGGACGACGCAGAGCGTCGTGCCATTGCTGAAGCAGAGGCGGCTGAATTGGCAGGCACTGCAGATCTGACGGAAGATGCTGCGGCCGGGGATGACTCAGCGGCCGAATAAGCCAAGAGCCTGACCTAAAGCGCCCCAAGTTGCATGCAGCTTGGGGCGTTTTTTTTGGAATTCGAACGGCTGGATTAGAAAGGGACGAGATGGACACATCCATCTGGCTATGGCTTGCTGTGGCTTTAACCGTTTTTTGGCTTGTTGGACTCTACAACCGCTTGATGAGACTCCGCTCCCGTGCGTTGGAGGTCCTCACAGCATTGGAAAGGCAGCTGAGGTCCTCGTTGACGCTGCTGGAGACTTTCGCGCAATCAGCGCAAATGACCGCTTTGACAGCTACGAATAGTCAAAAAGACATTGCGGCTGAATGGATGGCAGTCGTTCGTGCAGCACAGGTGGTCGAAGCAATTTGGTACACCCCGCGAAAAAACACACTCAGTCCACGTGCTCAGCAAAAGCGTTCAAAGAGTCTGTCTGAGCTCCAAAGTGCGTGGGATTCGTGGGCCAACACCCCACCGGACCTTGCTGGTGCCCCAGTGCCGGAAGACATGCAAACAGAGTGGAGTGCGCTTCAAACCAAAGTCAAAGCCATTCAGGTCGCGCTGAATGTCATCATTGAAAGTTACAACGAAGCGATAGAGGAATATCCTGCCAAATGGGTAGCCGGCTGGATGGGATTCGAACCAAGCAGCAAGATCTAGGATGACGATGACAGAGAACGAAAGAACCCCGCCTTTGTGGCGACAATTGCAAGCGACCGTCGAGGTACTGAAAGAGGTAGCCGCCGGTGTGTCGGGCAGTGCCGCCATGGAACGCGTGCCTACCCAACTCCGAGGTGGTGTACAGGCCTTGTCATTTCATGCGTGGCGGAATATGGGGCGCGCCAAGGCAATTCGGGCACTGCTTGCGAAAAGACCGCCGCCGGCCGATGTGGACGCGCTGCTTTGCTTGGTGTTAGCCCTGTTATGGGATCCGTCCCAAGTACTGTACGACGACTTTACACTTGTGAATCAAGCGGTAGAGAGCGCGAAGAAAACTCCAAATACAAGTGCCCAGGCCAGTTTCATCAATGCATGTTTGCGCCGGTTTCTCCGAGAGCGTGATGCACTGATAGCAGCCACCGAAGACAGACCAGAAGCTCGTTGGAACCATCCCGCATGGTGGATCAAACGTGTCAAGCAGGACCATCCACAACATTGGCAAGCTATTCTTCAAAATGCCAATCGTCATCCGCCGATGACCCTGCGCGTCAATGTGAGAAAGATCCAAGGGGCTGACTATGCTCAAAAGCTGAAAGACGCAGGCGTCGAGGTTGCAAGAACCAGCGGCTCACTGATAGAGCTGAGTCATCCGGTTCCAGTCACGGAATTGCCGGGCTTCGCGGATGGCTGGGTCTCTGTGCAGGATGGAGCTGCTCAATGGGCAGCTAAGCTATTGTTGGCAGGAGTGCCAGCCAATGCGCAAGCGAAAGTGCTGGATGCCTGTGCAGCTCCAGGCGGGAAAACTGCACATTTACTCGAAATAAGTGATGCTGAAGTGCTGGCGTTGGAAATAGACAGCCAACGTACCGAACGCATTTATCAAACGCTGAATCGTCTGGGACTGAGCGCAACGGTAAAAACGGCGGATGCTGCACATCCAGAAACCTGGTGGAACGGGAGCCTCTTTGACTATGTCCTTTTGGATGCACCCTGCACTGCATCGGGCATAGCGCGCCGCCATCCAGACATTCGATGGTTGCGTCGGGAGTCCGACGTATTGCAACTGGCGGCAGAACAACGGAAGCTACTTGTAGCCCTATGGCCCACGCTCAAGCCGGGTGGCAAACTGCTGTACTGCACGTGCTCTATTTTCCGGGCCGAAGGTTCGGAACAGGTGAAATCGTTTCTTGACAGCAACAGAGACGCGGTTCTGCTTCCTTCTCCCGGACATTTGCTGCCACAAAGTCGACTGTACGGGCAAGACGTCGCCGACAATTGGCAGGGAGACCATGACGGCTTTTTCTATGCACTTTTCGAAAAGAAACACTTTTGAAAGACTGCTGCGACGCCTATGTCTGATGCTTTTGATCTGTGCCGGGGTCCCGCTGCACGCGCAAGCGGCTGCGGAGTTGAGTCAATTCGATGTCGAACGCACCAGCGAAGAGCTCACACTGACAGCCCAATTGCAGTTTGAACTATCTCCTCCCGTGGAAGATGCGCTGCTCAAGGGCATTCCCGTGTATTTCAGGGTGGAAGCCGAAGTGCTGAAAGAACGTTGGTATTGGTACGACAAATCGCTTGCTTCGGTCACCCGTCAGTACAAACTGGCATTTCAGCCACTTACCCGCCGTTGGCGCTTGAGTGTGGGTACCGGAAGTGGAAGCAGTGCCGGTCAAGGGCTGGCACTGAGCCAGACTTATGACAGCCTCCCAGTGGCCATTGCGGCAATCAAGCGTATCGTTAAATGGCGCATTGCCGGTCCGGGGGAATTGGACCCTGCGGGCCGCTATCGTTTTGACTTCCGTTTTATGTTGGATGTAAGTCAACTTCCCAGGCCTTTTCAAATAGGCGTGTTGGGTCAGTCGGATTGGGACATCAGCGTTAACAGAACGGTCCCTGTGGGTCCGGAGGCCCCAAAATGAACGCTGATCCGGTGGTCGCTTCCCAGGAAGTGACCCGCATTCAGCACACTTCCCGCTCCATGCGGAGAGCCATCGCCATCGGTTCGGTGACCATGGTGCTCATCGGTCTAATGCTCCTGTTTTTGTTGACGCAGGCGACGAACAACCGGGAGCTGTATGAAAGCAATTACAACGTTTTGTTTGTCATCAACGTTGTGGTTGCCAGTTTGCTTGCCGCTGCAATCGCATGGGTCAGCTACCGCCTGTTCGTTCGTTTGCGTCAAGGGCGATTCGGCAGTCGTCTGCTTCTGAAGCTGGCCACCATTTTTGCACTGGTCGGCGTGATGCCCGGCTTGTTGATTTATGTTGTTTCTTATCAGTTTGTTTCCCGGTCCATAGAGACGTGGTTTGACGTGAAAGTCGAAGGGGCCTTGGAGGCTGGTTTGAGCCTCGGGCGGGTCACCTTGGACACCCTCACGGTCGATCTCGCGGTGAAATCCAAAGCGGCGGCCAACTTGATTTCTGAAAATCCTGAAAGTGCAGCTGGGGTTCTGGCCGAGAGGATGATGGACCAGTTGGGCGCGACAGACATTACCATTTGGAGTGGCGCGGGGAACTTGGTAGCCAGCGTTGGCCAGTCGAAGTTTCAGCTCAGTCCGGACAAGCCTACAACCAGCCAGTTCCGCACAGCACGGCAACAACGCTCACTGGCTTGGGTCGAGGGACTGGATGATGCGGTGACAGGCTCCTTGAGCAGTGCCCGTATCAAGGCGTTGGTACCTATCTCGGGTTCAGGGCTGGGCCTGAATGCAGATACCCGATACATGCTGGTCTCACGTGCCTTGCCCCAGGGCCTAGTAAGCAACGCTCTCGCAGTGGAAGCCGCAAACAGGGAATACCAAGAGCGTGCCCTCGGGCGGGAAGGCCTCAAACGCATGTACATTGGAACACTGACACTCAGTTTGTTTCTGGCAGTGTTTGGTGCGGTATTGTTGGCAGTCGTCTTGGGCAATCAGATTGCACGCCCCCTGCTTTTGCTGACCGAAGGCGTTAGTCAGGTCGCTGCCGGCGATTTGACCCCCAAGCTTGCTCTACAGGGGCGTGACGAGTTGGGCGGACTTACGCGGGCGTTTGCATCCATGACGCAGCAGCTTGCAGACGCACGCCAAGCCGTCGAGGTCAGCATGTCGCAGGTGGATGCTGCGCGTGCGAATTTGCAGACGATTCTGGACAACTTGACATCAGGCGTCATCGTCCTCGACCAAAGCGGACACATCAAAAGCTCCAATCCCGGAGCATCACGCATTCTCAAGCGCGAGTTGGCTCCGCACACGGGTGAACGCTTGGCGACCCTTTCGGGTCTGGAGGCATTCGGCACGGGAGCGCAGCGTCAGTTCGAAGAGCTGGCAGCGGGGCAGGGGGATCGTGGTGCCGATCATTGGCAACAGTCCTTTGAACTCGGTACCGGAAATGCGACCGGATATGGCCCATTTGAGGGCTCAATCACGCTGGTAGCCCGGGGTGCAGAGCTTCCTTCCGAGCTCCGGTTATTGGTGTTTGACGATATCTCTGAAATCGTCTCGGCGCAGCGGGCCCAAGCTTGGGGCGAGGTGGCGCGCAGATTGGCCCACGAAATCAAAAATCCACTCACGCCCATCCAGCTTTCAGCTGAACGGTTGGAGATGAAGTTGTCCGGAAAGTTGGAGAACCCGGAGCAGGCCATCTTGGTCAAGTCGGTCAAGACGATCGTGGACCAAGTGGATGCCATGAAGCGTCTAGTCAATGAGTTTCGTGACTATGCCCGTCTTCCCGCTGCTGAGCTCAAGCCTCTGCAAATCAACGCCTTGATCAAGGATGTCATGCACCTCTATGACCCAGAGGTCGCCAAAGTGCCGATTGAGTTGGAACTAGATGAAGCCTGCCCCTTGGTGATGGGCGACGCGCAACAGATCAGGCAAGTCATTCACAACCTGCTGCAGAACGCGCAAGACGCATGTACCAGCGCATCCACCCCCCGTGAAACGCCACGTACGGTGACACTGAGGACGCAATGGATGGCTGCCAGCAAGCGGGTACGGATGTCGGTGCTCGATGAGGGGGATGGGTTTCCTGAGAGCATTCTCAAACGCGCGTTCGAGCCCTATGTCACGACCAAAGCCCGCGGCACTGGCCTGGGACTTGCTGTTGTCAAAAAAATCTCCGATGAGCACGGTGCGCGCATCGATCTCGGGAACCGCCAGAAAGACGGTGCCGTGTTGGGGGCGCAAGTGTCGTTATCATTGACAGTTGCGCCTGGCGCACCGGTTTGAGGCTGGGTCAGGTTACATAAGGGATAGCGCAAGCGATATGGCGAATATATTGGTAGTGGACGATGAGCACGGTATCCGTGAACTACTGTCGGAAATCCTCAATGATGAAGGACACACGGTAGAGCTGGCGGAAAACGCTGCACAGGCGCGTGCTGCCAGACTGCGCGAAAGGCCGGATCTGGTGCTGCTCGACATATGGATGCCGGATACAGACGGAGTCACGCTGCTCAAGGAGTGGTCCTCAACAGGGGCCCTGACGATGCCTGTCATCATGATGAGCGGGCATGCAACCATCGACACTGCCGTAGAAGCCACCAAAATCGGCGCTTTGGCCTTTCTGGAAAAGCCTGTCACCTTGCAAAAGCTCTTGAAGGCCGTGGAGCAAGGCTTGGCCCGAGGCGCAATACGCAAACCTGCACCGCCCACCCAATTCGGAGTGGTGCAGACTGAGTCGGCTGCACTGGTAACGGCCGTATTGCCCGAGCCCGCCGAAACCGGCCCGCAAGCCCATCAGGATTTCGGACTCGACAAGCCACTGCGTGAGGCACGTGATGAATTTGAGAAGGCATATTTTGAATACCACCTTGCCAAAGAAAATGGCTCCATGACGCGCGTTGCCGAGAAGACGGGCTTGGAGCGCACTCATCTCTACCGCAAGCTGAAACAGCTTGGTGTCGATCTATCTCGAGGCAAAAGAAATAACGGCTAAATTTGATGCTATAATTCGAGGCTCAGGCCCGGTAGCTCAGTCGGTAGAGCAGAGGATTGAAAATCCTTGTGTCGGTGGTTCGATTCCGCCCCAGGCCACCAAATTAAAAGCCCTGTTCGTGAATGCGGACAGGGCTTTTTTCTCAGGCTCGTGGAGCTGCATGGCGGGTGTCATGTTTTCTGACTGGGCTTTATGCCCCTAAAGAGGCTTTCTTTACATTCCCTCCCCTATGTCTAAGCGCCAACATTGCGCCTCACTGTATCCACTATGCATGGCTTCCTCTAGGCATATCTGAATTGGGAATTCGGCGGGTTCGGTACTCGAGCTACCCCAGATTCCTCGCTTCGAAGCGAAGTGCAGACTCGCAGCAATATTCAGATGATTGATCTGATCGCTATGAAGGTGGTAACGCTCGTCCAGAATTAAAAAGGGACTGATCGCCTGCTTTGGTCGTGCATTGATCTTCATCTTGCCAAACGGGGATGCCGCTTCTTCGTTTCCGGTGAACGCTTAAAGATTCTGATTAGTACTTCCAGCCCCTTGCTACGAGGCGCACGAAGTATTAACCTCTTGTTACAGTTCGCAACACGAGCGCTGCTCCTTCATGGAGAAAGTTTCGGGTGTGAGCAGTGCAACACAAGTCATTTCAAGAAGGGATTACATGTTCGGCAGATTTCTAGGCAAAAGCAGTTCGGATGCTTCCAAGCGATTGGACGCTGCGGATTCGCGTGGCCTGGAAGTTGTGGAGGATGATCCCGAAACTTCTTGGAGTTTGTGGGACAGTGCCCTGGCGGAGCAGGACTCTCGGTACAGCGGGATGGCACCGACTACCAGCGCGGCTCCTCTGACTGTGAGCGCCAAGCCTGCACCGCGTAGCCGCACTGAATTGAAATCTGCAGAGGCCTTCCCGGATTTCGATGAAATCGCAACCCAGCCCATGGGGCTGGAAGACAAATCGCCGGCCCAACGAGCAGCGGATGCCTTGGAGACTGTCGAGTTGTTTCACCACCGGATCGCCACCACCATCCGCACCTTGTGGGGCTACAAGGAATGTAGCCTGTACATCAACAAGTTGATCATGAATGGCGGCGACGGCATGGGCCATGCCCGCGTGGGCTTTAACGCGGAAGCGGCACAAGCCATGCTGGTGCTTGCAGACCTGCATGACCAGATGTTCGGACCTGCGGAGCCCGACAAAAACAACCCGTTTTCCGACTCGTTTCACTCATCGTTTGATGGTCATCGGTGATCCGCATTACCAGTCCAGCAAAGTGAGCCCTACGCTGAACACCGTGCGTTTGCGGTTGTAGTCCATCAAAGAGTCCCCGTAGCCGCTGAACAGTTCGGTATGCAGGCGCAGGTTGCTTCGGTCTGAGTTGTCGGGTGCGTTGCCGATCTTGCGGAACCAGGCCAAACGCAGCGAGCCGCTGTCACTTGTTTGTAGTGAGTGGCGTACGGTGAAGACCAGTGAATTCTTGGCATCCACATTCCAGAAAGTGGACAGTTCCGCACGACCCACGCGGTCCACAATATCGGGGTTGTCGTCGCTTGCACTGTCTTCCGGTACGCGCTGCCAAAAAGCCGCTGCGATGGAAACCTGATTTCCCAGCTCTAAACCTGCGCGTCCGATGATGCGGTTCCAACTCCTGGACAGCGGCAGACTCTGGCCGTTGCTTTGGTGATTGATTCCAATGCCTCCGTAACGCAGGCGCCAGCCCGACGGGAGTGCCGACTCCAACGGGAAGATGTAAATCAATTCGGGCTCATGGTCGGTCGCCCGGAACGGGCGGGACAGATCGGCGTTGAACAACTGCCAGTACGACTGCTGGCTGTATGCAAACCAGAGTGAATCCAGACGATTGGGGTCTCCTGCCGTGAGCAAGCCTTGGGCGATTTTGGTGCGGACCGATAAATTGATCCGCGTCTCGCTGGTGGTGTAGGGTTGGAACGTACCCGTGTGGTCGGCGGCAGGCGATGTGGGGGCGGTGTTGACACTGTCTGAGCCAATCACCGCGAGGCTGATGGGCCGGTAGCCGCGCAAGCCGAAAGTGCCGCAATCACTGGCAGGCTCCAACTCCCAGAAGCGGGAAAGTTGGGTAGCCGCCGGATTCTTGCAACTTACCACCTCTACCGGGACCGGCGTGCTGGCTGCAGCATTGGCCTGGGTCACCGGGTAGTTGTTGGCATTCGCTGCAGTGCCTGTTTGTGCGTTGGCGCCCGTCCATATTGCGCAAGCAGCTATGAAAAACGTAGCGTAATGGGGCGGATGGGTCATGATTTAGCAGCAGCATTGGCTGCGGTAACGAGGGCTTTGGCGGCAAATTCTGCGCGAAGTGCCCGCAGTTTCTCGCGGGGGTCTTCTTTGGCGGTGGATTGATCGAGGCCCATCTCCGCAATGAAGCGGCTGGGGAGGGCTGCCACCATCTCGCGTCCTTTTTTGCGGCGGCGGGTCCAGCTCACGGCCAGACTGCGCTGGGCGCGGGTGATGCCCACGTACATCAGGCGGCGCTCCTCCTGCAGGCGCGCGGCAATGTCGTCGTTCGCTGACTCATGCTCTAGGGTGGAGCCACCCAGCGTGTCTGCACCGTCCCCGAGCTTGAAGGGCAGCATGCCCTCGGTCACGCCCACCAACATCACGTGGGGCCACTCCAAGCCCTTGGAGGCGTGGAGCGTGGAGAGGGTCACCACGTTCTGGTCCTTCTCCCGCTCGCTGATGGTGGAGAGCAGGGCGATGGTTTGTGACACTTCCAGCAGGTTTTTAACCTCGCGCGTGTTGGTCACGCCAGCGGCATCGTCAATCTGCCCGCCGCAGCGCTGCGCCATCCACTCGCAAAACTCCATCACGTTGCTCCATTTGGCAGAAGCCACGCCCTCGCTGTCTTCGCCGTCATAGAGGTGCTTTTCGTAGCCTATCTCTTTGAGCCAGTCCATGATGAATGCCATGGCCGCTTCAGCGCCCTCCGTGTGGCGCGCGCGAAACTCCAGGTCGTTGATGTAGCGGCCGAACTCATGCAGGCTACCGAGTGCCTTGGCGCTCAGCACACTGGCCAGTGAAGACGAAAACAGCGACTCAAACAGGCTCAGCTTGTACTGGGTGGCAAATGTGCCCAAGGTGCCCAGCGTGGTGTGGCCAATGCCCCGTTTGGGTGTGGTCACCGCGCGCAAAAAGGCCGGGTCATCGTCGTTGTTGCTCCACAGCCGGAACCAGGCACACAAGTCGCGGATCTCCGCCCGGTCAAAAAAGCTTTGCCCACCGGACACCTTGTACGGAATGCCCGCCTTGCGCAGCGCCTTTTCGAACGGTTTGGCCTGATGGTTGGCACGGTAGAGCACCGCAAAGTCGCGGAATTCTTTGTACTGCTTGCCTTGTGCGTCTGGTACGCCGTTCGCGCGCAGGCTCTGAATGCGGGCGACCACGCGCTCGGCCTCATGCTCTTCGTTGTCCGCATCCACAATGCGCACCGGCTCGCCCTCGCCCAGCTCGCTGAACAGGGTTTTGGGAAACAGCTTGGGGTTGGGGCCGATCACATTGTTCGCGGCCCGCAGGATGGCGCTGGTGGAGCGGTAGTTCTGCTCCAGCTTGATAACCTTGAGGGTGGGAAAGTCGACAGGCAGTTTTTTGAGGTTGTCCAGCGTGGCGCCGCGCCAGCCGTAGATGGACTGGTCATCGTCCCCCACGGCGGTAAAGCGGGCCTTCTCGCCCACCAGGTGTTTGAGCACCTCGTATTGGGTGGCATTCGTGTCCTGGTACTCGTCCACCAGCACATGGCCCAGCAGGGCTTGCCAGCGCTCGCGCACTTGCGGGTAATCACGTAACAGCTTGAGGGGCAGGCTGATCAGGTCATCAAAGTCCACACTTTGGTAGGCCACCAGGCGCTCTTCGTAGCGGGCCATGGCGGTGGCGATGATGCGCTCGTTGTCATCCGCTGCAGCGGCCAGCGCCTGCTCGCTGTTGAGGCCGGCACCCTTCCAGGCGCTGATGGTCCATTGCCACTGCCGCGCCGTGGCTGCGTCAATCGTGCCGCCCGCGTCCTTGATGATGCTGGTCACATCGTCCGCGTCCAGAATGCTGAACTGCGGCTTCAGGCCCAGCACCGCACCGTCTTCGCGCAGCATGCGCACCCCCAGAGCGTGGAAGGTGCACACCACCACATCTTTGGCGGCTTTGCCGATCAGGTGTTTGGCCCGCTCGCGCATTTCGGCTGCTGCCTTGTTGGTAAAGGTGATGGCCGCAATCCGGTTGGCCGGCATGCCCATCTGGATGAGGCGGGCGATTTTGTGCGTGATCACCCGTGTTTTGCCCGATCCTGCGCCGGCCAGCACCAGGCAGGGCCCGTGCAGGTAGTTCACCGCCTCTTGTTGGGCGGGGTTCATGCCGTGGTTGGCTTGGGGGGCGGACATAGGGGGGTGGGGGACCTGACGTGCGGGGAGCGGGCAATCTTAACGGGTTGCTGGTTTGCGGCTGCATTGCTGGTTCGTGCCCACTCCGCGGAGGGTGTGCACTGCGCCGTTCGTGTCCCCCGCCCGCTCCTGCGGGCTCCTCCTTGACCTCACTGTGCAATGCACCCCCTCCCCGGAGTTCCGGGTGTGAGGTGCGCACCAAGTCAACCAAGAATGCACCCCGCGCTTTCCCCGACAATTGCGACCATGCTGCAAATCCTGATCGTCACCTTCCCGTTCTTTGCACTGGTGCTTTGCGGCTATCTGGCTGCTCGGCGGGGCATGTTGCCGTTGGCGGCCATTCCCGGTTTGAATGGGTTTGTGCTTTTTTTCGCGCTGCCTTGCATGCTCTACCGCTTCGGCGCGAGTACGCCCATCGGTGAGTTGCTGGATGTGAGCCTTGCACTGACCTATCTGTTGTGTGCGCTGGTCATGGTGGCCTTCGTGGTGGCGGTGACGCTGCATGGTCGCATCGGCTGGAATGACGCGGCCTTTGGCGCGCTGGTGGGCACATTTCCGAATACCGGGTTCATGGGCGTACCGTTGCTGGTGGCCTTGCTGGGCGCCAAAGCGGCGGGGCCGGCCATCGTCACGATTCTGGTGGACATGGTGATTACCTCTTCGCTTTGCATCGCGCTGTCGCGCCTGGGTGGAAGCTCGGCGCCGGGAGGTGTATCCGCCGCTCAAGCAGCGAAAAGTGCACTCAAAGGTGTTGCGGCCAACCCCATGCCATGGTCCATCCTTCTGGGCGCGGTGTTCTCTGCCTTGCAGCTGGAGCTACCCAAGCCAGTGGCATCCACCGTGGGCCTGCTGGCGGATGCGGCTTCGCCCGTGGCGCTGTTCACCATAGGCGCGGTGCTGGCCCGCTCCCAAATGCTGGCCAGGGACGACAAGGCGCACGAAGTGCATTGGCAGGAATATGTGCCGGTCGCGCTGATCAAGCTGTTTTTGCACCCCTTGCTGGTACTGCTGGTCGGCGTGTCGGCGGTGAGCCTGGGCGTGCACATCGACAAATTTGCACTCACCGTGCTGGTGTTGCTGGCCGCCCTGCCGAGTGCCAGCAATGTGTCGCTGCTGGCCGAGCGCTTTGGTGCGGACAACGGGCGCATCGCCCGCATCATCTTGGTCTCCACCGCAGCCGCATTCTTCACCTTCTCGGGAGCCGTAGCCCTGATGGTGAGAATCTAGTTGCTATTGTTTTAGGAGCTGCTGGCGCATATTCCGTGTGCGCTATCGGCCAATCTGACTTGCAAATGCCTACGCCTTGGAGTTGCCGGTGGCTTTGAGGCACGTTGCACAATCCCTTTATGGACACTTTGATGAACCTTGTTTCCGCTATTTTTCGCTTCGCCCTCAAGCTGGTGCTCATCGCCGCCGCGGCGGTATTTGCGCTGAGTCTGATATTCGTGGCGTTGCTCAGCTTGGTTTGGGTGCTGCTCAAAGCGCTACTCACCGGCCGCAAGCCGGCGTTTGTGACCACCTTCCAGCGTTTCAATCAGGCTAGGCAGCAGTTCAAGCGCGGTGGTTTTGGTGCTGCCAGTCCCTCGGGAGTAGGTGGTTTTGGCTACAGCGCTTCTGCTGCCGATGTGGTGGATGTGCAGGCCCATGAGGTCCGTAACGACCAGGCTTTGCCTTACGGACCTAACACCGACAGGCACTGACCCCGCTATTTATTTTGTAGCGGCTTGCGCATGCTTGATGTGCGCCAAGCCCGCTTTTTGACTCAAATCGCCAACGGATCTACATCAATCGCCCAGCGTATCAGCCCTTTGCATTCGGGCTGGCTGCGGGTAGCGTGCAGCACGCTTTGCCAGGCGGTCAGGAACTGCTGGAGCGTGGTGCGTGAGGGGCACTCGATGAGCATCTGGGCGCGTTCTATATTGGCCACCCGCTGGATGGCCATGGGCACGGCGGGGTAGAGGAAGACTTGCTCCAGCGCCTCGGCCCAGCCGTCCCACGCGGCCATTTCGGTTTGGGCGAAGGTGCGGGCGGCGTTCAAAAAAGCTTGTGCAGCCTCCTGCGTCTTGGCCTCGGCGCGCACCAGGGCTTGGGCGCTGAAGGGCGGCATGTTGGCCTGCTCGCGTTCTTTGAGCTGCTGAGCGGCGAAGGCCGGGTAGTCGTGCTTCTTGAGGGCTGCGTACAGCCCGTGCTCGGGCTGGAAGGTTTGCAGCCACACCTCACTCTGCGCGCCCAGCGTCGCATCGCGCCCCGCGCGACCTGCGGCTTGCATCAGCAAACTGAACAGGCGCTCGGGCGCCCGGAAGTCGCTGCTGAACAAGGCGCCATCGGGGTTCACGGCGGCCACCAGCGTGATGCGGCGGAAGTCGTGGCCCTTGGCAATCATCTGCGTGCCCACCAGCACATCCACGTCGCCCGCATGCACGGCGGCCAGCTGCTCTTCGAGCTGGCCTTTGAGTTTGGTGCTGTCGGCATCAATCCGTGCAATACGCACATGCTCGCCATCGGGGTTCTCGGGTGTGACGGAGCCGTGACGGCGCACATCCACCAGCAGCTCGGCCAGGTGTTCTTCCAGCTGCTCTGTGCCGCGCCCGAAGGGGGCGATGTCCACATTGCCGCAGTCCGGGCAGGCGCGCGGCACGCGCTCGGTAAAGCCGCAGTGGTGGCAGCGCAGGGTGCGGTCGATTTTGTGGAACACGCGGAATGCGCTGCAGTGCGGGCATTCGCTCTTCCAGCCGCAGTCTTCGCAGGTCAGCACCGGGGCGTAGCCGCGCCGGTTCAAAAACACCATGACTTGCTCGCCACGCGCCACCCGCTCTTTGATGGCGGCGATCAGCGGGGTCGAGAAAATGGCGCGCCGGGGCTGGTGGTTCATGTCCACCCGCCGCACCAACGGTAACTTCGATGACTCGCCCACCCGGCTGGGCATGTGCAGGCGCAGGTAGCGCCCGCCTTCCTCGGCCGGCCGGCTGTGGTGCCAGCTTTCCAGCGAAGGCGTGGCCGAGCCGAGAATGACCTTGGCACCCTCCAACTTGCCCCGGTACACCGCGAGGTCGCGCGCCGAGTAGCGTGCGCCTTCGCCGCTTTTGTAGCTGGGGTCGTGTTCCTCGTCCACGACGATGAGCCGCAGTTTGGGCAGAGAAGCAAACACCGCCATGCGGGTACCTAGCACGATGCGGGCCGCACCGCCATGGGCGCTGAGCCAACTTTTGAGGCGCTGCGGGTTGGTCATGCCGCTGTGCAGGCTGACCACGGCCTGTTCGCCGTACAGCGGGGCAAAGCGTGCTTTGAAGCGCTCTTCCAGCTGCGGGGTGAGGTTAATCTCCGGCACCATGACCAGGGCTTGGGCATCCGGGTCGGCGGCCAGCAGCTTGTGCACGCAGTGCAGGTAAACCTCAGTTTTGCCGCTGCCCGTGGCGCCGAAGAGCAGATAAGGTCCGGGGTGCGCGTCAATCTGAGCAATCGCGGTGGCTTGCTCGGGGGTAAGGGCCGGTGCGGCCAGCACGGCGCCGCCGGCACCCGCATCCACTTTTTTGCGTTTGAGGCGGCGCGCCATCTGCTCGGGGTTCAATTCGCGCAGCTGCGGGGGCAGGGCGGCCAGCGCCACCTCGCCGGCCGAGCGCTGGTAGTAGGCCGCCGTAAAGCCCAGCAACTGCTGCCAGGCGCGGCTCAAGGGCGGTATGCCCTCCAGCACGCCGGCAATATCACGTACCTTGGCGGGGTCGAACTCGCCGGTGGCCTCTGCAGTGGCCGCATCCCACACCACCCCCAGGGTCTCGCGGTTGCCCAATGGCACCCTTACCAGAGTACCGGCGGGCAACAGGTGCTCGCTGCGGTAGGTGAGCACTGGCCCGAGCGCCGCGTGCGCCGGCGTGTGCACCAGAACGGGCAGCCAATGGCTCATGGGCGGGGTCCGACGGACATCGGACGTCTCGTGATGCGGAATGTCACTTGGGGCGTCTTGTTGAGGTGAACTTGCGGAATGCGGGCTAAGTGCTTGATTTACAAGTGCTTTACATGCGATTCAGGTTTTCTGTGGATAACTTTGTTGATATGTGCGTTTTGCGGGCTCCAAAGCCTTGTAAATCAAGGGTTTTCTTACGCTGCCCAGAAAAAAAGCAAAACACAGAATCCTTATAAATCAATCACTTACGACCGCTATTTCTTTTGTAGCGCTGCTCCCCCGAACGGGGGATAGGGTTAACCCCGCACCCCCATTTTTGTGCATAACTAAGTGTTGGAAACTTTGTTTTCGCGCAAAAAACGTGGTATGCCGATCAGGCACGCAGCTTTTTGGAGTGGCTGTGCACCGCAGCCACCAGTGCCGCCACATGGTCCGGCGGGGTGTACTGGCTGATGCCGTGACCCAGATTGAAGATGTGGGTGGGGCCGGTGCCACTGCCCTGAAAAGGCGTGCCAAAGCTGTCCAATACCTTGGCCACTTCGGTTTCGATAGCAGCCGGTGGCGCGAACAAGACGTTGGGGTCGATGTTGCCCTGCAATGCCTTGCCTGGGCCGTTCTCACTGCCTCCCACCAAAGCACGGGCTTTAGCAAGGTTGACCGTCCAGTCCAGACCCAGCACTTCGCAGTCCAGCGCCTGCATGTCTTGCAACCACAAGCCGCCGCCTTTGGTGAACACAATGCGTGGCACCACCTTGCCATCGGTGCCAAAACGCTTGAGCTGCTTCAGCACGCGTGCGGTGTAGGCCAGGCTGAATTCCTGGAAGGCGCCATCGGCCAGCACGCCGCCCCAGCTGTCAAACACCATCACCGCCTGGGCGCCGGCGTCGATCTGGGCATTCAGGTAGGCCGCAACCGAGTCGGCATTAATGGCCAGCATGCGGTGCATCAGGTCCGGGCGGCTGTACATCATGGTCTTGACCAAGCGGTAGTCGTCGCTACCCTTGCCTTCCACCATATAGCAGGCCAGCGTCCATGGGCTGCCCGAGAAGCCGATCAGGGGCACACGGCCTTTGCCGTCCACCGTGAGGGCCTTGCGAATGCTGCTGACCGCATCAAACACATATTGCAGCTTGGCCATGTCGGGCACTTCGAGCTTCGCCACGTCAGCCTCAGTCTTGATGGGGCTGGCAAAACGCGGGCCTTCGCCCTGGGCAAAGGACAGGCCCAGGCCCATGGCGTCCGGCACGGTCAGGATGTCGCTGAACAGAATGGCCGCATCCAGCGGGTAACGCTCCAACGGCTGCAAGGTGACTTCGGTGGCGTACTCGGTGTTGGTGGCCAGGCCCATGAAGCTGCCGGCCTTGGCACGCGTTGCCACATATTCCGGCAGGTAGCGGCCGGCCTGGCGCATCAGCCACAGCGGCGTGTGTGCGGTGGCCTGGCGCATGCAGGCTTGCAAAAAAGTGGGGTTGTGCAGGCCGTCGAAGGTGGTGGCCTGGGCCGGGAAGGCTGGAGAGGTGGCGGTGGACATGGCGGAGGTGTGGGTCATATCCGAATTGTCGCAGTTCAATCCACCCCCGCCTTTGTCTTGCCTCAAGTCAAGACGCGATGACCCGCAGCGGGACCGGGCGGTCTTATCGAGGGGCGCGGGCGTGCTCCACCAGCAGACATTTGTCTTGCACGCACTGCATGCCGGCCGCCTGCGCCTTGGCGATTGCAGCGTCGTTGCGGATGCCCAGCTGCAGCCAAATGGCGGGCGCACCGATGGCTAGCGCTTCCTCCACCACCGGCGGCACGTCCTCACTGTTGCGGAACACGTTCACCAGATCGATCTTCTCTGCGGCCGCAGCTTCGGTGAGGCTGGCGTACACCTTCTCGCCCAGAATCTCCATGGCGTTGGGGTTGATGGGCACGATGCGCCAGCCTTGGCGCTGCATGTACTGCGAGACTTTGAAGCTTTCGCGGTGGGCTTTGGGTGAGAGGCCGACCACCGCCACGGTACGTGGGTGGCTGACCAGGTCGGCAATGGTCTGGGCTTCTGTTGCAGGCATGGCGATGGGCAATAGGGATGAGGTGAAAAGGGCCGGCAATGGAGGGCTAAGGCGCGAAGAGAGCTGCCGGGTTGGTAGAAGCTTGTGCTGGCCTAGAGCTGCGCCACGGCTGCCAGCACTTCACCGGGCGTGAGGATTTCCGTCAGCACCACCGGCGGTTTGCCCGGCGCGTAGAGCACGTACACCGGCACTCCGCTGCGCCCCAGGGCTTGCAAGGCTTGGGTGATGGCGGGGTCGCGCCGTGTCCAGTCAGCGCGCAGCAAGCGCACCTGCTTGGCAGCAAAAGCGGCCTCGACTTCAGCTTTGGATAGGGTCGTTTTTTTGTTCACCTGGCAGGTGATGCACCAGGCGGCAGTGAAGTCCACAAACACGGGCTTGCGGTCTTGGAGGGCTGCTTGCACTGCCGGCTCCGACCACGCTTGCCATGCGCCCGTCTGCGCCGCAGACCCGCTGGCTGGCACGGCCGCGTTGGCATCAGCTTTCAAGCCGAATTGCCATGTGGCGCCCATGGAAAGTGTGCAAGCAGCTATGGAAATGATAGTAAAAATGGTTTTCGCCCGACCGCTTTGGCGCAGTGCCCACGCCAGCAAGCCCAGGGACAGCAGCAAGAGCAGCAGGCTGGCTGCGCCATCCACCCCGCTCAAATGGCCCAGCACCCACACCAGCCAGACCACGGTCGCCGCCATGGGGAAGGCCAGAAAGTGCTTGAGCGTTTCCATCCACGCGCCGGGTCGCGGCAGCCAGCTGCCTATTGCAGGCAGCCAGCTTGCCAGCAGGTAGGGCAGCGCTAACCCTAAGCCCAGTGCCGCAAACAGCACCAGGGATTGCAAGCCCGGTAGCGTGATCGCGTAGCCCAGCGACGCTCCCATGAACGGCGCGGTGCAGGGCGAGGCAATGGCCACGGCCAGCACCCCGGACAAAAATGCCTCCGCCACCGGATGGCGCAGCTGCATGCCAGCCAATCCGGCGGGCAGCAGGTTGCCGATGTGCAGCCAGCCCGCCAGGTTCATGGCCAGCAAGGTAAACAACACGGCCAGGCCGGTGATGACCGCGGGCGACTGCAGCTGGAAACCCCAGCCCAGCTGCTCCCCACCCGCCCGCAGTGCCAACAGCAAGCCGCCCAGCGCCATAAATGAAAGCACCACACCGGCGGTGTACGCCAAACCCTGCGCCCGCTGCTGGGCACGCGACTGGGTGCCCTGAGCGGCAAAGCCCAGCACTTTGATGGCCAGCACCGGGAACACGCAGGGCATCAGGTTCAAGATCAGGCCGCCCAGCAAAGCCGCTAGCACCATCCAGACCATGCCACCTGTCGGGGCGGGGGGCACGCTGGCGGCGCGGGCGTTGTTGTCCAGCGCGGCTTGGAGCGCCGGCGGTACTTTGGCGAACTCGGCTACGGCCGGCCAAGTGCCTGTGACCGTGGCCTCGCCGCGCAGGCTTTCCTTGCCAATGCTGAACACCCACGCCACTTGGCCGGGGGAGGTGCTGCGCTGCGCGGAGTACGGCACCAGCGCCTGCCAGGTAGCGCCGTCCCAGCCTTGTTGGCCTGCTTGCAGGCTGCCACCGGTCAGGGTGTCAGTGGTCGCGGGCAGGGCGGGGGTGTTCAGCAGCTCAGGTGTTTCCGGCAGGGCCTGAACAGCTTTCCCCACCCAGCCGGCGGGCAGCTTGCTCACGCGCAACAGCAGCCCGCGGGCGTCCGCAAGCGCTTCGACTTTGCCCTGGAATGCGACCGGTGCAGCCGCCTGGGCCGCAGCGAACTGCGCGGCATGCAGCGCCATGGAGCCCCGCACTGGAACGCTGATGCGGAAGCTGCCTTCCTGCGGGATGCACTCTTCGCGGCAGACCAGCCAACTCGCTTGGAGCTGAATCTCGGCGGTTTGCGCCAGACCTGCGGGGCGGAAGTTGCTGTCCACCTTGACCGGTACGGGCAGCAGAACTTCGCCCTCGTAGCCCAGGTTGGCCAGGGTGCCGATGGCAATTTTCCGGGGGACTGGCCAGGCGATGTCACCCGCTATCAGGCCGGCGGGCAGCGTCCACTGTAGCTGCGTGGGCAGGCCGGAGTCGCCCGGGTTCTTCCAGTAGGTGTGCCAGTGAGGTTGGTGCTGCAGCAACAAACCCAGCCACAGCGTTTTGCCAGGGGTGACTCCGTCCGGTGCATGCACCACCAGCTCAGCCACGACCTGGTCCGTCTTGACTTGTGACGCTGCCACCGAGCCAGTGGCAGGCGCTACCAGCGAGCTGTTTGATGGAGATAACTGGGCACTAGAGCCCGTCGGTAGTGCGCAGGCAGCTATCAAAAGCAGAGCGCTCAAGCTGCGAAACAGTGCAGACAAGCTTAGAGAGTGGGAGAAAGCATTCATCGGGTTGTCGGAGACCGCGCGCGGCCAGAAGTTCCTGCAAGTGGGGCACAAACGACAACGCCCGGTGCGTCGGCATTCGGTCTGTGCCTCTGTATACGGGTGGGTTATAACAGGCGGGTGATTGCAGCAACCGCATGTGCTTGACCCGCATCCACGGGCCCGCGATACTGCGCCGGTCCTGCATACACGCCCCTCACTTCTGCACCCGAAAGGCCCGTTCAGCGTGAAGATTCCCAGCCTGTCTCTCCGGCAAACCTTGATGGTGGGCGTGGCTGCGGGCATCTTGCTGCCAGCTTTGTTCTTTGCGGGCTTTCAAGTCACCAGCAAGCTGCGCACTGAACGTGCCTTGCGCGTGGAGGCGCCGCTCAAGCAATACGCCGATGTGCTCTCGCGCGGCATGGCGGTGGCGGTTTGGAATCTGGACCGGGGCGTAGCCATTGAGCTGGTCGAAGCCGTGATGCGCAACCCGGATGTAGTGAATGTTTCAGTGAGCGATGAGTTCGGAGAAACTTTTGTGCAGCGGGGTGAGGCCAGCAATGACTCTGCTCGTTTCCTGTCCGAAAAACGTGACATTACCTACAACGGTGCCCGGGTCGGTAGTTTGTCGGTGGTGATGTCCTCCGAACGCATAGAGCGGGAGGCTCGCTCTGAACTGTTGCGCTTTGTTGGTGCCTTGGCCTTGCAAGTGGCGCTGGCGTTTGCTTTCATTTGGCCTTTGTTCAACCGGCGTATCGTGTTACCCATCTTGCGCTTGCGAGAAGGCGCTTCGCGTTTGGCACGCGGCGAGCTGAATGAGTCCATGGCCAGCGACAAGAAAGACGAGGTAGGCCAGTTGTCCAATGCGCTGGACACCATGCGCCTGGACCTTGGCGCCTTGTTGACGGAGCGTGAGCAAAAAACAGAAGCCCTGCAACGTGAGCTGGAAGAACGCGCCCGCACAGAGGAAGCCCTGCGCGTGAGCCAGACCAAGTTCGCAGCGATTTTTGATGCGTCTCCCATCGCCATGTCAGTCTCATTGGTGGAGGGGGACGTTCGCACCATCGATGTCAACTCCGCATGGTCGCGGGTTTTCGGCATGGAGCGCGGGGTCGCCATGGGGACCAACGGTTTGCGCATGGGGATATGGGTAGACCCTGCCGAGCGAAGCCGTTGCCTGGAGATTGTGGAGCGCACGGGCGAGATTTCCAACTTCAAGGCCTGGATGCGCCGAGGCGCCCATGGCGCGGAGATTTATTGCGATATTTCCGGCCGCATGGTCGCGCTGGGCGGCGAGCGCGTGCTCATCATGGCGTTTGATGACATCACCGAGAAACACCGCTATGAAGAAAACATCCTGCAGCTCAACGCCACGCTCGAACACCGCGTGCAGGAACGCACCCGGGAGCTGACCGACGCCATGGGGCAGTTACGTGCGGCACAGTCAGAGCTGGTACGCACTGAAAAAATGTCGGCGCTCGGCTCCTTGGTGGCAGGCATCGCCCATGAGCTGAACACGCCCATCGGGAACAGCCTGACTGTCGCCAGCACCTTGCAGGACCACGCTGCCAGTTTTGCGGACAGCATGGGCAAGGGACTGACCCGTAGCCGCCTCGACGAGTTTGTGACGAATACGCAGCAGGGCGCAGGCATTCTGATGCGCGGCCTGCAACATGCGGCCGAGCTGGTTTCCAGCTTCAAGCAGGTGGCTGTCGATCAGACCAGCCTGAACCGCCGTACCTTTGACCTGCAAAGCACCGTGACGGAAATTCTGCTCACTCTGGGGCCCAGCATTCGCAAGTCGGCGCATGCGGTGGTGAGCGACATCCCCGCGGATATCGTGATGGACAGCTTCCCCGGCCCACTGGGGCAGGTGCTTACCAATTTGATCAATAACGCCTTGCTTCATGCCTTTGAAGGGCGGGCGCATGGCACAGTGAGCATACGCGCCGTCTTGGAAGGTGCCGACCGCATCCATCTGCTGGTAAGTGATGACGGTTGTGGCATTGCCCAAGCACACCTTGCGCGGGTATTTGATCCTTTCTTTACTACCAAGCTGGGTCAGGGCGGCAGTGGATTGGGCCTCAACATTGTGTACAACCTTGTCACCAAAACACTGGGCGGCACCATCCACGTGGCCAGCAATCCAGGTGAGGGGGCGACCTTCAGCATGAGCCTGCCGCGCAAAGCACCGGTGATCAGTCCTGACGCCGTCTAAGATGCAGCCATGCACACATCTTCCCGCTTCTGGGCTGACTGGACCAGCCTGCAATTTGACCAAACCCGCGCTGCGGGTACGCTGGATCGCCTGATCGCCGTGCTGCCCGTGGCAGCGACCGAGCAACACGGCCCGCACTTGCCCTTGCAGGTGGACAGTGCCTTGGTGGATGGTGTGATTGCGCACGCAATGCCGCACATCCCGCCTGAAGTTCCCGCCTTGTTTTTGCCGACCCAGGCCGTGGGCTTCAGCCCTGAGCATGCGCAGTTTTCCGGCACGCTCACCTTGAAAGCAGAAACAGTCATTCGCCTGTGGACCGAGATCGGCGAATGCGTGGCTGCCAGCGGTGTGAAGCGCCTTGTGCTGTTCAACAGCCATGGCGGACAGGTGGGCTTGTTGGATGTGGTGGCGCGTGATTTGCGCGCCCGTTTGGGAATGTTGGTCTACAGCGTGAACTGGTTCGGCTTGCCCTTGACGGCAGCCGACGGCAGCGATGTGAATGCCCTGTTCAGCGCACACGAACACCGCTTCGGCATCCACGCCGGCGATATTGAAACGTCCATGATGCTGGCCCTGCGCCCTGATTTGGTGGACATGGGCCGGGCGGACAACTTTGCCTCCACGTCAGAAGACCGCGCCAAAGCGTTCCCCATTTTGGGCAATGGCAAAAGCGCCAAGCTCGGCTGGCAGATGCAGGACTACAACCCGGCTGGTGCCGTCGGTAACGCGGCTGCGGCCACCCCCGACAAGGGGCAGGCGGTGCTCGCTGCAGCAGGGCTGGCGTTAGCCCGCTTGCTGGGTGAGATCCACGCATTGCCCGGCGACACCCTGAAGCAGCGCAGCTAGTCAGTCGGCAGGTATGCACAGCCCCGGCGTGGTCTGGCCGCGATTCCAGCACGGTGTGGCGCGTGCCATGTCCGGTGTGGGAATGCCCTGCATGTCGATTTGCACGGCACGCGTGTCAAACGCCTGCACACCCTGCTTGTCCAGCCGCAGCCGCAGTATCCATGCACGGCGCTGGTTGTCATTGTCGGTTTCCTTCATCACGAAGTTGCCCACGCTGTAAACGATGGGCTTGCCTTTGTAGTGCTCAATGTCCTGCGTCACATGCGGGTGGCCGCCAATGACAGCATCCGCACCGGCTTCCACCATCAGGCGCGCCAGTTGTCGCTGGCGGCCGTTGGCCACCAGTTCGTTTTCCCATCCCCAGTGCATCACCGGTATCACGAGGTCTGCGTGGTGCACGCTGCGCGCGGCGCGGATGTCGGCTACCACCTGCTCGTCTTCGCTCCAGGCGCTGCCAGGCGCATCAAAGTCGGCTTCAAAGCTGCGCGGCATAAATTCGTTGTAGCCCAGCAATGCAATGCGCAGGCCCTTGCGCTCAATGATCAAAGGCGCGTGCGCCTCTTTCAGGTTACGGCCACCCCCGAAGTACTGCAATCCGGCGGCGGGCAGCAGGGTGAGCATTTCGGCAAAGGCCTCACGCCCGTAGTCGCCCGAATGGTTGTTGGCCAGCGCCAACGCGTCGAAGTGGCGCTTTAGCACGGGCAGCGTGCGCGGGTGGGCACGGAAGGTGTAGTTTTTGTCGCCTGCTGAGCCGGTGGTGGCTACCACGCATTCCAGATTCCCGATGCGGATGTCAGCCTTGTGGAAGTAGTTGCCGAATGCTGCGAAAGGATCTTCTCCGCGCTCAATCATGTCGCCGGCCACATCGTCCAGCACGATGTCGCCGGCGAACACCAGCGTGACGGGTGTGGATTGGGCGAGAGCCATAGAGGCACCGGTGGCCATCGCAAAAGCTATCAGCACACCGCTCAGGGCTCGTTGGATGCGGCGCTTCATGGCTTTACCCCCTGGAGCACACATTCGTATTGCAGCTCACGCTCCACAGGCCCGGCATACACAAACTGCTTACCGGTCAGGCGTTGGCCCTTGGGACTTGGGGTAAAGGGCGGGTAGTAGCTGGCTTGCTGCACCAGCACGGGCTGCGTTCGTGTTTCGAGATACGCGTAGGTCTTGATGTAGTCCGGCTGGGCACCGCGCCCCACCATCACTGCCTTGAAGCGGAAGCGCCCACCCACGTCGACTGAAGGCGCCGGGTACGGGTCATCCACCGGCGTGACATGGAGTGTCTGGGTGGCGCCGGCATAAGTCATCTCGCAATGGAGTGTGGGGCCGGCATGGCTGATAGTGGCGCTGCACCACAGCGCAGCCAACAAGAAAACGGAAGAGCTAAGACGAACCATGCACCGATTGTGACGGCCGTGCGGGCCGGCACAGGCGGGGGTTTTCCTCAACGGATGCCACGTATGTAGCGGTGCGCTTCGCTTTCGCTTGCGCCCATCAGAGAGTCGGATGCGCCGGGTAAAGGCGCAGGCCGCGAATTTCCGCCCAGCACGCCAAACAGCTTTTCGCGGCTGGTGGCGCGGGGTGGGGTGTGGGGCTCCATGGCCAGCTCCAGTTTGGCGGCCCACTCACCCAATTCTGCATGCCCGTCGTCCTTGGCGGCAGCGCGTGCAAAGCGGATGATCTCGGCTGCGTATTCGGTGTTGGCGGCCATCCACTCCGTGTCGGTGACCCGGCCGGTTTTACGGCGCAGCAACACGTGCAAATGGGCGGCAATCGCCAGTTTTTCGCTGTTCAACATGGATTCCTCCTGGGTCTCCCCCTAAGTCGCTCTTCAGCCGGCAATGTGCTCCCGGTGCTGGGACACATCCAGACCCACCAGTTCCGAGTTGTCGTCCACGCGCAGGCCGACGATCAGTTTGGTCACCCACAGCAGGGCGGCGCTCATCACCCCGCTGTACGCAATCACTACCAATGCGCCCAGCGCTTGCATGGCGACACTACCGGTCACGCCCGAAATGCTTTTGCTTGCAAAAAATCCGGTCATCAGTGAGCCGACGATGCCGCCTATGCCATGCACGCCAAACACGTCCAGCGAATCATCGGCATTGAGCATGCGTTTCAAGCCCGTAGCGCCCCAATAGCAAGCCAGACCAGCCACCAGACCAAAGACCAGGGCCGCCTGCGGTGTCACAAAACCGGCTGCAGGCGTAATGGCTACCAAGCCTGCCACCAGGCCGGAGCACAGGCCCAGCAAGGAAGGCCGCCCCCGCACCACCCACTCGCCCAACATCCAGCTCATGGCACCGGCTGCGGCGGCAATGTGTGTCACCGCCATCGCCAGACCTGCGCGGCCATCTGCTGCCACGGCAGAGCCTGCGTTGAAACCGAACCAGCCCACCCACAGCAAACCGGCGCCCGCCATGGTGAGGCCGAGGTTGAAGGGCTCAAACGGCTCTTTGCCATAGCCCTTGCGCGCGCCCAGCATGTAGGCACACACCAGACCCGAGACGCCGGCATTGATGTGCACCACCGCGCCGCCTGCAAAGTCCAACACGCCCATTTGCACCAGCCAACCGCTGGGCTCCCATACCCAGTGGGCGATCGGGGCGTACACGACCACCGACCACATGCCGATGAACCACAGCATGGCCGAGAAGCGCATGCGCTCCACCAGCGCGCCCACAATCAGCGCCCCGGTAATGATGAAAAAGGTCAGCTGGAACATGGCGTACACCGACTCGGGCACATTCGGCGCCACATGGCTTACGGCGACCAAGCCGGCTTCTTTCAGGTAGTTCAGCCCGCTGAACCACATGCGGTCCGTGCCGCCCAGCCACGCCGTGCCGGGCGTAAAGGCCAGCGAATAACCCACCGCAAACCACAGCAGGCTGAGCAGGCCGGCAATGGCTACGACGCTTGCCATGGTGTTGATCACGCTTTTCTTGCGCACCATGCCGGCATAAAACAAGGCGATGCCGGGTAAGGTCATCAGCAACACCAGTGCAGTGCTGGTCATCATCCAGGCGGTATCCGTCGAGTTGATGGTGTCCTGCTTGGCCATGAAAGGTTTGGTAGGTGCCGGTGCGGGCGCAGGAGCTTCAGCCGCCGCTGCAGGGGCAGCCGGTGCGGGTGCAACGGCGGTCGGAGTGGGGTCAGAGGCCGCAAGGGTGGCCGCGGGCGCTGCTTCGGTGACGGTGCCGGAAGCCGCGGTTTGGGCTTGCGTGCTTAACGACCAGCTTAAAGCGACGATGCCCGCCAACAGTGCAAGGAAGGGCATACCTTTTTGGTGCATTGTGATCCTCTGTGTGTTCCAACACAAAGCACAAAGCACGAGCTATGCCAATCGCGTCACCCCTTGTTACAAAAGCGAAGCCGGGGCGACAAGGCTAGGAGTACGTCACCCAATCGGTGTAGGCCGCGTCGTCCAAATGGGGCAGGGTGTTGTAGGTCACCAGCATGTGCCGCTTGGGCGTGTAGGCCAGCTCGGTGACTGAGCTGTTGCGGATGCGCAGGTTCAGCTCGATGGTGGTCTCGGGGGTGGTGCCCAAGATATGTCCCACGGCAGTCGAGATGGGCCCGCCACTGCTCACGATCAGCACATTGCCAGCATGCGACTTGCGCACATGGTCGAGCGCGCTGGTCACACCGTGCACAAAGTCGTTGTAGGCGGGCATGCCCTGGGGCGTGACCACCCCGTTCATCCACTGCGTGAGGCCATCGCGCAACAGGCGGAAGTGGTGGCGGACCATCTCGGGCGTATCGGGCTTCTCCAATGGGGCGGGGTGGATGGCTTTGATCACCGCCTCACTGTCGTACTCATTCAAGCCCGGCCATTCCAGCGCCTGGTGCGTGAGAGCCGCGCCTTGGGCAATGCCGGCCCAGGTCTGGGCGTGGCGCTTGAGCGTGCCGGTGATCACCGCCTCAAACTGCAGCCCCTTGCCCGCAAAGTATTCCCCCAGCCGTACGCTCTGCCGGTGGCCGAGCTCGCTCAGGTTGTCGTAATCCGCAGCCCCGAAAGAGGCCTGCCCGTGCCGCACCAGATAGAGATTTCCCATGGGCAGGATTTAAGCCCAATCGACACTTGGCGCTTGTTAAATGTGCGACAGTAGCTATGAAATTAGGAGCGCATTGCCCCCCGTTCCAAAGGGGTTCAGTGCTCAGGGAGCAACTGGTAACCCATGTGTGGCCAGTTTCCAGGGCCGGTGGCCAAAGCCTTGATGGCGGCAACAAACTCCTGTCGGTGCCGAGCCAGCCGGCCGGACTCCACGGCGCGCTCCAACAGGGCGTGCGCTTCGGAGCGGCTCAAAGCGAGCTTGCCTTCGAACCAGTCAGACAGCCGTGCCATATCGGCATCGGCCATGAGAGCGTTAGAAGTGGGGCCCTGCGAGAGGCCCAAAGAAGTTCGCGGGGTGGGGGAGCTTGTGGGGGTACTACGCATATGCGGGGACACGGTGCAAAACGCCTGAAAAGGCTCCGGGGCCTAACCCCGGAGCCTTTATGGACCGATGTTTAGTAGTCCATGTCAGCACTGGCAGGTGCCGGTGCTTTTTCTTCCTTGGGCGCCTCCGCCACGCTGGCGTCTGTGGTCAGGATCAAGCCGGCCACCGATGCCGCGTTTTGCAGCGCAGTGCGGGTGACCTTGGTGGGGTCGATGACGCCCATCTCGATGAGGTCGCCGTACTGCGAGGTGCCCGCGTTGTAGCCCCAAGCGCCTTTGCCAGCGAGGACCTTGTCGATCACCACCGATGCCTCGTCGCCCGCATTGAATGCGATGGCGCGCAGGGGTTCCTCGATGGCGCGCAGCACGATCTTGATGCCCGCGTCCTGGTCTTCATTGGCGCCTTTGAGGTCCTTGATGGCTGCCCGTGCACGCAGCAGGGCCACACCACCGCCGGGCACGATGCCTTCCTCCACCGCAGCGCGGGTGGCGTGCAGGGCATCGTCGACACGGTCTTTCTTCTCCTTCATCTCGACTTCGGTGGCCGCGCCGATTTTGATGACGGCCACACCACCCGCGAGTTTGGCGATGCGCTCCTGCAGCTTTTCCTTGTCGTAGTCGGAGGTGCTGTTTTCAATCTCGGCACGCAAGGTGGCAACGCGGGCCTTGATGGCACTTTGGTCGCCGGCACCGTCGATGATGGTGGTGGTGTCCTTGTGGATTTCCACCCGCTTGGCCCGGCCCAGATCTGCCAGCGTGGTCTTGTCCAGCTGCTTGCCCACTTCCTCGGCAATGACGGTGCCGCCGGTGAGGATGGCGATGTCTTCCAGCATAGCCTTGCGGCGGTCGCCGAAGCCGGGAGCCTTGACGGCCGCGACCTTGAGGATGCCGCGCATGCTGTTGACCACGAGAGTCGCCAGCGCTTCGCCTTCCAAGTCTTCCGCAATGATCAGCAGGGGGCGGCCGGCCTTGGCCACCTCTTCCAGCACGGGCAGCAGATCGCGGATGTTGGAGATCTTCTTGTCATGCAAGAGGACCAGCGGTTCGTCCAGCACGCAGGTCTGCTTGTCGGGGTTGTTGACAAAGTAGGGGCTGATGAAGCCGCGGTCGAACTGCATGCCCTCGACCACGTCGAGCTCGTTGTCCAGGCTCTTGCCATCTTCCACGGTGATCACGCCTTCCTTGCCCACCTTTTCCATGGCCTTGGCAATGATGTCGCCAATCGCGCTGTCCGAGTTGGCTGACAGGGCTGCGACCTGGGCAATTTCCTTGTTGGTGCTGCAGGGCTTGGACAAGGCCTTCAGTTCCGCCACCACGGCTTCGGTGGCCTTGTCGATGCCGCGCTTGAGGTCCATGGGGTTCATGCCTGCAGTCACATACTTCATGCCTTCCTTCACGATGGCTTGGGCCAACACCGTTGCGGTGGTGGTGCCGTCGCCCGCCACATCGGCGGTCTTGGAGGCGACTTGCTTGACCATCTGGGCGCCCATGTTCTCGAACTTGTCCTTGAGCTCGATCTCCTTGGCCACACTCACGCCGTCCTTGGTGATCACGGGCGAGCCAAAGCTTTTCTCAATCACCACATTACGCCCCTTGGGCCCTAGCGTGACCTTGACCGCATCGGCCAGGACGTTGACACCTTTGAGAATGCGGGTGCGCGCACCGTCATGAAACTTGACTTCTTTTGCTGCCATTTTTCAATCTCCTTGAATGCTGGATACAGATGCTTAAGCAACTTTTTTGAGGGATGCAGAGGGGCTGGCTTCGATGATGCCCAGCACGTCTTCCTCCTTCAGGACCAGCAGCTCCTGGTCGTCGACTTTCACCGTTTGCCCGGCGTACTTGCCGAAGAGCACCCGGTCACCCTTGGCCACCTGCAGGGGGCGGATGGCGCCGTCGTGCAATAGACGGCCGGTGCCCACGGCAATCACATCGCCTTGTTCGGGCTTCTCCTTGGCCGAATCGGGAATGACGATACCGGAGGCGGTCTGTCGCTGTTGATCGATCCGCTTAACGATAATCCGGTCGTAAAGGGGACGAATTTCCATCACGAAATCTCCTATTCAAAATCAGATTAAGGGTAAGTTCGCCCCGCCTGGAAGGCGGGACTGACTGACTCAAAGAATCAGCGATGTTGGAAATAGGGATTCAGAAAAATTTTTCAAGCCCCTTCTTTGCAGGATCTGCATCCGGCCTACAACAGCACAATGCGGCTGCTGTGCCCCAGGTGGTAGCGGGTCAGTCCTTGGCGCACACCTACCGCCGGTCGGGCCGCCACAGGACAAGGGGGCTCCCGGCTCCCGTCGGCCTGCAGGGTGTCGTCCGTGGCGGTCTCCTGCCACAAGCCGTTTTTCACCGGCCGGAAAAGCCAGCGTATGTAGCCCACCCGTGCGCCCAGGTGCATGAGTTCTTCCCGGTCCGGGGCCTCGGTCAGCATGTAATCGTCGGGGTCTTCCCCGAAAGGGTGGTCTGCGAACGCCTGCCGGCACTCCAGTGCTTCTTGCTCCGAGGCGCCTGCCGTGTTGCAGCCACGCCGCTCTTCCCGCACCAAATCCCAGGCCCCCAGTCGCCAGGCGGCGCCGAGCATGGCCTCGTCGAGGTGCGACATGCGCGACCACGCTTCGCTGATTTGCATGGCCGATCCCGGAATGCTGGCCAGCGTGTCCTGCGGCGGGTCAGTGGGCTGGGAGCGGGGCGTGTCGCGCTTGGCAAAACCGTGCCAGTGCACAGCAAGCAAAACCGGTGTGTTGGCGCGCGGCACTGCGGTGAGGGACACCGCGACAACGGGCAAGCCCACCGACTGAATTTGCGCTAAGACCTTGTCAAAGATTTGCATCCATTACAACCTCCTCGGCAGAAAAAATTCTGCATAAACAGACGGGCTTTTGCAAGCGCAGGCAAATAGCCGGCCGTTTGGCTGCTTCTGCGATGGGCGCCGGCTTCAGGTTGCGCCGCGCTGCTGTGACAGCAGCTTGAGAGCCAGTGCCCCCAACACCAATCCCATGACATAGCGCTGCACGGCCAGCCACAGGCGATGCTGTGCGAACCAGCTGGCCATGGCCGCTGCCGACAGCGTGACCATCAGGTTGACGCTGGAGCCGATGAAGACCTGCGTGGAGCCCAGCATCAGGCTTTGCACCAGCACCGAGCCGGAGTCGGGGGTAATGAACTGCGGCAAAACCGATAGATAAAAAATCGCGACTTTCGGATTGAGGACACTGGTGAGCAAGCCCATGACAAACAACGTGTGGGGCGGCTCGGGCGGAAGCTCTTTGGCCTCAAAGGGGGACCGAGCGCCCGGGCGCACCGCTTGCCAGGCCAGCCAGATCAGATACAGCGCCCCCGCGAACTTCAGCAGTTCGTAGCCCATGGGCACCGCCATAAATAGCGCGGTGAGGCCGACGGAGGCACACAGCATGTGCACCGAAAAGCCCAGGACCACGCCACACCACGACATGACACCGGCCCTGCGCCCCTGGCACAAAGAGCGCGAAATCAGGTAAATCATGTTGGGTCCGGGTGTCACCGCCATCAACAAGGCGGCCGCAGCAAAGATCAGGAACTGTTGTGTGGAGATCATGGTGCAACAAACGGAGTGAAATAAAAAGTGACAGCGGCGCGGGAAATCTAGCCTTGGAGCACCCTGGCAAACACCGTCGAGTCCACATTCCCCCCGCACAAGGTAATCCCCACCGTCTGCCCCTGCAGGCTCGCGCGCTCTTGAGTGGCCGCAGCAAAGCTGGCAGCGCCCGCGCCTTCGGCCACGTTGTGGGTGCAGGCGAAGATGTCGCGCATGGCTTGGGCGACTTCGGTGTCGGTCACTTGCACCAGGTGGTCGATCGCGCCCATCAATATCTCCAGCGCCTCGGGGTCGGCGACGCGGCAGGCCATGCCGTCGGCCAGTTGGGTGGTCACAGGCGCCTCGACCACTTTGCCGGCTGCGAATGAATCGGCATAGGTGGTGGCGTGCGCGCTCACCACGCCGACGATGCGGGCACTGTGGCCCAGCGCGCGTTTTGCAGCCACGGCGCTGCAGGCACCTGAACCCTGGCCTATGGGCACATAGATCACATCCAACTCCGGCGCGGCCTTGAGCAGTTCCCACCAATACGTAGCCACGCCGCGCAGCAGGTCGGGGTGGAAGCTGGGCACCATGTGGGCGCCACGGTCTTGGGCCAGTTGAATGGCGAACTCGCGGCTCTCTTGAAAGTCGGTGCCATGCTCGATGAGGTTGACGCCCAGTGCGCGCATGGCGGCGTTCTTTTCCACCGAGTTGCCGTGCGGGACCACGATGGTGCAGGGCACGCCGTGTGCCCGTGCGGCCCAGCCCACGCTTTGGCCGTGGTTGCCGCGCGTCGCCCCCACCACTTCGGAGGGCATGGCGCCGCGCTGGGCCAACTGGTCAAAGTAGGTCAGGCCGCCGCGGATTTTGAAAGCGCCCACCGGCGTGTGGTTTTCGTGCTTGACCCAGCAGGTCGCGCCAAGCAGGCTGGAGAGCTGGCCCCAGCGGTACTGCGGTGTGGGGCCGAATTCGCGGTACACCACCTGGGCCGCAGCTTCGATGTCTTGCAGGGTGGGGAGCAGGGCGTTGGCAGTCATGGCGGGTCCTGAAGCAGTGTGAAATTCAATGTGCGTGGGTGCTGGTGCGCAGCAGCTGCAGCCCGGCCATGCCGAACACGGCGGCCAGCAAGCCCTCCAGCCCGCGGCGGGCGCGGGCATAGACGCGGCGCGCGGCAGGGGTAGAAAACGCCAGCGCGTAGCCGCCGAAGATGCCCATTCCCATGACCATGCAGCCGCCCACCACCACCCATGCTAGGTGGGGCGAGGCGCCGGCAGGAATGCCCACCGTGACCGTGGCCAGCCAGCTCAAAACGGCTTTGGGGTTGGTGAGGTGCATGGCCAAACCACGCACATACAGGCTGCGCGCATCCACCGCTTGCGGTGTGGCCGATGTCACAGAGGCCTGGGGCTGCAAGGCCGAGCGGCCCGACTTGAAGGCCAGCCACAGCAAATACAAACCGCACAACACCTTCATGACGATCAGCCCGGCGCCGAAGCTGGCCAGCAGCTGCGAAATGCCCAGTGCCGCCAGCACGCCCCAGAACCAGGAGCCGCTCAAAATGCCCAGGGTCAGCCACAGTGCGGGGCGGCGCCCGGCGTTCATGGCCATGCCCATGATGGCCATGTTGCTGGGGCCGGGGCTGGCGGTGCCTATCAAATAGGTCGTCCACGCCAGCGCGAGTTGCGCGGCCATGGGGGCGTGGAGCCAAGCGTCCAGCGGCGCCATCACAGGGTGACCTTTCCTTCAATACAAGTGACCGAATCGCCACCCACCCACACCTGGCCCTGCGCGTCTTGCTCAATAAACACGCGGCCGGCACGGCCAATGCAGGTGCCTTGGGCGGCCACGTAGCTGGCGGGGGCGATGCCATCGGCAATCAGCCACTGGGCGAGGCTGGCGTTGAAGCTGCCGGTGACCGGGTCTTCGGTCACGCCGATATCGTCCGCAAAGAAGCGGACCTCGATGGACGGGGTGTCGTCTAGTGTGGCGGCGCTTGAGCTGCTGCTGCCAAACGCGCGTGCTTCACGGTTGCTGCGTACTATTAAATCAGGAGCTGCTGGCGCAACATCCATGCCGGCTACACCGATGCCGCGTGCCAAACCTTTAAGGGCGGAGTGGTCCGGGCGCAAGTCCAGCACGGTGTCCATGCTGTCAATCAGCAGGCCCAGCCAGACTGGCCCGTTGTCCAGCCACTGCGCTGCGCGAACTTGCTCTGTGCGCAGCCCCAAGCCAGCTGCCACACGGGCGATCAGTGCCGCATCGGGCGTGCTGCGCTGCAGGCTGGGCGCGGCAAAGGCCAGGCGGGTGCCGTCGCGCTTGAGTTGGACCAAGCCTTTGGCGCACTCTTGCACGATGGCGCCAGCCGCCTTGGGCGCGCCGCCCGCCTGCAGCCAGGCGTGGCAGCTACCCAGCGTGGGGTGGCCGGCAAACGGCAGCTCATCAGCGGGGGTGAAGATGCGCACCCGGTAGTCCGCACCTTGGGCCGCCGCTGCGGGGCTGGGGGGCAGTAAAAAAGTGGTTTCGCTCAGGTTCGTCCAGCGGGCGAAAGCCTGCATCTCTTCATCGCTGAGGCCGCTGCCGTCCATCACCACGCCCAAGGCGTTGCCCAAGTAGGGGATGCGGGTGAAGACGTCGACTTGTTGGTAGGCGCGTGGTGTCATGGGCTGTCTCGTCGGGTTACAGAGTGGCGCTGCCGCGGATGCAGGTGACCGAGTCCCCGCCCACCCAGACCTGGCCGCTGGCGTCCTGGCGGATGTGGATGCGGCCTTCGCGCTGGATGCAGGTGCCCTGGTGCACCACGTAGCTGGGGGGCATGTATTCGTCCGCAATCAGCCACTGGGCCAGGCTGGCGTTGAGGCTGCCGGTGACCGGGTCTTCGTTGATGCCGTTGAGCGCGGCAAAGGCGCGCACCTCCAGTTTGGCTGCTATGGAATCAGGAGCTGCTCGCGCACTGTCCACGGCGGCTACGCCCACTTTCACGCCTAAATTCTTGAGTGCAGGATGGTCAGGCTGCAGTTGCAGCACGGACTGCATGTCGTCCACCAGCACGCCCAGCCACTCGGTGCCGTTGCTCAGGTGCTGTGCGGAGATGATTTGCTTGGCGGTCAGGCCCAGCGCGTGCGCCACCTGCGCCAGCAATCCAGGGCTGGGGTTTTTGCGCTGGAACGAGGGGGCCGCAAAGGCCAGGCGGCTGCCATCGCGGCAGATCTGCACCAGCCCTTTGGCGCACTCTTGCACGATGCGGTCTTTGGCTCGGGGTGCGCCACCGGCCTCCAGCCACGCGTGGCAGCTGCCCAGCGTGGGGTGGCCCGCAAAGGGCAGCTCGCCGCCGGGGGTGAAGATGCGCACCCGGTAATCCGCACCCTGCGCCGCTCCCTCGGGGGTGGGTGGCAGCAAAAAGGTGGTTTCGCTCAAGTTGGTCCATCGTGCAAAGCCCTGCATCTGCGCATCGTTCAGACTACTGCCGTCGAGCACGACGGCGAGCGGGTTGCCCAGATACGGCTGGGCAGTGAACACATCGACTTGGGCGAAGGGGCGAAGCTGGGGCACGAGGAGCCTTTCTGTGTGAAACGTATAAAGCCTATGAAAGAGGAAGATCCAAAACACCGCGAGTGGCCGGGCGCGCCAGGATGGCGGCAAACCAGCGCTCCAGGTGGGGCCAAGCAGGCCGGGGCTGCGGCAGGGCGAACCAGCGGTGCACATCGCAGGCCACCGGAATGTCGGCCATGCTGAAGTGCTCGCCGCACATCCAGGTGCGGGTGGCCAAATGGTCGTTAAGCTGGGCCATGGCCGGTTCGGTCGCGGCGGTGGAGCGGGCAATCACGGCCGGGTCGCGCTTGTCGGCCGGCGTGCGGAACCACTGCACAAACGCGCCACCACTCTCGCGGTTCAGGGTGGTTTGCTGCCAGTCCATCCAGCGCTCGGCGTCAAAGCGTTGCGCCAGGTCTCGGGGGTAGAGGTGGTTGTTGCCCGCCGCCGTGCCGGGCCGCCCCAAGCCAGGCGACGCCCCCTCGGGGGGCAGCGAGGACACGCTAGTGCCGAGCGTGGGGGCTCCATATTTTGCGCAGAGGTAGCGCACGATGGCGTTGCTCTCCCAGAGCGTAAAGTCGCCATCTTGCAGCGTGGGCACCAGCGCATTGGGGTTCATGGCCAGGTACTCGGGGGTTTTGACCACCCCGAAGGCCATGCCCGCATCGCTGCGGGTAAAGGCGACGCCGGTTTCTTGCGCGGCCCACACCACTTTGCGTACGTTGAGCGAACTCAGGCGCCCCCAGATATGGACCGTCATGTTCAGCTCCTTTGGGCGTGGATGGCTTCTGCCAGTGCGGCCACACCGCGGTGGATTTCTTCCACGCTGGGGGTCACAAAGCTCAGGCGCATGGCGCGGGCGTCCGCATTGCCGGCGTAGAACGGGGCGCCGGGCACAAAGGCTACGCCCTTGTCCACCGCGTGGGGCAGCAGGTCCACGGCGTTCATGCCGGCAGGCAGGCGCGCCCACAAGAACATGCCACCGGCCGGGGTGTTCCAGGTGAAGGTGCTGTCGGCATTGGCAGAGTCCGGTCCGTCCGACTCGGGGAAATGTTGGGCCAAGGCTTCCAGCATCGCGTCGCGTTGCGCTTTGTACAGGCTGCGGATGGTGGGCACATGGCGGTCCAGGAAACCGTTTTGCATCACTTCAAAAATCAGTCGCTGGTTGAAGCCGGGGCTGTGCAGGTCGGCCGCTTGCTTGGCTTGCAAGAGCTTGGGGTACACCGCCTTGGGCGCCACGATAAAGCCCATGCGCAAACCCGGCGCCAGCACCTTGGAGAACGAGCCAAGGTAAATGCCGCCTTCGGGGTTGCGCGCGGTCAGGGGCGCGGGGGGCGCCTGGTCGAACCACAGGTCGCCATAGGGGTTGTCTTCCATGAGGGGCAGACCGCTGCGGGCGGCTTCAGCGCTGAGTGCTGCGCGGCGTGCTTCGGTCATGCTGCGGCCGGTGGGGTTCTGGAAGTTGGGCAGCACATACAGAAAGCGGGCGTCTTTTGATTTGTCCCGCAAGTCCGCGATGTCCACGCCTTCAGCGTCGCTGGCCACGCTCACCACGTTGGGCTCCATGGGGGTGAATGCCATCACCGCGCCCAAATAGGTGGGGGACTCGACCAGTACCTTGCTGTCTTTGTCGATCAAGATTTTGGCGACCAGGTCCAGGCCCTGCTGCGAGCCGGTGGTGATGAGCACTTGGGCGGGGTCCACATTCCAGGTCACGCCGGCGGCGGCGCTTTGGGCTTTGAGCTGGGCGGCAACGAGTTCGCGCAGCGGGCCGTAGCCTTCAGAGGCGGCGTACTGCAGGGCGCCTGCGGGGTCGTCTTTGAGCACCTTGGCGCAGGCAGCTTCAAACTCGGCCACGGGGAAGGTTTTGCTGCTGGGCAGGCCGCCGGCAAAGCTGATGATGCCGGGCTTCTCGGTCACTTTGAGGATCTCGCGGATCACCGAGGGGTTCATCTTGGCGGCACGTTCGGCCAGGGTCCAGTGGGTAGAGTTCGTCATGGTTATCGTCTCTTGAAAAATGCGGTTTCAGCTCGTGAGCATAGGGTAGAGCGAGGCCACCAGGGCCAGCGCCATCGTGACGTTGAAGATGCGCAGGCGCATCGGGTCTTGCAGCAGGCCGCGCATGGCTTGGCCAAAGCCCACCCAGAACGCGGAGCAGGGTGCGCCCAGCACCATAAACAGGCCTGCCAGCAGCGCCACTTGCGCCATGCCGGCGTTGGCCGGCAGGTAGGCGCTCATGCAGGTCACCGCCATCACCCAGGCTTTGGGGTTGACCCACTGGAAAGCGGCCGCCGCCCAGAAGCCCATGGGTTGGATGGTGGGTGGCGTGTTGCCGTCATCATGGTCTGCAGCAGGTGCCGGCCGGGCGTTGGCTAGCTTCCAGGCGATCCAAAGCATGTAGGCTGAGCCCGCGTAGCGCAGCAAGTCGTAGAACTGCGGAAAGCGGTCCAGCACCGAGTGAAGCCCCAAGCCCACGCACAAGACCATGAAAGTGAAACCGAGGTTCACGCCCCACAGGTGCGGCTGCGCACGGCGGAAGCCGAAGTTCACGCCAGATGCCATGAGCATGGTGTTGTTGGGCCCGGGCGTGACGGAGCTCACTACCGCGAACAAGCCGGCGGCGAACAGGGTGTCGGTGTTCATGGCGTCTTTCCTTGCGGCATAGGTGGGGCGCCCGATGCAAAGCGTTTGCCGATGAACACCGTAGCCACCACCGCAAGCGCGAAGCCCACCGTCACCAGATCGAGCGACTCACCCAGGAGAGGGATGGCCGCCAGAATGCTCAAGAACGGTTGCAGCAGTTGTATCTGGCTGACCTTGAGCGTGCCGCCCAATGCGAGGCCGCGGTACCAGGCAAAGAAGCCCGCCCACATGGAGAAAACCCCCACGTAGCCCAGCGCCCACCAGGAGCTGGCGCGGATGCTGTGCTCCGGCCAGGTCAGCAAAGCCCCCGGCAGGGTCACGGGGAGCGCCAGCACGCACACCCAGCAAATGACCTGCTCCGCACCCAGCGTGGGCGTGACCTTGGCGCCATACACATAACCCAGTGCCGCGGACGCCACGGCACCCAGCATCAGCACATCGCCCCACTCCAGGGCCATGCCAGCGCTGTGCTGCATGGCACGGTAGAGCGAAAAACCCACCACCAGCGCAGCGCCTATGCAAGCACTCAGCCAGAAGCCCAACCGTGCCCGTTGATGCATGACGATGGCGGCTACCACGGCCGTCGCCAGCGGCAGCAAGGCAATGATGACGGCGGCATGGCTGGCGCTGATGGTGCGCAGTGCGTAGCCGATGAGCACGGGAAAACCGAGTGCATTGCCCAGCGTGGCAATGCTCAAGGGGCGCCACTCGCCCGGTGTGGGCCAGCGGGAACGGCTGGCGAGCAAAAACACGATCGACAAACCTCCGGCCAGCGCCGCGCGACCCAGCGTCACAAACCAGGGCGAGAGCTGGGGGGCGTCGGCGGTGCCGGTGGCCAGGCGGGTCATGGGCAGGGTGATGGCAAAGATCGCCACGCCCAGCAGGCCCAGCCAGAGGCCGCGTGTTTCGTTTTTGGAGTTCATGCGATTCACTGTACTTTGAAAAACAGCACAGTTGCAGTACAGTTTTTCTAAACAGCCTGCAATCTGTATTGCTGGCACCACCGTTACAGCCTTGCCCGGAGAGTCCGCCCATGTTGATGAAAACCGCCGCACAGACCCTGGCTGAGCAGCTCTGCGCTGTGTTCGCCCAGCGCATCCGCGACCGCTTGCTGGCGCCCGGTGCGCGCCTGCCCTCGGTGCGCCTGTGTGCCCAGCAACAAAAGGTGAGCCCGTCCACCGTGGTGACCGCCTATGACCAGCTGCTGGCCCAAGGCCTGATCGAGGCGCGCCGCAACCGGGGCTTTTATGTAAGAGATGTGCCCTTGGCGCCCATGGATAGTGCGCGAGAAGCTATGATTTCAGGAGCAAATGAGGCCGGCGCAGACGGTGGCAGCTTGATGCTGACCATGCCCCGCCAGCGTGCGCCGCTCAATGCGACGGCCTTGATTCGCGGCATGTTCCACGGGGTGAGCAATAAGCCCCAGCCCGGCATGGGCGTGCTGCCCAAGGAGTGGCTGGAGACTACCTTTTTGGCCACCGCGGTGCGCCGCAGTTGCAGCGTGGAAGCGCTGAACGCCTTCTCCCTGCAATACGGCGAGCCGGCCGGCGACATCGGGTTGCGCCGGGCGCTGTCCACCAAGCTGGCGGGGCTGGCAGTGCATGCCGCGCCGGAGCAGATCATCACCACCATGGGCGCCACCCATGCGCTGGACGTGGTGAGCCGCACCCTGCTGCGCGCGGGTGACTATGTGATGGTCGAAGAACCCGGCTGGGCGGTGGAGTTTGCGCGGCTGGACGCCTTGGGCATGCGCATCCTGCCGGTACCGCGCCGGGCCGACGGGCCGGACCTGGAGGTCATGGCCAAGTACTGTGAGGTGCACAAGCCCAAGCTGTTTGTGAGCGTGAGTGTGTTCCACAACCCCACCGGCTTTTGCCTCTCGCCCAGCAGCGCGTACCGAATCCTGCAGTTGGCGAATCAGCACGATTTCCATATCGTCGAAGACGACACCTATAGCCACTTCGCCCCGGACCATGCCACCCGCCTGTGCGCGCTGGACGGGTTGCAGCGCACTATCTATGTGGCCGGCTTTGCCAAGATCCTCGCGCCCAACTGGCGCGTGGGCTACATGGCCGCTCCCAAAGACTTGGCTGAGCGCTTGCTGGACACCAAGCTGCTTTCCACCCTGACCACGCCTGCGCTATTGGAAAAGGCCATGGCTTGGTGCATAGACCAGGGCCAGCTGCGCCGGCACGCCGAGCGCATACGCACCCAACTCGATGCTGCCCGCGCCCGCAGCGTGAAGCTGGCGCTGGCCCACGGCTGCACGTTTGCATCGGACCCGGTGGGCCTGTTCGGCTGGGTGGAGACCGGGGTGGACACCGATGCTCTCAGCCAGCGCATGCTGGACGAGGGCTACCTGCTCGCACCCGGGGCCCTGTTTCACGCCCGGCGCACGCCCAGCAGCCTCATGCGCATCAACTTTGCATCCACCCAGGAGGCGCAGTTCTGGAAGACGTTTGCGCGGCTGCGGGATGAGCAGCTTCGTTTGTGAGCAAAGGACGTAACGCATTCTCAAAAATCATGATGACTATTTTGTTGTTAACAAATATTTGACATATTTATTCTTTTTGTTATAAATTCGAATCACCAACCGTAAAGGTGATTCCATGTTCACTCGTCTGACAATTCGCGCCCAACTCAGCATGGCCTTCGGCCTGATGATCGGCTTTCTGGTGCTCACCTCCTGGATGGGCTACCGCTCCACCAAAGCCATGCACGCGGACATGGCCGCTTTTGTGCAAGGGAGCAATGCACGATCCACGCTGGCAGAGGAATTACAGGCGGCGGTATTCAAGCGTGCGGTGCATGCGAGAAACCTGGTCATTGCGGCCAACGCCAATGACAAAGACCAGGAATTCGCCTTGGTGGTGGCGGCCAACCAGCAGGTAGGCGCCAAACTCGCAGCCTTGACCCAGCGCATGCAGGACGCCGACGAGACGGCGCGCGGGCGCGCCTTGGTCGATGAGATTGCCAAAGTGGAAGCGAAGTATTTACCAGTCGCGCTGGCCGTGGTGGACTTGGGGATGAAGGGGCTTCGCGAGCAGGCCATTGAAAAAATCAACCTCGAATGCCGCCCGCTGTTGGTGGCTATGGTGGCGAAGTCAGAGGAATACGCCGCCTATGCCACCCAGCGTTCGCAGAGCATGCTGAGTGAGGCTGACGCGTCTTTTCACCGCAACCTTCAGCTCCTGGCGGGCATTGCCCTGGTGGCCTTGTTGTCGGCCTTTCTGATGGCAGCGGCCATGATCCGCTACTTGGGCAAGGCCTTGGGGGCAGAGCCTTCAGAACTGCGCGCCACGGCCGAGAGCGTGGCCCATGGCGACTTGACTTACAAAGAGCAGTTTGCCCGCGCGCCGGAGGGCAGCGTGTTGGCCTACATGGCCGCCATGCGGGGTAGCCTGGTGCAAATTGTGGGGCGGGTCCGGTCGGCTACTGAGAATCTGGCAACCGGTGTTCAGCAAGTTGCCGCTGGCGGTTTGGACCTGAGCCAGCGTACCGAAGAGCAAGCCAGTGCCCTGGAGGAAACGGCAGCCACCATGGAAGAGCTCAACGGAGCAGCCCGCAAGAGTACAGAAGGTGCACGGGCTGCCAACGCGCTAGCAAGCAATGCCAGCGTGGTGGCGGAGCGGGGCGGCGCGCAAGTGGCGCAGGTGGTGCTGACCATGCAAGGGATCAACGCAAGTTCACGCCGGATCGGTGAGATCACCAGTGTGATAGACGGCATCGCATTTCAGACCAATATTCTGGCTCTCAATGCAGCGGTGGAAGCCGCCCGCGCAGGAGAGCACGGCCGCGGCTTTGCCGTGGTGGCAAGTGAAGTGCGCCAACTCGCACAGCGCAGCGCTGAGGCTGCCAGAGAAATCAAGCAGTTGATTCAGGACAGCGTATTGCAAGTGAGTTCCGGCACAGAGCTGGTGACCGAGGCGGGGTCCACCATTCGCGATATGGTGGATGTAGTGCAGCGGGTGGGGCATATGGTGGAAGAAATCAGCCACGCGAGCGAGGAGCAGGAGCGAGCGATAGCCCAAATCGGTGAAGCGGTCACCCAGCTGGATCAGACCACGCAGCAGAACGCAGCATTGGTGGAAGAAAGCGCCACTGCGTCCCAGAACCTGCAGCAGCAAACACAAGAGCTGGTGGATACCGTGGCACTATTCAAACTGGACGGACAAACGGGCCTGAAGCACATCAGCGCGCCCCGTGCAATTCCCAGCTTGCGCTTGGCGATGGCCTGATTCTGCTATCAATTCAGGAGCTGGGTGCGCAGGTTTCACAGGCGCTATGGCCTGATTTGATTCATTGCTGGGCCAGGGAGCGCAATAGGGCCCGATTGACTTCGTCGGAGGCGATCTGGTGGGCCCGGCACACGTCGCGGATGACCTTGGTATTGTGGCCCTCCAACGCGGAGGCTACTTCCAGCCAAGGTGCATACGGTCCGGTGTGCCCCACTACCGCGGACGAGACCCGTCCCGGCAAAGGCAAGCGGTGCAAGGCCGCGCCCAGGTTTTCGCCGAGCAGCAAGTCCACCTGGGAAAAAACGCCGCACAAAAAAACTTCGCGCCGCAGGTCATCCTCCACGCCCGCATCAGCAAGGCGCTCCATGATCCGTGCACGCAGGACCATGGTGTGGCGTATGGGGTCGAGGTTGGTGTCTGCGCTGGCGTGGGGCAGCTGTTCCATCAGCCAGGCGCGCAGGCGGCTGTAACCGAGGGTCATCAAGCCTTGGCGCAGGCTGGTGACTTCGCTGCGCAAGCTCAGTGATGCGGAGTTGGCGTAGCGCAAGAAGCGGTAGCACAGCAGGGGTTCATTGCCCATGGTGTGTTCCAGCGCTTCCAGCGACTCATCGGCATCTATGGCATGCACCAAGTCCAACAGGGCCTGGCGGGCCGGCTGGATCTGGCGGTAACGGTAGGCGTACAGCATCTCCTCGGTGGGCCAGCCCGCCACGCCACGCACATGTTGTTGGTCCAGCGCATGTTCCACCAGAGCCTGACTGGCGAGCGATTCGTACAGTTGTCCGGACAGCACCGGACTGTCCGTGTGGCGGCTGCCATGGCTGCCGCCGTCGTGGCTTTTTCGCAGCGCTGCGCGCAGCGCACCCAGGGCGTCCTGGGCGGTCAGCGACAACATGGCCGAGTGGAACCAGCCGGCGGATGCCTCGGCTGGGCGCTCCCCGGGTTCGCCGGCCCACACCAGTTTGACGCCGCGCTGCTGGGCTTTGCGCACGCGACCGGCCAACAACGCGTTGCCCAGCCACGCCTGCGGAATTTCCAACCAGATGTTGCTTGCATTGCAATGTTCCAGCAGGTCCGCCAGCAAGCCGGGTGCCTGGGCATGGAGCAGACAGACTTCGCGCGATGCAGGCCACAGTTCTTGCAAGGCCAGAATGAGGTGGTTGGCGTCCACCGCACTGCTGCTTTCAGGGTCCAGCCAGAGGCGTACCCCGATGCGCTTGCGCCATTGATCCCACACCGGTTCATAGCCGATGGTGACGCTGCCGAGTACCGAGCTGCTCATGGCATCAACTGATGAAGTTGAAGAGCGACAGTTTTTGTACCTGCGCGTAGGATTGCAGCGCGGCTTGGTAGGCGGTTTGCTGGTTCTGGAAGTCCGCCACGCCCTTGATCATGTCCAGGTCTTCGGCGCGGGATCGGTCCGCTTCCAACTGGATGCTCTTGCTCTCCTGGTTGGAGGTAATGCGGTCGGCCCGGTTCAGCAGGTCGCCTGCCTGGCCGCGAATCGCAGAAACCCGGTTCATGCCAATGTCCAAGTTGTGCAGAGCCTGGCCCACGGCTTGGGTGGCGGCATTTGCGTTGGCGGCTCCACCAATGTCGCGGATGGCGTCGTCCATCACGCTGAAGATGCTGGGGTTGGGGTCCACGGTCACCACATCGCCAGCAGCCGGTGTGCCGGTAATGGTGAGTGACAGACCCGGCATGCCGGTGATGGCAGGAGGGCCTGCTTGGTCGGCAATCAAGACCGATACCGGTTTGGAAGACGGGTAGTCCGGGACGGTAAACGGACCGACCTGGTAAGGCGGCCCCGGGAAGGTCGGCAGGTCGCCGGTCGCGGGGATTTCTTCAATGGTGTAGCTCGTCGAGCTGGTGCCTGCCGTAGCGCCTGCAACGACAGGACCGAATGTGATCTTGTAAGTGGCCCGGGTGACCAGGCTGGCATCCGTCACAGACACATTGCCGGTGGTAAGCGCCCGCCCGTTGCTGATGCTGCCTGTGGTCAGGTTGCCGACACTGACGTTGTAAACACCATCGCGCGAGGGCTGGTGCATGAACGCGCTTTCGCCATCCAGTGCGCTTGCAATCGAGGTGTTGCTGGTTGCGGTCTGGCCCGGCAAGCCGTTGTAGGTGTAGTCCGGTGCTGTCGCACTGGGGCCGCTGAACGGTTCGGCCGCGCTGGCCAGGGCTCCGAACAGAGGTTGGCCATTGGTGTCCTTGCGATTGGCGTAGCCCAGGATTTGCTCACGCAAGCCTTGGAGCTGGTTGGCGATGGTAGTCCGCTCCGCGGGTGTGTGGCTGCCGTTGCCGGCACTCACCACCAGCTCGCGGAACTGTTGCAGGGCATCTACCACGTCACCCAGCGTGCTCTCGGCATTGGCAATGGTGTTGCGTTGTGCTTCCAGGGCGCGTTGATCGGTGGCAATGCGGGAGAGGCGGGTCAGTGCGCGCTCGGCTTGGGCTGCGCCGGTGGGATCGTCGCTGGCTCGCACTACGCGCTTGCCGGAGGTGAGGTTTTCCTGTAGGTTGGAAAGTGCGGTCTGTCGCTTGGACAGATTGCTCAGTGCGTTGTCATAGGTGTTCGCAGAAGCGAGGCGGGAGAGATTGACAGCCATGGTGAGACTCCTTCAGGCCTTAGCGGCCCAGCCCCTGGATCAGGGTATCGAAGATGTTTTGGGCAATCTGAATCATTTTGGCGGACGCTTGGTAGGCTTGTTGGAACTGGATCAATTTGGCGGCCTCTTCGTCCAGATTCACGCCAGACACCGCGCTGCGGTCTTTCTCGAGGTTGGCCGCAATCGAACTTGAAACCGTGGCCGCGTAGCTTGCGCTTTGGGTGCGAATGCCGATTTGCGAGATGGCGCTGGCGTAGCCATCGGTCATGGCTGCACCGTCAAACATGGCTTTGTCCCGCAGGTTCATCATGGCCGTGGCGTTTCCGCCATTCAGTTTGAGGTCCAGTTTGTAGGCCGGGTCCTTGATGTCCACAACCGTGAATGTATCTCCGGCCTTGGGCGTACCAGTGAGCTTGAGGCTCCAATTGGCCAAAGGGTCCACTGCGGTAATTGCAGTATTGGGGTCAAAAGTGTAGACGGTCGTGTCCGGTGTCGGCAGTTCGTCGCTGCGGGTGTACGTAGTCGCGCTGGTAAAGGTGAGCTTGACCGGCGCATGTGGCGTCGCAGTTTGGTTGTTGCTCAATGCCGTCAGGGAAACTTGCTGAAGACTCCCTTTGTTGGTGGTGCCCATCGCCCCGGCGATGGGGCTGGCAACGGCCAGCTGGCGTGGCGTCGAGAAAACCCGTGCGACATTGCTGGCGGAAGTGGAGAAGGGTTTGATCAGAAAACGGTCGCCCACCGTCGGTACTTGGGGGGTAGCAAGCGCTGCGCTGGGCATGTCAAACGTGATGCCATCCACAGTAGCCAAAGTGGTGGAGGGCAAGGTCTGCGTGAAGTTGGTCACCTTGCCATCGGACAGACGGGTGATGGTACCGCTGGTAGCCGAGTTGAAGTTGATGGTGTAGTCCGACGCAGCCAGCTGGGTGGTGTCGGTCACGGTCATCGTGATTTGCACCAAGGGGTTGGAGTTGACTTTGGCCGGAGCCTCTGGCGCACGGATATTGGCTGTCGTGTTCAGATCGATAGTGGTGAAGAGGTCGCCGCCGGCGTTACCGTCCAGATCGAGCCCCAGCTTGTGCTGGGCATTCATTTCCATGGTGATGGCCAAGGTCAGGCGCCCGAGCAGGTTGCGTCCTTCTGCCAGATCGTTGTTTTGAAAACGCAGCAACCCGGAGACTTCACCACCCCCCAATGCATTTTCGTCCAACAGAATCTGCTGTCCGTCACGGGTGATTGCGAGTTTGCTCTTGAGGGGGTCGCCGAATTCGTCACTGACGATAGACACCGGGGACACCGTAGTTCCCAGCACCAGCGGTTGGCTGCCCGCCAAGAAAATTCCGACCGTTCCGTCGTCCGCAGGAATGGACGTGGTTTGCACATATTGGTTGAGTTCGCGCACCAGTTGGTCGCGACGGTCCAACAGATCGTTGGGTGGCTGGCCGGACCCCTGTGCCCGGGCGATTTCCTCATTCACGTCAGCGATGTTGCGTGCCAATGTGTTGATGGCATCCGCCTTTTGCGATAGCTCCTGCTGCACGCCCGTTTGCAGATCATCCAATGCCTGGGAGGCAGTGCGGAAACGACCTGCCGTTTCATCCACCCGAGTCAGTGCGACGGTGCGCGCTGTCAGGTCGGTGGGCGCACTGGCGACATCAGAGAACGCATTCATCATGTCGCTGACTGCTGCTCCCAGCCCAGTGCTGCCGCCTGAAAAAATGTCTTGCAACTGGTTGAGTTTGTTGGAGCGAGCCAGATCGGCATTTTGGGTGGCGCTGGCCAGTGTGGCCTGGCGTGTCAAAAATGTGCTGAAGTTGCGCTGTATGGTTTGTACATCGACCCCTTTGCCGACATAGCCACCACCACTGAACTGTCCTGCGACTGCAGTCAGCACCACGCTCTGGCGGGAATAGCCGGGCGTGTTGACGTTGGCAATGTTGTTGCCTGCCGTTTGCAGGGCAATCTGGTTGGCTTGCAGGGCGCGGGTGCCGATGTTGAGAACGCTCATGGTCCGTCGCTTCTAGTGTTAGACCTGTACTTGCGCCCGGCGCAGTTGCAGGGTGGTGTTGATGGCGCGGCTCAGCTTGGCTGCGTACTCGGGGTCCGTGGCATACCCGGCTTTTTGCAGGCCACTGGCAAATGCGGTGACAGACTTGGTTTGTTCCCTGGCCTTGGCGTAGCGCGGGCTGTCCGAGATCAAACGGGCGTAGTCCTTGAAAGAGTCTTCAAATGAGGCGTAGGCACGGAATTTGGCGACTTTCTTTTGTGCCACACCATTCACATATTCCGTGGTGGTGATCTCGGCCACTTTGCCAGTCCAACTGGCGCCAGCCTTGATGCCGAACAGGTTGAAAGAGTTGCTGCCGTCTTTGTTCCTGATCTGCTGCCGACCCCAGCCGGTTTCATGGCCCGCTTGCCCCAGCATGAAGCTGGCAGGTATGCCGGTGGCCTTTTCAATTTTGTTGGCGGTCTCGGAGTGCTTGGCGACAAATTCCGCTTGGGCGGCGGTCGGCGCCTTTTTGGTTTTCACGGGCGCGAGTACCGCATCAGAAGCCGTCAATTTATCTGTACCGGTCTTGCTGCTCAGACTCTCCGGGGCATTGACCGCCATAGGTGGGCGCTCAATGTTGTCGCCATGGCCCGGCATTTCAACGCCCATCTGACGGGCCAGCTGTTGTGAAATCAGGTCGGACAGACCGCCTGGCTGGCCTGACATCGCGACAGAGAACTGTTGATCCAGCAAGTCCGTTCCCAGGTCGCTACCGGGGTTGTCCAGCATGCCGGACTTCATGGTGGCCTCACGCATGCTTTTGATGAGCTCACGCATGAAAAGTGACTCAAATTGCTTGGCGGTTGCGCGAATGGTTTCCGGAGTCGCCTTGTCAGCACCCGCTTTCAGTGCGCCCAAGGAGCGCGCATCTGCAGCCAGGTCTTGCATGCTGGGCGCCATGGAGACGCCGTTGAATGAACCGTAACCCATGTCAAATCACCTCCAACTCCGCATTCAGTGCGCCTGCGGACTTGATGGCCTGCAAGATGGCCAGCAAGTCTTGTGGCGTGGCACCCAGGGAGTTCAGTGCCCTTACAACATCGGTCAGTTGCGCGGCCTGGGGAAGCTGGATGAGTTTGCCGGCCTCCTGTTTGATTTCGATGTTGGCTTTTTCGCCCACGACGGTCTGTCCGCCCGAGAGCGGGTTGGGTTGGCTGATGACGGGGCTCGACGAAACGCTGACGGACAGGTTGCCATGGGCAATGGCACAGGCGCCCAGTGTCACAGCCTGGTTCATCACGATCGAGCCGGTGCGCGAATTGATGATGATCTTGGCGGCGGCAACAGAGCTGTCGATGGGCAGCTCTTCCATGTCGGCTATAAAGCTGACCCGATCATTCGGGTTGGTCGGGGCTTTGACCTGCACGGTGCGGCCGTCCAGGGCCTGGGCCATTCCGTCGCCAAAACGTTTGTTCACGGCTTGGGCTACTTTGCGCGCGGTTTGGAAGTCCGAGGCGTTCAAGCTCAGGTTGATAGTGGGGCCGTCTTGCAAGCTGGTCGGCACGGCTCTTTCCACTTGGGCGCCGTCCGGAATGCGGCCGGCACTCAGGTGATTCACTTGTACTTTGCTACCACCGGCGGATGCACCAGCGCCGGCCACAATCAGGTTGCCCTGCGCCATGGCGTACACCTCTCCGTCTGCGCCCTTGAGGGGGGTCGCGATCAAGGTGCCCCCCTTCAGCGACTTGGCGTTACCCAGGGACGATACGTTGATGTCCAGCATCTGGCCGGGCCGTGCAAAAGCGGGAAGTTGGGCCGTTACGAGAACTGCTGCCACGTTTTTCATTTGCAGCTGCGTCAAGGAAGCGGGCGTGAGCGTCAGGCCCAGTTGTTCCATGTAGTTCTTGAGGCCCTGGGTGGTGTAGGGCATCTGGGTGGTCTGGTCGCCTGTGCCATCCAGACCGATCACCAAGCCGAAGCCAGTCAGCTGGTTGCTGCGCACGCCTTCAATGGCAGCGACTTCTTTGATGCGGGTTGCGCTGTGAGCCAATGGCGCAAAGGCCATGCTGAGCGCCACGCACAAGCTGGCCCATCGCCGCAGGCGGAGGGTGTTTGTAAGCAGTTTCCAGTGTGTCATGTGCCGAGTTGGTTAACGGGGCGATCCGACTGGATCTGTTACCCCTCGGCACTATTCTGGATTTCTTTAGAAGGGCTGAAAACTCAAAAAGAACCGTGATAACCAGCCAACTGTTTGCGCTTCGCCCTGGGCGCCGCGTCCTCGGGACTCGACGCGGACATTCGCTACCTGCGTGGAGCTGATGACGCTGCCGGGCTGCAGCATGCGCGGGTCTATGGTGCCGGAGAAGCGCAGGACATCCACGTTCTGGTTCACACCGATCTGCTTTTCCCCGGTGACCACCAGATGGCCGTTGGGCAAGGTTTCAATAACGGTGGCGGTGATGGATCCCGAGAACGTATTTGCGCTCTCGGTACCGCCTTTGCCAGAGAAATTGTTGTTGGTGCTCGCGCCGACATTGAGCTTGCCCAAGCCGGCCAAGGTCTGGTCGGGCAAGGCCGTGATGGCGGAGTCAATCGAGGTGTTTCGATTCACCGTCGAAGTGGACTTCTGGCTCGCGGTGACGTTTTCCACGATCTGGATGGTCACCGCATCGCCGACCAATCGCGCCCGACGGTCCTCAAACGCAGGGCGGAAAGCCGCCTGTTGATAGATGCTGCCGTTAGCGGGCTTGGACACCACGGATGCGATCGGTGCCGCAGGTACCCGAGGTTCCACAAAGTCCACGGTGACTTTTTGCGGCATTTGCTGGCAACCTGCGGCCAGCACCACCATGGCAGCAGCGGAAGCGACGCGGGTGAAGATGGGGGGTAACACGTCAGCTCCTTACAGTTGGCCGAGCTTTTGCAGCATCTGGTCAGAAGTCTGAATGGCTTTGGAGTTCATCTCATAGGCGCGTTGGGTCTGGATCATGGTGACCAGCTCTTGCACCACGTTGACGTTGGAGGTTTCTACAAAGCCTTGGGCCAAGGTGCCCAGGCCGTTCGCACCCGCCGTGCCCGCATTGGGCTGGCCGGAGGCGGTGCTTTCCGCGTAAATATTTTGCCCTTTGGGCTCCAGGCCGGCCGGGTTGATGAAACTGGCCAGCGTGATGGTGCCAATGGGTTGGGGGGCTACGTTGCCCGGAACCATGGCGGTGACCGCACCGTCCTGCGCAATAGCCACACTGGTGGCGTTGGCAGGGATGTTGATACCGTTCAGGATGGGTAAACCGTTGGAGGTGACCAGGCGTCCCGCGTTGTCAATCTGGAAAGCGCCGTCTCGGGTGTAGCCGGTCGTTCCGTCTGGCATGGTCACTTGGAAGAAACCGTTGCCCTGAATGGCGACATCCAGATTGTTGCTGGACTGTTGCAGGTTGCCCTGGGAGAACGACCGGCTGGTGGCCACGGTGCGCACACCCAAACCCAATTGCAAACCGGTGGGCAGTGTGGATTGTTCCGAGGTGTTGGAGCCAACCTGTCGCAGGTTCTGGTACATCAAGTCTTCAAACACCGCATGCGATTTTTTGAAGCCATTGGTGGACACGTTGGCGAGGTTGTTGGAGATCACGTCCAACTGCATTTGTTGGGCTTCCATGCCCGTTTTGGAGATCCAGAGCGAGTTAATCATGGTGTTTATCCTTGCAGGTTGAGGAGCTGGCCAGCAGCGCGGTCATTGGATTCGGCGGTTTGCATGAGCCGGGTCTGGGCTTCAAACTGGCGTGCGGTCTGGATCATTCCGACCATGGCCTCAATGGCATTCACATTGGAGCCCTCGAGCATGCCTGCCTGGACCCGTGCTGTGTCTTCAGAATTGAGTGGGTCGCCGGAAAGTGTTCGGAATAATCCATCACCACCACGTTTGAGCGGGTCTTCTGCAGTGGGCACTACCAGCTTGAGCCTGCCGATGACATTGGCAGGCTGGTTCCCCACTTTGGCGCTGACATTCCCGTCTGGCTGGATCGTGAGCTCGGCGCCTGCAGGTGAGGTGATGGGGGAGCCGTCACTGGACAATACTTGCAGGCCATTTCCGGTGGTCAGCGTGCCGTCCGTCGCGACTTCAATATGACCATTGCGGGTATAGGCCTCCGTACCATCCGATCCTTGCACCGTGAACCACGCGTCGCCTTTGGCCATGACGTCCAGACTGCGGTCTGTGCGCATGGCTGGGCCGGGCGTATTGAGGTGTCCTGCCGTAGCCTCCAGGGCAAAGACGCGCGTAGTGGCGCCCTCGCCGCGCAGCGGTACCGCGCGGTAAGTGGCCAACTGGGCGCGAAAACCGTTGGTCGAAACGTTGGCCAGGTTGTTGGCCAGGACCGACTGGCGGCTCGCAGCCGCATTGGCGCCGGTCATCGCGGTATATATCAGGCGGTCCATGGTGATTCAGCTCCGGAAGTACGGCTTAACGCAGGTTGACCAGCGTCGACATGATCTGATCTTGCGTTTTGATGGTTTGGGCGTTGGCCTGGTAATTCCGCTGGGCCGTCATCATGTTGACCAACTCGCCGGTCAGGTCGACGTTGGAGTCCTCCAGTGAGCCGGATCGCAGCCCCCCGAATTTACCCAAACCTGGGTTGCCAAGCATGGGCTGACCAGAGGCGTAGGATTCAATCCAGTTGCCTCCGCCGATTTGTGTCAAACCCTGGACATTGCGGAAGTCTGCCAACAGCAATTGACCGCGGGCTTGTGTTTCGCCATTGGAGTAGCGGGTGGTGATCACACCACTCTCGTCAATCGTGATGCCGGTGAGGTCACCCGCCGTGTATCCGTCTTGTGTGAGGTTAGATACGGCAAAAGCTGTTCCGTATTGTGTGGTTTTGGAGAGATCCAAGCTGGCCGTAAAGGTGCCGATCGCGGTGTTGGGCGAGGTTAGGGTCAAGGTTTGCGTTGCCAATGGCGAAGTCAACTTACCATTGACGTCGTAATTGAGCTGAAAGAGCGCGCCCGTTGCTCCCAGTGCCAGCTGGGGGTCCGCCGCATAGATGCCTGTGCCGGCAGCTGAAAAAGTTGCTTTCTGGTCTGGACCGGGGTTTGCCGTATTCCACGCTGCATTGGCCTTGTGTGTGGCATAAATTGCTGCGTTTGCATTCAACGCCGTGGTGCCTGCCGTTACATTGGTGGAGTCGAAAACATCCCAGGTATCTACAGTGACGGCAGGATTGGCAGTGGTATCCGGGCCGGTTTTTACGAAGTACAAGCTGACGGGTACTTCGTTTCCTTGGGAATCGAAGGCGGTCATCGTCGTGCCGTAGGTGGAAATGGGCGTGGGCGGCGTGCTCTGGGCAGCAGGTTTGGTGCGTGCATCCAGGTTGAATTCCGCTGTTATTGCCGTGGTGGCTTGTGCAGGGATCGGCGCATTGGTGGGAATCACCATGTTCTGCGGTGTGATGCTGGTGCGATTGCCCAAGAGGTCTGTGGGGTACCCCATGACATTGGCGCCTCCATTGGTGACCAAGTTGCCGCTCGAATCCAACTTGAACTGGCCATCCCGTGTGTAGGCGGTTGACTGATCCGGCAGGGTAATTTGGAAGAAGCCACCGCCGTTGATCGCGACGTCCAGGTTGTTCCCGGTGATGCTAATGTTGCCTTGGGTAAATTGTTGTGCGATGGTCCCTACCGCCACACCGATGCCCGGACCTGCTCCACCGCCGGCGGCCCCCAATTGAGAAGCAACCAGGGCAGAGAACTCGGTTCGCGAATACTTCATGCCTACGGTGTTTGCGTTGGCGATGTTGTTGCCGATAACGTCCAGACTTTTGCTGGCGCCGTTGAGGCCGGAGAGTCCTGTTTGAAAGCTCATGGTGGTTTCCTCAAAAATGGTTCAGGATCAGAGAATGGATTTCACTGCGCTGTAGGCCACTGCACTGCGACCCTTGAGCTGTAGGGACATCGCCCCGTTGTCAGTACCGACGGCGGTGACCGTGTCCTGTGCCAGACTGGTCGTCTTGACGGCTTGTCCGCCTTGGGTTGCAGTGACTTTGAAAGTAACGTTGGTCAGGCCGCTGTATTTGGATGCATCCCATTGAAAGCTGGTTTGCCCCGCTGGCAAGGATCCCAGATTCACCGTGTCGAGCAACTGTCCCCCAGCCGTCTTGATGTCGATCGTGACCTTGTCGGCCTTGCTGGCGAGGTTGACAGCACCTTTGGCTACACCGCTATCGATGGACAGCGTGCCCGATTCCACCAAGACACCATGTCCCACCATGCTGGCACCTTGCAGCACCTGCATGGAAGTGAATTGCGCCGCCATGCTTTTCATGGTTTCGTTCAGTTCCTGGATGCCCGAAACCGTGTTGATCTGGGCGATCTGACTGGTCATTTGGGCGTTGTCCATGGGGTTCATCGGATCCTGGTTGTTGAGCTGTGCAACCAGAAGTTTCATGAACCGGTCGGTCTGCTCTTGCGCGCTGACTGCGCCGGTACTGGACGTTGCGGTAGTGGCTGTGCTGCTGCTGATGGCGGTAGTCATGTCATTTCATCCTTGCGCTTATTGACCCATCTGCAGCGTTTTGAGCAGCAGACTTTTGGCGGTGTTCATGACTTCCACGTTGTTCTGGTAAGACCGCGATGCTGAGATCATGTTGACCATTTCCTCGACCGGGTTGACGTTGGATTGGGTGACGTAGCCCTCTGCATCCGCAGAGGGGTGCAAGGGGTTGTGTACCTTGCGTAGCGGCTCGTTGCTCTCCTTGATAGAGCTGACTTTGACGCCCGAGGAAGCCTCTGACCCCATGTGAACGGTCTCGAACACCACCTGGCGGCTCTTGTAGCCTTGGCCGTCTGGTCCTGCCACCGCATCGGCGTTGGCCAGATTACTGGCGACAACGTTCAAGCGCTGCGACTGGGCACTCACGGCGCTGCCGCTGACGTTAAAGATGGAAAACATGGACATGGTGTGTCTCCGGTGCTAATTGGCGCTTACTGACCTTGAATAGCGCTCAAGATTGTTCGGGACGAGCCGTTAATGAAACGAAGCGTTGCTTCATAGCGGACCGAGTTGTCCACGAAGTTGGCCCGTTCACGATCCAGATCCACACTGTTGCCATCCATGGCGGGTTGGGTCTGAATGGTGTAGCCCAACTTGCTGTTGTCGCCGATGGAGGAGCCTTCGATGGGAGTTAAAGGTATGTGGCGGCTATTGGTGGTTCCATCTGCCGGAGTGCCACTGGAGGGTGGGGCCAGAGCAATGGTCGGGCCCGAGGTCGCCTCGGCCATGGCTTTTTTGAAGTCAAAGTCGCGCCCGGAATAACCGGGGGTATCGGCGTTGGCGATGTTGCTGGCAATGACCCGCTGCCGCTCGGCGCGCAGCACCAATCCCTTCGATTGGAAGTCCAAAGCGTTGGTTAGATTGGAAAACATGGGCACCTCGACAGTTGTCAATCGCTCCCGGCAGGGGCCAAGGCTGGCGATGTGAGGCAATTATGGGAAAAGCTTTAATTTTTGAGCCTTGGAATAAGGCGTCGAATACTACGCATTTGCGGGCTTCTTGGAGCCCGTGCGTTCCTATAGTGAAGGCCTCCCTAGGAGTCATTCATGCCTTCATTCTTTTGTACTTCCGTTCAACGCCCGCTGACTCGCGCGATGCTGATTGCCGGGCTATTTCTGTCGACGACAGCTAATGCCCAAGAACAAACGGGAACGGTGCTACAGGCCATGGCCCAAAGCTGGGCCAAAGATGCGGTGTTGAAAGCTCAGCGTGCCGAAGGCTCCAACCTCCGGATGGAGGTGACCGTAGGCGCGTTGGACAGCCGGGTCAAACTGGCAGCATGCGGGAACATCGAAGCCTATGTGCCGCCAGGTTCCCGTTTATGGGGGCGCAGCCGCATCGGCATGCGCTGTGTAGACGGGATCAGCCGCTGGAATGTGACCTTGCCAGTAACCGTCAGGGCTATGGGCGAAGCGTGGGTTGTCAGGAATCAGGTCAATTCGGGAGCCAATATTTCCGAGTCAGATGTCACGCGTGGCGAAGTCGACTGGGCCGAGGAGCAGAGTCCTGTTCTCGCCGACAAGACGGCGTGGTTGGGGCAGACAGCCAGTCGCACCCTCACAACCGGTCAAGCCATGCGGCAAGGCATGGTTCGGCCGGCACAGGTTTTCCAAGCGGGTGCCTCGGTCAAGATCGTGGCACAGGGGCCCGGATTCCAGATATCGAGCGAGGCGCAAGCGCTCTCTGCGGGTGTCATCGGGCAGCAAGCGCGCGTGCGGATGGACAACGGCAGGGTCGCTTCGGGCACGGTACTGGATATGCGAACAGTAAAAATAGACCTTTAAGGGCGGTTTTTTATGCAAAAAACCCTAAAGTTCGCCATGATTGGACCGATAACTCTCGTACGAGGCTACGCTTACCGTAGTTTTGGAGAACGCGATGAAAATTGGTCAACCTTCAGATATTCCCGCTTCCGTAACGTCTACGGTGTCCGGTGCTGCCCAAAAAGCGGCACAGAGCAGCAATGCGGCGGCCAACGCGAACACCAACGCAGCCCAAAGCACACGTTCAGCTGGAGTGGCTGTCACGGTTTCTACTGCGGCGCGGGCCCTGGAAAAGCCGGAACGCAACGAAGCCGATGTGGACACCGCGAAAGTTGCTTCGGTAAAGGCTGCCATTCAGGATGGCACATACACCGTCAATGCCGAAGCGATTGCGGACAAACTACTTTCCAACGCGCAGGAGATGCTGGATCGCACAACGCGATAACTGCTGTAGGCCTGCGCATCCCATTTGATGCAAAGGCCTGGACATGAACCTCACAACGCCTGATTCATATTTCGACGCACTGGAAGCGCATTTCAATCAATTGGCGGTTGCTGTAGCCGCAGGTGACATCGAAGTTTTGCCTTCTTTGTCAGAACAGGTGCAACAACTTTCAGTGAATTTGTCTGAAGTTTGGCAACAATGGCAGCGCCAAGGGCTGGCCCATGGTGTCGTGACCCAACGTGTAAAGGCATTGGCGGAAGGGTTGCAGGTCGTAAGGGCCAATCTCTTGCGACGAGCCATGTTGGTTGAGCAAGCATTGAACTTGGTGGTACCTGCAACTGTGGAGCCTACCTACGCTAGTAGCGGTACTTACGGCTCGGGCCCGAGGGCATCCGGGCGGCTACCTACATTCGCGGCGTGATCTTCTTCCTTTGCCGACAATGACTAAGGGCCCTCGCGGGCCCTTAGTCATTGTCGGCTGGCATTCAGTGAGATCGCATTTTGGCGCGCAGCCGCGCAATCGATTGACTGTGAAGTTGGCAGACACGGGACTCGGTAACGTCCAAGACCGCTGCAATCTCTTTGAGGTTCATGTCCTGTTCGTAGTACATGCTCATGATGTACTGCTCCCGCTCAGGCAGGCATTTGATAGCCTCAACCAAGGATTGGCGCAGGCGCTGGTCGCGCAACATGTTGAGCGGGTCTGCGTCCTGATCGGCCACATGACGGTCCAGATAGGTGTCATCGTCCTCGTTGCGGCGTGCCATATCCTCCAAATAGACCAGCTGGGTTCCGCGCACCTTACCCAACAGCGATTGGTAGTCCGCTAATGACATACCCAGTTCGGCAGCAATCTCGGATTCTGCCGGGCTGCGTCCGAGCTTGTGCTCGAGTTTGCGCAATGCGGTTTCTATTTCCTTTTGGCTCTTTCGAGACCCGCGGGACATCCAGTCGTTTTCGCGGAGCTCGTCCAGCATGGCGCCTCGAATGCGCTGCGTGGCGAAAGTTTCAAACTGCACGCCCTGTGAGGCTTCGTAGCGGGACAGTGCATCGGACAAGCCAATCAATCCGACCTGGATCAGGTCGTCCACTTCCACGCTCGGGGGCAGCTTTGCCATCATGTGATGCGCCAGCCGACGCACCAAGGGTTGGTACTGTTTGATCAGTGCAGAGCGGTCAAGTTGCCCTTTGGCGGTGTACATCAGTGTCTCCCTGCGGGCATTGCGGTGCTGAAAGATTGTCTGTTACGTTGAGGAGCATAGGCCCATCCCGCCTCAAGCGGCATGGCGGTTTCCAGCAGACCCAATGAAAGCCGCTCTATGCTGGCAGAGGGGCGTTCATCGCCAATGGGTGCTGGTATGTGCAGCGGATTGACTTCGTAATTCAGAAAATACTTCGCACAATCGCTCAGGCTGGTTGGCGATGCGGCGCTTGATCTCTCCATACGGGTTGTATCCACCATATTCACGATGGTAGGCTCAACCTTTGCTTTGAGCAACAAGCGCTTGAGAGCCAGATACGTAGTCAAGAGAGAGGTTTTGGCCGCAGACATGGCGAGCAATGGTCTAACCTGGCTTCCTCTCAGTAGGGGCGTCAAGCTGTGGGCATTGGCGTAAACGATCACGATGCTTTCATGGGCAAAGAACGAACCGCAGTCCCCAATGCCAGGTCCGCCATGGCGGTGGGCTGCAGACAGACTTTGCAGGCCAATCCCGGCAGGCAGGATGCTCCATCCGGGCGCATCATCGTGGGTGGGGGCTGGGAGCGTGAAGTTCAGCAGTTGCTCAAGCCCCGGGTTTTCCGGGGTTTCAAGCACTGATCCGTCCAGCACGGTCACGGTGTAGCCAAAGCCTACCAAGGCAGCGCACACACGGAGCAGGAGCGGGAGCTCTGCTTGCTCATCGCCATGGCTCACCATGGCCAGGAGTTTCGGGGTTTGAGGCACAGCAAAGTCCATCAAGCCCGCGGCTTGGTTCGGCGGTCTGTCATGCATCCATGCGCCCCTTGTGTGCTGTGGTGTTGGCTGGTTGGCTGAAGAAGAAGCCGAGGTCGCTGGTCTTCGGGTCATAGGCCGAGACACCTGTGCTGCGCATGGAACTGCGCACCAACTTGGCGGCTACAGCGGGTTCCCAGTCTTCTGGTACGCGTTGTCCGGTCGTTGTCCCGCGCAGCAGCAACTGGTGGCGTATGCAGGCATCAATGGCCGGCCCCAATTTAACGGCTTCATCTGTTTTGGAAAGGATGACTTGTTGGGAACTGGTGCCTTTGAAACAGCCGACGGCTTCATCCAGAGTGTCGCCATGTCCGCCGGCATTCAACACCAGCAGGCGTTTGATTTCCGGCAGGTCCAGCAACTCCAGGAGTTCACGTTTGCGGGGGTCACGCGGCGCGATGCCGGTGGTGTCAATCAACACCATTTTCTTGTTGGAGAGGAGTCCCAGCAAATCCTGGAGCGCGGCCTTGTCGTGTGCCAGATGTGCTACTACTCCCAGCATCTTGCCGTAAGCGCGCAATTGCTCGTGAGCCCCAATGCGGTACGTGTCCAGGGTGATCAGGCCCACGCTGCCGGGGCCATAGGTGCGGGCGCACAGCCCGGCAAGTTTGGCCGCCGTTGTGGTCTTGCCTACACCGGTCGCGCCAATGAGGGCAAACACGCCACCTTCTTCATGGAGGGAGGGCAAGTCTGCGTCCGTGCGCAGGTTGCGCTCCAAGACATCCATTACCCAGCGCACGGATTCAGACGCATCCATTTCTTCTGGCAAACGTTCCAGAATGGCGCGAGACAGGGTCGGTGAGTAGCCGGCCCGGATCATCTTCAACATCATGTTGGACTGAATCGGGTTTTGCTTGGCTTGGCCCAACCAAGTGAGGGTGTTGAAGCGGTCTTCAATCAGCTCCTTCATCGCGTGCAATTCGTCCATGACGATTTTGTTGACAGCAGGTGCTTGTGGTGTAGCTTGTGCTTTGCGCTGTGTGGATGGACGCTGGGGCTGAGCCTCGATGTCCATGGCAATACGTTGCGTCAAAGTGGGGCGTGGGCGTTCGGCTTGCACCGGTTCAGCAGAGACAGGCATGGGCGCAGGCATAGCTGTAGGAGCTGGTTTTTGCACTTGCGCAGCCTCGGCGCGCCGGCGCAACATGCGTTCACGGACATAGTCTTGGAAAGACAGCGTGCTCATCGCGAGTTGCTCGGCGTCCTCTTCCACTTTGCTGGCGACTTCGCGGTAGCTGGGCTGTGCCTGTGGTTGACGCTGTGGCGTGTTGCCGGAGCGGGAGCCAGCAGCGCTGACAGCGGACTCCAGGGTCGCGAGGCTGTCTTCCGCTGTTGCAACGACTTCCACACCGTTTGCCGTGGGGCGGTTGGAAAGAATCAGAGTTCCCTCTCCGAAGGCTTGTCGTGCTTTGGCAAGTGCTTCGCGGGAAGTGGCTGCGGTAAAGCGTTGGACGTTCATGATGTGGCGCCTCTCAAGATCGGACCGATACGGATCGTGTGGGTTTCAGGGATTTCACTGTGAGCAAGGACTTGCAAGCGGGGTGCGACCCGGCGAACCAAGCGCGAGATCGCACCGCGTATCTGGTCCGGAACCAGCAAGCAGGCGGGTACGCCCACCTCTTCTTGTTTCATGGCTGTCTCAGCCGCATTGCGGCTGAGCATGTCGGCAACACCGGGGTCCAGTGCGGAGCCGGAGGCGCTGCCCAAGGCTTGCACCAGCAAGCGTTCCAGACCCGGGTCGATAGCAATGACATTGAGCTCCCGGGTTGGGCCGTAAATCTGCTGCACGATCGCTGGAGACAGTGCCACGCGGACCCGTTTGGCGAGCTCGACCGGGTCGCTGGTGGAAGGTGCATGTTCTGCGATGGATTCGATGATGGTCCGGATATCGCGGATATGCACCGACTCGTCCAGCAGCAGCTGCAGCACCTTCTGGAAGACTGCGATGGAGACCATTTTGGGAACGACCTCTTCTATCAATTTGGGAGCAAGTTTTGCCACGTGTTCCACGAGTTGTTGCGTTTCTGTCCGGCTCAAAAGCTTTGAGGCCTGGACTTGCATCAAGTGTGACAAATGGGTTGCCATGACAGTCTCGGAATCAACCACCGTAAATCCGGCCATTTGCGCGGCTTCCTTTTGGCGTTCGTCGATCCAGTGTGCGGGCAGTCCGAAGGCAGGGTCGGTGGTGGCGGTTCCAATGAGCGGCGTGGTGATGCCGCCAGGGTTGATTGCGAGGTACATGCCCGGAAAAGCCTCGCCCTCGCCGACGATGACACCGCGCAAGGTAATGCGGTAAGCACTGGGCTTGAGCTCCAGGTTGTCACGTACATGGACCGAGGGGGGAGGAATCCCACTTCTTGTGCAAACTTGCGGCGTACCCCTTTGATGCGGTTCAGCAAGTCACCTTGGCGGGTTTTGTCTACCAGCGCGATCAGGCGGTAACCAAGCTCAAGCCCCAACTGATCAACGGGTTGCAAGTCATCCCAGGTGGCATCGCCGTCACCGGTAGGCGCTGCAGGTGCAATGTCAGCCTCCGTGGGGATGGGACGATTGGCCAGAGCCCATGCCCCGTATGCCAAGACGGCACCGATACTCAGGAACACAAAGTGCGGCATGTTGGGGATCAAGCCGAGGATCAACATGATCACCGCGGTGATACCCAAGACTTTGGGAGACACAAACATCTGCCCGACGATCTGCTTGCCGATGTCCTTGTCTTTGCCGACGCGGGAGACCACCATGGCGGCAGCCACAGAGATCAGCAAACCGGGAATCTGCGCTACCAAAGCGTCACCGACAGCCAGCAGGATGTAGGAGTTGGCGGCTTGGGATGCGCTCAGGTCGTGCTGCAAGATACCGATGGCGAATCCACCGAAGATGTTGATCAACAGGATCAGGATGCCCGCGATCGCATCGCCACGAACAAATTTGGAGGCGCCGTCCATGGAGCCGAAGAATTCCGCCTCTTCGCCGATTTCAGCGCGGCGGCGTTTGGCTTCCTTTTCATCGATCAGTCCCGCATTCAGGTCGGCATCCACTGCCATCTGTTTTCCCGGCATCGCATCCAGGGTAAAGCGGGCAGATACTTCGGCAATGCGTTCGGAGCCTTTGGTGACGACGACAAAGTTGATCACCACCAGGATGGCAAACACAATCAGACCGACAGCGAAGTTGCCGCCGATCAGAAAGTGGCCGAACGCTTCAATGACTGCACCCGCTGCGCCAGGGCCGGTATGGCCTTCCAGCAATACCACCCGTGTGGATGCCACGTTGAGCGAGAGGCGCATCAGGGTCGTCAACAACAGGACCGAGGGGAAGGCGGCAAAGTCCAGCGGACGGATCATGTAGGCCGCCACCATCATCACCATCAGCGCCACGGCGATGTTGATCGTGAAGAACATGTCCAGCAACAGCGGAGGCAGGGGCAGAACCATCATGGCCAGAATGGCCACCACCAGCATGGGCGCAGCCGCACCTTGCATCACGCCGGCATTGCTGGCGTACCACTGTTGGAATGATTTCAATGGGGCGTTCATAGGGTGGCTGCCTTCAAGGTCTTGGACAGGGGATCCAGTTCAGGCGGAACAAAGGGTTGCGGAACTTCGGTGGGCATCACACCTTCGCCACGCATGGCGGCGCGCAAGCGGTACACGTAAGCCAGCACCTGGGCAACGGCGGTGTACAGCGTGGAAGGAATGTCCTGATCCAGTTCCGCGTTGGCGTATAGGGCACGCGCCAACATGGGGGATTGCAAGACCGGAATTGAGTGTTGCTTGGCCACATCACGGATCTTCATGGCCAGCAGATCCGCGCCTTTGGAGACGACGCGCGGCGCGCGCATAGTGGCTTCGTCGTAGCGAATGGCTACTGCAAAGTGGGTGGGGTTCATCACCACGAAGTCCGCTTTGGGGACTGCGCCCACACTGCTCTTTTGGGCCATCTCGCGTTGCTTTTGTCGGATCTTTCCCTTGAGCTGAGGGTTGCCGTCGGACTCTTTGCCTTCCTCTTTGACTTCCTGATGGGACATCTTCATCTGGTCCTTGTGCAGGAACAATTGCAGCGGCACATCGACCATGGCCGCCAGAAGAATCACGAGCAGCATCAGCCCCAGTCCGCCGGTCATCCACTGGGTGAGGTGACTGATCGCAGCGGGTGAGGGTTGCAGCAATATCGCCGCCATTTCCTGCATGCCGGACTTGAGGAAGAGGCCTGCAATCACAAACAGAATGGCAGTCATCAGCACCATCTTTGCCGTGTCCAGCAGTTTCTTTTTGGAGAAAAGGTTTGCGAATCCGGAGAGCGGGTTCAGCCTGGAGAAGTCCGGCATCAGGGGTTTGAGGCTATTGACCCAGCCACCTGAAGCCACTGCCCCCAAGATGGCTGCGGTCATGACGATGGCAGCAAAGGCCACGCAACCGGCTGTGCCGATAGTGCTGGCATCACCCAGGCGCTGAACCATGGTCCCCGTGCGTCGCACGGTTTCAGCGTCAAAGCTGAGTTGCTGAACCATGCTGAGCTTGAGTTGCTCAAACAGGATAGGGGAGAGGGAGAGAACGGCGACGGCACCCGCACCCAAAACCGCGAGGTGCGACAGGTCCTGCGAACGACTGACTTGGCCATCGTCGCGTGCCTTCTTTAGCTTCCGTTCGGAGGCCGGTAAATTGCGATCTTGGCTGCCTTGTTCCATGGTGGTGAGACTCTTTCGTTCTCACCATTGTCGCGAGCACCCTCTGAAACTAAAGGGTGAAAAGAGGGGCTTTCCGCCCCTTCATTCAGGCTGTTTAGAAGCCGAGACTGGCCAGCAAATCGTCCACCTGGGACTGGTCTGTCACCACTTCCTGGTTGCTCTGTCCATCCACGACAGGACCTGCCAGTGCAGGAACATACTCGGCTGGCGTCGCTGATGCTTTGACCGCCGCTTCCGGTGGGGCCGTTTGAATCAGGAGCAAAACCAATTGCTCTTCAATGGTGGCCGCGAGATTTACCACTTTGGCAATCACCTGGCCGGTCAGGTCATGAAAGTCTTGTGCCATCATGATTTCGGTCAAGTGTGCATCCACCTTCTTGCTGGCTTGGTCCACATCGGTGATGAAGTTCATCACATGTCCCTTGGCGACTGCTGCGACCGGGTCTTTGACGATGAGCTCTCCGATACGGCGGGTTTCCGCGGCAATGAAATCGTGCTGTTCTTTGGCCTGGTCGACTTGGTTGAGTACTTTTTCCGCAGCCTGACCGGTCAGGCGCGCAATGTAGGAAAGGCGGCTTTTGGCATCGGGGAGCTCACCCGCCCAATCTTTCACTTTGTCTGCCAGACCCAAACCATTCAGGGAGTCGTGCAACTGGCGGGTCAATGCGCCCAACTGTTGATGTACTTCAACGGTGCTGAGCGCAGGTGCGGAGGGTGTGGTGTCGGCGGACATGATTACTTCAGGCCCATTTTGGTCAAGATGTGATTGACCTTGTCTTCCAGCGTGGCCTTGGTGAAAGGTTTCACGATGTAGCCGGATGCGCCTTGCTGCGCAGCCAGCACGATGTCTTCCTTGCGGGCTTCAGCAGTCACCATCAATACGGGGATGTGCTTGAGCTTTTCGTCTTTCTTGATTTCTGCCAGCAATTGGAACCCATTCATATTGGGCATGTTGATGTCACTCACCACGAAATCGAAGCTGCTGTTGCGCAGCTTTTGCAGTGCCGCAACACCGTCTTCTGCTTCATCTGCGTCCGAATAGCCGCTTTCTTTCAGGAGGTTTCGCACGATCCGTCGCATGGTGGAGAAGTCATCGACGATGAGAAAGCGCAAATCTTTAGACATAGGTAACCTTTGGCCGTACGGTTTTCGATTTTAACGAGTATGACTGAATTTTAGAGATTTCACGGACTGGCTTGTGTATTTCCTGTTGCTGGCGGCACATTCTCTGTTTCCGCCTCCAGCGGAACCACTGCGCCACCTAGCAGCCTTTCTTCGGCCTCTTTGGTCATGACCAGAATACTAATGCGGCGGTTTGCCGGGCTCAAGGGATTTTGAGGGTCCGCCAACAAACTCGACGCCATGCCTACAACCCGTGCCAGCTTATTTTCAGGCATGCCGGCAGCGATCAGTTCACGTCGACTGGCATTGGCCCGGTCCGCCGAGAGTTCCCAGTTGCTGTAGCCGCGGGCGGCGTTGCCATAGGGTGTCTGGTCGGTGTGGCCGTCCAGGCTGATTTTGTTGTCCACGTCGGCCAGTGTGACCCCGATTTCTTTCAATATGTCACGCATATAGGGTTTGACGCTGGAGCTGCCAATGTCAAACATCGGCCGCCGTTGGTCATCCACGATTTGAATCTGGAGTCCGTCCGGTGTGATCTCCAGCTTGATCTGGGAGCTGAACTCCGCCATTTTGGGGTTGTTGGAGATGGTGCTGGCAATTTTTGCGGCCAGCGCAGCCAGCGTCTGGGCATCTTTCTTGGCGCGTTCGGCCTTGCGCTGTTCGCCGGCACTTTTTTTGGCTTTGGCATCGGATCCTTCGCCGCGCCGGGATTGACCGGCTGATTGGGTCAAATCGTTACCACCACCGGTGATCACACTGTTGCTGGCACCTGCACCTGCGCCACCTTGCAATGCGACTTTCAGAGGGGATTGAAAATAATCTGATATGCCTTTTTTGTCGCCTTCAGTGGTGCTACCTAGCAGCCACATCAGCAAAAAGAAGGCCATCATGGCGGTCACGAAGTCGGCATACGCAATCTTCCAGGCGCCACCGTGCGCAGCGTGGCCGCCTTTCTTGACCCGCTTGATGATGATCGGCTGGAGTTTCTTGGCGTCTCCGGCCATGCTCAGGCACCCCTGCTCTTATTTCTTTTTGACATGCGCCTCCAGCTCACCAAAGGTGGGGCGCTCCGTGGAATACAGCACCTTGCGGCCGAATTCAATCGCGGTGGATGGGTTGTAGCCCTGCATGCTGGCCAGCAAGGTGGTCTTGATGCATTGGAATTCTTTGCTGCCTTCTTCGACCTTTTGCTCCAGCAGTCCCGCCAAGGGTTCGGCAAATGCATAGGCCAGCAAAATTCCCAGGAAGGTACCCACCAGCGCGGAGCCGATCATGCCGCCCAACACAGCGGGGGGTTGACCCACCGAACCCATGGTGTTCACCACACCCAACACCGCAGCCACAATTCCGAACGCGGGCAAGCCGCCTGCAATCCGCTGGATCGCAGCAACCGCAGCGTGTTCTTCGTGGTGGTGGGTTTCGATCTCGCTGTCCATGATGGATTCAATCTCGTGGGCGTTCAAGTTGCCCGAGACCATCATGCGCAGATAGTCGGTAATGAACTCGATGACGTGATGGTCTGAGCCCACGGTCGGATACTTTTTGAAGATTTCCGACTGCTCCGGCTCTTCCACATCCTTTTCAATCGCCATCAGGCCCTCTTTTCGGGCCTTCTGCAGAATGTCAAACAGCAGCGCCAAGAGTTCCATATAGCGCGCTTTGGTGTACTTGCTGCCTTTGAAGCAGGCACCCAAACCGGCCATGGTTTTCTTGATGACCTTCATTTGGTTGTTCGCCACGAAAGCGCCAATAGTGGCTCCCCCGATGGTGATCAACTCAAAGGGGAGTGCGTGCAGTACCACGCCGATGTTGCCCCCGTGAGCGATAAACACCCCGAAGACGCAACCAAGACAGATAAGCCAGCCGACGATTACAAACATAGCTTCATTGTGACAGGGAAGCCGGTGGCTTCAAGGGTTGAACAGCGGGGCTTTTCGGCCCTTGCCTATCATATCGTCCAACCACGAAGCCAGCTTGAATTTCTATTCAAATAGGCCTCTTGCGCCCATGGAATATGCGCGAGCAGCTATCAATTTAATAGCTTAGTGCAGCAGGATGCCTCCGGCAGACGCACCCTTGCCGGCGCGGGCCGGGGGACTGCACAGTCCGCACTCGAAATGGCGGGAGTTTTCATATGCCTCCGAGACAAAGTGGCCGCCGCACTTGGAGCACTTGGTCATGGAAAGCATGTTGTTGTCAATGAACTTGACCAGACGCCATGCACGGGTGATGGACAAGAGGGGCTCGACACCACAGGCCGAAATCTGCTCTGTATAGAGCCGGTAGGCCGCCATGATGGCGTCGATGTCTTCCATCGCGCTGACTTTGGTCAGGTACTCATACGTATTCTGGAAGAGAGACGCATGAATATTGGGCTGCCATGTCAGGAACCATTCAGTTGAGAACGGCAGTTGGCCTTTGCTGGGGGAGCGGCCTGCCACTTCCTTGTACAGGCGCAGCAAGCGCTCATACGACAACTCGGTTTCGCTCTCCAGCACTTGCAGCCGCGCGCCCAGCTGAATCAAAGACACTGCGCGTTCCACTTGCTTGGAATCGTTCAAAACACTTTTCTGGGTTGCCATGGTGCTGCTCCTAGACAAAATTGGGTGAGGCTTGGGGGCTTTAGACGGCTTCGGCGAAGCGGCCGGCCATCAAGATGCTGGCGTGAAGCTTGGTGGTGGCGTCGTTGTCGACCTTGTTGACCGAGTGGTTGGTCAGCAGATTCCAGACGATGTCGTCATCAACACGGAAGCGGCACAACAACATGTTGCCGGAGGCAATGCGCATGATTTGTGCGGGGGAGAGTGCGCCGATCAGGTCAGCAGCTTCTTCCGACATACCCAAACGAAAAAGCGCTTCGGCTTTGTCTTGGCGGATGAGGGTTTGTGCCAGCATGAGGTAGGTCATGTTGGCCTCGCGGATCTCGGCGAGGATTTGTTCGTTACGCATGATTCAGCTCCTGGTTGGGGGCGATTTGTTTAAATCACCATGGAGCGAATTTTGGGCGGGAGGGCCCGGAACTTGAATCAGAAGAAGGCTAATCCGCGTGTCAGAAACGCATGTACGCCCTGTAGGGAAAAATCCTACAAGCGCGAATCGGGTTGGGGCTGGGGCGGCTTGAGCCGGCACCTGTGCCTTGGATATCGGCAACCAGCGCGATATCTGAAGTGATCATTGCAGGCCGTGCGCAAACTAGCCCGCATGCGGGTGCGCAAAGAAAAGTGCAAAACATCCCATGACCCGCCGGGCCGGGACAATCTCATCGGGCATAAGCCGGGGAGGCCCCCAACTTAGCCTTTGAGTAGCTGCAACACGCCTTGTGGCAACTGGTTCGCCTGAGCCACCATGGCCGTGCCGGCTTGCTGCAGGATCTGGGTGCGTGACAAGTTGGCGGTTTCCATCGCAAAGTCAGCGTCCTGGATACGTGACCGCGAAGCCGACAGGTTTTCGCTGTTCGTTTGCAAGTTCTCAATCGTGGTCAGGAAGCGGTTTTGCACCGCACCGAGTTGCGCCCGGTTGGCACTGACCGATGCCAGAGCACCATCGACGACCAGCAAGGCGGCATTCGCACCTGCTTGCGTACTGATGTCAATGGCAGCGACGGAAGACAGTGTGCTGCCTGCCGACCCCCCTGCGATCAAGGTTCCGGTTGTGTCTGTGCTGGAGATCGTGAATCCGTTGGAAGAGTTCAAGGCCACCTTGCCGCCAATGGCAACTGCCACGTCGGAGGTCGCAGTGGCCGTGCCGCCAGTCGCTGGTTGGAAACTCACGGGTGTCAAGGTGTCTTCGCCCACGATGATGGCCCCGGTCAGTCCACCCGTGGTGTTCAGGTTTTGAAGCTTGATGTCATCTCCATCCGCTTGGGTCAAAACCAGATTGCCTGTTTTGTCCGCGACCGCAGTGATACCTGTGGTTCCGCTTTGTGCATTGATGGCTTGTGCCAAAGGTGCCAAGTCGCTGGCGTTATTGACGGTCGCCGAAACAACGATGGGGGTTGTGTTGGAGCCTGTCAGCTGAAACTGCACCGAGCCGGTCGTCACGTTGGAAATGGTTGCCTTGGTGGTGGCGACAGCGGTTACCCCGCTCAAGGCCGTGAAGGCGTTGATTGCTGTCGCAACTGATTTGGCGCTGCTGCCGGCTGTCAGGGTGCCGGTTGCAGGAATCGTATTGACTGTGCCGTTGCCGGCCAGTGTCAGGGTTTGTGCAACAAAACCATTCACAGCTGCACCGAGCGTGGCACCCACTGCGGCTGTTGCCATGCTGGGCGCAGTGGTTTGTGAGCTGACCAGGTTGTTGCCCATGTCGATGGCACGTGCACTGGTGACGCTCACGCCGATGGTCTGGTTGGCGTTGGCGCCCACCTGGAACTGTTGGGTGGTGTAGCTGCCATCGAGCAGCTTCAAGCCGTTGAATTCAGTCTGGTTACCCACGCGGGCAATTTCGGTGGTCAGTTGCAACACTTCTTGTTGCAGCGCCAAACGGTCGCTCGCGCTGTTGGTGCCGTTGGCCGCCTGCACAGCCAGTTCGCGAATACGCTGCAAGTTGCTCGATGTGCTGCCCAAAGCGCCTTCAGCCACCTGAGCCAGAGAGATGCCGTCGTTGGCGTTGCGTGCTGCCTGGTTCAGGCCGCGGATCTGCGAGGTCATGCGGTCGCTGATCGCCAGACCCGCAGCGTCGTCCTTGGCGCTGTTGATACGCAAGCCGGAAGACAGGCGTTGCATCGAGGTGGTCAAAGACGCTTGCGACATGGACAGATTGCGCTGCGCAGTCAGCGACTGGATATTGGTGTTGATAGTTGAGGCCATTGCGAAACTCCTAAAAAGAATGAACCGGCGTCGCCGCCGATTGCAAAGCCTGCTTACCCGCAGACAATCAGTAACGATGGGATGAATTCTGGAGATTCACGTTTTTGACAAAAACTGGATAAACGCCCGGAAAAGCAGCCATATCCCTTCGACTTGGAGAATCTTTATAGGGGTAAACCCTTAAATGCAAGAGGTGGGGTGTAAATGCCCGGCTAATCGATTTTTCCGGGCTAAAGCGGCGTGTTATGGGCTAGCCACTCCCGATTCACCTAAAGTTTTTTTGAGAACTCCCGAAAACAAAACCAACGGGTTCATAGCGGGCTCGTCGTCCGGAAGGCATCTCCTGGGGTGCGCCGGTCATGGTGTCAGCAGCAATGCTGGCGTTGAGATCGGCATTCCGCCGGATTAAGTGAGTCTTTTTAAGGAGTTACCAAAATGGCTTCCACCATCAATACCAACATCAACTCGTTGACCGCACAACGCAACTTGTCGATGTCCCAGTCTTCGTTGTCGACATCCATGCAACGCCTGTCCTCCGGCTTGCGTATCAACAGCGCCAAGGACGACGCTGCGGGTCTGGCGATCAGCGACCGCATGACCTCGCAGATCCGCGGTCTGACCCAAGCGGCCCGTAACTCCAATGATGCGATTTCCCTGACGCAGACAGCTGAAGGCGCGTTGGGCAGCATCTCTTCCAACTTGCAGCGTATCCGTGAACTGGCGGTTCAGTCTGCCAACGGTACGAACAGTGCGAGCGACCGGGAAGCCATCCAGAACGAAGTGACCCAGCTCACCTCTGAAATCAACCGTGTGGCAACCACCACCCAGTTCAACGGCTTGAATCTGCTGGACGGCACCTTGACCGGTACCCAGTTCCAAGTGGGCGCCAATGCCAACCAGATCATCACTGTGGGTGTGGGTAGCGCCAAGGCAGCGGATCTGGGGAATAACACATTGTCCAGCAATACGGCAGCCGGTTCGATTTCCGGAGCGGTTATTGCCGCGGTGAACAATACCGCAGCACAAGCGCTCACTTTGAATGGAAACGGCACAACCGCAACGGTGAACGTGGCCGTCAACGAGAGTGCCAAGTCGATTGCTGGCAAGGTCAACACCAACACTGCGACCACTGGCATTACTGCGACTGCGAAAACAACGGCGACTATTTCTGGCGTTACTGCGGGTGCTATCTCGTTTACCCTGCAGGGCGCCAACACAACAGCGGTAGCCATCTCCGCTACAGTGAGCGACGCTACCGATTTGTCAGCGATTGCCAAAGCCATCAATGCGCAGTCCAGCCTTACCAATATCACTGCAACTTCGGACAAAGCCGGCAACTTGGTACTGACCGATTTGGAGGGTAATGACATCAAGATCGACTCGACGCAAGCAGCCGCTACAGATGGTATCGGTACCGCGACAGTGACCGGAGCTACCGGCGGAGCAACCGCAGCTCTGGGAACTGATACTGCAACTATTGGCGGAAAGCTCACTTTTGATGCCAAGTCTGGATTCTCGATTGCTACCGATACTGGTACGACCTTGCTGGCGGCAGCCTCCAATGGAAGCTCTTTGAGCACCGTGGCTGCCTTGTCGGTGAGTACCGTCACCGGCGCCAACAGTGCCTTGAAAGTAGTCGACGCCGCTCTGGCCCAGATCAGCGACCAGCGCGCTGCATTGGGTGCTGTGCAAAACCGCTTTGAGTCCACGGTGACCAACTTGCAGACTTCCAGCGAAAACCTGTCTGCATCGCGTTCACGTATCCAGGACGCAGACTTCGCAGCAGAAACTGCCAACCTGTCCCGCTCGCAGATCCTGCAGCAGGCTGGCACCGCGATGGTCGCTCAGGCGAACCAGTTGCCGCAGGGCGTGCTGGCTCTGTTGCGTTAAGCGACACCCGTCGGCCGCTCACAGCGGCCGATACAACTTGCAAAGCAACAACCGTTCATCCGGTTGTTGCTTTTTTTATGGGCGATGGATTTCAGTTTGACGGGTGATTGCCGATTAATTGAGCCTTTAGAGGTGACAGTGCCTCTCCATAATCGTGGCTGGCAACAGTCTGGAGGTTCGGTATGGCTATTTCATCAACAGGTTTGGGCAGTGGGCTGGATGTGACCAGCATCATTTCCCAGCTATCAGCCTTGGAAAAGCAGCCGCTCAAATCCTTGCAGAGCAAAGCTTCCGCGCTCCAGACGCAGCTCTCCACGGTAGGGGTCATTCAGTCCCAAGTCTCCACCCTGTCGTCGGCCGCTTCCAAGCTGGCCAGTGTGCTCAATTGGAAAGGGACCACCGCAACCTCCTCCAATACCGCTGCGGTATCGGCCACGGCGGGGACGGGGGCTGCAGCCGCTTCGTACAGCATAGAGGTGTCCAAGTTGGCCAAAGCGCAGTCCTTGGCACTTCCGACTACCGTCGGCAGCACGGCGCTGCCCGCAGCCACAGACCAGCTGGGTTATGGCACTTTGTCGATCAAAGTCGGCTCCAATGCCGCGGTAGACATCAACATCGCGGACGGCGAAGGTACGCTGGCCCAGATCGCTGCCAAGATCAATGCAGTCCCCGGCTTGGGCGTCGCGGCGAGTGTCATTTCTGACGGCTCGGGCAAGGTCAACTTGATGCTGCGAGCCACCAACACAGGATCTGACGGCGCATTTACCGTGACGGCTACCGAGGGTGCCGGAGGCACGATCAGTGTTCCATCCAACTTGTCCCGCTTGTCCTACACCATAGGCAACTTCGCCATGGCGCAGAACCAGGCGCCGCAAAATGCAGAAGCCACGATCAATGGCGTCGCCGTCTCATCTTCCAAAAATACGTTGACCAACGTTGTCGACGGTCTGACGTTGACGCTGTCACAAGTCACAACGACCGCCGTGGATGTCACCGTAGCCAAGGACACTGCCGCCATGACGAAGAACATTCAGGACTTCATCAGCGCATACAACGCGCTGAATCAGACACTGAACGACTCCACGGCCTATGACGCCGCCACCAAAACAGCAGGTCCTCTGCAAGGCGATTCCGTTGCCACAGGCTTGCAGCGGGCGCTGCGAAATCTCATGGGGTCCACGTCTTCAACGGGCTCCACTTTTTCCAGACTTGCTGACATCGGAATCAGCGCAAAGCTGGGGGGAGACCTCGAGCTCAACAGCACCAGATTGACTTCGGCCTTCAGTGATGTCGCCAACCTCCAATTGCTGTTCACCAATTTCGGTGGCTCGGACGCAACGAACGGCTTTGGTCTGCGTATCAAGGATTTTGCCAATGGTCTATTGGCAGCCACTGGCACGGTCACCAACAAGACCAATGCGGTGAAAAAAGCCATAGACAACAATTCCACCGAGCAAACCAAAGTCAATACGCGCGCCTCCAACCTGGAGACCCGCCTCAAGGCGCAGTACGCGGCCCTGGATACCAAAATGGCAAGTCTCACAGCCTTGAATAGCTATGTGGCACAGCAGGTGACCACCTGGAACAAGTCGACCAGCTAAACTCAATGCATGGGCAAAAATGCCATTGGCGCGCGTCAGTATTGCGCGGGTAGCTACTAAAAAAGTAGCAACTGGAAAACCCCGCCATTTCTGAGGGAGAAACACTTGATTTGTCGTAGCATCTGCCGATAACTAGAGCATCTCCTCAAGGAATCGCAGCATGTTTACCTCCGTCAGCTCCCGCTCAGCCACTGCCTACAAGCGCGTAGGCATAGAGACAGCTGTTGACAACGCAGATCCGCACAAGCTGGTTGTCCTTTTGTTTGATGCTCTGAACCAGGCCTTGGGTGCCGCCCGGATCGCCATTCAAGCCGGTGACGTCCCTGCCAAATGCAAGCACATCAATCACGCTGTCCGAATATTCGAAGAGGGGTTAATCGCCCCTCTGAACTTGCAAGACGGTGGGGAACTCGCAGCCAACTTGCACGCTTTGTACACCTACTGTGTGCAACGCCTCACGATTGCCAACCTGAAGAGCGATATCCGCATCATTGAAGAAGTCCAGCACGTCATGGAACCGGTCTCCAGTGGGTGGAAACAAATCAATGGCAGCGGCCCTGCTTACTTGCAACCAGTTTGAACCGCGGGGTCACTCCATGCCACAAATGCTGATTGACTTTTACAAGGCCATCGAAGACAGCAGCGCCAAAATGTTGGAAGCCGCCAAGGCAGAAGACTGGGATGGCGTCATGCGCTTCGAGGGAGCCTGCGCCGTGCTGATTGAGCAACTCCGCCAGCGGGCGCGCAGCGAAGAGCTAGATGCGGCGTCCCGGGCCGAGAAAACCCGGATCATGCAGCGCATCCTGCACAACGATGCCCAGATCCGTTATCTGGCCGAGCCATGGCTGGCCCATTTCGAGCAACGGTTCGAAGGACAGCGCCAGTTTCTGCACTGAAAACGGGCGGTTTTTCAGGCGCTGTTCTACGCCTAGCTTCAGAGGTGCGTACGTAAGATGGTGGCCGACAAGGCTCTATCCGTACCACCTCCTTCATGGTCTCCCCGAACCCATCATCCCCTGACGAGCTGAAGCACGCGTTGCGCCAGCTGCGCTCGGCGTTTGTGACGGTGGCCGTATTCAGCGGCTTCCTGAACCTGATGATGCTCGCCCCCTCGCTGTACATGATGCAGGTCTATGACCGCGTACTGGGCAGCCGCAACGAAACCACACTGTTCGTGCTGACGCTTCTGGTGCTGGGCGCTTATCTTTTCATGGCGGCGCTGGAAACCATACGCTCCTGGATACTGGTTCGCGTTAGCGCCCGTTTGGACCATTTGCTGGGCTTGCGCGTACTGAGTGCCACCTTTGAGCGCATGTTGCGCCAACCCGGCAACAGCAGCACCCAGCCACTTCATGACCTGACGACCTTGCGTCAATCGCTGACAGGCCCTGGCTTGATTGCTGTGTTTGACGCGCCCTGGGCGCCTTTGTATTTGCTGATCATTGCATCTTTCTCCAGTGAAGTCGCAGTTTTCACCATGGCCGGTGCCTTGGTGCTGGTGGCGATCACGTGGCTCAATGAAAAGCTGGCCAAGGCGGCGTTGGGTGAGGCCCAGAAATACAGCATGCAATCCCAGCGGGAGCTCAGCAGCCATTTGCAAAACGTGGAGGTCATTGAAGCCATGGGCATGCTGGGCCAGATTCAGCGCCGCTGGCAAAAGCTGCATACGCAAGAAATCGGGCTGCAGGCCCGCGCAAGCGATAGGGCCGCGGTCATGGGCAACCTCACCAAGTTTGTCCGCATTTCCATGCAGTCTTTGTCGCTGGGACTGGCCGCCTTGCTGGTGCTGGAGGGCAAGATGACGGGGGGCATGATGATTGCCGTGTCTCTCCTGACCAGCAGAGCGCTGGCGCCGGCGGAGGGATTGGTGGGTAACTGGGCCTCTCTGGTTGCCACGGGCTCTGCGTACCAGAGGCTCAAAGAGCTTTTGCTTCTTTTCCCCGCGCGTCCACCCGCCATGCCCTTGCCCGCCCCGAGCGGGCAGGTCGCGTTTGAGAATGTTGCCACCGCAGCGCCCGGTGGCCGGGCCGCCATCATCAAGCAGATCAGCTTCCAGTTGCAGGCCGGCGACTCGGTGGCGGTGATCGGTGCCAGCGGCGCCGGCAAGTCCACACTGGCACGCCTGCTGGTGGGTATCTGGCCCGCACTCTCCGGCACCGTGCGCCTGGATGGCGCAGACTTGGTCCGCTGGAACAAGCAGGAGCTGGGTCCATACATTGGCTATCTGCCGCAGGACATCGAACTGTTTGACGGAACAGTGGCTGAAAACATTGCCCGCTTCGGCGAGATAGATCCGCAGCTTGTCGTGGTGGCCGCCCAACGTGTGGGCTTTCATGAGCAAATCCTGCGCTTGCCACAGGGATATGACACCCCAGTAGGTGCGGGCGGGGCGGCCCTCTCGGGTGGGCAGCGCCAGCGCATCGCGCTGGCACGAGCGCTCTATGGCAACCCGGTGTTGGTGGTGTTGGATGAGCCGAATTCCAACCTGGACGACATGGGGGAAAAAGCCCTCACGGACGCCATCAAAGACCTGTCCTCCCGGGGGCGTACCTCGGTCATCATCACCCACCGGCCTTCAGCCTTGGGGGCCGCCAACAAATTGATGGTGTTGCGTGACGGTGTCATCGCTGCATTTGGCCCGCGCGAAGAGGTGTTGGCTGCCCTCAATGGCAGGGCAATGGAAGCGCCTGCGCCGGTACCTGCGGCAGCCAATTCCGCCGGGCCACCTCGTGGCGCGGTACCACCTGTCCTGGTCAACAAGCAGGCTCCGTCGGCCCCCGCGCCTGCCTTAGAGCCCGTGCGCGCGGAGCCACCTGCGCGCAAAGCGGCGCCCGAGCCCGATCCGGCGAGCGGCATGCCGCCGTTCAACCTCAAGTTCAGTGATTGACATGAGCACGCTGTTGAACGAATCCCCCTTCGGTACGACCGTCCAGGTCGACCTGAACGATGCGCGCCCTATCCGGTGGGGCTGGCTCTTGCTCATCTTCGGGTTTGGTGCCTTCATGGCTTGGGCGACCATGGCGCCCTTGGATGCTGCCGTTTCCTCCTCAGGAACCGTGGTGGTAAGCGGCAGTCGCAAGCTGGTGCAGCCTTTGACCGGCGGCAAAGTGTCCGAAATATTGGTGCGCGATGGCGCACAGGTGCAGGCGGGGCAGGTGCTTGTGCGATTGGACGACACATCGGCCAAGGCCCAGCTCGATATTGTCCGTGGCCAATGGTTAGTGGCCATGGCAACCCAAGCTCGCTTGGAGGCTGAGCAGCGAGGGCGCGCTTCTATCGACTTTCCACCTGCTTTGTTGGAACTGGGCGAAGACACCCGCGTCGTCGAGGTCATGGCCCTGCAAAGCCGGCTTTTGGAGTCGCGCCGCCAGCTGCGCAGCAACGAATTGCAAAGCATGGAAGCCGCCCTGAGAGGCTTGGAATACCAGGTGCAAGGCCAGGAAGCTGCGAAGTATTCCAAAGAAACCCAGAGCCGGATGCTGCGTGAGGAGCTCCGCAATCAGAAGTCCCTCGCGGATGATGGCTTCTACCCTCGCAACCGAGTGTCTGAGCAGGAGCGCCTTTTCGCCAGCATCCAGGGCGGCGTGGCCGAGGACCTCAATAGCGCTGGCAAGACACGCCAGGCCATTGCCGAGGGGCGCGCCAGAATTGCCGCCCGCCAGCAAGAGCAGCGCAAAGACATTGAGTCCCAGTTGTCCGATGTTCAGCGCGAAGCGGCCTCGTTGGAAGGACGCATGCGGGGGCTGGAGTTTGAGGTGAACAACGCGGAGGTGCGGGCCCCTGTCAATGGTACCGTCATGAGCCTGAGTGTCCATACGGTGGGCGGCGTGGTGAGTAATGGCATGCCACTCATGGAAATTTTCCCCAAGGACGACGTACTCCGGATAGAAACGCCCCTGGCTACCAACCTCATTGACAAGGTCAAGGTAGACATGGAGGTCAGCATCCTGTTCAGCGCGCTGAATCAGGCGACAACGCCGCGTATCAATGGACGCGTGGTCCAGATCGCTGCCGATGCCGCCACAGATTCAAGGCAGAATGCCAACTACTTCAAGCTGGTAGTTGAAGTGACGCCCGACGGAATGCAAAAATTGCAGCATCAGGAAGTGAAGGCCGGCATGCCGGCGGACGTATTCATCAAAACAGGGGAACGCACATTCATGAGCTACCTGCTCAAACCACTGACGGACCGCATGCATCGGGCCCTGATCGAGCCATGAAGCTGTTCAGTACTCAGGTGGGGCGTATCGCACTGGCAAGTTTTGTTTGCTGGAGCGGGATCTCCGCTGGGCATGCCGGTGAGTTTGAAAAGGCCTATGCGGCTGCGCTCGAAAATGACGCCAAGTTTCAGGCCGCCAAAGCCGCTCTGGCGTCAGGTCAGCAAGCATTGCCGCTGGCTCGCAGCAGTGTGTTGCCATCTGTGAATGCCACCATCTCGGATACCGCGGTACAAGGCACCCAAGACTATGACGTGGCCGGTGGCGCGTCCAAATCCAACAACCTCGACTATCGGGCGCCTACCCAAAGCATCAGCCTGCGTGCGCCTCTCTTGAACCTTGAGGGGAAGGCGCGTGTCCGCCAAGCCAATGCCCAAGTCGGGAATGCAGAAGCAACTTTTGTCGCTCGCAAAGCAGAGCTGGTAGACCGACTGGCCGTGGCCTACCTGCAGCGCATGCTGGCCGAAGATGCTTTCCTGTCTTTGCACGCACAAGTGCATGCCACGGTCGCCCAGCGCAACTTGATGCGCCGACGCTTTGAGCAAGGTGAAGGTACCCGCACCGAGGTGGCCGAGGCCCGCGCCAACCTGAGCCTGACGATGGCGCAGTGGGCGGATTCCAAAGACCAGATGACGAATGCCCGGGAGACACTCAACGCCCTCACAGGTCTCAATCAGCCATTTTTGGTGCGTTTGGGGGATGAATTCACCCCTCCACCGCTGGTGCCCGCCACACTCCAGGAGTGGCAGGAGAAGGCGGTAGCTGCCAATCCTGACGTCCAAGCGCGCCGTTTCCTGGTGGATGCAGCCGATGCCTTGATTGCCCGAAGCAACGCGGGTCATATGCCACGGCTCGACCTGGTGGCCAGTGTGTCCAACAGCCGGAACGAATCGGTCAGCAGTCTCAATCAGACCGTCAACCAAAGTGCGATTGGTCTTCAGCTGAATATTCCGATTTACAGCGGCGGTGCAGTGAAAGCTGCGGTCACGCAAGCAATCGCTGAAAAAGCAAAGGCTGAGGCGGAGTGGCTGAATGAAAAGCGAAGCCTTGAGGTGGAGGTGAGCCGTTTGTTCCAGGTCATTCAGACGGGCAAGTCCAAGCTGCTGGCGTATGAAGATGTACTGGACGCCAGTCGCACCGCGCTGGAGGGCACGCTCAAAGGGCAGGCTTCCGGGCTCCGCACCAACGCTGATGTGCTGGAAGCGGTGCGCAAGGTTTTCCAAGCCCAGCGTGATCTCGCTCAGGCCCGTTACGACCACATTTTTCAACGCTTACGCTTGTTCAACAAGGCCGGAGTGCCCGCTGACTCAGTGGTGTCGTACATCGACGAACTACTGAGCCCGCAACGCGACACTCCCTGAGACTTCCACCATGGCTGCGTTCCAAGCGGTACATGCGACGCCTGTGGATGCTTTGTTCCAGGCAGCGGTGCAGCACTTCACCAAGGGTGACTTTACCGGTGCAGACGAAGCGCTAGAGCAACTGATGAAACAGGAGCCTGACCATGCAGAAGCGCTGCATGTGCGGGGGCTTGTACAGCATCGACTTGGCCGCCACGCTTTGGCGCTGCTGCTCCTGGAAAAAGCTTTGGTGCTTTCACCTCGCAATGCGGCCTTGCTGTCCAACCAGGGCTTGGTCATGCGTGCACTGGGGCGTCCGCAGGAAGCCTTGGAACTTTACGACCGGGCGCTGGACATTCAACCCGACTTTGCACAAGCCTGGGGGAACCGTGGCAACGCTTTGCGTGATGCTGGGCAAAGCTTGCAGGCAGTGGAGTCTTATCGCAAAGCGCTGGCACTGCAGCCTGGATATGCCCAAAGCTGGCACGGCCTGGGACTGGCCTACAACGACCTCAAGCAATGGCAGGACGCAGTGGATGCGTTCACCCAAGCACTCTCTTGCCAAGCCGATATGACGGTGGCTTGCCTCGATATGGGCAACGCCCTGCGCGAGTTGGAGCGCTTTGAGGAAGCTTTGGCAGCCTATGACAAAGCAGCCGGTCTGCGACCTTCCTATGCCGAGGCTTGGTCCAATCGCGGCGTGCTGCTCAAGCGAATGGGCCGCATGCAGGACGCCTTGCAGAGCTACCAGAAGGCTATTGCCCTGGAGCCGGACTTCATCGACGCGCTGGTGAACTGCTCCACCTTGCTCAAAGAGATGATGGACCTGGATGCTTCGATGGCCATGAACCGCCGCGCACTGGCACTGAAGCCGGACAACAGTGGTGCCCATTTGAACCTCGCCATCTGCCACCTGTTGCGCGGCGAGTTCGACGAGGGCTTTGCACACTACGAGTGGCGCTGGAAAACCGAGCAATTGCAGGCATCGGTTCGCCCCTTCGCCCAGCCTTTATGGACGGGTGCGCAAAGCCTGCAGGACAAAACCATACTCTTGCATGCGGAGCAAGGCTTGGGTGATACCGTGCAGTTCTGCCGCTACGCCAAGCTGTTGAAGCAACGGGGTGCCCATGTGGTCATGGAAGTCCAGGCGCCCTTGCTGCCCCTGTTGCATTCGCTGGAAGGGGTGGATCTTTGGTTGCGGCAGGGCGATCCCCCCCCTGCATTTGATTACCAGTGCCCATTGCTCAGCTTGCCGGGGGCATTGAAAACGACTCCTGCAACGGTGCCAACGGCCACGCCCTATCTGGCCGCAGACGAGCAGTTGGTCGTCCAATGGGGCCAGCGTGTGGGTCCCTCCTCACGCAAACGTGTGGGGCTGGTCTGGTCCGGTCGGCCGGAACACAAGAATGACCACAACCGATCCATGTCGCTGCAACTCCTGGAGCCGCTCTTGCGAATGGATGCCGAGTTTCATTGTCTGCAAAAGGAGTTCAGGGCGGCTGATCTGGCGCTGGATCCCGCTGCCATGGGCATCCGGCTTTGGGCCGATCAACTCACCTCGTTCGCAGACACAGCGGCGCTCATCTCCCATATGGATCTGGTGATTGCGGTCGACACTTCTGTGGCCCACGTGGCGGCTGCGCTGGGCAAACCGGTGTGGTTGATGCTGCCCTATAGCCCGGACTGGCGCTGGTTGCTGGGGCGGGACGACAGCCCATGGTACCCGGGAATGCGTCTTTTCCGTCAGGACACAGGATCTGATTGGGCCGGTGTGGTGCAGCGGCTGCAGGCCGCACTCAAACCTGCCCTTAGCCTGCCAGTTCCCGCAAGCGCGCTTTGAGCTGGGCCAACTCGGCTTGTGCTTGCGCGGCCACTTGCTGGGCATGGTTCAGGCGGTGGTCCACAAAGTTGTCCCACACACAGGGCGGGTAGCTGAAATGGGCTTGCAGGTCCAGATGTTCTTTGGCCAGATAAAACCGGTTCACCGCATCGAAGTACACAAACACATAGCCGGTGTTCAGCAGCAGGTGCTCCCACTCGCCATAGTTGGCCTGGGGCCGATTGGGCAGCACGCTCTCCAGCACGATCAGCCAGGGGCGGAAGCGGCTGCGATCCAGTCCGTTGAGTGCGGACTTCTCTGCGCCTTCCACGTCAATGCTCAGCAGATGCACCTCGCCTTGGGGGCGGTGTTTTTCCAGCAAACTATTCAGGGTGACCAGGGGCACTGTGTAGCTCTTGACTTCGCGCCCCTCGCGCTGGTGCATGGCCACGATGTCGGGCGCAATGGTGGCGGCCTGGTCGTTCCAGGGGAATTCGTTGAAAGTCACTTCACCGTCGGATTCCCCGACGGCGGCGCCCACGAGGATGTCTTCCGGGCGATGTTTGGCCCATTGCGGGTGCAGCCGCGCTTGGGGTTCGACCACAATGCCACGCCAGCCACGCTGGTAAAGCGCGCAGGTGTTGCTGTCTGAGATGGGCATGTAGCCGCCCACGTCCACATAAAAGCCCTTGTCTACCGCAGCCAAGGCCCGGTTGATCATGACGTCTTCAAAGTTCCGGGTGAACGACAGGTAGGCCATGGACGGAGCTTAGTTCTGGATGGAAATTTGTTCGCGGGTAGGGTCGGTGCTGTGTACCGCCAACACGTTGATGCCCATGGGGAAGGTCTGGTAACCGTGCTGTTCCAGAAATTTCAACAGAGCCACTTTGTCGGTCTTGATGGACTCGATCAGCATTACGGGCTTGTGTTTCATGATGGTGTTGCGCCCGCCGGCCAGGGCTTCCAGCTCCATGCCTTCCACATCAATTTTGATGAAGTCAAGGCGTTTCAAATCCAGCGAGTCAATGGTCAGCATGCGCACCCGCTGATTACGCTCCGCATTGATTGCTTGGCCGATGAACTCGCTCTTGGCCGTTTGGCGCAGCTCCAGACTGCCGAAGCTTGCAGGCTGCAGGTAGTCGGGCACAGGGATGTCCAAAACGCCTTCTTCGGCCCCGATCGCGCCATGAATGGCTTTGGCGTTGAAACAGTTGTTGATGGCGATGTTGCCGGCCAGTGCGTAGTAAATGCGCTCTTGCGCCTCAATGGCAATCACGCTGCCACGCCCATACAGCGCTTTCGCCCACTCCACGGTATGGACACCGAGGTTGGCACCGCAGTCCAAGCCCACGACGCCATCGCCGAAATGTTTGTGCCGGATGTTGAGTAACTTGATGGCAGCGCCTACTTCGTCCGGGTCAAAGCACCCTTGGTTGAAGAGCTGCCAGCCCACGCCGTAGCCGCGCGTGGCGTCGATCATGCGGTAGTCGTTTTTGTTGGTGATCAGCGTGCCCTGGCTGGTGGAAAGGATCACAAAGGGCGACGGGCGTTTGACGTAGTTCATGGTGTTCGGGGCCTGCGGGCCTTGGCAGCTTTGGCAACATCGGCCACCAGCGCGGCGACCGGCTCTGTCCATGCTCCCCGGGCAGATTGGCGGTACAGGCGCGCAGTGGGATACCACGGTGAGTCTGCCCTAGAGAGCAACCACCGCCAATCCGGAATAAGTGGCAAAAGTACCCGCACTACACGGCCTAAGCCGCCTGCAAGGTGGGCTACCGAGGTGTCCACGGTGACCAGTTCATCGACTTCGCCGAGAATGGCTGCGGTGTCTTCAAAGCTTTGGATCTCAGGGCTGAGGTTCAGCAACTTGCATCCTTCGGACAGCGTGTCGATTTGCGCGAGGGCATCGCCCTTTTGTACGGAAATGACGTCCACTCCTTCCAGCCGCAACAATGCTTCCAGATGCTTGAGGGCCAGCGAGCGGTTGGCATCGTTGCCATGGGTGGGGCGCCCTGCCCACACCAGTGCCACGCGGTATGCACGGGCTGGCCCCAGTCGCGTGCGCCAGAAGGTGCTGCGCTCGGGCAGCGCGCTCAAGTAGGGGACATTGGCCGGGATGGTGTGCACCTCAGTGCCGAATGCAGCAGGCAAACTCAGAAGCGGACACTGCAGGTCAAAGGGGGGAAGCTCACTCCCATTTGGAATCAAGTGGGCTAAGCCCTCCACGCGTGCTGCAATGCTCTGCACATCACTTTGCACGACGAGCAAGACCTTGGCCCCCTTGGTTGCGAGCAGTGGCAGGTAGCGCAAAAACTGGAACGTGTCTCCAAAGCCCTGTTCTGCGTGGACCAGAATGGTTTTGCCAGAGAGGTCCTGCCCCGTCCACAAGGGCTGAGGAAAGAGCCTGACTTCCTTGGCATCCGGCTGGCTCCAGCGGCTCTCGTAATGTCGCCATCCAGCAGCCAGATCGCCGGTCAGCAACTCCAACAATGCTTCATGGAGGGCAGCTCTAATGTGGCCCCCCGCCAATTGTTGTGCGCGGCGGAAGGTTTGCAGGGCATCTTCAAACAAACCATTTTCTTTGAGCGCGATGCCCAGGTTGTACAGGTATTCGCTGGAGCCGGGTACCAACGCTACCGCCTTGCGGGTGGCTTCCAGCGCCTCGGGCCAGCGGTGCAGGGCACCCAGTGTGTTGCCGAGGTTGGCTTGGGCTTGCGGACTTTGGGGCGCCACATGGACTGCGGTGGTCTGATAGCGAAGTGCACGCTCGAGATCGCCAGCAGCCTTGAAAAATGCGCCCGTGTTCGACCAATTTTCGGGGTCATGGGGGCTTTGCCTGCAAGCGCGCGAACCCATCATGAGAGCGGCATGGGTGTCGCCGGCGCGGAAAGCGGCAATGGCCAGGGCGCTCGCTGCGCGGGCATGGGTAGGGCACTCACGCAGGGCCTGCCAGAACGCGGGGCGTGCCAGTGCCGGCTCATTGCGCTCCAGCAGCACACGGCCTTGCTCCACGAGGGCATGTGCCGCCTGCTGACGCTGCTGGCCAGCGGCAGACTGCGGCTGCGCCAACGCATTCAAATCCTTGGTCAGGCTTTGCAGCACCGATGCCCAGTCCCGGTAGGCCGGTTGGCGCAGGATACGCACACTGGGGTACCAAGGCGAATCCTCGCGGTGCAAGAGCCACCGCCAATCCGGCATCCAGGGAATGAGCAGCCACACCGGCAAGCCCAAGGCGCCCGCTACATGGCAGATGCTGGTGTCTACACACACGAGCAGGTCTACATGCACCAGGGCTGCTGCGGTATCGCCGAAGTCTTTGAGCAGCGGCGCCATGTCGGTCACCTTGGCGCGCTGTGCAGGAGTCAGTGTGTCCAGATCCGCGCTGCGGGCACCGACCTGGAAGGAGAAGAAATGCACACCGTCCAAGTCCCACAGCGCAGAGAGCGCGGAGAAGTCCATCGAGCGGTTGGCATCGTTCTTGTGGGTGGGGTTACCCGCCCAGACAAGGCCCACCCGCAGCTTGCCGTGCATCTCCGGTTTCTGAAAATTCGACTCCCAATTTGCACTGCGACGATGGTCGAGCTTCAAATAGGGAATGGCTTGTGGAATGTTGAGTGCGTCGGTGCCGGGCAGCGCAGGGCCCAGCAAATGGGGCAGGCTCAACAAGGGGCACACCACATCAAAGTGCGGTGTGCGAGCTCCTTCGTGCACCAGTTCCACATTGGCAGGCAGCACGGCCAGTGACGTCAAAGACTCCTGAATCAATAGCTGCACGCGTAGAGCCCGCTTGGCTGCAAGGTCGATATACCTTAAAAACTGCAGCGTGTCGCCCAAGCCTTGCTCGGCGTGGATAAGCAGAGTCTGGTCGGGTAAGGGCTGGCCTTGCCAGAGGGGCTTGGGGGTCTGCAGGCGCTTGGAGGGGAAGTCCGGTACGTCGAAGCGGCGCTCGTAGTCGGCAAAGCCGCCGGGCAAGTCACCGGCCAAGAGCCTTGCCAGACCGCGGTTGTAGATCAGGCCTGCGTAGTCCGGACGTACTGCGATACCTCGCTCAAAACAGGCGAGGGTGCCCGGCAGGTCGCCCACCGCTTTGAAGTAGGCCCCGCAGTTCGACCAATTTTCGGGGTCATGGGGGCTTTGCCTGCAAGCGCGCGAACCCATCATGAGAGCGGCATGGGTGTCGCCGGCGCGGAAAGCGGCAATGGCCAGGGCGCTCGCTGCGCGGGCATGGGTAGGGCACTCACGCAGGGCCTGCCAGAACGCGGGGCGTGCCAGTGCCGGCTCATTGCGCTCCAGCAGCACACGGCCTTGCTCCACGAGGGCATGTGCCGCCTGCTGACGCTGCTGGCCAGCGGCAGACTGCGGCTGCGCCAACGCATTCAAATCCTTGGTCAGGCTTTGCAGCACCGATGCCCAGTCCCGGTAGGCCGGTTGGCGCAGGATACGCACACTGGGGTACCAAGGCGAATCCTCGCGGTGCAAGAGCCACCGCCAATCCGGCATCCAGGGAATGAGCAGCCACACCGGCAAGCCCAAGGCGCCCGCTACATGGCAGATGCTGGTGTCTACACACACGAGCAGGTCTACATGCACCAGGGCTGCTGCGGTATCGCCGAAGTCTTTGAGCAGCGGCGCCATGTCGGTCACCTTGGCGCGCTGTGCAGGAGTCAGTGTGTCCAGATCCGCGCTGCGGGCACCGACCTGGAAGGAGAAGAAATGCACACCGTCCAAGTCCCACAGCGCAGAGAGCGCGGAGAAGTCCATCGAGCGGTTGGCATCGTTCTTGTGGGTGGGGTTACCCGCCCAGACAAGGCCCACCCGCAGCTTGCCGTGCATCTCCGGTTTCTGAAAATTCGACTCCCAATTTGCACTGCGACGATGGTCGAGCTTCAAATAGGGAATGGCTTGTGGAATGTTGAGTGCGTCGGTGCCGGGCAGCGCAGGGCCCAGCAAATGGGGCAGGCTCAACAAGGGGCACACCACATCAAAGTGCGGTGTGCGAGCTCCTTCGTGCACCAGTTCCACATTGGCAGGCAGCACGGCCAGTGACGTCAAAGACTCCTGAATCAATAGCTGCACGCGTAGAGCCCGCTTGGCTGCAAGGTCGATATACCTTAAAAACTGCAGCGTGTCGCCCAAGCCTTGCTCGGCGTGGATAAGCAGAGTCTGGTCGGGTAAGGGCTGGCCTTGCCAGAGGGGCTTGGGGGTCTGCAGGCGCTTGGAGGGGAAGTCCGGTACGTCGAAGCGGCGCTCGTAGTCGGCAAAGCCGCCGGGCAAGTCACCGGCCAAGAGCCTTGCCAGACCGCGGTTGTAGATCAGGCCTGCGTAGTCCGGACGTACTGCGATGCCTCGCTCAAAACAGGCGAGCGCTTCGGGCATGGCGTGCTTCTCAGACCACAGCCTCGCCAATGTGCCCCAGGCGTCTGCGTTGGTCGGGTCGGCACGCAACACAAGGGTGAGTTCACTGCGGGCTCGCTCCATCTGTTGGAGCTCCAGCAGGCACTTGGCCAGCATGAAGCGGTATTCCCCCAGCTGGGGTTGCAGGGAGGAGGCAGTTTCGAAATAGTTCAGGGCTTTGTCAAAAGCCCCTTGGTTGTACAGCAGGTTGCCGAGGTTGTTGTGCGCTGAGTGAAAACGTGGGTCCAGGGTCAGTGCGTGCTGGTAGGCTTGTGCCGCGTCTTCGAGTCGTCCCAAGGCCTTGAGTGCCACGCCCCGGTTGGTATGCGCTTTCGCCTCTTGGGGAACCAATGCAATCAGCTGTTCGAACAGACCCAGCGCCTGCTGGTGCTCCCCCATGCTGTTACACAGGATGCCCAGATTGTTCAGTGCATTGAGGTGCTCCGGTTCTTCCCGGAGCAGCGCTTCATACGCCTGGCGGGCGGCATCACCAAGCCCCGCACTTTGCAGTGACAGGGCCCGGGAAAACAGTTCATTCGATTCCTGTTTCGGTTGCCGTCCGGCCATTGAGCGTGTTTAGGTCCATTGGAAATCGGAAGCGCTGAGCGCTGCCGCGGAACTTCCAAGCAAGGTGAGCTTCATGTCGGCTGCGCCGTTGCCATCGGAGTCGATAAGCAGTGTACCGGTAGAGGTTCCACTGTTATAGGCCCAAGTAGCCTGTGCATTGCCTGTATTACTGAAGCTACTCACGATGCTGAAGGTGCCGTTTCCAAGGCCTTCAAACACGAGTTTGTCCTGACCCACCACGAAGTCGTTGATGGTGTCGGCCACCGTCACACTGGATTGCAGCGTGTCGCGGAACACAAAGCGGTCCGCACCACTTCCACCGATCAATGTATCGGCACCGTTGCTGCCGACCAAGCTGTCATCGCCGGCGCCGCCGTTCAGCGTAGAACCCACAGTTGCCAGTGCCAGGGTGATGGTGTCATCTGCGGCACCGCCGATGATGCTTTCAATGCCAGCTGCGGTAACGTTGTTTGCACCCGTACCAGAAAGTCGCAACACATCGGCGCCAGCACCCAGATTGAATGTCACAGCACTGGCTGCTTCACCCAGGGTAACGTCGTCATTGCCGCCCGAGGCAATCAGGGTTTCCACACCCAGAATCGTCAACTGGTTGGTTCCGCTGGCTGCAAGCGTCAAGGTGTCGCTTGCGCCACCCAGATCGATGGTGGCACCAGTGATGGCGGTGGTGTAAGTGATGCGGTCACTGCCACTGTTGCCGTTCAGGAACTCGACACCTGCCACCGAGATGGTGTTTACCCCCGCTGACAGATTCAGTGTGTCGCTTCCGCCAGCCAGGTTGATCAGTCCGCTGGACAAGGTGGTACTGAGAGTCACCGTATCCGCACCGGAGTTGCCCGTGATGGTCTCCACACCGGAGGCGGTGAAACTGTTGGTGAAGTTGCCCAGGTTGAGTGTGTCTGTGCCACCGGCCAGGTTGTAGGTTGTGCCGTTCACGGCAGCAGTCATCGTGATGGTGTCTGCTGCTGCATTGCCAGTCACAGTTTCTATGGTGCCGTCCGACAGGCTGAATGTATTCAATCCGTTGAAGAGGCGCAATTCATCAACCCCGTCTCCGCCCGTAAGGCTGGTGGTGCCCGTGATTGCAGCTCCGAAAGTCACAATGTCATTTCCGGTGCCTCCGATGATGGTTTCCACATTGGAAGCCGTGAAGTCATTTCCATCATTGCTGAGGATGATCTTGTCACCCAAGGTTCCCAGGTCAATGACGTTGCCTGTCAGACCGGCTGTGAAGGTCAGGGTGTCCACCGCACCCGAGCCCAGAATGCTTTCCACATTCAACACCGTCAGAGTGTTGGCGCCGGTGCCTGCGAGAACCAGTTTGTCGGTACCCGAACCCAAATCGTAGACCCCCACAGTTTGAGCTGCGGTCATGGTGATCGTGTCTGCACCCGCATTGCCATTGAGTGTTTCCACCCCGGCCACACTTGCCGTGTTGGAGAAGTTGCCGAGGTTCAGGATATCAGTGCCTGAGCTTAGGTTGATCAGGGTGTTGACGGCTTGCGTGGTCAGCGTGATGGTGTCTGCCCCGGAGTTGCCGGTGATCGTCTCCACGTTGGCCAGGGTTGCCACGTTGGTGAAGTTACCGAACGTAATGGCATCAGCACCTGCGCCCAGGTTGTAGGTGTTGCCGGTGGCGCCATTGGTGCTCAAAGTGATCACGTCAGACGCCGAGTTTCCGATCACGGTTTCCACCGAATTGGTGAGCGTGATGTTGTTGACACCATTGAACAGCCGAAGGATGTCGGTGCCGGCGCCCAGGTTGAAGGAACCACCTGCTGCGGCATTGCCCAAGGTGACGTCGTCCGCCCCCGCGTTGCCGACAATAGTCTCCACACCGATGGCGGTGAGCGTGTTGTCAAAGTTGCCCAACGTCAGGGTGTCTACCGTACCTCCGCCCAAGTCAAAGCGTCCGGCGGTTGTCTGGGTCAGGAAGGTGATCTTGTCATCAGAGCTGCCCCCGACCACACTTTCCACGTTGGACATGGTGAATGTGTTGGCTGCAGTGGCCAGATTCAACCTGTTGGTACCACCACCCAGGTCGATGACTGCGCCAGTCAGTCCGGTCGCAAAAGTTACGGTGTCATTGGCTGTATCCACGTTGCTGGTGGTGATGGTTTCGACGTTGGACACCGTCAAGGTGTTGGTGCCGGAGCCCGCCGTCAAAATCAGTGAGTCCGCGCCTGAACCCAGATTGATGATCGCTGCAGTGGTATTGGTGGTTACCGTGACCGTATCTGCGCCGGTACCGCCAGTGATGGTCTCCACGTTCGCCAGGGTGACCGTGTTGCTGGCTCCGGTCAGAGTCATCTGGTCCACGCCAGCGCCGAGATCAAAGCTTCGGCCAGCAACTGCGGCGTTCAGGGTAATGACGTCGTTGGCCCCACCGGCGACCAGCGTCTCAATATCGGTGTTGAGCGTCAATGTGTTGGTACCCGCTGTAGCCAATACCAAAATGTCGGTGCCCGCACCCAAGGAGATGTTGGCTCCGCTCACTGCGTTCGACAAGGTTACCGTGTCGTCGGCACCCAAGCCCACGATGGTTTCGATGTTGCTGGCGGTCAGTGTGTTTGCGCCGGAGGCCGAGAGCGTCAGCTTGTCGATACCCGCTGCCAAGTCAAAGGTTTGGCCAGTCACGCTGTTGCCCAAGGTGATGAAGTCTGCACCGGCATTGGCCACCAGTGTTTCGACGTTTGTCACGGTCAAGGTGTTCGCGCCGTTGAATAGCACCAGTTTGTCACTGCCATCACCCAAGTTAATGGTTCCACTGGAGATGGCCGCTGTCAGCGTGATCGTGTCGACCAAAGTACCGCCGAGCAAGGTCTCAATACTGCTGCCAAGGGATAGCGTGTTGGCGAAGTTGCCTAGTTGCAGGGTGTCGGTGCCGGAACCCAGATCGATGCTCAGTCCAGAGGCTGCAGTCGCTAGGGTGAGTGTGTCTGCACCGGTGCCCCCCACAATGGTCTCTATGTTGGACAGTGTGGCGCTGTTGACACCATTGGCAAAAGTCAGCTTGTCCAGCCCTGCGCCAAGATCGAACTCACCGTTAGTGATCACGGTGCCCAGGGTGATCGTATTCACGCCAGAACTGCCGACGATGCTTTCGGTGTTCCGCACTGTGAGTGTGTTAATGCCGGTAGCGAGCGTCAGAATGTCTGTTCCTGAGCCGAGGTCATACACACCGGAAGATTGTGCAGTGGTCAATGTGACAAGATCGACCCCGGTACTGCCGGTCAGGGACTCCACGCCACTGATGGTGACCGTATTGCCTGCGCCAGCGAGAGTCAGTGCGTCAGAGCCCGCGCCCAAGTTGTAAACGTTCCCGTTCACTGCGGCACTCAGTGTGATCAGGTCCGCGCCAGAGTTGCCCACTACGTTTTCAATGTCGGAACCCAAGGTCAGCGTATTGGAGGCATTTGCGAGGTTCAATATGTCGGTGCCGGCACCCAGCACAATGCTGGTGGTGCCAGAGAGTCCTGCCCCCAGCGTGACGCTGTCATTGCCATTGTTGCCGGCAATGGTTTCCACGCCGGTGGCAGTGAGCGTATTGTTGAAGTTGCCCAAGGTCAGAGTGTCTGCTCCGGATCCGAGGTTGAAGTTTCCTGCAGTCGTCTGGGTGGTCAGCGTGACGCTGTCCGCTCCGGATCCACCCATGACAGATTCCACATCGCCCAAGGTCACGGTGTTGGCCCCTGACCCGGTTGACAGCAGGGTCAACGTATCCGCTCCTGATCCCAGGTTGTAGACACCGCCGGTCACAGTGGCGCTCAAGGTGATGAGGTCGTTGGCGGTACCGCCATTCACGGTCTCCACGGAGCTGTTCAAGGTGAGTGCGTTGTTGAAGTTGGCCAGGTTCAAGATGTCCGTGCCGCTGCCCAAATCGAACGAGCCGCCGGTACTGCCGGCTGTCAGGGTCACGGTGTCGTCACCGGTGCCACCGGTGACCGTCTCGATATTGGCTGCCGTGATCGTGTTCGTGCCGTTGGCGAGGACCAGCCGGTCAACGCCAGCACCCAGGTCATAGGTGCGACCGGTGACCGCGGCCGACAGGGTGATGACGTCGGCTCCCGAGTTGCCGATCAGGGTTTCAATGTCTGCGCCTACTGTCAAGGTGTTTGCGGCGTTGGCCAGCGTCAAGGTGTCGGTTCCTGCGCCCAGCACGATGGCACCGCCTGTAATGCCTGCGCCAAGCGTCACGCTGTCGTCGCCAGAGTCGCCGGAAATGGTTTCCGCACCCGAAACCGTCAAGGAGTTGGTTCCGTTGGACAGAATCAAACTGTCTGCACCTGAACCCAGGTCGAAAACACCGCCTGTGATGGTAGTGGCCAAAGTGATGGTGTCCGCTCCCGATCCGCCTTTGAGGGATTCGACATTGGACAAGGTGACTGCGTTCACACCACTGCCACTGGCGAGCAGGACCAGCGTATCGGTGCCCGAACCCAGGTCATATGCATTTCCTGCCACCAGGGCTGTCAAGGTGACCGTGTCATTCGCGGTTCCGCCGACCAGGCTTTCAATTGCAGCGTCAATGGACAGGCTGTTGTTGAAGTTGGCAAGGGTCAGCACATCAGCACCGGCGCCCAGACTCACCGAGCCACCGGATATGGCTGTTGTGAGGGTGATCAGGTCATCACCGCTGTTGCCGACGATGGTTTCCACATTACCCAGTGACAGGGTGTTATTTGCGTTGAACAGATTGATGCGGTCGGCACCCGCTCCGAGGTCAAAAGTACCGCTGGTTTGAGCTGCACTCAGGGTCAATGTGTCCGTTCCTGTGCCGCCCAAGATGGACTCAATGCCGGCCACGGTCAGTGTGTTGGTCCCATCTGCCAGAGTCAATTGGTCATTGCCAGTACCCAGGTTGTACGTGTGACCACTCACCGCATTAGTCAGCACAATCGTGTCTGCCGCTGAGCTGCCGGCCAGTGACTCAATAGAGCCATTCAGGGTGAGCGTGTTGGCCCCCAGTCCGGACAAAGTCAAGCTGTCGGCACCGGCACCCAAGTCATAGGTATTGCCAGTGACAGCACTGTCCAGCGTCAAGGTGTCAGCGCCGGAGTTGCCCAGCACACTTTCGACATTGCTGCTCAGAGTAAAGCTGTTTGATGCATTGGCAAGAATCAGTGTGTCGTTACCAGCCCCCAGGTTGAATGAGCCGGTGCTGACACCGCCACTGAAGGTCACAGTGTCAGCGCCCGAGCCGCCAATGATGGTCTCAACCGTGTTGCTGGCTGTGAGGCTGTTGGTGCCGTCAGCCAGTGAGATCGAATCCGTGCCGGAGCCCAGGTCGAAGTTGCCTGCGGACACAGTCGTGAGAAGGGTAATGACATCCGCGCCAGCGCCACCGGTGATGCTTTCCAGGTTGGACGCCGTCACAGTATTGCCGCCCGCCGCGAGGAAAAGTTTGTCTACGCCTGCACCCATGTCGACTTGGGCCCCTGCCACTGCTGCGCCAAAGGTGATGACGTCGGCACCTGCGTTACCTTCCACCGATTCCACGTTGCTTAATGTAATGGTGTTGCCACCGTTCGCGAGGGTGACCTTGTCGCCGCTGCCTGCGCCTAGATCCACCACGGCATTGAATGGGCTGGCGTTGGTCATGGTGATGACGTCGTTGCCGTTGCCACCGGTGAGGGATTCGACATTGTTGATGGTGGCCACGTTGCCGCCATCGGCCAGAGTCAGACGGTCACTGTCGTTGGAGCCTGCCAGGTTGACAGTGCCACCGGACAGTGTGGTGGTCAAAGTGACCACATCATTGCTGCCATTGCCGATCACGGATTCAACGTTGGCCAGCGTCACGGTGTTGTTGCCTGCGCCGGAAAGCTGGATGGTGTCGTTGCCACCGGCGAGGTCGATGTTGGCTCCGCTGATGGCCGCGCCCAAGGTGACGTTGTCGTCACCGGCGTTGCCGGTGATCGATTCCACGTTGGAGGCAGTGAGCAAATTGGTGCCACTGGCCAATGTGAGGCTGTCCGCACCAGCGGCGAGGTCATAGACTGCGCCGGATACGGCCTGGGTAAGTGTCAGGCTGTCTGCTGATGCGCCGCCGATGACCTGTTCAACGCTGGCGTCCAAACTCAAAATGTTGGCCGCAGCGCCGGACAGGGTCAGCCGGTCCACGCCAGCACCCAAGTTGAATACACCGCTGCTTTGCGCTGCCCCCAAAGTGATGGTGTCCGCGCCTGTACCGCCGGTCAGGGTCTCCACGCCGGTTGCGGTCAAGTTGTTGCTTCCGTTGGCCAGGATCAACTGGTCAGATCCGCCTGCCAGATCGATATTGCCATTGCTGATGACGGAGCTCAGGGTCACGATATCGACACCCGAGTTCCCGATGATGGTCTCCACATTGCTGGCGGACACCGTGTTGGCTCCATTGGCCAGGGACAGCTTGTCGGTAGTGCCACCACCCAGGTCAATCAACAAGTTGGTGGTCACGGTGGTCAGGGTCACATCATCTGCGCCGGAGCCGCCCACAATGCTTTCTATGTCGCTAGCCGTGACGGTGTTGGTGCCATTGGACAAGGTCAGGCGGTCTGTACCTGCCCCCAAGTTGTAAACCGTGCCTGTTGCAGCGGTCGACAGAGTTATGTTGTCTGCCAACGTGCCGCCCGTGACGGTCTCAACCGTCGCATTCAAGGACAGGGTATTGACAGCATCCGCCAGAATCACCCGGTCCGTTCCGCCACCCAGATCCACTGAAATGCCACTTACCGCTGCAGTGAAAGTTACGGTGTCGTTCACCGAGCCACTGCCGGCGATCGTTTCAATGTTGTTGACCGTAACGGTGTTGGCACCTGCGCTGGACAGGATCAGTTTGTCGCCCGAGCCTGCGCCCAGGTCGTAGGTTTGTCCGGTGACGGCACCACCCAAAGTGACGACGTCGTCGCCGGCACCTCCTACCAGGCTTTCCACCGATGCTGCCACTGTCAGCGTGTTGCCCGGAGCGCCCAGCGTCAGCGTGTCGCTACCCGCGCCCAGGTCGATGGAACCACCGCTGACGCTGGTGGCCAAGGTAATACTGTCGTCGCCACTGCCGGTCGCCTGAATAGTCTCCACGTTGCTGACCGTGAGTGTGGTACCACCAGCAGCCAAGCTCAGGCTGTCCGCGCCCGAGCCGAGGTCGATGCTGGCCCCACTGATGGCTGCACCCAGTACCACCGTGTCCGCTGCGCTTCCGCCGGTGATGGTTTCAATGCCTGTGGCGGTCAGTGTGTTGGCACCCGCACCGGACAGCGTGAGTGTGTCAGTGCCGCTGCCCAGGTCGAAAACCGCGTTGGTGACGGCAGCGCCCAAGGAGATGGCATCAGCCAAAGTGCCGCCAACGATGCTTTCAATGCCTGACACCGATACAGTGTTGGCAATATTCGTCAGGGTGAGCGTATCTGCTCCGGAGCCACCCACGATCGATTCGACGTTGGCCGCTGTAATTGCGTTGGTGCCGTTGGCCAGTATGACCTTATCGCTGCCTGCCGCTAGGTCGATCGTGGCAGTCGTGGTTGCAGCACTGAAGGTAACGGTATCAGCGCCGGCATCGCCGGTGAGGCTTTCGACGCCCGCCACGGTCAGGGCGTTGGTGCCGTTGGCCAGTGTCAGGTTGTCGGCTCCGTTGCCCAAATTCACTACCGCGCCGGTCACGCTGTTACCCAGCGTCACAGTGTCCGCGCCAGTACCGCCTGTCAGTGTCTCGACGTTGGATACGGTAAAGACGCCATCACTGTTGGACAGGGTCAGTACGTCCGCGCCGCTGCCCAGGTCCACGTTGCCCACAGAGCTGCCGGCACCCAAAGTAATTGCGTCAGCCCCGGTGCCGCCCGTGATGGACTCCACGTTGCTCACACTCAAGGTGTTGGTACCGTTGGCCAGCACCAGTGCATCGTTGCCTGCTGCGAGGTTGATGGTCACGCCCGATGCGGCAACTGCCAGGTTCAGGGTGTCGTCACCGGTTCCCCCGGTCACAGATTCCACGTTTTGCGTGGTAACAGTGTTGGTGCCGTCTGCCAGTGTCAGGCTGTCGGTTCCGGATCCGAGGTTAACGACAGTGCCGGTCAATGCGCTGCCGAACGTGACGCTGTCAGCTCCCGTGCCGCCGTTGAGCGTTTCGACGTTGCTGATCGTGACCGTATTTACGCCATTGGCCAGGTTCAAGGTGTCTGTGCCGGCACCCAGGTTGACGTTCACTGCAGCGGTGTCGGTGAGTGTGATGGTGTCTGCGCCGGAGTCACCGACCACTGTTTCCACGCCGGTCAGGGTCAGGGTGTTGTCCTCGTTGAACAGGGTCAGCGAGTCGCCGGTACCTGCTGCCAGGTTCACCACACCGCCAGTGACACCCGCACCGAAGGTGATGACGTCATTCCCCGCGTTACCGGTGATGGTTTCGACGCCGGTTGCGCTGATGGTGTTGTTGCCCGTCGCAAGCACCAAAGTGTCGGCTCCGGCACCCAGGTTGGCATCGAGGCTGGCGACGTTGGTTGATAGCGTCACGGTATCTGCACCCGAGTCACCGATGATGGTTTCTACATTGGTGATGGTCAGGTTGTTCGGTGCATCAAACAGGGTCAGGATGTCCGTACCGCCCGCGAGGTCAACCTGCACACCACTGACGCTATTGCCCAGTGCCACGGTATCGGCCGCTGCGTTACCGACAATGGATTCGGTGTTTTTGACCGTCAGCGTATTGGCGAAGTTGCCCAGGTTCAGTACGTCTGCACCGGCACCAAGATCGATCTGGCCAGCGGTACTCGCATCGCCCAGTGTCAGTGTGTCAGCGCCTGTGCCACCGTTGATGGTTTCCACGCCGGTCGCGGTGAGGCTGTTGGTGCCGTTGGCCAGTGTGACCTTGTCGGCGGTGCCCGCACCCAGATTGATTTGGCCTGCAGTGAGTGTGGTGGTGAGGGTGACCTGGTCTACCCCGGAGTTGCCGGTGACCGACTCTATGTTCGAGAGCGTTACGCTGTTGGAGGCATTAGCCAGTGTCAGGCTGTCTGTACCACCGCCGAGATCCAAGCGCATGTTGGCGACACCTGCACTCAGAACAATGGTGTCGTCGCCAGCGCCTGCAGTCAGGCTTTCGATGCTGTTGCCCAAAGTCAGTACGTTGTTGCCGCCTGCAAGATTCAGGCGGTCGCCCGCACCGGCACCCAGGTCGTAGCTGCCGCTGGTGACGGTGGCACTCACGGTGATGGTGTCATTGCCGGCGCTGCCGACCACGGTTTCTACGGTGGTGTCCAGCGTCAGGGTGGAGCCTACGCCGCCCGCCAGTGTCAATGTATCGGTGCCAGACCCTAAAGAAATGGTGCCACCGCTCACGGCGGTTCCCAGGGTGACACTGTCGTCGCCGGTGCCGCCGGTAATGGTTTCTACACCCGTGGCGGTCAGGCTGTTGGTGCCGTTGGCAAGGGTCAGGCTGTCGTTACCTGCGTTCAGGTTGATGACACCGGTTGTGATGGCAGTAGCCAGGGTGATGGTGTCATCGCCGTTGGCGCCGGTAATGGTTTCAATATCGCTCGCAGTGAGCGAATTGGCAGAAATGCTGGTCAGTGTCAGGGTGTCAGTGCCCGAACCCAGTTGGTAAATGCCTCCAGTGACGGCGGTCGTCAGCGTGATGGAGTCTGCCAATGTGCCGCCCACCACGGTTTCCACCGTGGCATTCAGGGACAGCGTGTTGACCGCATCCGCCAGAATGATTTTGTCTTGGGTGCCCGCGCCCAGATCGATGCTGGTGCCCGATACGGCGGCAGTGAAAGTGACCGTGTCGTTGGCAGTTCCGCCCGCAACAGTTTCCACGCCCACTGCGGTGATGGAGTTCGCACCCGCGCTGGACAGGGTCAAGCGGTCGCCTGTGCCGGCTCCCAGGTCGTAGGTCAAACCGGTAACGGCGCTGCCGACGGAGATCAGGTCATTGCCGGAACCGCCAACCACGGTTTCGATACTGCCGCTGACCGTCAGGGTGTTGCCGCCGTTGGCCAGATTAAGGGTGTCGGTGCCGGTACCCAGATCGAAGCTGCCGCCGCTGACGGTGGTGCTCAGGGTCACTGCATCGTCACCGGTGCTGCCCACAATGGTTTCCACCCCAGATGCCGTGACAGTGCTGCCGTTGCCCCCCAATGTCAACGTATCGTTTCCGCCGCCGCCGACTACGCTTTCCACGTTGGTGGCAGTGAGACTGTTGGTGCCGCTAGCCAGACGAAGTATGTCTATACCTGCTTTGAGGTCAAAGGCAGCACCAGTCACCGCTGCGCCCAAGGTGATGCTGTCGTCCAGCGTGCCACCAGTCAGGCTCTCGATCGATGAGACGGTTAAACCATTGGTGATGTCGGTAAGGGTCAGGGTGTCGGTTGCTGTGCCGCCTGTGATGGTTTCAATGCCGCTGACTGTCAGTGTGTTTGCGATGTTGGTCAATACCAGGGTGTCTGTACCCCCGCCGCCAGTGACCGTTTCTACACCTACAGCAGTGACCTGGTTGGTGCCACTTGCGAGGGTCAGCGCGTCAGCACCCGCCCCCAGCGTCACTGTGATGCCACTGGCTGCGCTACCCAGGGTTACGAGGTCATCTCCGGTTCCACCGGTGGTGGTTTCCACGCCTGCCAGGGTGTAGGAGCCACCGTCTGCGGAGAGCGTCAGCGCATCCGTTCCACTACCCAGATCAATCGTGCCTGCAGTGGTGCCTGCACCCAGGGTAACGGTATCCGCGCCGGTTCCGCCGTTGATGGACTCAATGCCTGTGGTGGTCAGAACGTTGGTGCCGTTGGCCAGTGTCAGCTGGTCGGCGCCGCCCAACAGGTCAATGTTGGCGCCATTGATGGCCGCACCCAGGGTGATGTTGTCGGCACCTGCGTTGCCGGTAATGCTCTCGGTTCCGGATACGGTCAGGGTGTTCCCGCCGGCGGCCAGCGTCAAGCTGTCGGCACCGGCACCGAGGTTGACGGTACCTGCCGCTACCGCTGCACCGAAGGTCACCGTGTCAGCCGCAGAGCTTCCGGTAAAGCTTTCCACATTGCTGACGGTGATGGTGTTCGCCCCGGTTCCGTTGCCCAGGATGACTTGGTCGGTGCCGACGCCGAGGTCGTACACGCCCGTGCCGGCGGTCAGCGTATTGAAGGTCACCACATCGTCGCCGACACCCCCTGTGATGGTCTCAATGTTGGCGACGGTGATGTTGTGATTTTCGACAGACAGGGTCAGCACGTCGGCGCCAGCACCCAAGTCGAAGATGGCATTGGAAATGCCAGCGCCCAAAGTGATCAGGTCTGCGCCACCATTGCCCAATATGCTTTCGGCACCCGTTACCGTCAAGGTGTTGGCACCATTCGCCAGAATCAGTTTGTCAGCGGTACCTGCACCAAGGTCGATATCTCCTGCAGCTTGTGCTGCGCCCAGTGTCAGCGTGTCGGCACCGGAGTTGCCGACGATGGTCTCGATGCCCGTAGCAATAATGACGTTGGTGCCATCGGCAAGGTTCAACTGGTCGGTACCACCTGCCAAGTCGATGACAGCGCTGGTACTGGCGGCTCCGAGGGTGACGGTGTCGTCACCGCCCACGCCGGTAATGCTTTCAATGTTGGACGCGGTCAGGGTGTTGGTCCCTGTGGTCAGGGTCAGGGAGTCGCTGCCTGCACCCAGGTTGAACACGCCACCTGTGCTGGCGTCGCCCAGGTTCAACGTGTCTGCGCCCGTGCCGCCCGTGACGGTTTCGACCGCGGTGGTGGTGAGGCTGTTCGTACCGTCTGCCAGCACGATGCGGTCGGTAGTGCCGGCTCCCAGATTGAAGACGCCGCCAGCTACCGCAGTCCGCAGCGTGATTTGATCGGCTCCGGAGTTTCCGGTGATGGACTCCAGGTTGGACACCTGGAGAATGTTGGATCCGTTTGCCAGTGTGAGGGTGTCTGCCCCCGCAGCACTGTCGATCTGCATGTTGATCACACTCTGGGTGAGGGTGATGTCGTCCGCACCAGCGCCGCCAATCAGTGTTTCAACGCTGTTGTTCAGGGACATCGTGTTGCCGCCATCTGCCAGGTTCAAACGGTCTGAGCCTGCGCCGAGATCGAAGGTGCCAGAGGTGATGGCTGCGCTGATGGAAATGGTATCGGCACCGGAACTGCCGACCAGGCTTTCAATCGTGCCGTCCAGCGTCAGGGTGGAGGCTCCGCCCAGCGTCAGTTTGTCTGCGCCAGCGCCAAGGCTGAAAGAGCCACCGGTGACGCCACCGGTGAACGTGACGTCGTCCGCGCCACCGCCGCCCGTGAGGGTTTCCACTCCGCTGACCGTCAGGGTGTTGGCTCCGCTGCCGGCATCCAAAGCCAAAATGTCGGTTCCCGCACCCAGTGTCACGGTGGCACCAGTGACAGAACCGGAGAGCGTGATGGTGTCGTTGCCCGTACCACCGGTGATGGTTTCGATATTGCTGGCCGTCAGGCTATTGGTGCCATTGGCCAAAATCAAGCTGTCGCTTCCGCTGGCCAGATCCACCGTTGCGCCGGTGATGGCCGCGCCGAAGGTCACAGTGTCTGCGCCGCTGCCGCCCAAGACACTTTCAACGCCGGTTGCGGTCAGGACGTTGGTTGCGGTATCCAGCAAGTTCAGAACGTCGGTGCCGGCGCCTAGAGTCACGCTATTGCCCGAAGTGGCAGCCGTAGTCAGCGTAATGGTGTCGTTGCCGGTGCCTCCGGTAATGGTTTCTATGTTGGCTGCGCTGAGTGCGTTGGTGCCATTGGCCAGCGTCAGGGTGTCGACTCCACCTGCCAGATCGATGGTGCCGCTGGTTTGTGCCGCACCCAGCGTAATGACATCGGAATTGGTCTCGCCGGTGATGGACTCTACATTGGAGACAGTCAGAGTGTTGCCGCCAGTAGCGAGCACCAGAGAGTCGGCGCCGCCGGCCAAGTCGATAGTCGCACCGGAAGTGGCTGCAGTCAGTGTCAGAACATCGGCTCCGCCGCCGCCAGTAATCGATTCCACGCCGCTGGCGCTCACAGTGTTACCACCCGCGGCCAGGGTCAGGCTGTCGGTGCCGGCGCCGAGGTTGGCCGTGGCACCCGTGATGGCGGCTCCGAAGACCACTGTATCTGCGCCGGTGCCGCCGATAACAGTTTCCACGTTGCTGGCACTGAGGCTGTTGGTGCCGTTAGCCAAGGTAATGCTGTCTGCGCCTGAGCCCAGTTGGTAGACACCGCCAGTCACCGTACCGCCCATGGTGACAGTGTCGTCACCGGTGCCGCCAGTCAGGGTTTCGATGCCCGTGGCGTTCAGGGTGTTGGTTCCGTTGGTCAGCGTGAGGGTGTCAACTCCGGCGCCGGCGCCGAGGTTGAATATGCCGCCGGTGGTGGCTGTCAGCAGGGTGATGGTGTCATCTCCGGTGCCGGCAGAGATGGATTCGACGTTAGACGCAGTGATGACGTTGGTGCCTGTCGCCAGCGTCAGGGTGTCATTGCCTGCCGCGAGATCAAAAACGCCGGTTTGAGCGGCGCCGAGAGTCAGTGCGTCGGCACCGGCGCCGCCGGTCACGGATTCGACGTTGGACAGAGTGACCGTGTTTCCGCTGCCTGCAAATGTGATCTGGTCGGCGCCATCGCCGAGGTTGATGCTCCCACTGGCCTGTGCAGCGCCGATGGTGATCACGTCGTCGCCACTGGCGGAGGTGGTGATGGTCTCGGCGTTGGAAATGGACGCGGTGTTGCCTCCACCTGCCAAGGTCAGGGTATCGGTACCGGCCAGCAGATCGATGACGCCTGCCGAGGCAATGGCCGTTGTCAGGGTGATTGTGTCGTTATTGGTGCCGCCTGTGACGGTTTCTGCTCCCGCCACAGTGATGGAGTTCACGCCGTTGGCCAGCGTAATTCTGTCGTTGTCAGCACCCAGATCGAAGCTGCCGGAGGTCACTGCGGTCGTCAAGGTCAGCACGTCAGCGCCACTACCCAGGCTGACACTGGCTGCGCCGAAGGAGCCGCCCATGGTGACGGTGTCGTCCCCGGCTACACCGACCACGGTTTCGACGTTGTTCAGTGTGATGGTGTTCGTGCCAGTGGTGAGAGTGACCTTGTCGTTACCAGCGCCGAGGTCCATGGTGACGCCTGTGGCGGCGGCAGACAGGGTCAGTATGTCGGCACCAGAGTTGCCGGTGACCGACTCGATGTTGGCGATGGTGCCGGTGTTGTTGAAATTTCCCAGGGACAGGCTGTCTGTGCCCGAGCCCAAGTCAATCAGGGTGTTGCTGACATCCGTGAGCTGGGAGCTGATGGTGATCGTGTCCGCCCCGGTTCCCCCCATGATCGTGTCGATGTTTCCGGGCAGGGTCAGGTTGCTGTCGCCGCCGGATATGGTGATCGTGGTCATGGTAGGCCTCTCGGATTAAGTGTCTGCTGGCAATTTCTTGGCCGCACGGCAGGTAACCCGGGTCACCCGCCTCAACAATACGGCCTCTCCACGGTATTACGTCAAATCTGAAAGAATCTTGAGTCCGTTGGGGCACAAGCCGGAAATGATCCGCTTTTCAGGGCTTATGACGGAGGGCTGGCTGGCTGGACATACAGTTTGTATTTGTGAGTGAAATTGGCACTTGGCGCCCACGCAATGTGCGCAAGTAGCTATCAAAAAGATAGTAAATCAATCACACTTGCATATTCATGATGTCGGTGTACGCCTGGACCATGCGGTTGCGTACATGCAGAGTGGCCTGGAAGCCGATCTGGGCTTTCTGGATGGCCACCATGGTTTCCTCCAGGCTGACCTTGGGGTTTTCCATTTGCACTTCCCGCTGCAAGCGACTGGATTCGTTCTGGGCGGCGCTCACGGAGCTGAGAGCATTTTTCAGTTCCCCGGAAAAACCGCCGCCCACACCGGTGGCGCTGCTGGCCCCGCCGGGTTTGATGCCGGTAGAGGGGCGGATGGAAGTGGGCATTGAGACGGGTGTGAGCTTGAGATCCATGCTGGTCTCCCTGTAAGTTGGGTTGCCGCGAATCCTATGCCCCCACTCGAATGCGTATTTTTTTGAATTGGTGGGTAAAGCCGGGGCTTATTACCCTAATGTTTTGAAAGGTGGGTCGAATAATCAGCCCCATTCATGCGGAGAAGCCCGCCCCCAGCCCTGGAAACCAAGACATGCCCGCAGTTGCCACCCTTCCTGTGAACCCCACCCTGGGACAGCGCCTCACGGCTCTGGACCAGGGGCAGCGCATCCGATTGGCTTTGGGCATCGCCCTGTTTGTAGCGATTGCCGTGGTCGGCCTGGTCATGGGGCGCCAAGCGGAATGGCGGGTGCTTTATTCCAATCTGGCAGACAAAGACGGCGGTGCCGTGATTGCCCAGCTGACCACCATGAACGTGCCCTACAAATATACAGAGGGCGGTGGCGCGATTCTGGTGCCGGCAGACCGTGTGCACGACGTGCGGCTGAAGCTGGCTTCCCAGGGGCTGCCCAAAGGCTCTGTGAGCGGCTTCGAAATGATGGAGGCCAATCGCTTTGGCATGACCCAGTTTCAGGAGCGGCTGACTTTCCAGCGCGGGCTCGAAGGCGAGTTGACCCGATCCATTCAAGCGCTGTCGTCCGTATCCAGCGCCAGGGTGCACTTGGCGCTTCCCAATCAGAATGGCTTTTTCCGGGAGCAGCAAAAACCTTCAGCCTCCGTGTTGTTGAGCTTGCATCCCGGCCGTGCGCTTGATAAAGGTCAATTGGCCGGCATCGTGCACTTGGTGGCGTCCAGCGTGCCTGAGATGAACCCGAGCGCAGTGAGTGTCTTGGATGACACGGGCAAACTCCTGTCTGCCAACCCCGACGCGGCCGCCGGCGTGGATGCCGAGCAACTGCAGTATGTACAACAAATCGAGCAGCTCTACAGCCGCCGCATCCTGGACATGCTGGAGCCACTGGTGGGCAAGCAGAATGTCAAGGCGCAGGTGACGGCGGAGCTGGATTTCTCCCAAACCGAGAGCACCACCGAATCGCACAAGCCTAACCAGACGCCTGACAGTGGCGCCGTGCGTAGCCAGCAATTGGTGGAAAGCACCAATGGCACCCAGCCAACGCCTCCAGCCGGCGTGCCCGGTGCCACCACCAACCAGCCGCCCGCCCAGCCCGCCGCGCCTATCAACGGCCAGCCACAGGCATTGGCCGCCAACGGCCAGACGGCTGCAGGTGCCGCCAACAGCTCCTCCAAGAAAGAATCCATCATCAATTACGAGGTGGACAAGACCATTCGCGTTACCAAAGGTGCGGTAGGTACCATCAAGCGCATCAATGCGGCGGTAGTCCTGAACAACCAGTCGGTTACCGATGCCAAGGGTGTGACCACCAGTGTGGCCCTGACAGAGGCGCAGTTGGAGAAGATGACCGCGCTGGTGCGCGAAACGGTGGGCTTCAACCAGGACCGCGGAGATTCGGTGAATGTGGTTAACGCGCCCTTCGCACCCGAAAAGGCCGTTGTGAATGACACGCCTGTCTGGCGCCAGCCTGAGGTGCAGGAGCTGGCACGCAGCCTGGCCTGGCCTTTGGGCACGCTGGGTCTGGCGGCACTCGTGCTCTTGGGTGTGATTCGCCCTGCGATGAAGGCACTGACCCAGCCCGCGCCGGTGGCCGAGCCACTGGACAATAATGAAGTGGCGCAGCTGGATGCGATCGAGAACGACCAGCCCGAGCGTCCGCAGCTGACAGGCCCCGGTACCGGCACGGATACACAGCCTGCATCGCCAAGCGAGTTGCGGCTGGAGGATGCCCGCAAGCTCACCCGGGACAATCCGGCTGCCGTGGCCAACATTGTCAAAGCATGGATGAATGGAGAGGCACCGGCGTAAAGCGCGGCGCAAAATACCACCATGGCAAACGAAGACGGACTCCAAGACGCAGCAATCCTCATGATGTCTCTGGGCGAAGCAGAGGCATCCGAGGTTTTCAAACACCTGTCGCCCAAAGAGGTGCAGCGCCTGGGCGAGGCGATCGCCAAAACTACCCAACTCACCCGCGAAAAGGTGGATGAGGTAGTGGACAAGTTCACCGGAGTAGCGGCCTCGCAGAGCTTGCTGGTCTCCAACTCAGGCGACTACGTGCGCTCGGTATTGAAGCTGGCCCTGGGCGACGACAAGGCCGCATTGCTGATTGACCGCATTTTGCAGGGCGGCGATGTCTCCGGTATTGAAAGCCTGAAGTGGATGGACCCGCTGTCAGTGGCGGAGCTGCTGCGCAACGAACACCCGCAAATCGTCGCGGCCATCCTGGTGCACCTGGACTACGATCAAGCCGCGGATGTGCTCAAGAATCTCACTGAGCGCCAGCGCAATGAAGTCATGCTGCGCGTGGCCACCATGGAAGGTATTCAGCCTACCGCCCTGAAGGACTTGAATGAAGTGCTGTTCAAGGTGTTGGCCGGTGGCGACAAGATCCGCAAGTCCTCTCTGGGTGGTGTGAAGACAGCGGCCGAGATGATTAACCTGATGGGTACCGCCATTGAGGGCACGGTGATCGAGTCCATCCGCAGCCACGATGCGGATTTGGCCCAGAAGATCATGGACAAGATGTTTGTCTTCGACGACCTCAACAAGCTCGACGACAAGGCGATCCAGATGGTGCTCAAGGAAGTGTCTTCAGATGTGCTCATTGTGGCGCTCAAGGGTGCACAGCCCGAGCTCAAGGACAAGATTCTGGCCAACATGTCGTCCCGTGCGGCGGCAACCCTCAAGGAAGACTTGGAATCGCGCGGCCCCATGCGTCTGTCGGAAGTGGAAGCCCAGCAGAAAGAAATTCTCAAGATCGTGCGCCGTTTGGCAGACGAAGGCCAGATTGTGATCGGCGGTGGAGGTGGCGACGACGCCATGGTCTGATGAATCGCAACCAAGCACGCTTTATACCTGGTGAAGAGATTGGTTCCGTCACTGACTGGGACTTTGGTGATGTAGACAAATCTTCAGCCCGTTTTGCCGCCAAGTTGGCTGCCCAGGCCTTGGCAGAAGAGCAGGCCAAAGAGGCATTGGTGCGCCAATCCTCCTTCTCGGAAGGGCATGCCCAAGGCTATGCGGAAGGCTATGCCCAAGGGCACGCCCAAGCCACGTTGGAAGGCCAGCGCCAACTCAATGACTACATTGCGAACGAAGGCAAAGTAGCCGCTGAAGCCATGGCGCAACTGTTTGCCAATGCGCAGGCGCAGTTGGCCGAGTCGGAGCAGGCGATGGCCCGGGGTGTGCTGGAGCTGGCTTGTGAGATTGCCCGCCAGGTGTTGCGGCATGAAATGTCCAGCAACCCGAACGCCCTGCAACCGGTGGTGCGCGAAGCGCTGAGTGTGTTGGCCATTGATAGCAAGGCAGCGCTTGTGCGCATGAATCCGCTGGATGTGGAAGTGTTGTCTGAAGTGTTGCGGCAGGAGTTTTCCAACCTGTCTCTGACGATGCTGCCTGACAGTGCAATCAGCCGCGGCGGTTGCCTGGTGGAGGCGGCCGGCACGGTGGTGGATGGCACCGTAGAGCAACGCTGGCGCAAAACGGTAGCCACCCTGGGCCTGGAGGCCCCTTGGGAAGATGCAGATGCAAACACCTGAGTCCACCCCCTCCACGGCTCCCGCCAAATGGGCGGATTACCTGGCCCAGGCCCGTGCTGCCGTGGGTGAAGAGTCATCGCTGGAAGTGCGTGGTACGTTGACCAAACTGACGGGCTTGGTGTTGGAGGCGAGTGGCATCCGGGTGCCCGTGGGTTCCCAATGTGTGGTCACCATGAAGGCACGTGAGCCTGTGTTGGCGGAAGTCGTCGGTTTCTCGGGTGACCGCGCTTACCTGATGCCGGCCGGCGATGTGCATGGCCTCTCCAGTGGCGCCGGTGTGGCAGCCGCCGCTGCGTTTGTGCCCGTGCCTCGCCTGGGCGAAAAGACGGTGCCTGCAGATGCAGCATCCGCAGGCATGCTGCGCTTGCCCTTGGGTGATGGGCTACTGGGGCGTGTGGTGGATTCGCAAGGTTTCCCCATGGATCGCATGGGGCCTTTGGCCGATGTGTCTGCCCGTGTCCTTGACCGTAAACCGATCAATGCCATGGACCGCGCGCCTGTGCGTGAAGCGCTGGATACCGGCGTGCGCAGCATCAATGCCCTTTTGACAGTGGGCCGTGGCCAGCGCTTGGGCTTGTTTGCCGGCTCCGGCGTCGGCAAAAGCGTGTTGCTGGGCATGATGGCCCGTTACACCCAGGCGGACGTCATCGTCGTCGGTCTGATCGGCGAACGCGGCCGAGAAGTAAAAGAATTCATCGAAGACATTTTGGGTGTCGATGGCAGGCAACGTTCTGTGGTGGTTGCTGCTCCTGCGGATGCACCACCCCTGTTACGCATGCAAGGAGCGTCTTACGCTACTGCGATCGCCGAGTACTTCCGTGACCAGGGCAAGCATGTGCTGCTGCTGATGGATTCGCTGACCCGCTATGCCATGGCGCAGCGCGAAATCGCCTTGGCCATTGGCGAGCCGCCAGCAACCAAGGGTTATCCGCCATCCTGCTTTGCCAAGTTGCCTCAGTTGGTGGAGCGGAGTGGCAATGGTCTCAACGGCGTGGGGTCCATCACCGCTTTTTACACCGTGCTGTCTGAAGGTGACGATCAGCAGGACCCGATTGCAGATGCGGCCCGCGCCATTCTGGACGGGCACATTGTGCTGTCGCGATCCTTGGCCGAGTCCGGGCATTACCCCGCGATTGATGTCGAGCAATCGGCCTCGCGGGTGATGCACAACGTGGTGGATCGCGGGCATTTTGAGCAGGCGCGGCGTTTCCGCAGCCTCTATTCCAAGTACCAGAAGGGTCGGGACTTGGTTCAGATCGGTGCGTATGCGCCGGGCTCGGACCCCGTGCTGGACGAGGCCATTGCTCTGCAACCCGGCATGATCCAGTTTTTGCAGCAGGACATGCTGGAAGCGGCTCCCATGGAGCAGGCACTGGCACAGTTGGCGCTGAGTACTTCGGTGGAAGCGCTGCCATGACATACGGTGTGATCGGCGGTTCGCATGGCTGACTCATCCGGCCTTTTGCTGGCAATCTCGATGGCCGAGCGCAAGCGGGATGAGGTCATTCGCGCTTTGGCACAGAGCCAGCAGAACGTGCAAGCTGCGATGGGCCAGTTGGACCAGTTGTGCTCCTATGCCGGCGACACGGATCACCGTTGGGTCAGCACGGGTTCAGTGGGGCTCTCGGTGGAGTTGATCAAGCATCACTACCAGTTCAGTGGCCGGCTACAGCAAGCCATTTCGATGCAAGAAGACGTGATCGCCAATTTGCAGCGCCATGTCGAAGGCGTAAAGCAACAGCTTCAGCTAGCCGAAAGCCGCCTGTCGGGATTGAACAGCGTGCTGAAGAAACGACGGGCTGAGGCGCAACGCATTGCCCAGCGACGTGATCAGGCGCAGATGGACGAAATGGCAGCCCAACTTTTTGCGCGAACCCGCGCTCAGCAAACCCAAGGTGAAGCACGATGACCATCGAAATCGCACCCAAAGCTACTGCATCCGCAAAACCTGCCGAGGGCAGTTCCGGGCAAAAAAGCACCGACAAGCCGGAAGGTGGCAGTGCGAACAGCGCTACAGGTTTTTTGGCGGCGTTAGCCTGTGCCCAAGAAGTGGCACCTGTGGCGATTGATGCGGCGATTGCCCCGCCAGTGGATGCGGCTGCCGATAGCTTGGTGCCAACGGACCTGATACTTCTCCAGGAAAAACCGCTGGACGGTGCGTCCGCAACACTGCCGGATCCTGCACTGTTGTTGGCGCAAGTGGCTGCAGCGCCGGTAACGGTGGTTCCCTTACCTGCTGAAGTCGCTCGCGGCAAGTCTGGGTCAGCTGCGGGCAGGGATGGTGCCTTGCCCCTGCAAGCTGCGCTGGATTCTGCGCTTGGTAAGCCATTGAACACCCCGCAGGCCAAATCTGGCAAAGTGGCTTTGGATGCAGCGGCCCAAGCCGCGCAGCCTGAGTTGGCAGACGCTTCGACAGCGAACACAAGTGCAGCAGCAACAGCTGCAGCGAGCAAGGAAACCACTCCTGAGCGGATTCACAAGTTTGTCCAAGAGCTCACAGCTTCATTAACCAAAGCTCCAGAGGGCAGCACATTGGCCTTGGGTTCTAGCCGGGAACGTTCGCCGGAACTCCAAGTGAATCCCCGGGTGACCTCGAACGAGGTGTCTGCGCAGAATTGGGCTGCGCCTCAGGGCGCCGGTGGCGCCATGGGCGTAGACGGCGTTGTCGCCGGAGCTGCAACCGCCGGTGCCGATGGGCAATATGCCGAGCAGGTCAGCTATTGGATCAGCCAAGATGTACAAAAAGCGGAGATGACACTGGATGGTTTGGGTGCAAACCCTGTCGAGGTGAGTATTTCAATGCAGGGCAAAGAAGCCACGGTAGTTTTCCGCTCTGACGAGGCCTTGACCCGTGAGGCTCTTGCCAATGCCAGTTCTCAATTGCAAGATGCCATGAGTCGCCAGGGGGTGGTGTTGTCCGGGGTGTCGGTTGGTACCTCGAATTCGGGCGACTCGCAGCGCCAAGGCTCTGGCGGCAAACCTTTCGGTTGGAAAGTCGGGACGGTGGAGGCTGCAGCTGAGTCCGCCCCAAGCGTTTCCAGAACGGGAACCTCAGGACGATCGATTGACCTGTTTGTGTAAGTGGGCTTGGTGAAAATGACAGGTGGAAATGAATAATCCCCCTTATTCATGCTTATGCGCTCATGGAGCCATGAATAATCCCCTTAACTTCACACATTCGAGGTAGTCACGTGTCAGCAAAACCTGAAGCGGCAGATGCCGCCAAACCGCCGGCCAAGAGCAAGAAGATGCTGATCATCATTTTGGCGGCTGTGCTTGTGCTGGTCTTGGGTGGTGGTGGTGCCTTTTTCTTTATCAGCAAAAAGCATGCAGCCGCGGAAGACGGTGAGGAAGCGGCTCCGCCTCCCAAGGCTGCAGCGCATGCTGCCCCCAAAACACCTCCGGTGTACCTTCCCATGGATTCCATGGTGGTCAATTTGGCGGACCCGGGCGGTGAGCGTGTGGCCCAGATTGGTATCACCTTGGAGGTGATTGATGCCAAGGCTTCGGACTCAGTCAAAGCTTATCTGCCGACCATCCGCAGCAGCGTGTTGATGTTGATTTCCCAGCGGACTGCGGATGAGCTTCTCAAGGCAGAGGGCAAAGAGAAGCTGGTGGAGGACATATTGAAGGCGGCCTCGGTGCCTTTTGGTGGTGGTGAAGAGGAAGAAGAATCCACTTCCAAGAAGAAAAAGAAGAAAGCGGTGCAGGTGGAGTACCCTGTCACTGGTGTTTTGTTTTCGAGTTTTATCGTCCAGTAAAGGAACTGCGGGCTTGTTATGAGCGAATCGTTTCTTTCCCAGGAAGAAGTTGATGCCCTTCTCGAAGGCGTTACTGGCGAGAGCCAGAAGACCGTAGAAGAGGCAGCGGAGCACGGTGAAGTTCGTGCTTACAACATCTCCAGCCAGGAGCGAATCGTTCGTGGGCGCATGCCTACGATGGAAATCGTGAATGAGCGGTTTGCCCGGAATTTGCGGGTCGGGTTGTTCAACTTTATTCGCCGTAGCCCGGAAATTTCTGTCGGTCCGGTAGTGGTGCAGCGTTACAGCGCGTTTTTGCGTGAATTGGCTGTGCCCACCAACTTCAATATCGTGGCGATTCGTCCTTTGCGTGGTAGTGGATTGGTGGTTTGCGAGCCGGCACTGGTTTTTGGCGTTATTGATACCTTGTACGGTGGCATCGGAAAGTTCCAGACGCGTATTGAAGGGCGCGACTTTTCGGCCACAGAACAACGGGTGATCAACCGCCTGGTTGATGTGATCACCACGGAATACAAAAAGGCTTGGAAGGGCATTTACCCTCTAGAACTGGAGTATCAGCGCTCGGAGATGCAGCCCCAATTCGCGAATATTGCAACGCCCAGTGAAATTGTGATCTCCACCTCTTTCCAGCTGGAAATCGGAGATATCACGGGAGCCATTCATTTCAGTTTCCCGTATTCAACGCTGGAGCCTATCCGGGATGTTCTGTATTCCTCCACGCAAGGGGATTCCATTGAGGTAGACCGCCGTTGGGTGAATGTGCTTACCCGTGAAATTCAAGCAGCAGAAGTCACTATCGTTGCCGAGCTGGCCCGTGCGGATGCTACTGTTGAGCAGCTCTTGGGTATGAAAAAGGGCGACTTTATTGAACTGGACCGTGCACCCAGAATTCAGGCCACCGTAGATGGTGTGCCGATTTTCGAGTGTCAGTACGGCACTCACAATTCGAAGTACGCGATACGCATTGAAAAAGCACTTCGTGGCAATGACCAAAACTGGTTGGGAGAACGCAATGGCATCTGAAGATAAACCCGACGAAGTTCAAGGTGCTGCCGATGACGGGATGGCAGATTGGGCGGAAGCGCTCCTTGAGCAAAAAGCTAGCGATGGTGTGGGAGATGCCGCTCCCGGCGGGCCGCTTTCCGGGGACACGCCAAAGCCGTTTACCTCGGGTGGCGATGGGCATGTCAACGACATCAACATGGTGTTGGACATACCGGTTCAGCTCTCCGTTGAGCTGGGACGCACCAAAGTGCCCATCAAACACATATTGCAGTTGGGGCAGGGCTCAGTCGTTGAGCTGGATGCGCTTGCGGGGGAGCCCATGGATGTTCTGGTCAATGGATATTTGATCGCCCAGGGTGAGGTCGTCGTGGTCAATGACAAGTTCGGTATACGATTGACGGATGTCGTGACGCCGTCCGAACGGTTGAAGCGGGTCAGTAGAAACTAAACGGCTGCTGCCGATGTCATTGCAACTTTTACCTGTCATCCTTTTCCTTATTGCGCTGGCCTGCGTTCCCTTTTTGATCCGTTGGCTGAAAGCCCGTGTTCCCTCGTCTTCCCGCTTGGGTGGGGCTCAGAGCCGCTTTGTATCGGCTGTTGCTGTTGGTCCGCACCAAAGGGTTGTTACCGTTGAAGTGGGCCCCATGCACAACCGAGTCTGGTTGACTTTGGGTGTGAGTGCGAACGGAATTCAATGCCTGCACACTGCTACTGCACCGGTTGAGTCTCAGGAGTCGATGGAAATTCCCACGGTTCCGGGAAGGATTTCTTGAAATGACCGGTGTTTCCTCTTTGGTCATTCGTCAGTGGGGCGTGGCTTCACTCGGCTTGGTTGCTTTGCTTGCCTCCGCTTCGGCATTTGCACAGACTCCCGGTCAATTACCTTTATTGGTAGGGACAGGGGAGAGCGGCGTCAATTTCTCTGTGCCGATACAGACACTTCTGTTTTTCACTGCACTCTCGTTTATACCCGCTGTGCTGTTGATGATGACGGGTTTCACCCGCATCGTGATTGTCTTGTCCTTGTTGCGTCAGGCTTTAGGGACCCAATCAGCCCCGCCTAATCAAGTGATTGTTGGCTTGTCCCTGTTCTTGACTTTTTTTGTCATGGGGCCCACCTTCGATCGGATTTACGCCGATGCCTACCAGCCTTATTCACAGGGCACGATGTCGTTCGATCTGGCGCTTCAAAAAGCAGAGGTTCCCATCCGAAGTTTTATGGTGAAGCAGACACGCCAGTCGGACTTTTCGCTTTTTGCAAAGCTTGCGAAGCTTCCGCCGGACATGAAGGCGGACACGGCCCCCATTCGGGTGTTGGTGCCGGCGTTTGTGATCAGTGAGTTGAAATCAGCGTTCCAGATCGGATTCATGATTTTCATCCCGTTCCTGGTCATTGATATTGTGGTTGCCAGCGTATTGATGTCGCTAGGCATGATGATGTTGTCCCCGGTGTTGGTCGCGCTGCCATTCAAGCTCATGCTTTTCGTATTGGCCGACGGCTGGAACCTTCTGATTGGTTCGTTGGCTGCAAGTTTTGTAACCTGAGGTATCGACCATGAACGCGCAAACCGTTTTAACCATGGGGCAAGAGGCCTTGTTGATGCTTTTGATGGTGTCAGCTCCGGTGCTAGGAGCTGCCCTTGTGGTCGGTTTGTTGGTCAGCCTTTTTCAAGCGGTCACCCAGATCCATGAGGCGACTCTAGCATTCGTCCCCAAATTGGTGGCGGTGATCGCCGTGTTTGCGATTGCTGGTCCATGGATGCTGACTATGTTGGTGGAGTACATCCGTCGAATGCTGGAAGCCATTCCTGCCTCTGTGGTGTGACAGAGTGGTCCTGTGATCTCTTTTGATGAAGCCCAGATTGCCCAGTGGCTTTCACCCATACTCTGGCCTTTCCTGAGAGTCTTGGCCGTTTTTACGTCTGCGCCGGTACTTTCTTCCAGAGCTTTTCCGATGCGGGCAAAGATCGGTTTATCGCTTCTGGTGGCCTTGGCCATTCAGGCCAGCCTGCCGGATGCGCCCGTCATTTCGTTCAATGATCCCGCTGCGCTTGCAGTCGTCATTCAGCAAGTCGTTATCGGTTTATCGATTGGCTTTGCCGTTCGCCTGGTGTTCTCATCTGTTGAGCTAGCAGGCGAAGTGGTTGGTTTCCAGATGGGGTTGAACTTCGCTGCTTTTTTTGATACCTCCATGAACACACAGTCCAGTGCGGTTGCGAGATTTTTTGCGCAGATGGCTTCCTTGCTTTTTGTGGTGATGAATGGCCACCTGATGGTGATGATGGCAGTCACGCAGAGTTTTGTCGCTTTCCCTGTGTCGCCAAATTTTTTGGATGCATTGGCCGCCATGCAACTTCAAAAACTGGGGGCAGAAGTCTTTGCGAGTGCCCTTTGGATTGCGCTGCCCATGGTGGGCATCCTGCTATTCACCAACATGGCTCTGGGGATTATTTCGCGCGTGTCGCCTCAAATGAACATATTTGCCATTGGTTTTCCCATCACACTCGTCGTCGGCATTGTGGGAATCGCCGTGACGCTGCCCATGCTGGACCAACCGTTTACCGCTTTGATGGGTAGGGTGATCGGACTTTTCGTATCCAGCTAAGGCCTAGACGAGGGCATTGCGAATGGCATACACAGTCAGTTCTGCATTGTTGCTCAGCGCAAGTTTTTCTAGCAATCGTGCGCGATAAACGCTAACGGTTTTAGGGCTGAGCATGAGCTCTTCCGCTATGTCCGAGAGTTTTTTGCCTGAAGCAATTTTAATCAGTGTCTGGAGCTCTCTCTCGGAGAGCCTAGAGTGCAGAGTCTCTTCGCTGGGGGTTGCGAGTTGATTGATCAGCATCTCTGAAACTTCCGGTGTTACGAATTTCCGGCCGGAATGAATGGTGCGGACCGCCTTCGCTAAGTCTGCAGGATCACCGGCCTTATTCAAATAGCCAGATGCCCCGGCTCGGAGGCATCTTATGGCGTACTGGTCTTCTGCGAACATGGAGACGATGAGCGTTCTGACATGGGGGTGAGACTCCTTTACCGCGGCAAGGACCTCCAGCCCACTTCGGCCAGGTAAATTGAGGTCGAGTACCAATACCTCGCAGGCTGCGGATTTGAGTGTTTCTTTGAGTTCCTGGTAGCTGCCTGCCTCGCCGGTGACCTCTATCCCGCCTGAATCTACGAGTGTGTCACGGATACCCCTGCGGATCATTGCATGGTCATCGCACAAAACGACTTGGATCATGGATTTTTTGACGTTGTCGGATTGGTTGGGGGGGGCTGGAGTGGCAGTGTCAACGTGATGGATGTACCCCTTCCCGGAGTGCTGCTGACATCAAGCCAACCACCAATGTTTTTCGCTCTTTCGCTGAGCCCTTTGAGGCCGAAGCCAGCCGTTTTTTGGAGTCGTGTCATGTCAAATCCGGGACCATTGTCGGAGACTTCAACGGTGAGTCCGTCTCCCCCGTCTGCGATGTCTATCAACACATCAGCCGCTGGCGCATATTTGCCGATATTGGTTAGCGATTCTTGAACAACCCGATATGCGGTCAACCGAGCGCCATCATTGAGTGCGGTGTCGTTATCCAGCCTGCAATTGAGAAGTACCCGACGTCCAACGCGTTTAGAGTGGGCCTCGCTCAACCATTGCACGCTGGCTGCCAAGCCTTGATCAAGTATCGCTGGACGGGTGTTTTGCATGATGCGTTGGGTGGCGGTAAGGGCTTGCCCCACCATTTGCTGTATGGCGCTGAGTCTTTCGAGTATTTCCGGGGATTCTGTGTGGCGCTTTATCCAGGCAACATCGAGATTCATTGCGGCGAGTGCCCCGCCGATTTCGTCGTGAATTTCCCTCGAAATGGCCGCGCGTTCTTGCTCTAGCGAACTTTGCAGATGCCTTGCGAGCTCAGATATGCGACGCTCCGATTCTTCAAGTGCGTTGGCCGTTCGCTGTCTTTCTTTCTCGCTTTGGTGCAGCTTTAGGGCACGCAGAATGACTCTTGCCAATTCCTTAAGTTTGTCTTTGTGCAAATAGTCCGTGATTCCACTCTGGATGGCTGCGACAGCCGCTGCTTCACCGATTGCACCTGAAACTATGACGCAAGGCGGAGTGGCGCTCAGTTTTGACAGTTCGGCCCAAGCGTCCATGGCAGTAAAGCCGGGAAGTCTGTAATCCATGAGCACTATGTCGAACTCTTGGTCCAATAAAGACGCAAGCAAGCTTTGTTTGTCATCGGCTCGCGCAATGCTGAAGCGAAGATCGCTGCCTTCTAGTGCCCGCTTGACGAGCAAGTGGTCGGCGTCTGAATCCTCTAAGTGCAGTACTTTTACAGGGTTACCCAGTGGATTGGACTCATGTTTCAGGGCTATCATGCGATTCATTATGTGCTGCCAGTGCGAAACCTAAAATTTTTTTTCTGTCAAAGTAATTGATTTTTCCCCAAAATTCGTGAATCCTGCTAACCTACGCTCCGTGATTAACTCAAAGCTCATGAATCCGGCGTAGGATAGCGAACAAGACTGGCATCTGAGGAAGAATGACAATGGAACCATCGTTGACGCCACCTGCTGCCCCGGCTGTTCAGCTGCCTGTAATGTTGGTCGCCGAAGTGCAAGATTCCCTGCTAGTTGTTGTGCACGACTTGACGCGGCTTGACGGATTGTTGGCGCACACTATGGAAAACCTCATGGAGCGGTTTACTACCGCTAGTGCTCACCTGTCATCGCCCGCTTTGGGTCACTCTGAAGAGTTGGACAGGGTTCGTAGTGCGCTGCACGCAGCGGTAACGGAGCTCCAATTCCAGGATATGGCCTCGCAGCTGATTGTTCACACCTCGAAAATCTTGCAAGGTTGTGCCTACCGGCTAGCATCTGAGTCGATGGGTAGCGAAGACGGTGAGGCGGTGCCCTTCGTTGAAGAAGTGCCGGAACGTCCCAATCCAGTTACCCAAGATGAAATGGACGCCGGGTCCATTGAGCTTTTCTAACCTAAACCACAACTTCCCCTGCGTTTTATCGGAGCCTCTCATGCCTTTAATACTTGCTGTTGACGATTCCCCCTCCATGCGAAAGATGGTTTCCTTCACCCTAACCGGTGCGGGGTATCAAGTCGTGGAAGCTGTGGATGGTCAGGATGCGTACGAAAAAGCGCAAACGCAGACATTCGATTTGGTTTTGACGGATCAAAATATGCCCAGACTCGATGGTCTTGGGTTGACTCGCAAGTTGCGGGAGCATCCTCAGTTCAAAACAACGCCGATTCTTATGTTGACTACAGAATCGAGTGATCTGATGAAACAGGCCGGCCGTGCAGCGGGGGCAACGGGTTGGCTGGTAAAACCCTTTGACCCGGCGAAGCTTCTGGACGTTATCAAAAAGGTCATCCGCTAGATTGGATGGGACGTCGTTGGATTCTCAATAATAGGAGATAGGCATGGCCGAGACGCATCAAGATGGTGGAGCTGGTGGTGATTTCGATCTGAGTCAGTTTTATCAAATCTTTTTTGAAGAAGCGGGCGAAAACTTGGATCAGATGGAGCAAATGCTCCTCAACCTGAATCTGGAAACAGCGGATGACGAAGAACTGAATGGAATTTTCCGCTGCGCGCACTCTGTCAAGGGAGGGGCCGCGACATTTGGGTTTGCTGACGTTGCTGAACTAACGCATCAGATGGAGTCTTTGCTAGACAGGCTTCGTAGGCATGAATTGCAGCCTACAGCGGCAATGGTCGACGTGCTTTTGGAGTCTGCTGATGCCTCGCGTAGCTTGTTGGCGCGTCATCAAGCCGGTGATGAGGGTGAGGCTCTCCCGACGGCCGACTTGGTCAAACGTATCAGCGTATTGGCAGCAGGCGGAACTTTGGAAGTCCAGAGACCAGCCGCTGCGCCAGTAGTGCCAAAGCAGGAAGCCTCAGTTAGCAAAGCAAACTTACCTGGTCCGCGTAGTCTCCAAATTACTGTGGGGCCATTGGACAAGCCTGAACAAGCGGATGCCATACAAGAGCTTTTTCGGGACATTCCAGGGCTTGGTGAAATCACGCCTGTTGTGTCGCCTAAAGCTGGATTCCGGGTTTTCCAAGCAGGAACATCTTCTACTGATGAGGAGTTGCTGGATCTGTTCGCTTTCCATGTTTCCAGAGAAAAAGTTCAAATTGAGATTAATGGAGAGCAGCCACGTGCGGATCCAGGTTTCGGCTTCTTTGATGGCGCTGCTGGGGCCCCTGCTGTGGCTGGAGTCACCCCCGAAACGAAGGTGGCTCCGGAGGCTGGATTCGGATTCTTTGATGGTTCTCCCGGAGCGCCCGGTGTTGCGGCAGAGCAAATAACGGCTCCATCCGTTGCGCAAGAGGTCGCAACCGTTGCGAAGGTCCCCGCAAAAGTTAATCCGGCAGCCGTGGTTCAGCCTGAAGCTGCCACTATTCGGGTTGCGATCAGCAAGGTTGACCAGCTGATCAACCTCGTTGGAGAGCTTGTAATCACTCAAGCAATGCTTGCTCAGAACAGCAGAGCACTGGATCCTGCTGTCTATCAGCAGCTATTAACCGGATTGGCGGATCTGGACCGAAATACCAGGGATCTTCAAGAGTCTGTAATGTCGATTCGGATGATTCCAATGTCGATCGTTTTCAGTCGGTTTCCCCGCATGTTGCGTGACTTGGCCGGTAAGCTGGGCAAGAAAGTCGAGTTCGTCACCCAAGGTGAAGCTACTGAGTTAGACAAAGGATTGGTCGAGAAAATCACCGATCCATTGACCCACCTTGTTCGCAACAGTTGTGATCATGGTATCGAAATGCCGGCTGAGCGCATAGCTGCTGGCAAGTCAGAGTCCGGCACGATTACCTTGTCGGCCTCGCACCAAGGCGGATCCATAGTGATAGAAGTGCGTGATGATGGCCGAGGACTTTCACGTACGAAAATTTTAAATAAAGCCAGAGAGCGTGGAATTGACGTTTCAGATCAAATGTCTGACGCAGAGGTTTGGCAACTAATCTTTGCGCCCGGCTTTTCAACTGCAGCCGTCGTTACGGATGTCTCTGGTCGCGGAGTCGGCATGGATGTGGTGAAGAAGAACATCACCGCGTTGAACGGCACTGTGGATATCGACTCCGCTGAAGGTTACGGCATGAAGGTGTCTGTACGCTTGCCACTCACACTAGCCATCATGGATGGCATGTCAGTTGGAGTGGGTGAAGAGGTGTACATACTTCCACTCTCCTCTGTTATTGAGTCTTTTCAGGTGAAGGCAGATGCTGTAAGCACAGTGGGGCAGGGGTCTCAGCTCGTAAAGGTGCGCGATGAGTACATGCCCGTGATTGAGTTGGAGAAGGTATTTCAAATCCCTCGCTTCGACTTTGAAAAGTCCAGTGACATCATGGTTGTCGTTGAGGCTGACGGTAGCCGAGTTGCACTTTTGGTGGATGAACTTCTTGGACAACAACAGGTTGTTGTCAAGAACCTTGAGTCTAACTATCGGAAGGTGCCTAACGTTTCCGGAGCTACGATTCTGGGAGATGGGAAGGTCGCGCTCATTCTCGATACTGGTGCACTTGTGCGCCGGTCACGTCATTGAAATGCTGCTCTAGGAGTTTCTCATGGGAATGATGGAAAAACTGAATGATCTAACCACCAGTGGTGCGCGCGAGTATTTGACCTTTCGCTTGGATCAAGAGGAGTACGGCATTGACATATTGAAGGTCCAAGAGATACGTGGCTATGAACCTCCGACGCGAGTTGCAAATGCTCCCAGTTTCATCAAGGGCGTTGTGAATTTGCGCGGAACAATTGTTCCAATCGTGGATATGCGATTGAAGTTCAATTGTGCGAAATCAGAATACAACTCTTTTACGGTCGTCATCGTCTTAAACTTGCGTAATCGAATCGTAGGTATCGTTGTTGATTCTGTAAGTGATGTGATGGAACTACCTCCCGAGAGTTTGAAGGCTGCACCAGATATCGAAAGTGTGATTGACAGTTCTGCAGTTCTAGGTTTGGGGTCTGTTGGCGATCGCATGTTGATTTTGTTGGACATAGAGAAACTGATGTCCGCTCCAGAGATGGGGCTAGTCTCAATGTCTGAATGAGTTCGGATTAGCTGAAGACTTTCTTTGCTTGATTACCATTGCGTTCACTGTTGAAGGCTATTGATGGCATCTAGTTCGACAGACGACATGCAAGGTAGGGAGTTTGTTTGGACGAACTCCGACTTTGAACATGTTCAAAAGCTGATTTATCAAAGGGCGGGCATTAGCTTGCATGATGGTAAGCATGCAATGGTGTACAGCCGGCTATCGAGACGGCTAAGAGAGACGGGGCACCAGAGTTTTAAGGACTACCTCCGTTGGCTTGAGTCAACTGAGGGGCCAGAATGGCAAGAGTTCGTAAACGCGCTGACTACGAATTTGACCTCGTTCTTTAGGGAAGGTCATCACTTTCAAATCCTGAGTGACTACTTGAAGTCAGAAAAATTCACAGGCGGATGCAAAATTTGGTGTAGCGCTGCTTCCACAGGTGAAGAGCCATAC